>UAVY01000003.1 GCA_900446925.1 Citrobacter koseri | reverse complement strand
CCGGAACTGTTTACCACCGTCAGGCTGTCGATAGGGATCGGCTGGACATCGCTCATCGCGGCGGAAATGGTGGCGGCCAGTTCGGGTCTCGGCTGGATGGTGATTAACGCCAGCTCGTATCTGCGAACCGATATCGTGATGCTGGGGATCCTGCTGCTCGGCGGTATCGGCTATTTACTGGATTTATTGCTGCTGGGGCTGCAACGCTTTTTTGTGCCCTGGGCGGGGAAAGAGTAATGAGTGCCATCACACTGGAAAACGTATCGCTCTCTTTTGCGGCAAAACCGCAGCCGTTCACGGTGCTGGACGATATCAGCCTGTCTCTGGAGAAAGGAGAATTTGTTGTTCTGCTGGGGCCGTCCGGCTGCGGGAAGTCCACGATCCTGAATCTGGTCGCCGGATTCAACAAGCCGGATCGCGGGCGCGTGGCGGCAGGCGGAAAGACAGTGAAGCTGCCAGGGCCAGACCGGGGAATGATCTTCCAGCAGCCAAATTTGTTTCCCTGGCTGTCGGTACTGGAAAACGTCACCTTTGGCCCACGGCTGGGGAAATACCACAAAAATGAGGTCAACGCCCAGGCGCTGGACTGGCTGACGCGGGTAGGGCTGAAAGGCTTTGAACATCATGCGCCCTGGCAACTCTCCGGCGGGATGAAACAACGCGTGGCGCTGGCCCGCGCCTGGCTGCCGGAGCCGGAGGTGTTGCTACTTGATGAACCGTTCGGCGCGCTGGATGCGCAAACGCGTCTGATGATGCAGGAACTCCTGCGCGATGCCTGGCTTGCCACCGGCACCACGCTGCTGTTTGTGACTCACGACGTAGAAGAGGCGCTGTTCCTGGCCGATCGTATTCTGATTATGTCGGCGAAGCCTGGAAAAATTGTTGAGGAGGTCATCCTGCCTTTTGGCCACGAACGCGATATCGAAACCCTGGCTGAACACCCGGCTTACAGTGGGATCAAACATCACGTACTGCACCGGGTGCGCCAGGAGGCGAAGCGCCATTTAGGATGAAAACACCGCCAGCGTAGGCGCGTTATTTCTTAACTAATGCCCAATCATCCTCGCCTGGGGAATTAAGCGGAAGTAAAGATGCTCCGGCACCGGGCTATCCCAGACGCCGGCATACATCGCAATCGCGACAGCGGCAAAAAGTATCCCGAGTATCAATATTGTCATGGCGACGCCCGAGAGTGCGGCCTGTCGCCATAACGGTTTTATCGCCTCGCGTTTTCCTTCCGGCGCGCCAGAAGGCGTGCGTAGTGAAAAGTTGAGCGTTGAGGCAACCGGGCAGGACTCCACGCAGGTCATGCAGCCTGTGCATTCAACGGTTCTGACCTGAATCAGCGTGTCTACCGGGATACGGGAGGGACAATTTTGAGCGCACTTTCCACAATCAATACAGCTGTCGGCATTGCGGCGGATTTTAAAGGGAGAAAAAAACGAAAACAGACCAAGTAGAGCGCCGTAAGGGCACAGATAACGACACCAGAAATGACGAATAAATAAGCTGGCGACGGCGAAAAATATGACGCAGATAAGCGTGGTTGTTCCAATATTGCGGAAAAAATCGAGCATTTTAACGTCGATAATAATGCCATAAGCTGACATCAGGAACATCTGAATACCCTGTGCAGGCATGGATAACGCGATATAAAGAAAAAAGCTCAATAACAGATATTTCAGACCGCGCAGGGGAATATCCAGCCAGCGGGGCAGGGTTATCGACGGCCCAAAGAGCGTTTCTCCGAGTTTGCCGATCAGCTCTGACAACGCGCCAACAGGGCACAGCCATGAGCAAAAAGATTTTTTTAGCAGCAGGCTGATAACGATAAATGCAACCAGAAGCAGCATGGAGGCGGCGTGAACAGGAGGGAGCAAACCGGTTTCCCAGGTGTATCGGATGTTCATCAAACCGGCGACAGGAAGCCAGCCTTCAATACCACCGGGTCTGGGGACGTAAACGCTGGCGGCGGCAGTTTCGTAATACCGGACCCAAAAATAGAATGTGATGCCAATATAAATATTGATCAGCAGGAGCAGAAATTGTGTCGCCCTGCGCCAGGTTGATGCATTTCGCCAGTCATTCCACGGCAATTTACCGCCGATGGTGCCTGGTCGACGCTGCCAGCGCGTTCTTTTCATCCCACCCATGATCTTTATTTCCCTGTGAACATGTATTCAGAATGCCACTATGCTACGGCGGTTCCCGGGGGCAGGAATTGATTTATATCGGATTAACGGCTTTTGCCACGGAATAATAATGATGGAGCAGTTTTGTGAGCGTCTGCTTTTGGAGTTGAGTTAAAATGGATGCACTTGTGCACAGTGCGTGTGTGCGTTACAATGATCCTGTCCTGAGGAAACGGAAGGCAACCTGGAATGCCAAAGAAACTTGTCAGTATTGAAGACTTCCGTGACCAGTGGCTGGATGATTTTTTTTATGTACTCTGCACTACATAAGAAAATTCCCCGGATATACATTCAGCATTGGGCCGTAAGCTCGATATCATAAACGCGGCAGTGAGCTACAAGGATTTGAAGTCACCGCCGGGTAACAGATACGAAGAACTGGAAGGTAAATTGCAGGAATATTCTTCGATAAGAGTTAACAAGCAATATCGTTTGATATTCAAATGGGTGAACGGCAAGGCACAAGACCTCTACCTTGATCCACATGAGTATTAAAACAAGCGTGAAACTATCGGCTTAGCCATTTGTATAAGGTTAAGCCGAGTCAGCGGCTTAATTGCCCTCAAAATGGATGGACTAACTCATGAACCAGGCAACCAGAAAACCCACGACAGTTGGTGATATCCTTCTGTATGAATACCTGGAACCGCTTGATCTCAAAATTAATGATCTCGCGGAAATGTTGCAGGTGCATCGTAATACCGCCAGCGCATTGGTTAACAACAATCGTAAACTCACGACTGACATGGCTTTTCGCCTGTCTAAAGTTTTCGATACCTCTGTAGAGTTCTGGATGAACCTGCAAACTGCTGTAGATGTATGGGAAACTGAAAACAATGCCCGCCTTCAGGTAGAGATGAGCAGGGTGATTACGGCGAGCGATTTTCTTGCGGAACGTCAGAAACAAGAAAAGAAAGTCGCGTGACCAGCCGAAAGAATGGAAAAGGCTGCAAGGTTTAACCGTTGAGGCCCAGCAGCTTCCCTGTGACGTTAATGTGAATTTTTTACCGTATCGCGGTGATAAAAATAAGGGGGCGGGCAGTGTGCCAACCCCGTTTATTATTTTTATGGGTGTTTGATAAAGCGGGAAAGACGCTGTATCAGTAAGCGGTTTTCCTGGCGTAGCCGGTCATTTTCTTCCAGCAAGGTCAGCGTCATCGCGATGCCCGGCCAGTCCAGCGCCAGCTCCTGGCGCAAGCGTAAAGCACGCTGCACGACGATCGCCGCATGATCGTCAAATAACCAGGATGCGGTTTCGTTCTCGTAAGGCTCAATCACCCCAAGCCGACAATTTCGTTAAGCTCTTCCTCCGAAACCCCGGTATGCAGGCAAAATTCGGTAATTGTAAAGGTGACGGTTACGTTAGCCATTATGCTTTCCCCCACTCTTTGCGTGGATCAAAGGAGGACTGCGCGTCCGCCAGTTGCTGCCACAGGGCTGTGGCACTGTCGTCGGGTTTCGGCGGCATCACGATTTTGATCACAGCGTACAGATCGCCCGTGTGTTTTTTACTGACCAGGCCTTTGCCTCTGATGCGCAGGCGCTGCCCGGCCTGACTGCCTGGCGGGATGGTCAGCAGAATCTTCTCTTTTAGCGTTGGTACGGCGACCTTCGCGCCCAGCGCGGCCTCCCACGGGGCGAGAGGAACCACAATCTCCAGATCCTGATTAACGATATCAAACAGAGGATGCGGCGCGATATGAATCACTAACCACAGATCGCCATTCGGCCCGCCGTTTTCCCCCGGCGTTCCCTGGCCTTTCAGACGAATACGCTGTCCGTTGCCAACGCCTGCGGGAATTTTCACATTCAGCGTTTTAGGGATCTCACGCTCCACAAGACCGAACGCGTTATACACCGGCAAGTTATAGCTGATTGTACGGCTGTGTTCGGCAAGGGTTTCCTCCAGGAACACCGCCACTTCAATCTCAATATCGTGGCCGCGCGTCGCCTGACGCTGGCGGGATTGTCGGCCGTGTTGCCCAAAGATGGACGAGAAAATGTCGTCAAAATCTTCGGCGTTATAACTCTGGCCTTCGCCCTGCTGGAACTGTTGGTTTGAACTGCGGATCGTTGCGGGTGTTGCCACAACTGGTCGTATTCGGCGCGGCGCTGTTCATCACTCAGCACTTCCCAAGCCTCCGGCCACCTCTTTAAAGCGGGCTTCGGCATCAGGCTCTTTGCTGACATCAGGAATGGTATTTGCGGGCCAGTCGGCGGTAGGCGGTCTTGATAGTCTTGAGATCGTCCGTCGGTTTCACGCCCATAATGGCGTAATAATCCTTTAATTCCATAGCGTTATCTCGCGTAAATCAATACATACGGCAGGGAATCCCGGAAAAGTCATCGTTGTTAAGTGTAGGGTAAACCCGAAAGATGCGTATGAAAACAGCAAATCATTATTAAAACTAATGCGTTTCGCCTGTAATAAGCGGGGCGACGCCGACATAACTTTACAGCGCAAAGGTTGCTAAAACCTTGTCAGTGGCTAAGATAACTCGCGTCAATCAGTGAGGATGTCATGGCGAAACGTCAACAACTGGGATGGTGGTTCCTCTGCCTGGCATGTGTTGTGGTGATAGTGTGCACCGCGCAGCGCATGGCGGGTCTGCACGCCTTGCAGATGGCGCCAGCCGCGACGGCGGTCGTCACTCAGGCGGATAGCTCGTCTGCTGATGATGCCTCGCCCGTGACGCCATGCGAACTCAGCGCGAAATCATTGCTTGCCGCGCCGCCCGTGTTGTTTGAAGGGGCGATTCTCGCGCTGTGTCCTGTTGTTGGTCCCTGCTGGCGCCCGTACGCGCCGTACGCCTGCCATTCTTTCCACCGCGAGCAATCTCGCCTCCCACACTCAGAGTCCATCTACGCTTCTGCGTATTCCGTGAATGACAGTCTGGCCGTTGCTGACTGTTAATTACCTGTTCACGGAGAAAAAATATGATCACTGTTTTTCAGGCAGACTTTGTGCTGTCTGTTATTGCTATGGCTGCCCGTCTCGTGGGCGGCAGAAAGCGGCTGGCTGCGCTCGCCGGATAACGACCATGCCAGCGTCCGCCTGCGCGCGACACGTCCCAGGAAGGCGAAACCCGGCTACTGTTGGATGTAAAACTGGAAAACGGCTGGAAAACCTACTGGCGTTCGCCGGGGGAAGGGGGCGTGGCGCCCGCCATTGCCTGGAAAGAAAATATACCTGGCGGTTGACTGGTTCTGGGCCGACGCCGTCGCGCTTTGACGTTGCCGGTATGACCACTCAGGGGTTATCACCACCGCGTGACCTTCCCGATGACGGTTCGCGGTCCGTCAACCCGCGATGCTCAGCGGCGTGCTGACCTTGTCCACTTGCAGCAATGTCTGCCTGTTGACCGATTACCCCTTTACCCTCAAACCTTCGGCGCATGACCCGGCGTTTGCGCATGACTATGCCCAGGCGATGGGGCAGATCCCGCTCTCCCGGGGGCTGACGCAGACGCTCAGCGTGGGCGCTCGTCCTGGTGAGCTGGTGGTTGAAGCCACGGCCGTGCCGGAGGCTGGTCATCGCCAGCATTGTTTCTCGACACCGTTGGATAACGCTGATTTTGGCAAGCCGCAACTGCGTGTTGGAGGGCGAAAAACTGCTGGGCGGACGGTTTCCTGTCAGCGATGGCTGGGGAGAAGGGGCGCCCGATTTGCGTGGTCAAACGGTCACGCTGGTACTGGCGAATGACGGCGTGGCTCAGGAAAGCACCCTGGCGATCGGCAGTACGACGGCAAAAAATGGCCGATAGCGCCGAACTGCCGCTCTGGCAGGTGATGTTGATGGCGCTGGCGGGTGGGTTGATTCTCAACCTGATGCCCTGCGTGCTGCCCGTACTGGGGATGAAGCTCGGCTCGATTCTGCTCGTCGAAGAGAAAAGTCGTCAGCGGATACGGCGGCAGTTTCTGGCGTCGGTTGCCGGGATTATTGCCTCTTTTATGGCGCTGGCGATGCTAATGACCGTTCTGCGGGCTGACCCATCAGGCGCCTTGGGTGGGGCATTCAGTTCCAGAGCCCGTGGTTTATCGGGTTTATGGTGCTGGTGATGTTGATCTTCAGCGCCAGCCTGTTCGGGCTGTTTGAATTCCGTCTGCCTTCCGCGATGACAACCCGACTTGCCACCCACGGCGGCAACGGGATGGCCGGTCATTTCTGGCAGGGCGCGTTTGCCACGCTGGCTGGCGACGCCGTGCAGCGCGCCGTTTCTCGGGACGGCCGTTGCGGTGGCGTTGACGGCCTCCTTCCCGGTGTTATGGGGGCTGTTTCTGGCGCTCGGGGTGGGGATGAGCCTGCCGTGGCTGTTTGTCGCGCTACGCCCTGGTCTGGCGCTGCGCCTGCCGCGCCCCGGACGCTGGATGAACGGATTGCGGCGCGTACTGGGCGTTATGATGCTCGGTTCGGCGATCTGGCTGGCGACGCTCCTGTTGCCGCATCTGGGATACGCGACAAGCAGCCGGCGAAAGAGCGCGTCGTCTGGCAGCCGTTGAGCGAACAGGCGATCCAGGACGCGCTTGCGCAGCACAAACGCGTATTCATTGACGTTACCGCTGAGTGGTGCATTACCTGCAAGGTCAATAAGTACAACGTGTTACAGCGAGAAGAGATACAGGATGCGCTGCAACAGCCGGATGTTGTCGCATTGCGCGGCGACTGGACGCTGCCTGCGGATGACATCACCAACTTTTTGAAAAAACGCGGCCAGGTGGCTGTGCCGTTTAACCAGATTTATGGCCCCGGTTTACCGCAGGGTCAGTCATTGCCCACGCTGCTGACGCGCGATGCGGTGCTGCAAACGTTGCGCGATGCGAAAGGAGTTACGCCATGAAATATCTGATGATTATGCTGTTAGCGCTGTTTACCGGTCTGGAGCGCGGCGAAAGAACCCGCACCGTTTACGCCGGAGCAGGAAAAGCAAATTGAAGCGCTGATCCAGGAAGCGCTGTTTAACGATCCTGCCAGCCCACGGATAGGGCGCGGAGAAGGCGACGCTGACGCTCGTCAACTTTACGGACTACAACTGCCCGTACTGCAAGCAGCTTGATCCGTTGCTGGAGAAGATCGTGCAAAAGTATCCGCAGGGTCGCGGTAGTGATTAAGCCGCTGCCGTTTAAGGGCGAAAGCTCGGTACTGGTCGGCGCGTACCGCGTTAACCACCTGGCGTGAGCACCCGCAGCAGTTTTTTAGCGCTACATGAGAAACTGATGCAGAAAAAGGGCTACCACACCGCCGCCAGTATTAAACAGGCGCAGGAAAAGTCCGCCGCCACGCCGGTTACGCTGGATGAGAAAAGCATGGAGACGTTGAGCACCAATCTGCAACTCGCCCGGCTGGTTGGCGTTCAGGGGACGCCAGCAACCATCATTGGCGACGAGATGATCCCCGGCGCGGTATCGTGGGAGACCCTTGAGGCGGTGGTGAAAGAAAAACTGGCGGTGGCCCATGCTCAGTAAACTGCGCCGCTGGCTGCGTGAAGGCGCGATCTTACTGGTTCTGCTGGCAGGCGTGATAATCCTGCTGGATGTCTGGCGTTCTCCGCAGATGCCAGCCATGTTTGACAGCACGCCGCTGCATACGCTGGATGGGGAAACCGTAACGCTGGCGTCGATCAGTGAAGAACGCCCGGTGCTGCTCTACTTCTGGGCGAGCTGGTGCGGTATCTGCCGTTTCACCACGCCGGATGTCGCCCGTTTGCAGTCGGAAGGGGAGAACGTCATGACCATCGCGCTGCGTTCCGGTAATGATGGGGAGGTTTCCCGCTGGTTATCGCGTAAAGGGGTGACGTTCCCCGTCGTGAATGATAGCGGCGGTGAGATATCACGAAACTGGGAAATCAGCGTCACGCCAACATTGGTAGTGGTGTCGAAGGGGCAGGTGGTAACTACGACCAGCGGCTGGACCAGCTACTGGGGCATGAAGTTACGTCTGTGGCGGGCAGCCATGTTTTGATAGCGTGCCGGGGAAACCCGGCATTTTTTAACCCATTGTCAGGATGTGTAAAACGAGCGGAGAGCGTGTTTTCTGTTATTTTTGCTGCTCTTTTACCGACGCCAGTTATTATTTTTTACCGCTGCCTGACGTTGCAAACCTGAATTGATAATGGCATATCTGTTTTAATTGAATGAAAGTCTGTGATACGTTCAGGCGATTTTTTCGATTTCCATTTTGACAGGGATAACAATTCAATGCGCAAGGGTAAAATTATTGTTGCATCAATGATGGTGCTTTGTGTCCTTATTTTTGTTGCGGCGGCGGCATGGTTTATGCTGTTCCAGGGAGAAATGACGGAGCCGACAGGGGAGGAAAAACAGGCGGCGATTTTACACGCTGCGGGCCTGATGAAATCAGAGACCCAGGATAAAAAATCAGTCGAAACGCTCTATCATCGTTATATTTATTCAACGCCATGTTAATTTAGATTCCGGCGAGCTGGTGGCTGACAGCAGCGCGGACGCCGCGCGCCAGAAGTGTGAAAAACTTGCCCCTGAACGCGACCCAGCGCAGGTTCGTCAGCGCTGTACGGGTGGCGGATGTGTTCTTTGTGAAAGATAAAAATAATGAAATTCAGCAGGTTATCATTCCGGTTACCGGTAAAGGCGCGAAATCCATGATGCATGCGTTTCTTGCTCTGGGGCTGGACGGTCGTACGGTGAGAAATCTGTATTATTATCAGCAACGGGAAACGCCGTTTCTGGGGGCTAGGGTGGAAGACGCCAACTGGCGCAAACAGTGGCCAGGGAAACGATTATTAGATAACAGCGGACATCCTGCATTGAAAATAGTACAGGATAAACCTGAACATGCCGATGAATATACCGTTGACGGTATTTCCGGTGCGACGTTGACATCAACCGGCGTTGAGAAAAGTATTAACTACTGGATGGGGCCGCAGGGATATGGTCAATTCTTACAGCGTCTTGCCAGCGATCGAAATAACCTTAATCTTTGAATATTGCTGTACGCAATAACGCGTTTTATTTCTGCCTGCCGACAATGAATAACATCACTGTCGGCAGGGGAATTTATTCCTCTGTTACCGCGCCTGCCTTGCCGTTAATTCCATGAGAAAAACAGGGAGATAACGTCCCTTTTATCAATGCATAATGTGTGTGTTCATCACGATTTGATGAAATAAGTTTACATAACTTGTCGTCTGCTGACATTTTTATGATCCAGGTCATGTACAACGCGACAAAAAGATATAATGATAATAATTATCATTTGTATTCTTTGGCGGTGTGCACGTGCGTAACTTCCGTAACTCTTTGTTGGTTACTCTCTTTGGCTTGTTTATAAGCATGAGTGTCTGGGCGTCGACGAATTATGCGCCTTTGATTGAAGATATCGAACAACGTCTTGATAAAACAGCGGAACTTTATCAGCAACAGCATACCGACGAGGCGCGCCGCACGGTACAAATGGCCTATTTCGAGGTATTCGAGAACCTGGAAGGGCCGATCCGCATCAACATTTCCGCGCGCAAAAGTTACGAGATGGAGAGCGCATTCGGCGAGATCCGTCGAATGATTGGCGAGAAAAAACCGCTCGCTGACGTTCAGGCGCGCATTGACTGGCTGAAAGCCGCACTGCGCGAAGTGGAACCGGTGCTGGATGGCGGACATCGTCTGGTGGCCGAAGAGCAGCACAACGCGCTGTCCAGAGACGACATTGCCGTTCACTGGCAGGAGAGTTTCAGGACGATCGACGATCTGCTGGCGCAGGCGGTCACTGAATATCAGGCCGGGAATTACAGCGTTGCCAGTCAGCACGTTCAACAGGCGCACTATCAGGGCTTTAAAAACTCTGAGATGGAGATGTCCCTCAGACAAAACCGTTCTGCAAAAGATGCCGCCGCCATTAACCAACAATTCTCATCCCTGATTGCGCTGACCGCGCAACCTGACCATCTCAACGATGTCTCTTATCAGGTCACTACGCTGCTACAGGATATCGAGGATATCTTACCCGGCTTGCCAACCACCCGTGACGATCAGCAGGTTGCCCGCAGCGCAAAGCGCAGACAACATTCCGGCGGCGGACGAGGGAAATAACCGCACCGACTGGGCTGAGGTGACGACGGGCATTAACCAAAGCATTCAGGACGCGATAGCGCGCTATCAGGGCGGCGATGCGAAGAATGCGATTCTGGATATCCAGGATACCTACTTCGACCGCTTCGAAGCCAGCGGCATGGAAAACAAAATCGGCTCTCCGCGATTCGGCATTTAAAACCACGCTGGAGGCGTATTTTACCCGCCTGGTCAGTCTGATGAAGGCCGGTCAGCCGGTTGAGCGCCTGAATGCGGGAGGCCAGCGCGCTGGCGCAGGATCTGCAAAAAGCCGTGACGATGCTGGGCGAAGGCGAAGAAACCCAGTGGAGTCTGCTGCTCTATAGTCTGATGATCATCGTGCGCGAGGGGCTGGAAGCGCTGCTGATTGTGGGCGGCAATCGTGGCCTACATGGTGAAAAACAACCATCAGGATAAGCTGCCGCTTATTCGTCAGTCGGTAATTGTGGCGCTGATCGCCAGCGTCATCACCGCCGCTATCTTCCAGATGCTGTTTACTAACTCCGGCGCCAGCCGTGAACTGCTGGAAGGCATAACGATGCTGATTGCCGTCGTGATGCTGTTCTTTATGAGTTACTGGCTGCTGTCCAAAGTGGAAGCGCGCCACTGGAAAGCCTGGCTGGAAGGCAAACTGTCTCATTCCCTGTCGCGAGGCTCCCTGGTCGGACTATGGCTGACCAGCTTCCTGGCGGTGTACCGCGAAGGGGCGGAAACGGTGCTGTTCTATTACGCTCTGATTGGCGATGCAAACACGGTATCCGGCCATATGGCGATTGGCGCCGGTTTTGTGATTGGCTGCGTGGTGCTGCTGCTCGCCTGGCTGGTGATGCGTTACTCAGTGGTGCGCCTGCCGCTGAAACCCTTCTTTATGTTTACCGGCAGTTTCATGTATCTGATGGCCTTCGTCTTTGCGGGCAAAGGCGTTCTGGAACTGGTGGAAGGCAAACTGTTCCAGCCTACGTTGATTAACGGCTTCCCTGAAATCAGCTGGCTGGGGATTTATCCCTACGTGGAAACGTTGTTACCGCAGGTCGTATTGCTGCTCGCGGCGCTGGTGGCGCTGTGGGTGATGCGGCGCAAAAGCGCGGTTCCCGGGGAGACGATAAAAAAATAACCCATAATCGTTGTATAGCCGTTGTTTTAGACGAGAGGATACGTTTGATGACCATGAAGAAAACCCTGATTGCCAGCGCAGTGATGGCCAGCATTTTCACTGCGCCAGCCGCGTTTGCTTTTAAAGAGTACCCGGCAGGCGAGCCTGTCACCATGAATGAAATGGAGTTGGCGGCCGTTTACCTGCAAACCGATTGATATGGAACCGCGCGGCATGGGCTTACCGGCAGCAAAAGCCGATGTTCACCTTGAAGCGGATATCCACGCTGTAGAAGGCAATAAAAACGGCTTTGGCGCAGGGGAATGGATCCCGTACCTGACCATCAGCTACACCCTGGTCAACAACGACACGGGCGAAAAAACAGGAAGGCACCTTCATGCCGATGGTTGCCAGCGACGGCCCGCACTATGGCGCGAACATCAAAATGATGGGCGTGGGCAACTATAAAGTGACCTACCACATTGAACCGCCGTCAAAAGCCGGGATGCATCGCCATACTGACAGCGAAACAGGCGTAGGCCGCTGGTGGAAACCGTTTGATGTGAGCTACGAGTTTAAATATGTCGGTCTGAACTAAAACCGACTAACCAACGCGCCAGGAGGATTCCCCCTTCTGGCGCGTTGGTCAGACCGATCATATGCCCGTCGCCTAATTCAACCCGCCGTACAGAGTCGAAGTTATGAGTTACTTTTTCGTCACGACGCTACAGGTCTTTTTCTGCATTGCGCTTCTTTCCGGTGTTCTCTGGAGTCGAAACGATCCTCCCTCTTTACGTCCACTGACCTGGACGCTGCTGACCGGGCTGATTGCCGGCGTGCTGGCGGGACTGTTTATTCACGGCAGCCAACCGGTACAACTGCTGCTGGTTGGGGCGGAGGTCATGGTATCGCTGCTGTTTGTCCTCAGTTTCTGGTGGGCTTCAACGCGTATCCGCTATCTGTGGCAGGGGATTCTGATTTTCGGCGCTGCCCGCCATTGGGCGCTGGACCCTAATCTGGGCGGGTTGACCAGTACGCATGTGCTGAATACTGACCTGCTGTTAAACCTGACGGCCGTCGTTCTCGCTTTTGCGATCCTCTGTCTGGCGGGCGTACTCTGCGCGATGTTGCTGCGGCGTATTCGTGGCCTGTACTGGCCGTTAACGCTGATTCTGCTGGTGATGATATGGCTGCCGTTGAGCGGCAACCTGCTGTTGTTGCTGATGAAATTACAGGTTGTTCCGCTGGGTAAATCACTGCTGAGCTTCGTGGCGAAAGTCACAAATAACACGGCGCTGTATAACTGGGCGGGAGCCGCGCTGCTGCTGGCCCTGGCGCTGTGCTGGCTTCCGGCGCTGTTGCGGGCTTTTCGACAGACGCGGGAAACCGAAGAACCGATCGCTCACCGTCTGGCGCTGGCGCAGCGTCGCAACGCTTTGCGGCTGTGGCTGGTCACAATCGGCTGCGCGGTGGTCGTTATCGCGGGCCAGCTGTGGTGGGATAAAGTGGCCTCGCAGCCACCGCAACTCTCTGAAGCCGTGCCTGTAACGCTGGGGAGCGATGGCATGGTGCGCCTGCCGGTCGAACAGCTTCGTGACGGTAAACTGCATCGTTTCGTCTGGGTGGCGGACGATGGCAAAGCGGTGCGCTTCTTCGTGATTAACCGCTATCCCGACAAGCTGCGTTTTGGCGTGGTGTTCGACGCCTGCCTGCTGTGCGGCGATCAGGGTTATGTCATGGAGGGCAATCAGGTCATCTGCGTCGCCTGCGGAGTGCATATTTTTATTCCGTCTATCGGCAAGGCCGGTGGCTGTAACCCGGTGCCGATTGAAAACTGGCACAATGATGAAAAAGAGCTGGTGATCCCCGGTAAAGAACTGGCGACAGGGGTGAACTACTTCTCGACGGTCATGACCATTAAAGTGACCGATCCGGTCGATGGTTCAACGTTGACCAATACCTCAGCCGATTACAAATACAGCTATGGCGGCAGGACCTGGTTCTTCTCGTCAGAGGCTAACTATGAACGCTTCCGTGAAACGCCGGAGCAGTTTGTTCCTGCCGACATGAGGGAGGAATAATCATGCTGTGGCGGATGTTACGACAATCCTGGGGGCGCAATTTACGCCGCAAAGTGCTGGCGATAATCACCGTTTTTCTGGCCTCCAGCCTGATCTCGGCGCTGCTGGCGGTGTCCATTGATATCGGCGACAAAATGTCCAGAGAGCTGAAGTCTTATGGCGCGAATATTTTGATTGAACCCGCCGGACAGGCTGCGCTGCCCGCGCTGTTTAGTGAGAGCAGTAATCCGCTTTCCGGTCAGGATTTTCTTGATGAAGCCGAGCTGCCGAACATCAAAGATATCTTCTGGCGAAACAACATTGTCGGGTTTGCGCCGATGCTCGGCGGCGAAGCCAGCGTGGAGGGAGAACCGGTGCGGATTCTGGGCACCTTCTTCAGTCAGCCAGTGGATATTCCTGATGAAGAGGGATATGAGACGGGGCAGAAAACGGTCAGCCCTTACTGGCAGGTGACCGGCGACTGGCCGCAGGAACCCGCAGGCACAGAGCCGCAGACCTTAGTCGGGCACGCGCTGGCGCGGCAAATGGGCTGGAAACCCGGTGATAAGCTGACATTACGTACCGAAGGCGAAGCGGCGCAGGTCACCGTCAGCGGTATCCTCTCCAGCGGCGGTGATGAAGATAACCAACTGGTGATGCCGCTAAGTACGGTACAGCACCTGCTGGGGCTCCCCGGAAAAGTGCAGGCGATTCGCGTCTCGGCGCTGACGGTGCCGGAAAACGAGCTGTCCCGCCGCGCGCGGGAAAACCTAGACGCGCTCAATGCCGAAGAGTACGACCTCTGGTATTGCACGGCCTATGTGTCGTCGATCGCGCATCAGCTGGAAGAGGCGATTTCCGGCGCGGAAGTGCGCCCGGTATGGCAGGTCGCGGCGTCTGAAGGGGGTGGTGATTGATAAAATTCAGCTGCTGATGGCGGTCGTTACCGTCGCGGCGCTGGCGGCTTCCGCAATGGGGATCGCCTCGCTGATGACCAGCACCATTATGGAACGCGCCAAAGAGATCGGTTTGATGAAGGCGCTGGGTGCGCGACAGTGGCAAATTATGCTGCTGTTCTACCTGGAAGCGGCGTCCAGCGGGCTGGCTGGCGGCGCGCTGGGATGTATTGCCGGGTGGGGGCTGGCGAAAGCGATTGGCGTCATGCTCTTCGACGCGCCGCTTAATTTTGCCTGGATCGTGGTGCCGTGCGTACTGGTGATTGCGGTACTGATTGCGTTGATCGGCACCTGGTTCCCGGCCCGGCGGATTGCCCGGGCTGTACCCTGTGGAGGTGCTGTATGGCCGCTAAACGTACCATGCTCTGGCTGCTGGTGTGGCGGGCGCTGCGTCTGCGTTTTCAGCGGGTCAGCGTGGTGTTTGCCGCGCTGATGGTGGGGGGCGACCATCGTGACGGCGCTTTCTGCCGTCTGGTTCGACATTAACACCAAAATGAGCGAAGAACTGCGCACCTTCGGCGCGAATTTTTACATCGGGCCGGGGCACGGTTCCAGTATGCCGCAGCAGGAGTTGCAGAGCATTCTCGATCAGGCGCCGCAGGGGCTGGTGCATGGCGCCAGTCCGTGGTTGTACGGCATGGCGCGTACCGAGCTGGAAAAAGTGGTGATGGTTGGCGTGTGGTTCGAGTCGCTGCAAAAACTGGTGCCGTACTGGCAGGTCACCGGTAGCTGGATTGGCGTCAGCTTTGACGACCGCAATGCAATGATCGGCGTCAAACTGGCGGAGCGCCTTAACGTGCAGCCGGGCGACAGCATCACGCTGGTGGATCACAATCAGCGTAAGAATTTGCAGATTAAAGGCATTGTGGAGTCTGGCGATGCGACGGACAACATGCTGATCGTCAGCCTCGACGTGGCGCAGGCCTGGCTGCATCAGCCGGGCAAAATCAGCCACGGCTTGCTGAGCGTCAGTAACGATGTCGGCCAGGTGGAGAACTACGCCAGCCGGTTGCAGGCGCAGTATCCTGACCTGGAGATTCGTCCGGTGCGTAAGGTCTCTGCTTCCGAAGGGCAAGGTGCTGGATAAAATTAAAGGTCTGATGGGACTGGTCTCGATCGTGATTCTGGCGCTCTCTTCGCTGTGCGTGAATACCACGCTGATGGCGATTGTCGGCGAGCGGGCGCGCGAGTTTGCGCTGCAAAAAGCGCTTGGTTCCAGCAACGGCGATATTGTGCGGCAAAATTCTGCTGGAAACCAGCATCATCGCGCTGGCGGCGGTGGCGTGCGGCTGGGTACTGGGATATTTGCTGGCGCAACTGTTGGGATTAACGGTGTTTAATGCCGCCATTTCGCTGCGTCTGCCGGTGTTGCCCATTACTCTGGTGTTGTCTTTACTGGTCGCCATTCTGGCGGCGATTGTTCCGGTGCGACGCGCGGTAAGCGTCGAGCCTGCTAAAGTGCTGAAAGGAGAGTAGCGCCATGTCCGTTACGCATATCCCTCAGGTGGCGATCGAAACCCGCCACTTATACAAACGGTTCGGTGACGTTACCGCCCTGGATGACATTAATCTGCGCATTGCGCAGGGTGAATTTGTCGCCATTATGGGCGCTTCTGGTTCTGGTAAAACCACGCTGATGAATATTCTGACGTGCCTTGATACGGCGACGGAAGGGCAGGTGTTTCTTGACGGCACCGATGCCGCCGCGCTGGATGAAGAGGGGCGGCGTCGCTTTCGTGCCGAGAAAATCGGCTTGGTATTTCAGCAGTTCCATCTGATCCCGTTCTTAACTGCGCTGGAAAACATCATGCTCGCCCAGCATTACCACAGCGTGGTGGATGAAGCGGCGGCGAGGAAGGTGCTGGAGCAGGTAGGGCTTGGGCATCGTGTGACGCACCTGCCGAGCCAGCTTTCCGGTGGTGAGCAGCAGCGTGTGTGTATCGCCCGGGCGCTGGTCAACGAAACCGCCGGTTATTTTCGCGGATGAACCGACGGGCAACCTGGATGAAGAGAATGAGCAGCGGGTGCTGGATCTGCTCACCGATCTGCATCGTCAGGGGGCGCACGATTGTGATGGTGACGCACAACCCTGCGCTTGGGCAGTTTGCCGACCGTATTCTGCGGCTGCAACACGGTAAATATCTGGGTGAGGAGGCCAATCAACATGCGCTGGCATAATGTGCTGTTACTCGCGGCGGCGATCCTGATAAGCGGGTGTAAAGAAGAAAAGCTGGCGGTCGGGGCACCGGCCCCGGCGCTGGCGGCGTTTGACCTGCAAGGCCAGGAGTCAGGCCTTGAACGCTGGCAAGGAAAGGCGGTGTACCTGAATTTTTGGTCTGCGGGATGCGGGGGGGTGTCTGGCGGAAAATGGACACGCTGGAAGCGCTAAGCAAAAAATGGGGCGATAAAGTGGTGGTTGTGGCGGTCAATACCGACCCTGAAACGGTCAGGATTAACGATCTGCTGGCAAAGCATCAGATAACCTATCCGGGTGGTGCGCGATCAGCTCAACATTACCCAGGAACGTTATCAGGTGATCGGCACGCCGACCTCCGTACTGATTGACCCCGAAGGACGCGTTCTGGAGCTACACCAGGGTATGCGTAAGCCGCCTGAGTTAGAGGCCACGTTTGCGCGCCTGGCGGCGCGATGAACGACGCGTACGGAGAGATACCCAATGGCATTTATCTGGAACGACGAAAGCCTTGCGATTCTGCGGGAAAACGCGGGCATCCTCACGACAGAGCAGATAGCGCAACTGCTTCACACCAATATTACCGCCGTGCGGAATATGGCCTATCGGCTGAAACTAAGCCTTCGGGTGACGGCGTATAATCAACCGACGCATAGCGCAGGTTCAGGCGCTTTATGCCTCTGAGACGTTGAGTCTCAAAGAGATCGCGGCGAAAACGGGGCTGACGGCCAGTACCGTGCAATATATCGTGTACGTGAAATCAAAAAATAAGCCCTACGCCACCACGGAATATGTCTCTTTTGAAACGGAGAACGCCGTTCATTACCGCGTGCAAAAAGAATTTGTCGATACGGAGCGTTCCCTGCTGGACAACATCTCTGATAACACGCGATTTCGTGAACTGTATCTGACGGACGGCACTTTTTATTGCGCCCGCAATATTAAGTATGAGGTTTTTATCTCGGAATAACCGGAACACGCTGACCTGCCGGTTATCTTCTGGAATCTCCCGTTTTGCGAAACCGTTCCCGGAAAAATGTCATATTTCTGTCACACTCTATGAGGATTGATAACAACAAGAGGTTGTAGGGATGAAAAAATCGATACTCGCCGCCGCTGTGGCAGGGGCTGTTTTATTGTCGTCCGCCGCGCAAGCGCAGACAACGCCGGAAGGTTATCAACTGCAACAAGTGTTGATGATGAGCCGACACAACTTGCGCGCGCCGTTGGCCAATAATGGCAGCGTGCTGGAGCAGTCCACGCCGAATCAGTGGCCGGAGTGGGATGTGCCCGGCGGGCAGCTCACCACGAAAGGTGGTGTGCTGGAAATTTATATGGGCCACTACATGCGAGAATGGCTGGCGGAGCAGGGGATGGTCACGTCAGGCGAATGCCCGACGCCGGACACGGTATATACCTATGCCAACAGTCTGCAACGCACCGTCGCGACGGCACAATTCTTTATCACCGGCGCTTTCCCTGGGTGCGATATTCCGGTACATCATCAGGAAAAAAATGGGCACGATGGACCCAACGTTTAATCCGGTGATCACCGATGACTCTGCGGCGTTTAGCCAGAAAGCGGTGCAGGCGATGGAAAAAGAGCGCAGCCAGATGCAGCTTGACGACAGCTATCAACTGCTGGCGCAAATGACGGACTACAAAGATTCACCGTCCTGCAAAGAAAAACAGCAGTGTTCGCTGACCGAAGCCAAAAGACGCCTTTAGCGCGAAGTATCAGGAGGAGCCTGGCGTTTCGGGCCGCTGAAAGTCGGCAACTCGCTGGTGGATGCGTTTACGCTGCAATACTACGAAGGCTTCCCGATGGATCAGGTCGCCTGGGGCGAGATTAAATCCGATCAGCAGTGGAAAGTTCTGTCAAAGCTGAAGAACGGGTATCAGGACAGCCTGTTTACCTCGGGTGAAGTGGCGCGCAACGTTGCCAAACCGCTGGTCAAATATATTGATAAAGCGCTGGTGACTGACCGTAGCAGTGCGCCGAAAATTACCGTTCTGGTGGGGCATGACTCGAATATTGCTTCGCTGCTGACGGCGCTGGATTTCAAACCTTACCAGTTGCACGATCAGTACGAACGCACCCCGATTGGCGGCAAGATTGTGTTCCAGCGCTGGCATGACAGCAAAGGCAATCGCGACCTGATGAAAATCGAGTATGTGTATCAGAGCTCGCAGCAGTTGCGTAACGCGGACGTCCTGACGCTGAAATCACCGGCGCAGCGCGTCACGCTGGAACTGGCGGGATGCCCGATAGACGCAAACGGCTTCTGTCCTCTTGATAAGTTCGATAACGTGTTGAACAGCGCGGCAAAATAGCAGAGGTTCTCCCCCGCGCAGGCGGGGGAGAAAAGGTCAGACATTTTTACGTTCGATGGTTTGTTCGCCCCAAAATAGCGAATCTTTATCCGTCTTCTCAAAGGCTTTAAGCAACACTTCGTCGCTGCCTTCCTCCCAAATTTTTTCAGCCAGTTTCTCGTCATACTTCGCGACTTCAAAAATGGCTTCGGCTATTTCTGGTGATGTATTACGCAGACTTGCCCATTCGCCGACGTGATGAGCCTTCGCTTCTTGAGTTGGCATTCGAATCCTCCTGTTGAAGATTAGCCGTTGAGTTTTACTGCCAGACCTGCAACATATTCACCCTGATAGCGAGCGATAGAAAGTTCTTCCTGGCTTGGCTGGCGTGAACCATCGCCCCCGGCAATTGTGGTGGCGCCGTATGGCGTACCGCCGCGAACCTGCGAGACGTCAAACAGTTCCTGCGCGGCGTAACCGATAGGGACAATCACCATGCCGTGGTGAGCCAGCGTGGTCCAGGTTGAGGTAATGGTTTGTTCCTGACCGCCGCCGGTGCCTGTCGAGCTGAATACGCTGGCGAGTTTTCCATACAGCGCGCCGGATGCCCACAAACCGCCCGTTTGGTCCAGGAAGGTGCGCATCTGGCCTGACATATTGCCAAAGCGCGTCGGCGTACCAAAAATGATGGCGTCGTAATCAGGCAGTTCCTGCGGGGTTGCGACTGGTGCGTTTTGTGTTTTACCTCCCGGCCTTTGCGAAGATTTCAGGCTGCATCGTTTCCGGTACGCGTTTGATAATGACTTCTGCGCCGTCCACTTTGTTTGCCCCTTCCGCCACCGCATGCGCCATGGTTTCGATGTGTCCGTACATGGAATAATAAAGCACCAGAATTTTTGCCATTTTGCACTACTCCTCGAGTTAATCGTGTCCGTAGCGATTCGCTACCTCTATTTAAAGATATGACGTCCTGGAGAGAGTGCAAATATCACAACCATTTCTTTGATTTATAACAAGATTTATCAGCGTCGTTTTTGTTGCAAAATGATACATTTTTCGCCGTTCGGATTTCTTTAACCATAAGAGAGGCTTATTGATTTCCTGGGGGGATTATTCCTGTCCCCCTGACGAACCTGTTGCAGAATATTACGATTTACTGGTCAGCCGGGGTAACTTCGCTAAGCTTAGTTCCGCGTGGCAATAATTGTGGCGTCTGCCATATGCCGCGTGAGGAGATCTTCCTCAACACCGATGCAATATGATGTCTAATCTATGACGGAGGTCAGTAATGGCAAACCATCGGGGCGGTTCCGGTAATTTTGCGGAAGACCGCGAAAGAGCATCAGAAGCAGGTCGTAAAGGTGGTCAGCACAGCGGGGGCAACTTTAAGAATGACCCGCAGCGTGCATCAGAAGCAGGCAAAAAAGGGGGCAAAAGCAGTCACGGTAACCGTAACAGCTAGCCTGTAAGTTAACGCCATAATGTTTAGCGCATGCCGCTGGTAAACGTTATGATGCCACCCGCCGCCGGTTCCTCCGGCGGTTTTTTTGTCCGTAAGATTGAAGTGTCGCCGCAGGCGACGCAAACTAAGCGTCCTGACGTTCAAAAAGAAAAAAGCGCCGTTGCCACGGTATCCTGGCGGCAATAAAACAAGGAGAGGGCGCATGGTTCAACGCGCAGAGAAAAAAACAGGTAAACGTTCACAGGCCGTCAGCGCCAAGCGCCAGGCGATTTTAACCGCTGCATTAAACACGTTTTCCCAGTACGGTATTCATGGTTCACGTCTGGAGCAGGTGGCTGAGCAGGCGGGAGTGTCCAAAACCAATTTGCTCTATTATTACCCGTCGAAAGAGGCGCTTTATGTCGCCGTACTGCGGCAAATCCTTGATATCTGGCTGGCGCCGTTAAAGGCCTTTCGTGAAGATTTCGCGCCGCTGGTGGCGATCAAAGAGTACATCCGTCTTAAACTGGAGGTCTCCCGTGATTATCCGCAGGCTTCCCGGCTTTTTTGCATGGAGATGCTGGCGGGCGCGCCGTTGCTGATGGAAGAACTGACCGGGGATTTGAAGGCGCTGATTGACGAAAAATCGGCATTGATTGCCGGATGGGGTAAACAGTGGAAAACTGGCGCCCGTCGATCCGCATCACCTGATCTTTATGATTTGGGGCTTCAACGCAGCATTACGCCGATTTTGCGCCTCAGGTCGAAGCGGTAACGGGCGCAACGCTGCGTGATGAAGCCTTTTTCAATCAAACGGTCGAAAGCGTACAGCGGATGATTATTGAAGGCATTCGCGTACGTTAACCGGCTGGCGGCAACGGACAGCTCAAATCACCTTCCTCACATTGCAGCAGCGAAGCTAAAAATGCTTCGCGTTCGTCCGTTTTGTCCGTCATGCACTGGCTGGCGATCATCGGCTGTATACTGCCGCCTTCCGTGCCGGAACTGACCAGCGCGCAGTCGGCGTCCCGCAGGGCAATCCAGGCGATTTGCGCTTTTTTCAGCAAGTCACGCTGCGGCGGTTCGGCGCGTTTTAGCGCATTCTGGTACGTCTCATTGAGTTTTTTATCGGCAGTTTGAAATTGCGCGGCGGCGCAGGTGTTCATCTCCATTTGCGTGCTGGCGTTGGCGCAGTCATCGGCCAGTGCCGGAGCGCTGAGTAGCAGCGCAGCGCATGTGAATATAATTTCGCTTCATACTTCCCTCTGGCTCTAAAACATTGCCGGATGGCGGCTTTGCCTGATCCGGCCTACAAATGTGTTTTGTAGGCCCGGTGAGCCGTAAGCGCCACCGGGCATTTTCCAAAGCCTTAATTAACCACAGCCTTAACCAATTGTCATCAGGCTGGCGTTACCACCTGCCGCAGCGGTGTTAACGCTGAGCGAGCGCTCGATATACAGACGCTCCAGCAGGATATTGGTTTCACCACGGGCAAAGCCCTGTACCGACACGATCGCGCCGTCACGGGCGGCTACCGCCTCGCACAGCGCCCGTAGCTGATCGGAATCGCCGTGGAGATCACCGCATCGAACGGCTGCGAAGTCAGCGTGTCCGCTTTTCGCAAACTGAATACGTTCACAAACCGCAGCGGGCAGGCGCTTCGCCAGTTCGCGATGGAAGGCATCGTCCGGCCACAAAATCAGACTCCCGACCGCTGTCACGGCGGCGACCTGCACCAGAGCGTCCTGCTTCGTCATCAGCCAGACACAATACGCGTTCACGCGGCAGTAACGTCCAGTATTGCGCTCGCCGGTAGGGCCAGGCAGCAAACGCTGGGTTCCGGCCTGCGCCAGCTCGCTAAACTGCTGACAGAGCGTATGCAAAGCCGGGCGAGTCCGCCGCCCACCCGGTCAGCGCGTCAAGGCGGCTGAGTCAGTGCGGCTTTAAGCTGGGCATCTACCGGGTAGTCCGCATCCTGACGGGCAAGCGTAATGCCCAGCGCGTTTTCCGGGCGATTTGCCAACAGACGGTAGAGATAGAGCGGACCGCCCGCTTTCGGCCCGGTGCCGGACAAGCCTTCGCCGCCGAATGGCTGGACGCCCACGACCGCGCCGACCATATTACGGTTGACGTACAGGTTGCCTGCGTGCGCTGAACCGGTGACCTGCGCAATGGTCTCGTCAATTCGGGTATGTACGCCCAGCGTCAGACCGTAGCCGGAGGCGTTGATCTGCGCAATCAGTTCGGGAAGGTGGTTGCGTGTGTAACGCACCACATGCAGCACCGGCCCGAAGATCTCTTTTTGCAGCTCATCAAAACTTTCCAGCTCAATCAGCGTTGGCGGAACAAAGGTGCCGGTTTGCCATTCGCGCGCATCATCGCTGTTCTCACGTACGGCCTGGAATACCGGACGACCTTTCGTACGCATCGCCTGAATATGGCGCTCGATATTGGTTTTGGCTTCGTTATCGATAACCGGGCCAATGTCGGTGGTCAGACGGCCCGGATTACCCATGCGGCATTCCGCCATTGCCCCGCGCAGCATTTTCAGGGTGTGGTCGGCGATATCATCCTGCAAGCACAGTATGCGCAGCGCCGAGCAGCGCTGCCCGGCACTGTCAAACGCAGATGCCAGCACATCCACAACCACTTGTTCGGTAAGGGCGGAGGAGTCCACGATCATGGCGTTCATCCCGCCGGTTTCCGCAATCAGCGGAATCGGGCGACCCTGCGCATCCAGACGGGTGGCGATGTTACGCTGCAATAAGCTGGCGACTTCGGTCGAGCCGGTAAACATCACGCCGCGTACGCGCTCGTCGGAGGTTAACTGCGCCCCAACGGTTTCACCCTGGCCGGGCAGCAACTGCACTACGCCCGGCGGAACACCGGCTTCCAGTAAGATGGCGATGCCCTGGGCGGCAATCAGCGGCGTTTGTTCCGCCGGTTTCGCGAGGACGCTGTTGCCCGCCGCCAGCGCAGCGGCAATTTGTCCGGTGAAGATGGCCAGCGGGAAGTTCCACGGGCTGATACAGACGACCGGGCCTAAAGGACGATGCGTTTCGTTATCAAAGTCATCGCGTACCTGCCCGGCGTAGTAGTGGAGGAAATCCACCGCTTCGCGTACTTCTGCAATGGCATTACTGAAGGTTTTCCCGGCTTCGCGTACCAGAATGCCAATCAACTGCTGCATTTGGCCTTCCATTAATACCGCCGCGCGTTGCAGGATGGCGGCGCGTTCCTGCGGTGGCGTGGCAAACCAGATAGGGGCGTTGTTAACCGCGTTTTGCAGCGCTTGTTCAACATCCGCAGCGCTGGCTTCGCGCACGTAGCCGACGATGTCTTTCGGCTCTGCCGGGTTGATCACCGGCGTCATCTCTCCGTCAGCGACCGGCTGTTCCAGCATCGGTTTGGCCTGCCATTTTTGCAGCGCATTGTTCAACAGGGCGGAGGAGAGGGAAGCCAGACGGTGTTCGTTCGCCAGATCTAACCCGCCGGAGTTTTCCCGGCCTTGTCCGTAGAGGTCGCGAGGCAGCGGGATTTTCGGATGCGGCAAGCCGGTTTGCCCTTCTTGCTGCGCCAGTTTTTCCACGGCCTCCACCGGATCGGCGACCAGTTCATCCAGCGGCAGCGTGGCGTCGGCAATACGGTTAACGAAGGAGGTGTTGGCGCCGTTTTCCAGCAGGCGGCGCACCAGATACGCCAGCAGCGTTTCATGCGTGCCGACCGGGGCATAAATACGACACGGACGGTTGAGTTTGCCATCCGCCACTTTACCGGTGACCTGCTCGTACAGCGGTTCGCCCATGCCGTGCAGACACTGGAATTCATACTGGCCTGGATAGTAGTTCTGCCCCGCCAGTTGATAAATCGCCGCCAGAGTATGGGCGTTATGGGTCGCAAACTGCGGGTAAATCAGATTCGGTACGGCGAGCAGTTTTTTCGCGCAGGCCAGATAAGAAACGTCGGTATAGACCTTGCGGGTGTAAACCGGGTATCCCTCCAGTCCGTCCATTTGGGCGCGTTTGATTTCACTGTCCCAGTACGCGCCTTTCACCAGGCGGATCATCAGGCGGCGACGGCTGCGCGTGGCGAGATCGATCAGATAATCAATCACAAACGGGCAGCGTTTCTGATAAGCCTGAATCACGAAACCGATGCCGTTCCAGCCAGCCAGTTCCGGCTCAAAACAAAGTTTTTCCAGCAGGTCGAGGGAGATTTCCAGACGGTCGGCTTCTTCGGCGTCGATGTTGATGCCGATATCGTACTGACGCGCCAGCAGCGTCAGTGATTTCAGGCGCGGATACAGCTCCTCCATCACACGGTCATACTGCGCGCGGCTGTAGCGCGGGTGCAGGGCGGAAAGCTTGATGGAGATCCCCGGCCCTTCATAAATTCCGCGTCCGTTAGACGCTTTGCCAATGGCGTGAATAGCCTGCTGATACGAGACCATATAAGCCTGCGCATCGGCGGCGGTCAGCGCCGCTTCGCCTAACATATCGTAGGAGTAGCGAAAGCCCTTGTCTTCCAGCTTACGCGCATTCGCCAGCGCTTCGGCGATGGTTTCGCCGGTGACGAACTGCTCGCCCATCAGGCGCATTGCCATGTCAACGCCTTTGCGGATCAGCGGCTCGCCGCTCTTACCGATAATCCGGTTCAGCGAGCGAGAGAGACTGGCTTCGTTGTGGGTAGAGACCAGCTTGCCGGTAAACAACAGACCCCAGGTGGCGGCATTAACAAACAGCGACGGGCTGCGGCCAATATGCGACTGCCAGTTGCCGTTGCTGATTTTGTCGCGGATGAGCGCGTCACGCGTCGCTTTATCCGGGATACGCAGCAGCGCTTCCGCAAGGCACATCAGCGCGACGCCTTCCTGCGAGGAGAGGGAGAACTCCTGCAACAGCCCCTGCACCATCCCGGCGCGGCCGCTGGCCGTTTTCTGGTTACGCAGTTTCTCCGCCAGTTGATAGGCCAGCTTGTGGGCCTGTTCGGCCACCGGTTGCGGCAGACGCGCCTGCTCCATTAACATCGGCACCGCATCGGTTTCGGCGCGACGGTAAGCTGCGGTAATCGCGGCGCGGGAGACCGACTGAGGCAGGATCTGCTCGGCAAACTCAAGGAAAGGCTGGTGGTTTTCTTCCTGCTGTGCGGTTGACTCATCGCCTTCATTGGCGGCGCCAGCCAGCAGGGCGGGCAACTCCGGTAACGCCTCGTCGCTTTCCAGTTTTTCCAGATAATTAAAGATTGCCTGTTTGATCAGCCAGTGTGGGGTGCGATCAATTCGTGTTGCTGCTGTTTTAATACGCTCGCGCGTCGCGTCGTCCAGCTTAACCCCCATCGTGGTGGTTCCCATGCCGTCTACTCCTGTTGTTCTGATATGTGCTGCTGATAGTTATCGAGAAATATCCACCATGTTGCAACTTTGTGCAACCTCGTTAAATGTGACCTGCCTTGCAAGCTTAAAAATGAATGAAATGTTAAAAGAAGAGACGCTTCTGGATGGGATAAAAACAATAACCAAATCTTTTTCTCTGCGGCAGTTAACACTTTTGAAAGGTGCAACCTTAAAAAATGTGAGAGAGTGCAACCTGGAGAAAAATAGTATCCCACCCGAATAAAATTTGATGTAAATGATGTGTTAAATCGATTGTGAATGACCACCGCTTCCGGCAGGATACGGTCGCCCTGGTAAACATAAACACCATTGCCACGTTCCGGCAGGGTATAAAACGGCAGCTCTTATTATTGCCGGCACATAAAATCTGGAGACTTTTGATGGCTATTAGCACACCGATGTTGGTGACGTTTTGTGTCTATATCTTTGGCATGATATTGATAGGGTTTATTGCATGGCGTTCGACCCAAAAACTTTGATGACTATATTCTCGGCGGCCGCAGCCTTGGGCCGTTTGTGACGGCATTATCCGCTGGCGCATCTGATATGAGCGGCTGGCTGCTGATGGGTCTGCCGGGGGCGATTTTCCTGTCGGGGATTTCTGAAAGCTGGATCGCGATTGGTCTGACGTTAGGGGCATGGATTAACTGGAAACTGGTGGCTGGACGTTTACGCGTCCACACTGAATTCAATGATAACGCCCTGACTCTGCCGGATTATTTTACCGGGCGTTTTGAAGATAAAAGTCGCGTTCTGCGCATTATCTCTGCCCTGGTTATCCTGCTGTTTTTCACCATTTATTGCGCATCGGGGATTGTGGCAGGGGCGCGTCTGTTTGAAAGCACCTTTGGCATGAGCTATGAAACTGCGCTGTGGGCGGGGGCGGCAGCCACCATTATCTATACCTTTATTGGCGGCTTCCTGGCCGTGAGCTGGACAGACACCGTCCAGGCCAGCCTGATGATTTTCGCCCCTGATTCTGACGCCCTGTTATTGTGATCATCAGCGTCGGCGGTTTTGGTGACTCCCTGGAAGTGATTAAACAAAAGAGCATTGAGAATGTGGATATGCTCAAGGGGCTGAACTTTGTCGCCATTATCTCCCTGATGGGCTGGGGGCTGGGCTACTTTGGTCAACCGCATATTCTGGCGCGCTTTATGGCGGCGGATTCTCACCACAGCATCGTGCACGCGCGTCGCATCAGTATGAGCTGGATGATCCTGTGTCTGGCGGGGGCGGTGGCTGTCGGCTTCTTCGGCATTGCTTACTTTAACAATAACCCGGCACTGGCCGGAGCGGTGAATCAGAACTCGGAACGCGTGTTCATTGAACTGGCGCAAATCCTGTTCAATCCGTGGATTGCCGGTATTCTGCTGTCCGCTATTCTCGCGGCGGTGATGTCGACGTTAAGCTGCCAGCTGCTGGTGTGCTCCAGCGCGATTACCGAAGATTTGTATAAAGCCTTCTTGCGTAAAGGCGCGAGCCAGAAAGAGCTGGTATGGGTAGGGCGCATTATGGTGCTGGTGGTTGCGCTGGTGTCTATCGCGCTGGCTGCTAACCCTGAAAACCGCGTGCTCGGTCTGGTGAGCTATGCGTGGGCGGGCTTCGGCGCGGCGTTTGGCCCGGTCGTGCTGTTCTCGGTGATGTGGTCGCGTATGACCCGTAACGGCGCGCTGGCCGGAATGGTTATCGGGGCGCTGACGGTTATTGTCTGGAAACAGTTTGGCTGGCTGGATCTGTACGAAATCATCCCTGGCTTCATCTTCGGCAGCATCGGGATTGTGGTCTTTAGCCTGCTGGGCAAAGCGCCGTCGTCAGCTATGCAAGAACGTTTTGCGAAAGCGGATGCGTATTACCACTCCGCACCGCCGTCGCGTTTACAGGCAGAGTAATCTGACCGCTGCCCGTTTACTTTCATCGCCCGCCATGCGCGGGCTTTTTATTCAGAATTGTGGCGTGTTTCTCTGTATGTCGATGAATGAAAGTATTAATTTTTACTATGAGCGTTCAGGTGAAATAATTTTGTAATATCTCTGTAAGAGACTATTGCCAGTGCAAAGGGGAACTTTAGTTAATGCATGGTAAATATGTTGTTGCATTAATGATAAATTATGTTGTACTAATACGTAATAGCGGTAGTTCCCGGCAGTGATGACACTTTTCACTATGGAGATCGCGAATGGTAAGGTCCTGTACTGGACACGTTTTTCGCAGTAACAGCAATAACTTATGCGGATGCCTCTCCTCCGGTAGCCCTGTCGTCACCGCTAAATTCCTCTCACTTCCTCTTTTTATCCCTGTTACTGACGCCGTATTCGGTGCGCGTAGCCGTGTAGGGCGTCTTTTCAAAAAGCAAGCAATGGCTTACAAGGAAGCCAACCCTCAGATGTTTGTGCGCATAATCGTGCCGCCAACGGCGCGTGTGATGTATACCAACAACTCAAGGTGCTATCCATGGGAAGACAAAAAGCAGTGATCAAAGCTCGTCGTGAAGCAAAACGTGTGCTGAGACGGGATTCGCGTAGCCACAAACAACGTGAAGAAGAATCGGTCACCTCGCTTGTGCAGATGAGCGGCGTAGAAGCGATAGGCATGGCGCGTGATAGCCGTGACGCCACACCAATCGTAGCGCGAAATGAGGCTCAGGAGCACTACCTGAATGCTATCGAGAGTAAACAACTGATCTTCGCCACTGGCGAAGCCGGGTGTGGAAAAACCTGGATCAGTGCGGCAAAAGCAGCAGAGGCCCTGATACATAAAGATGTAGACAGGATTATTGTTACCCGTCCGGTTTTGCAGGCCGATGAAGATCTCGGCTTCTTACCAGGCGATATATCCGAGAAGTTCGCGCCTTATTTCCGGCCCGTCTATGACGTGCTGGTGAAACGCCTGGGCGCGTCTTTTATGCAATACTGCCTGCGGCCTGAGATTGGTAAGGTGGAAATCGCGCCGTTCGCCTATATGCGCGGACGTACATTTGAAAATGCAGTCGTCATTCTTGACGAGGCTCAGAATGTGACTGCTGCGCAAATGAAGATGTTCTTAACGCGCCTCGGGGAGAACGTGACGGTTATCGTAAATGGCGACATTACCCAGTGCGATTTACCGGCTCATGTTCAATCGGGGTTAAGTGATGCGTTAGCTCGCTTTGAAGAAGATGAGATGATAGGTATTGTCCGTTTCCATAAAGACGACTGCGTGCGTTCGGCATTGTGCCAACGAACCCTTCATGCCTACAACTGAAGCGTCGTCAGATCTCATAGCCCGGGAAACCGGGCTTTGTTTTTTGTAGGCCGGATAAGGCGTTTGCGCTGCCATCCGGCGATGTGCAGGCGCCCGGTGGCGCTAACGCTTACCGGTCCTGGGGTGTTCTTGTTAGCCGGATAGCGCGTGCAACATGCGAAAAAAAAGCCCGTACTTTCGTACGAGCTCTTTTTCTGAATATGGCGGTGAGGGGGGGATTGACTCGCTTCGCTCGCCCTGCGGGCAGCCCGTTCTCTGCGTTCGCGGTCTGTCCAACTGGCTGTCGCCAGTTGTCGAACCCCGGTCGTGGGTTCTCATCCCCCCACAGTACGTGCAATAGGTGAAAAAAAAGCCCGTACTTTTGTACGAGCTCTTTTTCTGAATATGGCGGTGAGGGGGGGATTCGAACCCCCGATACGTTGCCGTATACACACTTTCCAGGCGTGCTCCTTCAGCCACTCGGACACCTCACCCATATTGTCGTTCCAGTGTTGCTGGAACGGGCGCTAATTTAGGGAAATACGCCCCCCGGCGTCAATCACCTTTTCTAAAAAATCGTGCAATTACACAAACTTCAATCAACATGCAGTTTAAATAAGCGGAAACTGCTTTTTTTGCCAGCATCTCTAAATTTGTTATGCTGATGATCCCTATGAAAATGATGATAATAAGTGCGAGTAAATTCCGCACAACAACACTCAGGAGTCAACATGGAGATAATGTTCTATCACCCCGACCTTCGATACGGCCTGGTGGCTTAACGCTTTGGCAAAGGCGATTCCCGGCGCGAATATTCGTGAATGGAAACCCGGTGATAACGAACCTGCGGATTATGCGCTCGTGTGGCATCCGCCGGTGGAGATGCTCGAAGGACGGAAGCTAAAAGCCGTATTTGCGCTTGGCGCAGGTGTGGATTCCATTCTGAGTAAGCTCAAAGCGCACCCGGAAATGCTGGATGCCTCTATCCCGCTGTTCCGCCTGGAAGATACCGGCATGGGCCTGCAAATGCAGGAGTATGCCGTGAGCCAGGTGCTGCATTGGTTCCGCCGTTTCGATGACTATCAGGCGCTGAAAAACCAGTCAACATGGCAGCCGCTGCCGGAATATGATCGCGATGAATTCACCGTCGGTATTATGGGGGCGGGGGTGCTGGGCGCCAAAGTCGCTGAAGCGCTCCAGGCATGGGGATTCCCGCTTCGCTGCTGGAGCCGTAGCCGTAAATCCTGGCCTGGCGTAGAGAGTTTTGCGGGGACTGAGGAGTTAGGCGCATTCCTGAATCAAACAAGGGTGCTGATCAACCTGCTGCCAAATACGGCGGAGACGGTGGGCATTATTAATTCCGGCTTGCTCAATCAGTTACGGGATGGCGCTTACCTGCTTAACCTGGCGCGCGGCGTGCATGTTAATGAGGACGATCTGCTTGCCGCGTTGAATAGCGAAAAACTCAAAGGGGCGATGCTGGATGTTTTCAGCCGCGAGCCGTTGCCAAAAGAGAGTCCGCTCTGGCAACATCCTCGCGTGGCGATGACGCCGCACATTGCCGCCGTCACCCGCCCGGCGGAAGCCGTGGACTATATTTCGCGCACCATTACGCATCTGGAACGCGGCGAATCCGTGACGGGTCAGGTCGATCGCGTTCGCGGCTACTGATGACAACCCGGTTAGCGCCGGGTTTCGACTAATAAATGGCGACGATACCTGCTATCCTTGTCGGAAAACGACTACAGGAGTGAGTTATGTATCCCGTTGACTTGCATATGCATACCGTCGCCAGCACCCACGCATACAGTACCTTGCACGATTATATTGCCGAAGCGAAACGCAAAGGTATTAAGCTCTTTGCCATTACCGATCACGGCCCGGATATGGCCGATGCTCCGCATCACTGGCACTTTATCAACATGCGTATCTGGCCGCGTCTGGTTGACGGGGTGGGCATTCTTCGCGGTATTGAAGCCAACATCAAGAATATCGATGGCGAGATTGACTGCACGGGCCCGATGCTGAACTCGCTGGATGTGATTATCGCCGGTTTCCATGAACCGGTTTTCGCGCCGCACGATAAAGAGACCAATACCCAGGCGATGATTGCCACGATGGCCAGCGGAAATGTGCATATTATCAGCCATCCGGGTAACCCGAAGTATCCTGTCGATATCACCGCGATTGCGCAGGCGGCGGCTAAATACCAGGTGGCGCTGGAAATCAATAACTCGTCATTCCTGCATTCGCGCAAAGGCAGTGAAGATAATTGCCGCGCGGTGGCCGCAGCCGTGCGTGACGCTGGCGGATGGGTGGCGTTAGGGTCGGATTCCCATACTGCGTTTACACTCGGTGAATTTGCCGAATGCCGGAAGATCCTGGATGAAGTGGATTTCCCGGAAGAACGCGTTTTAAACGTTTCGCCAGGACGCTTACTGAGATTTCTGGAATCGCGCGGTATGGCGCCGATCCCGGAGTTTGCTGAACTTTAATTGCTGATAACTGGAATATATCAATGAATGAGTTTTCTATCCTGTGTCGTGTGCTGGGATCGCTGTATTACCGCCAACCGCAGGACCCTCTGCTGGTTCCTCTGTTTACGCTGATCCGCGAGGGTAAATTGTCGGCAAGCTGGCCGCTGGAGCAGGATGAGCTTCTGGCGCGGTTGCAAAAAAGTTGCGACATGACCCAACTGGCGGCGGACTACAATGCGCTGTTTGTCGGCGACGAGTGCGCCGTGTCGCCTTATCGCAGCGCCTGGGTGGAAGGGGCGAAGGAGTCCGATGTTCGCGCGTTTCTTTCCGCTCGCGGTATGCCGTTGGCGGATACCCCTGCCGACCATATCGGTACGCTGCTGCTGGCCGCCTCCTGGCTGGAGGATCAGTCTGCTGAAGATGAGAGCGAAGCGCTGGAAACGCTGTTTATTGAATACCTGCTTCCCTGGTGCGGTACTTTCCTTGGCAAAGTGGAAGCCCATGCCGCGACGCCATTCTGGCGTACGATGGCGCCGTTGACGCGCGATGCGATCGGCGCAATGTGGGATGAGTTACAGGAAGGCGCTGAAGAGTAAATGTGATCATGGTCACTTTGTTATGCAACGTGATTAATTGTCTTGCATAAAATGTGTGCGTGATCTCATTCGTATGCCGCTTTTCTGCTATGATGCGCGGCATGAACATACTTATCTCCATTGCAATCACAACGGGCATTCTCTCCGGTATCTGGGGATGGGTGGCCGTTTCTCTTGGCCTGCTCAGTTGGGCGGGTTTTTCTGGGCTGTACGGCCTATTTCGCCTGTCCGCAGGGCGGCCTGAAAGGGTTATTGATTTCTGCATGTACGCTCCTGAGCGGCGTGGTGTGGGCGCTGGTGATTATTCACGGCAGCGCGCTGGCTCCGCATCTGGAGATCGTCAGTTACGTCATGACGGGAATCGTCGCGTTTTTGATGTGCGTTCAGGCGAAGCAACTGTTGCTTTCTTTTGTGCCTGGCACCTTTATCGGCGCATGCGCGACGTTTGCAGGGCAGGGGGGACTGGCGACTGGTTCTGCCTTCGCTGGCGCTGGGACTCGTGTTTGGCTATGCGATGAAAAATAGCGGGCTGTGGCTGGCGTCTCGTCGGGTAAGAGATTCTTCGCCGACGGCGGTCAGCAAATAAAAAAGCGTGAGGTTTCCCCCACGCTCATATGATGTCAATCCTGATGGCGCAAACTTATTCTGCCTGCTGTAGGCCCGATAAGTCTGCGCCATCGGGCATTCTACGGTTGGCGAAATATCAGGATTCCGGCGGTACGGACATGTGGCGGTATTTCACCAGAATGTCGTTCTGACGCTCCGCTTTGTTCTGCAAATCCCACAGGCCGCGATCGATCCCGTCGTTAATCAGGAAGATAACGCCCGTTTCAATCGCTGACATCAGACACAGCATCACCGGTTCATTCGAGGTGTAGCCGATTTCACCTTCCAGCAGTCGCTGGTAATCAATAAAGCGGAACACCCCGGCCTGCACTTCATAGGAAAGGATGGTCTTGCTGGTATTGACCGAAGAGAGGATCTCGCCGGTGCTGACGTTAACCACGCGCAGGTTTACCGCAATCTGGTCAAGCTGATACTGCGTATCCGCACCGATACCGAAGTACCGCGCACCGACCCCGCCTGACTTCACGTTGCTTTCGTAACCGATAATCGACCCTTCCACCATGATATTCGCGGCGGTGAGGGACTGAAGCGGGATTCGGTTATTGATAGCCACCGTGCCGTTTTCCTGCGCTGCACGAATAATTTTGCGTTCGTTCAGCAGGTTTTGCAGTCCCTGACGCTCCAGCGGGATAAACCAGCGGGAGTCTTTCAGCGCAGTCACCAGCATCGCGGTGGCGCTCTGCGGAACGGCAGTCGAGAAGTTACTCGCCGGATAAGGTTTAAACTGGCCCGTTTCATCCTGAATATTATAAACCGAGACAAAAATCTTACCCGTTGGCATCGGCAGGTGCGTCAAATCTTTATAGCTTTGCGCACGAGGCATTAATGTCGGTTTCGCGGCTTCTTTAGGCGGGGCGGTTAAGCATCCGCTCAGTAAACATACTGCAACCAAAATAAGTAAGCGCTGCATGATTATTGTCCTTTGGTAGCTGGGGCTTAGAAATCGGTTGACTGTGTTTGCAAACCTGACACTTCAATCGTCGAGGTTTTCCCGGTTTTCCTGTCCGTGACATTAAGTCGCAGTTGCCCATCCCGGTTGGCGATATCAATGATAAAATCATTGGTCACCATTCTGCCTGGTTTGCCGGTGTTAATATTCGTCAGCAATCCACCAAGGATTTGCGATTGAATAGCCTGCGTAAAGTTATCCAGTGCAGACGGGGTTTCAATCCCGAAGTCGTCGTAATAACTTGGGTCCTTATAAGAGTTTTGTGCCTGAGCGCTATTTAATAAAAATGCGCCGTTATTTGGGTTTCCACCAAAATTAGGATTTCGGAACTGGAATGTCATATTTCCGGCCCAACTTAATGGTGAAATAAGCATGAGCATAACTACTGCATGTTTGACACGCATGGCAGCCTCCAGACTAAATCATATTTTAGAATTCATCGCGCGCTAAATCACTCGTGCTTAATAGCGTTTGATCTATTTGCCGACGATTTAATGCTTCTTCAGTTTGCGCCAGCGCGAAGTCAACGGTTCGCTCGAAGTCTCTTTTCGTTGGGAATAAAAAAGTCTGGAATATAACGTCCTGATTTACCGTTATCGTGATCCAACTTCCCCAACGCGCACTGGGTCTTTCATTGATGGTCAAATTGCCTGTGTACTCACTTTCCCATTTGTCGCTGAAGGCGCGATAAAAATTGTGGGCCGACTGATGAGACGGTATGGTCAGTTAAGAGTCCGGGAACTTCCACTTCAACTTCCGCAGCGTGAAGATTCCCTGCGGCAAGCAGTAATTCTGCTGCCACAATCCAGGTCAGATAGCGTTTCATGGCTTTATCGCCTGAGGTTATCGTTTGCCCACGAGACCGCCTGAGTACGGTTTTTAACAGCTATCTTTTTGAAAAGATTATAAAGATGTGTTTTTACCGTATTCTCGCTGATAAAAAGCGAACGGGCGATTTCAATGTTTGAGGCGCCGATTCGCAGTTTATTGAGGATCTCTTTTTCACGATGAGTGAGAAGCGCTGATTCCGTGCTGTTGTAACGGTAGTTTCCTGAATGAGTGATCAGGTAACTGGCCAGCTTTTGCGAAAAATAGCATTCGCCTCGCAGGATCCCCTGCAAGCCGTTAACGACACGTTCTTCATCCTCCGTTGCGTAAAACACGCCATTGATATGTGGCCAGTTTTCAATATCACGGAAGGGATAGTCGTCGGGAGTATTCAACAATAACGTCTTGATATTGTTGTTTTTCCGACTCAAATTGTCTTGCCAGTAATGGATAATTTTTTTATCCGCTTCCATCATATCCAGTAAAACAATGCAGCTGGCGGATATATCATCCAGAGAACGTTGAATATTATGTAGTTTTCCGGTAACAGCCAGTGATTGCTTTAAATGCTGCAATAATGCAGTGGCCTGCAAAGATGGTTTTGTGATCAACAATAATGTATGACCATGAATACTATGGACTTCATTAAACATGATGAAACCCCACTTTTTTTAGTCGCACATCTGACAGCTGCCTCAGCTAAAATACGAGGCACCAGAAGTACTGACAGATGTTGCACTGCTGTGTGTAGAAATAAAACATCGACCCAAAAAGGGTAAAAATATTAAAACAGATGGACTACAACTGATTTCAATCTAGTCATTACAAACCTTAAAGCAAGTGGTTAAACTTGTAACAAAATGTAAAATTATATATTCATATGTTAATGTGTGGATTTTTTAGAGATTAGATTTGATAGAAAAGTTGTACATGTTGCTGTTATTGCATAGATTTAAAAAATCATACAAATTATAATAACTAATTGATTTTAAATCACAATTTAAAATTATTTTTGAGTTTGTCTGACAAGTTAATTTTAAAACGTTCGACTCATGGCCGCCTGGACATTTTTAGTGAGAAAAAAATGATGTTTGTCACGAGTTGTGATGGCGATGCAGTGTGATGCCCGGAGAAACGCATAATGATATGCAGAAAACGGTTTTTCCCTCTCACTGGCAGAAATGTTTAGCCCGCTACAGATAAGAAAATAAATTTTTCGTAAATAACAGTGGAGTCAACAGTGAATTAGCACTTTGGTGTGACGCTGAATATCAAAATACCACTCGCGGGTGAGTTATTTAAAATGTTTCCACGGACATACTCTTCATCGTAACGCGGCGTTAACAAAAAACGAATCGCGTTAACAGTCAAATTGAAATGCTTTTAAATTAACGTAATGTACGACCAGGTCCAGGGTGACAACATGAAAAACAAATTGTTATTTATGATGTTAACAATACTGGGTGCGCCTGGGATTGCAGCCGCGACAAGTTATGATCTGGCAAATGCGGAATATAATTTTGCGGTAAATGAATTAAGCAAGTCTTCATTTAATCAGGCAGCCATTATTGGTCAAAAGGGCACTTATAATAGTGCAAAAACACGCCAGGACGGCTCAAAACTTTTATCCGTTATTTCACAAGAAGGCGGAAATAACCGAGCGAAGATTGACCAGTCAGGAGCTTATAACCTTGCATATATTGATCAGGCGGGTTACGCCAATGATGCAAGTATATCGCAAGGCTCTTATGGTAATACTGCAATGATTATTCAGAAAGGTTCTGGTAATAAAGCAGATATTACGCAGTACGGTACGCAAAAAACAGCAGTTGTAGTGCAGAGACAGTCGCGCATGGCTATTCGCGTTACGCAACGTTAATACCATGACGACTTTTAAATCAATCCGATGGGGGTTTACCATGAAACTTTTAAAAGTGGCAGCATTCGCAGCAATCGTAGTTTCTGGCAGTGCTCTGGCTGGTGTTGTTCCGCAGTGGGGCGGTGGCGGCGGTCATAATAATGGCGGTAATAATTCCGGCCCTGAATCTACCCTGAGTATTTTCCAGTACGGTAGCGCAAACTCTGCTCTTGCTCTGCAAAGCGATGCTCGTAAATCAGATCTGTCCATCAAACAATATGGTCATGGTAACGGCGCAGACGTAGGCCAGGGCGCTGACAACAGCGGCATTGACCTGACCCAGAATGGGTACAGAAACAGCGCGACTATCGATCAGTGGAATGCCAAAAACTCTGATATCGTTGTGAGCCAGTTTGGTGGCCGCAACGGCGCGCTGGTTAACCAGACTGCGTCCGACTCCCAGGTATCGGTTACTCAGGTCGGCTTCGGCAACAACGCCACGGCTAACCAGTACTGATTCAGGTCGGGTACTCATAATAAACAGGGCGAAAGCCCTGTTTTTTTTCGTGAGGATATGATGAATACGCTATTACTCCTTGCCGCGCTCTCCAGCCAGATTACATTTAATACCACGCAACAAGGTGAAATTTACACCATTGTCCCCCCAGGTTACGCTCAGCAAACCCTGCGTGTGCGAAGTCCAAATTTTTGCCGTTCGTGATGGGAAAGGAGGGCAAAGCCGTACACAGCAGAAAACAACCCTTTCTTTGCCCGCTAATCAACCCATTGATTTAACGAAACTCAGTTTAAATATTTCCCCGGAGGACTCGGTAAAAATTATCGTTACCGTTTCCGACGGGCAGTCGTTGCATTTGTCGCAGCAATGGCCATCTCCTGAGAAATCATCTTAATCATTTGATTTATTTGGTGATTGTTTGTGGCAGGGGATGGATTACTGTTCTATGAATTATAGAGAGGCAACAACGTCGTTTCCGTTCACCGCGAGCGTCGCAGTGGAAGGAAAACTCCGATCCTTCAAGTATGATTGATCATTGAGGAGCTATTGTATGTTTGCGTTGTGTTCGAAAAATATCCTCGGAGCAGGCCTTGGCGTCTGCGTTCTCTTTTCTTCCTCTGTTACAGCTCAACAAATCACTACCGGCGGCGTTATTCATTTTCGTGGTCAGATTGTCGAACCTCCCTGTGAGGTCAGTGCCCGGCAGCAAAATATTGACATGACATGCGTGAATAATGGCCAGATGAAAACTAACCGTTTTACCCTGCAACAGGTTACAACCGCCCCGCAAAGCCTTCGACAAATTGCATCCGTGAGAGTCAACTATCTCGATCCGCAACAACGTCTGGCAATTATGAGTATTGAATACCAATAAACGCATCTGTCAGAGATAAAATCGTTCGATTAAAAAACGCGATTTCATTGAAAGCCCTGCTGTACACTTAGGCTATAGGTTAAGGTAAGGGGGATCTATGAAATCGCGTATTCATGTACAACATGGCGACATAACCCAGCTCACGGTAGATGTGATTGTTAATGCCGCCAACGCTTCATTACTGGGGGGCGGTGGCGTTGACGGCGCGATTCATCGTGCAGCGGGTCCGGCGCTACTGGAAGCCTGCAAAAAAGTCAGGCAGCAGCAGGGCGAGTGCCCGGCAGGACACGCGGTCATTACTCTGGCAGGCAATCTGCCGGCGAAAGCGGTGATCCATACGGTGGGGCCCGTCTGGCGTGGCGGCGATCACAACGAATCCCAGCTCCTGGAAGATGCCTATTTCAACAGTTTGCAACTGGTGCTGGCCAATGGCTACCGGTCTGTCGCGTTTCCGGCGATCAGCACCGGCGCTTACGGCTACCCACGCCCCGCCGCAGCAGAGATCGCGGTCAATACGGTTGCGGATTTTCTTGCCCGCCACGCGCTACCTGAGCAGGTATACTTTGTCTGTTATGATGAAGAAACTGCCCGACTTTACGAGCGATTACTGACCCAACAAGGTGATGAGTGAGTTGACCCGACTTGAGCGCGCTGTTACCCCGCTGTGTGAACGTCATCCCGGCGAATGCGGCATTCTCGCCCTGGATGACAGCCTGGATGCCTTTGCCGCACGCTATCGATTAACAGAAATGGCTGAACGCACCCTGGATGTGCAGTATTACATCTGGGAGGATGACATGTCCGGGCGTCTGCTGTTTTCGATATTATTGGCGGCGGCAAAGCGCGGCGTTCATGTTCGCCTGCTGCTGGATGATAACAACACGCCGGGGCTTGATGATACGCTGCAACTGCTGGATAGCCACCCCAATATCGAAGTGCGCCTGTTTAATCCTTTCTCTTTTCGTATGCTGCGTGCGCTGGGGTATTTAACCGACTTTGCCCGGCTTAATCGGCGTATGCATAATAAAAGCTATACGGCAGATGGCGCAGTCACCATTGTCGGCGGGCGGAATATTGGCGATGCCTATTTTGGCGCAGGTGAAGAGCCGCTGTTTTCCGATCTCGACGTGATGGCGATTGGCCCTGTTGTAAAAGACGTGGCGGATGATTTTGAACGTTACTGGCACTGCAAATCGGTTTCAACGCTGCAAAAAGTGTTGTCGCTGTCTGAGCAGGAAATCACCCGACGCATTGACTTACCGGATTCCTGGTACAACGACGACATTACGCGCCGCTATTTGCATAAGCTGAAAACCAGCCACTTTATGTCCCATCTTGATCGCGGCGCTTTACCGCTGATATGGGCGAAAACCCGTCTGCTCAGCGACGATCCTTTAAAAGGCGAGGGGAAAGCGCAGCGTCATTCGCTTCTGCCGCAACGCCTGTTCGATGTGATGGGGTCGCCAACGGAACGTATCGACATTATTTCCGCCTATTTTGTTCCCACTCGGGCGGGCGTCGCGCAACTGCTGCAACTGGTGAGAAAAGGGGTCAGGATCGCGATTCTTACCAATTCACTGGCGGCGAACGATGTGGCGGTCGTCCATGCGGGCTATGCGCGGTGGCGTAAAAAACTTCTGCGCTACGGCATTGAGCTCTATGAACTTAAACCCACTAACGGGCATGCGGCTGAACTTCACGATCGTGGTTTAACCGGTAACTCAGGCTCCAGCCTGCATGCGAAGACCTTCAGCATTGACGGGAATAAGGTTTTTATCGGTTCGCTCAATTTCGATCCCCGATCGACGTTACTCAATACCGAAATGGGGTTTGTGATTGAAAGCGAAACGCTGGCAACGCTGATTCATAACCGTTTTATGCAGAGCCAGCGTGATGACGCCTGGCAACTGCGGCTGGATCGTTGGGGAAGGATTAACTGGGTTGATCGCCACCTGCGTGACGAGGTGGTACTGAAAAAAGAACCCGCCACAGGATTCTGGAAGCGGGTTCTGGTGCGACTGGCGTCTGTCTTGCCCGTCGAATGGCTGCTTTAACGCCCTTCAGCGGGCAGCTTAACTGGCGACAGCCTTGCTGTTATCACGTTTAACCGCGGGTTTGCCCGAAAATAAAAATTTCAGTACGGGAACCCGTAAATGCAGTTCATACAGAACCAGCGCAATACCGATAACAAAGACCAGCCCGCATAAAAAGCCCAGCAGATTCGACGTAATATGCGGCGTAATATACGCGCCGAAAAACAGCGTTAGTGGATGATGCACCAGATAGATGAAAAGCGATGCATTCACAAAATAGGTGACGCGAGCGGACTGGAAATTAAGTAAACGGTGGCCCAGCGAAAAGACCACGTTAACCATCCACAATCCCATCAGCATGGTAATGACGTATTCTGTTTCATACATCCAGGCATCGCCGCTGCCATAACGCTGGTTCAGCAGGTAGGCAACGAAGGCGAGCGCCGCAGCCAGCGTGCATCCGCGTGACGGTACGGTAAACAGCGCTTTCAGCGCCGGGTTGATGAATGCCAGCGCGCCCAGGATAAAGAAAGGGAGATAAAACAGCGTTTGCATGACGACGAAATTGAACATGCCATCGCTAAGAATAGAGGGATAAATGATAAAAATGGCGCGTCTCAGCGCGGCGTAACCGACGCCAAGGATAAAGAAGATAAGCGTCAATTTGGTCATCGAAACGGCGGCGAATAACGGCTTCGTTGTGCGTTCCGCGCTTTTTTTGATTTGGCTGAATGCCCACATGCTCAGGGTTGTTAATACAACAAGCACTAATAAAAACCACAGATGAGAAATTAATTCCCAGGCCAGCGTATTGTATTTCTCATACAAAGAAAGCGTGTGCCAGTTCTCGGTTTTTCCTTTGACAAATTGCAGCATGATAAATTGCGGCAAGGTGAGTAAAGGAATGGCCGTCAGCATAGGAATACCTACGCGTTCAACACGCACTTTCCACCAGCGTTTTAATGGATAACGCAGGAATAACATGTACGAAAAATAACCGGAAATAACAAAAAAGACCTGCATGCGAAATGCGTGGACAAAATCGTTAAACAGGGTCAGCCACCATGAGGGCTCTGCGCTGTTGATATGCCAGGTATGGCTTGAATAGATCAACGAGATATGAAAGGGGATCCCCAACAACATCAGCCAGGCGCGGATGGAGTCAAGAAAATATTCACGCTGTGGAGGTACTGGATTCATAGATAGATACATATTCTCAGACTTTTCGTCTTATCCCTGGGACGAATAATGTTTACATTCGGGGGGCAACCCTACACGAAGTCCAACAACCTGTCTCCAGGATAAGCACGCAAAGTGAAAACAGGAGCAAAACCTGCTTAATCCATGAGCCAGCGCGCTGAACAAAGCCGGGATTCAGTTGTCGGATTGCCTGATTATCCATTAAAATGGATCGGATCGATATAAGCACACAAAGGGGGAAGTGCTTACTTATTATGAAACATAAACGACAAATGATGAAAATGCGTTGGTTGGGCGCGGCGGTAATGTTAACGCTGTACACATCGTCGAGTTGGGCGTTCACCATCGATGATGTTGCAAAACAAGCTCAATCCTTAGCCGGTAAAGGCTATGAGGCGCCGAAAAGTAACTTGCCCTCCGTTTCCGCGACATGAAATATGCGGACTATCAGCAGATCCAGTTTAACCGTGATAAAGCGTACTGGAGCAATATCAAGACCCCATTCAAGCTCGAGTTCTACCACCAGGGTATGTACTTCGACACACCGGTCAGGATCAACGAAGTTACCGCGACGACGGTAAAAAGAATCAAATACAACCCGGACTATTTCAATTTTGGCGATGTTCAGCATGATAAAGACACCGTCAAAGACCTCGGCTTCGCCGGGTTCAAAGTGCTGTACCCGATCAACAGCAAAGACAAAAACGATGAAATCGTCAGCATGCTCGGTGCCAGCTATTTCCGCGTCATTGGCGCAGGCCAGGTCTATGGTCTTTCCGCGCGTGGTCTGGCGATTGATACCGCGCTGCCTTCCGGTGAGGAATTTCCCCGCTTTCGCGAGTTCTGGATTGAGCGTCCAAAACCGACTGACAAACGTTTGACCATCTATGCGTTGCTCGATTCCCCGCGTGCGACCGGGGCATACCGCTTCGTCATCATCCCTGGGCGTGACACCGTGGTGGACGTTCAGTCGAAAGTCTACCTGCGTGATAAAGTCGGTAAACTGGGCGTTGCGCCGTTAACCAGCATGTTCCTGTTTGGGCCGAACCAGCCGTCTCCGGCAACCAACTATCGCCCGGAATTGCACGACTCTAACGGGTTGTCTATCCATGCGGGCAACGGTGAATGGATCTGGCGCCCGCTGAATAACCCGAAACATCTTGCGGTGAGCAGCTATGCGATGGAAAACCCGCAAGGGTTCGGCTTGCTGCAACGCGGCCGCCAGTTCTCGCGCTTTGAAGATTTAGACGATCGCTATGACCTGCGCCCAAGCGCCTGGATCACGCCGAAAGGCGAGTGGGGCAAAGGGAAAATCGAACTGGTGGAAATTCCGACCAACGATGAAACTAACGATAACATCGTGGCCTACTGGACGCCGGATCAACTGCCTGAAGCAGGCAAAGAGATGAACTTCAAGTACACCATGACGTTTACCCGCGATGAAGAGAAACTTCATGCGCCGGAGAATGCCTGGGTTCAGCAGACGCGTCGCTCTACGGGCGATGTCAAACAGTCTAACCTGATTCGCCAGCCTGACGGCACCATCGCCTTCGTCGTGGATTTGTCGGCACAGATATGAAAAAGCTGCCGCAGGATACCCCTGTCACGGCGCAAACCAGTATTGGCGATAACGGCGAAATCGTTGAGAACTCAGTGCGTTATAACCCGGTGACGAAAGGCTGGCGTTTGACGCTGCGCGTAAAAGTGAAAGACGCGAAGAAAACCACTGAAATGCGTGCTGCGTTGGTGAATGCCGATCAGCCGTTGAGTGAAACCTGGAGCTACCAGTTACCTGCCAATGAATAAGACAACTGAGTATATTGACGCAATGCCGCTTTCAGACAGTGAGAAAGCGGCGCTGCCGAAAACGGACATCCGCGCCGTCCATGAGGCGCTGGATGTTGAGCATCGAGCTTACTCGCGAGAAGACGATTCACCGCAGGGATCTGTTAAAGCGCGCCTTGAGCAGGCCTGGCCGGATTCGCTGGCCGAAGGGCAACTGATTAAGGATGATGAGGGACGCGATCAGTTGCAGGCAATGCCGAAAGCGACGCGTTCTTCTATGTTCCCCGATCCCTGGCGCACCAACCCGCTGGGTCGTTTCTGGACCGCTTGCGCGGCCGGGACGTGACGCCGCGTTATCTCTCCCGCCTGACGAAAGAAGAGCAGGAGAACGAGCAAAAATGGCGTACCGTCGGGACAATCCGCCGCTACATCCTGTTGCTGCTGACGCTGGCGCAGACGGTGGTTGCGACCTGGTATATGAAGACCATTCTTCCTTACCAGGGCTGGGCGCTCATCAATCCCGCCGACATGATCGGGCAGGATCTGTGGGTCTCCTTTATGCAACTGCTGCCGTATGTGCTGCAAACCGGCATCCTGATCCTGTTCGCCGTGCTGTTCTGCTGGGTGTCTGCGGGGTTCTGGACCGCGCTTATGGGCTTCCTGCAACTGCTGATTGGCCGCGATAAATACAGTATTTCGGCGTCAACGGTGGGAAATGAGCCGCTGAATCCAGAGCACCGTACCGCGTTGATTATGCCTATCTGCAACGAGGACGTTGACCGCGTGTTCGCGGGGCTACGCGCTACGTGGGAATCGGTTAAAGCCACCGGCAACGCAGCACATTTCGACGTCTATATCCTGAGCGATAGCTACAACCCCGATATCTGCGTGGCGGAACAAAAAGCGTGGATGGAGCTGATTGCTGAAGTGCAGGGCGAAGGACAGATTTTCTATCGCCGTCGCCGCCGTCGTGTGAAGCGCAAAAGCGGCAATATCGATGACTTCTGCCGTCGCTGGGGGCAACCAGTACAGCTACATGGTGGTGCTGGACGCTGACTCGGTGATGACCGGCGAGTGTCTGAGCGGCCTGGTGCGTCTGATGGAAGCGAACCCGAATGCCGGGATCATTCAGGTCGTCGCCGAAAGCGTCCGGTATGGATACGCTGTATGCGCGTTGCCAGCAGTTTGCTACCCGCGTGTACGGCCCGCTGTTTACCGCCGGGCTGCACTTCTGGCAGCTAGGCGAGTCGCATTACTGGGGCCACAACGCGATTATTCGCGTGAAGCCATTCATCGAACACTGTGCGCTTGCGCCGCTGCCGGGCGAAGGATCGTTCGCGGGTTCCATCCTCTCGCATGACTTCGTGGAAGCGGCGTTAATGCGTCGTGCAGGGTGGGGCGTCTGGATTGCCTACGACCTGCCGGGTTCATATGAAGAACTGCCGCCAAACCTGCTGGATGAACTTAAGCGTGACCGCCGCTGGTGTCATGGCAACCTGATGAACTTCCGCCTGTTCCTGGTGAAAGGGATGCACCCGGTTCACCGTGCGGTGTTCCTGACGGGGGTTATGTCTTACCTGTCGGCGCCGCTGTGGTTTATGTTCCTGGCGCTTTCCACCGCTTTGCAGGTAGTTCATGCGTTGACCGAACCGCAATACTTCCTGCAACCGCGCCAGCTGTTCCCGGTCTGGCCGCAGTGGCGCCCGAACTGGCGATTGCGCTGTTTGCATCCACGATGGTGCTGCTGTTCCTGCCGAAGCTGCTGAGTATTATGCTCATCTGGTGTAAGGGCACAAAAGAGTATGGCGGATTTGTGCGCGTAACGCTGTCGCTGCTGCTGGAAGTGCTGTTTTCTGTGCTGCTGGCGCCGGTACGCATGTTGTTCCACACGGTGTTTGTGGTGAGCGCATTCCTCGGCTGGGAAGTGGTCTGGAATTCACCGCAGCGTGACGATGACTCTACTCCGTGGGGTGAAGCCTTCATGCGTCACGGTTCCCAGCTGCTGCTCGGCCTGGTATGGGCGGTTGGCATGGCCTGGCTGGATTTACGTTTCCTGTTCTGGCTGGCGCCGATTGTCTTCTCGCTGATCCTGTCGCCGTTTGTGTCCGTGGTTTCCAGCCGTTCAACGGTAGGCTTGCGCACCAAACGCTGGGAAACTGTTCCTCATCCCGGAAGAGTATTCCCCGCCGCAGGTGCTGGTGGATACTGACAAATACCTGGCGATGAACCGCAATCGCACGCTGGATGACGGCTTTATGCACGCGGTGTTTAATCCGTCGTTTAACGCGCTGGCTACGGCGATGGCTACGGCCCGTCACCGCGCCAGTAAGGTGCTGGAGATTGCGCGTGACCGCCATGTGGAGCAGGCGCTGAATGAAACGCCGGAAAAACTGAATCGCGATCGCCGTCTGGTGTTGTTGAGCGATCCGGTGACGATGGCGCGTTTACACTATCGCGTCTGGAATTCACCAGAAAGATACTCATCGTGGGTTAACTACTATCAGGGTATCAATCTGAACCCACTGGCGTTGCAGAAGAAGTAAGCCGTAGCGGCCTGATAAATGTGGCGTTTATCAGGCCGACAAATATGCGCTGACAATTATCTGAAAATACCGGCCTGCTGCCGGTATTTTTTTATACTGAACAAAACGACGAATGAGGTATCCGGTGCGAATAATCGTGGTTGGCGTAATGGCGCTACTTCTGAGTGGGTGCGGCAGCATCATTAGCAGGACGATCCCCGGACAAGGGCACGGTAATCAATACTATCCCGGCGTGCAGTGGGATGTCCGGGATTCCGCGTGGCGCTATGTCACGGTTCTCGATCTGCCGTTTTCACTGGTTTTTGATACGCTGCTGCTGCCGCTGGATATACACCACGGCCCTTATGAGTAGTTAACGCTCATCCCACTCATCCGCCGCAGTCTGGCCCTTCTTCGGTATCCAGAGGCGGCTCGAGCTGAAATTCACCGTCATCCCACTCATGCAGAGTGTTCTCTTCCAGCCACTCCTGACGAATCTCTATCTCATCATAATCGCCGTCAAAGACGCTTTGCGCCGCTTCGCCACTCAGCATTGGCAGACATTCGCCTTCTTCGCCCTCATCGGCAAAAAACTCGGCTTGCCACATGATGTCGCCATCCTGTAGCACGTATTTCTGGATATTGAGTTGTTGAACATTGGCTTCATCTTGTTCGAGTTCCGGGTTGTCAGCCAGAAACTCTTCACGGGCTGCATCAATGGCTTCTTCCAGCGTGGCGTACATAGTCATCACTGTCTCCCTTTGATTTGATGAGGTATTCAGGGAAAGAATAGCTGATTCTCCGGTTTTGCAAGTATGAAAGCGCAAAAATCATTTTGCCGCGAGGGTCTCTCTGCGCCGCCGCAGGCTGTTCCACGAATAAATTGCGTTGAACAACACGACGCCTGCGGTGACGCAAAACACGGCGCGAAAACCGTAGCTGGCAGAAATAGCCGCCCCCATTAACGGGCCTGTGACGTTGCCAATATCGCGAAATGACTGGTTGTAACTGAAGATGCGCCCGGCGATCTGATTGCTGGCGTTATAGACCAGCAGAGTCTGTACGGCAGGGAGCAGGGCGCCGTCCGCCGCGCCAAGTAAAAAGCGCAGCACACCAAGCTGCCAGGGCGTTTGTACGAATGACATCGGGATCAGCAGCAGGACAGAGATAATCAGGGCGGTAATCAGGATCTTTTCGGGGCCAATGCGATCGCCCAGTTTGCCGAGCCGGGGCGCGCTGAGTAACGCCGCCACGCCGGGCACCGAGGCGATCATTCCGCTGATAAATGCGATATTGCTGACGTTACCGGCTAACTCTCGCACATATAACGTCAGAATAGGCGCGATCGATCCGGTTGCAACCTGAATGATCAGCGTGGTGACGAACAGACTCAAAACCAGCTTTGGGTTTTTTAGTGAGCCAACGACTTCCCGGACGTGCAACATCTCCTTTTTGCTGACAGGCTGAAAACGCTCGCGAATAAAAAAGAGCGTCAGTAAGAAACAGACCAACAGCACGCTGGCGGTGATGAAAAAGACAGGGCGTAATCCGTACTGGTCGGCAAGCAATCCGCCCGCCAGAGGGGCCGAGCAACGCGCCGCTGACGCCGCCAGTAGAAAGCGTTCCTAACGCCCAGCCGCTCTTATTACGCGGCACCTGAGTGGCGATAAGCGCATTTGCGTTTGGCACAAATCCGCCGAGCAGACCTAACAATGCGCGCAGGATCAGAAACTGCCAGATGTTCTGCGCCAGCCCCATCAGCAGCATAACCATCGCCATGCCGAGGGCTGAGCGCAGCAGCATGATCTTTCGCCCTTTGCGATCGGCCAGCCCGCCCCAAAAAGGCGAGGCAATAGCGGAAAACAGGAAGGTGATACTGAAAACCAGCCCCGACCACATATTCAGCGCGCTGTGGCCCGTTACGCCGAGCTGCTCAACGTAGAGGGGTAAAAATGGCATCACCAGGCTAAACGCCGCGCCGGTCAAAAAACAGCCCAGCCAGGCCACGGTGAGATTGCGTTTCCAGTTTATGGGACATCAGAGGGTGACATAGCGATCCGCAGTGTGATGCGCTGTTTGCGCTATCATCAGAATAAAAATAAGGCAATACTCTCTTATTATGCGCCTGCCTGCTGAGGGCGGCAATGTGAGTAGCTTTTAAAGCTAAAAGAGGCGATGAGAAGGTGCAACCGTCGCCCGGCTGCACCTGATGAATCAGTAACGGGAGGGCATACCTTCAGGACGCGTTTTGAAACGGCGATGCAACCACATGTATTGCTCGGGCGCCATCATGATGCATTTCTCTACGATCGTGTTCATCCAGGCCGCGGTGGTTTCGGCGTCATCCAGCGGTGGTGAGCATTCCGGCGGCAGGAGAATCAGCTCATAGCCTTTGCCATCGGGTTTACGACGCGGAACAAACGGCACCAGACAGGCGTTGGACATCCGGGAGAGCATCCAGGTTCCTGACGTGGTGGCGGCCTGTTCCACGGCAAACAGCGGGACAAACACGCTGGCGCGCGGGCCATAGTCATGATCCGGCGCATACCAGACCACTTCACCTTTTTTTAGCGCTTTGATCATGCCTTTCAGGTCTTTGCGATCGAGCATCGACTTGTTGGAGCGCATACGTCCCCAGGTCTGTAGCCAGTCGAGCAACGGATTGTCATTCGGACGATAAACGCCAATGCCAGGCTGTTGCAAACCAAACTGGCGCGCGCCCAGCTCCAGCGTCAGAAAGTGCAGGCCAACCAGCAGAATCCCTCGCTCCCGGGCCTGAACGTCGCGGATATGCTCAACGCCGCTGACATCTGTCCAGCGTGAAATACGGCGGTCGGACCAGAACCAGGCCATGCCGGTTTCCATCACGCCCATCCCGACAGACTCGAAGTTCTTCACCACCATCTGGTGGCGTTCTTGCTCGCTCATCTGCGGAAAGCACAATTCAAGATTACGATAGGCGATGCGGGCGCGGCGCTTCATAAAACGCAACGCCAGACGTCCCATTGCACAACCCAGTTTGTAAATCACCGGGTAGGGCAATTGCACGACCAACCAAAGAGCACCAATACCCAGCCAGGTTAACCAATAACGTGGATGCAGTAGCGCAACGGAGAACTTAGGTAAATTCGTCATCTCTATCCTGTCTGTAAACGAGCAATTCCCTGTATTGTCGCATTTTTTCGTGTACAGCAAAAAATTTGTGGTTGGAGAACGACGATAAAAGCGGCAATTGTTGTTAATTTCTTAGTATGAAGAATGAAATGTAGCGCAAAATGTGTGGATGTAAATTGGCGATGTTTGCTTTATGATGCCGCCCGATTTCATTTTTACTGATTGCAGGATACGTACACCATGCCAGTGTTACACAACCGCATTTCGAACGATGCGCTTAAAGCCCGGATGTTAGCTGAAACGGAGCCGCGCACGACCATCTCTTTTTATAAATATTTCACGATCGTCGATCCGCAGAGCACGCGCGACGCGTTGTACCAGATGTTTACCTCGCTGAATGTTTTTGGTCGCGTTTATCTGGCGCGTGAAGGCATTAACGCACAGATCAGCGTGCCGCAAAGTCAGGTCGCGGCGTTTCGTGAGCAGCTGTATGCGTTTGATCCCGCATTAAACGGTTTGCGTCTGAATATTGCGCTGGACGATGACGGTAAGTCCTTCTGGGTGCTGCGTATGAAAGTACGCGAGCGGATTGTGGCTGATGGTATCGACGATCCGAATTTTGATGCCAGCGACGTTGGCGAGTACCTGAAAGCGGCGGAAGTGAACGCCATGCTGGACGATCCTGATGCCGTGTTTATCGACATGCGTAACCACTACGAATATGAAGTGGGGCATTTCGAAAATGCGCTGGAAATTCCGGCTGACACGTTCCGCGAGCAGTTGCCGAAAGCTGTTGAAATGATGCAGGAGCATAGAGACAAGAAAATCGTCATGTACTGTACGGGCGGTATTCGTTGTGAAAAAGCCAGCGCCTGGATGAAGCATAACGGTTTTAACAAAGTGTGGCACATTGAGGGCGGCATCATTGAGTACGCGCGTAAGGCGCGCGAGCAGGGACTGCCGGTGCGTTTCATCGGTAAGAACTTTGTGTTTGATGAGCGCATGGGAGAACGGATCTCTGATGAGGTTATCGCGCATTGTCACCAGTGCGGTACACCGTGCGACAGCCATACCAACTGTAAAAATGATGGTTGCCATCTGCTGTTTATTCAGTGCCCGGCTTGCGCCGAGAAGTTTAAAGGCTGCTGTAGCGAGCTGTGCTGTGAAGAGAGCAGTTTGCCGGAAGAGGAACAGCGCCGTCGCCGCGCTGGCCGTGAGAATGGCAATAAAATCTTCAATAAATCGCGTGGCCGCCTGAATACCCAACTGGGCATTCCCGACCCGGCGGAATAACGTAGCGTCATCCGCCATTACGCCCGGTGGCGCTACGCTTACCGGGCCTACAATATGTGCTGAAGGCGACGCTGTCATCCGGCATTACGCCCGGTGGCGCTTTGCTTACCGGGCCTACAATATGTGCTGAAGGCGACGCTGTCATCCGGCATTGCGCCCGGTGGCGCTCCGCTTACCGGGCCTACAATATGTGCTGAAGGCAATGCCGTCATCCGGCATTCGTTACTTCTGCTGTACGCCTTCCACCGAGATAATCAAATCGACTTCCTGCGATGCAGGGCCGAGGTCGGTGGTGATGTTGAAGTCTTTCAGCTTAATTTTACCTTCCGCTTCAAAGCCCGCGCGCTTCCCGCCCCACGGATCGTCACCCTGGCCGATCAGCTTCGCTTCCAGCGTGACTGGTTTGGTGACGCCGTTGAGCGTCAGGTCGCCGGTGATATCCAGCTCGTCGCCATCTTTTTTCACGCTGGTCGAGGTAAACGTCGCCTGCGGGAATTTCGCCACGTTCAGGAAATCAGCGCTACGCAGGTGCTTATCACGCTCCGCATGGTTGGTATCAACGCTGTTGGTGTTAATGGTGACGTTCACTTTATCCGCTGCCGGATTTTTTTCATCGAAGGTAAATGTCCCGTCGAAATCTTTGAACGTCCCGTACAGCCAGCTGTAACCCAGGTGCTGGATACGGAAGTTAACGAAGGCGTGTTGTCCCTCTTTATCAATTTTATAGTCTGCCGCGATTGCAGAACCAGTGGTGAATAACAGGGAAGCAAAAGTCAGTCCCAGCAGGCTTTTTTTCATTTTTCAACTCCATAGTCAGGCGACGATCTCCCCAGCATACGCTTCAGGGTGTCGTCTTTATCGATGAAATGGTGCTTCAGGGCCATTAGCCCATGCAGAACAGACAAAATCACAACGCTCCAGGCCAGCCACAGGTGCAGGCTACCGGCAAGATCGGCCTGAGCGCCCGCGTCGGCCAGCGTGGCGGGCACGTCAAACCACCCAAACACGCTGATCGGTTTGCCGTCGGCGGTTGAGATCAGATAGCCGCTGATCACAATGGCGAAGAGCAGAAGATACAGCGCAAGGTGGCCCACCGCCGCACCCAGACGGGTCAGGCGTGAATAGCTTTTCAGCGCCTTTGGCGGTGGTGAGACGAAACGCCAGAAAACACGTATAACCAGCCCCATCATTAGCAGGATGCCGATACTTTTATGCAATTCCGGCGCCTGGTGATACCAGCCATCGTAATAGCTGAGCGTCACCATCCATAAACCCAGGGCAAACATGCCGTATACAACAATGGCGACCAGCCAGTGAAGCAATACAGAAATGGCGCCATAGCGCTGAGGAGTATTTTTGAATTGCATAAACACACCAATGGATATTTCAGGAGAGAATGAAAATGACCTGTTAGAGACATTAATGCAACTAATAAATAACAATCCTGGCGATATTTGTTTTTATTTCAATAAAATTGATTGAATTTGTCATTCTGCGTCAGAAGATTCGAGGTGATTAGCGGTTTTATCTATATAGGGCAGGAGGGCGGGAGGTTTCTTATTGGTCAAATTATTACAATGAAAGTTAGAGTAATCTCAGGTTTTGTCAATTTTTGTCAGCTGAAATAAATTAAAAGAACATGATATAAATAATGTCCATGATGGCCAGCAGCGACCATAAAATAACGTAGAGCATAAAATGCTCACGAATATTATTGATCAGATAGTGAAAAATACGACGCACAGCCTGACTCCTCAAAAAGAAACGGCCCCGTTTGCGAGGCCATTGGGTCATTATTGCGTAAAGCGGTTCAGTTTGAATGGCGTCAGGTCAAAAGCCGGCGATTTACCCTGTGCGAAATCGGCGGCAATCTCGCCCAATACCGAGGCGAACTTAAAGCCGTGGCCGCTCAGACCGGTGACGATCAGCGTATTATCATGTCCCGGTAATGTATCGATAATAAAATCTTCATCCGGGGAATTATCATAGGTACAGGCGGCGCCGTTCAGGCAGCAGCCAATGCCGGGCAGGATAGTGCGCAGGAAGGGGAACGCTTCGGAACCATCGCTGGCGACGGCGGCAAACGGCTTGCGCTCTTCCGGTGAGTGAATCAACTGACCACCGTTGTGTTTTCCTATTTTTAATGCGTCGTTTTCGGCGGGAAAACCGTAATACTGATCGCCGTTCGGGAGTTCTCCAGTGAACGCCGGGAAGTTATTTTTCATGCTGTAGCGCCCGTCAGCCTGATACCAGGCAAAAACTTTACGAACGGGTTGGATGGGGAGTTCCGGCACCAGCGCCTGTACCCATGTACCGGCACTGATCAGCACTTTCTTCGCGCGGTATTCGCCGTCAGCGGTTTCAACGGTAACGCCGTCGTTATCGTGATGAAGGGCGGTGACGGGGCAGTTAAAGAGCTGCGCGCAGCCGGCCTCTTCGGCAAGGCGAACCCAGGTTTTGATCGCCAGTTCACTGCGCAGAAAACCGGAGTCCGTTTCGAACAGGCCAATGTAGTTGTCAGGGACGCGAATTTCAGGCCAGCGCGCCATGATGGCGGCGGCATCCAGTTGCTCAACGTTTAACTGCCATTGCTGTGCGCTATGCGCCACGTTCGCCAGAAATGGCGAGTCCGCCGGGCCGAGGTTTATGACGCCGGAGCGGACGAAGATGGGATCTTCATTATGCGTTGAAAGCTCTTCCCATAACGTTTGCGCACGCAGCACCAGAGGAACGTATTTCTCACCCTCGCCATAAGCGTGGCGGATTAACCGGGTATCGCCGTGATGGCTGCCCTGTTGATGTGGCGGCATATGGGCATCTGTCATCAGAACCTTCAGTCCGGCGCGAGTGGCATAATATCCGGCTGCGGCGCCGACGGAACCGCTGCCAATAATGATTAAGTCGTATTTCATCAGCTTCTCTCTGCTATCGCGATTATTGCAGGGTAAATAAGTGAATTGAGATATACAAGTTATACTCGTCATGCTTTCGGATTGCCGTCGCGTCGGCGCGTTTGTCGGCCGACTTTCTGTCAGTGGAATTATTGAGAGTATGAAACGATAAAGGCACCTTTTAAGGTGCCTTTGGGTGGAGGGGTCGCGTCACGTTAATGACGGCGATACTCATTTTCCTGGTAATCGCCAGATTCAATTTTGGCGATGCCTGCTTCTAATATCGAAATAAATTGTCTGGCAACATCGGTGGTTAACCAGAGCGTCTGACCAACTTCAGTCCCATCAGGGTCAGGGCGATTCGGGGTCTGGTAGTGCAAACGCAACATCAGCGCATCATAGCTGTCAACGGTGCTGATGTCCCATCCTACAAGCGGATGAGTCTGAATGACTTCATTATTCTTTTCCATTATGCCCCCTAATACGTGTTACAAGACAACGGTTTTCGAGGTTCAATGCGTGTTTTTTTTCTGAAGCAACTTCAGTATATCAATAAATAAGGCTATTCACTGGAAATTTAAAGGGTGACAGAATAAATTTCTTCTTTTTAAGAATTATGTGCACAATAAAACAGCATGTTATTCATATTTTTTTGGCATGTTGTGCAGTTATTTTGAGTAATGGATTAAAAAGCGACCAGTTGCGCAAATAAAAAAGCCGGGGCGACCCGGCAAAAACGAACATTACTGCATATCATTTTTTATTCATTGACGAACCAGTCATCCGCGCTTTCCCAGGTTTCCTGTAGGATTTCGCTGATGCGTTCTTTATCCTCTTTTGTCGCGCCAATGACCGACAAATTGTTGGCGGCGGCATAACGGACGACAACATTGCCCGCGTTATCTGGAAAAGAGTGATGGATACGGCGGGAGAGTTCACCGGCCAGCGCGTCAATCGCGCCAGCAGGCAAAGGTGACGTTTTCGCTATAGTGACTTCAATACGCATAATGGCCCCCTGTTGAATATACTGTGTATTTATACAGTTAACCTTTCCGGCTTACAACAGTTGGCCACATTTTTTTATTATTTTACTGACCAGCGTACGCGCTCGCCGCCCAGGAAGGGCACCAGTGAGTCATCGGCAAGCGTAATGCTTTCCGGGACGAGCTGCTCTTCGCGTACCAGTTCAACGTAGGTTTCATTGACCGGCAGGCCGTAGAACCGTGGCCCATTGAGTGAGCAGAACGCTTCAAAATGCGCGAGGGCGTTCATCTCTTCAAAGACCGTAGCGTAGCTGCCAAGCGCCGTCGGGGCATTAAAGCAGCCTGCGCAGCCGCAGCTGGTTTCTTTCCGATGACGGGCGTGCGGCGCGGAGTCGGTACCGAGGAAGGCACGGCTAAATCCGCTGGCAACCAGTTCACGCAAGGCCTGCTGGTGGACGTTACGTTTGAGGATCGGCAGGCAATACAGATGCGGGCGAATGCCGCCGACCAGCATATGGTTGCGATTAAACAGCAGATGCTGTGGCGTGATGGTGGCGGCTAACAGCTCGTTGCCGTCGCGAACGTACTCTGCGGCATCTTTGGTGGTAATGTGCTCAAATACAACCTTCAACGCCGTCAGACGCTGGCGCAGCGGCTCCATCACCGTTTCAATAAACCGCGCTTCGCGGTCAAAAATATCGATATCAGCATGGGTAACTTCGCCGTGTACCAGCAACGGCATGCCGAGTTTTTCCATGCGCTCCAGTACCGGCATGATCGTATCGACAGAGGTGACGCCGTGGCTGGGAGTTGGTGGTCGCGTTGGCCGGATAGAGTTTTGCTGCGGTAAAGACGCCTTCGCGGAATCCGCGCTCAAGCTCATCAGGATCAAGCGTATCCGTTAAGTAGCAGGTCATCAGTGGGGTAAAGTCATGCCCGGCAGGAACGGCATCAAGAATGCGCTGGCGGTATGCGATGGCCGCATCGACCGTCGTAACAGGCGGCGCCAGGTTCGGCATCACTATCGCGCGGCCATAAATTTCACTGGTGTAAGGCACGACAGTTTTTAACATGTCGCCATCGCGAAGGTGAACGTGCCAGTCGTCTGGGCGGCGGATCTTTAAAACCTGGGATGGTGCAGTCATTAATATGCTCCGGCTGGGGGATAGTCATTTTTGCCGGAAACCAAGGATAAGCGGAAACGTTTTCGTTTGCACGAAAAAAAAGGGCGCAAATGCGCCCTGGTGCGTTAGTCGGTGAACGGGATGATGATTTCGCCCGGTTTAACCTCTATGCCTTTGGCATATTTTTTCGCCAGCGCTTCGCCTTTGCTGCTGTCTTCACGCAAAACGTAGGCCGGTTGTTGATTAAAATAATTACGCAACGACTGATTCAGGTAAGGCATCAGCGTTTGCAGCACCGATTGCATTTTTTCCGGCGTTACGGTTGCATCCACCACTTCCATTTCTTGCAGATAAATCGCGCCTTTTTCTTTGTTAAAGACCGGTAGCGCTTTCAGCTTCAGTTTCATGGTGGCTTTCTGGCTGCCAAACAGGGAGCTCATATCCAGGTTCGCATCACCGGTTAGCGTGACTTTGTTGGGCTCTTCCCGGCCAATCTGGCTGCTGAGATTCGTCAGTACAATATGCGCATCCGCGATGCCCGGTAAGCCAATGTCTTTGGAAAAATTATTCCGTTTTTCAAGTGCCTGATTAATTTCTTGCTCGCTTACCGTGTACTGCGTGAGTTGGTTGCAGCCAACCAACAGGCCGCTAACCAACAATGCAGCGGCAAAGACAATCTTTTTCATGGGGTTCCTCAACATGATGCCCGTGTCGTAATCCTGACACAAAGCAGCATGTGGCACCAGCACGCCGCGCACCAGCAGAAAAAACTGAAAGGGTGGCGGCATGGCGCCTCCACCCACAAACATTAGAGGGCCATAGACGATAACAGGTTGATTTGCGTCTGTTTTGCCATGTTATCACGGTAATCAGCGACCCGGGTTGGCCAGTTTATGCCTGCGACCAGCGTCAGGTTACGTAATAACGGGAACAGATGAATATCGTCTTCAGACAGTTCACCGTTCACGGCATTGGGCTGCACAATCAATTTATCCAGCGCGCGCAGATCGTCGCTGATGTTTTTGATGAGCCCACTGGAATGCGCCAGATTTTCGCCAAAGTCGCCAATCATGGCCTCTTTTTCTCGGTGAAGTACTTCCGCGCCGACGGCGTGGAGAACTCATCAAATGCCGATTTTGCGAAACGCGGAAGGAGCAGGCGATTGGCGTAACCGTTAACTTTGCGTAACCACTCATCAATCGCGGGGTTTTGTTTTCCGATCAGCAAGGGTTTGCCGTCAAGGTTGTCCACATAATGGACGATATCCATACTTTCGGGCAGATAACGGCTGTCGTCCTTTTGCAGAATGGGCGCCATTTTTTTGCCGATCATGCGGGTGGGCGTTGCGTCGTCGTCGTTTGCCAGGACGTTTAGCTCAACGGGAATATTTTTCAGGCCGAAAATCATGCGGGCTTTGATGCAGAAAGGGCAGTGATCGTAAATATAAAGCTTCACGTTTCTCCTCCATTTAACTGTCGGTTCTCTTTCAGTATGGAGGAGATGAAAGCAGGTATCAAATCAGGCGCCTGGCTCCAGCATGCCGCGTGGCGTCCGTTTGTGGCTGAATTGCCAGCCGAGCGCAAGAAAGGTCATGATTCCGATTACCCCAAGCATCATCCAGGGCAGTTCAGGCTGTTGCAGCGCTTTCCCCATATCGAACAACCATCCTCCGCCGATATACCCTATCGCGCCGCCAATGGCTAAACCCAGTCGACTGAAGCCCATATAGCTGCCGCGCGCCCGCGCATCGGCCAGCGAGGCGCTGAGCGTTTCACGCGCCGGTTCTGCAATGACCGAACCGATATAGAACGTGCAAATGAGCGTGAAGAGCTGCTGTAAATTACCGACCAGCCCGACAGGCAACATACTGA
>UAVY01000005.1 GCA_900446925.1 Citrobacter koseri | reverse complement strand
TCGTATAGTCTCCTGACTCTTCAACTCACTAAGGTAATCATAACCTAAGAGCTATCATAACTCAAGGGTTATGCATAACATATAAGCTATGATGAGATAGACGTCCGGTGAGCTAAGTAGATCCTGAAGGATCGCAAAGCATTGAAAAAAGGATCAAGGCGTAACAGGGCAGGGGCTACGCCATTAGTAATAGGGGGGTAACTTGTCTCAATAGATCTAGGCTGATTTAGCGGCCATTTGAGCATCACAAGTAATAGGGGAGGGAGTTGTCTCACTGGCTGATGGCTTGCCCAATCTGTACCATTTTAGCGCGGCTCATTCCTAACGCTTCCCACGGTTTCTGTTTAGTCAGTGAATTAGCTTCGTAAACATCACGCTCAACAGCTCCGGCAGCTCTGCGGCGTTCCTCGTCACGCTTTCTGTCTCGTGCGCGTCTACGCTCCAACGCTTCGCTTTTAGAAATGATAGTTTTTAGCTGGCGTTGCTCTTCATCTGTAATTTGAAACAGGTTGATTAGGGTGTCATTTTTTGGTGTGTAGAGTGGTGAAAACTCCTTGCCCGAATGATACCTTCTCACCGGCTTCATACTGCTTTGCTTTGCTGTACAGCGTCATTAACTCTTGTGAACGGTAAGACCATGCAGGAGAGATCTCTGTGGCCAGCGCGGCCGCTTCGTGATACATCTGAGGTTGAATGTGTCGCCCCGGACAGCAGCAAGAAGTTAATACGCCAAAATAAATGACGCATCCTTTCCCCTTCCGTAACCCACCGCGCAGGCTCGTCCAGCTTTCGCAAATCTTCAAGCCTATCCCATGCAAGCTGACGACCGCTAAAACCTCTGAGGTTGCTTTGTCGGCCTCCGGGCAGCAATTGAAGTTTCTGTTCTGCTTTTGTCTGGCGTTGCTTTTCAATATCCCAACGAGCCACCGGCAATAACATTTCAGCAAGGTACTCAAAGTTATAACGGATTGGTGCGCCGTCACGTTCCAGAACGCTTACTACACGGCAAATATTGCCGCTCTTAGTGTTAACCGTATTAACCAACCGTAAAACCCGGCTGGCGTCTTTAGCTGCGGGATCAGCCCCTAGCGAGGAAAGTTTAGATACTAAATGCTTTTGGCAAGCATTCCAGCGGGGTAACGCTGCCACGTGGCAAGGTTCCTTCAAGCAACCATTTAGCCTGAATACCACGCCCGGAATAGACCATAAAGGAAGGTTCTGGTATGCCTTCTTGTTGACAGAAATAGTTGATTGCAGCGGCCAAGGCTTCAGGTGTTCTACCTTGCGCCCAATCCATCTTATAAGTATCGATATCGACAAAGAGCAGACCTAAACGTAAGAGGTTTACCACACGCCGGTTAGGCCGCATAAATTCAGCTTGGGTTATCCATGTATCACGTGAGGTATCCACCACGCTAAGAACTGTGGCCATCTCGCTTAATGGGTAAGATGATTGCCGTTTGCCCCGGTTGGCCACTGAGCCAGTACAGAAAAGAAACCATGCCGCCCAGAATTATGATAAGTCTCTGCTTCGTCGGCTGGATTAAAAAGCGCCAGTTGTGATGTAGCCACGTCTACCCCTTAGACTTGCCAAGAGGCACAACACCGCTATAATAGAGGTGTTGTAACCCTTAGCCTATGTCAGGCAATAATAGTTGTGTTGCAGCCTGCCAGCCTTAGAACACAACTTTGAATTTTTAAGCCCCGTTTGTTGACCTTCCCGCCAAGTCGGATCAGCATCGGGGTTTTACCTTTTTAGGCCGCCAGTAGCTGAAAAGGGCGAGCCTTTTCTATTCTGTTGCGGCGATCTTCTGAATGCAGTGCATCCCATAAATCTACTTTCTTCTGCAAATCCAACCAAAAATCAGGGTTGTTACCAAAGACTTTTGCAAGGATAAGCGCGGAATCTATTGTTATAGCAACCTTCCCGTGACAGAGCTGATTAACGTGCTTTCTCGTCCATCCGGTATAGGTGGCCAACGCCGTTTGGCTAATTCTGTTCGGTTCCAAGAACTGAGAAAGCAGAACATCACCCGGCGTTGCCGGTCGTGTTGCTTGTGTCTGGTTCATGCTTTACCTCGATAATCAAAACGGTACAGATTGAAGTGTAACCTATAAGGTAAAACATGTCAAACTGATCTTTATATTGGATTGTGCAATCCAAAAATATAGATAATTAAGGCTAAATGGCCTCTATTTAACATAATGGATCTTATCAGCACCACGTCGGGAGGGTTCGCCCGAAAAACACCACATAAGCGTTAAAAGTTATAGTTTCCGGCGCGAAAAAGAGGGATGATTGATGTTGCTGGTTTGTTACAAAAAAGAGGTTTTCTATTTGGTAGTGATTTTTGATTGAAAAGCTTATTTCTGGCGTTTTTTACTTCTGTAAAGCTGCAAAACCTCTTCGGCAAAATCATCATCAACAATATAGAAATAACACTCTGGCACATCAAGGATGGCAGCGATTGCGCACACCATTTCAAAGGTAGGTCTGTAAGTGCCAGTTTCGTATTGAGAGATACGCGATCTGGCTGTGGTTTCGTCTAGGCCCGCAAGAACGCCCAGCCGCTCCTGAGAGAGCTTTGCTTGCATCCTGATGGGTTTGAGTCGGGTATTTATCATTACATGCGCCACTGATATTAGTTGACGGCATGTTTAGCATTACTTTACAGTGCTTATGTTTAGAAATACTGGACAAGAAAACTTTTTTATGCCAACCCAGGGTCACACTACAGGAATGTTTAGACCGTTTTCGATAGCTTTTTGTGATATGTGTTAAGGGGTCAGTTTGGCGAGAACTAAATCATAGAGCCAAGCGAGAGCCGTAGAAGCAAGGCCAATAATGATGAAACCCGGAACCATGGAACGGTCGCTAAAAATAACAAGGCAGAGAACAACGCCAATAAAAGCCATCGCTGATGTGGCAATCAACAACAGGCGAACTGGCAAACGTAGCCACAACATGATGAGAAAGCTTAGGGAGCGCAAAACGCTTCCTAAGCCTTTTGCCGTCGCCCCAGCAATCCACTTAGCTTTCGCAACACCACTATCATCATCGTTAGAAGCAACCTCGCCACCCGGACGAATCGGAACAACATTACTCGTCGGACTCCGGTTTTGGTTGCTTAATCCTTTGAATGTTCTCATCACAATCCCCTTTTTGTATAAATCCCATACGTTAATGATAGGCCAAAATGGCCTACCCTTCAAGAAATATTCGACTATTTTTCGTGCATACGAAGGAAAATCAACTCTTCCATTATCATCAATATGGTGTATATTGATTATCGAAAGATGTAATTTTGATAAAAATGAATTAAGGAGAAGTACCATGAACACGGTAAAAATTATCGCTGTAGCCTTGGGGTTGACTCTTATTTCTGCCATGCCAGCCCAAGCAAAAGACCCTTGTAAAGCGGTTTTATGCCTCGCGGGTATGCTGACCGGCAATGACGGCGGATCAGAGTGCAAATCAGCAGTTAATGATTACTTTTCGATAGTCAAATTCAAGAAGGGCAAGTTCAAAAAAAGCGCAACTAAAGAAGCTCGCGGCGCTTTTCTACAACAATGCACCAGTGAGGATGAAGGCTGGATTAACAAAAATAAATAGCGCCTACGGCACTGTTCGTAAGGGTTTCTAACCTTCTTATGGCGTTTAAAACTAAGGGGATGTGATGGAACTCTTTTCAATATTGGCAACCTGCGCCGCTTTGACTTTTGGTACAGGTAGCCCAGCAGAACAGGCTTACCCTGTTAGTGAGCAAGAATGTAAATCAGCAGCGGCGATGTATCGTGAGCAGTTGCAAAAAGTACAGCTCACCGATCAGGACAGGGATGCTATTGCACGTGTTGCCATAGCCGAAGCGGCCAATCAAGGTGATTCGGGTTTAGCTGGAGTTGTGTATACGATTATTAACCGGCGTCTTAGCGGTCAGTTTGGCCAGACTGTTACGGACGTAGTAAACAGCCCTAAGCAATTTGAGCCAGTTACCAAAGTTGGTGGTGACTGGAAAAAGTTACCTTCCGTAACCGTTTCACAATATACGCAAGTACAGACCATCATCAATTTGGCGTTAGAAGGTCACTTGCCTGATATTACCAATGGTGGGTTATTTTTCCAGAATCCCGCAATTGTAGCTGACAGAGAAAAAGCAGGAAAAGTATCTAAAGGTTTAACTAATTTCGGTGGTTCCGCACCATCAGCGATCATTAAAGATCATGCCTTCTACGCCAGTATTAATAAAGGTGGCCCGTCTAACTCTCCCCCGGTTTCAATTAACAGCTTCCGCTGTGCCTGAGCCTAAAAAATGGGATGTATACGGAACTGCAAAGTTCCAAAAAAATAGTAACGCCGAATGGAATGTATTTTCTAAAAATACGCCATCCAAAAGCGTTTATCAAAATGAAGGGGTGCAGCCATGAAATTAATGATTGTGGAATCTCCGGGGAAAGTTAAGAAAATACGCGAGATCCTTGGCGATGGTTGGAAAGTCGCCGCCAGTGTTGGCCATGTCAGAGATTTACCAGAAAAAAGATATTGGGGTTGCCGCACCTGACTTCAAACCAACGTATGTGGCCACTGAGCGCGGCAAAGAGGTTTTGGCCAAGCTTAAACAGGACGTTCAGCATAGTGATGCTGTTTTTCCTCGCAACTGACTTAGACCGGGGAAGGGGGAAGCCATTGCATGGCATCTAAAACAGGCGCTACGGCTTGAGAACCCGCAGCGGGTAACGTTCGCTGAAATCACCCCTCGCGCTATCAAAAGCCGCTCTGGCGTCACCAAGGGCAATTAATATCCCTATGGTAGCCTCACAAGAAGGGCGAAGAGTCCTTGATCGCCTTGTTGGTTACATGGTTTCGCCGCGCCTTTCAGAAATGAGTGGGCGACAAGGGTTATCCGCTGGCCGGGTTCAAAGCCCCGCCGTTCGTATTATTCTTGAGCGTGAACGTGCAATTCAAAACTTTAAGCCCACCTCCCATTTTGGCGTAAGACTTAATTTTGCAGGAGATTGGTTTGCTGAATGGGGATGTAAAACCTTTCTTGGCCGAAGGTAGCGAATATTTCATGGATGAAGGCTTTTGCAAAAAAAATAGCCGCCATCCGGGAAGTTGACGTTATTTCTTATGAAGGAGAAAAACGCATCAAAAGCGCCCCCTGCGCCTTTTATCACTTCAACATTACAGCAGGCGGCATCTAATAAATTAAAGATGAAGCCAAAAGCAACAATGACGACCGCGCAAAAATTATATGAGCAAGGCCATATAACTTATATGCGTACCGATAACCCAAACCTTTCTGATGATGCTCTGGGTTGAAATATACCAACTCTGCAAAGCAAAGGGCTTACCTATGGCGTCTAAACCCCGCACATGGAAAGCAAAAGGTGACGCACAAGAAGCGCATGAAGCTATACGACCATCACATTTTGACGTTGAAGAAGCAGGGAGTACGCCAGAAGAAAAAGCTCTCTATCGCCTGATATGGGATCGCGCTGTTGCCTGTCAATTAGAATCGGCTCGCTACGCCGTTCGCGTGGCCCGCTTCCGGGCTACTGACAATAGCGGCGAAAAACCAGTTGAGTTTGAGGCTGAAGGCCGAACGTTGACGTATGCCGGATGGACAACGTTGTTTAAAGACCGATACCGAAGCCGATGATGGCAAAAAGGAAGAGAAACCTAAGAACCCGATCCCTTCTTTGCAACGTGGCCAGCACCTCACCGCTGAAAGTGGGAAGGTATTAAGTAAGACAACCCGCGCCCCCCAGCCGCTTTACTGAGGCGTCACTTATCGCAGAACTGGAAAGGTTAGGCATTGGGCGACCAAGTACCTACGCGGCGATCATGGAAAACATCATGCGCCGTGGTTACGTCAAATCGGATAGCGCAAACAAATATCTTTTGCCTACTGAAACCGGTGCATTAGTTATTGATGCTCTGGTTAAAGGCGGCTTTAGCTTTATCGAGTACGACTTTACACGCGCTATGGAGGGCGAGCTGGATAAAGTCGCCCATGGCCAGACATCTTACAAAAACGTTGTTGGCTCTGTTTATGAACGTCTGGAATCAGAACTTAGCCACCTGAAAATTGACGTTGCACCTCAATACCCCTGTCCAAATTGCGGCAAGGCTCTTTTCCGCAAAAAAGGGGCTACCGGCTTCTTTTGGGGCTGCTCCGGTTATCCAGATTGCTCTACCACGTTACCAGATACAGCAGGGAAACCGGGGAAACCAAAGCCCAAACCAGAAGCTTCAGGCTTTAAATGTCCTGGACTGTGGAAAGCCTCTTATCCGGGCGTAAAAAACCAGCCACCGGCGGCAAAAAAGGGTATGACTTTTTCGGCTGTTCTGGCTACCCCGGTTGCTCATCAAAATTTTGATGCTGTGAACGGAAAGCCAAAATTCGAGAAAAAGTAACATCAAAAAGTAGTATTATGATTATCAATATGCTACATTTTGATTGTGCCGGTGGGGGAGGAATGAAGAAAAAGACTTTTTGCGTAAAGCATTTAAAATGTTCTCGAACTTTGGAATCCCCAATCGAGAATATTGACATGAACAACGAAACGATAACAGAACCAGAACTGATTGATAACCTTGGGAATCAGTCAGTAAAGAAGATGATGCTGGTACAGGGTGAAGATGGAAAATTTAGCATCCGCGTACAGCTTTCGTGGAAAGGAGGAGATCTTTTATTAGAGACACAAAGGAAGACGCCGCGAGTGTGGTCGAGTTTAGACAGGTTAGTGAAACACATTAACAGTAAGTACGGGAAAGTCCCGATCATTGAGTTACAACTTATGGAGTAATTAAAGCATGGCAAATGTAAAAACCTTCACCCGTCAGATTGCCTCTACCACTTGGCTAATGTTGGGTTTGATGATGTTACCGGGTTTCGCTCACGCAGCCGGTGGCGATCCAATTAACCAAGGGCTTCAGTGGTTAATTGATCTGTTAACGTCAGGCATTGCCCGTTCTTGCGCAATCTTAGCGATCGCCGTATTGGGTTACTTAGCATGGGCCGGACGTCTTCAAGCGCGTAATGCTGGGTTTGCTATCGGCGGTATCGTGCTGGTATTTGGTGCGGCGTCTATTGCCGACGCAATCATTGCTGTAGTCCAGTAAGGAGAGCGTCATGGCATCAGGAAAAGATGTTCTCTTTGCCGGTGCTACACGCCCCTCACTTGTGTGGGGCGTAACATACGAGGCAATAATTTTCTGTATCGCTACAACTGGAGTGATTTTTCTCGCTGCAAATAGCATTTGGTTGTTGCCTCTGTATGTTCCTTTACACGGTGCTTGCTACCTGATTTGCCTGAAAGACCCCGTTTTTTCAGGCTCATATCTTTATGGTTTGCAACTAAGTGCCGTTCCATTGGGTGGCGTTATTGGGGTGCGGCTACGGCCTCACCACTCGTTAGCACTCGCAAAAAAGGAAAATGCCAGAATGAGTAACGCAACTGCGACAAAATCACGCCAATGGGTGAATGAAAACTCTGTTGCTGAGTTTATCCCTTATTCTGTTCACCTTGACGAAAACACCATTAAAACTACCAGTGGCTATTATCTTCAGGTAATTAAGATTGATGGCCGCGCCCATGAAAGTGCAGATCCAGAAGATGTGATTAACTGGAAAGAACAACTTAATGGGCTGTTGAAAAATATAGCCTCACCAAATATATCTCTTTGGACAAACATTATTCGCCGTGAAGAAAATACATTTCCCGGCGGGGAGTTTGAAGAAGGTAGCTTTGCTGAACAACTAAATAACAAATACAAAAATCATGTTGGTAAAAATAACATGATGGTAAACGAGCTGTATCTTACAGTTCTTTATCGCCCTTCAGGTATTCCCGGCGTTAATCTCCTTCAGCGTTTTGAAAAAAATGTTGAATCTATTAAACGTATACAGGCTGAAGCTATTGAAGGGTTACACGAAGTGGTTAACACCGTCACCAGTAGCCTAAAACATTATGGGGCGCGGGTTTTAGGGTGTTATGACAGAAAGGGTATAAAAAACTCTGAAGTATTAGAGTTTTTATCTTACCTGATAAATCTTGAGTGGATTCCTCGCGCTTTACCTCGCAAGGTACTCTCTGAAGCGTTGCCTTTTGATCGTCCGTTCTTTGGTGAAGATGCCTTTGAAGTTAGGGGCGTCACTGAAAGCACCGTGGGCGCAGTCCTGAGCATTGGTGAATATCCAGAAGGCACCGAAGCGGGCTTAATGAATGCGTTCTTATCCGCGCCATTCCCGTTAATTTTGTCGCAGTCGTTCAACTTTTTAAGTAAGCCGGTTGCGACTGAATTATTAGGCAGAACACAACGCCGAATGAAAAACGCCGGTGACTTTTCCAAAACGCAAATGGAAGAGATCGACGACGCACTTGATGATTTAACTTCAGGCCGTCTTGTATTCGGTGAACATCATTTAGCCCTAACGATTCTGGCCAAAGATGCGCGAAGCCTGAAGAAAAATCTTTCTGACGCTAAAGCCGAGCTGGTCGATTGCAACATGATCGTGTCGCGTGAAGATTGGGCTATAGAGTCTGCTTTCTGGTCTATGTTGCCCGGAAACTTTAAGTACCGGGCAAGGCCAGCCCCCATAAGTTCACGTAATTTTGCGGGGTTTTCCTCATTTCACAACTACCCAACAGGCCGCAGAACCGGCAACCAGTGGGGGCCATCGGTAACGCTACTTAAAACTACTTCTGGCGCTCCCTATTATTTCAATTTCCATAGCGAGTTAAGCGCCGAGAAGGCCAGAAAACTAGCGCAACTGGAAGCGGAAAAGGGGGCGGGTAGCATTCAGGAAACAAAAGAGGAACAAAAAGCCCTAGGGAATACGTTAATTATCGGGCCTTCAGGCTCCGGTAAAACCGTAACGCAAGGTTTCTTGATGGCTCAAAGTAAGAAATTTAACCCTACTCAAATTATCTTCGATAAAGATCGTGGGTTAGAAATCTATGTAAGAGCAGAAGGCGGCGTTTATTTGCCTTTTAAGAATGGTGCCCGCACTGGCTGTAACCCGTTCCAAATGGAACCTTCCGAAGATACTTATCAGCTCCTTGAGCAGATAGTTAAAAAATGTGCCGGGGGTTCCTTCACGACCGTTCAGGATACTGACATTAGTAATACCGTTCGCGGAGTTATGCGCCTGCCGAAACACTTACGCCGGATCTCTGCCTGCCTTGACTTTATGGACCCAACAGATCCAGAAGGTGTAGGCGCTCGTCTGGCCAAGTGGTGTGGCAATGGAACACTTAGCTTGGGTATTCGATAACGAAACAGACGACATTGATTTTAGTAATAACACAATGTTTGGTTTTGACGTTACGGACTTCCTTGATAACGCCGAGATCAGAACGCCATTAATCATGTATTTGTTCCATCGTATTTCTCAAATTATTGATGGCCGTCGAATGATGATTTTCATGGATGAGTTCTGGAAATTATTGTTGGATGAATATTTTGAAGACTTTGCACAAAACGGCCTGAAAACCATCCGTAAATTGAACGGGTTAATGGTGTTTGGCACTCAATCAGCTAAAGACGTTCTTAAATCCGCTATTGGGTACAGCATCATTGAACAGTGCGCAACGATGGTCTTTATGCCTAACCCTAAAGCTGATTGGGATGATTACGTTAAAGGCTTCAAACTTACAGAACGTGAGTACCAGTTAATCAAAACCGACATGGCCCCCCGGCTCTCATCAGTTCCTTATTAAGCATGGCCATAATTCAGTGATCGCCAAGCTCGACCTTGCAGGGTTTAGCGACGAACTAGCCGTTATCTCTGGAACGGCTGACAACGTGGAACTATTGGAACGCATCATGCAACAAGTAGGGGATGATCCTAAAGTCTGGTTGCCAGAGTTCCATAAACAGCGCGTAGCTGCCTGATTATTAATGGAGAATACAATTATGAAACTGAAAAATTTAGCGTTAGCGCTAGCCATTGCAGGAAGCCTTAATGCCGTTAGCTATGCTGGCGTTCCTGTGAGTGTAGTTGGCAGACCCGCAAGCATGGACAGCACATCTTGAGGACATGGCCAAATATGTTGAGCAAATTAAACAGCTTGAAAACCAGTTTAAACAGCAGGTTAAACAGTATGAATCCATGACCAGCGCACGTGGGTTGGCTAATGTAATCAACTCCCAATATGACACTGACGCCCTGAGTGGCATCAATACCGACAGCATTTTACGTGATAGCGGCATTAATTCAGCCAGTGATTTTAAGCTTCCTGAAGACCGTGGCCGAACTTTACGACACGGCAGCAAAAAACGCCGCCACCTATGCTGGCCAAGCTTCCCGCTCGCTTGAACAAGCACAATCTCGTTTTACTGAGCTATCAGGTTTTGGTACGCCGGGGTAAATACGGCAACCGACCCAAAGAAGTGATGGACTTAAACGCGCGGATTGGGGCCGAACAAGCCTTTTTACAAAATGAAGTTGGTAAGTTGCAGGTTCTCCAGCAAACAGCGCAGGCAAACGATGCGTTGTACCAACAGAAGGTTAAACAGATGGCCGTTCCAATCATCTGGCTCACTGCGTAATGTGAACTGGTAGAGGTAACTATGTTTTTTTCGTGCGCACGAAAAATAAGCGCGGTGTGTCTGGTAAGCCTTGCGCTTACCGGATGCTTCGACAAAGAAGAAACGCATTCCGTTGAATGGTTCTCTAACCACAATGCAGAACGGGCCGAAACCGTTAAGCGTTGTAGTGATAACCCCGGCGGAGCTTGGCAATACGCCAAACTGTAAGAATGCCCATTGCTGCGGAACAAAAGCCTCTAGTGGCTCATTGCGCCACATTAATAATTGGTAAGGGAAGGGGGGCGGATATGGGTACGGGAACAAACTTATTTGTCCGTATTTTTGCAACGTTGACTCGGCGTTATCAACCTACATTACCGATACAGTCAGTAATGTAATCGGGTATGCCTCACCACTATTCACCAGCATGATGATTGTCTGGATTGCCATGGTGGGGCATTCTGATGATGTTCGCCAAAGTTGATGAACCTGTGCGCGATGGCGTCTTTCGCATCATTCGTATTGGTGGGATTGTCGCGCTGGGCTTAACGGTCGGTACTTATATGGATGTTGTCGTTAATGTCCTACAGAAAGGCCCGGAACACATTTCAGGCGGTGGTTTCAGGTAACAACGGGAACAACAGCCGATACGCTGGATGCGCTCTTTACCAAAATATTCAATGTGGCCAAAGCTGCATGGGATAAGGGCGGGGTCATGAACGGAAACTTCGGTTTGTATCTGATAGCCCCTGATTGTGCTGGTTGTTGGGTGTGGATTGACGTTGTTTGTGGCGTTCTTGGTCTTGTTGTCAAAGTTCATGATAACCATCCTGCTAGGGATTGGGCCACTGTTCATCATTGCACTGCTATTTAACACCCACGCAGCGTTTCTTTGAGGCTTGGTTAGCGATGGTATGCAACTTTGGCATTCTGCTGATTCTTTCGGCATCGGTAGGTTCACTGATGATCTCGTTAGGTGATACCTACATTTCAAAGATGGCACCAACAGAAAGCGCAGCGGCCCAACATGGCTAACCTAGGGGATGCGGCGATGTTATGCCTTGTATTTGCGCTTTGCATTTTAGTGGTAAGGCAAGTTCCTTCTATCGCTTCAGCACTAGGCGGCGGTGTTGCCATGGCTACGCAAGGCGCGTTTGGCTCTGCCATGAATGCGTTACGGCCAACAGCAATGAAACGCGGTATGCAGAACGTTAACCGAGAAGTTAAGACGACTCAACGCGCCCTGACTTCCCCCGTTCGCGGTGGTCAGCGGCTTATGCCTCCTATCAAAAACGCTTTGGTGGTAATTCAGTCGCACAAGGATAGTAGTGAAGCCCTTTTATTGTACATAAAACGCACAAATCGAATGATGAAGGGGAAATTCCCCTCATCATTTTTTTGCGTTATGATAATCAAAATGGTATATTTTGATTATCAATGTAACGCAACTTGATAAGGAACGATTGAATGAAGAAATCTCTAGCAGTAATCGCACTCACTTTCACCCTTGGGGCTTGCACTCTCACGCCACCGCCACCGGCTGAAGCTGTAGACGATGGGCGCGGCATGGTTCCGATTAACCCGGCAATGGTTACGCAAGAACAGATTAATGCCGTCAGCTCAAAGTACAAGGACGTGAATAAGAAACAGGTTCAGCAACTGAAGGAGTTTGCGCATGGCCAATAAAAAAACAGCCCCAGCCAAAGAAAAAAAAGTAACCGACAAGGATTACTTTGATGAGGCTAAAAGCTGGGATGAATCTGAGATTGTCAGAGAAAAGAAATCAGCCCGTAGAGCTTGGTCGGCATTTTGGGCTATGACTGGCGTTGTACATTGTTCAGGCGATTGCAATTTCTACAATGATGCCTCTAAAAACAATTGAAAATTCAATTGTCCGCGTTAATGACACCACCGGCGAAACTGAGGTGATCAGCAACCTGAAAAACATGGATGAGACTACCGAGCAGGTGATGAGCCGTTACTGGTTGGCAAAGTATCTTCGCCACCGCGAAGGGTATCACTGGAACACCCGCGAAGATGATCGCCTTCAGGTTGGCATGTTGTCAGACGGGGCCATTCAGCAACAGTACGCTGATTACACCAATCCCAAAGTTAACCCTTACGCGCCAATCAAGATTTATGGTGAAACCACTGAGGTTGATATTAAGGTCAATCCCGCCATTACATACCTAAACGGTAAAGGTGGAGTGAAACCAGAGAAGGGCGAGAAGGATCAGTTCGGTGAAACTGTGTATACAGCGTTAGTACGCTACACGGCCACCGTGAAGAAAGACGGTGAAATGCCAGCAACAACCCATTGGGCCGCTACTGTCTCTTTCGTCTACCGTAAAGAGCCAATCAAGGTGGATGATCGCCTGATAAACCCGGTTGGTTTTCAGGTTATTAGCTACCGTAAAGATCAGGAAGGGGGTTAATTATGCTTTCGCTTAATAAAACCACCTTATCGGTTCTTCTCGTTCTCGGCATTTTTTCTTCTACGGCGTTTTGCGCTTGAAGTTCCAAGAGGCGGCGCTTATGACAAACGAGTCAAGTTCATTTCATACAACCATGAGCAAGTTGTTAAATTGATTGGCCATTATGGCTATTCAACAGATATTCAATTTGCCCCCGGCGAGAACGTCACCAACATAGCAATGGGCGACCCGGACGCTTGGGAAGTTGCGCCAGTAGAAAACCATATCTTCATTAAGCCAACCGGCGAACAAGCCACCACAAACATGACGGTTTTAACTGACCGGCGCGTATACACGTTTGATTTATCCGCTACTGGTAAGAAAACCGGCGATATGTATTTTCAGGTAAATTTCCGTTATCCGCAGGACGAAGCGGCGCGGCGTGTAGCTGAAGAAGATGCTCGCAGACTGAAAGAACGGATGAATGAAAAAGCGCCCAACGCTTGGACAAACTGGAACTATTGGGTATTCGGTTCTCGTGAAGTCTCCCCTTGGCGTGCTTATGATGATGGCCGTTTTACCTACTTCAAGTTTTCCGGTAATACCTCGATCCCCGCTATCTACATTAAACATGCTGATGGCTCTGAAACACTTCTGAACCCAACGATGGATTCCGATCACCCCGGATACCATGATTGTTGAAAAAGTGGCTCCTAGGTTTGTTTTACGCAACGGCAAATATATTGCCAACGTCTACAACGAATCTTTTCAACCCTCATGGATTAATCAATACCAGTGGCACAACGTCACCCGGCGTTAAGCGTGTAATTAAGGGAGGGGGCGCAGTAATGGCTAAAGACCGCGACGACTTAGATACAGAAATCGAACAGGAAGATGCTGATCGTGGTATGCCCTCGATTTCCAAAAACAGGAAAACCGGTAAAGCCTCCGGTATTGGTCAGAAAATCGTAGCTGTAATCATAGGGATTATCGTTATTCTGGCGTTAATAGCGGTGAATGGTGGCTTTAAGGGTAGTGAAGAAGATAAACCGCCTAAGCTCACCGGTAACACCAGTGTAGCCAACCGGCTTGGCCCGCCGCCTTCTTTTACCGCCGCCGCCAGCTCCACCAAAGGCTGAGACGCCAAAAGAAGATCGGATGTTGAATACAGGGCAAATAGCCCCGCCGCCGCCGTCTTCAGCTTCAGGAACTGGTGGCAATGGGAAGCATGAACAGACACCAGACGAACGCAAGCGGGCAAGCTCTATTCTGGCGTTTGGCAGTATTTCTAAACCTCAACAGCCCGGACAAAAAGCAGGTAATGGCCAGCCCGTTCAAATGGCCGGTGAGGTACAGGAGGGTAATAGCTCACTATCTGAACTGACCGCGCTGATAGTCTTTCTAACCGGCTTAAAGGTACTGAGGTTAGCGGTAGCAGGGCAAGCCTGTTAGTAGACAGAAGTTACTTTATCACACAAGGCACTTTCCTTAATTGTGCGCTGGAAACTGCTATTAGTAGTGATGTTCCCGAATGACCGCCTGCCGTTTAACTGATGATGTCTACAGTACAGACAAGAAAGTTTTGCTACTAGAAAAGGGTTCAAAAATTGTTGGGCCAATATCAAGGCGGCATAAAGAGAGGACAGGCGCGGATTTTCGTTCTCTGGACTCGTATAGAAACGGCCTAAAGGGGTATTGGTTAAACTGGATTCGCCGGGTACTGATGCCCTTGGCCGTTCTGGACTTGATGGCTTCCTCGATACTCACTTTTGGGATCGTTGGGGGGGCGCAATTATGCTGACAACAATAAATGGAGGCGTTACCTACGCAGCCAATAGCGCAAATCGTAGCAACGGCGGTAATCAATATAACTTTGGTGATACAGCACAAGCAACAAAGGATGCTTCCAGTATTGCGCTGGAAAACTCTATCAACATACCGCCAACGTTAACCAAAAATCAGGGTGACAATATTTCTATCTTTGTAGCCCGCGATCTCGACTTCAGGGGGTGTATGACCTCAAAGCAGCCTACTAATGCTAAAGGTTCATCACTTTTGGAGTACCTTCGGGTACTCCAGCCCTTTTTAAACGAAGACGGGGTTACTGAAGTGGTGGTTAATAAACCCGGAGAGGTAATTACTGAAGGCCGGAAAGGGTGGCAGTTTCATAACGTACCAAAGTTAGATTTTGCTGGGGGTTACTGAAGTGGTGGTTAATAAACCCGGAGAGGTAATTACTGAAGGCCGGAAAGGGTGGCAGTTTCATAACGTACCAAAGTTAGATTTTGCTGCTTGCGCTGACATATCAAAGCTTACGGCCACTTATTCTGGCCAGTCATTTGACGAGCGTAAGCCGATTGTTTCCGCAACATTACCCTACGGCGAACGTATCCAGATTGTGCGGCCACCGGCGACACTGAGCGACCGTTACAGCCTGACTATCCGTAAACCCTCTGACGTGATCAGAACGTTGGATGATTACGAGCGTGACGGTGCATTCGATCACATCGTAACGGACGCTGTAGGGCTGCGTGACTTTGAGCGAGAACTTATTGAGCTGAAGAACGCCAGACGCTTTAAAGAGTTCCTCACGCTGGCGATTAAACATCGCCAGAATATTATCGTTTCCGGCGCTACTGGTTCAGGTAAAACAACGTTCATGCGTTCATTGCTTCAGCTTGTACCCGATGATGAAAGACTGATCACCATCGAGAACGTAGACGAGCTGAAGCTATACCAAACACATAAAAACGTTGTGCCTCTGTTTTACAGCGCCGGTGGCCAAGGTATTGCTGATGTGACCCAGCAGCACCTTTTAGAAAGTTCTCTTCGCATGAAACCAGACTCGTGTGTTTGTGCCGAGTTGATACGTGGCGATGAGGCTTTCTATTACCTGCGTAACGTTAACAGTGGCCATCCGGGATCTATAACGTCTATGCACGGCACCAACCCACGAATGGCCATAGAACAGCTTGTTTTGTTCATTAAGGAAAGCCAAAGCGGCGGAACAATGTCACGTGAAGATATTAAACAGCTTCTGTTTAGTTGCATCGACATAATTGTTCAATTCCAAAACCATCAAGGCCGTCGATATATTTCGGAGATCTATTATGAGCCAGAGTTCAAACAAAATATTTTGGTGGCTTAAAATCCTGCTGCTGATTAGCTTGCCGCTTATCTTTTTGGCGGTAGCGGCTTGGATTGGCGGGGCTATATTCATGGCCGGTAATGGATACGAGGCCAAAGATGCTACACCCCTGACGCTATACCAATATTGGTACTATTACGGTGATATACCTAAAACTAAGTTATGGCTGATGGGGTCTTTAGTTGGCGGTTTAATTATTACCGCATTGCCTTGTTTGCTGCCGCTTCTGCCGAAGAAAACCCCGTTGCATGGTAACGCTCGCTGGGCTAACAGTCGTGAGATCCGCGAGGCTGGTTTATTCAGTGATGATGGTATTATCGTCGGCGTAAAAAAAAGGCTTTATGGGCCTTTTCATGCAGTACCTTGTATTTTCCGGTTCTCAACACGTTTTGATGGCCGCGCCAACTCGTTCAGGCAAAGGGGTTAGTATCGTAGTCCCTAACCTTCTTTCATGGCGTGACAGCGTTGTAGTTCTGGATATAAAACAGGAAAACTGGGATATAACTTCCGGCTTTCGCTCTCGTCATGGCCAAGACTGTTTTTTGTTAAATCTTGCGCCAAGGGATTACCGTTCGCACCGCTGGAACCCACTCTTTTATATTTCTGACGATCCCAATTTTCGCATTAACGACATTCAGAAAATTGGCCAGATGTTGTTTCCCAAGATTGAGAATGAAGCGCCAATTTGGCAATCATCGGCCCGTTCTCTTTGGTTAGGTATGGTGCTTTACCTCATCGAGACGGAAGAGCTGCCGGTAACAATGGGTGAAGCCCTTCGCCAGTTAACCATGGGTGATGAACGTCTGGCTGAAATTGTCGAAGCCAGACAAGAATCTGAAACTCCTTTATCAGATGAATGTTACTTAGCTCTAAAAGAATATTTAGACACGCCAGATAAAACACGTGGTTCTGTCCGTAAAGGTTTTACTTCGGCGTTAGAACTTTTCTATAACCCGGTGATCGATGCCGTAACCAGTGGTAATGACTTTGATTTGCGTGAACTGCGTAAGCGCCGCATGTCTATCTATGTTGGCATTACACCAGACGATTTAGAACGTTTGGCCCCGCTGATTAACTTATTTTTCCAGCAAGTCATAGACCTGAACACGCGGGAACTGCCGGAGCAAAATCCCGACCTTAAATATCAGGTATTGATGTTAATGGATGAGTTCACGGCCATGGGCAAAGTTAACATTCTGTCAAAAGGCATTAGCTATGTTGCGGGTTATGGCTTGCGAATGCTGCCAATAATCCAAAGCCCCGCGCAGTTACGCGAAACCTATGGCCATGATGCAGCGGAAACATTTATTGATAACCATGCGTTACAAATAGTTTTTGCGCCAAAGAATCTTAAAATTGCCAAAGAAGTTTCAGAGTCTCTTGGTACTAAAACAGTGAAAGCCAGATCCCGCAGCCGTTCTACTATTGGGAGGGCAAGCGGTTCAGAAAATACCAGCGAAACTGGCCGCGCGCTGTTAATGCCTCAAGAACTTAAACAGATGGGGAAAAGCAAAGAAATTATTCTGTTAGAGGATTGCCCTCCGATCCAATGCTCTAAAATTACTTGGTATAAAGACCCCACTTTTGAAGCCAGAGGTAATGGCCGTGATGGCGTTAAATTCCCTTCCCCGGAAGTGACAATTATTGACCCAGCCAACAGGCCAAAAGGTGAAGTTTCCTTTATGAGCAACCGGGTAGAACAGGCTGAAGAGACAAAAACCGAAGTTGTGGAACGTGCTATTACCGTTGCTGATATTGAAAATATCGACAAGCTGAATCTTGATGATTTTAGTTGTGATTTTTCAAAGGTTGAAATCCCTAAAGGGGATATTACCGATGATGCGATGGACGACATAGTTAATCAATTTTTCTCTGGCTTAGAAGCTGCTTAAAGGAGTAATTCACTATGAATGAACCAAACTTAGCAACTAAGAACACCGTCCTTATCGTCAGTTTTGAGGAAAGGAATGAAGCTAAAAAAGCGGCTGGCAAGTTAGAGAACGGCGAAAACGCTTTAGGCTTCGATGAGGAAGCGAAACACTGGTTTGCTAAACCGGGTGCAGACCTGAGCAAGTTAAGCAAATGGCTACCAGATCAGCATAAAGGTAATCCAGTGCAGGATAATAATCCGGCTGCTGAATTTGGCGCTACGTTAGCTGAAGCAGGCTTTGAACTGGATGGCCTGCCGGTGATGGATGGTAAAAAGCACCGAGTCAGAACGGCTGACGATAAAAAAGGCGAAAAGACCGGGGTTTATGCGGGCTATTTAGACGGCGTTCCGGCTGGGTGGTATCAGGATCACCGAATCCATGACCAGCCCGTTAAATGGGTATCGACTGGCCAGCAAGTTGACGCCGAAGCCCAAGCCCATTTACGTGCTATTGCGGCCCAAAACCGCATTGATAGAGAGAATGCCTTACAACGACAGTATGCGCACAACGCCCGGAGATCTGGCCAAGTATATAACGCGATGCCGGTTGCTGACGGTAGCCAAGAATATTTGGTTAATAAGGGTGTAAAGGCATTCCCCGGCGTTAAGGCTGATAAGAAAAACCGGGTGGTTATTCCACTGGTCAACGAAGAAGGCGAAGTTCGTACCCTGCAACGTATCAGCGCTAATGGGTTCAAGTCGCTGAAGAAGAACGGCCAGAAAACCGGTAATTTTTTTGTTGTTGGTGGTGAACTGAAAAACGGCGATCCGGTTCTCTATGCTGAAGGTTACTCAACGGCGGCCAGTATTAGCGAAGCCACCAATCGCCCGGTAGTAATGACCGTTGACGCGGGAAACCTGCCTAAAGTTGCCGACAAGCTTAAAGATAAATACCCGGATAGCTTGCATGTTGTGCTTGGCGACGACGACCGCAAAAATGCCGTTAACAAAGGGATGGCCAAAGCTGAAGAAGCGGCCACTATCGCAAATGGTGTTTTCACCGTACCGGCGTTTACCGCTGAAGAAAAAGAACGCGGTTTAACTGACTTTAACGACCTTCACCAATCACGCGGGCTTGATGCCGTTCGCGATCAGGTTGAAGGAATCATTACTGAACATACTCATAAGGCTGAAACAATGGCTGATAAAGAACATGAGGCAATAAATACAGGCCCGGTGATTACTGAAAATTTTGAAAGGGAAATGGACGCTGCCCTTAATGTGAATCATTCCTCTATAGATTTAGAGCCGTATCAATCTGAAGAGGATGAGTATGCGGAGTATATGGATCAGTATTACGGTGAACAGAACGCCGCGCCAGCTCCTGTAGCCGCTGCCGAACAGAACGATGATGTAGAAAACAGCATCGAGCCACATATAGAACAGGAAAAGGCCCAAACGGCTGATGATGATGTAAGAGCATGGTTATCATCATCACGTGTTTCTACTGCGGATATGTTAGCTGAAGACGATGAACGCGAGGGCCGTAAACGCGAAGAGTTCAAGCAAGTAGAGCCTGACGCTGAAGAGCCAGTTTTTAAACGCCAGCCGCAAGATCAGGATTATTTCGAAGACAGCTCTTATAAACCTGTAGTGCCAGATAGAGTGGCCAAGTCTTATATTGAGGTTGAAGGTAAATATTATTCCAAAATCGCCCAGACTCACTGGCCTTTGTGGACAAAGGCGCGAAGCTTCAAACCAAACTGAGCAATAGCCAAGTAGCCGGTTCCATGATTGATATTGCTGAAGCACGTGGCTGGACTGAGATCCAAGTAAAAGGTACTGAAGATTTTCGGCGTGAAGCATGGTTACAGGCTACTGCCAGAGGACTAACCGCCCCATGGCTACAAGCCAAAAGAAGAGGATTTAGCACGGCTGAAAAAAGTAGCCGGTGAGCGCAACATTAACGAAGTTGAAGCGCGTGAAGTTGCTGATAACGTGAAAACGTCACCTTCTGCCCTTCCGGTACAACGTCAAAAAATCAATCCGAAGCCCCTACATCCAAAACCGGCACCACTGAGTCAAGCAGTACGACGCAAGGCAAAAACGAGGGTGCTAAAGTTGAAGCTGAAGAAAAGGTTAATAAGCTGGCCGGTAAGTTGGTAGAGCATGGCGCGGCCCCTTATGAACATAAGAAAGACAACAAAGATAATTACTATGTAACGCTGGAAAACGCCGATGGTAAGCAAAGCACAACATGGGGTGTTGATTTACAACGTGCCATGACCGAGAGTGAAGCTCAACCGGGTGATCATGTTGAGTTAGAAAACCTTGGCCGCAAAGCTGTTACCGTTGAAAAAGATGTTAAAGACGAAACGGGCAAAGTAGTCAAAAAGGAAACTATCAATACGTTCCGTAATAGCTGGCAGGTTAAAGCTGATGCCATTCGCGATCAGGAACGCCCAGCGCGAGAAATAGTTAAAGAACATCCCGATTTAGTAAACGAAATTACAGCGGTTAAACTGGCTGAGAAAGTATCTCAATCAATGAACGCTGACGACAAAGAACGCTTTATGAGCCGCGTCCGTGACAAACTAGCGGATAAAGTGGCCAGTGGCGAAAAAGGGCCAGAACTGAAAATCAAAGAGGTTCAAACTGTCGATAACCCGCGGGTTAAAGATACCGAACTGGAACGCTGATTTATCGTTAACTACCATGGCCCGGACGCTTTTAGCTCCGGGCTTTTTTATAGGGTAATAGGCATGAACAATAAAATACTGGATCTGAATATACCGGGCCGTGAAATTGAGATGAGCCGCCAAGAAGCTGAAGAGTTAGGCGCATTTGAAGAAAGCGCCTTATCTGAAGCTGATGCAAGAGAGGCGATTGATATTGAAGACGAGCAGGAGGGTTAACCGATGGCCAGAGGTGACGACAAAGAGAAGAAACCATTCTATGAAGAAATTGCTGATCGTCTGATCAAACAGCTTGAGGAAGGAATCGCGCCATGGCAAAAACCATGGGAACCGGGTTCAAGCAGAATGCCGCATAACCCGGTTAGCGGTACTCGTTACAAGGGAGCCAACGCCCTATGGCTGGCTATGCAACAGCGTACAGATCCCCGCTGGATGACGTATAAGCAAGCCCAAAGCGTGAATGCGCAGGTTCAAAAGGGCGAAAAAGGTACGCTGGTTCAATACTGGAAGTTTACCGACACAATCCCCAAGCTCGACGATAAAGGGAAACCGGTACTGGATGATAACGGTAAGAAAAAAATGATTACCGTGAAACTTGATCGCCCAAAAGTCTTTTCAGCAGTGGTATTTAACGCGGAACAGATTCAAGGCTTACCGCCATTAGAAGTTAAGGCAACAAAACCCGATTGGGAACGCCATGAACGAGCCGAAAATATCTTGCAGGCCATGAGCGTACCTATCAAGCATGATCAAGCTGATGGCGCATTTTATCGCCCTTCTACAGATTCGATACACCTCCCGGAACGTAGCCAATTCCCCAGCGCCGATAATTACTATGCCACTGCATTGCATGAAGCTGGCCATTCAACTGGACACAAAAGCCGTCTGGATAGAGATTTAACCGGGCGATTTGGTTCTGAGTCCTACGCAAAAGAAGAACTGAGAGCTGAAATAGCCTCTTTGATGATTGGCGATGAATTGCAAATAGGCCATGACCCCGGACAACACGCCGCTTACGTTAAAAGCTGGGTGAAAGTTCTAAAGGATGATCCCAAAGAAATACTGAGGGCAGCAAAAGACGCTGAAGCTATTAGTTCCTACCTTTTGAGCCATGAGAAAGAAAAGGCGCAGGAAGCCCCTCAAAACGCACCAGAAAGCGATAACCCTCCCAAAGAGGGGAACGATAGCGCATTGCCTTTAAAACTCGCTGAGAAGCTTGCAGAGCGTTTTAACAACGCAGAAGATCGGGCTAAATTCATGGAAAAGATACAGTCCAGACTTACCCACGAAAAACCAGATACGGAAATAAAAATAAAGGAAACTAATACGGTTGTAGTAAGCAAAAAAGGTCTAAAACAAGATACTGATTTAGAGCGTTAAAAAACAGGCGGGAAATAGCCCGCCTGTCTCCCCTCCCCCTGTGCTGTTTCGTGCGCACGAAATTTATCGTTCTTCCTGATCGTTATCTCTATCTCTGCCAGTTGAATTTTGCTTTTTCCCGGGCTGCTGGCTTGCTAATTTCTGACTAACTGCTTTGGCCATTTCATGCCGTTCCGTAGCCATAGGAGGCATGGTATTAACAAAATTCACAACATCAGCGGCAAGCTTTTTATCGCCCGGCTCTGAACTCTGGTTAAGCTCCTGCGCCGCCGATAGCCACCCTTTTCTAACTTCCTGCTGCCTTGTCTGTATTTTATTTTCCCACGGTTTCGCTTTTGCAGGCTTTCCGGCCCTCGTATCTTTAAACTCTTCTACGATCTCTTTGATTTTGGCTTTATCGACTTCCGGGGTTAATCCACGTTTGCGAATATGAAGAATCGCCTGATCAATACCTTTTTTAACTACGCCACGTGTAGCACGTGGTGTTGCTTCAGCTTCAACTCCCCTAGCGCGAAGTTCTTTAGCAAAACCTTCACGCCATATTTGAGGATCGCCTTTTTTCACATGTAAGCGCCTGCCATCGAAACCCAAGGTTTTTATACTGATATGAACATGCGGGTGATCAACGTCTTCATGAAGTGCAAAAACATACTGGTAGTTTTCGCCAAATTGTTTTTTTGCAAATGCCCTAGCCGATTCTTTGACGGCCTTAGCTTCCGTTCCTTTCGGCATGGATAGCACTACATTAGTTGTATCGCGCGTATTGGCACGTCGCTTACCTTGATCCTGAGTCCATTCCTTATGAACGGCTTTAACGTCGTCCTTTCCCTTCAATATTTCACCGCGTTCATTTTCAAGTTCCAGCTTCCCATTTCGGCTGATGTAATCTAAATGGGCTTTAACGTGAGCTGGGCCTTTTGCATTGCCACTCACCTTAACCATAACTTCAGATGCACGATTAGCTATGCGACTAGCCTTACCTTTCAGGTCTGTAGTTTTGTTGGATTTAGTCTTTACTTTACCCTCAAGGAGTTTTGACAAGCTTTCAACGGCCATGGTTAACCTCCCCAACGATTCATGTTTCTATCAATAAGATTAGATACCTTGTCTCGATGGCCATCTATCTGTTCAAGCAGCCGCTCTATTAATTCTTTGTTCAGCTTATCGCTATCACGGAACTCTACATTTAACGCTCTGGCTATCTGGTTCAAGTTTCTACCTATAGCGGCCAGCTCACGATTGGAACCCCGCAAAGCATTAACTTCGGCGTCAGTTAATACCGGCTCTTTGCTCAAGGTCGCCAACACTAAATTAGTAAGCCAAGTGGTTCTGCTGGGGAACCCTTCAGCCTTGGCGCGTTCTGTCATGCTGTGAATATCTTTCGGTGACAAACGTATAGTTACTTTATCTGAGCGTGGCTCTTCCAACCCTTTAGCTTCATTAGGCACTATTCCCGCCGTTACCTTTTCGAGCAACAGCCCCAACATATCGGATTCACTAACACCACGCTCATGACAAAAGGTTTGCCACTTTTCTTTTAATTCCGGCGTAACTCTCTTAACGATCCTCGGCATAAGCGGGCCTTTAACAATATGGGGGGGGATGGGGGGTATTATAGCAAAGCCGGTGCCATGCGCCAGCACTTTGCGAATCCTGCCCTAGCTCTAACCCCCCATATCCTTTTCGTACGCACGAAGATTTTGCACGAATGGCTATTTCACGCCATCGGCTGCGCCTTGGCCCAAAATCAAAATCGGCTCAACAGGATCAGGGGCTGATTTGCGGCTATTATTTTGGATTGTGCAATCCAAAGATGTTATAATTTGGGTTGTGCAATCCAAAAACAAAGAGCGAGATATACGCCAATGAAACCTACACAACAGACTTACGAAGAATTGCAGGTTGCCTATGACCACTTCAATGAAGCACTTTTTGATGGTTCACTCCCCCCCTTGCCTGATCACCCTTCAGCGGGAAAAGAAAACATATGGCTATTTCTCTGCCGAAAGGTTCGTTCACGCCAATGGAACCCGGACGGACGAAATAGCAATGAACCCCGCCTATTTTGCCGTATGCCCGCCAGAAGAAATTATGCAAACGCTAGTGCATGAAATGGCCCATCTTTGGCAATACCATTTTGGCAAGCCCGGACGCCGGGGATACCACAATAAAGAGTGGGCTGACAAAATGGAGTCTATCGGTTTAATGCCATCATCAACGGAAAAACCCGGAGGGCCAGAACAGGTGATAGCATGGCTGACTATGCCATTGAGGGTGGCCCTTTCATGGATGAATACAACAAGCTTATGCAGGATGATTTTCGTATTTCATGGATGGATAGATTTCCCGCAAGAGATCGCCTTCTTGAAGCCATTGCATCTGGCAATGCTGACCAGTTCGCCGGTGACTTAGAAGCCATGGGGATTGAAGTTGGTGAAGATGGAGAGTTAACGATAAAGAACGAGAATAAATCAAACAGGATTAAATACACCTGCTCTATGTGCGAAACAAATTATTTGGGGAAAGCCCTGACTTAAATGTGATGTGTGGAGACTGTAACGTAGCCTTTGAAGTCGCACACTGACGCGCTTCGCTTGCCCAGCTATTGATGGAACCGTAACAGACTCGCTACGCTTGCTAGTTACGGCACCATCAACAGCGAGTTTTTAACGCCATGGTTAAGGTTGTTGTTTCAATTCAATACGAGTAGTGCAATTCTCTAATATCGCTTTACCAGCGTCCGCTGATATAGCCTCAAACTGCTTTAATAGCTCCGGGTTGATCTGCATTCCAGTTTTAGCTTTTGCTAAAGTAAAACTGTGTCCAGTGTTAGCTTGTTTAGCTTTATCATTGTTCATTACTTCGCTCTCCTGAAAATGCCTATAAAAGTGCTTTTGATGAATCCGGGCTTATCTCTCTTTCCTCGCAGCCAACTAAATAAGTTGGATGGTATAGCCAATGCCAATACTGCAAACGTGACGCAAATAGCTACTACAGGCCAAGAATGATTTGGCTGTTTTTCAGGTAGGGATACGCCAGAAAAAGAATCAGGACTAAAGCGGCGATAACGCCGCTGATTAGCACTATGCGATTTTTCATAATTGCCCGCCTCAAACCTTCAACAATGGCAACAACGCTAACGTCCTTTAGATCAATCTCGTCTTCACTGCCATCATCATCGTATTTAATCCAACCGAACCCATAAGAAGCTCGGCGGTTCGTGAGTAATCGCGCTGGGCGTTCATCATATTGAATCTGGACAATCGCCTTTTTAATTTTGTCGCTTGCCTCATCTGCGGCAATGATTTTACTGGCTTCATCTTCCAAATCAGAAGATGGGCCGCCGCTGATTGGTTCGCCGTCAATAACTAAAGGTTGTTGCTCTTCGCCCTTCTCCAGTTCGTCGCTATCAGCACTCCCTCCGATCCATGCGTTGGCATCGCTCGGCAGCTCCTGACCTTCTTCATTGTCGCCTGACGTATTCACGGCTTTAGATTCCGGCTCTTTGAGTGAATCACAAAAAGCCCGCACATCAGCAGTAGTTAGCTCGTCTTGTGCTTCGGAACAAAAAGCCTCTACTTCTTCAGCGTGTTTTTTATAGGCACGATGTAACAGGGCCATTGCCTGCATAGAGACAACACGGCCACTGTCGTACATATCGCGGATACAATCAGCCATATCAAAAGAAAATAATATGATCTGATACAAACGATGCTGGCTTACCCAATCGGGCCGCGATGGCGCTTTTTTTATCGCCTTTCTCAATCCGGCGCTGGATAAACGTAGCGGTTTCAATTGGTGAAAGAGCTACGCGCTGAATGTTATCAACTGCATTATCAAATTCGTCGGCATCCTCATCAATGAACGCCAAAACATCAGGTAACTCGGCAAGTTCAGCAGCAGCACAACGGCGCTCACCGGCATTAAGAATATATTCCCCCCGGTATATCTGGATGAGGTTTCAGACTTACCGGGTTTTTGTTACCGCGTGGTTTTCCAGTTGCCGGATTTACAGACTTCATTGAATCGGCCAGCTCACGGAGTTCCTGCGGGTCGATAGTCTTTCTGGCGTTATCTGCATCCTTATGAATTTTTTTCAGAGGCACACGGATAAGATTTCCTGCAAAACCTTCAGGTACGTCTGTTGAAGCCGCTGATTGAGTAGGGGGCCGGGTCGCCTCCCATCAAAGCTGAAAAGTTATCCAGCCCGCTTAAATCCAATCCTTTTTTGGCGCTCATTTGGCAACCCCCATTTTTTCAAAAATGATCTTAAAAGCTTCCTGAAATTCTTTTCCTGCCTCACGTGCAGATGTTTTCTTTAACTGCCATACCGGAATACCTTCGGAAAGGGCTTCTGGAATTGATGAACGAATGCCGATCCGCGCTCTAATTAACAGATGAGCGTAGTTCTCTACCAGATTCATTAATGTTTTTTTCTGGTCTTCAGAACGGGAGTTAAAGCGATTAGGTAACATGCCTAGGAAGTTCAGATTCAGGATTTCCATTTAGACTTAACACCAAAAATGGTTTGCAGCATTTTTGTAATACCATCAATGGAATATTCTTCCAGCTCTATTGGCGACAACCACATGATTTGCAACGATAAGCGCCGCTGACATACGCAAACCAAGGGTAGGAGGGGTATCAATGACACAATGGTCAAACTGAGACGCCAGCGCGGTAAGGTGGTCTTTAAAGGTTGACATAACCGTTAACGGGGCGCGTTCTATATCGGCCATCTTTGCATCAGCATTGATTAACGTAATGCCTTCATTTGGCGTAATAGTTAACTGTTGTTCTTCAAAAAGTTGGCTTGCCTGAAGTGCCGCCACACCTCCAGCCTTTTCTAAAGTCTTACTGGCGTTACCCTGTGGATCAAGTTCAACAAACAGCACTCTGTCGCCTCGTTCCTGAAGGGCCATAGGCAAGATGTACGGCGATTGTAGATTTACCTACCCCGCCCTTCTGATTCGTCACTGTTATGATATTCATTCATTTCACCCTTAGCGTTTGCCTGTTTACGCGCCTCATCTTCCATAGCCCTTAACATAGGAACCATTGATGATGGTATACATAGCTCGATACGTTCCCAGCCTGCCGGTGGTTTGCCATGTAACTTGTGCGCTTCTCTAACTTTCTTCGTCATTGCCGCTATTGCTGTACGGCTTAATCCCGTTTCAATCACCATGTCATTTTGCTTTCTGCCATCAACCAAAATTGCTTTCACAATTTCTACATTTGTTGGCTTTAATGCGCGTGACAGGTTAGAAATGGCATGTTCAAATTCGGCCCGCGTTAGTCGTTTTTTCATTCAATGGATTAACCTCCGAAACTCAACGGCCTAACTGTGGCCTCTCCTTAAATATAAATCATCATCTGTTGATGTCAATAGATAATGATTCACTTTGCGGTTTCGTGCGCACGAAATTTATTGTTATCTCGCCGCCATTTCCAAGGCTCTACAATGCTTGATTGCGGATCAGACCATAGACCAAGGCGTTTTTGCCTAGCGTCCTGTTCAAGGTCTAGCATGGCTAGATTCGTCACCTGTTCACGGTATCTGTAGGCCCACGCCATACCGTTACTAACCTGAGATTCATTTACATTGGTGTTATCTTCCTTAAAAACTGTACCTAACACGCGGTTATAGCGATCCTTTCCCTTTTCAACGATGGTTACTTGTTGACGAAAGATCATATCAGCCAGAAATTGGCGCGATTTCTGCCCGAAAGGTTGCTTACTTTCAGGGGCATCAATATCAATCAATCTCACCCTTACTGGCGTTTTATTAACTAAAACATCAACGGTATCACCGTCGATAATTCGTATTATTTCGCCATGAATATCAGCAATGGCATATTGCAACGGCAAAAATAAAATAAGGAAAATCATATTCCAACGCTTCAGCATTATTTTTCGCCTCTTTATTCATCTGTTTCCCAAATAATACCGAACCCGGCTTTATAACAAAGTAACGCCCATGCCGCGTAAGGTATCCCGCCTTCTTTACACCAACGCCTAAATGTTCGGCTTCCCTTTCCTCTCCCTGTTTCACTTGGTAGACCTATGTATTTTGATGCGTCAACACCAGTAAACTTATTACCTGATCGTTCTTCTACCAGACTTAACACCGCTTTGATTTCTTCACCTGTTGGAGGCGTCCAACCATCACTAAAAGGGCGTAAGGTTTCAGTTCTAATTACGTTGTTCAAAGTGTCTCTCCTGAAAGCCCCGCCGAAGCGGGGCAATAGGCTTAGACGGCCTGAAAGCCTGCGTTCTGCTCGCGTAATGCTTCCATCACCGCTTTGAACTCGCTCCCGGATAGGGGAGGAAGCTTAAAGGAGGTGTGGCTATCAATTGCCTTTTTAATCATCTCGGCCAATGCTAAAATATCATTGTTCATGGTTACTCTCTCGCGGGTTTAGCGTGAACTTCCCTGTATGGTTGCAGCCATAACAGGGAACCTTTAAAAGGCCCGCTTACGCGGGCCGCCTAATTCAAGTTAGTGCTTTTGCCTTCTAAGCCTCATTGATAAGACCAAGCTTTTTCTTTGTATATTCTATGTCTACAAAAAATGTCCAATTTGCCTTGCTAAATTCAATAGCGGCTTCTTCCAATGTAATCAAACCAGCTTCGAAATCCCTTTTTAAAGATCCATCAAGAGCAGGAATATCAAACGCTTTATTTGTTTTATTTTTCATCGGTTTTCTCCGGTATTGACCGTAGCACCTTGCCCGGCCTTCACGTTAATGATAGGCCAAAATGGCCTACCCTGTCAATCAAAATGGTGTATTTTGATGTGATACAGGCAAAAAAAACCCCGCATAAAAGCGAGGTTTACAGGAGATTTAGCCAACACTACTTTCAGCTAAGGAACATACCTAACAAAATACCTGCCAATAAAGCACCGGCACCGGAATCAGAACCACCATATTTTCTTTTCATTGCTTCCCGGCGTTTTTCTTTATATGCCCTGCGGCGCTCTTGAGCGTCGTAAATACCTTCAATCCTTTTTCGTCTTATTGCTGCAAAAGCTTTATATTTTTTAAATCCAATAACACCCAATTCACGACGGATAGCTAACAACTCGACCAAATCGCCGCCCGCACTTATCAAAGTGGAAACAAGCATGAAATTAAATGGATAACAAATAAAGATTAGAAAACAGATAAGGTAAGAATGTAAAATTTATACCTATATTAATATCAGAAAACCGATTTGGAATAGGATCTATATCCGTCACTGAATTTATATGAGGGATCACTATATCCAATAAGACGTTAGGGATGTAATGGAAAGTTGACAATATAGCCAAAATCAAGGCAGAAAGTGCTATTAATCGCTTTCCTATAAGCAATGATAAAAAGATAGCATCCCGCTTTTTCATCACGTCACCCCATAACTATTTTAATGGATGCGCCACATGCAGCCGCGTAACGCTCAAGGGTTGAAACACTGGCTTTACTGGCGTTTTTCTCTAATTTACTTACGGCTGGCTGTGTAATCCCCATGCGTTCAGCAACTTGGGTACTATTGATTCCAGCTCTGCGGCGCAGATCAGCTAAAAAGCTCCTGTAATTCCTCCTCTTTCTTCTCTGCAAGATAAGCGGCCATTACATCGGGGTTCTGTAAGGCTTTAGCCTTTACTTCAGCATAAGGGATACCTTTAACTTTCATCTGTCAGTTCCTCCAGTCTCTTTAATGCCAATTGGATCTCTGCCGGTGGCGTCCTAGGTGTCTTTTTTAACAAACGTGCGCAAAGATATATATCTTTTTACCTTTAGCAAAAGCAAAAAAAGGTACGTGTAATATCTTTTTTTTACCCGCTCTTAATTCAAAAAAGGCCATCTTGAATAATATCCGTATGTGGATAGCGGCAACTGATTACCTTGGGCCTCAAGTTTATCCAGCGCAGCAAACGCTTTTACCTTGCATTGGACTATCAAGATCCAAAATTTCCCTGTTGTTGTGGCTTCCGGGTGAAAAAATCAATTCAAACACAAAGCGGCCTCTTTTTCCGTGTACCATCATTTATGAATGTGCCACCCAACAACTTAGCACCATCGTAAATCATTCCCACCTTCGGCAAACAAAAAACATTATTTTCGACATCAACGGCAATTACGCCGGGGCGTTCATGCTGCGCGTCACGAAGGCCAGTTTTTTTTCCAACCCATAAACCTGACCTTTCCCAAATCATCACAATCCCTGTATCAGCATGTTCAACATTCCCTGTGCGCCACCGCTGCGCAATATCAACATAGTTCA
>UAVY01000002.1 GCA_900446925.1 Citrobacter koseri | reverse complement strand
GACCTGCTTTCGCACCTGCTCGCGCCGTCACGCTCGCAGTCAAGCCAGCTTATGCCATTGCACTAACCTCCTGATGTCCGACCAGGATTAGCTGACCTTCGTGCTCCTCCGTTACTCTTTAGGAGGAGACCGCCCCAGTCAAACTACCCACCAGACACTGTCCGCAACCCGGATCACGGGCCCACGTTAGAACACCAGCCATTAAAGGGTTGGTATTTTCAAGGGCGCTCCATGCAGACTGGCGTCCGCCTTCAAAGCCTCCCACCTATCCTACACATCAAGGACCAGTGTTCAGTGTCAAGCTATAGTAAAGGTTTCACGGGGTCTTTCCGTCTTGCCGCGGGTACACTGCATCTTCACAGCGAGTTCAATTTCACTGAGTCTCGGGTGGAGACAGCCTGGCCCATCATTACGCCATTCGTGCAGGTCGGAACTTACCCGACAAGGAATTTCGCTACCTTAGGACCGTTATAGTTACGGCCGCCGTTTACCGGGGCTTCGATCAAGAGCTTCTCCCGAGGGATAACCCCATCAATTAACCTTCCGGCACCGGGCAGGCGTCACACCGTATACGTCCACTTTCGTGTTTGCACAGTGCTGTGTTTTTAATAAACAGTTGCAGCCAGCTGGTATCTTCGACTGATTTCAGCTCCATGGGTAAACCACTTCACCTACATATCAGCGTGCCTTCTCCCGAAGTTACGGCACCATTTTGCCTAGTTCCTTCACCCGAGTTCTCTCAAGCGCCTTGGTATTCTCTACCTGACCACCTGTGTCGGTTTGGGGTACGATTTGATGTTACCTGATGCTTAGAGGCTTTTCCTGGAAGCAGGGCATTTGTCACTTCAGCACCGTAGTGCCTCGTCATCACGCCTCAGTGTTAAAGTGCACCGGATTTGCCTGGAGCACACACCTACACGCTTAAACCGGGACAACCGTCGCCCGGCCGACATAGCCTTCTCCGTCCCCCCTTCGCAGTAACACCAAGTACAGGAATATTAACCTGTTTCCCATCGACTACGCCTTTCGGCCTCGCCTTAGGGGTCGACTCACCCTGCCCGATTAACGTTGGACAGGAACCCTTGGTCTTCCGGCGAGCGGGCTTTTCACCCGCTTTATCGTTACTTATGTCAGCATTCGCACTTCTGATACCTCCAGCATGCCTCACAGCACACCTTCAACGGCTTACAGAACGCTCCCCTACCCAACAACACATAGTGTCGCTGCCGCAGCTTCGGTGCATGGTTTAGCCCCGTTACATCTTCCGCGCAGGCCGACTCGACCAGTGAGCTATTACGCTTTCTTTAAATGATGGCTGCTTCTAAGCCAACATCCTGGCTGTCTGGGCCTTCCCACATCGTTTCCCACTTAACCATGACTTTGGGACCTTAGCTGGCGGTCTGGGTTGTTTCCCTCTTCACGACGGACGTTAGCACCCGCCGTGTGTCTCCCGTGATAACATTCTCCGGTATTCGCAGTTTGCATCGGGTTGGTAAGCCGGGATGGCCCCCTAGCCGAAACAGTGCTCTACCCCCGGAGATGAATTCACGAGGCGCTACCTAAATAGCTTTCGGGGAGAACCAGCTATCTCCCGGTTTGATTGGCCTTTCACCCCCAGCCACAGGTCATCCGCTAATTTTTCAACATTAGTCGGTTCGGTCCTCCAGTTAGTGTTACCCAACCTTCAACCTGCCCATGGCTAGATCACCGGGTTTCGGGTCTATACCCTGCAACTTAACGCCCAGTTAAGACTCGGTTTCCCTTCGGCTCCCCTATGCGGTTAACCTTGCTACAGAATATAAGTCGCTGACCCATTATACAAAAGGTACGCAGTCACCCCATAAAGAGGCTCCCACTGCTTGTACGTACACGGTTTCAGGTTCTTTTTCACTCCCCTCGCCGGGGTTCTTTTCGCCTTTCCCTCACGGTACTGGTTCACTATCGGTCAGTCAGGAGTATTTAGCCTTGGAGGATGGTCCCCCCCATATTCAGACAGGATACCACGTGTCCCGCCCTACTCATCGAGCTCACAGCCTGTGCATTTTCGTGTACGGGACTATCACCCTGTACCGTGCGACTTTCCAGACGCTTCCACTAACACACAAGCTGATTCAGGCTCTGGGCTCCTCCCCGTTCGCTCGCCGCTACTGGGGGAATCTCGGTTGATTTCTTTTCCTCGGGGTACTTAGATGTTTCAGTTCCCCCGGTTCGCCTCGTTTGACTATGTATTCATCAAACGATGATGCACCGTAGTGCACCGGGTTTCCCCATTCGGACATCGCCGGGTCAAGGGTTCATATCACCTCGCCGGCGCTTTTCGCAGATTAGCACGTCCTTCATCGCCTCTGACTGCCAGGGCATCCACCGTGTACGCTTGGTCGCTTAACCTCACAACCCGAAGATGTTTCGTGAAACACTTCGCGTTGCGAAAATTTGAGAGACTCATACACACTTTACGTGTGTCGTTTCAATTTTCAGCTTGATCCAGATTTTTAAAGAGCAAATATCTCAAACATCACCCGAAGATGAGTTTTGAGATATTAAGGCCGGCGACTTTCACTCACACAAACCAGCAAGTGGCGTCCCCTGGGAGGTCTGACCTCATCAGTTGAACGCTGGCGTCCCCTAGGGGATTCGAACCCCTGTTACCGCCGTGAAAGGGCGGTGTCCTGGGCCTCTAGACGAAGGGGACACTGAAGTCTCAATCGCAAGACGCCTTGCTTCTTTCTTTTCATCAGACAATCTGTGTGGGCACTGCAAAGGCAGGTTCTTTAAGGTAAGGAGGTGATCCAACCGCAGGTTCCCCTACGGTTACCTTGTTACGACTTCACCCCAGTCATGAATCACAAAGTGGTAAGCGCCCTCCCGAAGGTTAAGCTACCTACTTCTTTTGCAACCCACTCCCATGGTGTGACGGGCGGTGTGTACAAGGCCCGGGAACGTATTCACCGTGGCATTCTGATCCACGATTACTAGCGATTCCGACTTCATGGAGTCGAGTTGCAGACTCCAATCCGGACTACGACATACTTTATGAGGTCCGCTTGCTCTCGCGAGGTCGCTTCTCTTTGTATATGCCATTGTAGCACGTGTGTAGCCCTGGTCGTAAGGGCCATGATGACTTGACGTCATCCCCACCTTCCTCCAGTTTATCACTGGCAGTCTCCTTTGAGTTCCCGGCCTAACCGCTGGCAACAAAGGATAAGGGTTGCGCTCGTTGCGGGACTTAACCCAACATTTCACAACACGAGCTGACGACAGCCATGCAGCACCTGTCTCACGGTTCCCGAAGGCACATTCTCATCTCTGAAAACTTCCGTGGATGTCAAGACCAGGTAAGGTTCTTCGCGTTGCATCGAATTAAACCACATGCTCCACCGCTTGTGCGGGCCCCCGTCAATTCATTTGAGTTTTAACCTTGCGGCCGTACTCCCCAGGCGGTCGACTTAACGCGTTAGCTCCGGAAGCCACGCCTCAAGGGCACAACCTCCAAGTCGACATCGTTTACGGCGTGGACTACCAGGGTATCTAATCCTGTTTGCTCCCCACGCTTTCGCACCTGAGCGTCAGTCTTCGTCCAGGGGGCCGCCTTCGCCACCGGTATTCCTCCAGATCTCTACGCATTTCACCGCTACACCTGGAATTCTACCCCCCTCTACGAGACTCAAGCCTGCCAGTATCAGATGCAGTTCCCAGGTTGAGCCCGGGGATTTCACATCTGACTTAACAGACCGCCTGCGTGCGCTTTACGCCCAGTAATTCCGATTAACGCTTGCACCCTCCGTATTACCGCGGCTGCTGGCACGGAGTTAGCCGGTGCTTCTTCTGCGGGTAACGTCAATTGCTGCGGTTATTAACCACAACACCTTCCTCCCCGCTGAAAGTACTTTACAACCCGAAGGCCTTCTTCATACACGCGGCATGGCTGCATCAGGCTTGCGCCCATTGTGCAATATTCCCCACTGCTGCCTCCCGTAGGAGTCTGGACCGTGTCTCAGTTCCAGTGTGGCTGGTCATCCTCTCAGACCAGCTAGGGATCGTCGCCTTGGTGAGCCGTTACCCCACCAACTAGCTAATCCCATCTGGGCACATCTGATGGCAAGAGGCCCGAAGGTCCCCCTCTTTGGTCTTGCGACGTTATGCGGTATTAGCTACCGTTTCCAGTAGTTATCCCCCTCCATCAGGCAGTTTCCCAGACATTACTCACCCGTCCGCCACTCGTCAGCGAAGCAGCAAGCTGCTTCCTGTTACCGTTCGACTTGCATGTGTTAGGCCTGCCGCCAGCGTTCAATCTGAGCCATGATCAAACTCTTCAATTTAAGTTTGATGCTCGTGAATTAAACTTCGTAATGAATTACGTGTTCACTCAGAGACTTGGTATTCATTTATTGTCCGAAGACATTAAGAATCCATGTCACTTTGAGTGCCCACACAGATTGTCTGATAAATTGTTAAAGAGCAGTTGCGACGCGCTTTAGCGCTCTGTCGCGAGGTGGCGTATATTACGCTTTCCTCTTTCAGAGTCAACCCTGAATTTCAGGATTTTTCTCTTTAATCAACCGGCTGTTTGTGTGAAGTGATTCACATCCGCCGTGTCGATGGAGGCGCATTATAGGGGGTCGTCTCAGGAAGACAAGCGGAAAAATGCATTTTTATCTCAACCGCTCATCTTTTAATCATAACGCTTATTTTTGCTGCTTTCTTATCGCCGATGGCAGGTCAGCAAGGCTATTTAACACCCAATCTGCCGCATTTTCTGCTTCAGGCGTAACGGGCTTGCCGGTGCGTACCAATACTTTCGTACCAACATTTGCCGCTGCCGCCGCCTGCATATCTTCTATTTTGTCACCCACCATATAAGACGCGGCCATATCAATGTGCAGAAAATCACGCGCAGAGATAAGCATCCCCGGATGCGGTTTACGACAATCACACGCCTGACGGAACTCTTCTACGCTGCCCTGCGGATGATGCGGACAATAATAGATGCCATCCAGATCGACATCGCGGTCCGCCAGCGACCAGTCCATCCATTCGGTCAGCGTTTCGAACTGCGCTTCCGTAAATTTACCGCGCGCAATACCAGACTGGTTGGTAACAACGACAAGCGCAAAGCCCATCTTTTTCAGTTCACGCATCGCGTCAATGACGCCTTCAATAAACTCGAACTCATCGATTTCATGTACGTAACCATGATCCACATTAATAGTGCCATCACGGTCGAGGAAAATTGCGGGTACGGACTTTGCCACCTTTTATAGCTCCTGAATAAGGCATGTGCCGTTAGTATCGCATGTTTCAGCGAGCAAGAAAGTGCTCATCATCGAAAGCCTGATTGATTTAGACGTCTGGATGCCTTAACATCCATTTTGTTGACGGCTTCGACCGTATCAGGCAGAAGAAAATGCCACGGCTAACTTAATTACGATAATAAATAATCAATGATTAAACTTTCGAATATCACCAAAGTGTTCCAACAGGGGACTCGCACCATTCAGGCGCTGAACAACGTCAGCCTGCATGTCCCTGCCGGACAAATTTATGGCGTTATTGGCGCCTCCGGCGCCGGTAAAAGCACACTCATTCGCTGTGTGAATCTGCTGGAACGTCCCACGGAAGGGAGCGTATTGGTTGGCGGCCAGGAGCTGACCACCCTTTCTGAATCTGAGTTGACGAAAGCCCGTCGCCAGATTGGCATGATTTTCCAGCATTTTAACCTGTTATCTTCACGTACCGTTTTTGGCAACGTGGCGTTGCCGCTGGAACTGGACAATACGCCGAAAGACGAGATTAAACGCCGCGTCACAGAGCTGTTGGATCTGGTAGGGCTCGGCGATAAGCACGACAGCTACCCGGCCAACCTTTCCGGCGGTCAGAAACAGCGTGTAGCGATTGCTCGCGCATTAGCCAGCAATCCCAAAGTCCTGCTGTGCGACGAGGCCACCAGCGCCCTCGATCCGGCAACGACCCGTTCGATTCTGGAACTGTTGAAAGATATTAACCGTCGCCTTGGCCTGACCATTCTTCTTATTACTCATGAGATGGATGTGGTTAAGCGCATTTGCGATTGTGTCGCAGTTATCAGTAACGGAGAACTGATTGAGCAGGATACGGTCAGCGAAGTGTTCTCCCATCCAAAAACGCCGCTGGCGCAGAAGTTTATCCAGTCCACGTTGCATCTGGATATCCCGGAAGATTATCTGGAACGTTTAAAAGCGGAGCCGTATGCGGACAGCGTCCCCATGCTGCGTATGGAATTTACCGGACAATCCGTAGACGCCCCGCTGCTGTCTGAGACGGCCCGCCGCTTCAATGTGAACAACAACATTATTAGCGCGCAGATGGATTACGCAGGCGGCGTGAAGTTCGGCATTATGCTGACGGAAATGCACGGCACGCAAGAAGAGACGCAAGCCGCAATTGCCTGGTTGCAGGAACACCATGTGAAAGTAGAGGTACTGGGTTATGTCTGAGGCGATGATGTGGTTACTGGCGCGCGGCGTCTGGGAAACGCTGGCGATGACTTTTGTATCCGGCTTTTTTGGTTTTGTTATTGGTCTGCCGGTTGGCGTACTGCTGTACGTTACGCGTCCAGGGCAAATTATTGAAAACGCGAAGCTCTACCGCACACTCTCTGCGGTCGTCAATATCTTCCGTTCTATCCCGTTCATTATCTTACTGGTATGGATGATTCCGTTTACCCGTGTGATTGTCGGCACCTCCATCGGTTTGCAGGCGGCGATTGTGCCGTTAACCGTCGGCGCTGCGCCGTTCATCGCCCGCATGGTGGAAAACGCATTGCTGGAAATCCCAACCGGATTGATCGAAGCCTCCCGTGCGATGGGGGCCACGCCGCTGCAAATCGTGCGTAAGGTGCTACTGCCGGAAGCATTACCGGGTCTGGTCAATGCCGCAACCATTACCCTGATCACTCTGGTGGGCTACTCTGCTATGGGCGGCGCCGTTGGCGCTGGCGGACTCGGTCAGATTGGCTATCAGTATGGTTACATTGGCTACAATGCTACCGTGATGAATACGGTGCTGGTATTACTGGTCGTTCTGGTTTATTTAATTCAGTTATCCGGCGATCGCATCGTTCGGGCAGTGACGCACAAGTAACATTAAACACAACACAAATGACTCATTAAGGAAATAAGCATGGCGTTCAAATTTAAAACCTTTGCGGCAGTGGGAGCCCTGATTGGTTCTCTGGCACTTGTGGGTTGCGGCCAGGATGAAAAAGATCCGAACCACATCAAAGTGGGCGTGATTGTCGGCGCTGAACAGCAGGTTGCGGAAGTCGCGCAAAAAGTAGCGAAAGAAAAATACGGTCTGGATGTTGAGCTGGTGACGTTCAACGACTACGTATTACCGAACGAAGCGTTAAGCAAAGGCGATATCGACGCGAACGCTTTCCAGCACAAGCCGTACCTGGATCAGCAGATCAAAGATCGCGGTTATAAGCTGGTTGCCGTTGGCAATACCTTTGTTTATCCGATTGCCGGTTATTCCAAAAAAATCAAATCACTTGATGAGCTACAGGATGGTTCTCAGGTAGCCGTACCAAACGATCCGACTAACCTTGGTCGTTCACTGCTGCTGTTGCAGAAAGTAGGATTAATCAAACTGAAAGATGGCGTTGGCCTGCTGCCGACCGTTCTGGACGTGACCGAAAACCCGAAGAACCTGAAAATTGTTGAGCTGGAAGCACCGCAACTGCCGCGCTCTCTGGACGATGCGCAAATTGCCCTGGCCGTGATTAATACCACTTACGCCAGCCAGATTGACCTGACGCCGGCAAAAGACGGTATCTTCGTGGAAGATAAAGATTCCCCGTACGTTAACCTGATCGTAACGCGTGAAGACAATAAAGACGCAGAGAACGTGAAGAAATTCGTTCAGGCTTATCAGTCTGACGAAGTCTACGAAGCCGCGAATAAAGTCTTCAACGGCGGTGCTGTTAAAGGCTGGTAATTTTTAGGCGGTTTCCACAATCTGTAATATCATTCAGGACGGGCGCTTGCCCGTCTTGTCATTTATGCAAGCTCCTGATTCAATATCTGACGATTAGATCATTCATTGAGGAAATATTATGCGTGCTTTACCGATCTGTTTATTGGCACTCATGCTGGGCGGTTGTTCCATGCTAAGCAGATCCCCTGTTGAACCCGTTCAAAGCACCGCAACCCCGCCAAAAGCGGAGTCGGAAAAACCGAAAGCGCCGCGTGCCGCACCGGTCCGAATTTACACCAACGCCGAAGAGTTAGTGGGTAAACCGTTCCGCGATCTTGGCGAAGTCAGCGGTGACTCCTGCCAGGCATCTAATCAGGATTCCCCGCCGAGCATCCCGACGGCACGTAAACGCATGCAGATTAACGCCTCTAAAATGAAGGCGAATGCTGTACTGCTGCACAGCTGCGAAGTCACCAGTGGAACGCCAGGCTGCTACCGTCAGGCTGTTTGCATCGGTTCCGCCCTTAACATCTCGGCTAAATGAGCAGTTTTCAGTTCGAGCAAATAGGCGTTATTCGCTCCCCCTATAAAGAAAAGTTCGCCGTCCCGCGCCAGCCTGGTCTGGTAAAAAGCGCCGACGGCGAACTGCATCTTGTTGCGCCCTATAATCAGGCCGATGCCGTTCGCGGTCTGGAAGCGTTCAGCCATTTGTGGGTGATCTTCGTCTTTCATCAGACGATGGCGGGCGGATGGCGCCCGACGGTTCGCCCTCCCCGTCTCGGCGGCAATGCCCGGATGGGCGTCTTCGCGACCCGCTCCACCTTTCGCCCTAACCCTGTCGGCATGTCGCTGGTTGAATTGAAAGAGATTGTCTGTCAGAAAGAGAAAGTCATCCTGAAGCTGGGCAGTCTGGATCTGGTTGATGGCACGCCGGTTATTGATATCAAACCCTACCTGCCGTTTGCCGAGTCATTACCGGACGCAACGGCCAGCTACGCGCAACAGGCGCCTGTGGCAGAGATGCACGTCAGCTTCACGGCCGACATTGACCAACAGCTTTCACGGCTTGAACAACGTTACCCGCAACTGAAAACATTTATCGGCGAAGTGCTGGCGCAAGATCCGCGTCCCGCCTATCGTAAAGGTGAAGAGACAGGTAAAACGTACGCCGTCTGGCTGCACGATTTCAACGTGCGCTGGCGCGTCACCGAAGAGGGTTTTGAAGTCTTTGCGCTGGAACCCCGCTAATTTCACGCCCTTCTCTTTTGACATCCCTTTCTCGCTGGTAAACTAAATCACTTTTTTTGTGTCAGGCTCGCGTTGAGCCTGTTCGATCGTCCAACTGGAACCGTAACAACATGCGTACTAGCCAATATCTGCTCTCCACTCTGAAGGAGACACCTGCCGACGCCGAGGTTATCAGCCATCAGCTGATGCTGCGCGCCGGGATGATCCGCAAGCTCGCCTCCGGGTTATATACCTGGCTGCCGACTGGCCTGCGCGTCCTGAAAAAAGTCGAAAACATCGTGCGTGAAGAGATGAATAACGCCGGTGCCATCGAGGTGTCAATGCCAGTGGTTCAGCCTGCTGACCTGTGGCAAGAGAGTGGTCGTTGGGAACAGTACGGCCCGGAACTGCTGCGTTTTGTTGACCGTGGCGAGCGTCCGTTCGTACTCGGCCCGACTCACGAAGAAGTTATCACCGACCTGATTCGTAACGAACTCAGCTCTTACAAACAGCTGCCGCTGAACTTCTTCCAGATCCAGACCAAATTCCGTGACGAAGTACGTCCGCGTTTCGGCGTAATGCGTTCCCGCGAGTTCCTGATGAAAGACGCCTACTCTTTCCATACCTCTCAGGAATCACTACAGGAAACTTACGACGCGATGTATGCCGCTTACAGCAAAATCTTCAGCCGTATGGGCCTGGATTTCCGCGCGGTACAGGCAGACACGGGGTCTATCGGCGGTAACGCATCCCACGAGTTCCAGGTACTGGCGCAAAGCGGTGAAGATGATGTGATCTTCTCTGATTCTTCTGACTACGCGGCTAACATTGAGTTCGCCGAAGCCGTTGCGCCGAAAGCGCCGCGCGCGGCTGCCAGCCAGGAGATGACGCTGGTTGATACGCCAAACGCGAAAACCATCGCGGAGCTGGTTGAGCAGTTCAATCTGCCGATTGAGAAAACCGTCAAAACGCTGCTGGTGAAAGCGGTTGAAGGAAGCAGCTACCCGCTGGTTGCTCTGCTGGTACGTGGCGATCACGAACTGAACGAAGTGAAAGCGGAAAAACTGCCGCAGGTTGCCAGCCCGCTGACCTTCGCCACAGAAGAAGAGATTCGTGCGCTGGTGAAAGCCGGCCCGGGTTCTCTCGGCCCGGTAAATATGCCGGTTCCGGTGGTGATAGACCGTACCGTTGCAGTAATGAGCGATTTCGCGGCAGGCGCCAACATCGACGGTAAGCACTACTTCGGCATCAACTGGGATCGCGATGTCGCGACGCCAGAAGTCGCCGATATCCGTAACGTCGTGGCAGGCGATCCAAGCCCGGACGGCCAGGGCACGCTGCTGATTAAGCGCGGCATCGAAGTGGGTCATATCTTCCAGCTGGGCACCAAGTATTCCGAAGCGCTGAAAGCCTCCGTACAGGGTGAAGATGGTCGTAACCAGATCCTGACGATGGGTTGCTACGGTATCGGGGTAACGCGCGTGGTGGCGGCGGCGATTGAGCAGAACTACGACGAACGCGGTATTGTATGGCCTGACGCCATCGCGCCATTCCAGGTTGCCATTCTGCCGATGAATATGCACAAGTCCTTCCGGGTGCAGGAACTGGCGGAAAAACTGTACGGCGAACTGCGCGCACAAGGCATCGAAGTGCTGATGGATGACCGTAAAGAGCGTCCGGGCGTCATGTTCGCGGATATGGAACTGATCGGCATCCCGCACACTATCGTGCTGGGCGACCGTAACCTGGACAACGACGATATTGAATACAAATACCGTCGTAACGGCGAGAAGCAGTTGATTAAAACTGGCGAGATCGTCGATTTCCTGGTGAAAGCCATCAAAGGCTAAACACAAAAAACCCCGCATTAGCGGGGTTTTTTAATGTCCAGACGAGGTCGATACCGCAATTACTTGCTGGAACAATCCTGTCCAGGAACGAATTTAATCTCTTTATCGGCCACCAGCGTTTTTACCTGCGCGCCCGTATCCGGGTTGGCTTCCTGCGTAAAGTGACCTTCCACCGTTAATAATACCGGTTTTTCCGCAGCGCCTCGTGCCGCCAGATAATCACGTTCCAACTGAGCATTGTTCGCCACCGGCATGCGTTTCCCGGTAGCGCAATCGGTAAAGGTCGCCGCATCCGCCATATAGAAATACATGCCGCGCACCGGCATTGGCGTTACGGGCAAACTGGCAGACACCGACTCAAGCGTGTAATTAAACTGCGACTCAATCGGATTACCTTCACGATCAAGCATTTCCAGAGCGTCGCCTTTCGCACGATAGTAAGACTTCTCGCCTTTGCTGTCGGTCAATACCAGTTTATCGGCTGTACGCGCCCAGGTGCCATACGAGGCAAACGAAGAGGGTTCTTCACGAACGCCCTGATAACGTTCATTCATCACCCATGTTCCATCTTTTTCCAGGAACAAAGAGGTTTCGATCCCTTCACAGTCTGCGCAAGGCAATACGCCACGCCAGCTTTGCTGCATCGGTTTTAATTCTGCCGTCTGCGTCGGCTGTAGCGCCTCCACTTCAGTACGATTATTACATCCGATCAAGGCAAAGAGCGTACATGCTGCCGCTACTGACAATATCGCTGTTTTCACCATAAATTCCTTATGAAATGTTATCCCCGCTCGTCACTCCTGAGGACGACGAACTCTACCGCGAAGCGCCTTCACTGTGGATTTTTGTGCCTTCGATGACAACCTGCGTTCTTTCGACGCGCGCGTAGGGCGGGTTGCCCGTCGGCTTTTTTGCACTGCGGTTAATTCTTTGATGACTGCCACCAGCCGGGCGATAGCCGCCTCCCGATTGAGCTCCTGGCTGCGATACTCCTGCGCCTTGATAATAATGACGCCATCGCTGCTAATAAGATGATGGCTGGCAGCCAACAAACGTTCCTTATAATACTCTGGCAGGCCAGAGGCCCGAATGTCAAAGCGCAAATGGATAGCCGTTGAGGTCTTATTAACGTGCTGTCCACCCGCTCCCTGCGCACGAATGGCTGTGATTTCCAGCTCATTGTCGGGAATCGAGACATTTCGGGAGATGACAATCATGAAGGCTGTTGCCATGCAGTCAGATGAATTTCCAGATTATTCTGAGAATCCGACAGCCAGATGGCGCCATCCTGAATCGTTGCCTGCAACGTCATGGTTCGGCCAGCAAAATCACTCAGTTTCGCCAGTTGCTCATCATCCAGATACCACACGGACAGGTTAGCGTACTGCGCGCATTTACTCTGGTTCTGCTGCCACCAGATTTGCGCGGCACGACTATTATAGGCAAACAGCGCAACCTCCGCAGCCTGAGTACAGGCTTTCTTAATGCGGCGCTCATCCGGCAGCCCCAGCTCAACCCATAAATCAATCCCCAGATGGTCGTTACGCAGCCATGCCTCAGGCTCATCTTCTGCGCTCAGACCACGCGTGAACTGTAGGCGCTCATCGGCATATTTAATCCAGGCCAGCAGGCGCAGCATCATGCGCTCCTGCGTTTCAGAAGGGTGACGCGCCAGCGTCAATGCCGCGTCAAGAAACTGGTTGCGGTCAAGATCCGCCACATTGACTACGGCTTTATAAATCGTCGCTTTAAGCGCCATGAGAGAACTCCTTTCGAATCAGGGACACATTGTAGCGAAATCTGCGTCAAAAGGCTGTTAACGGATGTCGTATACCTGCGCCGTCAACCTGCTGATATTGCCTGGATGGGTATGTTATAGTCACCTTGCTAAACAGAGTTTATCTTCGTAGGCTTAGACTTGCATCCACGGTTAAGTCAGAGTGCTGACAGGAGGGCATGTGGAAAAATATTGTGAGTTAATACGCAAGCGGTATGCGGAAATCGCCAGCGGAGACTTAGGGTATGTCCCGGATGCGCTGGGTTGTGTATTGAAAGTGCTTAATGAAGTGGCAGCAGACGATGCCCTTTCAGAGTCGGTCAGGGAAAAGGCGGCATATGCTGCCGCGAACTTACTGGTGAGCGATTATGTCAATGAATGAAACGTATCAACCCATCAACTGCGATGATTACGATAATCTTGAGCTCGCCTGCCAGCATCATCTGTTACTGACGCTGGAACTTAAGGATGGAGAAGTTTTACAGGCGAAAGCCAACGATCTGGTGTCGCGCAAAAACGTGGAATATCTGATCGCGGATGTCGCCGGTGAAACACGCGAGCTGCGTCTGGACAAAATTACCAGCTTCAGTCATCCAAAAATCGGTACTGTAATCGTCAGCGAATCCTGATTCTTTTGTTGCCGGATGGCGGTGCAAGCACCTTATCCGGCCTACTTTCCATGCGATACGTAGGCCTGATAAGCGCAGCGCCATCAGGCATTACGTGATGACGACGTATCTTCCTTCCATTCCAGCCTGACGCCTGCTCCCTCCTCCGCCAGACCATCACAGGTAACAAAAATACCTGCGGCAGCAATCAACGTCTCGCCATAAAACAGCAGCGGCGTGGTATCCCGCCGCCAGGGCGGTACGCCCAGCTCCTGCCAGATTTTCTTTAGCTTACGCCCGCCATTACGCCCGATAATATGCAGTAACCCAGATGCCTTAAAGCGTATGCTAACCGGCTCTTCGGCACGCGGCATGCGCAGGTCGCCTCCTGGAACGAGCCGCACCGTCCCAAGTCCAACGGGCAGCGATAACGGTGTTTGCCACGATGGCCACGGGATCACCGTCGCGCTTTGGCCGGTAACGGATTTTATCCACCATAGTTGTGACTGATAACGGCGAATGTCGTACTCGCCAAAGCGCAAACAGGGAGCGGCGTCCTCACGCGCCAGCGCCACCTCCTGCCAGATACGTTCCAGCCCGTCGCGGGAAGGCATCGGCGCATGCTTCGCGGCCAGCCAGCGGCGCAATAGCGCAGCACGTCGCGGGCCGCTCATCGCCATTAACGGCGCTAACTGCAACGCTCCATCAGCGGTGATACAGCCCGCTAAATCCTCTGCCAGAAGCTCATCCAGCAGGCGCTCCTGTTCTGCGCAAAGCGCGGCGCTACGGGCAGTCGCTTCAGCAAAATGCGGCCAGCGTTGTTGCAGCAGCGGCAGCACCCTAAGGCGCAGGAAATTACGATCGTAGGCATCATCCTGATTGCTTTCATCCTCAATCCAGCTCAGCGCATAGCGTTTTGCCCACTGCTCCAGCGCCGCACGGGTTTCCCCAAGTAGCGGGCGGATCAGCTGCGTTCCGGCAAACGACGAGCATTCCCCCATAGCGGACAATCCCGCCGGGCCGCTGCCGCGCTTCAACGCCAGCAAAAACGTTTCACATTGATCGTCAAGATGCTGGGCCGTGACCAGGACTTCACCGGGATGCAGCGCCTGCGCAAAGGCCGCGTATCGCGCCTGGCGCGCCTGAGCCTCAATCCCCAACCCCTCATCCTGGAGTTGCACTCGTCGGACAACCAGCGGCACCTGCCACTGCTGGCACACAGCCTCGCAATGCGTCACCCAGCTATCGGCATGAGAGCTTAACCCATGATGAATATGGATGGCGCGCAGCGTGACATCAGGCTGCTGTTCTCGCCATTGCACCAGTTGATGCAGCAGTACGGTAGAATCCAGCCCACCACTAAAGGCCACCAGAATCTGGCGGTATGGCAGGAGTGAGGCGTTCAGGGTGAGTGTTGTCATGATCATTGCTTAACTGTGGCACTGCCCGGCACGTTACCGGGCAGAAACCGTGATGACAAGCTTTACTGCTCATACAGTTCGAGCGGTAGTCCGTCTGGATCGTTGAAAAAGGTAAAACGTTTATTCGTAAACGGATCAACGCGAACCGGCTCGCATTTAACGTTGTTCGCCTCCAGATGCGCTACCGCTTTGTCTACGTCTTCCACGCTGAACGCCAGATGCCGCAGACCACAGGCCTCCGGTCGGCTCGGTCGCAAAGGCGGGAAGGGAAAAGAAAAAAGCTCAATCACATATTGCCCGTTTAACGCCAGGTCGCCTTTCCAGGAATCACGTTCTTCCCGGTACGCTTCACTCAACAGCGTGAAACCCAGTACGTCACAATAAAACGTTTTGCTCGCCGCATAATCCGTCGCGATAATCGCAATATGGTGAACCTGTTTTAATCCCAGCATAGCGTCTCCTTAATGTGTTATCAGCACGTTACCCGCCTTGCAGTCGCTCAGGCAAGCCATCATGCCGTTTTTAAGACTCTCACTCGGTAAACGCCATCTTCATCCTGTTTTGCGCCATGAATATCGGTCTCAAAGCCAGGGTAATGGTGGCCGATGGAACACAGCATCAGCAGAAAATCGAGTACCGCGCGGCTCGCTTCGGTGATCATCTCCCCCGGCATCAGCAACGGCACGCCAGGCGGATACGGCAGCACCATACTGGCGGAAATACGCCCCACCAGTTGATCAATCGCGATGGTCTCCACTTCGCCTTTTATCTGCCTCTGCCAGGCCTGATGCGGCGTCATTTTCATTTCGGGCAATGTGTCGAACGCCCGTAACATCAACCCGGAAAGATCGTACTGGCGGATCAGTTTATGGATACCCTGCGCCAGATCCTGAATCCGCATATTACGATAAAAATCGGGATCTTCGGCGTACAGATCCGGCAGCATATTTTTAACGCGCAGATTAAGATCGTAAGCGCGTTTAAACTCCGTCAGGCCGCGCAGCAATCCCATCGCCCGGGTTTTATCAATACCAATACTGAACAGGAACAGCAGGTTATAAGGCCCGGTTTTTTCTACCACCACGCCGCGCTCATCAAGGAACTTCGCCACCAGCGCGGCGGGAATCCCCTCCTCGCTCATGTTGCCCTGTTCATCCATACCGGGCGTCAAAATGGTGACTTTCACCGGATCGAGAAACATATGGTCGGCATCCGCATCGGTAAAACCGTGCCACTCCTCGCCGGGCGCAACGGGCCAGCATTCCGCTTCATCCACCTCTTCCGGTTGCCAGATATCAAAGAACCAGCCTTCCGACTCTTCGCGCAGCCGCTGTACCTCTTTGCGAAAATGAAGCGCCCGCTCCACGGAGCGATTGATCAATCGTTTACCCGGATTGCCACGCAGCATTGCCGCAGCCGTCTCAATCGACGCCACGATGGGGTAGCTTGGCGATGTTGAGGTGTGCATCATAAACGCTTCATTAAAGGTATCTTCATCGTAATCCCCTTTAATGTGAATAAGCGATGCCTGAGACAGCGCCGCCAGCATTTTATGCGTCGACTGCGTTTCGAAGATGACTTTTCCCGGCACCCGCTCGCCGCTCATCCCGCTTTTCCCCTGATAAATCGGGTGAAAATGGGTATAGGGCACCCAGGCCGAGTCGAAATGGATCGAAGGGACATCCAGCGTTTGTTTAATCCAGTTGGTGTTGTACAGCAGGCCGTCATAGGTCGAGTTGGTGATAACCGCATGTACCGGCCACTGCGCCTGCGCCGTCTCCGAAACCTTATGTTCAATACTCTCACGCGTAAATTCACGCTTAGGAATGCCCCCCAGAATACCGAGTGCGTTGCGCGTGGGTTTCAGCCAGAGAGGCACCACATCGCTCATCATCAACAGGTGCGCGAGAGATTTATGGCAGTTGCGGTCAATCAGCAGCGTGCTGCCCGACGGCGCCGCGTACATGCCGACAATTTTGTTCGATGTGGAGGTGCCGTTGGTCACCATATAACTCTGCTCGGCGCCGAAGGTGCGGGCAATATATTCTTCCGCCTCCAGGTGCGGCCCGGTATGGTCCAGCAGCGACCCCAGTTCGGTCACGGAAATAGACACATCCGCTTTTAGCGTATTCCCCCCGAAGAAGTCATAAAACAGGCAGCCAATCGGGCTTTTCTGGTACGCCGTTCCCGCCATATGCCCCGGCGTGCAAAAGGTGTATTTTCCCTCTTTCACATAGGTAAACAGCGCCCGGGTGAACGGCGGCGTGATGTTATCAAGGTATTCATTCGTATACTGGCGGATGCGCGTCGCAATATCTTCTGACTGGCCGAGCGCGTATTCAAAAAACCACAGTGCCATACGCATATCATGCACGCTGACATCCATCGTCGAATGCGTATTGATAAACGCATACAACGGCAGGTATTCATTTAGCTGGTTGATATCGCTACACAAATCGAGGCTGTACTCATCCCAGTCAAAAATGACGCCACAGATTCGCGGATTGTGTTCAATGAATTTCAGCAGGTCGACGCTATTTTGCGGCCAGATAATCTGAAACCCCTGCGACTGTAGGGCAAGCTCAAGTTCCTTGATGGGTTCGTCTTTATAAAAAACGCCATGCGGCCCCATGATGGCAATGATATTCATGCGTTCCTCCTGGAAAAACCTTAGCTAATCATAGTCTGGTCAAACCGCAGGTAAAAAAAAGGGCCACAAAATGTGACCCTTTTTACTCCATGTCCGATAAGCGCAAGCGCCATCGGGCATTGATGATGTTTACGCGTAGCCGTAGCTCATCAGGCGCTGATAACGACGGTTTTTCAAATCGTCTTTGCTCAACACGTCGAGATCGGCGAGATCGGCCAGCAGTTGCGCTTTCAGAGAAGCCGCCATCGCTTCCGGGTTACGGTGCGCGCCACCCAGCGGTTCCTGAATGATGGAATCAATCAGCTTCAGCTCTTTCAGGCGCGGCGCGATAATACCCATCGCTTCTGCGGCCAGCGGCGCTTTGTCCGCGCTTTTCCACAGAATGGACGCACAGCCTTCCGGGGAGATAACGGAATAGGTGCTGTACTGCAACATATTCACTTTATCGCCCACGCCAATCGCCAGCGCGCCGCCGGAACCCCCTTCGCCGATAACGGTACAAATCACCGGTACGCTCAGGCGTGACATTTCACGCAGGTTACGTGCGATCGCTTCAGACTGACCGCGTTCTTCCGCGCCCACGCCAGGGTAAGCGCCAGGGGTGTCGATAAAGGTAATGATCGGCATGTTGAAACGCTCAGCCATTTCCATCAGACGCAGCGCTTTGCGATACCCTTCAGGTGCCGGCATGCCGAAGTTACGACGGATTTTCTCTTTCGTTTCACGGCCTTTCTGATGACCAATAATCATCACTGGACGACCATCCAGACGCGCGATGCCGCCGACGATAGCTTTATCATCCGCATAGGCGCGATCGCCCGCCAGTTCGTCAAATTCATCAAACGCCAGGCGAACATAATCCAGGGTGTATGGACGTTGCGGATGGCGCGCCAGTTGAGCAACCTGCCATGCGCCAAGATCGGCAAAGATTTTGCGCGTCAGTTCTACGCTTTTTTCACGCAGACGATGCACTTCTTCATCGATATTAATATCCAGTTTCTCGTCCTGGCGGCTTACCGCTGTCAGAGAATCGATTTTCGCTTCCAGCTCTGCAATCGGCTGTTCAAAATCAAGGAAATTCAGACTCATAGTATTCCTGTATTAGTCAAACTCCAGTTCCACCTGCTCCGAACCAATGAGGCCACGGAGATCGTTTAGCAAAACGATCGCTCGGAGAGACACGCCACGTCGCGCCAAAACGCAACCGCGCGCGTGCATCCGCCCTCTGATAGTAGAGATGTACTGGAATTGTCCCCGAGCGGTGGGGTTCCAGAGACTGACGGAGTCGGTTTAAAAGCTGGTCATCAATTTGCCTGTCCGTCAGCGAGATAGCAAGCCCGCGAGCATATTTTTCCCGGGCTTCGTCAATATCCATGACTTCACGGGCCATCATTTTAAGCCCGCCGCTGAAGTCATCAAAGCTGACCTGTCCGCTGACGATAAGTATGCGGTCTTTTTCCAGCAATTGCTGATATTTATCCAGAGCGTCGGTAAACAGCATAACTTCCAGACGTCCAGAGCGGTCATCCAGCGTACAGATGCCGATACGATTGCCGCGCTTGGTGACCATAACCCTTGCAGCAATCACGAGCCCCGCAGCCGTGGTGACTTTACCACGTTCTGTCGGATGCATGTCTTTCAGCCGGTAGCCTCCGACATAGCGCTCAATTTCTTTTAAATACTGATTGATAGGGGTGTCCCGTCAGGTAAAGCCCCAACGTTTCACGTTCCCCGTCCAGCACCACCTGTTCCGGCCACGGCTGGCAGCTGGCATAGGATTGTTCAATTTGTTCCGGCTCTTCCGCCAGTACGCCAAACATATCCGCCTGCCCAATCGCTTCCCGCTTTGGCATGCTGATCGGCGGCTTTCAGCGCGTCGCCCAGCGAGTTCATCCAGCGCGGCGCGGTGCGGCCCAAGGCGGTCAAACGCCCCGGACATGATCAGTTTTTCCAGTACCCGGCGGTTGAGCTTTTTCGTGTCCGTGCGGGCGCATAAATCAAACAGTTCGCGGAAGTAACCGTCTTTATTGCGCGCCTCGATGATAGCTTCAATCGGGCCTTCACCCACGCCTTTGATCGCGCCGATGCCGTAAACAATTTCGCCGTCGTCGTTAACGTGGAAGTGATACAGCCCTGAATTGATATCCGGCGGCAGGATTTTAAGCCCCATGCGCCAGCATTCATCCACCAGACCGACCACTTTTTCGGTGTTGTCCATATCGGCGGTCATTACCGCCGCCATAAACTCTGCCGGGTAGTGCGCTTTCAGCCACAGCGTCTGGTAAGACACCAGCGCATAGGCGGCGGAGTGCGATTTGTTAAACCCGTACCCGGCGAACTTTTCCACCAGGTCGAAGATTTTTATCGCCAGCTCGCCGTCGATGCCGTTCTTTCTGGCGCCCTCTTCAAAGACGGAACGTTGTTTCGCCATCTCTTCCGGCTTTTTCTTACCCATCGCACGACGCAGCATATCCGCGCCGCCAAGAGTGTAACCGGAAAGCACCTGGGCAATCTGCATAACCTGTTCCTGGTACAGGATGATGCCGTAGGTCGGCTCCAGTACGGGTTTCAGGCTTTCATGCTGCCATTGCACGTCTGGATAGGAAATCTCTTCACGGCCATGCTTACGGTCGATGAAGTTATCCACCATGCCCGACTGCAACGGGCCGGGGCGGAACAACGCCACCAGCGCGATCATATCTTCGAAGCAGTCAGGTTGCAGACGCTTAATCAGATCTTTCATGCCACGGGATTCAAGCTGGAAGACCGCCGTGGTTTCCGAGCGTTGCAGCATGTCGAAACTTTTCTTGTCATCCAGCGGGATCGCCGCGATATCCAACGGCGGTTCGCCATTCTTCTCGCGGCGGGCGTTGATCATCTCCAGCGCCCAGTTAATGATGGTGAGCGTACGCAGCCCCAGGAAGTCGAATTTGACCAGCCCGGCGTATTCCACGTCGTTTTTATCAAACTGCGTTACCGGGTGCTGGCCGGCCTCATCACAGTACAGCGGCGCAAAATCGGTGATTTTGGTCGGCGCGATAACCACGCCACCGGCGTGCTTACCGGCGTTACGCGTGACGCCTTCCAGCTTGCGCGCCATATCGATCAGCGCTTTAACTTCCTCATCCGCCTCGTAAATTTCCGGCAGTTGCGGTTCCGCCTCAAACGCTTTCGCCAGCGTCATGCCTGGGTCAGGCGGCACCAGCTTCGAGATACGATCCACGAAACCGTACGGGTGCCCCAGCACGCGCCCCACGTCGCGGATAACCGCTTTCGCCGCCATCGTACCGAAGGTAATAATCTGAGATACCGCATCGCGGCCGTACATATCCGCTACGTGTTCGATAACCTGGTCGCGTTTCTCCATACAGAAGTCAACGTCGAAGTCAGGCATGGAGACACGTTCCGGGTTAAGGAAACGTTCGAACAGCAGGTCGAATTCCAGTGGATCAAGGTCGGTAATTTTCAGCGCATAGGCCACCAGCGACCCCGCACCGGAACCGCGCCCCGGCCCTACCGGTACGCCGTTATCTTTCGACCACTGGATAAACTCCATCACGATGAGGAAGTAGCCAGGGAACCCCATCTGGTTAATAACCTGAAGTTCAATGTCCAGACGTTCGTCATAGGGGGGACGCTTCTCTTTACGCACCGCTTCGTCAGGGAACAGGAATTCGAGACGTTCTTCCAGACCCTCTTTCGATTTCTTGACCAGGAAGTCTTCGGTGGTCATGTCGCCCGTCGGAAACTGCGGCAGGAAGTATTCGCCCAGACGGACGGTCACGTTACAGCGTTTGGCTATCTCAACGCTGTTTTCCAGCGCTTCCGGGATGTCGGAGAACAGTTCGCACATCTCGTCTTCGCTACGCATATATTGCTGCGGCGAATAGTTACGCGGGCGTTTAGGATCGTCGAGCGTAAAACCATCGTGAATAGCCACGCGGATTTCGTGCGCGTCAAAGTCCTCGCTGTTAATAAAGCGGACATCATTCGTTGCGACAACCGGCAAGCCACGCGTTTCCGCCAGCTCAACCGCCGCATGCAGATACGTTTCCTCATCCTGCCGACCCGTACGGATCAGCTCCAGATAGTAGCGGTCGGAGAAATGTTCTTCATAGAAGGCGACGCATTCGTCCACCAGCGCACTGTTGCCGCGCAACAAACTGCGGCCCACATCGCCCATCCGGCCACCGGAAAGCAAAATCAGACCGTCTTTTAATTCAGTCAGCCATTCCCTGTCGATCACCGGCCCTTCTGCGCCATAGCCACGCTGATAGGCTTTTGAGATCAACAGAGTAAGATTCTGATAGCCGTATTATTTGCCGCCAGCACGGTCAACTGGCAGAGTTCATCTCCCAGCGGAGTGCCGCGAACATGGAAATCAGCGCCAACAATAGGCTTAATCCCTGCGCCGTGGCCCGTTCCGTAGAACTTCACCAGACCGCAAAGGTTAGTAAAATCGGTGATCGCCAGCGCAGGCATGCCTAACGCGGCCGCCTTTTTTACCAGCGGCCCGGTTTTCGCCAGCCCATCGATCATGGAGTAGTCGCTGTGCACCCGCAGGTGGACGAAACGTGGTTCAGACATCTTCAGATTCCCGTTTACTTAATCTCGACACAAGAATCAGGACGCAAGTCCCAGGGCGCGTTTGACAGGAGCAAAACTACGTCGATGATGCTCCGTCGCACCATGTTCAGCAAGCGCCGCCAGATGAAAAGCGGTCGGATACCCTTTGTGCTGGGCAAAACCATACTGTGGGAAAATACCGTCCAGCGCCGCCATTTCGGCATCGCGCGTCACTTTCGCAATAATAGATGCCGCGCTGATCTCGGCCACACGGCTGTCGCCTTTCACCACCGCCATAGAGGGCACGGGCAGTGCCGGACAGCGGTTGCCGTCAATCAGCACATATTCCGGCGCAATATGCAAACCGGCAACAGCGCGCTGCATCGCCAGCATCGTGGCGTGCAAAATATTTAGTTCATCAATTTCATGAGGTTCCGCGCGTCCCAGACTCCAGCTTAACGCTTTTTCTTTGATTTCATCATACAGCGCCAGACGGCGCTTTTCTGAGAGCTTCTTGGAATCATTGAGACCCACGATTGGGCGAGCCGGATCGAGGATCACAGCGGCCGTCACCACCGCGCCGACCAGCGGGCCGCGTCCAACCTCATCCACACCCGCGACCAACTGCGTATGCGGATAAACAAATTCGATCATTGTGCTAACTCCAGGACAGCGTCCGCCGCTTGCTCATCGGCATTGCAACGGATTTGCTGGTGCAACTCGCGGAAGGTGTCATGCATCGCATGGCTGGTTTTGCCATTCGCCAGCAGCGGCAGCAAGGCCTCTGCAAGCGCATGCGGCTCACACTCTTCCTGCAACAGCTCTTTGACTAATTCTCTTCCCGCCAGCAGATTAGGCAGCGAAACATAATCGGTCTTTACCAGGCGCTTCGCCAGCCAGAAGGTAAAGGGTTTCATCCGATACCCCACCACCATCGGGCATTTCGCCAGCATACACTCCAGCGCCGCCGTACCAGACGCCAGCAATGCGGCGTCGCTGGCCACCATCGCTTCACGTCCCATTCCGTCGAGCAGATGCACGGAAAGCTCCGGCGCAACCTCAGCTTTAATGCGCTCGAACTGCTCGCGGCGTTTGACGTTCACCAGCGGTACGACAACTTCAAGGTCAGGATAGGTCTGACGCAGCAGCTGCGCGGTTTTCAGGAAGTCCGCGCTCAACATCTCTACTTCCGCGCCACGGCTACCGGGCAGTAGCGCCAGGCAGTGTGCATCATGCGAGATTCCCAGCACATCACGCGCGGCGTTTTTATCCGGGTCCAGCGGCATAGCGTCCGCCATCGTATGCCCCGATAAAACGGCATGGCACGTTAAACTTGTCGTAAAACGCTTTTTCGAAAGGCAGAAAAGCCAGCACCATATTGGTGGATCTGCCTATTTTGAAAACGCGTTTCTGTCGCCACGCCCAGACGGACGGACTGACATAATGGATGGTTTTTATGCCCTGCTTTTTCAGGTTGCCTTCAAGGGTAATATTGAAGTCCGGCGCATCAATGCCGACAAAAACATCCGGCTGAAGCTCGGTAAAGCGGCGGGTCAAATCGGCACGAATATGCAATAAGCGACGCAGGCGACCAAGCACTTCAACAATGCCCATTACCGCCAGCTCTTCCATCTCATACCAGGCTTCGCAGCCCTCAGCCTGCATACGCGGCCCCGCCACGCCGACGAAACGCGCGTTGGCACACGCGCCTTCAGCGCGCGAATTAAGCCTGCACCAAGAATATCGCCGGAGGTTTCTCCGGCGACCAGGGCTATCGTTAAGGGACGCTGTTCCGCCATTAACGAATCAGACCGCGCGTTGAGCGGGCAAAGAAATCGCTAAAGAGTTGCACTTCCGGGTACTGCTTCGCCAGCTCGGCAATCTCCGGTTTAGCTTCATCCAGCGTTTTGCCGCTGCGGTACAACGCTTTGTAGGCGTTGCGGATCGCGGTGATCGCTTCGCGGGTGAAACCGCGACGCTTCAACCCTTCGATATTGACGCCAAACGGCGTCGCGTGATTGCCCTGAGCCAATAACGTACGGCGGAACGTCCTGAGCAACGCCAGAACAGCCGCCAACCATCACATGCGCGCCAATGGTGCAGAACTGGTGCACTGCGGTCATGCCGCCGATGATGACAAAATCATCCAGCGAAACGTGGCCCGCAAGCGTAGCGTTATTGGCCAGAATACAGCGGTTGCCTACTGTACAATCGTGCGCCACATGGGCATTGATCATCAGTAAGTTATCGCTGCCCACCTTCGTCAACCCACCACCCTGCACTGTGCCACGATGAATGGTGACGCTTTCGCGAATGCGGTTACGATCGCCAATTTCCACACGGGTCGGTTCGCCAGCATATTTCAGATCCTGGTTTACTTCACCGATGGAGGCGAACTGATAAATCTCGTTATCGCGACCAATTTTTGTATGGCCATTCACGACAACGTGAGACTTCAGTACGGTACCCTCACCAATTTCGACATGGGGTCCAACAATACAAAAAGGACCAATATGAACATTAGCGCCAATACAGGCGCCGTCTTCCACAATGGCGGTTGGATGAATAAAGGCGGATTTATCAATCACGTATCAGGCCTCCCGGCTACGAGCACACATCATGGTTGCTTCGCACACGACTTTGCCATCGACCAGAGCAACCCCTTTAAAGCGGGTCAGGCCACGGCGCGTTTTCTCGAAAGTCACTTCCATGATCATCTGATCGCCAGGCACGACAGGACGCTTAAAGCGCGCTTCGTCAATACCCGCGAAGTAATACAGTTCACCCGGCTCCAGTTTTCCAACGCTTTTAAACGCCAGAATCCCTGTTGCCTGCGCCATCGCTTCCAGAATCAGCACACCCGGAAAAATCGGTTTACCCGGGAAATGGCCCTGGAAGAAAGGCTCATTTACGGAGACATTCTTCACTGCGCGCAGAAAACGACCTTCTTCAAAGTCCAGCACACGGTCAACCAGCAAAAACGGAAAACGGTGCGGCAGAAGTTCTAAAATCTCTTCAATATGCAGAGTATGAGTGTTAGTAGTCAAAATACTCTTCCTGTCCAAATATACTAAAAGGCAATAATAACACGGCCTGCCGCAATCATATGAATGTGACAGGCCGTAAAAGGATGGCACTACAGGTGGAACGCTAGTCTTGTTGATTAACCTTGCGCTCAATCGCTTTGAGACGCTTGCTCATATCATCAATGTTCATCACCAGTGCAGCGGTTTTACGCCATACTTTGTTAGGCTGCAACGGAATGCCTGAAGAATAGACGCCAGGCTCAGTGATAGGACGCATGACCATCCCCATACCCGTCACCGTGACTTTATCGCATATTTCCATATGCCCGTTAATCACGCTGGCCCCGCCAATCATGCAGTAACGGCCAATCTTCAGGCTGCCCGCCATAATGACGCCACCGGCAACCGCCGTATTGTCGCCAATCACAACGTTATGTGCAATCTGGCACTGGTTATCAATGATAACGCCGTTGCCGATCACAGTGTCATCCAGCGCGCCACGGTCAATCGTCGTACAGGCGCCGATCTCAACACGATCGCCAATAATGACGCGGCCAAGCTGCGGGATCTTCACCCAGTTACCCCGATCGTTAGCGTAACCAAAACCGTCTGCGCCGACGACAGTGCTCGACTGGATCAGGCAATTCTCACCGATCTGAATGTCGTGGTAAATCGTTACATTCGCCCACAGACGCGAACCTGCACCGATTTTTGTGTTTTTCCCGACGAAGCAACCTGCGCCGATAATCACGTTATCGCCCAGTTCTACGCCAGACTCAATTACCGCATTCGCGCCAACTGAAACATTGTTACCCAGCGTCGCTGTCGCATCGATCGCTGCACTCGGTGCAATATTCTGCGCAGGCTGCGGCGTGGTATCTAAAATTTGCGCCATTCGCGCATACGTCAGGTAGGGGTTCTTCACTACCAGCGCAGCACTCTTAGCAAAAGGAAGATCGTCCTGCGTCATGACAACGGCAGAAGCCTGGCATACGCCTAAGTGTTCACGGTATTTAGGATTCACCATGAACGTGATGTGGCCTGTTTGCGCAGATTGCATGGACGCAACGCCGGTGATGACGATATCGCCATCACCGTGTAATTCTGCATCCAACTGCTCTGCTAAATCAGCCAGTCGAATTGAAGGCATTACTTATTTAACCTGTTTCAGTACGTCAGCAGTGATGTCTTTCACGTCGCTGCTGTTATAAGCAACGGTGTTGGCATCAACGACCAGATCGATGCTCTGGCTGTTAGCAACGGATTTCACAGCAGTCTGGATACGGGTAACCAGTTTGCCACGCTCTTCGTTGGAACGACGCGCGCGATCCTGTTCAAAAGCCTGGGCTTTCTGAGAGAAAGTCTGGCGTTGAGCCATCACGTCTTTTTCCAGCTTAGTACGTTCGCTACCTGCTTTCATGGACTGCAAACGCTGCATTTTAGATTGCAGATCGGTTTCCATACGCTGCAATTCGCTGGCACGGCCTTTGAACTCGTTTTCCAGCGTGTTAGAAACACCCGTCTTCTGTGCGACCTGTTGGAACAGGCTACCCATATTAACGATCGCAATTTTGTCAGCAGCCTGTGCGGACGTTACCATCGCTAAACCGAGACCTGCAGCTAATAACCACTTTTTCACAATAAACTCCTTACCATCCCATTTGTGCCCGCAGGCACAGTTCTTTGCGTGGCCAGGCGATCTCAGACGAGATCGCCAAAAGTCATCGCTACACTACCATTACATTCCTTTGCACAGAACAATTACCAGGTCTTACCAATGTTAAACTGGAACTGTTCCGATTTGTCTCCATCGTACTTTTTGAACGGCTGGGCGTAGGAGAAGACCAACGGCCCCAATGGGGACATCCATTGTAATGCGATACCAGCAGACATACGGATATTACTCGGATCGCTGTAGTCCGGGTAACCGGCATACGCGTTCGAATCCCAGTTCGTATCCCAGACAGTACCTACGTCCCAGAAGAAGGAGGTACGAACCGAGTTAGCGTACTTGTCGCTAATAAACGGCGTCGGGGTGATGAATTCGAGGCTGGCGACAGCCATAGCGTTACCGCCTACTGCGTCATCAGACTTACATGGCGCAGTTTCAGTGCTCTTACAATCGTTATCGTAGTCGTCATCGCCGTCATGACGGCTGCTCGCCGGGTAGTACACCGCTTTTGGACCGATAGTATTGGACTGGAAGCCACGCACGGTGCTTGAGCCACCGGCATAGAAGTTCTCATAGAACGGCATCTCTTTGCCGCCAATACCGTCACCATAACCCCAACGAGTACGACCCAGAACCACCCATTTGTGATCGTCATCGATCGGCACATAGGTCGCGGTATCCAGCGTCGCTTTGTAGTATTCGTTATCAGAGCCCGGGATGGTCACTTTACCATTCAGGTTGACACGCGTACCTTCCGTCGGGAAGAAGCCACGGTCCAGCTTGTTATAAGTCCAACCGTAGTTGAAGGTGAAGTCGTTAGCGCTGAATGAGTTGCGGTCATTCGTATTGGACGGATATTCACCCATCGAGTTCAGGTAACGCCACATGGCAACCTGCGGCTGCATGTTGGACAAGGAGTTATGTACATAACCTAAACCTGCACGCAGCGTGTTGTACTCGTTAATCGGGAAGCCCAGCGTAACGTCTGTACCATAACTTTTGTTGGTATAGTCGGACAGGTCCGCATCATCTGCCTGGAAGTCATTATAGAAGATACGGCCGCCGAGGCTGACGCCATCAACGGTGAAGTATGGGTTAGTGACAGACAGTTCAGTATAGGTCTGGTAGTCGTTTTTGGTTCCGTTAATACCCACGGAATAACCCGTACCTAACCAGTTGTCCTGCTGAACGCCCGCCTGGAAGCTCACGCCGCTTTCTGTGCCGTAACCAATACCGAAGTTAAAGCTACCGGTGTTACGCTCTTTCACTTTATAGACGACGTCAACCTGGTCCGGGCTGCCCGGAACGCGCTGCGTGTCGGTATCGACGGTTTCGAAGTAACCCAGACGGTTCAGACGCTCTTTACCCTGATCGACCAGATCGCTGCCTAACCATGCCCCTTCCATCTGGCGCATTTCGCGGCGCAGGACGGAATCTTTCGAGGTGTCGTTGCCTTCAAAACGGATCTTACGCACGTAGAAACGGTTACCCGCATCAACGTTCACACGTAATTTAACGGTTTTGTCGGCATCGTTGATTTCAGGCTGCGACTGCACGCGCGGGTAGGCATAGCCATAACGACCAAGAAGTTTCTTGATGTCGTCTTCCATTTTGGTCACTTTGGTGCCGTTATAGAGTTCACCTGGTTCGATCTTCGTCAGGTTCTCAATCTCGGCGGAGTGTCCAGCCAGGTTACCGCTCACCTGCACACCGGAAAGCTTGTACTGATCGCCTTCGGTGATATTAACGGTGATGTAGATGCCTTTCTTATCCGCGTCAGGCTGACCTGCGTCGAATCGATGTTGAAACGGGCATAACCGCGATCCAGATAGTAGCTGCGCAGCGTTTCAAGGTCGCCAGCCAGTTTCTGTTTCTGGTATTTACGATCGCCCACGACGTTCCACCACGGCACTTCGTCGCGCAGCTGGAAGTGAGAAATGAGTTCGTCAGTGCTGAAGGCATGGTTGCCGACGATATTGATCTGTTGGATCTTCGCCGATACACCTTCCTGGAACACCAGTTTTGAGGTCCACACGGTTACGCGGCAGCGGCGTGACGACCGCTTTTACGCTGGCGCTGTATTTACCAACGCTGTAGTAGAAGTCTTCCAGTCCTTTTTTCGATATCAGAGAGCGTGGTGCGATCCAGTGATTCGCCAACACGCACGCCAGACGCCTCAAGGTTCTGCTTCAGCATGTCATCTTTCACCGATTTGTTACCGGAGAAAGTGATGCTGGCAATCGTCGGACGTTCTTTTACCTGAACCAGAAGCGTATCACCATCGCGCAGGACGCGGACATCCTCGAAGTTGCCAGTGGCGAACAGAGCACGAATGGTATTACTGATATCTTCATCATTAACCGTGTCGCCTGTGCGCACCGGCATACTGAGGAGGGCCGCACCAACGGCGACTCGCTGTAGGCCTTCGAAATGAATGTCCTTCACCACGAACCCTTCAGCACCGTATACGGTGGCGCTGCTAAACAGCAGCGACGCTATGAGCAACTTTTTCATCGCCATCGTTATTATGCGTTCTTCCTAACTAACTCTCTTACAACCGAGAGAAATCATTGAAAAGTGCAAGCCCCATTAACAACACCAGCAAAATCGCGCCAATGCGGTAACTAAAGTCTTGAACCCGCTCGGATACCGGCCCGCCCTTCAGCTTTTCAATCGCCAGGAACAGCAGATGCCCCCCCGTCAAGAACGGGCAGCGGAAACAGGTTGATTATCCCTAAGTTCACGCTGATAAGCGCAAGAAACATCAGGTAATAAATGCCCCCAAATTCCGCTGACATCCCAGCCCCCTGAGCGATAGAAATCGGCCCACTGAGGTTGTTCAGTTTCACATCACCGGTTATCAATTTTCCCAGCATACTGACCGTCAGCTTCATCAACTGCCACGTCTTGTCCGTGGCTTCGAGGATGGCGCTGAATGGCCCATACTGGCGTACAGTCTTGTACTCATCCGGCAGAGGAATAATTTTAGGCACAACACCCGCAAAAACCTTCTGCCTTTCCGTTAACCGGCTTTGTATCCGGGATTAACGTCAAAGACAAGGAACTCCCCTGCCTTTCAATTTCCAGCGCTAACGGCTTATCTGGATTGTTGCGCACAAGCGTCACAAACGTCATCCATTGCGTTAACGACTGACCATCGACTTTAACGATCCTGTCGCCTGCTTGCAAACCCGCCTTACTTGCAGCGGAGTTCGCCTGCACTTCTGACAGCACCGGTTCGATCTGTGGACCACGCGGCCGAATCCCTAAAGAAGATACAGGATCTTCTTTATCTGGCTCAAATGCCCAGTGGCGCAAATCTAACGTTTTATCCTGGCGCTGATTACTGCCGAACGGCGCCACGCTGATTGTCGTACGCTCATCGCCGATTTTGGACACCAGCTGTAAGCGCACCGCATCCCAATCAGGGGTTTCGATGCCATCAATGGCTTTAAGTTCCGTACCAGGAAGAATTTGCGCCTGGGCGGCAATCGAGTTGGGTGTTATTTCACCAACCACCGGACGAACGCCAGGGACGCCGATGATAAAAACCAGCCAGTAGGCAAAAATAGCGAAAAGAAAATTTGCAATCGGACCTGCGGCGATAATCGCCGCCCGCTGTCCCACGGTTTTATTGTTGAAAGCGTGGTGGCGCAGTTCCGGCACAACCGGCTCAGCGCGCTCATCCAGCATTTTGACGTAACCGCCGAGGGGAATCATGGCGATCACATATTCCGTACCGTATCGATCGGTACGCCGCCAAAGCGCTTTCCCAAAACCGATAGAAAAGCGCTCGACACGAACACCGCAGCGCCGGGCAACCCAGAAATGACCAAATTCATGCACGGTGATAAGCACACCCAGTGCGACGATGAATGCAGCCAGATTCCAGAGAATACTCAGCATAAAACCTTCCGTTAGAGTGTCCTGAATACCAGTAACAACAGGCAAGCAAAGACCGGTACTGCCGCCGTCAGGCTATCAATACGATCCAGAATACCACCATGCCCTGGGATCAAGTGACCACTGTCCTTAATTCCTGCTTCACGCTTAAACATGCTCTCAGTCAGATCGCCCAGCACTGACGCCAGGGCCGCGATGACAGAGCAAATCAGTAAGGTTGAAGGCGCAACATCCAGATTCGCCCACATGCCGTAACCCCATGAAATCACGGCGGCAGTCGCGAGTCCGCCAATAAAGCCCTGCCAGGTTTTACCAGGAGAAACCTTTGGCGCAAGTTTATGTTTGCCGAACAGTTTGCCAAACATATATGCCCCGGAGTCTGCCCCCCCCAGACGAGGATCATGACATAGAGCAGCCATATGGCGCCACTGTAATGATTCTCATCATAGTGCCAGGCGCGCAGCGCCAGCATTCCCCAAAAAAAAAGGAATGATGGTTAACACCCCGAAAATTACGCGTAATGTCTTTGAATTACGCCAGATCGCCGCCGAACCGGGATAAAATAACACCAGTAATAATGCAACTACCCACCAGCCCAACGACGCCCAAAGCGAAACCTCAACAAGCGGTTGATGAATGTTGCGGTGATATTCAGGCAGCAAAAACAGCATCAGCGCCAGCAATAACCCGCACAGCACCGCCAGCCAGACCCGCTGAGTACGCGTGGTAAAACCGCTTAACTGTCCCCATTCCCAGGCGGCCAGCATACAAACGACCAGCGTGACAATGGCGAACCCCACCGGCGGAAGTAAAAAAAGCGCCGCGATGACAACGGGTATTAAAACAAAAGCAGAAATCAGGCGATACTTCAGCAAAAGCGACCCCCATCAGGCTTTTTCATCACCGGGCTCGGTGCCGCCGAAACGACGCTCTCGATTAGCAAAGGCATGCAGCGCCCCTTCAAAGTCTTGTTCATCGAAATCGGGCCAAAGAACATCAGTAAAGTAAAGTTCGGCATAGGCAATTTGCCAAAGCAAAAAGTTACTAATGCGATGCTCTCCCCCAGTCCTAATTACTAAATCTACAGGAGCCAGTTCATGCATACAGATTTTCTGGTTTAGCATCTCTTCGTCAATCTGATCAGGGCGCAGCAGTCCTTCCTGCACCTGTTCTGCCAGTTGCCTGACTCCCTGGACAATATCCCAACGTCCGCCATAATTCGCCGCGATATTCAGCGTCAGCCCGGTATTCTGGGCGGTAAGCGCTTCAGACTTGCGAATACGATCTTGCAAACGCGAGTTAAATCGACTGGTGTCGCCAATAATGCGCAGGCGAACGTTATGGCGATGCAGGCTTTTTACTTCGCTATCCAGCGCCCACACGAACAGCTCCATTAACGCACTCACTTCCTGCGCTGGTCGGTTCCAGTTCTCACTGCTAAAGGCATACAGCGTTAACGCATCAATACCGTTGTTGGCAGCGAAAGATACGGCCCGACGGACGGATTTTGCTCCGGCCTTATGCCCAAAGGCGCGAATCTTCCCTTGCTTTTTCGCCCAGCGGCCATTGCCATCCATAATGATTGCTACATGGCGACAGCCATGTGCTGGCAAATTTTCGCTTAGTGGTTGAGTTGCAGACAACATAACGCGTTTTTAGTCCCTGAAAGGATTTAACGGTACTCAGGAATACTGAAGCCTTTTGCGCTTCATCCTTCAGGCTGCCCTCTTCGTTGGCTATGAATGATGCAACCTGAATGATTTTGTGCATCCACAAAAAAGCCGTGTCAAACCACGGCTTACCTGACCGCATAAAGCCAAATATCTGCGATCGGGTGGCGCAGACTATATCACTGAAGCCCAACGCTAACAAATAGCACGATCCTGTGTAGAGGGATTATCATCAGCTTGCGAGTCGCATCACCTGTTTTCTGGCGACGTCACGCGCGACGGCATCAACCCTGAGAACGTCGTTAACGCTTCCTGGTTCCTGCAAATCCATTTTCTCCAGCACAGATAAATTGAGCTCAGCAATATCTGTAAAGCGAATCTCTTCAGCCAGAAATGCGGCGACGGTGATTTCATTCGCCGCATTCAGCGCGGTTGTCGCGGCCTGACCTTGCTCAAACGCGTCCATCGCCAGTTTCAGGCACGGATAGCGCTGATAATCCGGCGCAGAGAACGTCAACGCACTGAGCTTGCAAAAATCGAGCGGCTTCACGCCAGAGTTCACGCGATTCGGCCACGCCATCGTATGCGCGATTGGCGTACGCATATCCGGCTCCCCCAGTTGCGCCAGAACGCTGCCGTCCTGATAACGCACCATTGAGTGAATAACCGACTGCGGGTGAATCAACACGTCCATCTGGCTTGCGCTGGCGTTAAACAACCAACGCGCTTCAATGTATTCCAGACCTTTATTCATCATGGTGGCGGAATCGACGGAAATTTTTCGTCCCATAGACCAGTTCGGATGACGACATGCCTGATCGGGCGTCATGGCCGCCAGATCGCACAATGGCGTTTCACGAAAAGGGCCACCAGACCCGGTAAGCAAAATCGACATCACGCCATTTTGCTCCAGCTCAGCGTATCCCAGATCGTTTTGAATAGGTTGGGGCATACTCTGAAAAATCGCGTTATGTTCGCTATCTACCGGTAAAAGCCGGGCTTTACTGCGTTTCACCTCGTCCATAAACAGACGCCCGCAGGTAATCAGCGACTCTTTATTGGCAAGCAGGATGGTTTTACCGGCGCGAATCGCCGCAAGCGTAGGCAGCAAACCTGCCGCGCCCACGATAGCCGCCATCACCTGATCGACCTCATCCAGCGCAGCCATATCGCAGGCGGCCTGTTGTCCGCTCAGGACGTCAGTGCGGCTTCCATGTTCCAGAAGCGCAGTTTTCAGCCGTTGAGCGCTCTGTTCATCGTCCATCACCGCATAACGCGGCGAAAACTCCAGGCACTGCTCTACCATACGGGTGACATTTTTACCCGCAACCAGCGCGACAACACGGAAGCTTTCAGGATTATGGCGCACCACATCCAGCGTGCTGCAACCAATAGAGCCGGTCGAGCCCAGAATGGTTAGTTGCTTCATGAAACGTCCAGAAGAATTGAGACAGGATAGAAAGCAAAACGCCGCCCGGAAGACCCGTCAGGGTCAACCAGCGGCGTTTTAGTCGTACAGGAAAATCAGAACTGCATCAGTTCCGCTTCTTTTTCCGTCAGCGCCGCATCAACTTTCTTGATGGCAGCGTCAGTCAGTTTCTGTACTTCGTCCTGAGAACGGCGATCGTCATCTTCGCTGATCTCTTTATCTTTCAGCAGCGCTTTTACTTTGTCGTTCGCATCACGGCGTACGTTACGCACGGCAACACGCGCCTGCTCTGCTTCGCCACGAACGATTTTGGTCAGGTCTTTACGACGTTCTTCAGTCAGCGGCGGCAGCGGAACACGGATATCGCTACCCGCAGAACTCGGGTTCAGGCCGAGGTCAGAAGCCATAATCGCTTTCTCAACCGCCGGGCTCATGGAGCGATCGAACACGTTGATTTTCAGCGTGCGGGAGTCTTCTACCGTTACGCTCGCCAGCTGACGCAGCGGAGTCGGCGTGCCGTAATATTTCCACGACAATGCCATCCAGCAGGCTGGGAGAAGCACGACCCGTGCGAATTTTGCTGATTTGGTTTTTAAACGCTTCAACGCATTTTTCCATGCGTACTTCAGCATCTTTTCTGATATCGCTAATCACGTTACGAATCCTTGAAAACTAGTCTCAGTCGACCAGACAATCACACAATACACTTCATCCTTCAGGCTGCCTCTGCGTTGGCTGCGAACGTTCTTCCCTGTCACGTACCGGTGTACGGGCCTCGGGATTCACGCTCTTGCCGCCGTGATGCAGCATGAATGATTTCGTGTATACAGAGTATGCTCAGTATAGTCTCGTTTAATTCATGCCACAGGATATATAAATCCTGCCGGGTAAAGGCGAATCTTACCCGGAATTGGCCATCACGGGAATTATTCCGTGATTAAAGTCCCTTCTTTTTCGCCCATCACGACGCGACGCAGCGCGCCCGGCTTGTTCATATTGAAGACACGAATTGGCAATTTGTGGTCACGAGCCAGCGTGAACGCAGCCAGATCCATCACTTTCAGCTCTTTATCCAGCACTTCGCCGTAGGTGAGTTGCTCATACATCGTGGCGGACGGATCTTTGGCCGGGTCCGCAGTAAATACGCCATCGACTTTCGTGGCTTTCAGCACCACATCCGCTTCAATTTCGATACCGCGCAGGCAAGCCGCAGAGTCGGTGGTGAAGAAGGGGTTGCCGGTGCCCGCAGACAGGATAACCACACGGTTATTACGCAGCAGACTAATGGCTTCTGCCCAGCTGTAGTTGTCACACACGCCATTCAGCGGAATAGCGGACATCAGGCGGGCGTTCACATAGGCGCGGTGGAGCGCATCGCGCATCGCCAGACCGTTCATCACGGTGGCCAGCATGCCCATGTGGTCGCCCACAACGCGGTTCATACCCGCTTTCGCCAGACCAGCACCACGGAACAGGTTACCGCACCAATCACCACACCAACCTGAATGCCCAGTTCCACCAGTTCTTTGATTTCCTGAGCCATACGATCCAGTATGCTTGCATCAATACCGAAGCCTTCCGAACCCTGCAGAGCTTCGCCACTCAATTTAAGCAGAATACGTTTATAGACGGGTTTTGCATTGGTAGCCATGTTTCTTTCCTGAGACTGTCAACGATTGAGATGAGTTAATTCCGGCGACATTGTATGTCGCTTTTCAGCGCAGCCACTATAGGGGTTGGCTGAATTTACAAGATGGACGCAAAAAGAAGCCGCCCTCAGGCGGCTCCTTTTCGACAATTAAGACTGCTTGGACATCGCAGCAACTTCTGCTGCAAAGTCAGTCTCAACTTTCTCGATGCCTTCGCCCACTTCAAAGCGGATGAAGCCAGTTACGTCGGCGTTGTGCTCTTTCAGCAGCTGACCAACAGATTTGCTCGGTTCCATAACGAAAGGCTGACCGGTCAGAGAAACTTCGCCGGTGAATTTCTTCATGCGGCCTTCAACCATTTTCTCTGCGATTTCTTTCGGCTTACCAGACTGCATCGCGATGTCCAGCTGTACCTGGTATTCTTTCTCTACCACTTCAGCAGACACGTCTTCCGGCTTAACGAACTCAGGCTTGCTTGCAGCAACGTGCATTGCCAGCTGTTTAACCAGCTCTTCGTCAGCGCCTTTAGCCGCAACCAGAACACCGATGCGCGCACCGTGCTGGTAAGAACCCAGAACGTCGCTTCCAGGGAAGCAACACGGCGAATGTTGATGTTTTCACCGATTTTTGCCACCAGAGCAACGCGCTCTTCTTCGAACTGTGCTTTCAGCACGTCAACGTCAGTGATTTTGCCAGCAACAGCGGCGTCCAGCACTTTGTCAGCAAATGCCTGGAAACCAGCATCTTTAGCAACAAAGTCAGTCTGGCAGTTAACTTCCAGAATGATGCCGTAGTTGCCGTCGATTTTGGTTTTGATCACGCCGTCAGCAGCAACGTTGCCTGCTTTTTTCGCTGCTTTGATCGCACCGGATTTACGCATGTTTTCGATTGCCAGCTCGATGTCGCCATTCGCTTCAGTCAGTGCTTTTTTGCAATCCATCATGCCTGCGCCAGTACGCTCACGCAGCTCTTTTACCAGGGATGCGGTAATTTCAGCCATTCTAAAATCCTCGGAAGATTTGATCTGCCCGGCATCAAACCGCACAGATTTAAAAAGTGAAAAAGGGGCCTAAAGGGCCCCTAACCAAACGTGATACTACCTGGTTTATAAGGGGGCTCGAACGAGCGTGCCTTATTATTCAGCTTCTACGAAGCTTTCTTCCGCCTGAGAAGCCAGATCCTGAGAACGGCCTTCACGAACGGTTGCAGCTACAGCGCCCAGGTACAGGCTAACAGCACGGATTGCGTCGTCGTTACCCGGGATAACGAAGTCAACACCGTCCGGATCAGAGTTGGTATCAACGATAGCAAATACCGGGATACCCAGGTTGTTTGCTTCTTTGATAGCAATGTGCTCGTGGTCAGCATCGATAACGAACAGTGCGTCCGGCAGGCCGCCCATGTCTTTGATACCGCCCAGGCTGTTTTCCAGTTTCTCAAGCTCACGAGTGCGCATCAGCGCTTCTTTTTTGGTCAGCTTTTCGAAAGTACCGTCCTGAGACTGAGTTTCCAGGTCTTTCAGACGTTTGATGGACTGACGAACGGTTTTCCAGTTAGTCAGCATACCGCCCAGCCAGCGATGGTTCACGAAGAACTGGTCGCAGCTGTTAGCAGCGTCTTTCACCGCTTCGCTTGCAGCACGTTTAGTACCAACGAAAAGGATTTTACCTTTGCGAGAAGCAATCTTGTTCAGTTCAGCCAGCGCTTCGTTGAACATCGGTACCGTTTTCTCAAGGTTGATGATGTGAACTTTGTTACGCGCACCGAAGATGAACGGCTTCATTTTCGGGTTCCAGTAACGGGTCTGGTGACCGAAGTGAACACCAGCCTTGAGCATGTCGCGCATGGAAACAGTTGCCATGATTAAAACCTCTATATATAAAAGTTGGGGTTATGCCTCCACGTATCCCATATTACCGACCCCAAAGGGCACCCCGGAATATGTGCCGATACGTGTGTGTTGTTACACAAAGTGAGATTTGTCGCTTCAGTCCATCTTGTGTAGTCTTCGAATGGAACGGAAGTCCGGCGCGCTTTATACCACAAATACGCCGCAGACACCAATAATTGTTGGCTCGATGTGCTGTTAATGATTCTCAATTTGGCAGGCTACGCTTTGGACTGATACCATTGACAGCACTTACACAATTATTGTCGAAATAATCGACACCGATGGACAGAATTCATGGCTATCTCAATCAAGACCCCTGAAGAAATCGAAAAAATGCGCGTCGCTGGCCGCCTGGCCGCTGAAGTGCTGGAGATGATCGAACCGTATATCAAACCGGGCGTCAGCACCGGGGAACTGGATCGCATCTGCAACGACTACATCGTCAATGAACAACACGCGATCTCCGCTTGCCTCGGCTACCACGGTTATCCGAAATCCGTTTGCATCTCCATTAATGAAGTGGTGTGCCACGGTATCCCGGACGACGGCAAATTGCTGAAAGACGGCGATATCGTCAATATCGACGTAACCGTAATTAAAGATGAATACCACGGCGATACGTCGAAAATGTTTATCGTCGGCAAACCGACGATTCTGGGCGAGCGCCTGTGCCGTGTAACCCAGGAAAGCCTGTATCTGGCGCTGCGAATGGTCAAACCGGGCATCCGTCTGCGCACGCTGGGCGCGGCCATTCAGAAATACGCGGAAGGTGAAGGCTTCTCTGTCGTTCGCGAATATTGCGGTCACGGGATTGGTCGCGGCTTCCATGAAGAACCGCAGGTTCTGCACTACGATGCGGACGACGGCGGCGTGGTTCTGCAACCGGGAATGACGTTCACCGTTGAACCGATGCTGAACGCCGGTGATTACCGCATCCGCACCATGAAAGACGGCTGGACGGTAAAAACCAAAGACAGAAGCTTGTCTGCGCAGTACGAGCATACTATTGTGGTAACCGAAAACGGCTGTGAAATTCTGACGTTACGCAAGGATGACACCATCCCGGCGATTATCACGCACGACGCATAAACTTTTGCCTGATGGCGCTACCGCTTATCAGGCCTACAATCAGCGTTTACCCGTAGGCCGGATAAGGCGTTAACGCCGCATCCGGCTTTTTAATGGGTGGCGCATAATGAATACTCTTCCTGAACAGCACGCGAATACGGCTCTCCCCACCCTACCCGGCCAACCGCAAAATCCGGGAGCCTGGTCGCGTGACGAGCTTACCGTCAGCGGAATTAAAGCCCACATTGATATTTTCCAGCAGTGGCTGGGAGACGCTTTTGACAGCGGGATTTCCGCAGAGCAATTGATTGAAGCCCGCACCGAATTTATCGACCAGTTGTTGCAACGACTGTGGATCGATGCCGGATTCGGGCAAATTGCCGATCTGGCCCTGGTGGCCGTCGGCGGCTATGGCCGGGGCGAGCTGCATCCGCTTTCCGACATTGACCTGCTCATCCTGAGCCGTAAAAAGCTGCCCGACGCTCAGGCGCAAAAGGTCGGGGAACTGCTGACCTTACTGTGGGATGTGAAGCTGGAAGTCGGGCATAGCGTGCGCACACTGGAAGAGTGTCTGCTGGAAGGGCTGTCGGACTTAACCGTCGCCACCAATCTGATTGAAACACGTCTGCTGATCGGCGACGTGGCGCTTTTTCTGGAGCTGCAAAAGCATATTTTCAGTGAAGGCTTCTGGCCGTCGGAGAAATTTTTCGCCGCCAAAGTCGAAGAACAAAACCAGCGCCACCAGCGCTATCACGGCACCAGCTATAACCTTGAACCCGATATTAAAAGCAGCCCTGGCGGCCTGCGTGATATCCACACCCTGCAATGGGTGGCCCGCCGCCACTTCGGCGCAACGTCTCTCAATGAGATGGTCGGCTTCGGCTTCTTAACCCAGGCAGAACGCGCCGAGCTAAACGAGTGCCTGCATATTTTGTGGCGCATTCGCTTCGCGCTGCACCTGGTGGTCAGCCGTTACGACAACCGCCTGTTGTTCGACAGGCAACTCAGCGTTGCCCAGCGGCTCAACTACACTGGCGAAGGCAACGAGCCGGTTGAGCACATGATGAAAGACTATTTCCGGGTCACGCGTCGGGTGAGCGAACTGAACCAGATGCTATTGCAACTGTTTGATGAAGCGATCCTCGCCCTGCCCGCCGATGAAAAACCGCGCCCGATTGATGACGAGTTTCAACTGCGCGGCACGCTGATCGACCTGCGCGATGACGATCTGTTTATCCGTTCGCCGGAAGCGATCCTGCGGATGTTTTATACGATGGTGCGCAATAGCACCATCACTGGCATCTATTCCACCACGCTGCGCCATCTGCGCCATGCCCGCCGCCACCTGACCCAGCCGCTGTGCTACATCCCGGAAGCGCGCTCTCTGTTTCTCAGTATGCTGCGTCATCCGGGCGCCGTCAGCCGCGGTTTGCTGCCAATGCATCGCCACAGCGTGCTTTGGGCTTACATGCCGCAATGGTCGCATATCGTCGGCCAAATGCAGTTCGACCTGTTCCATGCCTACACGGTGGATGAGCACACTATTCGCGTGATGCTGAAGCTGGAAAGTTTTCGCCAAAGAAGAGACCCGCCAGCGCCATCCGCTGTGCGTCGATCTCTGGCCGCGCCTGCGGCAACCGGAACTGATCCTGATCGCGGCGCTGTTCCATGATATCGCCAAAGGGCGCGGCGGCGACCACTCGGTACTCGGCGCGCAGGACGTGCTCAAATTTGCCGAACTGCACGGCCTGAACTCACGCGAAACGCAACTGGTCGCCTGGCTGGTACGCCAGCACCTGCTGATGTCGGTTACCGCCCAGCGGCGCGATATCCAGGACCCTGAGGTCATCAAACAGTTCGCCGAAGAGGTGCAAACGGAACACCGCCTGCGTTTCCTGGTATGCCTGACGGTCGCTGACATTTGCGCCACTAACGAAACGCTGTGGAACAGCTGGAAGCAAAGCCTGTTGCGCGAACTGTACTTCGCCACCGAAAAACAGCTACGTCGCGGCATGCAAAACACGCCGGATATGCGCGAACGCGTGCGCCATCATCAGCTTCAGGCGCTGGCGCTGCTGCGAATGGACAATATAAACGAAGAGGCGCTGCATCAAATCTGGACACGCTGCCGCGCTAACTATTTCGTGCGCCATAGTCCGAATCAGCTGGCCTGGCATGCGCGTCATCTGTTACAGCACGATCTGACCCGACCGCTGATTCTGGTCAGCCCACAGGCCACGCGCGGCGGAACGGAGATCTTCATCTGGAGTCCTGATCGCCCTTATCTGTTTGCCGCCGTTTGCGCAGAGCTGGACAGGCGCAATCTGAGCGTTCATGACGCGCAAATCTTCACCACCCGCGACGGCATGGCGATGGATACCTTTATTGTGCTGGAGCCGGACGGCAGCCCTCTCTCCGCCGACCGTCACGAAGCCATCCGTTTTGGACTGGAGCAGGCGATTACCCAGAGCAGCTGGCAGCCTCCGCAGCCGCGTCGCCAGCCGGCCAAACTGCGCCACTTTACCGTCGATACCGAGGTCACTTTTCTGCCTACTCACACCGACAGAAAATCGTTCCTTGAACTTATCGCTCTCGATCAGCCGGGCCTGCTGGCGCGGGTCGGGCAAATTTTTGCCGATCTGGGAATTTCGCTTCATGGCGCCCGAATTACAACCATTGGCGAGCGAGTAGAAGATTTATTCATAATCGCGACAGCCGACCGGCGTGCCCTTAATAATGAGCTACAGCAGGAAGTGCATCAACGGTTGACAGCGGCCCTCAATCCAAACGATAAAGGGTAGTGTGTTTATTCATATGGAAAGAGTTTAACAATGCAGCAGTTACAGAACGTTATTGAGTCCGCTTTCGAGCGCCGTGCCGACATCACTCCGGCGAATGTAGATACCGTGACCCGCGAAGCGGTTAACCAGGTCATTTCTCTGCTGGATTCCGGGGTGCGCTGCGTGTGGCAGAAAAGATTGATGGCCAGTGGGTGACTCACCAGTGGCTGAAGAAAGCGGTTCTGCTCTCTTTCCGTATTAACGATAACCAGGTTATCGACGGTGCGGAAAGCCGCTACTTCGATAAAGTACCGATGAAATTCGCCGACTATGACGAAGCGCGCTTCCAGAAAGAAGGCTTCCGCGTAGTGCCGCCTGCCGCTGTGCGTCAGGGCGCGTTTATCGCACGCAACACCGTACTGATGCCATCCTATGTAAACATCGGCGCATTCGTTGATGAAGGCACGATGGTAGATACCTGGGCAACCGTAGGTTCCTGCGCGCAGATTGGTAAAAACGTACACCTGTCCGGCGGCGTCGGCATCGGCGGCGTACTGGAACCGCTACAGGCGAACCCGACAATCATCGAAGATAACTGCTTCATCGGCGCGCGTTCTGAAGTGGTTGAAGGGGTGATCGTTGAGGAAGGTTCCGTCATCTCTATGGGCGTGTACATCGGTCAAAGCACCCGTATTTACGATCGCGAAAACGGGGCGAAATCCATTATGGCCGCGTACCGGCAGGCTCCGTTGTGGTTTCCGGCAACCTGCCGTCGAAAGACGGTAAATACAGCCTGTACTGTGCGGTCATCGTGAAAAAAGTCGGACGCGAAGACGCGCGGCAAAGTCGGGATCAACGAGCTGTTACGTACCATCGACTAACAATGATTTGAAAAAGCGGGCTGAGCCCGCTTTTTTTACATCTGTGGCTGGCGGAAAGAGAACTTTTCGTTAATTATTCATAGGTTATGTTGAGATGAAGGGTACCGTATGTATGACAATCTGAAAAGTCTGGGGCATTACCAATCCTGAAGAAATCGATCGTTACAGCCTGCGGCAAGAAGCCAACAACGATATCCTGAAAATCTATTTTCCAGAAGGGATAGAGGCGAGTTCTTTGCCAAAAGCGTAAAGTTCAAATATCCCCGCCAGGCGTAAAACCGTCGTCGCCGATGGTATCGGACAAGGTTACAAAGAGGTGCAGGAGATCAGTCCTAACCTGCGCTATGTGATCGATGAGCTGGATCAGATCTGCCAGCGCGATCGCACGGAAGTCGATCTCAAACGTAAGATCCTGGATGATTTACGTCATCTGGAAAGCGTGGTCGCCAACAAGATCAACGAAATCGAAGCGGATCTGGAAAAACTAACGCGTAAGTAAGCTGTGTGTTGCCGGATGGCGGCGTGTTACGCCTTATCCGGCCTACAGGTAACTCCCGGTAGGCCTGATAAGCGTCGCGCCATCAGGCAATCACCGCTGCTCGTCCAGTTGCAGCGCGACATACAGCAACAGCCGATCATCAAAATTGCCCAAATCCAGCCCCGTCAACTCAGAGATGCGGTTCAGACGGTATTCCAGCGTATTACGGTGAATAAAGAGCGCCTTCGACGTTGCCAGCGGCTGCACGTTATGGCGAAACCACGCGGCCAGCGTCCGGCGTAACAGCCCGTTATTATCCATCGCCTTCAGCTTTGAGAGCGGGCGCGCCAGCTCATTGGCCTGCCAGCCACCACGCAGGCTGTCCAGCAGCACTGGCAGCATCAAATCCTGGTAAAAGTAGCTGCGTTGCTCCGGCATACGCTGCTTGCCCACCATCATGGTAGTACGCGCAGTGCGCCAGGAACGGGCGATACTGCCCGGGCCGGTAAAATAGTTCCCCAGTGCGACCCGAAAGCGCAATTGCCCGTTCTCCTTCATCCGGGCAATCAACTGCTCAATACGCTTGCGATGATCGTCCGCATCCCAGCGCCCAAACTGATTCAGCGCCGGTTTCAGCACAACCATTTCCGTCAAAGAAACGATAGCAATCAAATTGTTGCGTTCAGGCGTCGTTAACGCATTTTGCAACTGCTGCAACTCCTCCATCGCGCTGTCAACGCCAAGCTGCCCGCTGTCCACTTCGACCACGGCAGCCACACGCGGTTGGTTCAGGTCGATACCCAGCCGCTGCGCCCACTCCGTCAACGCTGGCGTATTTTCCTCGGCCTGAATCAGGTTCATCACCAGTTCTTCACGCAGACGGCTGTCCTGGGCCAGCAGATGCATCAGCCGCGACTGCTCCAGCATCATTTCGGCCGTCATACAGACCAGCTCACCGTATTTTCGCAGGTGTTGCGGCTCACCGGTTAAACCAATAACGCCGACGCTCTCCCCTTCCAGGCGCAACGGCAGGTTGATCCCCTGGCGCACGCCGTGAAGATGCCGCGCCACCGCATCATCAATATCGACCACGCGCCCCTGCGACAGCACCAACAGCGCGCCTTCGTGCAATTCACCAATGCGCTCCCGATCGCCGCTACCAATAATACGCCCACGGGCATCCATTACGTTGATATTGGTATCGATGATGCGCATTGTGCGCGCCACAATATCCTGTGCCATTTTGGTATCAAGATGCCAGCCAGCCATAATCCCCTCCTGTGAGCAGAGCTCAAGCATAGGGAAGATGCTAACCTGCATCATTGTGCATCTGCACAAACTAAAGCAGAGAAGTATGGAGTTGTGGGAGGCCTCACAGAATGTGAGAAATGCCCTTTTCCCGGACAGGAAAAGGGCAAGAGAGGAAATTACTGCATCAGCAGATAGATGGTGCTATCGCCGCGCTGAATATTCAGCGCCAGAACAGAAGGTTTGCTGTCGAGGATTTTACGCAGCTCAGCGATGTTCTTAATCGCCTGCTGGTTGGCCCCCACAATCACATCCCCTTTCTTCAGGCCAATCTGCGCAGCCGGCGTATTCGGCTTCACGTTGCTGACAACAACGCCTTTATCCTGGCCTTTGTTGCTCATTTCCGCGCCTTCAATACCATTGAAGATGGAGCTGGAATCAACCTGATTCTGGCTGCTCTGTTGCAGTTCCAGGTTGACAGTCACCGGCTTGCCATCACGCAGCAGACCAAGGCTGATTTTGCTGCCTACCGGCATCGTACCCACCTGGGCGCGCAGCGCGGCAAAGCTGCTGATCGGCTTACCATTCAGGGACGTGATCACATCCCCGGCTTTAATACCGGCTTTCGCCGCAGAAGAGTTCGCCATCACCTGGCTGACAAACGCGCCGCGCTGGGCATCGACTTTCATCGCCTTCGCCAGTTCCGAGTTTAGCTCCGTCCCCATGATACCCAGCTCACCGCGTTTAACCTGGCCATACTCCACCATCTGGGAGGTCAGGTTTTTCACCATGTTGCTGGGGATAGCAAAACCAATACCGATGTTGCCGCCGTCCGGCGCAAGAATCGCGGTGTTAATCCCGATCAGTTCGCCGTTCAGGTTCACCAGCGCGCCACCGGAGTTACCACGGTTGATGGCGGCATCCGTCTGGATAAAGTTTTCGTAGTTTTCCGCGTTCAGACCGCTACGGCCCAGTGCGGAAACGATACCGGAAGTCACCGTTTCGCCCAGACCAAACGGGTTGCCGATAGCGACGGTATAATCCCCCACGCGCAGCGCGTCGGAATCCGCCAGCTTAATGGCCGTCAGATTTTTCGGGTCCTGAATTTGAACCAGCGCGATATCAGAGCGCGGATCTTTACCGACGACCTTGGCGTCAAATTTACGGCCATCGCTCAGTTGAACTTTGATGACCGTCGCGTTATCCACCACATGGTTGTTGGTGACGACATAACCTTTTGCGGCATCAATAATGACGCCGGAGCCCAGCGCCATAAATTTCTGTTGCTGACCGCCGCCCTGACCCCCGCCCTGGCAGAACGGAGAACTCTGGAACGGCGAACCGTCCTGGCAGAATGGCGAATCATCGCCAAAGAACTGCTGGAAATTACGCGGCATGCGCGGCGTGTTGACGGTTGTGCTACCTTCCACGTTGATACTCACCACCGATGGCATCACTTTTTCGAGCATCGGTGCCAGACTTGGCATCTGCTGGGCAGTCGTTGCCGAAGACGCCGTCTCAGCCGCCGTTGCAGACAGGGGGGACAGCGCCAAACCTAAACTCAGAGCCAGTGCACTCATTGCTAATGTGGTTTTTTTCATGTGTTTCAATCTCGATTAACAGATAACGCAAAATTGCTGTGTACGTCAGATTCGTTTTATAGCGCGAAGTTCCAGAATAAAGTTTCTGGAAAAAGTAAAAATTTATTGTCCATCTTTACAAAAGCGTATTTATTATTCAACCGCCATCAGACGCCGGTATTCATCCCAGGCGTACAGATCCGTCATCCCGCTGATATAATCCTGGATCAAACGGCAGCGATAATAATATTCCAGCGTGGGGTACTCCGGCGCCTCCGGCGATAATTTACTGACGGCCTCCACGTAAGCCAGGCGATGGCGCGTAGAGAGCTTCTGGAATAAACGAGATTCTATTGGAAAACGCTTCACCCGCTCTTTTTCAACCAGTTCCCTGAAATCGACCAGGGACATACGTAATAACGGTTGGTAAATTTCTAATAACCCGCTGATGACGCGATAGCCCTGTAATTCCAGTTGTTCAACATCCGGGTGGCTAAACACATGTTTTATCGCCACATTTTTATATAACTCAAGCAACTGGCTGAAGCTGCTGGCGTCTTCCAGCAGCGCATGATTGAAACTGCCGTCAAAGATTTGCGGCAGGTTATCAATAAAACGCTGAGCCGCGTAGGGCACCAGTTTATTTAGCGTATTCACGCGCAAATACATAAAGAACTGATCTTCCGTACTGCGGCTTAGCGAATTTGAGCGAGATTTTTCCCAGGCATTCTCAACAACCTGAGTAAACAGCGATCCTTTTTCATGGTGGCCCCATGCTTCGTAAAGATGGTGATATAACTGCTCAACGCTGAAGATTCTTTTCTCGACGGCATCTTCCAGATCGGCCACGCAATAAGAGATATCATCGGCGGCCTCCATAATCCATGTTAATGGGAAGCGGCTGTAAGGCGCTAACGCAAGTTCTTTACGTAACCTCTCAATATACGGCGCTTCAGAGAGATAATACCCCGGCTTCTTCATTAAATAACGGTGCGTCGCGGGCGTTTCTCCTCGCCACCATGCCGGGCGAGTGTATTTTAAAATGCCGCCCACCTGCGCCCAGGTCAGATTCATGCGCATTAATGTATGCACCAGGCGGATGCCCTGCGCGTTGCCCTCGAAATGACATAAATCCTGGCGCACCTTGCGACGAATATCATTCAAAGACTCCTCGCCTTCACGCAGACGCAGCGCCGCCACCGCGCAGCGATCGTCGCTAAGCGGCTGGCTTTCCGCATCCGCCGGCGATGCAGGCGCTGGCGAAACCAGTCATTGATCGCCGCCTCGCCGAAATGACCAAACGGCGGATTGCCAATGTCATGCATCAGACAGGACATTTCCACAATGCTCTCCAAAGGGGCCGGTCAGTTCATCCCAGACCGTATTGTTCCAGCAGCTTTAACTCTTTTAACCGGCTCAGGATCTCTTTCGCGATATAACGCCCGACCTGCTGCACTTCCATAGAATGCGTCAACCGCGTCCGAACGGCGGCGTTACGCTCCAGTGGAAAGACCCTGCGTTTTTTGCTGAAGCCGACGGATCGCCGGGGAATTGATGATGCGTCCACGATCGCTTTCAAAGATCCGCAGGATCTCCATGTTCGGTCTTCACACCCTGCGGTGAACGATAACGACGATGCCAGTTAATTTTATTTCGGAAATCGATCTGTGCCATGTCCTCTCCCGCCTGAGAAATGCGCTTCCCCCTTAAGCGCATGATAGACTATGCCCTCAAATCTGGCTTATCGCGAGTAAATCTATGAAAATCGGCATCATTGGTGCAATGGAAGAAGAAGTTACGCTGCTGCGTGACAAAATCGAAAACCGTCAGACGATCACCCTGGGCGGTTGTGAAATTTACACCGGCCAACTGAACGGGACCGAGATTGCGCTGCTGAAATCCGGCATCGGTAAAGTCGCGGCGGCACTGGGCGCAACGTTGCTGCTGGAACGTTGCAAGCCGGATGTCATTATTAATACCGGTTCCGCTGGCGGTCTGGCCCCGACGCTGACAGTCGGCGATATCGTCGTTTCCGATGAAGCGCGTTATCACGACGCCGACGTTACCGCGTTTGGTTATGAATTTGGTCAACTCCCCTGGCTGCCCGGCAGGTTTTAAAGCCGACGACGCGCTGATCGCGGCGGCGGAATCCTGCATCGCAAAACTCAACCTGAATGCGGTTCGCGGACTGATCGTCAGCGGCGACGCTTTCATTAACGGTTCCGTGGGCCTGGCGAAAATCCGCCACAATTTCCCGCAGGCGATTGCCGTGGAAATGGAAGCGACCGCGATCGCGCATGTCTGCCATAACTTCAACGTGCCTTTCGTGGTGGTTCGCGCCATCTCTGATGTGGCCGATCAGCAATCCCACCTCAGCTTTGACGAATTCCTGGCCGTAGCCGCGAAGCAGTCCAGCCTGATGGTTGAAACGCTGGTGCAGAAACTGGCGCATGGCTAAATTATTCTCCAGGGCGCTGGCCGCCCTGCTTTTAGCCCTTCCGCTGTGGCTTTACGCCGCACCGCGCGTCGTTTCCCTCTCCCCCTTCCAACACCGAACTTGCCTTTGCCGCAGGGATCACGCCCGTTGGCGTCAGCAGTTATTCCGACTATCCCTCGCAAGCGAAAAACATCGAAGAAGTCTCCACCTGGCAAGGGATGAATCTGGAACGTATTGTGGCGCTCAAACCCGATCTGGTTATCGCCTGGCGAGGGGGCAATGCTGAACGGCAGGTTAACCAGCTGGCGTCCCTGGGCATTAAAATCATGTGGGTGGATGCCGTAACCATTGAGCAGGTCGCCGACGCACTGCGCCAGCTTGCCGCATGGAGTCCTGAGCCAGAAAAAGCCAGACGCGCGGCGCAAACGCTGCTGGACGAGTATGCCGCGCTAAAGTCGCAGTACGCTGATAAACCGAAAAAACGCGTTTTTCTCCAGTTTGGCGCGAATCCGTTATTCACCAGCGGAAAAGGCTCCATCCAGCACCAGGTTCTTGAGGTCTGCGGCGGAGAAAATATTTTTGCGGGCAGTCGCGTCCCCTGGCCGCAGGTCAGCCGCGAGCAGGTGCTGGCCCGACATCCGCAGGCGATTGTCGTTACCGGCGATGCGGGCGAAATTCCTAAAATAGAACAATACTGGCAAAATCAGCTAAAAATCCCCGGTTATACCGCTGAATGGTGACTGGTTTGAACGCGCGAGCCCGCGTATCATCCTCGCCGCAAAACAACTCTGTAATGCGCTTTCACAAGTAGAATAGAACCTGCGCAGTCAGGTTCTCAGTGGGGATTCGATAATGCTCGTCTATTGGCTGGATATTGTAAGGCACAGCTGTCTTTGCTATCTCTGGCGTATTGCTGGCCGGAAAGTTGCGTATGGACCCGTTTGGCGTACTGGTATTGGGCGTCGTGACCGCAGTGGGCGGCGGGACGATCCGCGATATGGCGCTGGATAACGGGCCCGTCTTTTGGGTCAAAGATCCGACCGACCTGGTGGTGGCGATGGTCACCAGCATGCTCACCATTTTGCTGGTGCGCCAGCCGAGACGATTGCCTAAATGGATGCTTCCCGTGCTGGATGCCGTCGGCCCTCGCGGTGTTCGTCGGTATCGGCGTCAATAAGGCGTTCCTTGCTGAAACAGGCCCGCTGGTCGCCATCTGTATGGGCGTGATTACCGGCGTCGGCGGCGGGATTATCCGCGACGTGCTGGCGCGTGAAGTGCCGATGATCTTACGCACGGAGATTTATGCCACGGCCTGTATTATCGGCGGCATCGTGCATGCGACGGCGTTTTATACCTTTTCCGTGCCGCTGGAAAGCGCCAGTATGATGGGGATGGTTGTGACGTTAATGATTCGTCTGGCCGCAATTCGTTGGCATTTAAAATTACCGACGTTTGCTCTGGATGAGAACGGGCGTTGATTTCACTGCCCGATGGCGCTGACGCTTATCGGGCCTACATTCAGGAACGCAGCAACACGCACCGTAGGCCGGATAAGACGCCCTGCGTCGCCATCCGGCAATACATCAGATACTAAAGGACGAACCACACCCGCAGGTGCTTTTCGCATTCGGGTTGGTGACCACAAAGCGGGAACCTTCCAGACCTTCGGTGTAATCGACAGCGCCGCCTACCAGATATTGCAGGCTCATCGGGTCAACCACCAGGCCAACACCCTGCTTCTCGATGGTCATATCACCTTCGTTTACCTGATCATCAAAGGTAAAACCGTACTGGAAACCGCTGCAACCACCGCCGGTGATATACACGCGCAGTTTCAGATTCGGGTTATCTTCGTCAGCGATCAGGCTTTTTACTTTCTTGGCTGCTGCTTCAGTAAATTGCAGTGGCAGCGCTACGTCATCACTCATTTTTTGCTCCAAACGACATTGGCAATTGGGCAAATTATAACCCAATCGTTATGGCATTATCTAATACCCTGGTATTTCATTCAAGTATTCTCACCAGCGGCCGACCGCTGGCTTTTTGCCGCCTGCTCCGCATCCTGTTTCGCCAGCGTGCGCGCAAGGATGGTGGAGTATAGCGGTTTTCCACCCATAAATTGTGCTAATAGTGTTGCGCCAAGACAGGTAATAATCATTGGCAAAATGAGCTGATAGTTATCGGTCATCTCCAGCACTAACACGATTCCCGTTAAAGGCGCACGCACCGACGCCGCCAACAACGCGCCCATTCCGGCAATCGCGAATGTTCCGGCTTCCAGATGGTACTGCGGAAAACACGCAGCCGCCGCCATACCAAATGCGGTGCCGAGCAACGTCCCCAGCGCCAGCATTGGCGCAAAAATTCCGCCCGGCGCGCCGGATGAGAAACAAAGCAGCGTGGTAAGGACGCGGGCGATAAAAATAAACAGCAGCAGGCCTACGCTGTAATTCCCCGCCGCCGCAATGGGGATCAAATTAAATCCACCACCCGCCGCTTCTGGCTCAATTAAGCCGAGAATACCGCACAGGCCGCCGATCGCGCCGCCCATCAGAACCCACTTTTTGATTTCGCCGCCGTGAAAAACGCTGGAACATATCCTGAGTGCGCAATACCAAGTGATTGAACAGCGGCCCGACGCAGCCAAAAATCATACCGAGGATTAAATATAACCATAGCGTATTAACCGGTGCGTTTGAGAGCTTCCCGACCTCAATAATCGGCGCTTCACCGTTAAAAATACGAAACACAATGCTCGACATGATCACGCCCGTAAACACGGCTTTGATCGAAATTAAATTGTAGCGAAACTGCGGGCGCATCTCTTCGATGATAAATAAGATCCCCGCCAGCGGCGCGTTAAAGGCTGCCGATAACCCTGCGGCCGCGCCGGTTGCCAGTAAGGTGTGACGCGCCTCGGCGCTACGCATACGGAAGAGATCCAGCACCATCCGCCCGATATTGCCCCGATTTGTACCGTCGGCCCTTCCCGCCCCAGCACCATGCCAGCGCCCAGCGTTCCCATACCGCCCACAAATTTCACCGGAAGCACGCGCCACCAGCGAACAGGACGCAACTCTTCCAGCGCGCCTTCTATTTCCGGGATGCCCGACCCACCGGCTTCCGGCGCAAACTTACGCACCAGAAAATAACCGACCATCGCCAGCAGCGCAGAGAGGATAAAGGCCAGCGGCCAGACCAGAATCGCGTAATCGGCCGTCTGAACGAGCGCGCCGATACGTAAGTTTTGCACCCAGGTCACGGCTTTCTCAAACGCGACGCCAATAAGACCCGTGACGGTGCCGACCACCGCCGCCGTTAATAAGATGGCCAGCGGCGTTTTATCCCGCTGAAGTAGTCTGCGGATCAGATCCCCGCGCCGTAAGCGCACAACTTGCTGTGCTTCGAAAGTGGGAGTGTCTGTGTTCATCAGATGATCATTAATTGGTAATACAAATACAGAAGCGGCATTGTACCCGCCTGTTTCGGGAAAATCCCCTGTAAATCGTCATGTTTCAAATGCGCAAAATGTTCATAACCTTCTGTGAATAACTTAGAATAAAGGGCATTCACTTTTTCTACGAACCAGGAACCCCATCCATGAGCAAGTCTGAAAACCTCTACAGCGCAGCGCGCGAGCTTATCCCCGGCGGCGTCAACTCCCCTGTTCGCGCCTTCACTGGCGTGGGCGGCACCCCGCTGTTTATCGAAAAAGCAGACGGCGCGTATCTGTATGATGTCGATGGCAAAGCGTACATCGATTACGTCGGCTCCTGGGGTCCGATGGTGCTGGGCCATAACCACCCCGCCATCCGTAATGCAGTGATTGAAGCCGCTGCGCGCGGGCTGAGCTTCGGCGCGCCGACCGAGATGGAAGTTAAAATGGCGGAGCTGGTCACCGAACTGGTGCCGACTATGGACATGGTGCGGATGGTGAACTCCGGCACCGAAGCCACAATGAGTGCGATTCGCCTGGCGCGCGGCTTCACCGGTCGCGACAAGATCATCAAATTTGAAGGCTGCTACCACGGCCACGCCGACTGCCTGCTGGTGAAAGCGGGTTCCGGCGCACTGACGCTGGGCCAGCCGAACTCACCGGGCGTTCCGGCTGATTTCGCCAGACATACCCTGACCTGCACCTATAACGATCTGGCTTCTGTACGCGCGGCGTTCGAGCAATATCCGCAAGAGATTGCCTGTATTATCGTCGAGCCGGTGGCGGGCAATATGAACTGCATCCCTCCGCTGCCGGAATTCCTGCCGGGCCTGCGCGCCCTGTGCGACGAATTCGGCGCGCTGCTGATCATCGACGAAGTGATGACCGGTTTCCGCGTGGCACTGGCGGGCGCACAGGATTATTACGGCGTAGTGCCGGATCTGACCTGTCTGGGCAAAATCATCGGCGGCGGCATGCCGGTAGGCGCATTTGGCGGACGCCGCGATGTGATGGACGCACTGGCGCCGACTGGCCCGGTTTACCAGGCGGGAACGCTTTCCGGCAACCCGATTGCCATGGCGGCGGGTTTCGCCTGCCTGACCGAAGTCGCCCAACCGGGGATTCACGAGACGCTGGACAAACTGACGACCCGACTGGCAGAAGGCCTGCTGGACGCCGCGCAGGAAGCCGATATTCCACTGGTGGTGAATCACGTCGGCGGTATGTTCGGCATCTTCTTTACCGATGCGGAATCCGTAAACTGCTATCAGGATGTAATGGCATGCGACGTTGAGCGCTTCAAACGTTTCTTCCACATGATGCTGGATGAAGGCGTTTACCTGGCGCCGTCCGCCTTCGAGGCAGGCTTTATGTCCGTGGCGCACAGCATGGACGATATCAACAACACCATTGATGCCGCACGTCGGGTATTTGCGAAACTGTAAATCGTCATTGCCGGGTGGCGCTTACGCTTACCCGGCCTACATATGGCGCCGTAGGCCGGATAAAGCACCATTACCGGCTCTGCTTGCGTAACAGATAAATAAAATACGGCGCGCCGATAAACGTCGAGAGCAATCCCGCCGGGATTTGATACGGAAACAACACCATTCTGCCGCACCAGTCAGCGAAAACCAGCAGTATTCCCCCCGCCAGCGCCGACATAATCATATGCGGCATCGTGCGGCGAAAACCGAGCATCCGCGCGATATGCGGCGCCATCAGCCCGACGAAGCTCAGCGGCCCAATGGTCATCGTCGCGGTCGCCGTCAGACAGGCCGCCAGCAACAACAGCCCAACACGCGATGGCGTCAACGCGATACCTACCGCCCGCGCCGTCTCGCCGCCCAGCGGTAAAATGGTTAACCAGCGACGACACAGCGGCGTAATCGCCAGCAGAATCACCATCACAATGCCGGTGCGTACCACCTGTTCTTCCGACGCGTTGTAGGTCGAACCGGAGATCCAGGTCAGCACTCCCGCCATGCGCGGATCGCCGCTCGCCTGCAACATCATCAACAGCATCGTAAACGCCGTACTGAGCGCCATCCCCGCCAGCAGCATACGGTGCGGAGAAAAGCCCCCGCGTCCTGCCGCGACCATGATGATCAGCAACGTCGCCGCCGCGCCGATGCTCCCGGCAGGCAGCAACCAGCCAAAGGCGTTACCCGGCACCAGGAACAGCATCAGCACCACGCCGAACGCCGCGCCGGAGCTGATACCCAGCACTTCCGGGCTGGCCATCGGGTTTCCGGTCAGGCGTTGAATAATGCACCCCGCCACCGCCAGCATCACGCCCGCAATCAATGCCGCCAGAATACGCGGCCAGCGCCAGGGCATCAGTTCATCCAGCAGCGCGCCGCTCGCCCAGTTCCAGCCGTGCGCGTCACGGCCAAAAGAGAGCGCCACGAACACCGCCAACAGCAGCACGACACCGCCTGCCAGCGCAAAACTCAGCACATGCTGGCGTTCCGCCGCTACGCGGTCATTAGCGTTCATTGCCGGCGCGCTCATGCTGCGCAGACGCGGCAGCAGCCACAGCAACAGCGGCGCGCCAATCAGCGCCGTCACGGAACCCGTGGAGACCTCCATCCAGACGCGGGTCAGCCACAAAATGGTCTGATCGGAAAGCCAGAGGATCAGCGCGCCAATCAGCGGCGCCAGCATCAGGCGCGCCAGTAAGCGACGCGCCCCAAGCATTTTCGCCAGCAGCGGGGCGAACAGGCCGATAAAGCCGATAATCCCAACAGCGTTAACCAGCATCGCGCTAAGCACGATCGCCAGCGATAAAGCCGCCAGACGCGCCAGCGACAAGGCCAGCCCCAGATTGCGCGCTACGCCGTCATCCAGCCCCATCAGGGTCATCGGACGCAGCAATAGCAAGGTGAGCATCACGCCGCCCAGCAGCTGCGGCCACAGCCTCTGCACCCCGCTCCAGTCGGTTTGCGTCAGCGTTCCGGTGCTCCACAGGAACATGCTTTGCAACTGGTCGTGGTGGAAAATCACCATCAGCTGGTTAATCGCCCCGCAATACAGGCTCACTACCAGACCGGCGAGAATCAGCGTGACCGGTGACAGGCGTTTTCCCCAGGCGACGCCAAACACCAGCGCGCCTACCACGCACGCGCCTGCCAGCGCCGCAAATTGCGTGGTCATCGCGCCGGGAATCGCCCACAGCGTCGTTAGCGTAATCCCGAGCTGCGCCCCCGTCGCCACGCCGAGCGTCGTTGGCTCCGCCAGCGGGTTACGCAGCACCTGCTGGAACAATACGCCCACCAGCCCAAGTCCGGCCCCGACCAGCAAGGCGATCGCCAGGCGTGGCAGCAGGCTATAGTGGAAAATCATTTGCTCAATGCTGTCGATATCCGGCGACCAGAACGCTTGCTGCCACTGGCTGCGCGGCAATGCGATGGAGAAGTTAAACCAGGTCAGCCAGGCAGCGGCGATAAATAACACCGCCAGCAGCAACGCCGGAAATAGCGCAATACGTCGGCTCACGCTTTACCTCCCAGCGCATTATCCAGAATGCGCACGAAACGCATGCTCGACAGCGTCGCGCCATAAAACCAGACAGCAGGCACGCGCTGAAAACGTCCGGCGCGCACAAACGGCATCGCCTGCCACAGCGGCGTCGCCATCAACGCGGCCATATCCGGGTTATTGCCGTGATCAAAACAGAGGACGTCAGCGTCTTTATAGGCCGCCAGCCGGTCGATACCGACCGCAGTGCTGCCCCAGAAATTGGTTTCCCCCTGCCAGGCATTGCGAATGCCGAACGCGTCCAGCGTCTCCTGGAATAAGCAGTTCGGGCCGAAAACCAGCATATGGCGCGGATCGAGCAACGTCATTAGCAGCAGAGGCCGGTCGCCACGCCGGGCAAAGCGCGGTTTCTGGCTGTCGATAAAGCTATCGTATTCCGCCAGATGGCGGCTGGCCGCAGACTCAAGATTAAGCAGTTGCGCCATTTCAATTAACGACTGACGCGCTACCGCTAACGGCTTTTTGCCGTCACTGAAGCTAAAGCCGCGCCCCGGCGCGATACGCGCCAGCTTTTCAGGCGAAGGGCCATAGCCTGCCGACCAGACCATAAATGAGGGCTTCATTTCGGTCAGCAGTTCCAGATTAGGTTCGGTACGCAGCCCAACGTCAATGACCGACTCCGGCAATGCCGGCTCGTTAACCCACAGGCGATAATTGGGAATATCCGCCACGCCGTAAGGCATGATGCCGAGCGCTAACAGCAGCTCTACCGGCAACCACTCCAGGGCGACAATACGATGAGGATCGACGGTTGCGGCCCGGGCTTGCCCCATTTGCCAGAGCAGAGGAGAAAGCGCCATCGCCGTTAACAATCGACGTCGGGTAATAGAATGTAAACCGCTCATTAATAGACAAAACTCACGGGTGCGGCACCAGCCGGATGCGGCAAAATTCCCATCGGGATGCCATAAATCAGCTCCAGCGTTTCACCACGCATCAACTCTGCTGGCGTTCCCTGGGCAATCATTTCGCCACCGCGCAGCGCCACCAGATAATCACAGTAGCGGGCCGCCATGTTGATGTCGTGCAAAACGGCAATCACCGTCAGCCCACGCTGCTGGCTTAAGCGGTGCACCAGCGCCAGCACATCAACCTGATGCGCGATATCCAGCGCGGAGGTGGGTTCGTCGAGTAGCAAACAGCGGCTATCCTGGGCCACCAGCATGGCGATCCACGCCCGCTGACGTTCCCCACCGGAGAGGCTGTCCACCAGACGGTGCGCCAGTGGCTTTAGTCCCACCAGCGTAATCGCCTCTTCCACTTTTTCTCTGTCGGTTACGCCAAAACGACCCAGCGCGCCGTGCCACGGATAACGCCCAATCGCCACCAGCTCGCGCACCGTCATCCCTTCCGCCTGCGGAAGCTGCTGCGGCAGATAGGCGACCTTGCGGGCAAACGCTTTACTGTTCCAGCTGTTCAACGGCTGATCGTCGAGCAACACGTCGCCTTCCGACGGCGGTTGATGCCGCCCCAGCATTTTCAGTAAGGTTGATTTACCTGAACCGTTGTGACCAATAAGCCCGGTAACTTTACCCACCGGAAAGGTCAGCGAAAGAGGATGCAGAAGCGTGCGGCCAGGCACACGAAAGGAGACATTACGTAGGGCGAAAGTCGTGTCGGGACGGGTTATGTTTTCCTGCATAGCGGCCAACTTGTAAAGCGGGCACGGCGAACCGTGCCCAAAGAGAAATTAGAAACGGAAGGTTGCGGTTGCAACGACCTGACGCTCCGCGCCCCAGAAGCAGCCATAGGTGTTAAAGCAGCTTGCGACGTACTCACGGTCAAACAAGTTGTTCACATGCAGCGCCACGTTAGACCCAGCCATACCAACGCGCGCCAGATCGTAACGTACTAACGCATCCACCAGCGTATAGCTCCCCACTTTGAAGGAGTTTGCCGGGTCGCCATAGCTGGAGCCAGTATAACGAACACCCGTACCCAACGTCAGCCCGGAAAGCGCGCCGTCATAGAGGGTGTAATCACCCCACAATGATGCCATATGTTTAGGCACCTGAGCAGGCGTGTTGCCTTTGTAGCTGGTGTCGGTAGTGTATTCCGCATCGGTATAGGTATAAGAACCAACCACGTTGACGCTTGCAGACAGCGCGGCTTTCGCTTCAATTTCCACACCACGTGAACGAATTTCACCGCCTTCGACTGACCAGGACGATCCATTCGGGTCGGGCATCAGATTGTTGGTTTTGGTGAGCTGATACACTGCACCGGTAATCACGATCGGACGATCGCTCGGCACGTATTTCACACCAGCTTCGTACTGCTTACCTTTGGATGGAGCAAAGATATTACCGCTTTCCCCCGTCTGCGAAGCCGGTTCAAACGACTCGCTATAGCTGAAATACGGGGTTACGCCATTGTCGAACAGGTAGTTAACACCGCCACGCCAGGTGAACTGTTTGTCATCGCGCTTATCGGTAGTACCGTAAACACGGTTGAAGGACTCCTGGTCAGCCCAGTCATAACGACCACCCAGGGTAACCAGCACCTTATCCCACTGCATCTGATCCTGCACGTACAAGCCAGTTTGCTTCTGCTTGTTCAGCACTTTGTAAGGGCCTGAAGGGCCAGGATGTGAGCCAAAATCGAAGTCACTGCGATCAAGGTTATAGATGTCGGACGGCGTTACAGAACCAGCATAGCCAAACCAGGAGTCAATATCGTTACGCATACGCATAAAGTCAACGCCGGTCAGCAGCGTGTGATCCACATCGGCCGTTGCAAACTTGCTTTGCAGTTGGGTATCAACAGCGAAGTTCTGCAATTTCTCATTATCGATAACGTACTGACGAGTCAGCGTATGACCCCAATCTGACTGAGGAACGCTGGCGCAAGGACTATTAGCCGGATCCTTTGTATAGAGCGGATCGGAGCACATACCGTAGCCATACACGCTGTTCTGCGAGACTTTATTTTGCGCGTAACGCAGGTTCTGACGCACGGTAAAGGTGTCGTTAAATTCGTGGTCGAAGCTGTAGCCCACCATCTTCTCGTTACGAGAATAGGTATTGTTGTTCGCACCTTCGTTGAAATCGGTAGAGAGACGCTTACCGTTCGGTAACTTAGTCACTGTCCCTTCTTTCGGCAGCCAGCCGTAATAACCTGTTTCCGGTTCATTCTGGAAATAAGATAAGAAGGTAAAGTTGGTTTTATCATTCGGACGCCAGCTGAAAGATGGCGCAATGGCATAACGCTGTTCTTCCGCACCTTGCTGCTGGGCATTCGCAGAACGCGCAAGGCCGGTTAAGCGATAAGAGTAAACACCATCGTCATCCAGAGCATCACTAAAGTCAAAACCGGTCTGGAACAGGCTGTCCGGTGCCCATCTTGAACTGAACTTCTTTCAGCGGTTCCGTGGTTGGGCGCTTGCTGACCATGTTCAACAAACCACCAGGGTTGCTTTTTCCGTAGAGAACGGAAACCGGGCCGCGCATGACTTCAGCGCGCTCCAGCATATAAGGGTCAATCACCGCATCATTGTAAAAGTTACCCCTGCATCTTCAGGCCATTCAGATAGTTGTTCTGACTTTGGCCGTCAGCGGCGAAACCGCGGATGATCAGGTAATCATAAGTGTTAGACGCGCCACGGGTGCCCACGGCAACACCAGGAGTGTAGCTGAGCGCCTCTTTCACAGATTTAGGCTGATGCAGCGCCATCTCCTCGGCAGTTACCACAGAAATAGACTGTGGCACCTTTTGAATGGGGGTATCCGTTTTGGTCGCTGTGGCGGATTGTCTGGCCGCGATGGTCGCCGCCGGCCCCCAGGCACTTTCCTGCTGGGCAGGTGCAGCGGTTACGGTGATAGTTTCTTCTTTCGGTTCAACCGCCGCCTGTGCATAGACAGACATGCCGCTAACCGCTGTGGCTACTACGACTGCGATTTTACGCAGCGAAGAGTTTGGCTGAGCAGTTTTAAGACGCGCCATTGGTATATCTCTAATGAAAAGTGAATGATAACGTAAACGAGAATTATTCTTATGACGCAGCATAATATTCGAAACGTTGGCGCGATAGCAAGCAATACGCGCCCCTATCAAAACTAAGGGGTTAAGAAATAACCAGATGAAAAGGAAGGGTTAATGATTTAGGCTGGAATGTTATTCTGCGGAAATTTGCCGGATGGCGGCGCTGGCGCGCCTTATCCGGCCTACAAGATCCAATGCGTTTATTGGTTCTGTAGACCTGATAAGCGCAGCGCCATCAGGCGCAACGGTTAGTTACTACCAAACATATCCTTGATCCACCCCGCCACGCCGTCGCTGTCTTTCTTCTCCTGCTGCGCCGGTTGCTGCTGTTGAGGCTGCTGTTGCTGCGAAGAAGACTGATCGAACGGATTCCCGGTCGGCTGCTGCTGTTGCATCATTTCGCCCTGCTGGCACAGCGCGTCCGGGTCGGTCGTCCAGACCGGCAGCGCACGCATTCCACCGCTACAGACGAAATTACCGTCGTAATCGACGCCCATATCCACCACATCTTCCGGCGGCGTCAGCGTCAGCGGCGTTGGCGTTTGGTTCGCCAGATAACGCTGATAAATCGACATCGCGCCGCTGGCGCCGTACAGTTTCGTCGGCTGGTTATTATCGCGACCCACCCAGGTAATCGTCACCTGGCTGCCATCAATCCCTGCAAACCAGGTATCGACGTTGTTGTTGGTGGTTCCGGTTTTACCTGCCAGATGCAGACCCGGATACTTCGCGCCCAGCTGACGCCCGGTGCCGCGCTGCACAACCTGCTGCATCGTCCACAACGTCATATACGCCGCCTGCGCCGGAACCGCGCGCTCAGCCTGCGGGAAGCTCTGATACAGCACCGTACCGTCTTCCGCAATCACCGAACGCAATGCTGACAACGGCGCCCGGTTGCCGCCGCTGGCGATGGTCTGGAACGCTTGCGCCACTTCGATTGGCGTCAGGTTCAGCGCCCCCAGCAGCATGGCCGGAACCGGATGCAGCTGATCTTTCGGCACGCCCAGCTTCATCCAGGTATCGGTGACGGCAGGAAGCCCCAGCGCCATCCCCAGATTCACCGTCGGCACGTTCATGGAGCGCGTCAGCGCGTCCACCAGCATCACTTTGCCACTTTCGCTGTAACGACGGTCATCGTTCTGCGGAGACCAGACCTGCCCGTTCGGCTGACGAAGCGCGATCGGCGCGTCGGCAATCCAGGTGTTCAGGCGATACAGCTTCGGCTGGCTTAACGCCGTCAGATAGGTCGCCGGTTTTGCCAGAGAGCCGATAGAACGGCGCGCCTGCATCGCACGGTTGTACCCGGCGAACTGCGGCTCCGCCCCGCCGACCATCGCACGCACCTCACCGCTGAAGCGGTCTACCACCACAATCGCGGTTTCCAGATCGCTCAGATTGCGCTGTTTCTTCAGCGCCGGAATGCCCTCAACGGCCGCTTTTTCAGCCGCATCCTGCGCCACGGAATCGAAGGTGGTGAAGATCCTCACGCCAGAAAGGTCTTTCACTTTGTCGCCGAGCTTCGCCTGCAACTCCTGACGTACCATCTGCATAAAGGCTGGCTGTGGCGAGATCACCCCGCCGCGCGGCTGCACGCCCAGCGGACGCGCGCTCAGCATGTCGTACAGCTCCTGGTCGATCACCTGCTGTTGTTGCAGCAGACGCAGTACCAGATTACGACGCTCCAGCGCCAGTTTCGGGTTACGCCACGGGTTGTAGATTGACGCCCCTTTCACCATCCCCACCAGCAGCGCTTGCTGATCGAGACTCAACTCTTCAACCGGGCGGCCAAAGTAGTACAGGCTCGCCAGCGGGAAGCCGCGAATCTCGTTATCGCCGCTCTGGCCGAGATAGACTTCGTTCATGTACAGCTCAAGGATCCTGTCCTTGCTGTAGCGCGCATCCATCAGCAGCGCCATGTAAGCTTCGTTCGCTTTACGCCAGTAGGAGCGTTCGCTGGTGAGGAACAGGTTTTTCACCAGCTGTTGCGTCAGCGTACTCGCCCCCTGAACCGTGCGCCCGGCGGTAAGGTTCGCCAGCACCGCACGACCGATGGAATACAGGCTAACGCCATCGTGCTCATAGAAATGACGGTCTTCCGTCGCCAGCAGCGTATCCACCAGCAGATCCGGGAAACCGTTGCGCGGCACGAACAGGCGCTGTTCGCCGTTCGGCGAAGAGAGCATGGTGATCAGGCGCGGATCGAGACGGAAGAAACCAAACTGGCGGTTGTTATCCATATTCACGATCGTATCCAGATGGCCGCCGTCAAAGGTCAGACGCGCACGCACCTGCCCTTCTTTGCTGTCCGGGAAGTCAAACGGACGGCGGATCATCTCGATGCTGTTCGCCTGCACGGTAAACTCGCCGGGACGCGTCATTTTCGTCACCTGACGGTACTGGGTGGCCTCCAGCAATTTCACCATTTCATTCTTGCTGACGGGCATTTCCGGCTCAAGGTTAACCATCCGGCCATATACCGCCGCAGGAAGCTGCCAGACTTTGCCATCAATACGGCTACGGATTTTTTGATCCAGATAGACGCCGTAGATCGCAATCAGCACGACAAAAACAATCGACAGTTTTAGCAGTAGCCAGAGCCAGCCACGCTTGCCACGAGGCTTACGCCCTTTGCCCTTACCGTTACGCGGCATCGGTTCTTCATCCTCATAGTCATCATCATAATCGTCGTCGTACTCTTCATCTCTGAGTCGACGACGGCTTACCTTTTGTTTCACCGGACGCGGTGGTTTCCCTTTGCGTCCAATTGGCTCGCGGTCATTCCCGGCCATGCTTTTTCTCCGCAACATACAGGCGCAAAGGCCCGATTCTCTGTTCTTCCGTCAGTCGACAGAAGAAGAAATCTCTCAATTTTCTGCCATGTTTATGCCGGATGGCGGCTTCGCCTTATCCGGCCTACATTTGAGCGAGCAGGCCTGATAAGCACAGCGCCATCCGGCAGTCATGAATACTTCTTCGTGCGCCGCGTTGGCGCGGTATTCGCCGGATCGTCCGGCCAGACATGTTTGGGATAACGCCCTTTCATCTCTTTTTGTACCTCGCGGTACGCTCCCTGCCAGAACGCGCTTAAATCGCGCGTAATCTGTAGCGGGCGTTGGGCCGGTGAGAGCAACTCCAGCACCAGCGGCACACGCCCCTGCGCGATAGCCGGCGTATTTGCTTCGCCAAACATCTCCTGCATTCTGACCGCCAGCGCTGGCGGGTTATCTTCGTGATAACGAATGGCTATCCGGCTTCCCGTCGGCACAGTGTAATGCGCGGGCAGCTCACTATCCAGACGTTGCAGCATAGACCAGTCCAGCAGGCCGCGTAACGCCTGGGTAATATTCAGGGCTTTCAGGGCGCGCAGCGTATGAACGCCCGTCATGTGCGGCAGCAGCCAGCTTTCCAGCGTCGCCAGAAGAGAAGCGTCATCAACGGCGGGCCAGTCGTACTCCGGCAACCATTGCGCCGCGCGCAGCAGACGCAGGCGGAACTGTTCAGCCTCCGGCGTCCAGTTGAGCACACTTAGCCCTTTATCGCGAATGCCATTGAGCATCGCCTGGTGCAGTTCCTCTTCCGAAGGCTTAGCCAGCGGCTGAACTTTTACCGTCAGTTGCCCGATACGCATTCGGCGCAGCGCCTTTAACGTTCCCTGCGCGTCGTCCCACTCTACCGTGTCGGACTGCTGCAACAACGCCGGACATGCCTGAATAAGCGCCTCGATATCCAGCGGTAAAGCCAGCAGAATACGGGCATCCGGCGACGCGCTTCCCTGCAACAGCAACGGTGCGATAAGCCACTCATGGCGACCCAGCGCGTCATCGGCGTCAAGCACCGCGCCCATGCCATTCGCCAGTTGATAGCGCCCTTCCTGACCGCGTCGACGCGCGATACGATCGGCAAACGCCTGCGCAAGCAGCGGCGCCAGCATCGTGCCGTCCACCTCGCCGCCTCGCCCGTTGAGCCGTTTCAGGAGCTGCTGGCTACGCTGCTGCCAGCCCGGTTGCTGGCGCGAAAAACGCCACGCTGAGGTCGGTATTGCCCGCGCGTGGCGGTTCCTCCAGAATCGCCGCCAGTTTCGCCGCTGTCGCCTTTTCGCTGTCATTACCGGCGCTGACCAGCATCGCCGCCAGACGAGGGTCGTTGCCAAGCCGCGCCATTTTCTGCCCCCGTCGCGCTCAGCCGCTCACCATCCAGCGCATTCAGCATCTGCAACAGCCGCCGGGCTGCCTGCACGTTGGCGGCCGGGGGAAGGTCCAGCCAGTTGAGCTGCGCGGGATCGCTGCATCCCCATTGCAGCAGCTCCAGCAACAAACCGGACAGATCGCTTTGTAAAATCTCCGGCTCGCTTTGCGCCGCCGCCCTTTCCGCCTGCTCTTTCGCCAGCAGGTGAACACACACGCCCGGTTCCAGACGCCCGGCGCGTCCGGCTCGCTGCGTCATGGAGGCCTGACTGACGCGCTGGGTAATCAGCCGCGTCAGGCCGGTTCGCACGTCATAGCGCGCCACGCGCTCCTGCGCGCTGTCCACCACCAGACGGATACCCTCGATGGTTAAACTGGTTTCGGCAATATTGGTCGCCAGCACGACTTTGCGCATCCCGCGCGGCGCAGGCAGTATCGCTTTACGCTGCGCCTCCAAAGACAACGCGCCATACAGCGGGCATAACAGCACATCATCCGCTACGCGCGCGGCCAGGTGTTCCTGTACGCGCAGAATTTCCCCAACGCCCGGTAAGAACAGCAGCAGAGAGCCGGTTTCGTGACGCAGCAAATCTGCCGTGGCGATGGCCACCGCCTCATCAAAACGCAGTTGGGCCGGAAGTGACTGGTAGCGACGCTCAACGGGCCAGGCACGCCCCTCAGACACCACCTGCGGCGCATCAGGAAGGCGCTGTTGCAGCTTCCCGTTGTCCAGCGTCGCAGACATGATCAGCAGTTTCAGATCGTCACGCAGCCCTTGCTGCACGTCCAGCAGCAGGGCCAGCGCCAGATCCGCCTGCAAACTACGCTCATGAAATTCATCGAGGATCACCAGCCCGATGCCGTTCAGCTCGGGATCGCGCTGGATCATTCTTGTCAGCACCCCTTCCGTCACCACTTCAAGCCGCGTCTGCGGGCCAACGCAGCTTTGCGCGCGCATCCGATAACCGACCGTTTCGCCGGGCTTCTCGTTCAGGAGTTCCGCCAGCCGCTGCGCCACATTGCGTGCCGCCAGGCGGCGCGGCTCCAGCAGGATAATTCGCCCCTGAATGCCTTTATGCGTCAGAAACTGCAACGGCAGCCAGGTCGATTTCCCCGCGCCGGTTGGGGCGGTGAGCAAAACCTGGGGCGCGCTTTCAAGCGCGGCAAGTAATTCGGGCAGTACGGCGGCAACGGGCAACGACGTCACAAATGGCTCCAGAGGGTTAACATTCTTCGCGCTGCATTGTAGCATCGCGTTAATTCATAACCGAGTACCCATCATGTCTGAGCCGAAAAGGCTGTTCTTTGCCATTGAATTGCCCGACGAGGTTCGTGAGCAGATCATCGCCTGGCGCGCCGGTCATTTTTCCCCGGACGACGGCAGGCCGGTCGCCGCAGCGAATTTGCACCTGACGCTGGCGTTTTTAGGCGAGGTGAGCGCGAGCAAGCAACAGGCGTTATCACAGCTTGCCGGACGTATCCGTCAGCCGGGCTTTACGCTCAGGCTGGATGACGCGGGCCAGTGGCTACGTTCGCGGGTCGTCTGGCTGGGGATGCGACAGCCGCCGCGCGGGCTGCTGCAACTGGCGAACATGTTACGCGCCCAGGCGGCGCGCAGCGGTTGTTATCAAAGCCCCCAGCCTTTTCATCCGCATATTACGCTGCTGCGTGACGCCAGCCATGCGGTCGCCATTCCAGCGCCGGGTTTTTGCTGGTCGTTTCCGGTCAATGAATTTGCGCTTTATGCCTCGTCGTTCGAACGCGGCCGCACACGTTACACACAACTACAGCGCTGGACGCTTGCCGAATAAAATAGTCTGCAAAAGCAGGCTTTAAGGAAATCACATGCAGTTCTCTCCGCCATTACAGCGCGCCACCTTAATTCAGCGCTACAAACGTTTTTTAGCCGATGTCATTACGCCGGACGGCACGGAATTAACGTTACACTGCCCAAATACCGGTGCGATGACCGGATGCGCCACGCCGGGCGATACCGTCTGGTATTCGACATCAGAAAATACTAAACGCAAATATCCGCACACCTGGGAATTAACGCAAACCCAGACAGGCGCACTTATCTGCGTTAACACCCTGTGGGCAAACAGATTAACGAAGGAAGCGATTCAGAATGAGCAGCTTTCAGAACTTTCAGGCTACAGCCTGTTAAAAAGCGAAGTAAAATACGGCGCGGAACGCAGCCGTATTGATTTCATGTTACAGGCAGATTCCCGACCCGACTGCTATATTGAAGTGAAATCGGTCACATTAGCGGAACAAGAGTATGGTTATTTTCCCGATGCCGTCACCTTACGGGGACAAAAACACCTTCGGGAACTGATGAGCGTAGCGGCTGAAGGCCATCGCGCCGTGGTGTTATTCGCGGTGCTGCATTCAGCCATTACACGGTTTTCACCCGCGCGGCATATCGATGCAAAATATGCGCAACTATTGATTGAAGCACAGCTAAAGGGGGTAGAAATTCTGGTTTATAAAGCCGAACTTTCTGCCGAAGGTATGACTCTAAAAGAACCGTTACCCATGACTTTATAATGGCGTAAACAATCGGTTAATTAGTATTCTGGTCGCGTACGCAAATACGCTTTTCCTCACAGGGTTGTCAAGTGTTACGTTTAGATAATTGCTATCCTGAAAAGCATCTGCTATTTATAGCGACCTGATTTTTCCCCCGACAATGGGGATCGATAGTGCGTGTTAAGGAGAAGCAACATGCAAGAAGGGCAAAACCGTAAAACATCGTCCCTGAGTATTCTCGCCATCGCTGGGGTGGAGCCGTACCAGGAGAAACCGGGCGAAGAGTATATGAACGAAGCCCAGCTGTCGCACTTCAAGCGTATTCTTGAAGCATGGCGTAATCAACTCAGGGATGAAGTCGATCGCACTGTGACTCATATGCAGGACGAAGCGGCTAACTTCCCTGATCCGGTTGACCGTGCCGCGCAGGAAGAAGAATTTAGCCTTGAGCTGCGTAACCGCGACCGTGAGCGCAAACTGATCAAAAAGATCGAGAAAACGCTGAAGAAAGTGGAAGACGAAGATTTTGGCTACTGCGAATCTTGCGGTGTCGAAATTGGTATTCGCCGTCTGGAAGCGCGTCCAACAGCCGATCTGTGCATCGACTGCAAAACGCTGGCTGAGATCCGCGAAAAACAAATGGCGGGCTAATCCCGTCAGACCGTAGAACGCCGGATGGCGCTACGCTTATCCTGCCTGGCAACAATTCATAGGCCGGATGAAGGGTTTGCGCCGCCATCCGGCAAAATCCGGGCGGGGTTATCTCCCGCCTTATTCTTTTATATTGTCCACCGGTATGACCAACGCACACTATATTGGCCGCTTCGCCCCGTCCCCCTCTGGCGAGCTGCACTTTGGTTCACTGATCGCCGCCCTCGGTAGTTACCTGCGAGCCCGCTCTCAGCATGGGATCTGGCGAGTACGCATTGAAGATATCGATCCCCCCTCGTGAAGTTCCCGGTGCCGCAGAGACAATTCTGCGTCAGCTGGAACATTACGGCCTGCACTGGGATGGCGATATATTGTGGCAGTCCCAACGCCATGACGCCTACCGCGACGCGCTCGCCTGGCTGCGCCAGCAGAATTTAAGCTACTACTGCACCTGCCCGCGCGCGCGTATTCAACGCATTGGCGGCGTTTACGACGGCCATTGCCGAACCTTGCAGCATGGGCCGGAAAATGCCGCCGTGCGGATTAAACAGTTCAGCCCGGTGATGCAATTTCATGACGTGCTGCGCGGCGATATCCAGGCCGACCCGCTGCTGGCGCGCGAGGATTTTATTATTCATCGCCGCGATGGTCTGTTCGCCTATAACCTGGCGGTGGTCGTGGACGATCATTTTCAGGGCGTCACGGAAATCGTGCGCGGCGCGGATTTAATCGAACCCACGGTACGGCAAATTTCGTTGTACCAGCAGTTCGGCTGGCGCGCGCCGGACTATATTCATCTGCCGTTGGCGCTCAACGAACAAGGCGCTAAACTTTCCAAACAGAATCATGCCCCAGCCTTGCCGGAGGGCGATCCACGCCCCGTACTCATTGCCGCGCTGCACTTTCTGGGCCAGAATGCCACGGCGCAATGGCAGGATATGCATACCGACGAATTATTGCAGTATGCGGTGGATAACTGGACGCTTACGACGGTGCCGGAATCGGCAAGTGTAAATCCAGCATTCTCAAATGCGTCTTGCTGAGCTATGATTAGCCGCTATTTTTACGCAGTAACTTGTCCTGATTGATGTTTGACACTACCGAGGTGCACTATTTTTACCCGAGTCGCTAATTTTTGCCGCAAGGTGCTAAACCGCGAGGAGAGCGAGGCCGAGCTTGCCGTCGCCCGTCCACATATGACGGTAATCCCGCGTGAGCAGCACGCTATTTCCCGCAAAGATATCAGTGAAAATGCTCTGAAAGTAATGTACAGGCTCAATAAAGCGGGATATGAGGCCTGGCTGGTTGGCGGCGGCGTGCGCGATCTTCTGCTCGGCAAAAAACCGAAAGATTTCGATGTCACCACCAACGCAACGCCGGATCAGGTGCGGAAGTTGTTCCGTAACTGTCGTCTGGTGGGTCGCCGTTTCCGTCTGGCGCACGTCATGTTCGGCCCGGAGATTATCGAAGTGGCGACATTTCGTGGTCACCATGAAGGCAACGACAGCGACCGCGCCACCTCCCAGCGCGGGCAAAACGGCATGCTGCTGCGCGATAACATCTTCGGCTCCATTGAAGAAGACGCCCAGCGTCGCGACTTCACCATTAACAGCCTCTATTACAGCGTGGCGGATTTCACCGTGCGCGACTATGTCGGCGGTATGCAGGATCTGAAAGACGGCGTGATTCGCCTGATCGGCAACCCTGAAACGCGTTACCGCGAAGATCCGGTGCGAATGCTGCGTGCAGTCCGTTTCGCCGCAAAACTCGATATGCGCATCAGCCCGGAAACCGCAGAGCCGATTCCGCGCCTGGCGACCTTACTCAACGATATTCCGCCCGCGCGTCTGTTTGAAGAGTCCCTAAAACTTCTGCAAGCGGGCTATGGTTTCGAAACCTACAAAAAGCTGCGTGAATACAGCCTGTTCCAGCCTCTGTTCCCCACCATTACGCGTTATTTCACCGAAAACGGCGACAGCGCGATGGAGCGCATCATTGCGCAGGTGCTGAAAAATACCGATAACCGCATTCATAACGACATGCGCGTTAACCCGGCGTTCTTGTTTGCCGCCATGTTCTGGTATCCGTTGCTGGAAATGGCGCAGAAAATCGCTCAGGAGAGCGGCCTGGCCTATTACGACGCCTTTGCGCTGGCCATGAACGAGGTGCTGGACGAAGCGTGCCGTTCGCTGGCGATCCCGAAACGCCTCACCACGTTAACCCGTGATATCTGGCAACTCCAGTTGCGGATGTCCCGCCGCCAGGGCAAACGCGCCTGGAAGCTGCTGGAGCACCCGAAATTCCGCGCCGCATACGATCTGCTGGCGTTGCGCGCCGAGGTGGAAAACAACGCTGAACTGCAACGTCTGGCGCAGTGGTGGGGCGAGTTCCAGGTTTCAGCGCCGCCCGATCAGAAAGGCATGCTGAATGAACTGGATGAAGACCCCGCGCCGCGCCGCCGCCATCGTCGTCCGCGCAAACGCGCGCCACGCCGCGAGGGAACCGCGTGACGGTTGCCTATATCGCGCTCGGCAGCAACTTAGCCTCTCCGCTGGAGCAGGTTAATGCTGCCGTGAAGGCTATCGGCGACATCCCGGACAGCCGCATTGTTGCCGTTTCCTCGTTTTACCGCACTCCCCCGCTAGGCCCGCAGGATCAGCCCGACTACCTGAACGCCGCCGTTGCGCTGGAAACCCAACTGGCGCCGGAAGAACTGCTCAACCACACGCAGCGTATTGAGTTACAACAGGGTCGCGTTCGCAAAGCCGAACGCTGGGGGCCGCGCACGCTCGATCTCGACATCATGCTGTTTGGTGATGACGTAATAAACACGCCCCGCCTGACGATACCGCACTACGACATGAAAAATCGCGGTTTTATGCTGTGGCCGCTCTTTGAAATCGCTCCCGACCTGGTGTTCCCGGACGGCGTCACGCTGCATCATTACCTCACACGCCTCGCAGCAGAAAAACCTGCCCACTGGTAAATTGCCCGCCCCTCTTTAGCGTTTACTGCTTTCGGGTTAATCGATTGCTTAAATCCATTGCCCCCATCAATGCTGCTGTTAAAATGCCGGTTAATATGACCTCCACCATCAGGAAACGTTATGAAACCGACGACTATCGCCTTGCTGCAAAAATGTAAGCAAGAGAAAAAGCGCTTCGCGACTATCACCGCCTACGATTACAGCTTTGCCAGACTCTTCGCTGACGAGGGTATCAACGTGATGCTGGTAGGCGACTCGCTGGGCATGACGGTTCAGGGACACGATTCCACCCTGCCTGTTACCGTAGAAGATATCGCTTACCACACGCGTGCGGTGCGCCGTGGCGCGCCTAACTGTCTCCTGCTCTCCGACCTGCCGTTTATGGCCTATGCCACCCCGGAGCAGGCGTTTGAAAACGCCGCCGTGGTGATGCGCGCGGGGGCGAATATGGTCAAAATCGAAGGCGGCGCCTGGCTGGTCGATACGGTAAAAATGCTCACCGAACGCGCGGTGCCGGTGTGCGGCCATCTGGGACTGACGCCGCAGTCCGTCAATATCTTTGGCGGCTATAAGATCCAGGGGCGCGGCGATGCGGGGCAGGTACTGCTGGATGATGCGCTGGCGCTGGAAGCGGCAGGCGCGCAGTTGCTGGTGCTGGAATGCGTGCCGGTTGAGCTTGCTAAACGCGTCACCGAAGCGCTCTCTATTCCGGTCATCGGCATTGGCGCAGGCAACGTAACCGACGGTCAGATCCTGGTGATGCACGACGCCTTCGGCATTACCGGCGGCCACATTCCGAAATTTGCTAAAAATTTCCTGGCGGAAGCAGGCGACATGCGCGCCGCCGTGCGGCAGTATATTGCCGAGGTTGAGTCCAGCGTCTATCCGGGCGAAGAACACAGCTTCCATTAATGGGGTGCTTGTAGGCCGGATAAAACGCCCTGCGTCGCCATCCGGCAAAATGCCTGATGGCGCTACGCTTATCAGGCCTACAAACCACGGTCCATCAGGCAACTTAAGGAGTCTTGTTGTGCTAATTATTGAAACCCTGCCGCTGCTGCGACAGCATATTCGCCGCCTGCGCCAGGACGGTAAACGCATTGCGCTGGTGCCAACGATGGGCAACCTGCACGATGGTCATATGAAACTGGTTGAGGAAGCGAAAGCGCGCGCTGACGTCGTGGTGGTCAGTATTTTCGTGAACCCAATGCAGTTTGACCGCCCGGACGATCTGGTACGCTACCCACGAACGTTGCAGGAAGATTGCGAAAAGCTGAACAAACGCAAAGTGGATTTCGTGTTCGCGCCGGCGCCAGCGGAAATTTACCCGCAAGGCACCGACGGCCAGACTTACGTTGATGTTCCCGGGCTGTCCACCATGCTGGAAGGCGCCAGCCGTCCGGGTCATTTCCGTGGTGTTTCCACCATCGTCAGCAAACTCTTCAATCTCGTCCAGCCGGACATCGCCTGCTTTGGCGAAAAGGACTTCCAGCAACTGGCTTTAATCCGCAAGATGGTGGCCGATATGGGCTACGACATCGAGATCGTCGGCGTACCGATTATTCGCGCCAAAGATGGTTTAGCGCTGAGCTCGCGTAACGGTTACCTGACCGCCGAACAGCGCAAAATTGCTCCCGGCTTAAATAAGGTGATGAACAGCGTCGCCGAGAAATTGCTGGCGGGTAATCGCGATCTGGAAGAGATGATCGCCGTCGCCGAGCAGGAGCTGAATGAAAAAGGCTTCCGCGCCGATGACATTCAGATTCGCGACGCGGACACGCTGCTGGAACTCACCGATAGCAGCAAACGCGCGGTGATCCTGATGGCGGCATGGCTGGGTCAGGCTCGCTTAATCGACAATCAGTCCGTTACATTAACCCAGTAGACAGGGGTTAAAAATCAGGCAATACTGCCTGAGAATTTCCTCAAAGCAGGCGACGCCTGCTTCGTTATCGCTAAGATTTAAAGGTAGAAGTTATGATTCGCACTATGCTGCAGGGCAAACTCCACCGCGTGAAAGTGACTCAGGCGGACCTGCACTACGAAGGTTCCTGCGCCATTGATCAGGATTTTCTGGACGCAGCCGGTATTCTTGAAAACGAAGCCATTGATATCTGGAACGTGACTAACGGCAAGCGCTTCTCAACCTATGCGATTGCCGCCGAGCGTGGTTCCAGAATCATCTCCGTGAACGGCGCAGCGGCGCACTGCGCTGCGGTGGGCGATATCGTGATCATCGCAAGTTTCGTTACCATGTCAGACGAAGAAGCGCGTCGCTGGCAGCCCAACGTCGCCTATTTTGAAGGCGATAATGAAATGAAGCGCACCGCGAAAGCGATCCCGGTACAGGTTGCCTGATATTTCCCAAATATATTATTATATTAATAAAAGGAGCCGAAAAATTTCAGCTCCTTTTATTTTAAATAATTCCGGCCTTTCTTATCAGGACAACTAATAATATTAGTTGAGGCGTTATCAGAAAATTTAAACAAACGTTCAACAATCCATCGTTATATTTATTTATATCATTAAATTCTTTTCCTCACAAATTCATCAGATGAATAGCCAAAAATAAAAACACTTACCTTTCAACGAAATAACCATCAGTTAAGTTTACTTAAACACCATTTAAGTAAAGATAATTACAATTATCAATAAATATTTTCCTATACTCCGCAAAGTTAATGTAATTCCCCGGCCGGCCTTTACGCTTAACAGACGAAGTACTTTTTCTAAAAACGTAAAGTACACTTATTATCTAATACGGATGTTTATCAAAATGGCATTGAAAAAATACGCATTAGCTGCGGCAGTTCTGGCAACTATTTCCAGTTCAGCATTCGCAGCAGACGCGGATCGTGGCACCATCACCTTCCACGGCCTGGTCACCCCGAATACCTGTAACATCACGCTGAAAGATGATCCACTGAGTTCCCAGACAACTAAAGACTTCAACGTCACTCTGCCGACCGTGTCAGTAGAAGACTTCACCCCAGGTACTGCTGCCGACGTTAACAGCACCCTGGGCCAGGCTAAGTTCGCGCTGTCTATTTCCTGTGCGGATACTGAGTTGCAGTCTGCTGATGCGCAGTTTGATTCCTGGGGCGGTTCTTCCGCAAACAACGAAGGCGCGCTGGTTCCACCAACTGGCCTGCAAGGTTCAGCAACCAACGTAAGCCTGGTTCTGCACAACGATGGCAACACGAAGACCGATCTGATCAAAATCGATCATCCTAACAACACTCAGTCAACCACGCTGACTGATGGCAAAGGCGAACTGAACTACACCGTCGCTTATATGGGCCCGGCTACTGGCGTAACCAGCGGTTCCGTGCAGGCACAGGTTGCCTTCACCATGAACTACCAATAAGCAACAGGACTGTTGTTCTTCATCCTCTGGCTTAAGCCAGAGGATGTTTTCGTTACATCCAACAGGGAGTGGGTAGCATTATGTTCAGCCTGACGTTAAAAACCGGATTAAAAACCCTCACCGCCGCCATGATCGGCATCGCCTCTTTTCAGGCATGCGCCGACGTGGTTATCTCCGGCACACGCATCGTATATCAACAATCCATGAAAGATGTGATTGTGAACCTGGATAACCGAGGCAAAAACCCGCTGTTACTTCAGATCTGGCTGGATGACGGGAGCCCGAACGTTAACCCGCAGGAATTAAAACTGCCTTTTGTCATTACCCCGCCCATTTCACGCATCGATCCAGGGAAAGGCCAGTCTGTGCGTGTGACATATTTACAGCAGCCGCTGCCGCAGGATCGGGAATCCTTATTCTGGTTTAACGTGCTGGAAATCCCCAAAAAAGCAACGGCGAAAGACGGCGAAAGCCAGAACCAACTGCAACTCGCTTTCCGTACCCGTATTAAGCTATTTTTCCGCCCGGACGGCTTAAAAGGCACCGCGGGTGAGGCGATGAAGCAGGTTAAATGGTCGCAAACGCGCCAGGGCAACACCCTGTCTTTAGTTGGCCGTAACGACTCGCCTTATAACGTTTCACTCTCCAGCGCAACGTTTAAGGTCGGCGCCAAAGAGTATGAAATTGACAGTAAGTCGATTAAGCCGTTCTCCAGCGAAACCATGACAGTTAAAGGATTAACGAATAGCGCCAGCGGAGAAGTGGTGTATATCGCTATCAATGATTTTGGCGGAACGGAAAAACTCACCGCCAACGTTAATTAATAAATTAAAAATATATTTTTTCTTCTTATATAACGGCAACCCGCTTTAATCGACTGGACTTGTTATGATTTTTCGACGATCTCTATTATGTCTCGCCATTAGTGCGGCATTGCCGTTCTCTGTTCATGCGACGGGGAATACGCCTGCACAGTCCTCTGCTCCCGACTCAGAGGAAATGGTAGAGTTTAACGATCAATTCCTGCTGAATATGGGGAGTGCAGTCGATGTAAGCCGTTATGCTCAGGGTAATCCAATATTACCGGGAACCTACCGGGCGAAAATAAGCCTGAACGGTGAAAATAAATCGACGCAAAACATCGAATTTAAAGATAACGGAACGCCACGCGCCACGCCGTGTATTACCGCATTGTTGCTGAAACAAGCGGGCGTGGATAGTAGCGTGCTGGGGAATACTATTTCCGACGATGATACAACCTGTATTGATATCAAAAAATATTACCCCCCACTCGTCGGTGAATTTCGATACCTCAAAACTCACCCTGGAATTGACGATGCCGCAGCTTTACGTTCTCAAACGCCCGGCGGGATATGTCGATCCATCATTATGGGATGCAGGTATTCCGGCGGCGTTGCTGTCGTACAACCTCAACGCCTGGCATAGCGAAAGCGATGGCAATAATTCCGACACGGCTTACGCCGGTCTGCAATATGGGCTGAATTTGGGCGCATGGCGGCTGCGCTCCCGCGGCACCTACAACTGGGATAAAGACAACGGTTCGGACTACTCCAGCCAGGACATTTACCTCCAGCGCGACATTCCGGCGTTAACCGCGCAGGTTGTGGCGGGCGAAACCTACACCAACGGCGACACCTTCGACTCCGTCAGCCTGCGCGGGATGCGCCTGTACAGCGACGATCGCATGCGCCCGGAAGGCCGTACCAACTACTCACCGGTCATTCGTGGCGTCGCCAACAGCAACGCCAAAGTCACCGTCATGCAAAGCGGCAGCAAAATTTATGAAACCACCGTACCGCCAGGCCCGTTTGAACTGAGCGATCTCAGCACCACCGGCTACGGTAACGATCTACAGGTGACTGTAGAAGAGTCTGACGGCAGCAAGAGAACCTTCACGGTTCCTTTTTCCTCGGTTACGCAGATGATGCGTCCGGGAACCTCACGCTGGGAGTTTGGCGCGGGCGAACTGAACGACGATTCGCTGCATGACAGACCGAACATTGGTTACGCCACCTGGTATTACGGTCTCAACAACACCTTTACCGGCTACGCGGGCCGTACAGTACAGCGACATGGATTTTTTACGCCGGTTTGCTTGGCGTGGCGATGAACACCGCGATCGGCGCCTTCGCGTTAGACGTCACGCAGTCACATGCACAAATTGACGAGCTGGGAACGCTGACCGGCCAAAGCTATCGCCTGACGTACAGCAAGGTCATCGAAACCACCGACACCTCATTCAATGTGGCGGCATACCGTTTCTCGACGGAGGACTACCTCAGCTTACGGGACGCCGCCGCGCTGCACGACGACGTGAAATACGGCAGCTATAAGAATCAGTCATATGAGTCCAGCGACGAACTCTATTCTGACTATCAGCGTATGAAAAACCAGTTTCAGATTAGCGTCAGTCAACCGCTGGCGTTCAATGGTGAAAACTACGGCTCGCTCTATGTCACCGGCACCTGGGAAGACTACTGGAATGAGAGTGGTTCCACCTCAAACTACAGCGCAGGTTACAGCAATGACTTCCGCTATGGCAGCTACAGCATCTCGCTCCAGCGTACCTATGATGAAGATGGCGAAAAAGATGACAGCGTTTATCTCAACGTCAGCATTCCGTTAAGCACGTTTTCCAGTGAACGTAAAAATATTGCCGGTTTTAACAACGTCAATATGAGCGCGCGTACGGATATGGAAGGCAGCGCCAACTTTAACAACACCGCCAGCGGTAATACTGAAGACGGTAAGATTAACTACTCCATCAGTACGGCAAGCAATACCGGTGATTATGGCGATTTGAATCAGATCAGCGGTTACGGCTCGTGGAGCAGTCCGTATGGCCCCCTGTCAGTCTCTACCTCTTTTAGCGATGACAGCAGCAAACAATATTCCGCCAACTATAGCGGCGGCATGGTGGTTCACACTGGCGGCCTGACGATGGCGCCAGGAACGTTAAGTGACACCGGCCCCATCATTCTGGTTCATGCCAGCGGCGCAAAAGGCGCGCAGCTCGGTTACGGCAAAGGTGAAATAGGTCGTTCAGGATACGCGATTATGCCGTATGCCTCGGCTTACCGTGAGAACCGCGTTGGGCTGAATATCAGTTCTCTGGACGCCGACGTCGAGGTCAAAAACACCAGTGAAACCATCGTCCCGCGTGATGGCGCCGTGGTGCTGGTCAACTTCGAAACCGACGAAGGTCGTTCTCTCATCCTTGAACTTCTACGCAACGATAAAGGCTTTATTCCACTCGGCGCAGACGTCCTGACCGATAAAGGCGAGCTTGTCGGCGCCGTCGGTCAGGCCGGGCAGGCTTATGTGCGCGGCGTAGAAGATCAGGGCACCCTGCGAGTTGTCTGGGGTAAAGAAGCAGGTAGCGCCTGTACGGTGAATTATCACATTACCGACAGCGCACAAAAGGCAGGATTAACCACAATCCTGAACAATCAACTCTGTCATATGCAATAAGTTATTTTTCTACAGGGAGTTCCCTTAATGACTTTAAAAAGTAATAAATATCTCCGCAGTTTACCTGTCGCTATGTTAGCGCTGGCGGTGTGTTCATCCGTTCATGCAGACAACGGCGACAGCATCGACATTACCTTCCGAGCCAATATCCGGGACACAACCTGTGATATGACGATTAATGACTCGGACAGTAGCTCCACCATCATCATCGGCGCCGACGGCAAAGTGTCGCTGGGCGATATCATTAAATACCAGACCAGCGAGACAGCGTCAGGGCCAACGATGGCGCAATTCGCCCTGAAAATTAAAAACTGCCCGGAATCCGTAACCGGAATTAAAGCCTCCATCAGCGGCACGACCTCCGGTTACGACGGCGGTACGCCGAAAACCATCCTCCTCCCGGTACGGGTGAGACAGGCCCCACCGGGATTGGCCTGAAATTCTCTCGTGTCAGTGCGCCAACCAGCTATTTTGCTATTTTTGCCAACGAAACGGAGACCTCAGATAACGATGCCGAGGTGATTAAATGGAGTCCTGCTGAAATAGACAGCAAACAGGTCGACCTTGTGGCGCGTCTGGTGACGACAAGGATCTCCGGTACAACCCCGGCGGTTGGCGCCTTCCAGGCAACAGCAACCTTTAACTTTAGCTATGAATAATTCCTGCGATATAACGGAGCATCATAATGAAATCTAATTCTCTTTTTCTCGCGCTGGCAGTAGCTGGTGGATTATTCAGCGGCCTGACCCACGCCGCCCCGGTGACAGGCACCAATCAGTTGCAGGCTATCTTTACCACTGAGATCCTCCCCGGCACCTGTAACACCCAGGTGACGGATGCAGATGGCCCGACCAGCACGATTGACTTCGGCGATCTGTATAAGAACGAAGTCGGTACGCGTACCGAATCCTTTAATATCGCACTGACCGAATGCGCGGGCGTGTTAACCACAACCGTGGCGGCTCAGCCAGGGGCGGGCAATACCTGTTCCGGCGACTCCTACGCGACAACAGGCGCCACGAATACCGCCGTTGAGATCTGGGAAACCGCCGCAGACTCAGGCACCCAGTTAGCCTGCCAGACGGGCAACCCTTCGAATGTACTGACGCATTCGTTTGGTTCGAAGAATATGAACCAAAGCTACACCTATCCTCTGGTGGCTCGCTGGGTCGTTGCGAATGGTAAAACAGCCGCTGATATCACAACAGGTGAAGCGACGTCGCTTATCACCTTTTTAGTCACCTACCAGTAATGTAGCCAGCGGGCAACTATGCGACAGACACTATTTTTTATGCGATTTACTTTCGCCCTGCTGGTGGGCCTGGCAGGACTGTGGCCTGTCGTCAGTCAGGCTGACGACAGCGGAATGGACGTCAATTTTAAGGCGAAGATTCTGGCCAATACCTGCCAAGTAAGCCTGGAAAATGGCGGTAATGTCGAGTTGCCAACCGTCACGCGCAGTTGGTTTTACAATACGGACAACAGCGATCGCCTGCGGCCGGAAACGGACGCTGGCGGTACAACGTTTACCATTCAGGTTGTCAACTGCGACGTGCCGCCAGCAGGAAGCGAAGGAAGCCAGCAGCTTCATTTTCGATTTGAACCGCAATTCGGTATAAACCCCGACAACAGCCAGGTATTTATCAATAACGCGGTCAGCGATCAGGCCAGAAATGTCGGTGTGGTTGTTTTTTCCGCCACACACCACACGAACGTATTGAATAGCGATGGCAGTTCCGACGTAGCGTATGACCTTAGCGAGCAAGCGGCACCGCTCTTTCCAGCAGATTATGTGTTTTACGCCCGCTACCAGAACACGGGCGATGTCGGCAACGGACTGGTGACCAGCAATGTGGTGGTCAATGTAACCTATCAGTAAAGGGATTTATGATGAAATTACGCTATTTACTGCCGCTATTATTTTGCGTGCTCTCCATTTTCGCCAGGCAAGCGTTAGCAGACACCGCATGTCATTTTACGACACAGCAGGCCAGTATACCTGCTTTCTGGACTGCCAGAACGCTCATTGGCCCCATCGGAGGCATCGATACGCCGCTCATCATTATGAACCCTCAGTCTATGGAGGGTGATTTCCCTTTATTCCAGGGAGCGGCGCCCATCACATGCGGAGGTAATGGGAGCAATGCCGTAACGTTGACCGGCCCTACCGACGCCAATTTGTGGGATCAATATACCACTCAGGGGTCAGATGGCCCTACCGGGCTGCTCAAAACCTCGATTCCCGGCATTGTTTACACCTATTCCGTGAGGTGTATCGGGAACTGCCACAACGGCAACAACACTAACGATCTGGATTTAAACCTGCCGCTGCCCGGAGGAACGTCAACCTTCCCAAGCCATGGCGATGCCCCCTGGACGGGGCCTAGCGCAACACGCAACTGGGATATCTTCGTCACGATGTATCAGACGCCAGACTACCACCCCCGAAATGGTCAGACGGACGGGAACGCGCTGCCAGGGAAAATCGGTACTCTGCACATAGGAGATGCCGGGCAAAACGATCTCGACCTTATGATGAGTGGAGCATCGATGGCGTTTTCCGTCATGGAGCCGACCTGCCAGGGGATGGGGATAAATAATGACGAATACGATAGGGACGTGGATTTTGGCGACTTTTACCGTTCCGATTTCGAAAAAACGGGCGAGTCGGTAGAAAAGCCGTTTACGTTTAACTTATTCCGCTGCTCATTGACGACCGTTACCGTCACCCTGACCGGCAATCATGGCGCAGACAATACGATTCTCACCAACTCTTCAGGGAGCGCCGAGGGCGTGGGCGTTAAAATTCGTTCCATTATCAATAACAACACACAAACAATGAAGGTAGACGGTTCGGAGCGTGTCGGTATCACCTACAGCGGAAATCGTGAGTGGTATCATGAATCTATTGGTCTGGATTTCACCGGGCAGTTAATCAAAATCGGTACAATTAAAGCCGGCACTTTTGAAACCGTCGGTACTTTCACCCTCAGCTACGAATAACGTTCCCTGCGGCTGACTACCTGTCAGCCGCATCATCGCTTCCACGAATTGACCGTCAGTACGCGTACAAATCATGCTTTAGCACAAAAGGCGGATTTTTTTTGCTGTTGATGCCAGAGACTGGTGACATCGGGCGCGCCGAGGGAAACAATGGTGTCACGGAACGCCGCGCTGCTCATGGATTCCCGTGCGGCAAGCATTTCTTCAAGCAATGAATACGTCACACCAGCAATCACTTCGCAGCCGGAATGTTTATGGCTCATCAGCGACGCCACACGATAAGGCGCGGCGCCGGACGTGTCCGTTAAAAAGATCACCCCATCGCCGGAATCCGCCTGGTGTAATGCTTCACACATCATACGGCTGAGCATATTGGTACTCAGGCCGCGCCAGAAGTTCACCGCCCGGCACTGCGCCAGCGGGCCATGTTTTTCTTCCAGACGATCCTGTAGCTCCTGCGCGCGATCGTCATGACAGGTAATCACCCAACCCAACATAGCCTACCTCCTTAGCAAGCAAGTAGTTTATCAGTGTGATAAATGAGTAAGGGTGATAAACGTCAAAGTCTGCCTCTCCCCCCGGCGGAGGAGAGGAAAAACATTACGTGCGCAAGCCGCGTCCGCGCTTGAATTAAGTACCAGCCACAGCAGGTAAAACGCCAGGATAAACACGGCCAGCACGCCGAACGTAGTGACCAGCGGTACGTCGTGAATGCCCAGGAAACCATAGCGGAAGCCGCTGATCATGTAGACAATCGGGTTCAGATGCGACAATCCTTGCCAGAACGGCGGTAGCAGCGTCCAGGGAATAAAACACCCCGCCCCAGGTAAGTGAGCGGCGTCAGCACGAACGTCGGGATCAGGCTGATATCATCAAAGGTCTTCGCAAAGACCGAGTTCAGCAGCCCTGCCAGCGAAAACAGCACCGCCGTCAGCACCAGCGTTAACGCCACGAACACCCAAGAGTGTACCTGGAACGGCACAAAGAACAGCGAAATCACCGTAACCAGAACCCCTACGCACAGCCCGCGCGCCACGCCGCCGCCAATATATCCGACGATAATGACGTGCGTCGGGACAGGCGCCACCAGCAGTTCTTCAATGTTGCGCTGGAATTTGGCGCTAAAGAAGGATGAGGCCACATTGGCATACGCGTTGGTGATCACCGCCATCATGATTAAGCCCGGCACGATAAACTGCATATAGCTAAAACCGTGCATCTCGCCAAATGCGTGAGCCGATCAGATTACCGAAGATTAATAAAATAGAGCGTCATGGTGGATGACCGGCGGGCACCAGCGTCTGCACCCAGATACGCATAAAGCGGTTAATCTCTTTCGCCCAGATGCTTTTCAGCGCGACCCAAATACAGCTGCATCATCCGCGATCTCCTTTTTTATCATGCACCAGAGAGACAAACAGTTCTTCCAGGGCGGTTTGCCTTGTTACGCATACTGAGAACCTGAACGCCCTGGCTGCTCAGTTTGCGAAAAGACGCTATTGATGCCCTGTTTCCCGCAATACTTCGACCTCCAGCGTCGAGGTATCCACCAGACGGTACTGATAGCCTTCCAGCCTCGGCAGCGGGCTTTTCGCCGCCAGATCGAGAATAAACGTCTCGGATTTCAGCTTAGAGAGCAGATTTTTCATCGAGGTGTTTTCCACCAGCGCGCCGTGCTGAATGATACCGATGTTGCGACACAGCATTTCCGCTTCTTCAAGATAGTGCGTCGTCAGGATAATCGTGGTGCCTTTGTCGTTTAAATCCTTCAAAAAAGCCCCCACATTGAGCGGCGAAGTTCAATATCCACCCCTGCGGTGGGTTCATCCAGAATCAACAGTTTCGGCTCATGCATCAGCGCCCGGGCGATCATCAAACGACGCTTCATCCCGCCGGAGAGCATACGCGCACGTTCGTTACGTTTTTCCCACAGATCGAGGTTGTTTCAGGTACTTTTCGCTGCGCGCAACGGCTTCTTTACGCTCAACGCCGTAGTACCCCGCCTGATTGACGACGATCTGCTGGACGGTTTCAAACGGGTTGAAGTTAAATTCCTGCGGCACCAGGCCAAGCTGGCGTTTGGCGTTGACCACATCTTTTTCAAGGTCGTAACCAAAGACGCAGACGCGCCCGGAGGTTTTGTTAACCAGCGAGCTGATAATGCCAATGGTGGTTGATTTCCCCGCCCCGTTTGGCCCCAGAAGCGCATAAAAATCACCCGCCTCAACCTTGCAAATCGATCCCACGGAGCGCCTGAACGCCGCCCGGATACGTTTTTTTAAGTTGCTGAAGTTCCAGTGCAATGGTCATGAATTTTTACTTACCTTACGTTCTTACACTTTATTTACACTCTAAATAATTCGAGTTGCAGGAAGGCGGCAACGCAGTGAATCCCCGGAAGCTTACACCAGTAAGTGACCGGGGTGAGCGAGGAAGCCAACGCACCTGCAACGTGAAGAATGACGAGTATATGGTTTAAATAATCCCGGAGTTGCCCTATATTAGCCCAACGCACTTATTTGGTTACAGGTCGTTAACCTCCATGAAAGACATAGATACACTCATCAGCAACAATGCACTATGGTCAAAAATGCTGGTGGAAGAGGATCCCGGATTTTTTGAGAAACTGGCGCAAGCGCAGAAACCGCGCTTTCTATGGATTGGATGTTCCGACAGCCGCGTTCCCGCAGAACGTTTAACCGGCCTTGAGCCGGGCGAATTATTTGTTCACCGCAATGTTGCCAACCTGGTTATTCATACCGATCTCAACTGCCTCTCCGTGGTGCAGTATGCCGTCGATGTACTGGAAGTTGAACACATTATTATTTGTGGTCACTACGGTTGTGGCGGCGTCCAGGCGGCTGTTGAAAACCCGGAACTGGGGTTAATTAACAACTGGTTGCTGCACATTCGCGATATCTGGTTCAAACATAGCTCATTACTCGGAGAAATGCCGCAGGAGCGTCGAATCGATACCCTGTGCGAGCTGAACGTGATGGAACAGGTATACAACCTGGGCCACTCAACCATCATGCAGTCCGCGTGGAAACGCGGTCAGAAAGTGACGATTCACGGCTGGGCCTACGGTATTCACGACGGCCTGCTGGCGCGATCTGGAAGTCACGGCGACCAACCGTGAAACGCTGGAACAGCGCTATCGTCGGGGGGTTTCAAACCTCAGCAAAAAGCATATTAACCCACAAGTAAACGTGTATTGCCGGGTGGCGGCTACGCCTTACCCGGCCTACATTTCTACGGACATAGTACCTGTAGCGCCATCCGGCACAACGTTCTTACTCGTCCAGCAGCACCACTTTACCAACATACGGCAGATGGCGAATAACGCTGAGCATAGTCGATGCCGTAACCCACAACGAACTCATCCGGGATCGAGAAACCGATAAACTCAACCGGGACGTCAACCTCACGGCGAGACGGCTTATCCAGCAGCGTACAAATCGCCAGAGACTTTGGCTCACGCAGGCTCAGGATTTCCCGCACTTTCGACAGCGTATTCCCCGGAATCGATAATATCTTCGACAATCAGAACGTCCTTGCCACGGATATCTTCATCCAGGTCCTTGAGAATTTTCACATCACGAGTGGTGGACATGCCGCTACCGTAGCTGGAGGCGGTCATAAAATCGACTTCATGAGACACCTGTACCTCGCGGCACAGATCCGCCATAAACATAAATGAGCCACGCAGCAGACCTACCAGCACCATGTCACTGCCGCTGTCTTTATAACGTTCAGTAATCTGACGACCCAGTTCGGCAATGCGCGCTTTGATCTCCGCTTCGGGGATCATTACTTCTACAGTATGTTTCATATCTCTAACCATATGATTTAAAAACAAATCACTTCATGCCTGCTCTTGATAAGACAGCATCGAAGCGCAAGGCACGCAGTCATACCAGCAAAAGTATTTATTCGCGGCATCTGTTAATAAAAGCTCATTTTGTGATGACGATCACACTTGTTAAATCCTATAATTAATTGCTACTAAAAAATTAACAAATTGAGATGGGTATCTTTTTATGGCAAATAACAACGCAAAAGCGCCACGGGCTTCTCGTGACGCTGACAGCCCCTCTTCGCTGCACTCTGCGGGCTGTATCTGCTGATCGGCGGCGGCTGGCTTGGTCGCCATCGGCGGCTCCTGGTACTACCCGATTGCGGGCATCGTCATGCTTGGCGTCGCCGGGCTATTATGGCGCAGCAAGCGTTCCGCGCTGTGGCTGTATGGCCGCCCCTGCTCCTCGCCACTATGATCTGGGGGCGTGGTGGGAAGTCGGCTTCGACTTCTGGGCGCTGACCCCGCGTAGCGACATTCTGGTCTTCTTCGGCATCTGGCTGATTTTACCGTTTGTCTGGCATCGCCTGAGCGTCCCTTCCAGCGGCGCTGTCAGCGCACTGGTGGTTGCCCTGCTGATAAGCGGCGGCATCCTCACCTGGGCTGGCTTCAACGACCCGCAAGAGATCAACGGTACGCTAAGCGCGGACGCGGTGCCTGCCGAACCGATCTCTCCGGTAGCGGACCAGGACTGGCCTGCCTATGGCCGCAATCAGGAAGGGCAGCGCTACTCTCCGCTGAAGCAGATCACGGCTGATAACGTCCACAACCTGAAAGAGGCGTGGGTGTTCCGTACCGGCGATCTGAAGCAGCCGAACGATCCGGGTGAAATCACCAACGAAGTGACCCGATTAAAGTCGGCGATACGCTGTATCTGTGTACCGCCCACCAGCGTCTGTTCGCGCTGGACGCGGCGAGCGGGAAAGAGAAGTGGCATTTCGACCCGCAGCTCAATACCGATCCCAGCTTCCAGCATGTCACCTGCCGTGGCGTCTCCTATCATGAAGCCACGGCCGATAACGCCTCGCCGGATGTCGTTTCAGACTGCCCGCGCCGCATTATTCTGCCGGTGAACGATGGCCGTATTTTCGCCCTCAACGCAGACAACGGCAAGCTGTGCGAATCCTTTGCCAACAACGGCATTCTGAACCTGCAAACCAATATGCCGGTCACTACGCCGGGCATGTATGAACCCACATCACCGCCGGTCGTGACCGACAAGGTGATCGTCATTGCAGGCGCCGTCACCGATAACTTCTCTACCCGCGAGCCGTCCGGGGTTATTCGCGGCTTTGACGTGAACAGCGGTAAACTGCTGTGGGCAATTCGATCCCGGTGCGAAAGACCCGAACGCGATCCCGTCGGATGAGCACCACTTCACGCCAAACTCGCCAAACTCCTGGGCGCCAGCCGCGTATGACGCAAAGCTGGATCTGGTCTATCTGCCGATGGGCGTCACCACCCCGGATATCTGGGGCGGCAACCGTACGCCAGAGCAGGAGCGCTATGCCAGCTCGATCCTGGCGCTCAATGCAACGACCGGTAAGCTGGCCTGGAGCTATCAGGACCGTTCATCACGATCTGTGGGATATGGATATGCCGTCTCAGCCAACGCTGGCGGATATCACCGTGAAAGGGCAAACCGTTCCGGTCATCTACGCTCCGGCAAAAACCGGTAATATTTTCGTGCTGGACCGTCGCAATGGTCAGCTTGTGGTGCCTGCCCCGGAAAAACCGGTGCCGCAGGGCGCGGCCAAAGGGGATTACGTCACCAAAACGCAGCCGTTCTCTGATTTGAGCTTCCGTCCGACGAAAGACCTGACCGGTGCAGATATGTGGGGGCGCCACCATGTTCGATCAGCTGGTGTGCCGCGTGATGTTCCATCAGATGCGTTATGAAGGAATCTTTACCCCTCCGTCAGAAAAAGGCACGCTGGTCTTCCCGGGCAACCTCGGTATGTTCGAATGGGGCGGCATTTCCGTCGATCCGAACCGTCAGGTGGCGATTGCCAACCCGATGGCGCTGCCGTTTGTCTCTAAACTGATCCCACGCGGCCCGGGTAATCCGATGGAGCCGCCGGAAGATGCCAAAGGCACCGGTTCAGAATCGGGTATTCAACCGCAGTATGGCGTACCGTATGGCGTGACGCTGAACCCGTTCCTGTCGCCGTTTGGTCTGCCGTGTAAACAGCCTGCCTGGGGTTACATCTCCGCGCTGGATCTGAAAACCAACGAAGTTGTCTGGAAAAAACGTATTGGTACGCCGCAGGACAGCATGCCGTTCCCGATGCCGTTTAAGGTGCCGTTCAATATGGGGATGCCAATGCTGGGCGGCCCAATCTCTACCGCTGGCAACGTGCTGTTTATTGCCGCGACCGCAGATAACTACCTGCGCGCTTACAACATGAGCAATGGTGAAAAACTGTGGGAAGGCCGTCTGCCCGCAGGCGGTCAGGCAACGCCGATGACGTATGAAGTCAACGGTAAGCAGTACGTCGTGATTTCCGCCGGGGTCACGGTTCGTTCGGGACGAAGATGGGCGACTATATTGTCGCGTACGCTCTGCCTGACGACGCGCAGTAACGTTTATGCCGGATGGCGGCTTCGCCTTATCCGGCCTACAGGATGCTCATTTTACTGTAGGCCGGATAAGCGTCAGTGCCATCCGGCATGTTTATACCGTAAAACCGAAACTGTAGGCCGGATAAGCGTCAGCGCTATCCGGCATGTTTATACCGTAAAACCGAGACTGTAGGCCGGATAAGCGCCAGCGCCATCCGGCATGTTTATACCGTAAAGCCAAGCATCATGCCTGTATCTTCATGCTCCAGCAGATGGCAGTGCGCCATGTAAGCATGTTCTTGCGATGCCTCGTGATCAAACTTCACCAGCACCTCGCTGATCCCGCCTTCAACCCGCACCGTATCCTTCCAGCCTGCGCGATGCGCCGCCGGAGCGCTGCCGTTTTCCGACAGGATGCGGAACTGCGTACCATGAATATGGAACGGATGCAGCATCATGTCGCCTTCGCCGGAAATAACCCAGCGCTCATACTGCCCTTTGGCGGCGGCAAACATCGGTGTCGTCATATCAAACGCCTGACCGTTGATCTTATTGGCATTGTGGAAATCGAACTTCCCGCCGTGGTTCATATGTCCACCATTGCCGTGATCCATTGAACCATGATTCATATGCCCCATCATCTGCCCATGATCCATTCCCGCCATCGCCCGGTCGCCATACTTTTGCATCAACATCTGCATACCCATCATGTCGAGCATCGGGTCCATCGACAGTTGCAGTTTTCGCTGCGTCAGGCCATCAAGAGAAGGCAATGCAGGCATCGTGGTCAGCGTATCCGGCAAGGTGCCGGAGGCCGTGACCGCCAGCGGCTGAATATGCATAACCGGGTGCGGTTTATCAAACGGCGCGATCGTCATCCCCATCTGGCTGACGGGCAGCGTCATCAACTCAAACGCTTTGCCGTCGCTGATGTCGATAAGCACTTCGAAACGCTCCCCCATTAATATGGGCAGTGCGTTTACCTTCACCGGCTCCGCCAGCAGGCCGCCATCGCTGGCGATAACATACAGCGGGCGGTTGTCGCTGGTGGCGATGTTCAATGAACGCGCGTTGCAGCCATTCAGCAGGCGCAGACGCAGCCAGCCTTTTGGCGCAGCATGTTGCGGATAAATCGCCCCGTTGGTCAGCAGCGTGTCGCCAAACCACCCGACGGCGGCGGTCATCATATCCAGCTGATAATTGATTTGTCCGTCAGGGGAAAACTGTTTGTCCTGAATAATCACCGGCACATCGTCTATCCCCCACTGTTTCGGCAGGAGCAGTTTGCCAATGTCTTCATCTTCAATCAGTACCAGGCCCGCCAGTCCCATCGCCACCTGACGACCGGTTTTCCCATGCTGATGAGGGTGGAACCAGCAGGTTGCCGCACGCTGTTCAGGCGTGAAGGTGACGGAGCGCTTGCCGCCCGCCGCAATCACCCCCTGCGGGCCGCCGTCCACCTCGCCGGGAACTTCCAGCCCATGCCAGTGCAGCGTCGTCTCCTCGGCAAGCTGGTTATGAATATCCACGGTAATACGCTGACCTTTGCGCAGCTTAAGCGCCGGCCCGAGTAGCGTGCCGTTGTAGCCCCAGGTCGTTGCCGTTTTACCCGCGAAGGTCGACTGTCCGGCTTTGACAATCAGCGAAATGTGATTGCGCGCGTCGGCGGTTAAAAGATCGGGAATGGGTAACGCGGGACGTTCCGCAGCAAACACGGCGCGGCTCCACAACGGCAGTGCCGATGCGACCCCAAGCGCCACAGAATATTTTAAGAAATCACGACGTTGCATAATCACTTCCTTATTTTCAACCGGCGGGACGCAGTCTGACCTTTGAGCATAGACCCTCCCCTTACGGGAAGGTCAAGTCACAGACGTCCGTCGGATACAATAATAAATGTCGTCGCCTCGCCCGCAGTGTGCTAACGTTTAATTTCCGTGATGCAGTGGTAGAAGCAATGAAGACGTTTTTCAGAACAGTGTTGTTCGGCAGCCTGATGGCCGTATGCGCAAACAGCTATGCGCTCAGTGAATCCGAAGCCGAAGATATGGCAGATTTAACGGCGGTGTTCGTCTTTCTGAAAAATGACTGCGGTTACCAGAATCTCCCGAACGGTCAGATTCGTCGCGCACTGGTCTTTTTTGCCCAGCAAAACCAGTGGGACCTCAGCAATTACGACTCCTTCGACATGAAATCCCTCGGTGAAGACAGCTACCGCGATCTGAGCGGCATCGGTATTCCCGTCGCCAAAAAATGCAAAGCGCTGGCGCGCGATTCCCTGAGTTTGCTGGCCTACGTAAAATAACTCGCGTTATACCCAACGGATACCTTATTGCTGAAATAATGACCGTGCATCATCGGTCATTGTTAGCTATTATGTTGCGCCCATTTTTTACGGGTGTTAACAATGGAGGTATCAGCCAATGGCCGAAAATACGAAGTGGCATGAAACGCTACACGACCAGTTTGGTCAGTACTTTGCTGTGGACAACGTGCTGTATCACGAGAAAACCGATCACCAGGATCTGATTATTTTCGAGAACGCCGCGTTTGGCCGCGTAATGGCGCTGGACGGCGTGGTGCAAACCACCGAGCGCGATGAGTTTATCTATCACGAGATGATGACCCACGTTCCGCTACTGGCGCACGGCCACGCGAAACATGTGCTGATCATCGGCGGCGGCGACGGCGCAATGCTGCGTGAAGTAACACGGCATAAAAATGTCGAAACGATCACGATGGTGGAGATCGACGCAGGCGTGGTCTCTTTCTGCCGTCAGTATCTGCCGAATCACAACGCAGGCAGCTATGACGATCCGCGTTTTAATCTGGTGATCGACGATGGCGTTAACTTCGTGAATCAGACCAGCCAGACCTTTGATGTGATCATCTCCGACTGTACCGATCCGATCGGCCCCGGCGAGAGTCTGTTCACCTCAACCTTCTATGAAGGTTGCAAGCGCTGTCTGAATCCTGGCGGGATCTTTGTCGCACAGAACGGCGTCTGCTTCCTGCAACAGGATGAAGCCATTGACAGCCACCGCAAGCTCAGCCATTACTTTGGCGATGTCAGCTTCTACCAGGCAGCCATTCCGACCTACTACGGCGGCATTATGACCTTCGCGTGGGCGACGGACAATGACGCGCTGCGCCACCTGTCGACCGAGATTATTCAGGCGCGTTTCCATACCTCCGGCCTGAAATGCCGTTACTACAATCCGTCTGTTCACACGGCAGCTTTTGCCTTACCTCAGTATTTGCAAGACGCGCTCGCAACACCGTCGTCCTAAGGAGAAGATAAGAAATTGAAAAAACTGAAACTGCATGGCTTTAATAATCTGACCAAAAGTCTGAGTTTTTGTATTTACGATATCTGCTACGCCAAAACCGCAGAAGAGCGCGATGGTTACATTGCCTATATCGATGAACTCTATAACGCCAATCGCCTGACGGAAATTCTGTCAGAGACGTGCTCCATCATCGGCGCGAATATCCTGAATATCGCCCGCCAGGATTATGAACCCCAGGGCGCCAGCGTCACTATTCTGGTAAGCGAAGAGCCGGTCGACCCGCAGCTTATCGACAAAACAGAGCATCCCGGCCCGCTGCCCGAGGCCGTCGTCGCCCATCTGGATAAGAGCCATATCTGCGTGCATACCTACCCGGAAAGCCACCCGGAAGGCGGATTGTGCACCTTCCGCGCCGACATTGAAGTTTCGACCTGCGGCGTGATTTCCCCGCTGAAGGCGCTGAATTACCTGATCCACCAGTTAGAGTCCGATATCGTCACCATCGACTACCGCGTACGTGGGTTTACCCGCGACGTCAACGGCATGAAACACTTTATCGATCATGAGATTAATTCCATTCAGAACTTTATGTCCGACGACATGAAGTCGCTGTATGACATGGTGGATGTGAACGTGTATCAGGAAAATATCTTCCATACCAAGATGCTGCTTAAAGAGTTCGATCTTAAGCACTACATGTTCCACACTAAACCGGAAGATCTGACGGAAACCGAGCGCAAAGAGATTACCGCTGCGCTGTGGAAAGAGATGCGCGAGATTTACTACGGCCGCAATATCCCTGCGGTATAAGCGTAACGGCGGAGCACGGAGGCTCCACCGTATTTAGCGTTGTTGAATGAAATGACGGTAAGCCGCAACAACCTGAAGAAAGTCCTCCACGCCGCAGAGCGATAAGCTCTCTTCGTCGTAGTAGTTCATCCCCTCTTCCATTTCGTCGCCGGTAAACTCCAGTTGATTAGCGCGAACCATCACCTCTTCGCCATCCATCCAGAGCGTATATTCATGTCCCGCCCGTTGCCAGGAACGCTCACTGCCCTTTAGCGCACGCGCCGCTTGTTCCACTTCATCAAGCAAGGCCAGGTTCTCTTTCACTTCTTCGTTAAACCAGTGCCCCACCACCTCGTGGCCCATGGACATTCGCACTTTTACCACTCCGGTAATATCGCGCAGAAATTCGTAATCCATAATGTGTTCCTCTGCTCCCGGCAATGCGCCATTACCGCATTGCGCCCATGCTGTAATTATCGCAGCACAACGGAAGAAAAAAAGCGGAACGGGCGGAAGGAATAGAAATAAAAATGCCCGGTGACGCAAGGTTCACCGGGCATTGATGCGTTTTTACGCAGAACAGGTCGGAGCCGTTACACCGCGGTCTGGAAAATCACGCCGTCGGCTTTCTCGGTGTACTGGGAAAGCTGATCGAAGTTCAGATAACGGTAGGTATCCACGGCGGTTTTATCCACCTGCGCAACGTAGGTCTGGTACTCTTCCGGCGTCGGCAGTTTGCCGATCAGCGCCGCAACCGCCGCCAGTTCCGCAGAAGCCAGATAGACGTTCGCCCCGGTTCCCAGACGGTTCGGGAAGTTACGGGTTGAGGTAGAAACAACCGTCGCCCCGTCAGCCACACGCGCCTGGTTCCCCATGCACAGTGAACAGCCTGGAATTTCAATCCGCGCGCCACTCTTACCAAAGACGCTATAGTAGCCCTCTTCGGTCAACTGCGCGGCATCCATACGGGTTGGCGGCGCCACCCACAGGCGGGTCGGCAGCTGGCCTTTGTGCGCATCCAGCAGTTTACCTGCCGCACGGAAGTGACCGATGTTGGTCATACAGGAACCGATAAAGACTTCGTCAATCTTCTCACCCTGCACATCAGACAGCAGACGCGCATCGTCAGGATCGTTCGGCGCGCAGAGGATCGGCTCTTTGATATCAGCCAGATCGATCTCGATCACCGCCGCATAATCGGCATCCGCATCCGCTTCCAGCAACTGCGGGTCCGCCAGCCATTTTTCCATGCCCTGAATACGGCGCTCCAGGGTGCGGCGATCGCCGTAACCTTCCGCGATCATCCACTTCAGCAGAACAATGTTGGAGTTCAGGTACTCGATGATCGGCTCTTTGTTGAGCTTAATGGTACAGCCTGCCGCAGAACGCTCCGCAGAGGCATCGGTCAGCTCAAACGCCTGTTCCACTTTCAGGTCCGGCAGCCCTTCGATTTCCAGAATACGGCCAGAGAAGATGTTTTTCTTACCTTTCTTCTCAACGGTCAGCAGACCCTGTTTGATCGCGTACAGTGGGATCGCGTGTACCAGATCGCGCAGGGTGATACCCGGCTGCATTTTGCCTTTAAAGCGCACCAGCACTGATTCCGGCATATCCAGCGGCATGACGCCGGTCGCCGCCGCAAATGCCACCAGGCCAGAACCCGCCGGGAAGGAGATGCCAATCGGGAAACGGGTATGGGAGTCGCCGCCGGTACCAACGGTATCCGGCAGCAGCATACGGTTCAGCCAGGAGTGAATTACGCCATCGCCCGGACGCAGAGAGACGCCGCCACGGTTCATGATGAAATCCGGCAGCGTGTGGTGCGTAGTTACGTCAACCGGTTTCGGATACGCCGCGGTATGGCAGAAAGACTGCATCACCAGGTCAGACGAGAAGCCCAGGCACGCCAGGTCTTTCAGTTCGTCACGGGTCATTGGGCCAGTGGTATCCTGAGAGCCTACGGAGGTCATTTTTGGTTCGCAGTAAGCGCCCGGACGGATACCGGCAACGCCGCAGGCGCGGCCCACCATCTTCTGCGCCAGCGAGTAGCCGCGAGCGCTTTCCGCCACGTCTTTCGCCTGACGGAACACATCGCTGTGCGGCAGACCCAGCGCTTCGCGCGCTTTGGTGGTCAGGCCGCGACCGATGATCAGCGGAATACGACCGCCCGCGCGCACTTCGTCGATCAGCACGTCGGTTTTCAGTTCAAAGCTCGCCAGCAGTTCGCCGGTTTCGTGATGGCGGACTTCACCTTTGTACGGGTAAACGTCAATCACATCGCCCATGTTCAGGTTATTCACGTCCACTTCAATGGGCAGCGCGCCCGCATCTTCCATCGTGTTAAAGAAGATAGGCGCAATTTTGCCGCCAAGACACAGACCGCCGCCGCGTTTGTTCGGCACATTCGGGATGTCATCGCCCATGAACCACAACACGGAGTTGGTAGCGGATTTACGCGAAGAACCGGTGCCGACAACGTCGCCCACGTAGGCTAACGGATAGCCTTTTTGCTGCAACGCTTCGATCTGTTTGATCGGCCCCACCACGCCAGGCTGATCCGGCTCAATGCCTTCACGGGCGTTTTTCAGCATCGCCAGCGCGTGCAGCGGAATGTCCGGGCGGGACCAGGCATCTGGCGCCGGAGAGAGGTCGTCGGTGTTGGTTTCACCGGTCACTTTAAAGACGGTAACGGTGATTTTTTCAGCCAGAGCAGGACGGTTCAGGAACCATTCGGCATCGGCCCAGGACTGCATCACCTGCTTCGCGTATTCGTTGCCCGCTTTGGCTTTTTCTTCAACGTCATAGAAGTTGTCGAACATCAGCAGGGTATGGGACAGCGCTTTGGCGGCAATCGGCGCCAGTTTGGCATCGTCCAGCGCGTCGATCAACGGATGAATGTTGTAACCACCCTGCATGGTGCCCAGCAGTTCAATGGCTTTTTCTGGAGTAACCAGCGGGGAGGTGGTGTCGCCTTTCGCGACGGCAGCGAGAAAGCCCGCTTTTACATAGGCGGCTTCATCGACGCCAGGGGGAACGCGGTTGATTAACAGGTCTAACAGGAATTCTTCTTCGCCCACAGGCGGGGTCTTCAGCAGCTCGACAAGTGCGGCCATTTGGGTTGCATCTAAGGGTTTGGGCACAATCCCAAGGGCGGCACGCTCAGCTACGTGCTTACGGTATTCTTCTAGCACGACGGTTCTCCTCGCTCTCATTGTCATAGTGCGGCGCTTTTGTATATGGGCGATTCTCTTCACGCTCCTGTGAGACAGCAGTTTGTAGGGTAAATGCCCGATACCGCAACGGGCAGAATAGCAGGATTTTAGTGGGGTGTTAATCTGTTTACAAAAAAGCAACATAAAAAAGTGGCTGAATCGTTACGCATGGTCTATTGCCCTTCGCCTTTTCAGGAAAGAGACATTTTCCCCTGCAACGTTTGCTCACATTATTTCGAACGCTAATCATCACCTGACGGTAGCGATCCCAATATTAGTCAAAAATTAAACTCCCGCCGCCCTATACTCACGCAACACCGCACCCGCTGGCGGCAGGCATAATGACCATGACGATTCTTCAGGAATCGGGAGAGATAAAATGACGTTGCCCTTTAAGCCCCATGTAATTGCGCTGGTATGCAGCGCAGGGTTATTTGCCGCTTCGGGTGTGTTGTATGTAAAAAGCCGCACGCCCGAAGCCCCGCTTCAACCCGCGCCCGTCGCCGTGCAGCCGCAGCCGACCGCCGCCGCGGAACCTGAAGCAAAAGCCGCGTTTACCGCAGCGCAAATCGATCAATGGGTCGCCCCGATAGCGCTCTACCCTGACTCGCTGCTTTCTCAGGTGCTGATGGCCGCCACCTATCCGGCGAACGTGGTTCAGGCAGTGCAGTGGTCGCATGACAACCCAACCCTGCAAGGCGATGCGGCAATACAGGCCGTCTCCGGTCAGCCCTGGGACCCGAGCGTGAAATCACTGGTGGCGTTTCCCCAGTTGATGGCGCTGATGGGCGAAAACCCAACGTGGGTGCAAAACCTTGGTGACGCTTTTCTGGCCCAGCCGCAGGACGTCATGGACGCGGTGCAAACGGTTGCGTTTACTGGCGCAGCAAACCGGCTCGCTGAAATCCACGCCGCAGCAAACGGTCAGCAGCACGCCGAAGCAGAGCGCCGCCGCTAACGTACAGAGCACGACGCCGACGGTGATCAAAATTGAGCCCGCCGATCCACAGGTCGTCTATGTTCCCAACTATAATCCCGCGACCGTTTACGGCGCCTGGCCGAACACCGCTTACCCGCCCGTGTATCTACCGCCGCCTCCCGGACAGCAATTCGCCGACAGTTTCGTGAAAGGCTTTGGTTATAGCCTCGGCGTCGCCACCACCTACGCGTTGTTCAGCAGCATCGACTGGGACGACGATCATCATCACCACGACGATGACCATCACCACCACGATGATAACGACCATCACGGCGGCAATGGCTACCAGCACAACGGGGATAACATCAATATCAATGTGAATAACTTCAATCACATTACCGGGCAAAATCTCAAAGGGCAGACAATGGCCTGGCAGCACAACCCGGCGTATCGCAACGGCGTGCCCTATCAGAACAACGCGGTGTCCCAACGTTTTCATCAAACCGATGTCAGCGGCGGGTTAAGCGCCACTCAACAGACGCCAGCCTCCCGCGACAGCCAGCGTCAGGCGGCGATGGCGCAATTCCAGCAGCACAGCCACGCGTCTCCCGCCACGCGAACCCAACCGCCTGCCACGACGTCCCGCGATGCCCAGCGCAAAGCGGCCTCGCAGCAGCTAAACCAGATTGCCCAGCGGAATAACTATCGCGGCTACGACACCCGGCAAGACAGCGTTCACAGGGAGTCGGTTCAGTCACATTCACTGTCACAGCAGCAACGGGAGACCGTTCACCAGCGCGTCGCATCCGCCACGCCGCAGCAGCGTCAGACCTTCCGGCAGAACCATGCCAATGTGTTCAGCGGTAACGACAGCCGTTCGCCCTCCTGGCAATCTCAGCAGCAGCGCGGCCAGCAGAGTCGTCACGTCGGCAATCTCAATACTGAACAGCGTGCCGCTGCGCGTGAACACCTTTCCGAGCGCCATGAATTTCGCCGTCGTTAACCGGAGTCGATGATGAAAAAAATCCTGTTAAGCACCCTGCTGCTGTCGCTGCCGTTGTTGAGCTACGCGCAACAACGCTTCCCTTCGCCTGACGACGCGGCAACGGCGTTCGCGACCGCAGTCGCCACGCAAAACGAGGCGCAGTTGACCGCGCTATTGGGCGACAACTGGCGACAGTTTCTGCCGCAGGAAGGCGCCGATCCCGAAGCCGTTGCCCGCTTTAACCGCGACTGGAAAATCAGCCACCGTATCGTGCAGCAAGGCGATACCGCGCACCTGAACGTCGGGCGCGACGGGTGGCAACTGCCTGTACCGATGATGAAAGATGCTGATGGCTGGCATTTTGATATGGCGGCCGCTCAGGACGAGATCCTCACCCGCGCCATCGGCCGCAATGAACTGTCGGCGATAGAAGCGATGCGCGCCTATGTGGATGCCCAATACGATTACTGGCAACGCAAACAGAGGTTCGCGACAAAACTCATCAGTAGCAAAGGTCAGCAGGATGGACTGTACTGGCCGGCACAACCCGGCGAGATGCCCAGCCCGTTAGGCCCGGCATTCAGTCCTTCGGCACCCGGTGAGGGTTATCACGGCTACCATTTCCGCATTATTCCCGATAGCGAAAAGGACGGTTTCGCCCTACTGGCCTGGCCGGTAATTTGGGGGAAGACGGGCGTCATGAGCTTTATGGTGAATCAGGACGATAAGGTGTATCAGGCGAACCTGGGAAGAGAGACGGAGAAGAACGTCGCGAAAATCAATAAATTCAATGCCGATGCCCACTGGCAGACCGTTGAGTAAAAGCGGTTATCAAAGATTAAAGGCCGGATAAGGCGTTGATGCCGCCATCCGGCAAAACCCGGGGCAGGATTTGCCCCAATAAAAAAGCGGCCGCTAAGCCGCTTTTTCTTTATCCACTCAGAAGATTATTTCTTCTTCGCTTTCGGGTTCGGCAGGTCGGTGATGCTGCCTTCGAACACTTCGGCTGCCAGGCCAACGGACTCGTGCAGAGTCGGGTGAGCGTGGATAGTCAGCGCGATGTCTTCAGCATCACAGCCCATCTCGATCGCCAGACCGATTTCGCCCAGCAGCTCGCCGCCGTTGGTGCCGACAATCGCACCACCGATAACACGGTGAGATTCTTTGTCGAAAATCAGCTTGGTCATACCGTCTGCGCAGTCAGAAGCGATAGCACGGCCAGATGCAGCCCACGGGAAGGTGGCGGTTTCGTAGCTGATGCCTTTCTCTTTCGCTTCTTTCTCCGTCAGACCTACCCATGCAACTTCTGGCTCAGTGTAAGCGATGGACGGAATAACTTTCGGATCGAAGTAGTGTTTCTTACCAGCGATAACTTCAGCGGCAACGTGACCTTCGTGAACACCCTTGTGCGCCAGCATCGGCTGACCGACGATATCGCCGATAGCAAAGATGTGCGGTACGTTAGTGCGCAGCTGTTTGTCTACGCGGATGAAGCCACGGTCGTCAACTTCTACGCCAGCCTTGCCAGCATCGAGGTTTTTACCGTTCGGCACACGGCCGATAGCCACCAGCACCGCATCGTAACGCTGTGCTTCTGCTGGTGCTTTTTTGCCTTCCATAGAAACGTAAATACCGTCTTCTTTCGCTTCAACGGCAGTCACTTTGGTTTCCAGCATCAGGTTGAATTTCTTGCCGATGCGTTTAGTGAAGACCTTAACGATGTCTTTGTCTGCCGCCGGGATAACCTGGTCGAACATTTCAACCACGTCGATCTCTGAACCCAGCGCATGGTACACCGTACCCATTTCCAGACCGATGATACCGCCGCCCATAACCAGCAGACGTTTCGGTACGGATTTCAGTTCCAGTGCGTCAGTGGAGTCCCAGACGCGCGGATCTTCGTGCGGAATAAACGGCAGTTGGATCGGACGGGAAACCTGCTGCAATAATCGCGTTGTCGAAGTTGATCACGGTTTTGCCGTTCTCGCCTTCCACTTCCAGGGTGTTGGCCCCGGTGAATTTACCCAGACCGTTTACCACTTTCACTTTACGGCCTTTCGCCATACCAGCCAGACCGCCGGTCAGTTGAGTGATAACTTTCTCTTTCCAGGTACGAATTTTGTCGATATCGGTTTTCGGCTCGCCAAAAACGATACCGTGTTCAGCCAGTGCTTTGGCTTCTTCGATAACTTTTGCTACGTGCAGAAGAGCTTTAGAAGGGATACAGCCGACGTTCAGACAAACACCGCCAAGGGTGTTGTAACGTTCTACGATTACGGTTTCCAGACCTAAATCAGCGCAACGGAAGGCAGCAGAGTAACCTGCCGGGCCTGCCCCAAGTACCACGACCTGAGTTTTGATTTCAGTACTCATCATGACCTCTTAATTTATTCCCGGCGATCCCTGGTCTTGTCGCCCATCATCCACCGGGTCGTTCTATCCGCCCGTATTTTACAAAATTGTTAACAATTTTGAAACAACAAACGGCAACCGATTTGTCTTTCGCACGATAACCTCACTCACTTCATGAGATTACCAGAAAAAAGCCGGCCGTCAGGCCGACTTTTTTGCTTGCTTACATCACCAGACGGCGAATGTCAGACAGCGTGTTGTTGATGATGGTGATAAAGCGAGCACCATCAGCACCGTCAATCACGCGGTGGTCGAAGGAGAGAGAAATCGGCATCATCAGACGCGGAGTAAACTCTTTACCATTCCACACCGGTTCCATTGCGGACTTAGAAACGCCGAGGATAGCCACTTCCGGCGCGTTCACAATCGGCGCGAAGTGGGTGGTGCCCAGGCCGCCGATGCTGGAGATAGTGAAGCAACCGCCCTGCATTTCGCCAGCGGTCAGCTTACCATCACGCGCTTTCTTAGAGATGGTCGTCAGTTCACGGGACAGCTCAGTAATGCTCTTCTTGTTCACATCTTTGAACACCGGAACAACCAGACCGTTCGGCGTGTCGACCGCGACACCAATGTTGATGTACTTCTTCAACGTCAGGCGCTGACCGTCTTCAGACAGAGAGCTGTTGAAGCGCGGCATCTGTTCCAGAGCAGCGGCAACGGCTTTCATGATGAAGACCACTGGCGTGAATTTCACGTCCAGCTTACGTTTTTCAGCTTCCGCATTCTGCTGCTTACGGAACGCTTCCAGATCGGTGATATCCGTTTTGTCGAAGTGCGTAACGTGCGGGATCATCACCCAGTTACGGCTCAGGTTAGCACCAGAGATTTTCTGGATGCGGCCCAGTTCAACTTCTTCCACTTCACCAAACTTGCTGAAGTCCACTTTCGGCCACGGCAGCAGGCCTGGCAGAGAACCGCCGGTTGCACCCGCTGGCGCGGATTCAGCGCGCTTGATAGCGTCTTTCACGTAAGCCTGAACGTCTTCGCGCAGGATACGACCTTTACGGCCAGTGCCCTTCACTTTCGCCAGGTTAACGCCGAACTCGCGCGCCAGGCGGCGAATCAGCGGGGTCGCGTGAACGTAAGCGTCGTTTTCAGCAAACTCAGATTTGCCTTCCGCTTTTGCCGCAGGCGCAGCAGCCGGTTTAGCGGCCTGAGCAGGTGCAGCGGCAGGTGCCGGAGCAGCAGCCGGAGCCGCGGCAGGGGCAGCGCCTTCCACTTCGAAGACCATAATCAGAGAGCCGGTAGACACTTTGTCGCCAACGTTAACTTTCAGCTCTTTAACCACGCCCGCGAACGGCGCCGGCACTTCCATAGAGGCTTTGTCGCCTTCTACGGTGATCAGCGACTGTTCAGCTTCCACTTTATCGCCGACTTTAACCATCACTTCGGTGACTTCAACTTCGTCGCCGCCGATGTCCGGTACGTTAACGTCTTTCGCGCCAGCCGCTGCTGCCGGAGCCGCCGCTGCTGGTGCTGCCGCCTGAGCGGGCGCAGCAGCAGGCGCAGCGCCCGCTACTTCGAATACCATGATCAGAGAGCCGGTAGACACTTTATCGCCAGCGTTGACTTTGATCTCTTTAACCGTACCCGCGAACGGCGCCGGCACTTCCATAGAGGCCTTGTCGCCTTCTACGGTGATCAGCGACTGCTCAGCCGCAACGGTGTCGCCCACTTTCACCAGGATCTCGGTGACTTCAACTTCGTCGCCGCCGATATCCGGTACGTGTACGTCTTTCGCTGCCGCAGCAGCAGGAGCGGCTGCCGGAGCGGCTTCTTTCTTCTCTTCTGCCGGAGCTGGCGCAGCGTCAGCTGCACCGTCGGCGGAATCGAAAATCATGATAAGTGCGCCCGTCGCGGTTTTGTCGCCAACAGAGACTTTAATCTCTTTAACGACGCCCGCCTGCGGCGATGGAACTTCCATAGAGGCCTTGTCGCCTTCTACGGTGATCAGCGACTGTTCAGCTTCAACTTTGTCGCCCACTTTGACCAGGATCTCGGTGATTTCAACTTCATCAGCCCCGATGTCCGGTACGTTGATTTCGATAGCCATTATTCTTTTACCTCTTACGCCAGACGCGGGTTAACTTTATCTGCATCGATGTTGAATTTGGTGATGGCTTCCGCTACCACTTTCTTATCGATTTCGCCACGTTTAGCCAGCTCGCCCAGAGCCGCAACAACCACATAAGATGCATCCACTTCGAAGTGGTGACGCAGGTTCTCACGGCTGTCAGAGCGGCCGAAACCGTCAGTACCCAGTACGCGGTAATCATCAGCCGGTACATAAGTACGAACCTGCTCGGCGAACAGTTTCATATAGTCAGTCGATGCCACTGCCGGCGCGTCGTTCATTACCTGAGCAATGTACGGAACGCGTGGAGTTTCCAGCGGGTGCAGCATGTTCCAGCGCTCACAATCCTGGCCATCACGCGCCAGTTCAGTGAAGGAGGTGACGCTGTAAACGTCAGAACCTACGCCGTAATCTTTCGCCAGGATCTCTGCTGCTTCGCGAACGTGACGCAGGATAGAACCGGAGCCCAGCAGCTGAACTTTACCTTTCTTACCTTCGAGGGTTTCGAGTTTGTAGATACCTTTACGGATACCTTCCTCAGCACCTTCCGGCATGGCTGGCATGTGGTAGTTTTCATTCAGCGTGGTGATGTAGTAGTAAACGTTCTCTTGTTTCTCACCGTACATACGCTCCAGACCATCGTGCATGATGACCGCAACTTCGTACGCGTAAGACGGATCGTAAGAGATACAGTTCGGGATAGTCAGAGACTGAATGTGGCTGTGGCCATCTTCGTGCTGCAAACCTTCGCCGTTCAGCGTCGTACGACCGGAAGTACCACCGATCAGGAAGCCGCGCGCCTGTTGGTCACCTGCTGCCCAGCACAGGTCGCCAATACGCTGGAACCCGAACATGGAGTAGTAGATGTAGAACGGGATCATCGGCAGGTTGTTGGTGCTGTAAGAGGTCGCAGCGGCCAGCCAGGAAGAACCTGCGCCCAGCTCGTTGATGCCTTCCTGCAAAATCTGACCTTTCTCGTCTTCTTTGTAGTAAGCAACCTGCTCACGGTCCTGCGGGGTGTACTGCTGGCCGTTCGGGCTGTAAATACCGATCTGACGGAACAGACCTTCCATACCGAAAGTACGCGCTTCGTCAGCGATGATCGGAACCAGACGATCTTTGATCGACTTGTTCTTCAGCATCACGTTCAGGGCACGAACGAAAGCGATAGTGGTGGAGATTTCTTTGTTCTGCTCTTCCAGCAGCGCGCCGAAGTCTTCCAGGGTCGGCAGTTCCAGCTTCTCAGTGAAGTTCGGCTGGCGGCTCGGCAGGTAGCCGTGCAGTTTCTGACGCTGTGCGTGCAGATAAGTGTGCTCTTCAGAACCTTCCGGGAAGGTAATGTACGGCAGTTTTTCGATATCAGCATCGGATACCGGCACGTTGAAACGATCGCGGACGTAACGAACGCCGTCCATGTTCATTTTCTTAACCTGGTGCGCGATGTTTTTACCTTCGGCAGTGTCACCCATGCCATAACCTTTGATGGTATGGGCCAGGATTACTGTTGCTTTGCCTTTGGTTTCCTGCGCTTTTTTCAGTGCAGCGTAGACTTTCTTCGGATCGTGACCACCACGGTTCAGTGCCCAGATCTGCTCATCAGTCCAGTCAGCAACCAGGGCTGCGGTTTCTGGATATTTACCGAAGAAGTGCTCACGTACGTAAGCGCCATCTTTGGATTTGAAGGTCTGGTAGTCGCCGTCAACGGTTTCGTTCATCAGCTGGATCAGTTTACCGCTGGTGTCTTTACGCAGCAGCTCATCCCAACGACCGCCCCACATCACTTTGATCACGTTCCAGCCAGCGCCGTCAAAGATGCCTTCCAGTTCGTTAACGATCTTGCCGTTACCAGTTACCGGGCCGTCCAGACGTTGCAGGTTACAGTTGATGATGAAGACCAGGTTGTCCAGTTTCTCACGGGTGGCGATGGTGATAGCCCCTTTGGATTCCGGCTCGTCCATCTCGCCGTCACCCAGGAAAGCGTAAACGGTCTGTTTGGACGTGTCTTTCAGACCACGGTGTTCCAGATATTTCAGGAATTTAGCCTGGTAGATCGCGCCGATTGGGCCCAGACCCATAGATACGGTCGGGAACTGCCAGAATTCCGGCATCAGTTTCGGGTGCGGGTAGGAAGAGAGACCTTTGCCATGAACTTCCTGACGGAAGTTGTCCATCTGCTCTTCAGTCAGACGGCCTTCCAGGAATGCGCGTGCATACACGCCCGGGGAGATGTGGCCCTGGAAGTATACCAGGTCGCCGCCATCCTGCTCATTGCGTGCGCGGAAGAAGTGGTTGAAGCAAACATCATAAACGGTTGCGGAAGACTGGAAGGAAGCCATGTGGCCACCCAGTTCGAGGTCTTTTTTAGACGCACGCAGTACGGTCATGATGGCGTTCCAGCGGATAGCTGAACGGATACGACGCTCCAGTTCCAGATTGCCCGGGTATTCCGGTTCATCTTCAACGGCAATAGTGTTTACATAGTTGCTAGCCCCTGCACCTGCCGCTACTTTCACGCCGCCTTTGCGGGCTTCAGAAAGAAGCTGGTCAATCAGATACTGAGCACGCTCAACACCTTCTTCACGGATGACCGATTCGATCGCCTGTAGCCAGTCGCGAGTTTCGATCGGATCCACGTCATTTGGGAAACGTTCTGACATGGGGGTATTCCTTATCTATCTAATACGTTGATTTGTCTGGAACCTGTCCCATTGAGCTTTCGCCAGAAAGCGCAATAAGACAGGTTCTGCGTTTAGTTGCCGCGCGCTATAATTTGCGCTTGATTTACAACATCTTCTGGTTAACGTTCTGCCAGAAAAATCACTAATTCTTTCGTTGCTCCAGACGGCGTAAGGCGCGTTCACGACGGCTTTCCTCACGGCTTCTGTCCAGGAGAATCTCTTCGATAAACGCCAGGTGACGATGCGACGCTTCACGCGCATCGATCGGGTTACCGGCGATGATCGCTTCAAAAATACGGGTGCGATGACTGCTCACCAGCGGAAGCATATCCCGGCGCGCATACAGCAATTCAAAGTTCTGACGAACGTTTTGCGCCAGCATCGGCTCCATACACCTTAGCAGATGGAGCAGCACCACATTGTGCGCCGCTTCGGTGACAGCGATTTGATACTGGAGAACCGCGTCGGATTCGGCATCCAGATCGCCGGACTGTTGAGCAAGCTCGATGGCATGATGGAGTTCACGAATGCGGGTTTTGTCTTCATCCGTGCTACGCAATGCCGCGTAATAAGCGGCAATGCCTTCCAGCGCATGGCGCGTCTCAAGCAGGTCAAATTGGGATTCAGGATGATCGGAGAGCAGTTCTACCAGTGGGTCGCTAAAGCTCTGCCACAGACTGCTCTGCACAAAAGTTCCGCCGCCCTGGCGACGAAGCAGCAAACCCTTCGCTTCGAGACGTTGGATCGCCTCGCGTAAAGAGGGGCGGGAGACGTCGAACTGTTTAGCCAGTTCACGTTCCGGTGGGAGTTTTTCGCCGGGGCGCAAAGTCCCCTCAAGAATTAAAAACTCCAGCTGCTGCTCAATCACATCGGATAGTTTTGGTTGGCGGATTTTGCTGTAGGCCATGATTTCCTGTCTTAAGCCATTTGCCCGGAGTCAATTGGTCTTACCAATTTCACGTTCATGACGCTAAAGTAACAAAGTATTCACCTTCTGTCCATACAGGTTTTGATTGAAATCAGTAAACCACGCACATTTTAACAAGATTACAGAAATAACGTTTCAAAGATGTAACTATGCACAAATGTTAAATTTACTCCCCTGGGAGTAGATTTAACGTAATTGAAACGAGGAAAAATTTTATCTGAACCGATTCAACCGCTTATTTAATGCTTTTATATTCACAAATAATGAATAAATATTTATCAGCTAAAGTTTGAGGTGGGAGAGGTGGTATTTACAAATGGTTTCTTTTTATTCAACTCGTCATCGTCCCTTCATAAAGCAGGTGCATTAACGCCCGCATACCATTATTCTTTAGCCGACGAAAGACTTTCGGTAACAATTAAGATTTCATCAGCGTAAACATATTAATACAACAAATGGAATTGCAAACTTACACACGCGTCACTGCGTAGTTCAAAAATAACCACACACGAGGTTTCATGATGGAAGGTCAACAGCATGGCGAGCAGCTAAAGCGCGGTCTTAAAAACCGCCATATCCAGCTAATCGCCCTGGGGGGGCGCAATCGGTACCGGGCTGTTTCTGGGCAGCGCATCCGTTATCCAGTCAGCAGGGCCAGGGATTATTCTGGGTTATGCCATCGCGGGCTTTATCGCTTTTCTGATCATGCGTCAGTTAGGTGAAATGGTGGTTGAAGAGCCGGTTGCCGGTTCGTTCAGCCACTTTGCCTATAAATACTGGGGTGGGTTTGCAGGCTTCGCTTCCGGCTGGAACTATTGGGTGCTGTATGTGCTGGTTGCGATGGCGGAACTGACGGCGGTCGGGAAATACATTCAGTTCTGGTGGCCTGAAATCCCCACCTGGGTCTCCGCTGCGGCCTTCTTTGTGCTCATCAACGCCATCAACCTGACCAACGTGAAAGTGTTTGGTGAGATGGAGTTCTGGTTTGCCATCATTAAAGTTATCGCAGTGGTGGCGATGATCCTCTTCGGCGGCTGGCTGCTGTTTAGCGGCAACGGCGGCCCGCAGGCAACCGTGCGTAACCTGTGGGAACAGGGCGGCTTTCTGCCGCATGGTTTCACCGGGCTGGTCATGATGATGGCGATTATCATGTTTTCCTTCGGTGGACTGGAGCTGGTCGGGATCACGGCGGCGGAAGCGGACAACCCGGAGCAAAGCATTCCGAAAGCGACGAACCAGGTTATCTACCGTATTTTGATTTTCTATATTGGTTCGCTGGCGGTGCTGCTTTCTCTGCTGCCGTGGACACGCGTAACGGCGGATACCAGCCCGTTCGTCCTGATCTTCCACGAACTGGGCGATACCCTCGTAGCCAACGCGCTGAATATCGTGGTACTGACTGCGGCGCTGTCCGTCTATAACAGCTGCGTATACTGCAACAGCCGTATGCTGTTCGGCCTGGCTCAGCAGGGCAACGCGCCGAAAGTGTTTTTAAGCGTGGATAAACGCGGCGTGCCGGTGAACACCATTCTGGTTTCCGCACTGGTTACCGCGCTCTGCGTGCTGATTAACTATATGGCGCCGGACTCGGCATTCGGCTTGCTGATGGCGCTGGTGGTCTCTGCTCTGGTGATCAACTGGGCAATGATCAGCCTCGCGCACATAAAGTTCCGTCGCGCCAAACAGCAGCAGGGAGTGAAAACTCGCTTCCCGGCGCTGTTCTACCCGCTGGGTAACTGGGTCTGCCTGCTGTTTATGGCGGCGGTGCTGGTCATTATGCTGATGACGCCAGGCATGGCCATCTCGGTCTACCTGATTCCGGTGTGGATTGTCATTCTGGGCGTAGGCTATCTGTGTAAACAGAAAACCGCAAAAACCGTTAAAGCGCATTAATCCCCACAGCCCTCACTTGCAAGAGTGAGGGTTGCAACCTGCCTCACATTTTCCTCTGTATAGCCATTTTATCCATATCAGCGGCGTTATCCTGCAACGCAATTACTTCGCTTGCGCAGAATAATTCTCTACATCATCTGATGGGAGACGTTTCAATGGAAAAGGGTAAGCTGTCGATAAAAGAAAAAATCGGCTATGGCATGGGTGACGCCGGATGCAACATCATCTTTGGCGCCATAATGCTGTTTGTTAACTATTTTTATACAGATATTTTTGGGCTGGCTCCCGCTCTGGTCGGCGTATTACTCCTCTCCGTTCGCGTGATTGATGCCGTTACCGACCCGATTATGGGCGCAATCGCCGATCGTACCCAAAGCAAATACGGGCGATTTCGTCCCTGGCTGCTGTGGATTGCCTTCCCTTATGCGCTGTTCAGCATCCTGATGTTCACCACCCCGGAATGGACATATAACAGCAAGGTTATCTATGCGTTTGTCACCTATTTTCTGCTGTCGATTACCTACACCGCCATCAATATTCCCTACTGCTCATTGGGCGGCGTCATCACCAACGATCCGCAAGAGCGCGTGGCCTGCCAGTCATACCGTTTTGTGCTGGTCGGGATTGCCACTCTGCTGTTGTCATTAACGCTGTTGCCGATGGTGGAGTGGTTTGGCGGCGATAATAAAGCCAAAGGCTACCAGATGGCGATGACCGTACTGGCGATTATCGGCATGTGCATGTTCCTGTTCTGCTTCGCCACCGTTCGTGAACGCATTCGTCCTGCCGTTCCTACCCATGATGACATGAAGAACGATTTCAAAGACGTATGGAAAAACGATCAATGGGTACGCATCCTGCTGCTGACGTTGTGCAACGTCTGTCCGGGGTTTATCCGCATGGCGGCAACCATGTATTACGTGACCTGGGTAATGGGGCAAAGCACTCACTTCGCCACCCTTTTCATTAGCCTCGGCGTGGTGGGAATGATGATCGGCAGTATGCTGGCGAAAGTGCTGACCGACCGCTGGTGCAAACTGAAGGTCTTCTTCTGGACCAATATCGCGCTGGCGCTGTTCTCCTGCGCCTTTTACTTCTTCGATCCAAAAGCCACTACGCTTATCGTGGTGCTCTACTTCCTGCTTAACATCCTGCATCAGATCCCTTCCCCGCTGCACTGGTCGCTGATGGCAGACGTCGATGACTACGGCGAATGGAAAACCGGCAAGCGCATCACCGGCATCAGTTTTTCCGGCAACCTGTTCTTCCTGAAACTGGGTCTGGCGATTGCCGGAGCAATGGTCGGTTTCCTGTTATCCTGGTATGGCTACGACGCTGGCGCCAAAGCGCAGAGCGACACGGCAATCGGCGGTATTGTTCTGCTCTTCACGGTGATCCCCGGCGTCGGCTATCTGATCACCGCCGGCGTGGTTCGCCTGCTGAAAGTGGATCGCGAACTGATGAAACAGATTCAGAAGGACCTGGAAAAACGCCGCGCCAGCTACCGCGAGCTCAACGATGACCCGCAATTTAACGTCGCTGAAACAGTAAGGAAAGCCTGATGCAAAAACTGGCCCAACCCGTTTATTGAACAACGCGCCGATCCGTTTATCCTTCGCGACGGCAACCATTATTACTTTATCGCCTCGGTACCGGAGTATGACCGGCTGGAGATCCGTCGGGCAAACTCGCTGGAAAACTTACGCACCGCCTCCCCTGTCGTCGTCTGGCGTAAACCTGAAAGCGGCCCGATGTGCGAGCTTATCTGGGCGCCAGAGATTCACCGCATCGACGGCAAGTGGTACATCTATTTCGCCGCCGCGCATACCCAGGCGCTCGACAAACTGGGAATGTTCCAGCACCGCATGTTTGTCCTGGAGTGTACAGATGCCGACCCACTCAGCGGCGTCTGGGAAGAAAAAGGTCAGGTCAAAACACCATTTGATACCTTCGCGCTGGATGCCACGACTTTTAGCCCATCAGGGAAAACAGTGGTATTTGTGGGCGCAGAAAGCGCCGGATATCGCCGGAAATTCCAATATCTATCTTGCCGGGCTGGAAAATCCGTGGACGATCAAAGGCGCGCCGGTGATGCTCAGCAAGCCGGAATACGACTGGGAGTGCCGGGGTTTTCGCGTCAATGAAGGGCCTGCGGTTATAACGCACGGCGATAAGCTGTTTATCAGCTATTCCGCCAGCGCCACCGACGAAAACTACTGTATGGGTCTGCTGTGGATTGATATGCATGCCGATCCGCAAAATCCGGCAAACTGGCACAAATCACCGCGTCCGGTCTTTACCACCAGCAATGAAAACCGCCAGTATGGGCCAGGGCACAACAGCTTTACCCAAACGCCGGAAGGCGATGATGTACTGGTCTACCATGCGCGAAATTATACGGAGATTGAAGGCGATCCGCTGTACGATCCGAACCGTCATACCCGCCTGAAGCTGATTCGCTGGGACGAAAACGGAATGCCAGATTTTGGCATCCCGCCTGCGGATACCGTCTGAGCACGTTGCCCGGCGGCGCTGCGCTTGCCGGGCCTACAGTCCGTGCAAACGTAGGCCGGATAAGCGCAGCGCCATCCGGCAAAACGACATTACACCAGCGCTCCGTAAATGGTCAGAAATGCGATCGCCACCACCACCGCCAGAGACGTTTTCTTCGCCATTGAGACAGCGGCTTTCGGCGTTTCGACCTTATCCGTGTGCGGCTCGCGGGCCAGCGAGAACTGTGCCAGACGCGTCAACACCTGGTACTGAGACGTGCGCAGATCCGCCAGCGAAACAAACCAGGCGGGCAGCGCCTTCTCGCCATGCCCCAGCAGCGCATAAACCACGCCAGCCAGACGCACCGGAATCCAGTCCAGAACATGAAGAATCGCGTCAATGCCAGACTGCAAACGTTGATGCGGCGTTTGATAACGCGCCAGCCAGGACTGCCAGGCGCGCAGAAACGCATAGCCGACCAGCGTCACCGGCCCCCACGGGCCGCCGACAATAAACCAGAACAGCGGCGCCAGATAGAAGCGGAAATTTATCCAGAGCAGCGCATTTTGCAGCTCGCGCAAAAACTCCCGTTCATTGCAGTCTGGCGGCACGCCGTGGATCAGCGTCAGTTCGTTAGCCATCGCTTCACGGGCATGGGCATCATTACGGGAAGCCGCGTTCAGGTACGCGTGATAATGCAGACGAACCTTCCCTGCGCCAATACACAACACACCAATCAGTATCCAGACCACCAGCGTGGGAGCGTTAAACAGTAAACCTTCCAGCGCACGCAGCAGCAGGAACGTCACCGCCATCGCAACAATCGTCATCCCCAGCGTACGCACCATCGAAAAATGCGTCGTCCGGCGGAACAGGACCTCCAGCCGGTGGTCGAGGTGCCAGTGCTCACCCAGCTTGAACAGGCGCTCAACAATCAGCACCAGTAATGTCGTAAACAGCGTCATGTCATCTCCTTGTGTGACGAGGCGGTGACCAGCGCGCGAAACTTCGCCCAGTCGAAAGACGGACCGGGATCGGTTTTACGCTCAGGCGCAATATTGCAGTGTCCGGTCATGTTGTCGGCTATCGCCGGGTAAAGCGCAATCAGCGTGCGCGTCACGGCGGCCAGTTGCTGATACTGCGCATCGGTATAAGCCAGCGTGTCCGTTCCCTCCAGCTCGATACCAATGGAAAAATCATTACAGCGCTCACGCCCCTGATAGTTCGACACGCCCGCATGCCAGGCACGTTTATCGAAAGGGACATACTGCACAATTTCGCCATCACGGCGAATCAGACAATGTGCCGAAACGCGCAAATGGGCAATCTCGGCAAAAAAAGGATGGGCAGCGGGATCGAGTGTTCCGGTGAATAGCGCATCAATCCACGGACCGCCAAACTCGCCCGGCGGCAGGCTGATATTGTGCACCACCAGCAAAGAAGGGGTTTCGTCATCCGGGCGGCAGTCAAAATGGGGAGAGGGGACGCGTCGCGCCTCCGCCAGCCAGCCCTTGTCTAACAGCATACAGAACCTCCTTTTATATGGTGCAGTTATCCGGTTCAGAGTAGCATGTTTCTACCTTATGATTCGTTACCAATTTGGAGTTTTATCATGCCGCCTCGCCGCTACAACCCTGACTACCGACGTGACGCGCTGTTGGAACGCATAAATCTGGATATCCCCACCGCTGTCGCCCAGGCGCTGCGTGAAGATTTAGGCGGAGAAGTTGACGCAAATAACGATATTACCGCGCAGCTTTTACCGGAGAACACCCGTTCTCACGCCACGGTGATTACCCGTGAAGATGGCGTATTCTGCGGAAAACGTTGGGTAGAAGAGGTCTTTATTCAACTGGCCGGCGATGATGTCAGCATCACCTGGCGCGTACAGGACGGCGACAGCATTAAAGCCAACCAGCCGCTGTTTGAACTGGACGGCCCGTCTCGCATCCTGCTGACCGGCGAGCGCACCGCGTTGAACTTTGTTCAGACGCTTTCCGGCGTCGCAAGCGAAGTCCGTAAATACGTCGATTTGCTGGCGGGGACAAAAACGCAACTACTGGACACCCGCAAAACCCTGCCGGGTCTGCGAACCGCATTAAAATACGCCGTATTGTGCGGCGGCGGCGCGAATCACCGTCTGGGGCTTTCCGACGCCTTTCTGATTAAAGAGAACCACATCATCGCTTCCGGCTCAGTGCGCCAGGCGGTCGAGAAAGCCTTCTGGCTGCATCCTGATGTGCCGGTTGAAGTTGAAGTTGAGAATCTGGATGAGCTGGACGACGCGCTGAAAGCGGGCGCAGACATCATCATGCTGGATAACTTCGAAACGGATCAGATGCGTGAAGCGGTGAAACGCACCAACGGACAGGCGCGGCTGGAAGTTTCCGGCAATGTCACTGATGAAACCCTGCGCGAATTTGCCGAAACCGGCGTAGATTTTATCTCCGTTGGCGCGCTGACCAAACATGTGAGAGCGCTCGATCTCTCCATGCGTTTTCGCTAACGCCGGATTGTCATGCCCGATGGCGCTTCGCTTATCGGGCCTACAAACGATGTAAATCCGTAGGCCGGATAAGGCGTTTACGCCGCCATCCGGCACATTTTTTCGGGCGGCCTCGCAAACCTGCTGCCTTGCTATGCAACCCGCTAACAATCTTCTGAATCCCCTTTCCCGTTTCGATTTTTGCCCGCTCGCGGATCATATCCTGCGTTTGCCAAAGTAGCGCCTGTTAACTCAAGGAGCAGACAATGGACAAACAACGCGGATTTACGCTTATCGAACTGATGGTGGTGATCGGCATTATCGCCATCCTGAGCGCCATCGGCATTCCGGCCTACCAGAACTACCTGCGCAAAGCCGCACTGACGGATATGTTGCAGACATTCGTTCCTTACCGCACCGCCGTCGAACTCTGCGCGCTGGAACACGGCGGCATTGCAACCTGCGACGCCAGCAGCAACGGCATCCCCTCTCCGACCACCACCCGCTACGTCTCTGGCATGAGCATAGAAAAAGGCGTGGTAATGCTCACCGGGCAGGAGAGCCTCAACGGTCTGAGCATCACCATGACGCCCAACTGGGATAACGCCAACGGCATCACCGGCTGGACGCGCAGTTGCAACATCCAGAGCGACAGCGCGCTGCAACAGGCTTGTGAAGATGTTTTCCGCTTTGACGCCAGCTAAGGAGAAAGCAATGAACATCACGCAACTTACGGCGCTGTGCCTGCGTCATCAGGGAATATTGCTCGATGCCGATAACGAGGTGGTTCACGTCGCGGTCGTAGATTCACCGTCCCATGAACTACTGGACGCCCTGCACTTTGCCACAACAAAGCGGGATCGACATTGTCTGCTGGACTCGTCAGCAGATGGGAAGGCCATATGCATAAGCCCCGGAAAATGCTCCCGGGCCGTCATCGCCGACGATAGCCGCACGGCGGCGGAACTTTTGCAGCAGACGCTGGAATCCGCGCTGGCAAAACGCGCTTCCGACATCCACATTGAACCTGCGGAAAACCACTACCGAATCAGGCTGCGCGTGGATGGCGTACTTCATGCCTTGCCCGGCGTTTCATCCGTCACCGGGCGCGACACTGACGGCAAGGTTAAAGGTACTGGGCAATCTGGATATTGCCGAACATCGACTCCCGCAAGACGGGCAATTTACCGTGACGCTTGCGGGCAATGCGGTTTCATTTCGTGTCGCGGTCATCCCCTGCCGGGACGGTGAGAAAGTGGTACTGCGGGTTACTTCACCAGGTCGAGCAGGCGCTTGATCTCAACGCGTTAGGCATGCCCTGATACGCAACTCGCCCTGTTCATGCAGGCGCTACAGCAACCGCAGGGACTGGTTCTGGTGACTGGCCCTACCGGCAGTGGAAAAACCGTAACGCTCTACAGCGCGCTACAGGCGCGCAACACCCCAGGATGTGAATCTCTGTAGCGTAGAGGACCCGGTCGAAATCCCTGTCGAGGGCCTTAATCAGACACAAATTCATCCGCGCGCCGGACTTACCTTTCAGAGCGTATTACGCGCGCTGCTGCGTCAGGACCCCGACATTATAATGGTGGGCGAAATCCGTGATGGCGAAACGGCAGAAATTGCGATTAAAGCCGCGCAAACCGGCCACCTGGTGCTGTCTACGCTGCATACTAACTCCACCAGTGAAACGCTGATACGTTTACAGCAGATGGGCGTCGCGCGTTGGATGATCTCATCCGCCCTGACGCTGGTCGTCGCCCAGCGACTGGTCAGAAAATTATGTCCGTACTGCCGTCATATTGCCGCAGAGTCTGTCTCGCTTCCCGCCGCGCTATGGCCTACCACGCTTCCCCCGCTGGCAAGCGCCCCGGTTGCGAACGTTGCTACCACGGATTTTATGGGCGTACCGCGCTCTTCGAGGTTTTGCCTGTTACGCCGCATTGCGACAGTTGCTTATCAACAATGCAACCGTTGAGGCGCTGGAGTCCTGCGCCCGACAGGAAGGGATGAGTACGCTTTTTGAGAACGGCTGTCATGCGGTTGAACAAGGATTGACGACCTTTGAAGAACTCCTGCGCGTTCTGGGGCTACCCCATGTCAGCTAAACAGCTTTGGCGCTGGCAAGGGATTAATGCCACGGGCCATTCGGAAGAGGGGGCATTATGGGCTGACGATCGTGCCGCACTACTCGTTGCTCTGGAACATCAGCACATCATGCCGATACGCGCAAAACGTTTGAGCGTTAAAGCGGCACACTGGCGCGCAGAGCAAAGCGCGGAGATCGTCCACCAACTGGCGACGCTTCTCAAAAGCGGGGCTTACGCTTTCCGAAGGACTGACATTGCTTGCCGGCAGCATCCCAGTCGACAATGGCAGGCGCTGCTGCAAACGCTGGCCCATAACCTGGAGCAAGGCGCCCCGCTTTCTTCCGCGCTGGCGCAATGGCCGCAGGTCTTTCCTCCACTCTATCAGGCGATGATCCGTACCGGGGAACTTACCGGAAAACTCGATGAATGCTGCTTTGAGCTGGCGCGTCAGCAAAATGCCCAAAAACAGCTTGCTGACAAAGTCAAAAAAGCGCTGCGTTATCCCATCATAATTCTGACGATGGCCGTGATGGTTGTTTTCGCCATGCTGCACTTTGTCCTGCCAGAGTTTGCCGCTATCTACCGGACATTCAATACGCCGTTACCGGCACTGACGCAGGGCATCATCACACTGGCGCAGTGGAGTGCCCAATGGGGCTGGCTGATGGCGCTGCCCGGTATCGCAACGGGGGTAATCTACGGTTTGATAATAAAAAAACCGTACTGGCAGATTCAACGCCAGCGTCTTCTGCTGCGCTGTCCCGTTATTGCACGCCTGGTCAGAGGCCAAAAACTCACGCAGATTTTCACCATCCTGGCATTAACGCAACGCGCCGGAATCCCCTTTTCACAAGGGCTGGAAAGTGTCGCAGAAACCCTGAATTGCCCTTACTGGTCTCAGCGTTTAGCTCAGGTTCATCGCGATATTCATGCCGGAAAACCGGTCTGGCAGGCGCTTAAAAATGCCGGTGAGTTCAGCCCATTGTGCATACAGTTGGTCATGACCGGTGAAACTTCCGGCGCGCTGGATGCAATGTTGCATAACCTTGCCCGGCACCACGGTGAGAATACGCTATCGCTGGCGGATAACCTGGCGGCGCTACTGGAACCCGCCTTGCTTGTTATCACAGGGGTCATTATTGGTACGTTGGTCGTGGCAATGTATTTGCCCGTTTTCCATCTGGGGGATGCGATGAGCGGTATGGGATAATGCTGGCGCATTGTGCTGCGCCAGCGCACGGGATTACAGGCTATTGAAAATGCGGTTTTCTTGTTCCTGTACCCGAATAAACGTCGTGCGTTTCGTCAGCTCTTTCAGACGGGGAGGCGCCAACGTAGGTACAGGCTGAACGCAGACCGCCGAGGATATCACGCGCGGTGTATTCCACCGGGCCACGCAGCGGCAGCTTAACGGTTTTCCCTTCTGCTGCACGATATTGCGCAACGCCGCCAACGTGGCGGGTCATAGCGGATTCAGAACTCATGCCATAGAACAGCATAAATTTCTCGCCATTCTCTTCAACAATTTTACCGCCGCTTTCTTCATGGCCTGCCAGCATACCGCCCAGCATCACGAAATCCGCGCCGCCGCCGAACGCTTTTGCGACATCGCCAGGCATGGTGCAACCGCCATCGCTGACAATCATACCGCCCAGACCATGCGCGGCATCGGCGCATTCAATCACCGCAGAAAGCTGCGGATAGCCCACGCCGGTTTTCACACGCGTGGTACATACGGATCCAGGACCAATCCCGACTTTTACAATATCCGCGCCGGAGAGAACCAACTCTTCACACATTTCACCGGTCACCACGTTACCGGCACAAATGGTTTTTGTCGGCCATGCTTCACGCGCCTTTGAAACAAACTGCACGAAGTGTTCGGAGTAACCATTTGCCACATCAATACAAACAAAGTTCAGTGCCGGGCTCTGCGCCAGAATCTGTTTGGTTTTTTCGAAATCAGCATCGGAGGTGCCTGTTGAAACCATCACATGCCTGAGAACATCCTCAGAGGCGGTACTGGTGAAGGCGTTCCAGTCCTCAACGGAATAGTGCTTATGTACGGCTGTCAGAATGTCGAACGATGCCAGAGCGCTTGCCATCTCGAAAGTCCCGACGGTGTCCATATTGGCCGCGATAATCGGCACGCCGGACCAGGTCTGACCTGAATGTTTAAAGGTGAATTGACGTTCCAGTTCAACATCAGAACGACTTTTTGAGAGTAGAGCGTTTAGGGCGGATAAGAACGTCTTTGAAACCTAATTTCAGATCTTCTTCGATACGCATGTGCGGATTCCTGGGGTTAATGGCAAAAAAGCGAAAACTCACAACTCCAGTGACGTTATCATACGCACTAATCAGGCTTGCGCAAGACTGCGAAATTCTCTTTTTTTTACGCTACAATCCCATAAATTTACCTGGCGAATAGTAGGATAATGCCTACAGTAATATCGCCTTCGCGCGTTCAACTTTTAACCATTTGATTATCAAACCTAAATCCCAGGATCTGGACTTATGAGGTATACAGTAGCCTTAACCGGCGGCATTGGCAGTGGTAAAAGCACCGTTGCGAATGCATTCGCTGACCTCGGAATAAACGTTATCGACGCCGATATTATTGCGCGTCAGGTGGTTGAACCCGGTCAACCCGCCCTTATGGCGATCGCTGAACATTTTGGTTCTGCACTTATCGCGCCAGACGGTTCGCTACAACGCCGGATGTTGCGCGAACGTATCTTTGCCAGTCCTGAAGAGAAGTCCTGGCTGAATGCCCTGCTCCATCCGTTAATTCAGCAGGAAACCCGGCGTCAGTTTCAGCAGGCAACGTCCCCTTACGTGCTATGGGTTGTGCCCCTGCTCGTCGAAAATGCGCTGTATAAACAAGCCAATCGCGTTCTGGTGGTCGACGTGACGCCCGAAACGCAGCTCTTGCGAACCATGCAGCGCGATGATGTGACGCGTGAACATGTTGAACAAATTCTGGCTGCCCCAGGCAACGCGTGAAGCACGCCTTGCCGTGGCAGATGATGTTATTGATAATAATGGCGCACCGGACGCTATCGCGTCGGATGTCGCCCGCCTGCACGCGCGCTATTTACAGCTTGCGTCGCAGTTTGTCTCACAGGAAAAACCGTAATGCACACCCAGGTCCTTTTTGAACACCCTCTCAATGAGAAGATGCGTACATGGCTGCGCATTGAGTTTTCTGATTCAGCAACTCTCCGTCAATTTGCCCCTTGCAGATCATGCGGACGCTCTGCATTTTTTCCGTAACATCGGGGATTTGCTGGATGTGTTCGAACGTGGTGAAGTGCGGACCGAGTTGCTAAAAGAGCTTGAGCGTCAGCAGCGCAAACTTCAGGCCTGGGTTGAAGTGCCGGGGGTTGACCAGAGTCGAATTGAGGCTCTGCGCCAGCAATTGAAGACGGCGGGCAGCATTTTGATTTCAGCTCCGCGTATCGGGCAGCAGCTACGTGAAGATCGCCTGATTGCTCTGGTTCGTCAGCGCCTGAGTATTCCTGGCGGTTGTTGTAGTTTTGATTTGCCGACCCTGCATATCTGGCTGCATTTGCCGCAGGAACAGCGTGATGCGCAGGTTGAAACCTGGATCGCCAGCCTGAATCCGCTCAATCAGGCATTAACGCTGATCCTGGATTTAATTCGTAATTCCTCGCCGTTCCGTAAGCAAACCAGCCTGAACGGTTTTTATCAGGACAATGGCGATGATGCCGACCTGCTGCGTTTGCAACTGGCGCTTGATTCACAGCTCTATCCGCAAATTTCCGGGCATAAGAGCCGCTTTGCGATTCGCTTTATGCCGCTGGATAGCGAAAATGGCCTGGTGCCTGAGCGCCTCGATTTCGAACTGGCATGTTGTTAAGGAGTAAAGATGTCAGAAACTATCACCGTTAGCTGCCCAACCTGCGGGAAAACCGTTGTCTGGGGCGAAGTGAGTCCGTTCCGTCCATTTTGTTCTAAACGCTGCCAGTTGATCGATCTCGGCGAGTGGGCCGCTGAAGAGAAGCGTATTCCAAGCTCTGGCGACTTGTCAGAAAGCGACGACTGGAGTGAAGAGCAGAAGTAATTCCACTAAAACGTAGGGCGGGCAAGCGTAGCGCCCCCGCCATAATTTGCCGGATGGCGGCGTTGCCTTATCCGGCCTACAAACACCATTAGCCAGCAATCAGCTTTTCAATTACTGGCGCATTCGCGGGCGGGAAATCTTCCGCATTCAGAGCATCTTGCGCAATCCACCGCCCCGGTTGCCCCTCTTTTCCCCACGGCTCCCCTTCCCAGTGATCAACTAACCAGAACCACAGTGTGATGTGCCTGTCCGGGAACTGATATTCCAGCTTTTCAAATAGCGTCGCTTCACGCGGGGTGATCCCCACTTCTTCCTGCAACTCCCGGATCAGCGCCTGCTCCGGCGTTTCGCCCGCTTCGATTTTCCCGCCGGGAAACTCCAGTTTGTTGGCCATATGGGCATCGGCCGCACGTTGGGTAATAAAAACTTCGTGGTTCGGGTTGCGAATAATTCCGACAGCGATTTGCAGTTTTTTCATACGGTTACATCCATAAAAAAGGCGCAGTCACCTGCGCCTCATTGTCTTTATTCAGACCTTAGCTCAGACGGCCGTGGCACTGTTTGTATTTTTTACCGGAACCGCAAGGGCAAGGATCGTTACGACCCACTTTACGATCGCCCGTTTGCGCTGCCAGAGCGGCGGCCGCTGCGCTGTCGTCATCCTGATGACTGAGCTGCTGCATCTGCGCTAAACGCTCGGCTTCTTCGCGGCGCTGTTGTTCCATCGCTTCCACTTCTTCAGGCATACGAACCTGAACTTTGCTCAGCGTACTGACCACTTCATACTTCAGCGATTCCAGCATTGCTGCAAACATGGAGAAGGACTCGCGTTTGTATTCCTGCTTCGGATCTTTCTGCGCATAGCCACGCAGGTGGATACCCTGACGCAGGTAATCCATCGCCGCCAGGTGCTCTTTCCACAGCGAATCGAGAGTTTGCAGCATGACGCCTTTTTCGAAGTGACGCATCATCTCTGCGCCAACCACTTCTTCTTTACGCTGATACACTTCGATTGAGTGCGCCAGAATACGCTCACGCAGCGGTCTCTTCATGCAGCTCCGGCTCTTTATCCAGCCACTCGGCAATTGGCATATCCAGATCGAAGTCGTTTTTCAGACGTTCCTGCAAACCCGGAATATCCCACATCTCTTCCAAGCGACTGCGGCGGAATGTACGCATCGATCGTCACTTTAAAGACGTCTTCACGAATGCTGTTGATGGTTTCGCTGACATCGCTGACATCCAGCAGTTCGTTACGCTGGGTGTAAATGGCGCGACGCTGATCGTTCGCGACATCGTCGTATTCCAGCAGCTGCTTACGAATATCGAAGTTGCGGCTTTCAACTTTACGCTGCGCATTGGCAATCGCTTTAGTCACCCACGGGTGCTCAATGGCTTCACCTGGTTTCATACCCAGTTTACGCATCATGCCCGACACACGGTCAGAGGCAAAAATACGCATCAGCGCATCTTCCATTGACAGGTAGAAACGGGAAGAGCCCGCATCGCCCTGGACGACCGGAACGACCACGCAACTGGTTGTCGATACGGCGAGATTCGTGACGCTCCAGTGCCGATGATGTGCAGACCGCCAGACGCCAGCACCGCTTCATGACGAACCTGCCAGTCCGCTTTGATCTGCGCGATCTGCTCTGGCGTTGGGTTTTCCAGCTCCGCCACTTCAGCCTGCCAGCTACCGCCCAGCACGATGTCCGTACCACGACCGGCCATGTTGGTGGCGATAGTGACCGCAGCCGGGTAGCCCGCCTGTGCGACAATCGCCGCTTCGTTGGCGTGGAATTTGGCGTTCAGAACGTTATGCTTTGATGCCCGCTTTGGTCAGCTCATTAGAGACCACTTCAGACTTCTCGATCGAGATCGTACCCACCAGCACCGGCTGGCCGTTCGCGGTACGCTCTTTGATGTCTTCAATGATCGCCTGAATTTTTTCCGCTTCGGTCATGTAGACCAGATCCGGCATATCCTTACGGATCATCGGACGGTTGGTCGGAACCACAACGGTATCCAGCTTATAGATGGAGCTGAATTCGAACGCTTCGGTATCCGCTGTACCGGTCATACCGGCCAGTTTCTCATACAGACGGAAGTAGTTCTGGAAGGTGATGGATGCCAGCGTCTGGTTCTCGTTCTGGATTTCCACGCCTTCTTTCGCTTCCACAGCCTGGTGCAGACCGTCGGACCAGCGGCGACCCTGCATGGTACGACCGGTGTGTTCGTCAACGATGATCACTTCGCCATCTTTAACGATGTAATCCACGTCGCGGGTAAACAGCGCGTGCGCGCGCAACGCGGCGGTTACGTGATGCATCAGCATGATGTTGCCCGGAGAGTACAGGGACTCGCCTTCATCCATAATGCCTTCTTTCACCAGCAGTTCTTCGATCAGCACCAGACCGCGTTCCGTCAGGTTGACCTGACGCGCTTTCTCATCAACGGAGAAGTGGCCTTCACCCTGGAAAGTATCAGAGTCTTCTTTCTCCTGGCGAATCAGGTGAGGGATGATCTTGTTTACTTTCTTGTACATTTCCGAGCTGTCTTCAGCCGGGCCGGAAATGATCAGCGGCGTACGCGCTTCATCGATCAGGATAGAGTCGACCTCATCCACCAGCGCATAGTGCAGTTTACGCTGTACGCGCTCTTCCGGGCTGAACGCCATGTTATCGCGCAGGTAGTCAAAGCCGTATTCGTTGTTGGTGCCGTAAGTGATGTCGGCGGCGTAAGCTTCACGTTTTGCTGGGGCAGGCATGCCCGGCAGGTTAATACCGACGCTCATCCCGAGGAATTCAAACAGCGGGCGGTTGTTTTCAGCATCACGTTGCGCCAGATAGTCGTTCACTGTGACGACGTGTACGCCCTTACCGCTTAACGCGTTCAGGTAAGCAGGCAGCGTTGCGGTCAGGGTTTTACCTTCACCGGTACGCATTTCCGCGATACAGCGATCGTTCAGCACCATACCGCCCAGCAACTGGACGTCAAAGTGACGCATGCCGAATACGCGCTTACTCGCTTCACGAACCACGGCGAACGCTTCCGGGATCAGGCTTTCAACGCTTTCGCCTTTCTCCAGACGCACGCGAAACTCTGCCGTTTTCCCTTTCAGTTCGTCATCGGAGAGTTTTTCCATCTCCGGTTCCATGGCATTGATGATGCCGACCGCTTTACGCATACGACGCAAGGTACGATCGTTACGACTACCGAATACTTTGGTTAACAATTTGATTAGCATAATAAAATCTCAAACGCCCCGCGATGCGGAGTCTCTATAATTAGTTGAAGGTTTTTTGTTTTTAGCTGAGACGTTGAGGGCCAGCGCGGATTCCCTGCGCCTGACTTATCCAGGCGGGAACGCTAAATGAGGCCTGAGGCGTAAAGTGCGCACGGGCGACGCGACGTACAATCGTTGGCGGTGTGCCTTCCTGCGTCAGCATCGCGCTGAGCGTGTTCAGTAACGCAATATGGTGCGCCTGAAGTGGCGAAGACTCTTCAACAACCGGCAGCGTTTGCGGCGCCATGGCAAAAGAGAGATGGCGGATAACCGTGCGAATCGCATGCTGATGCCAGTAGTCGACGGTAAAATTCGGGCGGCGGTTACTCGCCTCCAGCAGCGCGAGCTGGCTGAAGTTAACCTTAACGGATTGATCGTGGTTACTAGCGGTCGTTTTCGCCGGCGTATTAGGCTCGGCTGCGTTACTGAGAGCGGGCAGACCAAAGCTAGCCGCGACCATCCCCAATAAGAGATGCGGCCAGAAGTACCGTCTACCTAACTGTCGCCAGCGCGTCAGTATTCCACTCACGTCATTGCCACCCTGATATGCCCGGCATGTGGGCTTACGAATTCAAAACGTTTTTTGCGCACAAATCTTACCATTAAAGCGTACGCTCTACAGCAGTAATGACATGGCGCTGAGGATAAAAATGCTTAAGAAAGCAGCGAACGCACTGTATTTCGGTTCAGCGGCAGAGAAAAAGGCGAAGGCAAACGCCGTACGGAAGAGATAAAAAAACGACTGGCTTACCTGGCCGGAGAGGGTGCCAGATTAACCAGTCGAATTTATGCGACAGGTATACACTTCATCCTTCAAGCTGCCTCTTTGTTGGCTGCCTTCTCTCACCCCAGTCACGTACTGGTCGTACGTTCCTGGGAATTCGCTCAGTTGCCATCTTGATGCAACTTGAATGATTTTGTGTATAGCTATTATGCCAGTACAGTCGAAGGAGCTTTGAAAGCCAACGGCAGTTCTGCGTCGTCCTGGAAGGTCACATATTCCCAGGCTTCCTGTTTCGCCAGGACAGCCTGCAACAGTTTGTTATTCAATGCGTGACCGGACTTATACGCGGTAAACGCACCAATAATGTTGTGACCACACATGAACAAGTCACCGATCGCGTCAAGCATTTTGTGACGAACAAATTCGTCTTCAAAACGCAGACCATCTTCGTTCAGTACGCGATAATCGTCAACAACGATGGCACAATCGAAGCTGCCGCCCAGGCACAGGCCACGGGACTGCAAATATTCGATATCACGCATGAAACCGAAAGTACGCGCACGGCTGATCTGGCGCATGAACGCGTCCGCAGAGAAGTTCATCGCATAGCGCTGGCTGCTGGAATCAATCGCCGGATGGTTAAAGTCGATGGTGAAATCCAACGTAAAACCATTGTACGGCTTAAATTCAGCCCACTTATCGCCATCTTCGACGCGAACCGTCTCTTTGATGCGTACAAATTTTTTGGCGCAGTTCAGCTCATCAATACCCGCATCAAGCAGCAGGTAGACGAACGGAGCAGCACTGCCATCCATGATCGGAATTTCCGGCGCATCGACTTCGATAACGATATTATCGATACCCAGACCCGCCAGAGCAGCGTTAAGGTGCTCTACGGTTGAAATCCGTACATCATGCTCGTTGACCAGACACGTACAGAGCATGGTATCACGCACAGATTTGGCATCGGCCGGGAAATCTACCGGTGGATTCAAGTCGGTGCGACGATAGATGACCCCGGTGTTGGCCGGCGCAGGGCGTAAGGTCAGGGTGACTTTCTTGCCGGTATGTAAACCGACACCTGTCGCCTGAACGATACGTTTAAGTGTCCTTTGTTTGATCATCGTATAATCTCGCCAAATTACCTATCCAACCGAAGTGTACTATACATTCGGTGGGCCAGTTTAGCACAAAGAGCCGTGAATCCCAAATTCCAGCCAATTCTTAATCGGCTTGCTTACGCAGGAACGCAGGGATATCCAGATAATCCGGTTCTTTTGCCGTTTGCGGCGTATTGTCGTTCACCACTTTTGCGACCGGCTTCTGCTCTTGCGTCAGCGGCGCCATGCCGTGCTGCTGGGTAACGATCCATCACCGGCTGCTGTACCTGTTTGTTGGTCACCAGGGTGATTTCAGGACGCTTGTCCATACCAATACCGGTTGCCACAACGGTTGACGCGCAGTTCGTCGTTCATATCCGGGTCCAGAGAAGTACCGATAACCACGGTCGCGTTATCCGACGCAAAAGCACGGATGGTGTTACCGACGGTTTCGAACTCATCCAGACGCAGGTCGAAGCCCGCAGTGATGTTAACCAGCACACCGCGCGCGCCAGACAGATCGATATCTTCCAGCAGCGGAGAAGAGATCGCCATTTCTGCCGCTTCTTCCGCACGGTCTTCACCGCTTGCCACGCCGGAGCCCATCATCGCGTAGCCCATTTCGGACATCACGGTGCGCACGTCTGCAAAGTCGACGTTCATCAGACCCGGGCGGGTAATCAGCTCAGCGATACCCTGAACCGCGCCTTTCAGCACGTCGTTCGCCGCGCCAAACGCATCCAGCAGGGAGATACCGCGTCCCAGCACTTTCAGCAGCTTGTCGTTCGGGATGGTGATCAGCGAGTCCACATGTTTGGACAGCTCAGTAATACCCTGCTCCGCGAATGCCATGCGCTTCTTGCCTTCGAAGTTGAAAGGCTTCGTCACCACGGCAACGGTCAGGATACCTAAATCTTTTGCCACTTCCGCAACCACTGGCGCTGCACCGGTACCGGTACCGCCGCCCATGCCTGCTGCGATAAACACCATGTCTGCGCCGTCAAGCGCTGCACGCAGTGCTTCACGATCTTCGTCCGCCGCATTGCGACCGACTTCCGGGTTTGCACCCGCGCCCAGACCTTTGGTGATGCCGCTACCAATCTGAATGGTCTGCCCAACCGCAGTCTTACGCAACGCCTGAGCGTCGGTATTCACCGCGAAGAATTCAACACCTTCGATGCGCTCGCGCACCATGTGTTCAACGGCATTACCGCCGCCGCCGCCGACGCCGATGACTTTAATCACCGCGTCGTTGGTCAGTTCCATAGGTTCAAACATAGTTTCTCTCCGTTTTGTGCCTGTCGCCTGAGACCGTTAATAGTCGCCGGTCTCATAAAAATTAAAACTCTTTTCGCAGCCAGCTATTAAGTCGCTTGATCCACGAGCCAACTGATGCCGTAACACGTTTTTCCACTTCCGCTTCGCCACTTAAGTGGGACTCTTTCCCGTAGTGAAGCAGCCCCACCGCCGTTGAGTAGTACGGCTCCTGGGCATAATCCGTCAGTCCGGGTAATATTCAGCGGCGCGCCAATACGCACTTGCGTATGGAACACGCGCTGAGCACAGGCAGCAAGACCTTCAATTTGCGCCGCGCCGCCGGTTAATACAATCCCCGCCGCCAGATGATGTTTCACACCCTGCTGGCGAAGCTGTTCCTGTAATTGCAAAATCTCTTCGTTGACCAGGTTGAGAAGCTCGGTGTAACGCGGCTCAATCACCTCCGCAAGCGTCTGACGTTGCAGACTACGCGGCGGACGACCGCCCACGCTCGGCACTTCAACGCTTTCGTCTTTGCCGACGATAGAGCCCAGCGCGCAGCCGTGACGCACTTTGATGGCTTCAGCATCGCTCGGCGGCGTACCGAAGGCATACGCGATATCGCTGGTCACGACATTCCCTGCGTAAGGGATTACCTTGGTATGGCGCAACGCCCCGCCAGTATAAACGGCGATATCCATTGTACCACCACCGATATCAACCACGCAGACGCCCAGTTCACGTTCATCTTCCGTTAAAACGGAGTAACTGGCCGCTAACCCGGCAAATATGAGTTGGTCAACTTTCAGGCCACAACGTTCCACCGCTTTAACGATGTTTTTCGCCATGTCGTTGTGGCATGTGATCAAGTGCACTTTTGCCTGCATACGCACGCCGGAAAGGCCAACCGGATTCTTAATGCCTTCCTGGTAATCGATCGCATATTCCTGCGGAATGACATGCAGTACACGATGCTCATCACGCACGCGCACCGACTTCGCGGTATGCACGACGTTTTCCACATCTTCCTGCGTCACTTCTTCTTCGGAGATCGGCACCATACCAATTTCATTCTGACAGCTAATGTGCTTGCCAGAAAGCGCCAGATACACCGAGGAGATCTGGCAATCCGCCATCAGCTCCGCCTGGTCAATGGCGCGCTGTACGCACTTCACCACTGACTCGAGGTCGTTCACCCCGCCTTTATCCATACCTCGCGACGGGCAACTGCCCACGCCAATGATATTGACCATACCGTCGGGCAGAACTTCCCCTACTAAAGCGGCAACCTTCGCGGTGCCAATCTCCAGTCCTACTACCAGTTTTCTGTCCGTCGCCTTGATCATTGTTGTTCTGCCTGTGCCTGATTCTGTTGCTGATTAGATTCCTCTGGAGGTAAGGGTGCCCACCCTACTGCCGCCCCCGAGTCATAACGCAAATCAACGTAGCTTATCCGTTTGCCATCGGTTTGCGCCTGCTGCTGTAAAACCGGATAAAGTTCTACAAAGCGAGCCAAACGTTTCATCGTATCGCCCCTGCCGAGGTTGAGCTTAATATCGTTATTCAGCGTCAACTGCCAGGAACGACGCGCGGTCATTGCCGCTTCCTTCAGGGTGAATCTGTCCTTAGCCAGCACCTGCCCCATATCGCGATACCCCTGCAACACTTCACTCGCGCTGCCTTCCGGGCCATACAACATGGGTAATACCTGTTTACTGGTTCGCTCTGCCGGTACGCTGAAGGTATTGCCTTCGGCATCAACCATATGCTGATCATTCCAACGCGCAATCGGCACATATTCAACCAGATGAATCTTCAATTCATCAGGCCATTGCTTTCTGACGCTGGCCTGTTTAATCCACGGTAAACGCTCTATCTGGCTCTGGATAATGTTCACATCCTGAGTCATAAACGTACCCGGCGCGCCCAACGCCAGAATCGACTGGCGGATGTCATCATTGCGCGTGTAATGCCGTTCGCCGGTCAACACCAGTTTCGACAACGGCAAACGCTGCGGCGTCTTCCATCCAGCCCAACACAACCCAGCCGCTGACAAACACGGTGCAGAGCACCGTCAGCAGGAACAGTATTCCTGCAAGACGCGTTCCATTATTGCGCCGTGAAGAAGACACCTCTTCATCACTGTTTCGCGTGTTCAGCGCAGCCTGCGACATATCAGTCCGCCAACTCCAGAATTCGTACCACCAACTGCGAGAAGCTCATGCCCGCCTGACGCGCCGCCATCGGCACCAGACTGTGGCTGGTCATACCCGGCGAGGTATTCGCTTCCAGCAGATAAAACTGGCCATCGCTGTCCAGCATGACGTCGATGCGGCCCCATCCTTTGCAACCCAACGCGGTCCACGCTTTCAGGACCAATGTCTGCAAAATAGCCTCTTGTTCCTCTTCCAGACCTGCCGGGCAGAAATATTGTGTCTCATCAGAGAGATACTTCGCCTCATAATCATAGAAGGTTCCGGCGGGTTGGATACGAATTGACGGTAAAATTTCTTCACCGAGTATCGCAACCGTAAATTCCGGGCCACTGAGCCATTTCTCAATCAGTACTTCTTCATCATGCTGAAAAGCCAATGCTAATGCTGCCTGCAAAGCATTTTCTTCTACCACTTTCGACATGCCGACGCTGGAACCTTCACGGCTCGGCTTCACAATCAGCGGCAAACCCAGCGCAGAAATTCGCGTTAGCGCGTCGTCGCTAAGCCCTTTTTCAAACTCAGCGCGCGTCAATGCCACCCACGGCGCAACCGGTAATCCGGCGCCCTGCCACAGCAATTTGCTGCGCAGTTTATCCATTGAGATTGCTGAAGCCATCACCCCGCTGCCGGTATAGGGCAGGCCAATCAGATCCAGCATCCCTTGCAGCGTGCCATCTTCGCCGCCGCGAGCATGCAACGCAATAAACACCTTCTGAAAACCCATTGATTTCAGCAGGGTGACATCAACCTCTTTCGGATCGATCGGATGCGCATCCACGCCGCCTTCGCGTAACCCGGCCAGCACCGCCGCGCCGGAATTCAGCGAAACATCACGTTCGGCGGAGTTTCCACCCAACAGGACCGCGATTTTATCAGCCATGTTGCTCCTCCTCCTGGGCTTGCGGCTTCAGTTTGATTTCAGCTAAGGTGCGCGCAATTTTGCCGATATTTCCCGCGCCTTGCACCAAAATCAAATCATTACCGGTTAATACCGGCGCCAGCATTTGCGCAACCTGCGCCGGATCGGAGACCAGAATCGGGTCAATTTTACCGCGACCGCGAATCGTACGGCACAGCGAACGGCTGTCCGCTCCCGGAATTGGCGCTTCGCCTGCGGCGTAAACATCCAGCATTAACAGCGCGTCAACCTGCGTCAGCACGTTGGCGAAATCGTCGTACAGATCGCGCGTACGCGTGAAGCGGTGCGGCTGGAAAACCATCACCAGATTTTTATCCGGCCAGCCTGCACGCGCGGCCTTAATGGTGGCGTCGACTTCCGTTGGATGATGGCCGTAATCATCGACCAGCATCGCCGTCCCTGCTTTACCGTTTACCGGTTCAAGCGGGAATTCGCCGAGGAAATCGAAGCGACGCCCGGTGCCCTGGAAGCTTTCCAGCGCGCGCAGAATCGCCTCGTCGTCAATTCCTTCTTCGGTCGCCACCGCCACGGCAGCCGCCGCGTTCAGCGCATTGTGGCGGCCCGGCGCATTCAGCGTCACCTGCATTGCAGGTTTATCCTGACGCAGCAGCGTAAAATGCCCCTGCGGCCCAACCTGCTGGTACTCTTCCACACGCACGTCAGCGTCGTCGCTAAAACCATAAGTTGTAGTCTGACGGCCCACGCGCGACAGCAGCTCGCGGATCACCGGATCGTCAACACACATCACTGCACGACCATAAAACGGCAAATTGTGCAGGAAATTAATAAAGGTCTGCTTCAAATTTTCGAAGTCGCCCTGGTAAGTATCCATATGGTCGGCTTCAATATTGGTGACAATCGCCACCATCGGTTGCAGATGCAGGAACGACGCATCGCTCTCATCCGCTTCCGCAATCAGATAACGGCTGTGGCCTAAACGCGCATGCACGCCAGCCGCTTTCACCAGCCCACCGTTGACGAAGGTCGGGTCCAGCCCCGCTTCCGCGTAAATGCTGGAGACCATCGCGGTGGTCGTTGTTTTACCGTGCGTCCCGGCAATGGCGATGCCGTGACGAAAACGCATTAACTCCGCCAGCATCTCCGCGCGGCGGATCACCGGAATACGCGCTTCATGCGCCGCGACAATCTCCGGGTTATCCGCAGAGATCGCGCTGGAAACCACCACCACGCTCGCATCGCGCACGTTTTCCGGGCGATGATTGAAGAAAATGGTGGCGCCAAGGCTCGCCAGTTGCTGCGTAACCGGATTCGGCGCTAAATCAGAACCACTGATCTGATACCCTTCATTGGCCAGAACTTCGGCAATACCGCCCATACCGGCACCACCGATGCCGACAAAGTGGATGTGCCGAACGCGACGCATTTCGGGCACGATGGAACGCAGTTTTGCCAGTTGTTGTGTATTCATTCTTTACGCCATTCACTTCTCAATTCATGCGGGTGCAAAAGGCACCGCCACAATTACGCCCGGGCAGCCCGGCTCACTTCATTTGCAACACGCTCGGTGGCATCTGGAATGGATGCAGCGCGGGCACGTTCTGCCATGGTTAATAACGTTTCTCGCGACCACCCGGCCAGGGTGCTGGCGACGGCATCCACAGTAAACTGCGGCTGCTCAAAAAATTTTGGCGGCCCCCCCGCTTTCTCCAGCGGCAGGGCATTCCAGTACTGCTGCCGGTCTTTATGCTGAAACGGCACAAACAGCGCGGGGCAAACCGGCGGCGGCGATTTCACTCACCGTTAACGCGCCAGAGCGGCAAACGACAACATCCGCCCACGCATAGGCTGCGGCCATGTCATCAATAAATTCCGTCACCTTATGCTGCGGTTGCCCCGCCCGGCATAAGCCTGCTCTACGGTCTGCTGCGCGCCTTTACCGCTTTGATGCCAGATAGTGACCGTATCGCCCAGTTTTGCCGCAACTTGCGGCAGCGTCTGGTTCAATACCCGGGCCCCCTGAGAGCCACCCACCACCAGCACGCGAATCGGCCCTTTCACGTCCGGCCAGGCGTTCTTGCGGCAAGGGGAGCGCCAGTACGTCAGTACGTACCGGGTTTTCCGACCACGTCCGCTTTCGGAAACGCGCCGGGAAAAGCCTGCATCACCGTCGTGGCGATTTTCGCCAGCCACTTATTGGTCAACCCTGCAATGCCGTTTTGCTCATGCAGCACAACCGGAATACCCAGCGACCACGCCGCCAGACCGCCGGGGCCAGAGACATAGCCGCCCATGCCGAGCACCACATCAGGCTTAAACTGCTTCATGATCGCCCGCGCCTGGCGCCAGGCGTTAAAAATACGCAGCGGTGCCGCCAGCAGCGCTTTCACGCCTTTTCCGCGCAAACCGGAAATGCGAATGAAATCAATCTCAATGCCATGCTTCGGCACTAAATCCGCTTCCATACGATCGGCGGTTCCGAGCCAGCGTACTTGCCAGCCCTGGTCCATTAAATGGTGCGCGACGGCCAGTCCTGGGAACACATGTCCGCCAGTACCGCCCGCCATCACCATTAACCGCTTCGGTTGACCACTCATCGTGAACCTCGTGTAAACGCCTGCGCTTTTTCCAGACGCGTTTCATAATCAATACGTAACAAAAAACATGATGGCCGTCGACATGATTAGCAAACTGGAACCACCATAACTGATCAGCGGCAGCGTCAGACCCTTCGTTGGCAGCATGCCTGCCGCCGCGCCGACGTTGACCAGCGCCTGGAAGCTGAACCAGATTCCAATCGAGCAGGCCAGGAATCCTGAAAAACGGTGATCAATCTCCAGCGCCTTACGGCCAATCGACATCGCGCGAAAAGCGACGAAGAATACCATTAAAAGCGCCAGTACCACACCGATATAACCCAGTTCTTCCCCAATAATGGCGAAGATGAAGTCAGTATGCGCTTCCGGCAGATACTCCAGTTTTTGTACCGAGTTCCCCAGCCCCTGCCCCCACATCTCACCACGGCCAAATGCCATCAGGGATTGCGTCAGCTGGTAGCCGCTGCCAAACGGATCCTCCCAGGGGTTCCAGAAAGAGGTCACACGGCGAATACGATACGGTTCGGCGAGGATCAGCAGGATCACCGCCGATATCCCCATGCCGATGATGGCAATGAACTGCCATAACTTCGCCCCAGCGAGAAACAGCATCGCCAGCGTGGTAACGAACAGCACCACCACCGTCCCGAGATCGGGCTGCGCCAGCAGCAAAATCGCCAGCACCAGAATCACGCCCATCGGTTTTAAGAAGCCGCGCAGGTTATTACGCACTTCATCAACTTTGCGCACCAGATAGTTGGCGAGGTAGCAGAACAGCGACAGTTTGGTAAATTCCGCAGGCTGAATACGCAGCGGCCCCAGCGCAATCCAACGCGATGCCCCGTTAACTGAGCTCCCCACCACCAGCACGATCAACAACATGATGATCGACGCGATCAGCATCGTGGTGCTGTACTTTTGCCAGAACTCCATCGGTAAACGCAGCGTGATCATCGCCAGGCAAAACGCCAGGAGTATGTACAGCGCGTCACGCTTGGCAAACAGGAAAGGATCGTTCGCCAGACGTTGTCCGACAGGCATTGACGCCGACGTCACCATGATGAAACCGATCGCCGCCAGGCCAAATGTCAGCCAGAGCAACGTGCGGTCATACATGATCAGGCTATCGTCGTCTTTATCGCGCGACGCCATCACCCAGCCTTTAAGCGCCGTAAAGACCCATACCAGGATTCCAAATCCCGGCAGGCGCGGCATTCTCAGGCGAGGGAGAGATAAACGCATCAACCTAACTCCTTCGCCAGACGGGTAAAGACATCGCCCCGTTGCTCAAAATTCTTAAACTGATCGAGGCTGGCGCAGGCCGGAGACAGCAGGACCATATCGCCCGGTTGCAAACGCGGCGCCAGCAGACGCATCGCCTCTTCCATCGTCTCAGTTTGTTCTGCGATTTCCGGGCGCAGCGCCGCCAGCTGCGCGCCATCACGACCAAAGCAGTACAGGCGAACGCGATCGCCGCCCAGGTAACGGGTGAGCGAAGAGAAATCCGCCGATTTACCATCACCGCCGAGCAGCAGGTGCAGCGTACCGTCTACGTGCAGGCCATTCAGCGCCGCTTCCGTGCTGCCTACGTTGGTGGCTTTGGAGTCGTTAATCCAGCGCACGCCGTTATGCTCCAGCGCCAGCTGGAAGCGATGCGCCAGACCGGTAAAGGTCGTCAACGCTTTCAGGCTGCTGGCGCGCGGTAAACCCGCCGCATCGGCCAGCGCCAGCGCCGCCAGCGCATTGGTGTAGTTGTGCTGGCCGGAAAGCTTCATCTCTTTCACGTTCAACACTTTTTCACCCTTCACCCGCAGCCAGGTCTCGCCCTGCTGGCGATTGAGGTGATAATCCCCCATGTTGACGCCAAAACTGACGCAACGCGCATCCGCGCCGCGTACCGGCATGGTCAGCGCGTCATCAGCATTCACCACGCAAACTTTCGCATTCTCATACACGCGCAGTTTTGCCGCGCGATACTGTTGCAGACCAAACGGATATCGGTCCATATGGTCTTCGGTAACGTTCAGGATGGTTGCGGCAACGGCCTGTAGGCTGGATGTCGTTTCCAGTTGGAAGCTGGAAAGCTCCAGTACGTACAGCTCGCGAGCGGCGTCCAGCAGCATCAACGCAGGCAGACCGATGTTACCGCCAACGCCCACGTTCACGCCCGCCGCTTTCGCCATCTCGCCTACCAGCGTGGTCACGGTGCTTTTACCGTTCGATCCGGTGATCGCCACGATCGGCGCCTGCGCTTCGCGACAGAACAGTTCGATATCGCCGACAATCTCAATACCTGCATCGGCGGCAGCGCTCAGTAAAGGATGCGCCAGAGCAATACCTGGGCTGGCGACAATCAGATCCGCCGCCAGTAGCCAGTCATCATTCAGGCTGCCGACGTGACGCTCTACCGCTTCCGGTAATTTGTCCAGACCCGGCGGCGTCGCACGGGTATCCATTACGCGCGGCGTTACGCCGCGCGCCAGGAAAAAGTCCACGCAGGAAAGTCCGGTCAATCCCAGACCAATAATGACGACTTTTTTACCCTGGTAATCAGCCATGATTAACGTACCTTCAGCGTTGCCAGGCCAATCAGGACCAGCATCAGCGAAATAATCCAGAAGCGCACGATAACGCGCGGTTCCGGCCAGCCTTTCAGTTCATAGTGATGGTGAATCGGCGCCATGCGGAAGATGCGCTGCCCGCGCAATTTAAAGGAACCGACCTGCAAAATGACTGACAGGGTTTCCACCACAAACACGCCGCCCATAATCACCAGCAAAAACTCCTGACGCAGCAGCACCGCGATGATGCCCAGCGCGCCGCCCAGCGCCAGCGACCCGACGTCTCCCATAAAGACCTGCGCCGGATAGGTGTTAAACCACAGGAAGCCTAAGCCCGCGCCGACAATCGCCGTACAGACAATCACCAGTTCACCGGCATGGCGTAAGTACGGAATATGCAGGTAGTTGGCGAAGTTCATGTTGCCGGTTGCCCACGCCACCAGCGCAAAACCGGCGGCGACGAATACGGTCGGCATAATCGCCAGGCCGTCCAGGCCATCGGTCAGGTTAACCGCGTTGCCCGTTCCGACGATCACGAAGTACGCCAGCAGCACGTAGAACAGACCCAGTTGCGGCATCACGTCTTTAAAGAACGGCACCACCAGTTCGGTGGCCGGCGTGTCTTTCCCTGCCAGATACAGCGCGAACGCCACGCCCAGCGCAATCACCGACATCCAGAAATATTTCCAGCGAGCGATCAGCCCTTTGGTGTCTTTACGCACCACTTTGCGGTAATCATCGACAAAACCAATAATGCCGTAGCCCACCAGCACCACCAGCACGCACCCAGACGTACGGGTTAGACGGGTAAGCCCACAGCAGGACGGAGACCACAATCGCCGTCAGAATCATAATGCCGCCCATTGTCGGCGTACCGCGCTTGCTAAAGTGCGATTCCGGGCCGTCATTACGCACGACCTGGCCAAAAGACAATTTTTGTAAGCGGGCAATCATACGCGGGCCCATCCACAAGGAGATGAACAGCGCGGTCAGCAGGCTGACGATGGCGCGAAACGTCAGATAGGAAAAGACGTTAAAGCCGGAATAATATTTGACCAAATGTTCGGCCAGCCAAACTAACATGTTCCATTCTCCTGTAATGCGCGTACTACCTCTTCCATGGCGGCACTACGTGAACCCTTCACTAAAATGGTAATAATCTGATGCTCCGCAATCAGCGTGTTAAGACGCGCGACCAGAGCCGATTTATCCGCAAAATGTTCGCCAACGCCGCTGGCATTGCCGATCGCCTGACTCAGTTTTCCTGTACTCAGCACGCTGTCGATACCCGCCGCTTTTGCCGCTTCACCGACCTGAACATGGCATGCTTCGCTTTCCGCGCCCAGCTCCGCCATATCGCCGACCACCAGCACCCGGTAGCCCGGCATTTCAGACAGCACCTGCACAGCGGCGGTCATCGAACCGACGTTGGCGTTATAGGAGTCATCAAGTAACAGCTGGTTGTCATTCAACTGGATGGGGAACAGGCGCCCCGGCACGGCTTTCAGGTTCGCCAGACCGGTTTTAATGGCGTCAAGGGTCGCCCCTACCGCCATCGACAGCGCAGCCGCCGCCAGCGCGTTTGCAATATTGTGGCGACCAGGCAGCGGCAGCAGGACATCAATGTCGCCCGTCGGCGTTTGCAGCGTGAATTCCGTACCGTGCGAGGTCACATGGATATTGGTCGCGGTAAAATCGCTGTTAGCGGCATTCGGTGAAAAACGCCACACTTTGCGATCGCCAATAATGCCCTGCCAGTTCAGCCAGTCGTTGTTATCGGCGTTCATAATGGCGATCCCATTCACCGGCAAGCCGGTATAGATTTCGCCTTTCGCTTTCGCCACGCCCGCCAGCGAACCGAATCCTTCCAGGTGCGCTGCCGCCAGATTATTAACCAGTGCCGCTTCAGGACGCGTCAGGCCGACGGTCCAGGCAATTTCGCCCTGGTGATTGGCGCCTAACTCAATGACGGCATAGTCATAATCGTTGTTTAACCGCAGCAACGTCATCGGTACGCCGATATCGTTATTCAGGTTGCCCGCGGTGTATAAGGTGTTGCCACACTGACTCAGAATGGCGGCGGTCATCTCTTTAACGGATGTTTTGCCGGAGGAGCCGGTTAACGCCACGACGCGAGCGGGAACCTGCGCCCGAACCCATGCGGCCAGTTCGCCGAAGGCCAGCCGCGTATCTTTGACGATCAGCTGCGGCAGATCGCAATCCAGCGGGCGACTCACCAGCAGCGCACCGGCACCGCCCTCTTTCGCGTTATCCGCAAAATCATGGGCGTCGAAACGCTCGCCTTTCAGCGCCACAAACAGGCAGCCCGGCGTCACCTTACGCGTATCGGTCGTGACCGCGTCAATCGTCAGGTCGGCGCCCTGTAATTCGCCGTGCAGAATACCGGCCAGTTGGCTGAGCGTTACGCTAATCATGCAATCACCCCCAGCAGACGCGCAGCCGTCACGCGGTCGGAGTAATCAAGGCGCTGAGTACCGACAATCTGGTAATCCTCATGCCCTTTACCCGCGACCAGAACCACGTCGTTTTCTTTCGCCTGCATAATGGCGCAGGTCACCGCCTCCGCGCGGCCTTCCATCACTTTCGCGTGCCCGGCATCCAGCATACCCGCCAGAATGTCGTTAATGATCGCGCGCGGCTCTTCGGTGCGTGGGTTATCGTCCGTCACGACCACCACGTCCGCGAACTCTTCGGCAATCGCCCCCATCAGCGGACGTTTACCTTTATCGCGATCGCCGCCGCAGCCAAAGACGCACCACAGTTGACCAGTACAGTGCAACCGCGCAGCCTGCAACGCTTTTTCCAGCGCATCCGGCGTGTGGGCGTAATCGACCACCACCGTGGTTTTGCCCGGCGCGCTGAACACCTCCATCCGCCCGCAAACCGGTTGCAGTCGAGGGGCGGTTTTCAGCAGATCCGCCAGGGGGTAGCCAAGCGCCAGCAACGTTGCCAGCGCCAGCAGCAGGTTGCTGACGTTAAACGCGCCCATCAGACGGCTTTCAATCTCGCCTTCGCCCCAACTGGAGTCGAAACGGATCGTCGCGCCGCTATCGTGGTACTTCACCTCAACCGCTTTCAGCCAACGTCCGTGGCAGTTCGGGTTGATATGATCCTCTATCGAGACCGCAACGGCATCCGGCAACCTCACCAGCCATCGGCGTCCGACTTCATCATCAGCATTGACGATAGCCTCGCCGTAATGGTGCGTTGAATAGAGCATCCATTTCGCCGCTTCGTAATGTTCCATGTCACCGTGATAATCAAGGTGATCGCGGCTTAAATTCGTGAAAACAGAGGCGGCAAATTTCAGCGCGGCGACCCGGTGCTGCACCAGGCCGTGGGAAGAGACTTCCATTGCGCCGAATGTTGCGCCCTGCTCAACCAGACCGGCCAGCACATGCTGTACGTCAACGGCGGAACCGGTTGTGTTCTCCGTCGGGATCACTTTGCCCAACAGGCCATTACCCACCGTTCCCATTACCGCGCTGGTTTCGCCAAGCAGTTGGCTCCACTGCGCCAGCAGTTGCGTGGTGGTGGTTTTTCCGTTCGTTCCGGTCACGCCGACCAGACGCATATGTTCAGATGGCTCGTGGTAGAAGCGGCCCGCCAGTGCAGATAAACGCTCGTTGAGCTGGCTCAGATAGATAACCGGCACACCGTGCATTTCACGGATTTCCCCGTCGGTCGCCTCATCTTTGGCCTCTGCAATAATGGCAGCCACACCTTGCGCTATCGCCTGCGGGATATATCGACGCCCGTCCGCCTGATGACCCACCACTGCCACAAAGAGATCGCCCGATGCAGCCACACGGCTGTCGAGTGTCATCTCCCGCAGTGCTCGCTCCGGTGCGCCAGGCACCCACGGAGCGAGAAGGTCGCGCAAATTACGATCTGCCACCTGTTCCCTCGCCTTGGTTAATTACAAATTCACTTTTTTCGCCCGTTGCCAGCGCATCCGGTTCGATGTTCATGGTGCGCAGTACGCCGCCCCATAATGGCACCGAATACCGGCGCGGAAACGGCGCCGCCGTAGTATTTACCCGCCTGCGGATCGTTGATAACAACCACCAGCGCGAAGCGCGGCTGACTCGCAGGCGCAACGCCTGCGGTATAAGCAATGTATTTGTTGATGTAGCGGCCATCCGGCCCCACTTTTTTCGCCGTACCGGTTTTAATGGCGATGCGATAACCTTTGATCGCCGCCTTCACGCCGCCGCCGCCCGGCAGCGCCACGCTTTCCATCATGTGGACGACGGTACGAACGGTCGCTTCCGGGAAGACGCGCTCGCCCGGTACAGGAGGATCAACTTTGGTAATCGACAGCGGACGATAAACGCCGTAGCTGCCAATCGTTGCGTAGACTCGCGCTAACTGTAACGGGGTTACCATTAGCCCATAGCCGAAAGAGAAGGTGGCCCTCTCTATGTCAGACCACCGTTGTTTTTGAGGATATAAGCCACTGCGTTCTCCGACCAACCCCAAATTGGTCGCCTTTCCTAGCCCAAAACGTGAGTAAGTATCTACTAACGCTGAGGACGGCATCGCTAACGCCAGCTTAGAAACGCCGACGTTACTCGACTTCTGTAAAACCCCGGTCAGGGTCAATTCGCTGTAACGCGCCACGTCTTTGATTTCGTGACCATTAATTCGATATGGCACCGTGTTCAGCACGGTGTTTTCACGCACGACCCCGCGCTGTAACGCGGTCATCACCACCATCGGTTTGACGGTTGAACCGGGTTCAAACACGTCCGTGATGGTGCGGTTACGCATAGCGTCTTTCGGCGTACCGGTCAGGTTATTCGGGTTGTAGGACGGGCTGTTCGCCATTGCCAGCACTTCGCCAGTATTGACATCCACCAGCACGGCGCTGCCTGACTCCGCTTTGTTGAAGGCCACGGCGTTGTTCAGTTCGCGATAGACCAACGCTTGCAGGCGCTCATCAATGCTCAGCGCCAGATTGTGCGCGGCCTGGCTGTCGGTAGAAGAGATATCTTCAATAACCCGGCCATAGCGGTCTTTACGTACAATACGTTCGCCTGGCTGGCCGGTCAGCCACTTATCGAAGCTCTTCTCGACGCCTTCAATCCCCTGGCTATCGACGTTAGTGAAGCCAATGAGGTGAGCGGTCACTTCCCCGGAAGGATAGTAACGGCGGGACTCTTCGCGCAGATGAATGCCTGGCAGCTTCAGTTTTTTGATGTAGTCGCCGAGATCCGGGTTAACCTGACGCGCCAGATAGATAAAGCGGCCTTTCGGGTTCGCATTAACGCGAGCCGCCAGTTGGTCGAGCGGCATTTTCAGCGCGTCTGCCAGCGCTTTCCAGCGGTTGTCCAGCGTGATCCCGCCTGCATCATGCAGCTCTTTCGGGTCCGCCCAGATGGCTTTTACTGGCACGCTCACCGCCAGTGGGCGACCAGAGCGGTCGGTGATCATGCCGCGAGAGGTGGAGACTTCCTGTACACGCAAAGAGCGCATGTCGCCCTGACGCACTAACATGTCAGGCGCAATAATTTGCAGCCAGGCCACGCGCCCCAGCAGGAACCCCAGCGCCAGCAGAATGCAGCCGCACAGCAACGCAAAACGCCAACTGACAAAGTTGGCTTGTTCTTCCTGGCGTTTTGGTTTGAGCGTCTTTGCCGCTGCTTTCATGCGTCGCGTTTATCCTTATTTTTGCACTACGATATTTTCTTGTGAGGGATCGACATGCTGCATCTGCAACTTTTCCGTTGCGATCCGTTCTACCCGGCTATGATCGCCGAGCGCGTTTTCTTCAAGAATCAGGTTGCGCCATTCGATATCCAGCGCATCACGCTCCAGCACCAGTTGCTCGCGCTGCGCGGTTAACAGGCGCGTATGGTGCGCCGTTGTCACGACGGTGACCGCCGTTAAAATGATGCAAATGAACAGGCAGAGTGGCAGCTTCCCAAATCGCAAAAGATCGTCACCGATCACGCCAGGCAAAGCATGGCGATTGGTGATTCCCGTCGATCCCTTCACTTTGCTCAGGGCTTCTGTCACTCTGCTGATCATGCGTTCGTCCTCTCTGCAATACGCAGAACTGAACTACGGGCGCGTGGATTTTCCGCCACTTCTTCTTCGCCCGGCATCAACTTGCCTAATGCTCTTAGCTCACGACCGCCCAGTTTTTTGAGCTGCTCTTCCGTCATCGGCAACCCTGCTGGAACCTGTGGACCGCGGCTTTGCTCACGCATAAAGCGCTTCACAATACGGTCTTCCAGCGAGTGGAAACTGATAATGGAAAGCCGCCCACCCGGGGCCAGCACGCTGAGCGAGCTTTTTAGCGCCTGCTCTATCTCCTCCAGTTCACTGTTCACCCAAATGCGCACCGCCTGGAAGGTACGGGTCGCGGGATGTTTGAATTTGTCCTTCACCGGTGTCGCCGCTGCGACCACTTCCGCCAGTTCTTTGGTGCGGGTCATGGGCTGTTCGCGGTTGCGCTCCACAATGGCGCGGGCAATACGTTTCGCAAAACGCTCTTCGCCAAAGGTTTTCAGCACCCAGGCAATATCGGCTTCTTCCGCGGTTTTGCAGCCATTCTGCGGCAGACTGACCGCGCGTTGGGTCCATACGCATATCCAGCGGGCCATCACGCATAAAAGAAAAACCACGTTCGGCATCATCGAGTTGCGGTGAAGAGACGCCAAGATCAAGGAGAATCCCGTCGATCTTGCCGATAAGTTCGCGCTCACTTACATAATCAGCAAGCGCAGAGAAAGGTCCATGAATGATGGAGAAGCGAGGATCATTGATGGCCTGGGCTTCGGCAATAGCCTGTGGATCGCGATCGATCGCCAGCAAACGTCCCTCTTCGCCAAGCCGGGAGAGGATCAGACGTGAGTGGCCGCCGCGACCAAATGTCCCATCAATGTAGATGCCGTCAGGGCGAATGTTCAGACCGTTTACGGCCTCGTCCAGGCAGCACCGTAGTGTGTTTAAAATTTTCCATCATCATTATAGAGACAAGTCCTGCAGTCGTTCCGACAAGGTTTCGGTTACTGACTGCTCCAGCGTCGATATCTTCCTTGACCTGTTGATACCAGGTCGTTTCATCCCACAGTTCAAACTTATTGAACTGTCCAACCAGCATCACTTCTTTCGTCAGCCCGGCATGTTGCCGCAGAATCGGCGCGATCAATAAGCGACCCGCGCTATCCATCTGACATTCGCTGGCATGCCCCCAACAGTAAACGCTGCACGCGGCGCTCCAACCGGGTTCATGCTCGACAGACGCGATAATTTTTGCTCGATAAATTTCCCATTCAGGCAGGGGGTAAAGCAGCAGGCACGGGTGATGGATGTCAAATGGTACAAAACCATTTGACCGGTAGCGTTCTCGATCAGGTTGATCCCGGTAACGGGTGGGCACAGATAAGCGCCCCTTACTGTCGAGATTGACTAACGTTGCTCCCCGGAACATGCCAGCCTCACCCCTTATTACCACTTTGCCCCACAAATTCCCAGCTTAAAGGAGTTTACGGAGCGGAGGGAAAAGCTTGTCAAGCAAGTCAGGACGCTTACCGGAGTAAAAAACCCAATGTATACGGCTAATATCAGCGTTGATTAAATTCCGTCCAACGAGCGAAGCAAATTAACGTCATGAATATTTGTAAGAAAAAAGATCCAAAAACTCATCACCGTTTAAAACGACTCAATATCATCTGATAAAAATATAAAGTGTCAGTTTGCGACGCGAGCGGCATTTTAGGACAATATGCAGCGAGATAACAGTACCTGTTTATCGCTCTCTACGCCCCGCACCGACAAGCCAGCCGCGACGTGAAGGCCACATCGGAAAAAAAGTGTTTGTTAATTCGGCAATTCGTCGCCCGCATGTAACAAAATAATACAAAACGGGTTCAATACGACGTCTCAATAAACCTGAAGTCGGTATCGACAGGTTTAAAATCAGCATATTTGAAAGATAAGTCGGATAATTCTAAGGAATAATCTTAATTATGGTGTGAGTATTGTTGGCAGGTGAATATTTGCCCGGTCAGCGACAACGCCGCCGGGCGATTTGCCAGATGGCGGCATAACCGCCTTATCCGGCATACAGAAATGGACTAACTGCGGCTAAGAATACCGCGGCGGTACAAATTACGTTTGATTCGCGTTAAACCTGGCTTCGGTTTACGCGGCTCATCCAGGCTGGCCAGGACGATCTCCAGGACGCGTTCAGCAACATCACGATGACGCTGTGCGACCGCCAGAACCGGACACTGCAAGAAGTCGAGCAGCTCATTATCGCCAAAGGTGGCGATCGCCAGGTTGGAAGGCAGCTTCCCGTCACGACGTAACGTCACATCCATCACGCCCTGCAAGAGCGCAAACGACGTGGTAAACAGCGCCTGCGGCATCGGGTGAGTTTCCAGCCATTTTTCGAACAGCTGCGCCGCCGCTTCCCGCTCGTAGCTGTTGGCATACAGATAGTGTACTTCGCGCGGATCGTCTTTCCATGCGGTACGGAACCCCTGCTCGCGCAGGAAACTGACGGACAACTCCGGCAACGCGCCCAGGTAAAGCACCGTTTCCGCCGGGAATTTACGTAACTCTGCCGCCAGCATTTCCGCATCATCCTGATCCGCCCCGACAACGCTGGTGAAATGTTCGCGATCCAGCGCGCGATCCAGCGCCACGATGGGGAATGAACCATTGGCCCAGCGCTGGTAGAACGGATGCTCCGGCGGTAACGAGGTCGATACAATGATCGCATCCACCTGGCGTTGTAGAAGATGCTCGATGCACCGCATTTCGTTATCCGGCTGATCTTCTGAGCAGGCAATCAGCAGTTGATAACCGCGCTGGCGCGCCTGGCGCTCCAGGTAGTTTGCGATACGGGTATAACTCGTGTTCTCCAGATCGGGAATGACCAGTCCGATAGAACGTGTGCGTCCAGCACGCAGCCCGGCGGCCACAGCATTCGGGTGGTAATTATGCTCACGCACCACCGCCATGACTTTCTCGACGGTCTTGTCGCTCACGCGGTATTGCTTTGCTTTTCCGTTAATAACGTAGCTTGCAGTCGTTCGCGATACACCGGCCAGCCGAGCGATTTCATCCAGTTTCACAATTGCCCCTTGCGTAAAATGTACAAACCATAACCATTGTGACGGCATGGGTTAAATTTCTTAACATCTAAGCGCAGAATAGTGACTGCGGCAACCGCTTTTATTCCGGGTTACCACTGATTTCGCAAAAAAAAGCCAACGGGTAGCGTCGGCGGAGGTTGAGACGTCACCTGTAGGCCGGATAAGCATTAGCGCCATCCGGCAGGGTATAATGGCCTGATGGCGCTTCGCTTATCAGGCCTACAATTGAAAGACAACACAATGACTAACGCATGATCTTGTCGGCCGCGCGAAAGCCCGACGACGCCGGAACGGGCAACTTCAACAATTTTCGCCACTTCACGCAGCGTCGCCAGAAACGCATCCAGCTTATCGCTGGTGCCTGCCAGCTGGACGGTATAAATAGGAAGGCGTGACATCAATAATCTGCCCACGGAAAATCTCCGTGTTGCGCTTCACCTCTTCCCTTCCGTATCCGCTGGCCTGAATCTTCACCAGGCATGATTTCTCGCTCAACGTGCGCGCCCTGCCCAAGTTCGCTTACGCGCAGAACATCCACCAGCTTGTGCAGTTGCTTTTCAATTTGCTCCAGAACTTTCTCATCGCCAACCGTCTGGATGGTCATACGCGATAGCGTCGGATCGTCGGTCGGCGCGACGGTAAGGCTTTCAATGTTGTATCCACGCTGGGCGAAGAGGCCAATCACACGCGACAATGCACCCGACTCGTTTTCCAGCAATACTGATAATATCCGGCGCATAATCAGGTCCTCTCCGTTTTGCTTAACCACATTTCATCCATCCCGCCCCCACGAATCTGCATCGGGTAGACATGCTCACTGCCATCGACGGTGACATCGACAAACACCAGACGATGGTTACGCACATGTTCCAGCGCTTCGCCCAGCTTGCTCTCCAGTTCATCTGGATGATTAATCTGGATACCGATATGCCCATAAGCCTCGGCAAGGCGTACAAAATCGGGCAGCGACTGCATGTAAGACTGGGAGTGGCGCCCGGAGTAGATCATGTCCTGCCATTGTTTGACCATGCCGAGATAGCGGTTATTCAGGTTGAGCACCAGTACCGGCAGTTCGTACTGTAGCGCCGTCGACAGCTCCTGGATGTTCATCTGAATGCTGCCATCTCCCGTGACGCACACTACCGTTTCATCCGGCAGCGCCATCTTCACGCCCAGAGCCGCTGGCAGGCCAAAGCCCATCGTGCCGAGACCGCCGGAGTTAATCCAGCGACGCGGCTTATCAAAGGGGGTAGTAGAGCGCGGCGAACATCTGGTGCTGGGCCGACATCAGAAGTGACATACGCATCGCCTTTCGTCAGACGCCAGATAGCCTCGATCACCGCCTGCGGTTTAATGCTCTCGCTTTGGGTGTCATATTTCAGGCACTGACGGGCGCGCCAGCGTTCAATGTGTTGCCACCAGTCGCGAATATCATCCAGCGGCTGCTGTGCGACTTCCTGCGGCAGTAATTCCAGCATTTGCTCCAGAACCAGGCGCGGCATCACCCACAATGGGAATATCCGCCGTTACGGTTTTAGAGATAGAGGTCGGATCGATATCGATATGCAGCACGGTCGCATTCGGGCAGTATTTCGCCAGATTATTGGTCGTGCGATCGTCAAAACGCACCCCGACGGCAAAAATCACATCGGAATGATGCATGGTCATGTTGGCTTCATAGGTGCCGTGCATCCCCAGCATCCTAACGACTGACGATGCGTGGCCGGGAATGCACCCAGCCCATCAGCGACGAGACGACCGGCAGGTTGAGCGCTTCAATGGTTTGCCGCAGTTGTTCATGACAACCCGCATTCACTGCACCGCCGCCGACGTAGACCACTGGTTTTTTTGCCGCCGCCAGCGTTTGCAGCGCGCGCTTAATCTGCCCTTTATGCCCTGTCGTGGTCGGGTTATAAGAGCGCATACTGACCGACTCCGGCCAGACGTAAGGCAACTTTTTCGCCGGATTCAGAATATCTTTCGGGAGGTCCACGACCACGGGTCCAGGACGCCCGCTTGCCGCCAGCCAGAACGCTTTTTTCAGCACCTGCGGGATGTCTTCCGTCTGTTTAACGAGGAAGCTGTGTTTCACCACCGGACGTGAGATCCCCACCATATCGCATTCCTGAAAGGCGTCATAGCCAATCAACGATGTCGCCACTTGCCCGGAAAGGATGACCAGAGGAATGGAATCCATATAGGCCGTGGCAATACCGGTGATCGCATTCGTGGCGCCTGGCCCGGAAGTGACCAGAACGACCCCGACTTCACCTGTTGCCCGCGCCAGACCATCCGCCATATGCACAGCCGCTTGTTCATGACGGACAAGCACATGATCGATACCACCGACCGTGTGCAGCGCATCATAAATATCGAGGACCGCGCCCCCCGGGATAACCGAATACCTGCTTCACGCCCTGATCGATGAGCGATCGGACGACCATCTCGGCTCCAGACAACATCTCCATGGCTTGCTCCACTATTATGATGATTTACCTTTTGCTAACACATTAACTGCTCACCATGACGCAGGCAATTCAGGCTGATGTCGTCGTTCGAAGATAAATAAGAATAAATGAGATGAAAGCGCAGAAGAAACGGCGAATTACACCAGGATAAGCAGATGTGATGATAAATAATCGCTTAAAAATGGGGACTTACAGCAATATCGCCATTTTTTGCGATATGCGTAAAGCGCCTGGATGCACAATTCAGTATAAAATTTCACACACAGACGAAAAAGCAGAATAAACCAGATATTTCACTCTGATTTATTCCGCCCGTATTCACTTTTGACAGACAGAAACCAATAACTCTTCCATCCATTGATGACCCTTATCCCGACCCGCGGCATCATGCCAGGAAAGATAACAGGTCCGGCTATTCAGTTTTAAAGGCAACGGTAATATCTGTAACGCTAATGACTCAGCAAATTCATCGGCTAACCAACGCGGCGCAACTGCCACCAGTTGCGTTTGAGAGACAACATTAAGCACGCTGATCAACGCCATTCCCTGATAAGCAATGCAGCTTTGTCTGTCTGGCGTGTCATACCACGGCTGGCTAAATGAGGCATAACGATCGAGTGAAACGACCGCATGTTGTTCATTATAAACATCGCTCTCCAGCAACGGACCGCTGATACGCGGATGTTTTCTGCTGGCGACCAGCACCATTTCATCTTTAAATAACGATACGCTGGTAAACTCAGGACGGCGAAACTCTTCATACCCAATAACAAATTCCGTTTCCTGATAACGCAGCTGATGTTCCGTATTTTGATTTAACGATGATTTAAAAACGACATGAATATTCGGCGCAATCTTTTCAACGCGATTATAAATAAGCGACGTCAGAATATTATCCAGCGGGCTGCACACGCAAAGATGGAATACACGCTCGCTGCTGGCGGGTTCAAAACCTGAACCGGGCAACTCATTTTGCACCAACTGTAACGCCTGGCGAACGGAACCAAATAGCTGATAAGCGCGCGCCGTTGGCTGGATACCGCGTCCGTACCGGACAAACAGCTCGTCATTAAACATGACTTTCAGACGCGCCACCGCATTACTGACGGCAGGCTGCGACATCCCCAGGGAGTGGGCAGCCCGCGTGATATTCTGCTCTTGCATCACGGCGTCAAAGACGGTCAGTAAATTCAGATCAACCATACGAAGCTGAGGCTTAACCATTTCTATCGGATGCGGTTTATCTATTTCTATCTCTGGCATAGTTAACTCCACTGTCACACTAAACTCCCTTTTTCTTGACGAAATGCAGAAATAATCTCAGGAAATATGATTTATCATGCATATAAAATAAGAAAAAGAGAAAACATAAAAATTAGGAAAACATAAAGGCATCGTTCAGGAAAAGGCGAAAGCCCATGCCAGTACAATACGGCAGAGGCCACAGCACGATGATTCATAATGTTTAAATTACAAAAGCAATATAAACATAAGCGTGGCGAATACACAATCATGCTTTTGGTGAATAATAAATTAAGTTTTAATTAATTGTTTATATTAGTTGTGCTTTTACTCTTAACAATAATTTATCAATAACGTGTGCAACGGATTCATTAATTTATTCACGAAAGATATAAAAATAAATAAAATCAAAAAGATAAGTACGACCTTTGCAATACCTTTACCCCCCTTTCAGCTTGCTGTAGTTGCAAATAAACATGCTCAAATATGTCAAACAGTGAAAAGTATGTACGCACCTCCTGTCGATTTATTTTGCATTCGCCTGAAAGTTCAGCACAATTAGCTAAAGTACAGAACGCAAGATCCCCTCTGCATGGGAGGGTTTATCTGCAACAGGGTTGACATCGCGCAGCGTATCCAGTACCACTAAAAGCATATCGCATTCATCTGGAGTTGATTAATGATTCGTATCGCTCGCTTTAACGGTCTACTACTACTAAACGCATCTTCGTTGCGCGGTAGACTGGTGAGCGACATTCAGCATTAAGTCAGCATCAGTAAGATTAAAAACCCGCGCCATTGCGCGGGTTTTTTTATGCTCGAAGCAAGGCGCCCTAAAGAGACAAGGACCTAAACCATGAGCCAGCAAGTCATTATTTTCGATACCACTTTACGCGACGGTGAACAGGCGTTACAGGCTAGCCTGAGTGTGAAAGAAAAGCTGCAAATTGCCCTGGCCCTTGAACGTATGGGCGTCGATGTGATGGAAGTGGGTTTTCCCGTCTCTTCACCTGGCGATTTTGAGTCGGTACAGACTATCGCCCGCCAGGTCAAAAACAGCCGCGTTTGCGCGTTAGCCCGCTGCGTGGAAAAAGACATCGACGTCGCGGCAGAATCACTGAAGGTCGCGGACGCTTTCCGCATCCATACCTTTATCGCCACCTCGCCGATGCATATCGCCACCAAGCTGCGCAGCACGCTGGATGAAGTGATTGAGCGTGCTGTCTATATGGTTAAGCGTGCGCGTAATTACACTGATGACGTGGAGTTCTCATGTGAAGACGCAGGCCGTACCCCGATTGACGATCTCGCTCGCGTCGTGGAAGCGGCGATCAATGCGGGCGCGAAAACAATCAACATTCCCGATACTGTGGGCTACACCATGCCCTTCGAGTTCGGCGGTATTATTTCCGGGCTGTATGAGCGCGTACCGAATATCGACAAGGCCATCATCTCCGTACATACCCATGATGATTTAGGTCTGGGCGTCGGCAACGCGCTGGCGGCTGTCCACGCGGGCGCGCGTCAGGTTGAAGGCGCCATGAACGGCATCGGCGAACGTGCCGGTAACTGCTCGCTGGAAGAAGTCATCATGGCGATCAAGGTACGCCAGGACATTCTGAATGTGCATACCCGCATCAATCACCAGGAGATCTGGCGCACCAGCCAGTTGGTCAGTCAGATCTGCAACATGCCGATCCCGGCGAACAAAGCGATTGTCGGCAGCGGCGCGTTCGCCCACTCCTCCGGCATTCACCAGGACGGCGTGCTGAAAAACCGTGAAAACTACGAAATCATGACGCCAGAGTCTATCGGCCTGAACCAGATCCAGTTGAACCTGACCTCTCGCTCCGGGCGTGCGGCCGTAAAACACCGTATGGACGAGATGGGCTATAAAGAGAGTGAATACAATCTGGATAACCTGTACGACGCTTTCCTGAAGCTGGCGGATAAAAAAAGGTCAGGTATTCGATTACGACCTGGAGGCGCTGGCCTTCATCAATAAACAACAGGAAGAACCAGAGCATTTCCGTCTGGACTATTTCAGCGTGCAATCCGGCTCTAACGATATCGCCACGGCCTCCGTCAAACTGGCCTGCGGCGACGACATCAAAGCGGAAGCCGCGAACGGCAACGGCCCGGTCGATGCCATTTACCAGGCCATCAACCGCATCACCGATTACAACATTGAACTGGTGAAATACAGCCTGTCGGCGAAAGGCCACGGCAAAGATGCGCTGGGCCAGGTGGATATCGTCGCCAACTATAACGGCCGTCGCTTCCACGGGGTCGGGCTGGCGACCGATATCGTCGAATCCTCCGCGAAAGCGATGGTGCATGTCCTGAACAACATCTGGCGCGCCGCCGAAGTCGAAAAAGAATTGCAACGCAAAGCTCAGAATAAAGAGAACAATAAGGAAACCGTGTGATGTCGAAGAATTACCATATTGCTGTTTTGCCGGGTGACGGTATTGGCCCGGAAGTGATGGCGCAAGCCCTGAAAGTCCTGGAAGCCGTTTCGCAGTCGTTTTGCTATGCGCATTACCACCAGCCATTACGATGTCGGCGGCGCCGCTATCGACAACCACGGTCAACCGCTGCCGAAGGCGACCGGTTGAAGGCTGTGAACAAGCGGATGCCATTCTGTTTGGCTCCGTCGGCGGCCCGAAATGGGAAAATCTGCCACCGGACAGCCAACCGGAACGCGGCGCATTGCTGCCGCTGCGTAAACACTTCAAATTGTTCAGCAACCTGCGTCCGGCAAAGCTGTACCAGGGGCTGGAAGCCTTCTGCCCGCTGCGCGCCGACATCGCGGCCAACGGTTTCGACATCCTGTGCGTGCGTGAATTAACCGGCGGGATCTATTTTGGTCAGCCGAAAGGCCGCGAAGGCAGCGGGCAACATGAAAAAGCCTTCGATACCGAGGTGTATCACCGTTTTGAAATCGAACGTATTGCGCGCATCGCCTTCGAATCGGCGCGTAAACGTCGCCGTAAAGTTACGTCGATTGACAAAGCCAACGTCCTGCAAACGTCTATTCTGTGGCGCGAGATCGTCAATGAGGTCGCCAAAGCGTACCCGGATGTCGAACTGGCGCACATGTACATCGACAATGCCACGATGCAGTTGATTAAAGATCCCTCTCAGTTTGACGTGCTGCTGTGCTCCAACCTGTTTGGGCGACATTCTGTCTGACGAATGCGCGATGATCACCGGCTCAATGGGGATGTTGCCTTCCGCCAGCCTGAACGAACAGGGTTTCGGCCTGTATGAACCGGCGGGCGGTTCTGCGCCGGATATCGCCGGGAAAAACATCGCCAACCCGATCGCGCAGATCCTGTCGCTGGCGTTGCTGCTGCGTTACAGCCTGGATGCTGACGATGCGGCAACCGCCATTGAAAGCGCCATTAACCGCGCATTAGAAGAAGGTATTCGCACCGGTGATTTAGCCCGTGGCGCTGCCGCTGTCAGTACTGATGAGATGGGGCGACATCATTGCCCGTTATGTCGCCGAAGGGGTGTAATCATGGCTAAAACGTTGTATGAAAAATTGTTCGATGCGCATGTGGTTTATGAGGCGCAGAACGAAACCCCGCTGCTGTACATCGACAGGCATCTGGTGCATGAAGTGACCTCCCCGCAGGCGTTTGACGGCCTGCGCGCCCACGGTCGCCCGGTTCGCCAGCCGGGTAAAACCTTCGCGACGATGGATCATAACGTCTCTACGCAAACCAAAGACATCAACGCCTCTGGCGAGATGGCGCGGATTCAGATGCAGGAGTTGATCAAAAACTGCAAAGCGTTCGGCGTGGAGCTGTATGACCTGAACCACCCGTATCAGGGGATCGTCCACGTAATGGGGCCGGAACAGGGCGTGACCTTACCGGGGATGACCATTGTTTGCGGCGATTCCCATACCGCCACGCACGGCGCATTCGGCGCGCTGGCGTTTGGCATCGGCACCTCCGAAGTTGAACACGTTCTGGCGACGCAGACCCTGAAACAGGGCCGCGCAAAAACCATGAAGATTGAGGTGAAAGGCACGGCTGCGCCGGGTATTACGGCGAAAGATATCGTGCTGGCGATTATCGGTAAAACCGGCAGCGCGGGCGGTACGGGCCATGTGGTCGAGTTCTGCGGCGAAGCCATTCGCAATCTGAGCATGGAAGGTCGTATGACCCTGTGCAACATGGCGATCGAGATGGGCGCCAAAGCCGGTCTGGTCGCGCCGGATGACACCACCTTCAACTACGTAAAAGGGCGTCTGCACGCCCCGAAAGGCAGCGATTTTGACGATGCCGTCGCATACTGGAAAACCCTGAAAACCGACGACGGCGCAACGTTCGATACCGTCGTGACCCTGCAAGCGGAAGACATTGCGCCACAGGTTACCTGGGGAACCAACCCGGGTCAGGTTATCTCCGTCAACGACAATATCCCCGATCCGGCCTCGTTTGCCGATCCTGTCGAGCGCGCAAGCGCCGAAAAAGCGCTGGCCTATATGGGGCTGAAACCGGGCATTCCGTTAACCGACGTGGCGATCGACAAAGTGTTTATCGGTTCCTGCACCAACTCGCGTATTGAAGATTTACGCGCGGCGGCGGAAATCGCCAAAGGGCGTAAAGTTGCACCGGGCGTTCAGGCTCTGGTGGTTCCCGGCTCCGGCCCGGTAAAAGCGCAGGCAGAGGCGGAAGGTCTGGATAAGATCTTTATCGAAGCCGGTTTTGAATGGCGTTTACCAGGTTGTTCCATGTGTCTGGCGATGAACAACGACCGACTGAATCCGGGCGAGCGCTGCGCCTCCACCAGCAACCGTAACTTTGAAGGTCGTCAGGGGCGCGGCGGACGCACGCATCTGGTTAGCCCGGCGATGGCTGCCGCTGCCGCCGTCACCGGTCATTTCGCCGATATTCGCAGCATCAAATAAGGAGCACACCATGGCAGAGAAATTTACCCAACACACCGGCCTGGTCGTCCCGCTGGATGCTGCTAACGTCGATACCGACGCGATTATACCGAAACAGTTTTTACAGAAAGTCACCCGCACCGGTTTTGGCGCGCATCTGTTCAATGACTGGCGTTTTCTGGATGAAAAGGGTCAGCAGCCGAACCCGGAGTTCGTGCTGAACTTCCCGGAATATAAAGGCGCGTCGATTCTGCTGGCGCGGGAAAACTTCGGCTGCGGTTCATCGCGCGAGCACGCGCCGTGGGCGCTGACTGATTACGGCTTTAAAGTGGTCATCGCGCCGAGCTTCGCTGATATCTTCTATGGCAACAGCTTTAACAACCAGCTGCTGCCGGTAAAACTGAGCGATGAAGAGGTCGATGAACTGTTCGCCCTGGTGAAAGCCAATCCGGGGATTAAATTTGAAGTGGATCTGGAAGCGCAGGTAGTAAAAGCGGGCGATAAGACCTACAGCTTTAAAATCGACGACTTCCGCCGCCACTGCATGTTGAACGGTCTGGACAGCATCGGCCTGACGTTGCAACACGAAAGCGCAATTGCGGCATACGAAGAGAAACAACCGTCGTTTATGCGCTGATTCTCAGCATACCTGCCGGATAGCACTTCGTTTATCCGGCCTGCCACTCTGTGTAGGCCGGATAAGGCGAAGCCGTCATCCGGCATTTTTTACACATCCTTCACCCGCCCGGTCATCACCAGCGCCACCAGCGAAATCGCCGCTATCACCCAGTAAACAGCGAAATGCCCGTAGCTTTGCGCGACCGCGCCCTGAATCACCCCCGCCAGAATCACTCCCGTGGAGATACTGTTGGTAAACAGCGTGGTGGCTGAACCAGCGCGGCCAGGCATTAAATCCTGAAACCACAACATGCCAATCCCCGCCACAATGCCGATAAACACCGCGTTAAACAGTTGCAGGATAAGCAACGCCGTCTGGCTGTGAAAGAAAATCAGGCCGAGATAAAACAGTACCCCCGCAGCCACGGCGATAACCATCATCTGCCGCTTACCGAAGCGTTTCACCGAGTAGCCTGCCAGAATCATCGCCGGGATCTCCAGACCTGCCGCAGTCCCCATCAATATTCCGGCCAGTTTATCCGGTAAACCCAGCTCAAGGCTTATCCATAGCGGCATATCAATGATGTACATGGTGTTGCAGGTCCACATCAGCGTGGAGGCGATAAACAGCATACGGACATTTTTATCCTGCCAGCCGCCCGCTTCCGTGACCGGAACATCGGCAGGCTGCTCAACGCGCGCCACCGAGGGCAGAATAAAAGCAATCAACGCCAGGCTGATGGCGAATATGCCGGCGGCAATGGAAAACATCGCCGTGAAGCCATAGTTCAGCGCCAGCATAAAAGCCAGCGGCGGGCCAATCACCCATGCCAGTGAAAGCTGCGCACGCATTACCGAGCTGAACATCACCACTTCACGCGCGGAGTTATCGGCATATTCCCGCGCCAACGCAAATAGCTGCGGCATGGCGGTATTGGCCAGCGACGCGAATAACACGCCGCAGGTGATCAGGGTGAGATAATGGCGATTGAAGGCGAACAGTAGCGCGTTGCCAATCGCCATCAGGCAGCAGAACATAATCAGCTTACGGCGATCGCCTTTACTGTCCGAGCGTTTTGCTAATGCAAGGCTGACCAGAATCCCGGCAATCGCGTTGACCGTGTAAAAAAGGCCGACCCAGAACGGCTGCGCACCCACTTCACGACTCAAAAACAGGCTCAGCGTCGGTGCCTGCAACGCTCCCGCCACGCCCATCATAAAGGCAACCAGCATAAAAGCGGCATAAACACCGTTGAGGCGCCGTCCCATCGTCATTAACCAGAGCATACTTTCCCTTTTTATGGCTAAATGCAGCCGAAACGAAAAAAAGCCAGCAGGAATTATCTGCTGGCGCGGCGATAAACACCAATACTCAGTCACACATGATGTCTGCAATTCGGAAATCCGAGGTCAGGCAGTCACCTCCCACTGCATCAGTTCTTCAAGCATCTTTAAGCGCTGCGGCGCGCTCGGACAAGCCAACCAGGACAACCCTTCTGTCGCGGTAAAGTACTTCAAATAAAACTGACGCATCGAAGACCTCTCCATATTGCTTCATCGGAATCCATTATTGACCTAATATGGGGATAGTAAAATTGCTGAGTTTTGCGCAGGAGTTCCCCTTTTATGTCTTCAGGTCGTCTGCAACAACAGTTCATCCGTCTGTGGCAATGCTGCGACGGCAAAACGCAAGACACCACGCTCAACGAGCTGGCGGACCTGCTGAGCTGCTCCCGCCGCCATATGCGTACGCTGCTGAATACCATGCAGGAACGTGGCTGGTTGACGTGGGAAGCGGAGGTTGGACGCGGGAAACGCTCCCGTCTGACCTTCCTCTATACCGGGCTGGCGCTACAGCAGCAGCGGGCGGAAGACCTGCTGGAGCAAGATCGCATCGACCAGTTGGTACAGCTGGTGGGCGACAAAACCGCCGTGCGGCAAATGCTGGTGTCCCACCTGGGGCGCAGCTTTCGCCAGGGGCGGCATATTCTGCGCGTCCTCTACTATCGTCCAATGCACAACCTGCTGCCTGGCACCGCATTGCGTCGTTCAGAAACCCATATCGCCCGGCAAATTTTCAGCGCACTGACGCGCGTAAATGAGGAAAATGGGGAACTGGAAGCCGATATTGCCCACCACTGGCAACAGATTTCCCCTTTGCAGTGGCGTTTTTTTCTTCGTCCGGGGATTCACTTCCATCACGGACGCGAGCTGGAGATGGAGGATGTCATAACCTCACTGACGCGCATCAACGCCCTGCCGCTCTACTCGCACATTACCGAGATAGTCTCCCCCACCGCCTGGACGCTGGATATTCACCTGTCGCAGCCGGATCGCTGGCTGCCGTGGCTGCTGGGTCAGGTTCCGGCGATGATCCTGCCACGGGAGTGGGAAACGCTGAATAATTTCTCCAGCCATCCGATCGGCACCGGCCCTTACGCGGTGATGCGTAATACGCGCAACCAGTTAAAAATCCACGCCTTTGATGATTTCTTCGGCTATCGGGGCGCTGATTGATGAAGTGAACGTCTGGGTATTGCCGGACATTGGCGACGAACCGAACGGCGGTCTGACGTTAAAAGGGCCGACCGAAGATGAAAAAGCCATCGAAAGCCGACTGGAAGAGGGCTGCTACTATATGCTGTTCGACGCCCGGACGAATCGCGGCGCGAATCAGGAAGTCAGAGAGTGGATAAGCCGCGTGCTCTCCCCCAGCAATTTGCTCTTCTATGCCGACGAGCAATACCAGCGCCACTGGTTCCCGGCTTACGGATTACTGCCCCGCTGGCACCATGCCCGCCCGGGACACGGCGAAAAACCCGCCGGGCTGGAGACGATCACGCTGACCTACTACCACGACCACATTGAACATCGGGTGATCGCGCAGATCATGAGCCAGCTGCTGGCTGAACATCAGGTCCATCTGGATATCCATGAGATCGACTACGATCAATGGCATGCGGGGGAGGTCACAAGCGACATCTGGCTCAACAGCGCCAACTTTACGCTACCGCTCGATTTTTCCCTGTTTGCGCACCTGTGCGAAGTCCCGCTGTTGCAGCATTGCATCCCGCTGGACTGGGAGGGCGACGCCGCGCAGTGGCGAAACGGCGAGATGAACCTGGCAGTGTGGTGCCAGCAATTGCTCGCCAGTAAAGCGATCGTCCCGCTGATCCACCACTGGCTGATTATCCAGGGGCAGCGCAGTATGCGCGGGCTACGTATGAACACCCTCGGCTGGTTTGACTTTAAATCGGCATGGTTTGCGCCACCCGACCCATGATTGCCGCTTAGCAACAAAATCACTACACTAACGCCGTCCTCAACGGGGTGCTGATAAACATACGCAAAACCATTCGTGAAGTGTATGGGCTGAGAAAATACCCGTCGAACCTGATCCGGATAACGCCGGCGAAGGGATTTGAGACTGCTTCTCAAGTCCTTTGCCACCCACTTTATGAGGTGCAAAGTGTTAAAAAAATGTCTTCCCTTGCTACTCCTGTGCGCAGCGCCTGCCTTCGCCAAACCTGTTCTGACCGTCTATACCTATGACTCCTTCGCTGCCGACTGGGGACCTGGCCCGACAATCAAAAAAGCCTTTGAAGCTGACTGTGATTGCGAACTGAAGCTGGTGGCGCTGGAAGATGGCGTTTCGCTGCTCAACCGCCTGCGAATGGAAGGGAAAAACAGCAAAGCCGACGTGGTGCTTGGCCTGGACAACAACCTGCTGGAAGCCGCCACGCAAACCCGCCTGTTCGCGAAAAGCGGCATTGCGCCTGATGCGGTTAACGTGCCAGGCGGCTGGCATAACGACACATTCGTGCCGTTTGATTATGGCTACTTCGCCTTCATCTATGACAAAAACAAACTGAAAAACCCACCGAAAAGCCTGAAAGAACTGGTAGAGAGCGATCGGAAATGGCGCGTGATTTATCAGGACCCGCGCACCAGTACACCGGGGCTGGGTCTGCTGCTGTGGATGCAGAAAGTCTACGGCGATAACGCGCCGGAAGCCTGGCAAAAACTGGCGGCCAAAACGGTCACCGTCACCAAAGGCTGGAGCGAATCCTACGGCCTGTTCCTGAAAGGCGAAAGCGATCTGGTACTGAGCTACACCACCTCTCCGGCGTATCACATCATCGAAGAGAAGAAAGATAACTACGCCGCCGCCAGCTTCAGCGAAGGTCATTACCTGCAAGTGGAAGTGGCTGCGCGCACTGCCGCCAGCAAACAGCCGGAACTGGCAGAAAAATTCCTCAAGTTTATGGTTTCACCGGCATTCCAGAACGCCATTCCCACCGGCAACTGGATGTATCCGGTCGCTGACGTCGCCCTGCCCGCAGGATTTGAACAACTGACGAAGCCATCCACCACGCTGGAATTTACGCCTGCGGAAGTGGCATCCCAGCGTCAGGCATGGATTAGCGAATGGCAACGCGCCGTCAGCCGCTAATTCCCGGCTGGCTGATACCCGGGCTTTCTGCCGCCGCGCTGATGGTGGCAGTGGCTCTGGCGGCATTTCTGGCGCTATGGCTTAACGCGCCGCAGGGTGAATGGTCGTCGCTGTGGCAGGACAGCTACCTGTGGCACGTCGTGCGCTTCTCGTTCTGGCAGGCGTTCCTGTCGGCGCTGCTCTCCGTCATCCCGGCGATTTTCCTCGCCAGAGCGCTCTATCGTCGCGTTTTCCCGGGCGTCTGGCGTTATTGCGCCTGTGCGCCATGACGCTGATTTTTACCGGTGCTGGTCGCCGTTTTCGGTATCCTCAGCGTCTACGGTCGTCAGGGCTGGCTGGCCTCGCTGTGGCATACGCTGGGGCTGGAGTGGCATTTCTCGCCCTACGGCTTGCAGGGGGATTTTACTGGCGCACGTCTTTTTTAACCTGCCGATGGCAAGCCGCCTGCTGCTTCAGGCGCTGGAAAACATTCCCGGCGAACAGCGACAGCTCGCCGCGCAGCTAGGTATGCGCGGCTGGCACTTCTTCCGCTTTGTTGAATGGCCGTGGCTGCGTCGTCAAATCCCGCCGGTGGCGGCGCTGATTTTTATGCTCTGTTTCGCCAGTTTCGCCACCGTGTTGTCACTTGGCGGCGGCCCGCAGGCTACCACTATCGAGCTGGCCATCTATCAGGCGCTGAGCTACGACTACGATCCTGCCGTGCGGCCATGCTGGCGCTAATCCAGATGATATGTTGTCTGGCGCTGGTGCTGCTGAGCCAGCGGCTGAGTAAAGCCATTGCCCCCGGCGTCACGCTGGTGCAAGGCTGGCGCGACCCTGACGATCGGCTCCACAGCCGCCTGACGGACAGCCTGCTGATCGCCCTGGCGCTGCTGGTTGCTTCTCCCGCCGCTGCTGGCGGTTATTATTGATGGCGTCAATCGCAGCCTGTTGGACGTGCTGGCGCAACCCATTTTGTGGCAGGCGCTGTGGACCTCTCTGCGCATTGCGCTGGCGGCGGGAGTGCTGTGCGTCATCCTGACGATGATGCTTTTATGGAGCAGCCGCGAACTGCGCGCCCGCCAGCAGGTACTGGCAGGCCAGGCGCTGGAACTGAGCGGGATGTTGATCCTTGCCATGCCCGCATCGTGCTGGGCGACCGGCTTCTTTTTACTGCTCAACAACAGCGTTGGACTACCGGAGTCGGCTGACGGTATTGTGATTTTCACCAACGCGCTAATGGCGATTCCCTATGCGCTAAAAGTGCTGGAAAACCCCATGCGCGACGTGACCGCACGTTACAGTATGCTGTGTCAGTCATTGGGCATTGGAGGGGATGGTCGCGGCTGAAGGTGGTGGAACTGCGCGCCCTGAAACGCCCTCTGGCGCAGGCGCTGGCCTTTGCCTGCGTGCTCTCCATCGGAGATTTTTGGCGTGGTGGCGCTGTTTGGCAACGACGATTTCCGCACGCTAACCGTTTTATCTGTATCAGCAAATTGGCTCCTATCGCAGCCAGGACGGCGCGGTTACCGCATTATTACTGCTGATGCTCTGCTTTATGCTGTTTACCGTTATCGAAAAATTACGCGGGGCGAAATGTTAAAACTGACTGATATCACCTGGCTTTATCACCATTTGCCCATGCGCTTCACACTGTCGGTGGCGCGCGGGTGAACAGGTGGCGGTTCTCGGGCCAAGCGGCGCCGGGAAAAGTACGTTGCTGAATTTAATCGCCGGGTTTCTGACACCGGCCCAGCGGCACAATAATGATTGAAGGTCAGGATCACACCACGACACCGCCCTCCCGCCGTCCCGTTTCCATGCTGTTTCAGGAAAATAATCTGTTCAGCCACCTCAACGTGCAGCAGAACATCGGGCTGGGGTTAAACCCTGGGCTAAAGCTGAACGCGGCTCAGCGGGAGAAGCTGCATCATATTGCACGCCAGATGGGGATCGAAAATCTGCTGGAGCGCCTGCCGGGCGAGCTTTCCGGCGGGCAACGTCAACGCGTGGCGCTTGCGCGCTGCCTGGTGCGCGAGCAGCCGGTATTGCTGCTCGACGAGCCGTTTTCCGCTCTCGATCCCGCCCTGCGTCAGGAGATGCTGACGTTGGTCGGCGACGTCTGCCGCGACCAGCAATTAACCCTGCTGATGGTGTCGCATAGCGTGGAAGATGCCGCGCGCATTGCGTCACGCTCGATTGTCGTGGCCGACGGGCGTATCGCATGGCAGGGCAAAACGGATGAGTTATTAAGCGGTCAGGCCAGCGCTTCGGCATTGCTGGGCATTAAAGCGTAATGGGGTGCCCGGTGGCGCTGCGCTTACCGGGCCTACGGACAGGCATCCGTTGTAGGCCGGATAAGCGTCAGCGCCATCCGGCAAAAGATTCCTCAGTAACCCACGACTTTACGCAGAATATCGATATACACCGGCATCAGCGGATGACGAAGCAGCATCACCAGCGCGACAATGCCCGCGCCGAGCATCACCGGCGCCAGCCATAACAGGCGGCCTCGCGGTAAAAACGGCGTTAAGCGATCGGCGGCGGCCTTACCGCTACGCCATAACCGCCAGCACAGCCAGGCCGCCAGCCACAGCAGCAGCGCCGTTGCCAACAACAGCCATTTGAAATAACCACTCTGCATATCGGCCGGAATGTCGATCGCAGCGCCCGCCAGAATCCCCGGCAAGAAATAGAACGGCGGCCACAGCACGCAGCCAATAATATTCGGCACGATAAATTTTCGCGACGGGCAGATCCAGCATACCCGCCACCATCGGCACCAGCGGCCGCGTCGGGCCGACAAAACGCCCGACCAGAATGGTGAACATGCTGTGTTGATGCAGCGCGTGTTCGGTTTTATCCAGCAGCGCTTTGTTCTTTTTCATAAAAGACCAGCGGTGCAGCGGCTTTTTGAAGCGCCAGCCCAACCAGAAGGAGATCCAGTCCCCCAGCAGGCAACCGATAATGCCCGCCAGCCACGCATGCCAGAAATTCAGCTCACCGCTGCCGATAAGCGCCCCCAGCCCCGCCATCATCACCGTACCGGGCAGAATCAGACCGACCAACGCCAGCGACTCCAGAAAAGGCCACCAGCGCCACCGCAATTAGCGAGTACAGAGCGGATTGGAGAATAAAGTGTTCCAGCAATGCTTGCATAATGTGTCCGTCAGATTTACGAAGCAGCGATTCTGCTAACCCTCACCCGCTTCGTCAAGTCGCCAATTGTCTGAATAGATTACGCGTTATGACATCTTTGCAGACACATCATTCACTTTTTATTCACAACCAGCGCGGAACTCGCTCGGGCTGGCCCCGGTACATTTTTTAAAGACGCGAGAGAAATAAAGCTGATCGTCAAACCCGACATTGCGCCCGACGGTGGCTATCGGCATCCGCGTCGTGCTGAGCAGCAGCTTCGCCTGGCTGATGCGCTGATCCTCGCGCCAGCTCAGTACGCTAATGCCTAACTGTTGGCGGGAACAGGTGCGACAGGCGAGACGGCGACAGGCAGACATGCTGCGCTACGCTGGCAATATCAAACTGGCTGTCCGCCAGATGATCGCTGATGTACTGACAGGCATCGCGCACCCGGCTGTCCATCGGCGGATGCAACGATTCATTGATCGCCTCCATACGTCGCAGCAGAAGCTGCTCCAGCAGGTTAATCGCCAGCAGTTCAGAGTAGCGCCCTTCCCCTGCCCGGCATTGATGATTTGACCAAAAAGCTCATTAAAACGCGGCTGGTGCGCTTCGTCAGGGCGGAAAAAACCGGTCTGCGCAAAAATCGTCGGCCAGGTGAGCCACTCCTGCCAGTAGGCGCGCGGTCGGAAGTACACCCACTGGTGATACCATTCGCTCGCATTGGGATGGCGACCGTAGTGGTGTACCTCGCCAGGCGGAAACAGCAAAATATCCCCCGGACGGCAGACAAACTGTTTGCCGTGGTTATTGATCACCCCTTCCCGCGAATCGTAAGATTAAGGATATACCCTTCATCCCCAGCGGGCGGTCGATAAAAAAATCCAGATAGCCGTTCGCCTCAATGGGCGTCAGCCCGGCAACCAGATGCGCATTAAACGAATAACCCGGCAGCAGGGGATCATTCTGCGTTTTCCAGCCATAAATTCAATACTCCGGCGTTCTGAGAAGAAACCAATTGTCCATATTGAGTGAAACATCTTCACCTTCCCCTCTGCGCCCCGCCGTCATTGCGGTTACGGACCATCAACCCCGCTTGAGAAAAGAGATTTGTAACAAAGGCCGATTGCGAAGGCGATAAAAACGGGTAACAAAAGTGTCTATAACTACGACAGAAATGTCCACATTGAATATTTGCACGGCGTCACACTTTGCAATGCCATAGCATTTTAATCCATAAGATTAGCGGATCCTGCCTGACGGTTTTTATCCCCGCTATCTACTGTTTCTCCATACCTGTTTTTTTCGATGGAGTAAGACGATGGCGATTGCAATTGGCCTCGATTTTGGCAGTGATTCAGTTCGTGCTCTGGCGGTGGATTGCACCACCGGGGAAGAGATCGCCACCTGCGTAGAGTGGTATCCCCGCTGGCAGGAAGGGCGCTATTGCGACGCCCCGAACAACCAGTTCCGCCATCATCCACGCGACTACATAGAGTCAATGGAAGCCGCGTTGAAAAACGTCCTCGCGACCCTGAGCGCGTCACAGCGTGGCGAGGTGGTCGGCATCGGCGTCGACAGCACCGGCTCCACCCCCGCCCCCATTGATGCCGACGGCCACGTACTGGCGCTGCGTCCTGAGTTCGCCGAAAACCCGAATGCGATGTTCGTCCTGTGGAAAGATCACACCTCGGTCGAAGAAGCGGAAGCCATCACCCGCCTGTGCCATACGCCGGGCAAAACCGATTATTCCCGCTACATCGGCGGCATTTACTCCAGCGAATGGTTCTGGGCGAAAATTCTGCACGTTACACGTCAGGACAGCGCCGTCGCGCAGGCCGCCGCCTCCTGGATTGAGCTGTGCGACTGGGTGCCTGCCCTGCTCTCCGGCACCACGCGCCCGCAGGATATTCGCCGTGGTCGCTGTAGCGCCGGACATAAATCGCTGTGGCATGAGAGCTGGGGCGGTTTGCCGCCCGCCAGTTTCTTCGATGACCTCGATCCCATCATCAACCGCCACCTCGCCTGGCCGCTGTTTACCGACACCTTCACTGCCGATCTGCCGGTTGGCACGCTGTGCGCGGAGTGGGCGCAACGCCTCGGCCTGCCGGAAAGCGTGGTCATCTCTGGCGGCGCGTTTGACTGCCATATGGGCGCGGTTGGCGCGGGCGCGCAGCCGAATGCGCTGGTGAAAGTGATCGGCACATCGACCTGCGACATTCTGATTGCCGACAAGCAGAGCGTCGGCGACCGCGCGGTGAAAGGCATTTGCGGCCAGGTAGACGGCAGCGTCGTGCCTGATTTTATTGGTCTGGAAGCAGGACAATCGGCGTTCGGCGATATCTATGCCTGGTTTGGCCGCATTCTCGGCTGGCCGCTGGAGCAGCTTGCGGCGCAGCATCCTGAACTGAAAGACCAAATCGCCATCAGCCAAAAGCAGCTACTCCCGGCGCTGACCGAGGCGTGGGCGAAGAATCCATCGCTGGATCATCTGCCCGTGGTGCTCGACTGGTTTAACGGTCGCCGCACGCCGAACGCTAATCAGCGTCTGAAAGGGGTGATTAGCGATCTGAATCTCGCTACCGATGCGCCAGCGCTGTTTGGCGGGCTGATCGCCGCCACCGCCTTCGGCGCACGCGCCATTCAGGAATGCTTTACCGAGCAGGGCATTGCCGTCAACAACGTGATGGCGCTGGGCGGCATCGCCCGTAAGAATCAGGTGATCATGCAGGCCTGCTGCGACGTGCTCAACCGCCCGCTACAGATTGTCGCCTCAGACCAGTGCTGCGCGTTAGGCGCCGCCATTTTTGCCGCCGTCGCCGCAAAAGCGCATGTCGATATCCCTGCCGCACAACAAAAAAATGGCCAGCGCCGTAGAGAACACCCTGCAACCGCGCCCCGGAACAGGCTCAACGCTTCGAACAGCTTTATCAGCGCTACCGGCAGTGGGCGGTCAGCGCTGAACAACACTATCTTCCGACTGCCGCCCCGGCGCCAAAAACCCCGGTCAGCCAGGCAACCCTGACCCATTAAGGACACGACAATGACGATTTTTGACAACTATGAAGTGTGGTTTGTGATTGGCAGCCAGCATTTGTATGGCTCTGAAACGCTGCGCCAGGTTACTCAGCATGCCGAACATGTGGTAAAGGCGCTGAATACCGAAGCGAAACTGCCCTGCAAAACTGGTGCTGAAGCCGCTGGGGACGTCGCCTGACGAGATCACCGCGATTTGTCGTGACGCCAGTTATGACGATCGCTGTGCGGGCCTGGTGGTCTGGCTGCACACCTTCTCGCCCGCGAAAATGTGGATTAACGGGCTGAGTATTCTCAACAAGCCGCTGTTGCAGTTCCACACCCAGTTCAATGCCGCCCTGCCGTGGGACAGCATCGACATGGACTTTATGAACCTGAATCAGACCGCACATGGCGGACGCGAGTTTGGTTTTATCGGCGCGCGTATGCGTCAGCAGCACGCGGTAGTGACCGGTCACTGGCAGGATAAACACGCGCACGCGCGTATCGGCTCATGGATGCGCCAGGCGGTCTCCAGGCAGGACACCCGCCACCTGAAAGTGTGCCGCTTTGGCGACAACATGCGTGAAGTGGCCGTGACCGACGGCGATAAAGTGGCGGCGCAGATCAAGTTCGGCTTCTCGGTGAATACCTGGGCGGTGGGCGACCTGGTACAGGTCGTGAATGCGGTTAGCGACGGCGACATTAACGCGCTGGTGGATGAATACGAAAGCCGCTATACCCTGACGCCCGCGACGCAAATTCACGGCGACAAGCGGCAGAACGTGCTGGAAGCCGCGCGTATTGAACTGGGCATGAAGCGCTTTCTGGAACAGGGCGGCTTCCACGCGTTCACCACGACGTTTGAAGATTTACACGGCCTGAAGCAGCTTCCAGGGCTGGCCGTACAGCGCCTGATGCAACAGGGCTACGGTTTCGCTGGCGAAGGCGACTGGAAAACCGCCGCGCTGCTTCGCATCATGAAAGTGATGTCTGGCGGTTTGCCGGGCGGCACCTCATTTATGGAGGATTACACCTACCACTTTGAGAAGGGCAACGATCTGGTGCTCGGCTCGCACATGCTGGAAGTATGCCCGTCTATCGCGGTGGAAGAAAAACCGATCCTCGACGTGCAGCACCTCGGCATCGGGGGTAAAGACGCGCCCGCACGTCTGATCTTTAACACCCAAACCGGCCCGGCGATCGTCGCCAGCCTGATCGACCTCGGCGATCGCTATCGTCTGCTGGTCAACTGCATCGACACCGTAAAAACGCCGCATGACCTGCCGAAGCTGCCGGTCGCCAACGCGCTGTGGAAAGCCCAGCCGGATCTGACCACCGCATCCGAAGCGTGGATTCTCGCCGGTGGCGCGCACCACACCGTCTTCAGCCATGCGCTGGATCTGAACGATATGCGCCAGTTCGCAGAGATGCACGATATCGAAATCACCGTCATCGATAACGATACCCGTCTGCCCGCCTTTAAAGACGCGCTGCGCTGGAACGAAGTTTATTACGGTTTCAAACGTTAACAGTTGCCGGATGGCGGCGTAAATGCCTTATCCGGCCTACAGGTCGCACCAACCTCGTAGGCCGGATAAGCGCAGCGCCATCCGGCGTGGAGACAGCTATGTTAGAAGATCTCAAACGTCAGGTACTGGAAGCCAATCTGGCGCTGCCAAAACACAATCTGGTGACTCTCACCTGGGGGAACGTCAGCGCCATCGATCGCGAGCGCGGCGTCTTCATCATTAAACCTTCCGGCGTCGACTACAGCGTGATGAGCGCAGAGGATATGGTGGTGGTCAGCATCGCCACGGGTGAAGTGGTGGAAGGAACGAAAAAGCCCTCCTCCGATACGCCGACCCACCGTCTGTTGTATCAGTCTTTCCCGTCGATTGGCGGCATCGTCCACACCCATTCGCGCCACGCGACCATCTGGGCGCAGGCCGGGCAATCCATTCCGGCGACGGGGACGACCCATGCGGACTATTTTTACGGCACGATCCCCTGCACGCGCAAAATGACCGATGCGGAGATCAACGGCGAATATGAATGGGAAACGGGCAACGTCATCGTCGAAACCTTTGAAAAACAGGGTATCGATGCCGCGCAGATGCCCGGCGTGCTGGTGCATTCACACGGTCCGTTCACCTGGGGCAAAAACGCCGAAGACGCGGTGCATAACGCCATTGTGCTGGAGGAGGTCGCTTGTATGGGCATCTTCTGCCGCCAGCTTGCGCCACAGTTGCCGGATATGCAGCAAAACGTTGCTGGATAAGCACTACCTGCGCAAACACGGGGCGAAGGCCTATTACGGGCAGTAACGGATAGCCCGACGGCGCAACCATACCTGTATAAAACCACAGCAAAACGTTCCGAACCAGGCTATAATCATGCCTGGTTTTTTAATGAGTACGCAGCGTGGCGCAGGCAGGTTTTATTTTAACCCGGCACTGGCGGGATACCCCGCAAGGAACGGAGGTCTCATTCTGGCTGGCAACGGACACCGGTCCTTTGCAGGTCACGCTCGCGCCGCAGGAGTCGGTCGCGTTTATCCCTACGCATCAGGCCGCCCGCGTCACCTCGCTGCTGCGCACAGAAAACGGCTATCGCCTGACGCCGCTCAATTTGCAGGATTTTCATCGCCAGCCTGTCTCGGGGTTGTACTGCCGCTCGCACCGACAGCTGATGCGTCTGGAAAAACAGCTGAAAGAACAGGGCGTAACGGTCTATGAAGCCGATGTGCGCCCGCCGGAACGTTACCTGATGGAGCGGTTTATCACCGCTCCCGTTTGGCTGGAGGGCGACACAAAAGACGGCGCGATCGTCAATGCCCGCCTGAAACCGCACCCAGACTACCGTCCCCCCGCTGAAATGGGTATCGCTGGATATTGAAACCACCCGACACGGCGAGCTGTACTGCATTGGCCTGCAAGGCTGCGGGCAACGCGTCGTTTTTATGCTCGGCCCGGCGAATGGCGATGCCTCAGCGCTGGATTTCCAGCTTGAGTATGCGGCGAGCCGCCCGCTGCTGCTGGAAAAACTCAACGACTGGTTTGCCCGGCACGATCCCGATGTGATCATCGGCTGGAACGTGGTGCAGTTTGATTTACGCGTCCTGCAAAAACATGCCGAGCGCTATCGTATCCCATTACGTCTGGGGCGCGACAACACCGAGCTGGAATGGCGCGAGCACGGTTTCAAGAACGGCGTGTTTTTCGCCCAGGCCAAAGGGCGGTTGATCATTGACGGCATTGAGGCGCTCAAATCCGCGTTCTGGAATTTCTCATCATTTTCACTGGAAACCGTGGCCCAGGAGCTGCTTGGCGAAGGGAAATCGATCGATAATCCCTGGGACAGAATGGACGAAATTGACCGCCGTTTCGCCGAAGATAAGCCCGCGCTCGCCACGTATAACCTCAAGGACTGCGAGCTGGTGACGCAGATTTTTCATAAGACGGAGATCATGCCGTTTTTACTGGAGCGCGCCACCGTTAACGGTCTGCCCGCTGACCGCCACGGTGGTTCTGTCGCCGCCTTCGGTCATCTCTATTTTCCCCGTATGCATCGCGCCGGTTACGTTGCGCCGAATCTCGGTGAAGTCCCGCCGCATGCCAGTCCTGGCGGTTACGTGATGGACTCGCGCCCTGGCCTGTATGACTCCGTACTGGTGCTGGATTATAAGAGCCTGTACCCGTCGATCATTCGCACGTTCCTGATCGACCCGGTTGGGCTGGTGGAAGGGATGGCGCAACCGGACCCGACACACAGCACCGAAGGCTTTCTTGACGCCTGGTTCTCGCGAGAAACGCACTGTCTCCCGGAGATCGTCACGCAGATCTGGCACGGGCGCGATGAGGCCAAACGCCACGGCAATAAACCGCTGTCCCAGGCGCTGAAGATCATCATGAATGCGTTTTACGGCGTGCTCGGGACGACGGCCTGCCGCTTTTTTCGATCCCCGACTGGCCTCGTCGATCACCATGCGCGGCCACGCGATCATGCGTCAGACCAAAGCGCTGATCGAGGCGCAGGGCTATGACGTGATCTACGGCGATACGGATTCCACTTTCGTCTGGCTGAAAGGCGCGCATTCTGAAGACGAGGCGGCAAGGATTGGCCGCGAGCTGGTGCGTCATGTGAATGACTGGTGGACGCAATCCCTGCAACAGCAAAAGCTGACCAGCGCGCTGGAATTAGAGTTTGAAACCCACTTCCGCCGTTTTCTGATGCCGACCATTCGTGGGGCGGACACCGGCAGCAAAAAGCGCTATGCCGGACTGATTCAGGAAGGCGAGAAGCAGCGAATGGTATTTAAAGGGCTGGAGACCGTGCGCACCGACTGGACGCCGCTGGCGCAGCGATTCCAGCAGGAGCTTTACCTGCGTATCTTCCGCCAGGAACCCTATCAGGAGTATGTCCGGGAAACCATCGATAACCTGATGACGGGCAAGCTGGATGAACAGCTGGTTTACCGCAAGCGACTGCGCCGCCCGTTGAGCGAATATCAGCGTAACGTTCCGCCGCACGTTCGCGCCGCCCCGGCTCGCCGATGAACAAAACATCAAGCTGGGGCGCCCGGCGCAGTATCAGAACCGCGGCACGATCAAATACGTGTGGACGACTAACGGCCCCTGAGCCGCTGGATTACCGGCATTCACCGCTGGATTACGAGCACTATTTAACCCGCCAGCTACAGCCGGTCGCAGAGGGAATACTTCCCTTCATCGATGATAATTTTGCTACACTACTCACAGGACAACTGGGGTTATTTTGACGCGTGACGAATGCGCCGCCATCCATTACCATAGCGCCCTTTCCATTCCTGGACCCAATTAACACTGCTGCCATTCTATTTTTGGTAGCGGGTGATTATTGCCTGCAATTAAAGATATAGAGCCGAACATATATGCCTTTTACACTTGGTCAACGCTGGATCAGCGATACAGAAAGCGAACTGGGACTTGGAACCGTCGTCGCGATGGATGCGCGAACTGTCACCTTACTTTTCCCGGCGACAGGTGAAAACCGTCTGTATGCGCGCAGTGACTCCCCCGTGACCCGCGTGATGTTTAACCCTGGTGATACGATTACAAGCCATGAAGGCTGGCAGCTACAAATCGATGAAGTAAAAGAAGAAAACGGTCTGCTTGCCTATACTGGCACCCGCCTTGATACCGAAGAAACCGCCGTCACGCTGCGTGAAGTCCTGCTCGACAGCAAGCTGGTTTTCAGTAAACCGCAGGATCGCCTGTTCGCCGGGCAAATCGACCGGGATGGACCGATTCGCCCTGCGCTACCGCGCACGTAAATTTTCAGAGCGAGCAGTACCGCATGCCGTGGAGCGGCCTGCGCGGTCAGCGCACCAGCCTGATTCCCCACCAGCTCAACATTGCCCATGATGTCGGTCGCCGCCACGCGCCGCGCGTCCTGCTGGCGGATGAAGTGGGCTTAGGAAAAACCATCGAAGCCGGGATGATCCTGCACCAACAGCTGCTGTCTGGCGCGGCGGAACGCGTGCTGATCATCGTCCCGGAAACTTTGCAGCATCAGTGGCTGGTTGAAATGCTGCGCCGCTTCAACCTGCGCTTCGCGCTGTTCGACGACGAGCGTTACACCGAAGCCCAGCACGATGCCTACAACCCGTTTGAAACCGAGCAACTGGTTATCTGCTCGCTGGACTTCGCGCGTCGCAACAAACAGCGTCTGGAACATCTGTGCGACGCACAATGGGACCTGCTGGTCGTCGATGAAGCTCACCACCTGGTGTGGAGCGAAGACGCGCCAAGCCGCGAATATATGGCGATTGAACAACTGGCGGAACGCGTGCCTGGCGTCCTGCTGCTGACCGCAACGCCGGAACAGCTGGGAATGGAAAGCCACTTCGCCCGCCTGCGTCTGCTCGACCCGAGCCGTTTCCACGACTTCGAACAATTTGTCGAAGAGCAAAAAAATTATCGCCCGGTCGCCGACGCCGTCGCCATGCTGCTGGCAGGCAACAAGCTGAGCAACGAAGAGCTGAACATGCTCGGCGACCTGATTGGCGAGCAGGACATCGAACCGCTGCTGCAAACGGCGAACAGCGACCGCGATGGCGCGCAGAATGCCCGCCAGGAGCTGGTCTCCATGCTGATGGACAGACACGGCACCAGCCGCGTACTGTTCCGCAACACCCGTAACGGCGTCAAAGGCTTCCCGAAACGCGAGCTGCACACCATCAAGCTGCCGCTGCCAACGCAATATCAGACGGCGATTAAGTCTCCGGCATTATGGGCGCGCGTAAAAGCGCGGAGGACAGAGCGCGCGATATGCTCTACCCGGAGCAGATTTATCAGGAATTCGAAGGGGATAGCGGCACCTGGTGGAACTTCGACCCGCGCGTGGAGTGGCTGATGGGGCATCTGACCAGCCACCGCTCGCAGAAAGTGCTGGTGATCTGCGCGAAAGCCGCCACCGCGCTGCAACTGGAGCAGGTGCTGCGCGAGCGCGAAGGCATCCGCGCCGCCGTATTCCATGAAGGCATGTCCATTATTGAACGCGACCGCGCCGCCGCGTGGTTTAGCGAAGAAGACAGCGGCGCGCAGGTTCTGCTGTGCTCGGAAATCGGTTCTGAAGGCCGTAACTTCCAGTTCGCCAGCAACCTGGTGATGTTTGACCTGCCGTTTAACCCGGATTTGCTGGAGCAGCGTATTGGCCGTCTGGACCGTATCGGCCAGGCGCACGATATTCAGATCCACGTTCCGTATCTGGAAAAAACCGCGCAGTCCGTGCTGGTTCGCTGGTATCACGAAGGGCTGGATGCCTTTGAGCACACCTGCCCGACCGGTCGCGCCATCTACGATACGGTGTATCACGATCTGATCGCTTACCTGGCGACGCCTGAAAACACCGACGGTTTTGACGCGCTGATCAAAACCTGCCGCGAGCAGCACGAAGCGCTGAAGGCGCAGCTGGAGCAAGGGCGCGACCGTCTGCTGGAGATCCACTCTAACGGCGGCGAGAAAGCGCAGGCGCTGGCAGAGAGCATTGAAGAACAGGATGACGACACCAGCCTGATCGCCTTCGCCATGAACCTGTTTGATATCGTCGGGATTAACCAGGATGACCGTGGTGAGAACCTGATTGTACTGACGCCTTCCGATCATATGCTGGTGCCGGACTTCCCTGGCCTGCCGGAAGATGGCTGCCACCATTACGTTCGAGCGTGATGTGGCGCTGTCGCGTGAAGATGCCCAGTTTGTTACCTGGGAACATCCGCTGATTCGCAAACGGACTGGATCTGATTCTGTCTGGCGATACCGGCAGCAGCACGATTTCGCTGTTGAAAAACAAAGCGTTGCCGGTGGGAACGCTGCTGGTGGAACTGGTGTATGTCGTTGAAGCGCAGGCGCCGAAACATTTACAGCTTAACCGTTTCCTGCCGCCGACGCCGGTGCGCATGCTGCTGGATAAAAACGGCAATAACCTGGCCGCGCAGGTGGAGTTTGAAACCTTCAACCGCCAGTTGAGCGCCGTTAACCGTCATACCGGCAGCAAGCTGGTCAACGCGGTGCAACAGGACGTACACGCGATTCTGCAACTGGGCGAAGCGCAGGCGGAGAAATCGGCCCGGGCGCTGATCGACGCCGCGCGTAGCGAAGCGGATGAAAAACTGTCTGCCGAACTGTCGCGTCTGGAAGCGCTGCGCGCCGTTAACCCGAACATCCGTGATGATGAACTTGCGGCGATCGACAGTAACCGTCAGCAGGTAATGGAAAGCCTGGATCAGGCCAACTGGCGTCTGGATGCCTTGCGTCTTATCGTCGTCACGCATCAGTAACGGAGCAAAAAATGGGGATGGAAAACTACAATCCGCCGCAGGAGCCCTGGCTGATTATCCTGTATCAGGATGAGCATATTATGGTGGTCAACAAGCCCAGCGGCTTGTTGTCCGTGCCGGGCCGCCTTGAGGAGCACAAAGATAGCGTGATGACGCGTATTCAACGCGATTATCCGCAGGCGGAGTCAGTGCATCGTCTGGATATGGCGACCAGCGGCGTGATTGTAGTGGCGCTGACCAAAGCGGCGGAACGGGAGCTGAAACGCCAGTTCCGCGAGCGTGAACCGAAAAAACAGTACGTTGCGCGCGTGTGGGGGGCATCCAGCCCCTGCCGAAGGGCTGGTTGATTTACCGCTGATCTGCGACTGGCCGAACAGACCGAAACAGAAAGTGTGTTATGAGACGGGTAAGCCTGCGCAAACCGGGTATGAGGTGGTGGACTTCGCTGCGGATAACACCGCACGGGTGGTGCTTAAACCGATTACCGGGCGTTCTCATCAGCTGCGTGTGCATATGCTGGCGTTGGGGCACCCCATTCTCGGCGATCGCTTCTACGCGTCGCCAGAAGCGCTGGCGATGGCACCGCGTCTGTTGCTGCATGCCGAAACGCTAACCATCACCCATCCCGCGTATGGCAACAGTATGACCTTTAAAGCCCCGGTAGATTTTTAAATTCTGTGCCCATTTGTGCCGGGGGCGCTTCGCTTGCCCGGCCTACCGTTCTCAACGTAGGCCGGATAAGACGCTTTACGTCGCCATCCGGCAAAACCATTATTTAAAACCTTTCTGCTCTTTAATCATTTCATACGCTTTCTGAATTTCCTGCGCTTTTTGCTTCGCCATCTCCATCATCTCCGGCGGCAACCCTTTTGCGACCAGTTTGTCCGGGTGGTGCTCGCTCATCAGTCTGCGGTACGCGCGTTTAATGGTTGTCGCATCATCTGTCGGCTTAACCCCCAGCACGTTGCAGGCATCTTCCAGCGTAGGGCCACGCTGCGCCTGCTGCCAGCCGCCGCCGGACTGCTGTTGCTGATAACCGCCGCCAAACTGCGCCCCGCCCTGCATCATGCGTAAGAACTGATCGAACTGAGCGCGGGAAATCCCCAGCTCCTCGGCGATAACGTACAGCACTTCCCGCTCGTTCGGATGGAGCGTTCCATCCGCAAACGCCGCCTGAATCTGAATTTCCAGAAACATCCGTATCAGATCAAACCGCCCAAAGCAGACGCTGCGAAACTGGCGCATTTTTTCACGTAACGGGTAATTATCCGATTTTCCCACGCGAAACGCGTGTTGGGCGGCGGTACGTGATTCGCCGTGTAAGTTCATCCGGTCCATCAACTGGCTGGCAATATGGATATCCGCTTCCGTCACGCGCCCTTTCGATTTGGTTAAATGCCCCATGACCTCAAAAGTGGTGGCGAAAAACAGTGCCTGCCGTTCACGCTGATTGGCGAACCATGCCATTTTGCGGCTGCGGGCTTTGTCGAACATGTGGCCTATCAGCAGACCTAATACCACGCCCCAGAAGCCGCCTCCCATCATCAGCGCCACTGCGACACCTACAATCTTTCCCCAGTACTGCATAGACTCCCCAAATCTTTACGCTGACAGTGAGGCTATGTCCCACAATATAGAGTGCTTTTCCTGGAATGAAGGCTGCGGTCAATTGTGGGACATCGCCTATAATTTGCATTATCATACCTGTCATTCAATGCCGTGCCTAACACCACAGACACATACCCATTGGATTTCACGTTGCAGCAAGACCGCCGCACAGCCGCCAGACGCTTATCCAGGCAAGTCGCCGGGGGCATGCGAATAACGTCCACGAAAGCGCAACCTGAAAGACGACGGGTAGAAAAGGGACAGGATTAACACTAGCGTAGTGAAGATGAGTACGTTAGTCTCTGACCGTTTGTCACGCGCAACGCTACTGATGATGGAACAATAAATACAACGTATGAAAAAACGTATTCCCACTTTCCTGGCCACCATGATCGCCAGCGCCCTTTATAGTCAGCAGGGCCTGGCCGCCGACCTTGCCTCGCAGTGCATGTTGGGTGTGCCAAGCTACGACCGTCCTCTGGTGAAAGGCGAGACGAACGAATTACCCGTGACGATCAACGCCGATCACGCGAAAGGGAACTACCCGGACGACGCGGTATTCACCGGTAATGTCGATATCAACCAGGGTAACAGCCGTCTGCAAGCTGACGAGGTGCAACTCCATCAAAAAGAGGCGCCAGGCCAGCCGGAACCGGTGCGTACCGTCGATGCGCTCGGCAACGTCCATTATGACGACAATCAGGTTATTCTGAAGGGGCCGAAAGGCTGGGCGAACCTGAACACCAAAGACACAAACGTGTGGGAAGGCGACTACCAGATGGTCGGCCGTCAGGGGCGCGGGAAAGCGGACCTGATGAAGCAGCGTGGCGAAAACCGCTATACCATTCTGGAAAATGGCAGCTTTACCTCCTGTCTGCCAGGCTCCGATACCTGGAGCGTTGTGGGCAGCGAAGTGATTCACGATCGTGAAGAGCAGGTAGCGGAAATCTGGAACGCCCGTTTTAAACTGGGTCCGGTTCCCGTCTTTTACAGCCCTTATTTACAGCTGCCGGTCGGTGACAAACGCCGCTCCGGTTTCCTGATCCCAAACGCGAAGTACACCACCAAGAACTATTTTGAGTTCTACCTGCCGTATTACTGGAACATCGCGCCCAATATGGACGCCACCATTACGCCGCATTATATGCACCGTCGTGGCGGTGTCATGTGGGAGAATGAGTTCCGCTACCTCAGCCAGGCGGGCGCGGGTTTAATGGAGTTCGACTATCTGAATTCCGATCGCGTTTACGACGATGAGCATCCGAACGACAGCAACTCCCGTCGCTGGTTGTTCTACTGGCGTCATGGCGGCGTGATGGATCAGGTATGGCGCTTTAATGTCGACTATACCAAGGTCAGCGACTCCAGCTACTTCAATGACTTTGACAATAAATACGGTTCCAGTACCGACGGTTACGCCACGCAGAAATTCAGCGTCGGCTATGCCGTGCAGAACTTTGATGCCACGGTGTCGACCAAACAGTTCCAGGTATTCAGCGATCAGAATACCAGCAGTTACTCCGCTGAGCCGCAGTTAGACGTTAACTTCTACCAGAATGACGTTGGTCCATTCGATACGCGTATTTACGGCCAGGCCGTGAAGTTTGTGAACACCCGAGACAACATGCCGGAAGCGACTCGCGTTCACCTGGAGCCAACCATCAATCTGCCGTTATCGAATCAGTGGGGCAGCATCAATACTGAAGCGAAGCTGCTGGCGACGCACTACCAGCAAACCAATCTGGACTCGTACAACAACAATTCGCGAAACGTCAATAAACTCGATGAGTCGGTTAACCGCGTAATGCCGCAGTTCAAAGTCGATGGCAGGATGGTGTTTGAACGCGATATGACGACGTTGGCACCTGGTTACACCCAGACGCTAGAGCCGCGCGCGCAGTATCTGTACGTTCCCTATCGTAACCAGAGCAGCATCAATAACTACGACTCCTCATTATTGCAGTCCGACTACAGCGGCCTGTTCCGCGACCGCACATATGGCGGTCTGGACCGTATCGCCTCCGCAAACCAGGTCACGACCGGCGTCACATCGCGTATTTATGATGATGCCGCAATTGAACGTTTTAATGTTTCCGTGGGTCAAATCTACTATTTCACGGAGTCTCGCACCGGCGATGACAACATAACCTGGGAGAATGACGACAAAACGGGCTCACTGGTTTGGGCGGGCGACACCTACTGGCGTATCTCCGACCGCTGGGGACTGCGTAGCGGCATTCAGTACGACACGCGTCTGGACAGCGTCGCGACCAGCAGCAGTACGATCGAATACCGTCGCGATGAAAATCGTCTCTTACAGTTGAACTACCGTTATGCCAGCGCGGAATATATTCAGGCTACGCTGCCGTCTTATTCCACTGCGGAGCAGTATAAAAACGGGATTTCCCAGGTCGGGGGCGTTGCCAGTTGGCCGATTGCCGATCGTTGGTCTATCGTAGGCGCTTACTACTTTGATACCAATGTGAATAAGCCTGCCGACCAGATGCTCGGCGTGCAGTACAACTCCTGCTGCTATGCGATTCGCTTCGGTTATGAGCGTAAGCTGAACGGTTGGGATAACGATAAAGAACACGCTGTTTATGACAACGTGATCGGCTTTAACATTGAATTGCGTGGTCTGAGCTCCAACTACGGTCTCGGCACCAAAGAGATGTTGCGTTCGAACATTTTGCCGTATCAAAGCTCTCTGTGATTTGATTGATTTACCACGTAATCCGCATTGCGGTTAATTGAAATGGAAAAAGTATGAAGAACTGGAAAACGCTGCTTCTCGGTATCGCCATGATCGCGAATACCAGTTTCGCTGCCCCGCAGGTGGTCGATAAAGTCGCAGCCGTCGTCAATAACGGCGTCGTGCTGGAAAGCGACGTTGATGGCTTAATGCAATCAGTAAAACTTAATGCGGGTCAGGCTGGTCAGCAGCTTCCTGATGATGCCACGCTACGTCATCAGATCCTGGAACGTTTGATCATGGATCAAATCGTTCTCCAGATGGGTCAGAAGATGGGGGTGAAAATCTCTGATGAACAGCTGGATCAGGCTATCGCCAATATCGCTAAACAGAACAACATGACGCTGGACCAGATGCGCAGCCGTCTGGCTTACGATGGTCTGAGCTACTCAACCTACCGTAGCCAGATCCGCAAAGAGATGATCATCTCCGAAGTGCGTAACAACGAAGTGCGTCGTCGCGTCACCATCCTGCCGCAGGAAGTGGATGCGCTGGCCCAACAGGTCGGTAACCAGAACGATGCCAGCACAGAGCTGAACCTGAGCCACATTCTGATCCCGCTGCCGGAAAACCCGACATCGGATCAGGTAAGCGAAGCGGAAGCCCAGGCGCGCTCGATTGTTGATGAAGCGCGTAACGGCAGTGATTTCGGCAAACTGGCGATCACCTACTCCGCCGACCAGCAGGCGCTGAAAGGCGGCCAGATGGGCTGGGGACGTATTCAGGAGCTGCCGGGCATTTTCGCGCAGGCGCTGAGCACGGCGAAAAAAAGGCGACATCGTTGGCCCGATTCGTTCCGGCGTTGGCTTCCACATTCTGAAAGTGAACGATCTGCGCGGCCAGAGCCAGAGCATCTCCGTCACTGAAGTTCATGCCCGCCATATTCTGCTGAAACCCTCGCCGATCATGACCGATCAACAGGCGCGCCTGAAACTGGAAGAGATCGCAGCAGACATTAAGAGCGGCAAAACGACCTTTGCTGCCGCAGCGAAAGAGTTTTCACAGGACCCTGGTTCTGCCAACCAGGGCGGCGATCTGGGCTGGGCAGCGGCGGATATTTTCGATCCTGCCTTCCGCGACGCGCTGACCCGCCTCAACAAAGGCCAGATGAGCGCCCCGGTGCACTCCTCCTTTGGCTGGCACCTGATCGAACTGCTGGATACGCGTAACGTTGATAAAACCGACGCGGCGCAGAAAGACAGAGCTTACCGTATGCTGATGAACCGTAAGTTCTCGGAGGAAGCGGCGACCTGGATGCAGGAGCAACGCGCCAGCGCTTACGTCAAAATCCTGAGCAATTAATGGCTACTGTTCAACGCGTTGTTATCACTCCCGGCGAACCCGCCGGGATTGGTCCTGACTTAGTCGTTCAGCTCGCACAGCGTGAGTGGCCGGTCGAGCTCGTCGTCTGTGCAGATGCCCGTCTGTTAACCGACCGGGCCGCGTTGCTCGGTTTGCCCCTCTCGCTTCTTCCCTACTCGCCAAATCACCCTGCAAAACCGCAATCCGCCGGCACGCTGACCCTGTTGCCGACAGCGCTTCGCGCTCCTGTCACCCCAGGTCAACTCAGCGTTGAGAATGGGCAGTATGTGGTGGATACGCTGGCGCGCGCCTGCGACGGTTGTCTGCAAGGGGAATTTGCGGCGCTGATCACCGGGCCGGTTCACAAAGGCGTCATCAATGACGCAGGCGTACCGTTTACCGGACACACGGAGTTTTTTGAAGCGCGTTCGCAGGCGAAGAAAGTGGTGATGATGCTGGCCACCGAGGAGCTGCGGGTCGCGCTGGCGACAACACACCTGCCGTTAAGAGCGGTTGCCGACGCCATTACACCCGCTTTGCTGCATGAGGTGATCGGCATTCTGCATCATGATTTACGCACGAAATTCGGCCTTGCCGATCCGCATATTCTGGTGTGCGGGCTAAATCCGCATGCGGGTGAAGGCGGCCATATGGGAACCGAAGAGATCGACACGATCGTTCCGGTACTGGATGATCTGCGCGCTCAGGGGATGCGCTTAAGCGGCCCTTTGCCCGCCGACACGCTTTTCCAGCCTAAATATCTCGATCATGCCGATGCCGTGCTGGCGATGTACCACGATCAGGGTCTCCCCGTGCTAAAATACCAGGGATTTGGTCGCGGTGTGAATATCACGCTGGGCCTGCCTTTTATTCGAACATCCGTAGACCACGGCACCGCGCTTGAACTGGCGGGTCGGGGGCAAGCGGATGTCGGCAGTTTTATTACGGCGCTTAATCTCGCCATCAAAATGATTGTTAATACCCAATGAATAATCGAGTCCATCAGGGCCACTTAGCCCGTAAACGTTTCGGGCAAAACTTTCTCAACGATCAGTTTGTGATCGACAGTATTGTCTCCGCCATTAACCCGCAAAAGGGTCAGGCAATGGTCGAAATCGGCCCCGGTCTGGCGGCGCTGACGGAGCCTGTCGGCGAACGTCTGGACCAGCTCACGGTGATCGAACTTGACCGCGATCTGGCCGCGCGCCTGCAAACGCACCCGTTTTTGGGGCCGAAACTGACGATTTATCAGCAAGATGCCATGACCATGAACTTTGGCGAGCTGTCTGAGAAGATAGGTCAGCCGCTGCGCGTATTCGGCAACTTGCCCTACAACATCTCCACCCCGTTGATGTTCCACCTCTTTAGCTATACTGATGCCATTGCCGACATGCACTTTATGTTGCAAAAAGAAGTGGTCAATCGTCTGGTTGCAGGGCCGAACAGTAAGGCGTATGGTCGATTAAGCGTCATGGCGCAATATTATTGCCAGGTGATCCCGGTGCTGGAAGTGCCACCATCCCGCCTTCACGCCGCCGCCTAAAGTCGATTCCGCCGTTGTGCGTCTGGTGCCTCACGCGACGATGCCGTATCCGGTGAAAGACATACGCGTGTTGAGCCGCATCACCACCGAGGCGTTTAACCAGCGTCGTAAAACGATTCGCAACAGCCTCGGCAATCTGTTCAGCGTCGAGGTGCTGACGGAACTGGGCATTGACCCGGCATTGCGAGCGGAAAATATCTCTGTCGCGCAATATTGCCAGATGGCGAACTATCTGTCAGAAAACGCGCCTTCGAAGGAGAGTTAAGCATGATCAATTCGCCCCGAGTGTGTATTCAGGTTCAGAGCGTCTACATTGAAGCGCAATCTTCACCTGATGATGAACGTTACGTATTCGCATACACGGTAACCATCCGCAATTTGGGGCGAGCGCCAGTGCAGTTGTTGGGGGCGTTATTGGCTGATAACCAATGGTCATGGCCGCGAAACCGAAGTACAGGGCGAAGGTGTGGTTGGCGTGCAACCGCACATCGCGCCCGGAGAAGAGTACCAGTACACCAGCGGCGCCGTTATTGAAACGCCGCTGGGCACCATGCAGGGTCACTACGAAATGATCGATGAAAAAGGCGTCGCCTTTACTATCGATATTCCCGTGTTCCGACTCGCCGTTCCAACACTTATTCATTAAAACTAAAGCAATGGCAACATACCTCATTGGCGACGTTCACGGTTGCTACGACGAACTGATCGCATTGTTACACCAGGTGGAATTTACCCCCGGTTCAGATACCCTGTGGCTTACCGGCGATCTGGTCGCTCGCGGCCCTGGTTCTCTGGAAGTGCTCCGCTACGTGAAATCACTGGGCGACTGCGTGCGTCTGGTGCTTGGCAATCACGATTTACATCTGTTGGCCGTCTTTGCGGGCATTAGCCGCAATAAGCCGAAAGACAGGCTGACTCCGCTGCTGGAAGCGCCAGACGCCGACGAACTGCTCAACTGGCTGCGCCGTCAGCCGCTGTTGCAGGTAGACGAAGAGAAGAAGCTGGTGATGGCGCATGCGGGCATTACGCCGCAGTGGGATTTACAGACAGCGAAAGACTGGCGCGCGCGATGTTGAAGCCGTACTGTCGAGCGACTCCTATCCCTTCTTCCTCGACGCGATGTACGGCGATATGCCGAACAACTGGACGCCGGAGCTAACGGGGTCTGGCGCGGCTGCGTTTTATCACGAATGCCTTCACCGTATGCGTTACTGTTTCCCGAACGGCCAACTGGATATGTACAGCAAAGAGTCGCCGGAAAACGCCCCTGCGCCGCTGAAACCCTGGTTCGCCATTCCGGGACCGGTTTAGCGAAGCATACAGCATTGTCTTTGGTCACTGGGCGTCGCTGGAAGGTAAAGGGACGCCGGAAGGCATTTATGGTCTGGATACCGGCTGCTGCTGGGGCGGGGATTTAACCTGCCTGCGTTGGGAAGATAAGCGCTACTTCGTGCAGCCGTCGAATCGTCATCTTGATTCAGGCAAAGGCGAGGCGGTAAACGCCTGAGCGTTATTTTGTAGGCCGGATAAGGCGTTTACGCCGCTATCCGGCATTCACGCCACATTATTGCCTGATGGCGCTTCGCTTATCAGGCCTACAAATCCGCATTACAACATGCCGGATTAACGACGCTCCAGAATCTCGAAGCAGTAGCTATGAGAGTTCTGCTCATCGGCGTCGTGGAACTCGCTGAAGACCGATTCCCAGTCATCCGGTTCGTAGTCCGGGAAATGAGTGTCCCCTTCCACTTCGGCATCAATATGCGTCAGATACAGTTTCTGCGCTTTCGGCAAGAACTGTTCGTACACGCGTCCGCCGCCAATCACCATAATCTCTGGCGCATCGCCGCAGGCGGCAATCGCTTCATCGACCGATTTCACCCACTGCACGCGATCGTCAGTGCCAGGCTGGCTGCTGATGACGATGTTTTTACGCCCCGGCAGCGGTCGCCCGATGGATTCCCAGGTATGGCGCCCCATAACCACAGGCTTGTTTAAGGTGTTACGTTTAAACCAGGCGAGATCGGCAGGCAGGTTCCACGGCATGGCGTTTTCCATGCCCGATAACGCGATCTACCGCTAACGCCGCAATCAGGACTGATCATTGAATATTTCCTGGATACAAAAAATTGTCGCCACTATACGGAAAGGCAATCTTTCGTCGACTAACGAAAAGAGGAATAGCACGAAAATTTTCCGTTCTGCTGGCAACCCGACTTATTTAAAGCGGTGTCAGCTCGCAGGCCGCCATCAGGCAATCAGACGCGCCATCCGGCCTACGATGGTTTGTAGGCCCGGTAAGCGCAGCACCACCGGGCAAATTGCCGGATGGCGGCGTAAACGCCTTTACCTGGCCTACGTTGACGGTTCACTTCCGGCTCATCAGCTGCATCACCCGTATGTTTACCTTCATCCGTGCCTTGCCAGCCGTGGCGTTGAATTAACGATAAATGTTCACGGTCTTCAGTAATAATCTCGCTCAACATAGCGCTGGTGCGTTTATAGACAGCCGCGCGGGACGTTGGATCGTTTTCCCCTTTCGCCATCTCTTCCACCATCTGCGTATTAAAACGACGGAACAGATCGGCACGCTCGCGCGCCTCGTAGCGTCCCAGCCCTAATTTTTCCAGCGCCTGACGCCCTGTTTTTAACGCGCCTTCAAACGTTTCACGCTCCGGCATCTCAACACCGGCCTGTCGCAAACGAATGTAGTGATCGACATCGCGAGCGCGGGCAATAATTTGCAGGTCGGGAAAATGGGCTTTTACCATTTCTGTCAGTTGTAAACTGGTTTGCGGATCGTCAATCGCGTTGATCAGCACTTCCGCTTTCGCCGCACCGGCGGACTCCAGCAGATCCATGCGCGTCGCGTCCCCGTAAAAGACCTTCATGCCAAATTTGCGCAGCGTTTCAATATGATCCGGGTCATGGTCGAGAACCACCATCTTTACTCCGCTCGACAGCAGCAAACGCCCCGTAATCTGCCCAAAACGGCCAAATCCGGCGATGATCACGCGCGGTTGCTCCGCATCGATCTCATCCGCTTCACGCGCTTCGCCGATTGCGGATTTTTCCAGACGGCTCAGGAGCACCAGAAAAATGGGCGTCGCCGCCATTGAGAGCGCAACGGTGAGCGTCAAGGCCTTCGCCCATTCCGGGTCGAGTACATTAGCCATTTGCGCCGCGCCGAATACCACAAAGGCAAACTCACTCCCCTGTCCTAATAATACGGCAAACCAGAGACGTTGCTTATTCGGCACCCGTAGCGGCCTGGCGACCAGCCACAGCATTACCGTTTTAATTACCAGGAAACCGACCAGCAGGATAAGAATGCGTAACGGATTATCGATCAGCGTGCCAAAGTCGATAGACATACCGACGCCGATAAAGAACAGCCCCAGCAGCAGCCCTTTAAACGGTTCTATGTCGCTTTCCAGCGCATGCCGGTATTCCGAGCTTGCCAGCAACACGCCCGCCAGAAACGCCCCCATCGCCATCGACAGCCCCACTTCTTCCAGCAGCAAGCCGAAGCCAAAGACCAGAAACAGGGCCACGGCGCTGAACACTTCACGCAAACCGGAACGCGCGACGAAACGCAACGCCGGGCGCGTGACATAGCGCCCTAACAGCACCACCAGCGCCAGCGCCCCTGCCACTTTTAACGCAGACAGCGCAAAGACGCCCAGCGTCGTTGAGGCGCTGCTGGCGGCCAGCAAGGGGATCATCGCCACCAGTGGAATAGCGGCAATATCCTGAAACAGCAGCACGGCGAATGTGCTACGGCCCATTTGCGAGACGGTCAGGTTACGCTCATCCATCGCCTGCATCGCAATCGCCGTGGAAGAGAGCGCCAGCGTCATGCCGATCAGCTCCGCCACCTGCCAGCGCAGACCGAGGAACATACAGAACAGGCCAATCAACCCACCGCATACCACCATCTGCAACGCGCCGCCGCCAAAAACCGACGCACGCAATTTCCACAAACGCTGCGGGTCCAGCTCCAGCCCAATCACAAACAGCATCAGCACCACGCCAATTTCGGCGAAATGAAGAATAGCTTCAGCGTCCGTCACCAGACGCAGCCCCCACGGGCCGATAATACACCCGGCAATGAGGTAGCCCAGCACCGACCCTAAGCCCAGCCGGACGGCAATCGGCACAATCAGCGCGGCCGACCCCAGGTAAATCAGCGCCTGTATCAGCGTATGGCTATCCATGATTTGCCTCCTGCCACGCCAGCAAACGTTGCTTATAGTGGCGCGCCTGCGCCTGGAGCGTTTCGTCATCACAGACAAACGTACAGTGCATCGCAAAAGGCGGCAGCCAGTTGAGCCCACAATAGAGCGCGGTAGCCTGTAACGGCTGCGAGAGCACGTCAAAGCCCGGATAGGCACCAATAGCGAAGTGGCTTTCGCCTCCGCCGGTCGTCACGGCCCACATCAGATCTTTGCCCCGGAGCGCCGTGCCGCCATGCCCGTAGGCCCAGCCATGCGCGAGGACTTTGTCCATCCAGAGTTTGAGTAAAGGGGGAACGCTGTACCACTGCATTGGATGCTGCCAGATGATAAGACGCGCGCGCGCCAGCGCCTGCTGTTCGGCGGCAACATCAATATTGAAGTCAGGGTAAAGTTGATAGAGCGAACGAATTTCGACGCCATCCAGCGTCCTTGCCTGTTCCAGCATCCGTTTATTCGCATGCGAGTGCTGCGGATACGGATGGGCATAAATAATGAGGATCATGAAGTAGCCTGTTATTTTACATCTCTGTTTTATCACAGAGTGTAGTCAGTAATTTAACAGGCTAATAGTGAATATTATTGAGCAGCTAAATGGATAAAACTGAATTAATTATCCAGTTCGCTCATGTTCTTCACCTGATCGCGGTTGATCTGTTCCGTTTTACCGGTTTCTGCGTTTTTGTAGGACACCAGTCCGGTATCATCATCGACCTGTGGTTTACCATCGGTGACGATCGTTTTGCCGTCGGTGGTTTTTATAGCCTGGTTTGATGAACAGCCCGCTACGGTAAATACCGTCGCAGCGGCAAAAAGAGACGCAATAAGAAGTTGTTTTTGCATGGTGTTCTCCCTGCTTTTCAGTCATTTTCAGTGGCATACCCATTAACTATAGACTAACTGACTGACCTTAAAAGAAAATACAGAACACTCTGAAGATATCCCTAGCACAGGGGCTTGTTGCGAATCGTCATACTGCTCGTCTGGGCAAGCGTCAGTCCACGCGTCTCCGGCGCAAAGGCGATGGAAATAAGCAGACCGATAAGTGAAATTCCCGCCCCATCAGCATGACGTAGCTGATCCCATATCTGGTGATGAAGATCGGCAGCGCCCACGTTGAAAGGATGGTGCCAATTCGACTCAGGGACATAATGACGCCCACGGCAGACGCGCGAATATCCGTCGGGAACAGCTCATTCGGGTAGAGCCACTGAAGGTTCCCCGGGCCGCCGGAGAAAAAGGCGTACACCGCAAAGGCCGCAACCACCAGCCAGATCCCCATTTCTGGAATCAGCCCCAGCACAGCCAGCGCCAGCGTCATCATGACAAAGCTGCCGATCAGCAATGGCCGTCGCCCTATGCTGTTCAGCCAGTACATCGGCGGAATACAGCCCAGCATAAAGAACAAACTGATCACCACATTGCCCAGCGCCGCGCTTTTCCCGACGCCCAGCCCCAGCAGGCCGACAATCTGCGGGCCAAAGGTATAGATGGCGAACATCGGGATGACCTGGCAGGTCCAGATGGCGGCGACAAACAAAACAAACGGGAAGTGACGGCGATTAAACAGCTGTAAGAAGCGCGTCTCCTGGGGCGGTTCTTCATCGAACGCCACCGGCTCGCCAAACAGTTTAATCATCATCTCCTCGCACTCTTTCACCCGCCCCTTACGCAACAGCCAGCGCGGTGATTCGGGAAGATCGAAGCGCCCGATCAGGATCATAATGCAGGGAATTGCCGCGCTCCCCAGCATCCAGCGCCATCCGCCCGCCACATCGTACAACCAGTAGCCGACCAGATCGGCGCAGGTGGCGCCGACATACCACATCGCAGCAATAAAACTGATCGAGAAGGCGCGCTGGCGGGTGTTGGAAAACTCGGTAATCATCGAGGTGGCGATAGGATAATCCGCGCCAATCACCACCCCAATCAGCACGCGCATGACGAGCAACTCCATCGGCGATGAGACAAACATCGTCGCTACCGATATCACCCCAATGGCGATGATATCGATGAGGAACATTTTACGTCGCCCCACTTTGTCTGAGATATAGCCGAACAGCGACGTACCGACAAACAGCCCGGCCAGCGTGCCTGCCCCCAGTAACCCCAGCCACTGCGCATCCAGCTTCAGCGCAGGCGTGAGCTGCTCCAGCGCCACGCCAATCATGACCAGTACGTAACCGTCCAGGAACGGCCCGCCGCTTCCCCACAGCATAATTCTGCGGTGAATAGAGGAGAATTTAATGTCGTCAAAGTTCCTGGGCTGCTGCATAGCCGCGTCCTGTTTTGTTTTCACTTGATGCCTGATGGCACGACGCTTATCAGGCCTACGAATCACGTATTTTGTAGGCCGGATAAGACGCGTCAGCGACGCCATCCGGCATCAACCTCAGCCGTAGCGAAATTCCACGCCAAAGGTGCCGCGCGGGTATTCCCATTTCTCCAGCGCCGTCCCCAACCCGAGAATTCGACAGGTGCCGCACTCCAGGCACCCGGCGTAATCAAAACGCACGCTGCCGTCGTCCTGCTTTTTATACAACCCGGCCGGACACGCCTTGATCAGCACCTCCAGCGCCTGCTTATCCGGTTCGGTTTTCAGGATGATGTGCGGATTGTCTTCATCCACATTGAATTTATTGACGCCCAGTTTGACGTCCACATTGACGGGAGAAGTCATAATACGGTCACTCCTTTGATGCCATCCTTCATCAGGTTGATGAAGCCCACTTTCTTCGCGTGGCGCAGGATTTTTTTACGCACAGGGACGGGAGCGCTGCCATCGACGGTAAACAGATCGCGGGCAATGCCCACCGCCATTTCAGGGTAGCGCGTGAACATACGCGGGTTGTCCAGAAACGCCGGTAAGCGCTGGTACATACGCATATCCCGCATCGGCCCGTTGTCGAGATGCTGTCTATATTCCGCCAGCCCCTGTCGGCTGAAATCGTTGCTCTGCATGGCCGAAAGTACGGTCTTCGCCGCCGCTTCCCCTGCCGCGACGGCCAGGTCCATACCGCGAATCGTAAAACCGAGGTTCATACACATACCGGCGGCGTCACCGGCAATCAGCACGCCGTCGCCCACCAGCTCCGGCTGCATATTCATTCCCGCTTCCGGGACGACGTGCGCGGCGTACTCCAGCAGTTTTCCGCCCGCAATCAGCGGCGCCACCGCCGGATGCTGTTTAAAATCTTCCAGCATTTGTGGAACCGACTTTTTCGCCTCTTTCAGATGATGCAGACCGCAAACCAGCCCCAAAGAGAGGGTCGTTTTATTGGTATAGAGGAAGCCGCCGCCCATCAGACCGTCGGTCGGAGAACCGGCAAACAGACAGGCCGCGCCTTCATTTCCCTGTAATCCGAAGCGATCCACAATGACCGATTCAGGCAACTCAATTAACTCTTTTACGCCTACCGCGACATGGGCGGCATCTACACGTTTCGCCATTCCCAGTTTTTCCGCCAACAGCGAGTTCACGCCATCAGCGAGAATGACCGTTTTCGCTTCAATAACGTCGCCATCCGCCTCAACGCCCACCACTTTGCCGTCGCGCTGAACAAGATTATCCACGCGGATGCCGGTTATCAGCTGCGCGCCCGCCTCTTCAGCCTGTTCCATCAGCCAGGCGTCAAATTTACTGCGCAATACGGAATAAGAGACCTGCGAAGGCGCGGCATCCTCGCCATTGACGTAATCCACCGCCATCGCCCCTTTTTCGGTCATAAAAGCGAGTTTTTCATGGGTGATCACGCGTTCAACCGGGGCATGTTCAGCAAAACCGGGGATAATGCGCTCCAGACTGTGCGCATAAATGCGCCCGCCGGTGACATTCTTCGCGCCAGCGGAATTGCCGCGCTCAATAACCAGCACCTGCGCCCCTTCGCGGGCGAGCACCAGCGCCGCGACGGAACCCGCCAGCCCGGCCCCCACGATGATGGCATCAAAGATATCTTCGGACATAAGAACTCCAGATTTACCTGTCAGCGGCAGGGCCGATACCCACAAGCCCTGCCCAAGTGGATCAGCGTGCTAAAGCGCTCGTAAGCGCAGGTAGAATCTTCATCACATCGCCGACAATGCCGTAATCAGCGTATTGAAATATCGGCGCATTTTTATCTTTGTTGATGGCGCAGATGGTTTGTGAACCGTTCGCGCCCACCATGTGCTGGATCTGCCCGGAAATGCCCACCGCGAGGTAAAGCTCTGGTTTAAGCATCAGGTTGGAGATGCCGACATAACGCTCGTGCTCCATCCATTTTTCGTTTTCCGCCACCGGACGAGAACACGCCAGTTCCGCGCCAATGGCCTGACACAGCGCCTGGGCCAGTGAGATATTCTCTTTGCTGCCGATGCCGCGCCCGACGCTAACCACCAGTCGCGCTTTATCAAGATCGACCGTGTTGCTCTGGCGCGCCTGCGTTGCGGTGCGCGTTACGACGACATCTGGCGACTGCCACTGCACGTCATGCGACTCGCCGTGGCGGGACGCGTCCGCCTGTTGCGCCTCGAACGTGCCGCTGCCGACGGTGATCACCGCATACGGTGATGTGATGGTCTCTTCGCCAATCGCCAGCCCGCCGTAGACCATATGCCGGACGGTCGCATGGCCCTCCTGCTGCGTTACCGCACTGGCGTCGTTAGAGACGGCCGCCGCGAGACGAAATCCCAGCTTTGCCGCCAGCAGTTTGCCACGGCGGGTATTAGGCAGCAGCACCAGACCCGAATCCCCCTGCTGGCGAATCGTCTGCGCCATCACCCCGGCGTAATCTTCCACCATGCAGTCGTCCGGTTTACCGCGTAAATGCCAGATGTGATTCGCCCCCAGCTGGCGTGCCGTCTCGCCCTCGGCGTCGTGCTGCACAAACGCATGAATCTGCTCGCCTGAAGCCAGTGCGCCGCTCATCAGTTCCGGCAGACGAGAAGGGGTATCGCTGAATACCCAGACATGAGAAAACGTGTTCATAATATCCCCCGGTAATTAAATGATTTTGCGCAGATGTTCGGCGAACGCGGCGATCTGTTCTTCACCATCGCCTTCAATAACGATGCGCTGACGCTCGCGTTGTTTCGGTGCGGCGACCTTCTGGACGGAGTACGCGTCTGGCGCACTGAAACCAATATCCGCCGCAGACCAGACCTGCACCGGTTTTTTTGCCGCGCCCAGAATCGCTTTCATCGACGGGATCTGCGGAGCGTTAATGTCTGTGGAGACCGCCACCACCGCAGGCAGGGGAATACTCAGGGTTTCAATTTCATCTTCCAGTTCACGCTCAACGGTAAGCGCACTTTCCGTCAGGGAGAGGATTTTGCTCACGCCGTTGATGGCCGGAATGTTCAGCGTTTCACCCACCAGCAGGCTGACCTGCTGGGCATAAAGGTCGGAGGAACCGTCGCCGCAAACGATCAGATCAAAGCCCGATTTTTGCGCGGCGGCGGCAAGCGCTGCGGCGGTGCGTTGCGGCAAAGCCTGTTCAAACTGGTCGTCTATCACCACGACCAGTTCATCTGGCCCACGGGAAAGCACATCTTTACGCCCTTTGGCGTTGGTCAGCGCCTTGCCGCCTACGCTCATGGCAATCACCTGGGCATCGCTTGTCTGCTGCTTTAACTGGCAGGCAGCTTCAATCGCATTCAGATCGTACTGACTGATTTTGGCATCCGCTTTGCTGATATCTAATGAACCATCGGCATTATTGATCGCAATATCCTGCTCATCAGGCACGCACTTGTAACAAGTAATTATCTTCATTGCATCTCCAGAAATCATGAAGGAAACGTCATCCATATCGGCGGTGTTAAATACAGATATCACGCTCTTTAATTCGGAAATAAAACTTTAATCACCAATATTGAAAATGTCACACGCTGATATTTACAACTTTCAATATTGTTAAGCACCTCACTAATATTGAACAGCACCCGTAGAACATAAAAATTTTCAATATTGCTTGATGGATCACCAATATTGAATGAGAGATGCGCGCAATTCGACCAAAATACATCACATCTAATTGTTTTAAATTGATTTTATTTGAAAATCAGGGTCAAAAACACCAGACAAAAAAGTGTGATCAACATAACGGATTACCGCAAAATGAATACCCATTATGAGTTACTCGCCAAAGCGACTCTGAGGTCTAACTGTCATCAGATTATTACTAAGAAAAATAAACAAAATATAACAAACGGGAACGTAACATAAATTTCGTTTTGACACTGGAATTGACTCATGAAAAATGAAAAGAGAAAGTCCGGGATTGAACCTAAGGTTTTTTTCCCGCCGTTAATAATTGTAGGGATACTTTGTTGGCTAACCGTCAGAGATCTCGACGCTGCGAATATTGTTATTAATGCCGTCTTCAGTTATGTCACAAATATCTGGGGTTGGGCATTTGAATGGTACATGGTGGTGATGCTTTTTGGCTGGTTCTGGCTGGTCTTCGGCCCTTACGCTAAAAAAAGATTAGGTGATGAACCGCCAGAATTCAGCACCGCCAGCTGGATTTTCATGATGTTCGCCTCCTGCACTTCCGCCGCCGTGCTGTTCTGGGGCTCAATCGAAATTTATTATTACATCTCGACGCCGCCCTTTGCTCTGGCACCTGGCTCCAACGGCGCCAAAGAGATCGGCCTCGCCTACAGCCTGTTTCACTGGGGGCCGTTACCGTGGGCGACTTACAGCTTCCTCTCCGTCGCGTTCGCCTACTTCTTTTTTGTTCGCAAAATGGACGTGATTCGTCCCAGCTCGACGCTGGTACCTTTAGTGGGCGAGAAACACGCGAAAGGGTTATTCGGTACTATTGTCGATAACTTCTATCTGGTGGCGCTGATCTTCGCGATGGGCACCAGCCTCGGCCTGGCGACGCCGCTGGTGACAGAGTGTATGCAGTATCTGTTCGGCATCCCTCATACGCTGGAACTGGACGCCATCATCATTACCTGCTGGATCGTTCTGAACGCCATTTGCGTGGCCTGCGGCCTGCAAAAAGGGGTGAAAATCGCCAGTGACGTGCGTAGCTATCTCAGCTTCCTGATGCTCGGCTGGGTGTTTATCGTCAGCGGCGCCAGTTTCATCATGAACTACTTCACCGATTCCGTCGGTATGCTGTTGATGTATCTGCCACGCATGTTGTTCTACACCGATGCAATCGGCAAAGGCGGCTTCCCGCAGGGCTGGACCGTTTTCTACTGGGCATGGTGGGTCATTTACGCCATCCAGATGAGTATCTTCCTCGCGCGTATTTCCCGCGGCCGTACCGTGCGTGAACTGTGCTTTGGGATGGTGCTCGGCCTGACCGCCTCCACCTGGATTCTGTGGACCGTTCTTGGCAGCAACACCCTGCTGCTGATGGATAAAAATATCCTCAATATTCCACAACTGATCGAACAGCACGGCGTGGCGCGCGCCATCATCGAAACCTGGGCCGCACTGCCATTCAGCACGGCTACGATGTGGGGATTCTTCATCCTCTGCTTTATCGCCACCGTCACGCTGATTAACGCCTGCTCCTACACGCTGGCCATGTCTACCTGCCGCGAAGTGCGCGACGGTGAAGAGCCGCCGCTGCTGGTACGTATCGGCTGGTCGGTGCTGGTTGGCGTTATCGGCATCGTCCTGTTAGCGCTCGGCGGGTTAAAACCCATTCAAACCGCGATTATCGCCGGAGGATGCCCGCTGTTCTTCGTCAACATAATGGTAACGCTCTCCTTTATCAAAGACGCCAAAGTGCACTGGAAAGATAAATAAACTCAATAAACTCCTTACAAATGAGGCTGGAAGATGGATTTTAATTTGAATGACGAGCAGGAACTGTTTGTCGCCGGTATTCGTGAACTGATGGCCAGTGAGAACTGGGAAGCCTACTTTGCCGAGTGTGATCGCGACAGCGTCTACCCGGAACGTTTTGTGAAAGCGCTGGCGGATATGGGCATCGACAGCCTGTTGATCCCGGAAGAACACGGCGGGCTGGAAGCCGGTTTCGTCACCGTTGCCGCCGTATGGATGGAACTGGGGCGTCTGGGCGCGCCCACTTACGTGTTGTACCAATTGCCAGGAGGTTTTAACACTTTCCTGCGTGAAGGGACCCAGGAGCAAATTGATAAAATCATGGCGTTCCAGGGGACCGGCAAGCAGATGTGGAACTCGGCGATCACCGAACCGGGAGCGGGATCGGATGTTGGCAGTTTAAAAACTACCTATACCCGTAAAAATGGTAAGGTTTATCTTAACGGCAGCAAGTGTTTCATCACCAGTAGCGCCTACACCCCCTACATCGTGGTGATGGCACGGGACGGCGCCTCCCCGGACAAACCGATTTATACCGAATGGTTTGTCGATATGAGCAAACCCGGCATCAAGGTTAACAAACTTGAGAAGCTCGGCCTGCGCATGGACAGCTGCTGTGAAATCAATTTTGACGATGTTGAGCTGGACGAAAAAGACATGTTCGGCCGGGAAGGTAATGGCTTTAACCGCGTAAAAGAAGAGTTCGACCACGAACGTTTCCTGGTGGCTTTAACCAACTACGGTACGGCGATGTGCGCGTTCGAAGACGCTGCGCGTTACGCCAATCAGCGCGTGCAGTTTGGCGAGACGATCGGCCGCTTCCAGCTGATTCAGGAGAAGTTCGCGCATATGGCGATCAAATTAAACTCCATGAAAAACATGCTGCTGGAAGCCGCGTGGAAAGCGGATAACGGCACCATCACCTCGGGCGATGCCGCGATGTGTAAATACTTCTGCGCCAACGCCGCGTTTGACGTGGTAGACAGCGCCATGCAGGTATTGGGCGGGCGTCCGGGATTGCGGGCAACCACCGCATTACGCGTTTCTGGCGTGACCTGCGCGTTGACCGCGTCTCCGGCGGCTCTGACGAAATGCAGATCCTGACGCTCGGCCGCGCCGTGCTGAAGCAATACCGTTAAACATTGCCCGGTGGCGGGCCTACAAACATCGTAGGCCGGATAAGGCGTTTACGCCGCCATCCGGCAACATGCCGGTGGCGCTACGCTTACCGGGGCCTACAAACCATCGTAGGCCGGATAAGGCGTTTATGCCGCCATCCGGCAATTTGCCCGGTGGCGCTGCGCTTACCGGGCCTACAAAAAATGCAGGAATTTATTTATGAACCGTTTACCGATGCCCACTTTCGGGCCGCTCGCCGGATTGCGGGTCGTGTTCTCCGGGATTGAAATCGCCGGGCCGTTCGCCGGACAAATGTTCGCAGAGTGGGGCGCGGAAGTGATCTGGATTGAAAACGTCGCCTGGGCCGATACCATTCGCGTCCAGCCGAACTATCCGCAGCTTTCACGCCGAAACTTGCATGCCCTCTCCCTTAACATCTTCAAAGATGAAGGTCGGGAAGCGTTTCTGAAACTCATGGAAACCACTGACATCTTCATCGAAGCCAGCAAAGGCCCGGCGTTTGCCCGTCGCGGAATTACCGATGACGTGCTGTGGGAACACAACCCCCAAACTGGTGATCGCCCACCTTTCCGGTTTCGGCCAGTACGGCACGGAGGAGTACACCAACCTCCCGGCTTACAACACCATCGCCCAGGCCTTTAGCGGCTACCTGATTCAGAACGGCGATGTCGATCAACCCATGCCCGCGTTCCCGTATACGGCGGACTATTTTTCCGGGATGACCGCCACCACCGCCGCGCTGGCGGCTTTGCACAGAGTGCGTGAAACCGGCAAAGGCGAGAGCATTGATGTGGCGATGTATGAAGTAATGCTGCGCATGGGTCAGTACTTCATGATGGATTACTTCAACGGCGGCGAAATTTGCCCGCGCATGACCAAAGGCAAAGACCCCTACTACGCCGGATGCGGGCTGTATAAATGCGCAGACGGTTACATCGTGATGGAGCTGGTCGGCATTACGCAGATCAACGAGTGCTTTAAGGATATCGGCCTGGCGCACATTCTGGGTACGCCAGATGTGCCGGAAGGCACCCAGCTTATCCATCGCGTTGAGTGCCCTTACGGGCCGTTAGTCGAGGGAAAAACTGGATGCGTGGCTGGCGACCCGTTCCATCGCCGACGTGCAGGCGCGTTTCGCCGAGCTGAATATCGCCTGCGCGAAAGTGCTGACCATTCCAGAACTGGAAAGCAACCCGCAGTACGTCGCCCGCGAATCCATTACCGAGTGGCACACGATGGATGGCCGCACCTGTAAAGGGCCAAACATCATGCCGAAATTCAAAAACAACCCAGGGAAAATCTGGCGTGGCATGCCCGTCGCATGGCATGGACACCGCCGCCATTCTAAAAAACATCGGTTACAACGAAGCAGATATACAGGAACTGGTCAGCAAGGGTCTGGGCCAAAGTTGAGGATTAAACGCAAAGCGGCTAACCGGTTTATCCGGTTAGCGCGCATGCCTATTTTCGAACGGATAACAGTGCAATGGATATCGTTGGCGGACAAAACTTACGTCAGATGTGGGACGACCTGGCCGAGGTATACGGAAATAAAACGGCGCTTATTTTTGAATCCAGCGAAGGCGTTGTCCGGCAATTCAGCTACGCGTCGCTGAATGAAGAGATCAACCGCGCGGCGAACCTTTTCCTCGCCTCAGGCATTCAGAAAGGCGATAACGTCGCGCTGCATCTGGATAACTGCCCGGAGTTCTTTTTCTGCTGGTTTGGTCTGGCCAAAATTGGCGCCATCATGGTGCCGATCAATGCCAGGCTCCTGCGCGAAGAGAGCGCCTGGATTTTACAAAACAGCCGCGCGCAGCTCATCGTCACCAGCGCTGAATTTTATCCGATGTATCGCCAGATACTGCTTGAGGACGATACCCTGCTCAATCATATCTGTCTGATTGGCGAAAATGCGCCCATTGAAGATAACGTTAGCCATTTTTCTCAACTGAAAGACCAGCAGCCTGCCACATTGTGCTATGCGCCGCCGTTATCCACTGACGACACGGCGGAGATTCTGTTTACTTCTGGCACCACCTCGCGGCCCAAAGGCGTGGTCATTACCCATTACAACCTGCGTTTTGCGGGTTACTACTCCTCCTGGCAGTGTGCGCTGCGTGAAGATGACGTCTATCTGACGGTGATGCCCGCCTTTCATATTGACTGTCAGTGTACTGCGGCAATGGCGGCATTCTCCGCAGGCAGCACCTTTGTGCTGATCGAAAAATACAGCGCCCGCGCGTTCTGGGGACAGGTACGAAAGTATCGCGCCACCGTTACGGAATGTATTCCGATGATGATCAGGACGCTGATGGTGCAGCCCGCCTCCCCGGAAGAGAGGCAGCATTGTCTGCGCGAAGTGATGTTCTATCTCAACCTTTCCGTGCAGGAAAAAGACGCTTTTATTGCACGTTTCGGCGTCCGACTGCTGACCTCTTACGGGATGACGGAAACCATTGTCGGCATTATAGGCGATCGTCCCGGCGATAAACGGCGCTGGCCATCTATTGGTCGCCCTGGGTTTTGCTATGAGGCGGACATCCGCGATGAGCAGAACCGCTCGCTGCCCGCCGGAGAAATCGGTGAAATCTGTATTAAAGGCGTGCCGGGAAAAACCCTCTTTAAAGAGTATTACGCCAGGCCGGAAGCCACCGCCAAAGCGCTGGAAGCCAACGGCTGGCTGCATACTGGTGATTCCGGCTATCGGGATGAGGAAGGATTTTTCTATTTCGTCGACAGGCGTTGCAACATGATTAAGCGCGGCGGCGAAAATGTCTCCTGCGTCGAACTGGAAAACATTATTTCGGCTCATCCCAAAATTCAGGACATCGTCGTTATTGGTATTCACGATTCGATCCGCGATGAAGCCATTAAAGCCTTTGTGGTGCTTAATGAAGGTGAAACATTAACGGAAGAGGAGTTTTTCGCTTTCTGTGAACAGAATATGGCGAAATTCAAAGTCCCCTCTTTTCTTGAGATAAGAAATGATCTGCCCCGAAACTGTTCAGGAAAAATAATTAAAAAGAACCTGAAATAAGCATTCTTACCCGTCCGATTTTAAATAATGGAGTGAAGATATGAGTGAATCATTACATTTTACCCGTCACGGCCCGATTCTGGAAATTACGCTGGATCGCCCGAAAGCGAATGCAATAGACGCAAAAACCAGTTTTGAGATGGGCGAAGTTTTTCTCAATTTCCGTGACGATCCCGAATTGCGTGTGGCGATCATCACCGGTGGCGGCGAAAAATTCTTCTCCGCAGGCTGGGATTTAAAAGCGGCGGCCGAAGGCGAAGCCCCGGACGCCGATTTTTGGCCCCGGCGGGTTTGCCGGTTTAACCGAGATCTTTGACCTGGATAAACCGGTGATTGCCGCCGTTAACGGCTATGCCTTCGGCGGCGGGTTCGAACTGGCGCTGGCGGCGGATTTTATCGTCTGCGCCGATAACGCCAGTTTCGCGCTGCCTGAAGCAAAGCTCGGCATTGTGCCTGACAGCGGCGGCGTGCTGCGCCTGCCTAAGCTGTTGCCGCCTGCTATCGTCAACGAAATGCTGATGACCGGCAGACGAATGGACGCAGAAGAAGCCTTGCGCTGGGGAATTGTGAACCGGGTTGTCAGCCAGCAAGCGTTAATGGACAGCGCCCGCGAACTGGCGCAACAGCTGGTGAACAGCGCGCCGTTGGCGATCGCCGCCCTCAAAGAGATCTACCGCGCAACCAGCGAAATGCCGGTGGAAGAAGGCTATCGCTACATTCGCAACGGCGCATTGAAGCACTACCCGTCGGTACTGCACTCTGAAGATGCGCTCGAAGGCCCGCAGGCGTTTGCCGAAAAACGCGATCCGGTCTGGAAAGGCCGCTAGCGCCGTACTGCCGGATGGCGCTAACGCTTATCCGCCTACTGCCGTAGGTCGGATAAGGCGCTGTCGCCATCCGACAACAATCACGGAGGAATAACCATGAGCTATTACGCCTTTGAAGGCCTGATTCCGGTAGTACATCCAGAGGCGTACGTGCATCCCAGCGCCGTGTTGATTGGCGATGTCATCGTCGGTGCCGGCGTCTATATCGGCCCGCTTGCATCGCTGCGCGGCGACTATGGGCGTCTGATTCTTGAGGCGGGCGCTAACCTTCAGGATAGCTGCATCATGCACGGTTATTGCGATACCGACACCATCGTGCATGAAAACGGGCATATCGGGCACGGCGCAATCCTTCACGGCTGCGTGATTGGTCGTGATGTGTTAGTGGGCATGAACAGCGTAATCATGGATGGCGCAATCATCGGCGAAGAGAGTATCGTCGCCGCCATGAGTTTTGTAAAAGCGGGTTTTGTCGGCGCGCCCAGGCAACTGCTGGTTGGCGCGCCTGCGCGCGTCAAACGTGATGTCACGAATGAAGAGCTGCACTGGAAACGGCTCAACACGCAGGAATATCAGGATCTCACGGTACGCTGTCGGGCATCGCTATGTGAAACGCAACCCTTAACCCAGGTCGAAAAGAACCGGCCGCGCCTGAAAGGCACGACGGAGGTGAAGCCAAAATCGGCGTAGCGCTTTGTGCCGGATGGCGCTGGCGCTTATCCGGCCTACGAGTCAACACACCGTTGCAGGCCGGATAAGGCATTTACGCCGTCATCCGGCACACCGACATTACCGACGCATACTTTTTGATAGCATCATCTGCCATTTCTGCTCGCGGTTTAGCTCTGCGGGCGGAACCGGCATTCGCGGGGTTCTCTCCGCTTTTACCATCTTCTCCTGCGCGCTATGACCCAAACGCGCATAGAGCTGCGCGTCAATACGCTTAATACGCACCAGACGCTGGCACTGGCATCCTCGCCCTTCCAGCTGATTAGGGATCGTCCTGGTCTCGCACTCTATTTCCCCCACTTCAGAAAGAATATACGAAACCGTATTAATCGCTTTGCAATAATCCATATTAAATTGCTTTGCGATCTCTTTGGCGCTCACCCCACCGGTTTTCTGCCATTACCCAATCAGCAATTAACAAATAAGTGGTTTCTCAACATATTTTTCACTCATAAGCACACCATTTTACAAATTAAAAATCTTGCTACGGTTCGTTATGGCCTGAATATAAATAACGCCATTAACCATAAATAAATTGTGGATATAAGGGGATAGTATGCGACTTAATTGTTGATTAGTGTGAGCGAAATCGTGCTTGTTACATTGAAAACCACATCCAGGAAGCGTATGTGACCAGGAATGACCTTATGGCGTAAAAAAAGGTTCCTTTGCAGGAACCTTTTTATATCACCAGATAAATGCGTCTGCCGCTTACTTCGTAATTTGCGCGTGCATTTCCTGTACGGAGATCACCTTTTCAGTCGCATCGGCGTTCAGCGCCATCGTCGTGGCGAAGCCGCCGTTCAGGGTCGTGTCGTAATGCACTTTATACTGCAACGCGCTGCGGCGAATCAGTTTAGAGTCCTCAATCGCCTGACGACCTGCGGTGGTGTTGATGATGTAGGTGTATTCGCCATTCTTGATACGGTCCTGAATGTGCGGACGACCTTCATGCACCTTGTTGACCAGACGCGGGTTGATACCCGCCTCACCCAGCACAATCGCCGTACCGTGAGTCGCATCCAGTTCGAAGCCCTGTTTCAGCAGCTTCGCCGCCAGGTCCACCACGCGTTCTTTGTCGCCTTCACGAACGGAGAGCAGCGCACGGCCCGATTTCTTCATCGTCGAGCTGCTGCCAAGCTGCGCTTTGGCGAACGCTTCAGCGAAGGTGCGGCCGACGGCCCATCACTTCCCCGGTAGAGCGCATTTCTGGCCCTAACAGCGGGTCAACGCCCGGGAATTTGTTGAACGGCAGCACCACTTCTTTCACCGAGTAGTACGGCGGGATGATTTCTTTCGTCACGCCCTGCTCGGTCAGCGATTTGCCCGCCATCACGCGCGCCGCCACTTTCGCCAGCGGTAAGCCGGTCGCTTTGGAGACGAACGGTACAGTACGCGCCGCACGCGGGTTCACTTCAATCAGGTAGACTTCGTTGTCTTTCACCGCGAACTGCACGTTCATCAGACCACGCACCTGCAACTCAAAGGCCAGCTTCTGCACCTGCTGGCGCATCACGTCCTGAATCTCTTTGCTTAACGTGTAGGCCGGCAGAGAACATGCGGAGTCACCGGAGTGCACTCCCGCCTGTTCGATGTGTTCCATGATGCCGCCAATCAGCACCATTTCGCCGTCGCAGATAGCATCCACATCCACTTCCACCCGCGTCATCAAGGAAGCGGTCCAGCAGTACCGGCGCATCGTTAGAGACGCTGACTGCGGTCTGGAAGTAACGACGCAGGTCAGCTTCGTCGTAAACGATTTCCATCGCGCGGCCACCCAGCACGTAGGATGGGCGAACCACCAGCGGATAGCCAATCTCTTTTGCCTTCTCAACGGCCTGTTCAATCGCCGTCACGGTGGCGTTAGCAGGCTGTTTCAGTTTCAGACGGTCAACCGCCTGCTGGAAGCGCTCACGGTCTTCCGCGCGGTCAATCGCATCCGGGCTGGTGCCGATAACCGGCACGCCTGCCGCTTCCAGCGCGCGCGCCAGTTTCAGCGGAGTCTGGCCGCCGTACTGTACGATGACGCCTTTCGGTTTCTCGACGCGCACGATTTCCAGCACATCTTCCAGCGTGACCGGCTCGAAGTACAGGCGGTCGGAGGTGTCGTAGTCGGTGGAGACCGTTTCCGGGTTACAGTTGACCATAATGGTCTCGTAACCGTCTTCGCGCAGCGCCAGCGAGGCGTGTACGCAGCAGTAGTCAAATTCAATCCCCTGGCCGATACGGTTCGGGCCGCCGCCGAGCACCATGATTTTGTCGCGATCCTGGTTCGGATTCGCTTCGCACTCATCTTCATAAGTGGAGTACATGTAGGCGGTGTCGGTAGCAAATTCCGCCGCACAGGTGTCCACGCGCTTGTAAACCGGGTGCAGGTTGAACTGGTCACGCAGTTTGCGCACTTCCGCTTCGCGCACGCCCGCCAGTTTAGCCAGACGCGCATCGGCGAAGCCTTTGCGCTTCAGCATCCGCAGGAAGTCAGCGTCGAGACCGGTGATGCCAAGCTCTGCCACTTTCTCTTCCAGACGAACCAGTTCCTCAATCTGCACCAGGAACCAGCGGTCGATGTTGGTCAGGTTAAAGACGCCATCGACAGACAGCCCGCGCGGAACGCATCAGCGATGTACCAGATACGCTCGGCGCCCGCATCTTTCAGCTCGCGACGAATTTTGGTCAGCGCTTCCGGGTCATCCAGGCTCACTTTCGGGTCAAAACCGGCGGCACCCACTTCCAGGCCGCGCAGCGCTTTCTGTAAGGATTCCTGCTGAGTGCGGCCAATCGCCATCACTTCGCCGACGGATTTCATCTGGGTGGTGAGACGGTCGTTGCTGCCCGCGAATTTTTCAAAGTTGAAGCGAGGAATTTTGGTGACAACGTAGTCGATGGACGGTTCGAACGATGCCGGAGTACGGCCACCGGTGATGTCGTTCATCAGTTCGTCGAGGGTGTAACCCACCGCCAGTTTTGCCGCCACTTTAGCAATCGGGAAGCCGGTGGCTTTTGACGCCAGCGCCGAGGAGCGGGAGACGCGCGGGTTCATTTCGATGACAATCAGACGACCGTTTTTCGGGTTCACCGCAAACTGAACGTTGGAACCGCCGGTTTCCACGCCGATTTCACGCAGTACCGCCATCGAGGCGTTACGCATGATTTGGTACTCTTTGTCCGTCAGCGTTTGCGCCGGAGCCACCGTGATGGAGTCACCGGTGTGAATGCCCATCGCGTCAAAGTTCTCAATGGAGCAGACGATAATGCAGTTGTCGTTCTTATCACGCACCACTTCCATTTCGTACTCTTTCCAGCCAATCAGCGACTCATCAATCAGCAGTTCGTTGGTTGGGGAGAGATCCAGACCGCGCGCGCAAATTTCTTCGAACTCTTCGCGGTTGTAGGCAATACCACCGCCGGTGCCGCCCATCGTAAAGGATGGACGGATAATGCACGGATAACCGACGTCAGCGGCAACCGCCAGCGCCTCTTCCATCGTATGCGCAATACCGGAGCGGGCAGTGTCGAGGCCGATTTTCTTCATCGCCACGTCGAAACGGCGGCGGTCTTCGGCTTTATCAATCGCATCGGCAGTGGCGCCAATCATGGTCACGCCGAACTCAGCCAGCACGCCCCTGACGCTCCAGCTCCAGCGCGCAGTTCAGCGCCGTCTGGCCGCCCATCGTCGGCAGCACCGCATCCGGGCGCTCTTTCTCAATAATTTTACGCACCACTTCCCAGTGAATCGGCTCGATGTAGGTCGCATCGGCCATTTCCGGGTCGGTCATGATGGTCGCGGGGTTAGAGTTCACCAGGATGACGCGATAACCTTCTTCGCGCAGCGCTTTACACGCCTGGGCGCCAGAGTAGTCAAACTCACACGCCTGGCCGATAACAATCGGGCCCGCACCCAGAATCAGGATACTTTTTATGTCTGTACGTTTTGGCATGGCTCTGTTTACTCCTGATTATTTCGCGGACTGACGGTACTGCTCAATTAACTCGATAAAGTGGTCGAACAATGGCGCGGCATCATGCGGGCCAGGGCTCGCCTCAGGGTGTCCCTGGAAGCTGAACGCCGGTTTATCGGTGCGATGAATCCCTTGCAGAGTGCCGTCGAACAGCGATTTGTGCGTCACTCGCAGATTTGCAGGCATAGAAGCCTCCATCCCACCGCAAAACCGTGGTTCTGCGCCGTAATCATCACGGTATTGTTATCGATATCTTTTACCGGATGGTTACCGCCGTGGTGGCCGAACTTCATCTTGATGGTTTTCGCGCCGCTCCGCCAGCGCCAGCAGTTGATGGCCGAGGCAGATGCCGAAAACCGGAATATCGGTTTCGAGGAATGCCTGAATCGCCTCGATAGCGTAATCGCACGGCGCCGGATCGCCAGGGCCGTTAGAGAGGAAGATACCGTCCGGGTTCATCTTCAGCACCTCTTCGGCGGAGGTCTTCGCCGGAACCACCGTCAGGCGGCAGCCTCTGTCTACCAGCATACCGCAGGATGTTGCGTTCGCGCCGTAGTCGTAAGCCACAACGTGGAACGGCAGGTCAGTTTCTGATTTGGCTTCCGGCAGGTCGTCTGCAAGCGTCCAGCTTCCCTGCGTCCAGCTATAGGATTCAGCGGTGGTCACTTCTTTCGCCAGATCCATTCCGTTGAGGCCCGGGAAGGCTTTCGCTTTCTCCAGCGCCAGTGCCGCATCCGGGTTATCACCCGCGATAATGCAGCCGTTCTGTGCGCCCTTCTCACGCAGCAGGCGCGTCAGCTTACGGGTATCAATATCGGCAATAGCCACGATGTTATGGCGTTTCAGGTAAGAAGAGAGGTCTTCAGTATTGCGGAAGTTGCTGGCAATCAGCGGCAGATCGCGAATGACCAGACCTTGCGCATGAACCTGAGAGGATTCTTCATCGGCTTCATTGGTGCCGACATTACCGATATGAGGATAAGTAAGAGTGACAATTTGGCGGGAATAGGAAGGATCAGTGAGGATTTCTTGATAACCGGTCATTGAAGTATTGAAAACGACTTCCCCAACCGCCGAACCTGTTGCCCCTATGGCCCGACCGTGAAACTGGGTTCCGTCTTCCAGAACCAATAGCGCTGACTTAATCAAAACACCCTCCAGAGAATATTCACTCACTTTATTTGCATATTAATTCATTTGTATAACCTGAATCAATGCAAATCTGCTTACCCGTGGATTTCTGGCAAACGGCGGCATTCTGAAGATAAGGCGGGTAAAAGTCAACTTAAAGGCGGTATTTTTTGTATTGTTTTACGACTCAGGGAAGGATGTTCTGATTTAACAGGCAAAAAGATCAGCTAACTTGTCCTGGAAAACGCTTGCGTGACTGAAAGAATGCATTATGAAACCAGTGAGAAGAAAAAAGTGGACCATTTGGTCAAAATTTACATAAAGCAACAAATAAACAGAAGAAAACAGATAAATTCACGAATTTAAATAAAAAACAGAAAGATAATGCTAAAAATAATAGGGCAATAAATTATTGCCCTATGTAATCAACAAATTATGATTACCATAACCACATCACGAAGGGTAAAAACAAGCTATAAATTGTTTAAATCCAGCACATCTCGCATATCAAAAAGACCATTTGGCTTTGATTTTAGCCAGATAGCCGATCTGACCGCGCCATTCGCAAACGTCATACGGCTGGAGGCCTTATGCGTGATTTCAATACGTTCACCGATATCAGCAAACATCGCGGTATGTTCACCCACAATGTCGCCAGCACGAACCGTCGCAAAACCGATGGTGCCCGGCACGCGTTCGCCGGTATAACCTTCACGACTGTATACCGCACACGCTTTCAGATCTTTGTCCAGCGCGTGGGCGATCGCTTCCCCCATCGCCAGCGCGGTGCCTGACGGCGCATCCACTTTATGGCGATGGTGCGCTTCGATAATTTCAATATCGGTATAGTCGCCCATCACTTTCGCCGCTTTCTCAAGTAGCTTCAGCATGACGTTAACACCGACGCTAAAGTTGGCGGCGAACACAATGCCGATATCCTGCGCGGCATCGCGAATGGCCTGCTTGCCCGCGTCATCAAATCCCGTCGTGCCAATGACGATGCCTTTACCGTGCTGACGGCAAAACGCCAGGTGCGCCAGCGTCCCTTCCGGGCGAGTGAAATCGATAAAGATGTCAAAATCATCTTTTACCGCTTCGAGGCTACTTTGCACGGTGACGCCCGTTTTCCCTGCGCCTGCTAATTCACCGGCATCGCTGCCCAGTAATGAAGAACCTTCCCGCTCCAGCGCCGCGCCGAGTTGAACGCCGTCCATCCCCAGGGCGGCCTGAATCAGCTGACGTCCCATGCGTCCCCCGGCTCCCGCGATGGCAACGCGGATTTGTGCATCATGCATAGCTATTCTCTTTTGTTAATTTTGCGTAAATCGTTTTCAGATTAACCAGCGCCACGCCGCGCCGCTAGCCAAAAACGTCGATAATTAGAATTTAATGATAAACAGGGAGAGATATCAGTAAAAGGCATGACGATCAGCAAAAACCGCATGACTCTCTGACCACCAGCGCAGGTGGCAGAATGATACGCTTCGGCGGCTCATCATTCCCCTGGATTCGGCTGTAAAGCAGTTCTCCAGCCTTACGACCGATCTCTTTCGCCGCAACCGAAACGGTAGTGAGCGCAGGCTGAACCAACGCGGCTTCAGTAATATCATCAAAACCAACAAGGGCAAAATCACGCCCAGGTTCGCGCCCCATTTTACGTAGCGCCTGCATCACCCCTAACGCCACAATATCCTGGTAACACACTGCGGCAGTAATTTGTGGATGACGCATTAGCAAAGACTCAGCGACTCTGGCACCGTCAATCTGGCTGGCCTGGGTCGCAACAATCCATTCAGGATTCGGCGATATCCCCTGCTCCAGCAACGTGCTGGTGAACCCGCCAATACGCTGCGCCCGACTCCCAGAACTTGGACTCCCCCCGATAAAAGCAATATTCGTATGTCCCATTTTCAACAAGTGAGTCGTGGCCATTTGCGTACCGAGAAAGTTATCTGTGCCCACAAAATCAAAGTCCGGGTCATTCAGCGGACGGACAACCATGATGGCGGGAATATTGCGTCTTTTCAGCGCTTCAAAAAAGGATGCCGGCGTTTCCCGTGCAGCGCATAACACCATCCCGCAAGCGTTGTTACGCATCAGCGAATCGACAAATTTTTGCTGTCGCTCACCCGACTCCTCACTGTTGGCAAGAAATAAGAGCAGATCATGGCGTTCCATTTCATGACTGAGTCCTGCGGTCATCTCGCCGTAAAACGGGTTGGTGATATCGTGCAACAACAATCCAACCTGATTGCTGCTACGGTTACGCAAGTTAGCGGCGGTCTGATTGTAGACATAGCCAGTATCATCCAGCGCTTTTAGTACGCGATCGCGAGTAGCCTGTGAAATTCGTCCACGATTTCGCAGCACCATTGAAACGGTCGCCGTGGAGACCCCTGCGCGTTCTGCTACCTGCGCCAGCGTGACTGTGGTCATGACTTCTCCTGTGTTTAGCGTAGGTTAATCGAATAACCCAAATTTTGCATTTTTACGTGTGATTCACATCACGCTGGCGTGCATTTTACCGCGTTTGTTTCTCATTATGGCGGGTTAATCGCGTTAACCACACTATGAAAATAAGGTTAATCGATTAATCTTTATTTAGCCAATACGGAGAGAGAAAATGCGTACAACCTATAATAAATTTCCTGAAGTAAAGGTTCAGGGTTATGACAACCAGGCCTGGCAAGGCTGGGAGTCAATCCATTCTGTGCTTAACACCAGGGTTTCTGAATCATCTAAAACTGTTCTGGTTGTGGACTGTTATCCGGGCGTGCGGCTTGAAGAGCTCGAACAGCAGCTTTTCACGGCGTTTAACAGCGCGCTCGTACTGAATATCGAGTCCGCCCGCCGCGATGAACAGGCGTTGCATGATCTACTGGCACGCAACCTGACCGACGATCGCGTATTTGGCGTGCTTTCCTGCCACCATCTTGATGAGTTTTTTAATGCCGATAAACTCAACCAACTCCGTCAACAAATTGATGCGGTTACCGAAGGCCTCGTCATCGTTTATGGTTCGGGGGCCGCGCTGGCACACCCTGGCGACGTGCTAATTTATGCCGATCTCCCGCGTTGGGAGATCCAACAACGTATGCGTCATGACGGGCTCGGTAACTGGGGCGCGGAAAACCAGGATGAGGATATTCTGCGTCGTTACAAACGCGCCTTTTTCATCGAATGGCGGGTATTTGACAGACATAAAACGCCGCTGCTCAAGCGCGCCGATTATTTGCTCGATACCACAGAAGAAAATGCCCCGGCAATGGTCAGCGGCGAAGCGCTACGCGCCGGGTTGCAACAAACCACCACCCAACCGTTTCGTGTCGCCCCTTTCTTTGATCCTGGCGTCTGGGGCGGCCAATGGATGAAACAACACTTCGATCTCGATCCCTCAGCCCCCAATTACGCGTGGTGTTTTGATTGCGTGCCCGAGGAAAACAGCCTGTTACTGCGTTTTGGCAACGTGCGGATCGAGATCCCCTCTCAGGATCTGGTGCTCATTTATCCCCGGGCGCTACTTGGCGAGAAAGTTCATGCCCGCTTCGGCGCAGAATTTCCGATCCGTTTTGACTTCCTCGACACTATCGGCGGTCAGAATTTGAGTTTTCAAGTCCATCCTGTGACCGAATACATCCAGCAGCAATTCGGTATGCACTATACCCAGGATGAAAGTTTATTACATTCTCGAAGCCGAACCGGAAGCGGTGGTTTATCTGGGCACCAAAACCGGGGATCGAACCTCAGGATATGCTGGACTGCCTCCGGGCAGCAGGTCGCGGAGAAAAAACGTTTGATGACGAGCGCTTCGTTAATCAGATAACCGCACATAAACACGATCACTTCCTCATCCCCGCAGGAACCGTACACTGCTCAGGCGCGGGAACAATGGTTCTGGAGATCAGTGCGACGCCCTACATCTTCACCTTTAAACTATGGGACTGGGGACGCTTAGGTTTAGATGGATTGCCGCGTCCGGTCCATCTGGATCATGGTCAGCAAGTCATCGACTGGCAGCGTGATACACAATGGGTTTATGACAACCTGGTAAACCGTATTGAGCCCATCGCAGAGGGTGAAGGCTGGCGGGAGGAAAGAACCGGTATGCATGAGAGAGAATTTATCGAAACTCGTCGCCACTGGTTTACCGCGCCGGTCACGCACCATACTCATGGCGGCGTTAACGTGCTGAACCTGGTCGAAGGCGCGGAAGCGGTCGTCGACAGCCCGAGCGGCGCCTTTTCCCCCTTTATCGTCCACTATGCTGAGACCTTTATCATTCCTGCTGCCGTCGGCGAATACCGCATTTCTCCCTCGGGCGAAAGCGTTGGACAGCAGCTCGCCACCATCAAAGCCTGGGTAAGAGGATAAGCAGATGATTAATGTTATTGTCGCCACCCACGGCCCTCTGGCAGAAGCGTTCCTCGCCAGTGGTCGAATGGTTTACGGAGACTTACCGCATGTTTACTCCGTTACGCTGAACGAACAAGCGGGTATCGAAGGCTTTAAAGATAACTTTTCCCAGGTACTCGCGAATGCAGGGCAAAACGCTGATGGCGTACTGGTGTTATGTGATATGCAAAGCGGTACGCCGTGGAACGTTGCCTGCCAACATGCTTTTTCGCCACAGACGGCTCCTCCTGTCGCCGTCGTCGCGGGCGTAAATTTCCCCATGCTGCTGCAAAGCGAAGAAATTTGCCATTTAACGGATGTTCACGCCGCAGCCGTGGAGCTGCTGGCATTAACCGTCCCCACACTGATTAAAGCCGCCCCGGTTTTATCCGTTCAGTCAGATGATTTTTAAAGGAAACCGTTATGAGTATTTCTTTTGTACGTATCGATGACCGCGTTATTCATGGGCAGCTCGTGACACGATGGGCCAAAGAGCTGCCCTGTGACGGAATTGTCGCCATTGATGATGCCGTCGCGGCCGATCCTTTGCTCTCATCGGTGATGAAAGGCGCCGTTCAGGACACCAAAGTCTGGTTGTTTGATACGGCAACGGCGATTGAAAAACTGCCAAAAGTCATTGCCAGCGAGAAACGTTATTTTGTTATTGGCAAATCGCCCGTCACGCTGAAACGCATTGAAGAAGCGGGCATCAGTCTGACAAACGCCAACGGCAAGATTAACGTGGGCCCAATGAGCGCCCGTGCTGATACCACGACAATTGGTCCTAATCAGTCAGTCAATGCGGATGAAATCGCCGCCTTTGACTGGCTAACGCAGCACGGGCATCTGGTCGAATTTCGCCTGGTGCCGGATGCCAGTTGTTACAGCTGGCAGGATGCACGCCAGAAGCTGAAATAAGGAGCGCACGATGATTATCGAAGCTACGCTGATTGGCATTCTTTGCTATCTCGGCGCCCTCAGTAGCCCCTGGCTACTGGGGCTGACCGGCGGTTGGTATCTGATAACCCGACCACTGGTTTCTGGAATGCTGGTCGGGATTATCTTAGGCGACCTGAAAACCGGGATCATGATTGGGGTCGCGGTGCAGGCGGTATATATCGCGATGGTCACCCCCGGCGGCTCAATGCCTGCCGATCTCAACTTTGTCGCTTACCCGGCAATCGCGCTGGGTATCCTCTCAGGAAAAGGCCCGGAGGTGGCGGTGGCTCTGGCAGCGACCATCGGTATCGCTGGAACCATTTTGTTTAATGCCATGATGGTGCTGAACTCCTTCTGGAACCACCGGGCCGACGTCGCGTTAGATCGCGGCGACGAACGTGGTATTTATCTCAACAGCGCCATCTGGCCACAGGCCACCAACTTCATTCTTCGTTTCGTGCCAACGTTCATTGCCGTCTATTTTGGCGCGCAGTACATCAGCGGCTTTATGGACAGCCTGCCGAAAGTTGTACTGTCGACGATGAACGTACTGGGCGGCATTTTACCCGCCGTCGGGATCGCAATTTTGCTCAAGCAGATCATCAAAAACTACACCATGTTGATCTACTTTCTCGTCGGTTTCGTCTGCATCGTCTTTTTAAAGCTCAACATGGTCGCGCTGGTGATCGTCGGTTCACTGTTGGCGTTGATCCACTACAACTATAAGCCGGAACCACCGCAGGCTGTGAAGGCGGTCGCCGATGATGATGAGGACGAATTCTGATGGAAGAACGTACACTTACCCGTAAAGACTACGCCGCTGCTGGCGTGCATGGATGATGCATAACCTGTCATCAATGAGCTTTGAACGTCTGGAGTCATTCGGCTTCTGCCTGAGCATGCTCCCGGTCGCCAAAAAGCTCTATCCCGACGCCGCACAGCGCACTGAAATGCTGCGTCGTCATGCGTCGTTCTATAATACTGAACCCCAGATAGGCGCCATCGTGAACGGTATGGCGTTGGGGCTGGAAGAGAAAAAGGCAAACGGCGAACCGATCGACGGAGAGACGATCAACACCCTGAAAGTGGGTCTGATGGGACCTATTGCCGGGATTGGTGATTCGATGATCCCAGGAATGCTTATCCCTATTCTGCTCAGCATCGGTATGGCCCTGGCGGCTGGCGGTAATATTCTCGGGCCGCTGTTTTATACCGTTGCATGGCTTGCCATCATCATTCCCGGTTCATGGTTTCTGTTCCTGAAAGGCTACAAGATGGGCTCCGGCTCGGTGGAAATGCTGGTGAGCAGTAAATCTGCCCGCCTGCGCGAAGCCCTGTCGCTGCTGGGGGTGTTTGTGATGGGCGGTGTCGCAGCAAGCTACGTTAAGCTGGGAACCGGGCTGGAGTTTATTACCAAAGATGGGGTGAATATTCACGTTCAGCAGATGCTGGATGGTATCTTCCCGCAATTGTTGCCGCTGGCCGTTGTGCTGGGTACCTGGTACATCATGGCAAAACGCGGCGTTTCACCGGTAAAAGCGATGGTCCTGCTTCTGATACTGGCCGCGCTTGGGGTCGCTACGGGCCTGTTTGCAGGTTAATTTCTGACTGACTGTACGACCGGGGTCCCGCCCCGGTCAGATTATATTGCCGGATGGCGGTGCAAGCACCTTATCCGGCCTACCCACTGAGCAGTCACCGTCTTTTATGGATGAAAGTTTTGCCACAACTCTGCGGTCTTATCTGGACGGGAGATAAACTGAAAACGTCCAGGATCTTCAATAAACTGCTGATAGATGGGGGCGGAAGTTATCGCGAATTCGGTATATTGCCGGGGAGTAACAGCCTGTAATCTCCCGGGAATATAGCGCGGATTGTGCTGCCAGATAACATTCTTATCCTGCAATAACGGGTACCATGCCAGCCCTTTATGCGCCCGTACAGCCTCATACTCGAAACCATATTCACGATCGCACCACGCTCCGAACGTTAAGGGTTCATCTGGATCGGCAGATACCGTTGCATGCCCCCAGCCGGGCGGCACCAGCACTTTCTCGCCGGGCCCGGCAATCACCGCAAAACAGCGACCGGGATCGTCCTCGACATACTCCTGCATGTAAATAATCGCTTTTCCCTGCCAGATCTCATAAAGTTCCGGCGGAGACCAGCCGCTATGCTGACTGATGCGATGAATATGCCCCTGACTACGGATCGGTTCTTCACCCAGCCGACCGGCCGCATAAGTCACCACGCCAAACAGCAGCATACGCTTTTCCAACTCATCACGATCCTGCATCCGCGCAACGTCCATCGCGATGGCGTATACCTCTTCCGGCCCTTCACACTGCGGATCGCGCAGCGAAGCACGAATTTGCTCGAGTCGGCGAATTTCTGGCATTGGCTCGGTAACATCGTCCCCATAGCTAAAACCCAGTGGATGATGATGAACTGTCATATCCAGACCGTAGAGATGAGTATCATCAACCATTCTGCACCTCTTTCACCTGAATCGTCTGGTTTTCCTCAAAGAGTCTGAGTTTGAAGCCGCTCGCCAGCGCCATATAATCATGCCCCGCAACCCCAGGCCACACGGCAAGCGCAGAAAGTACATCACTCCCCGTATTGATTAACCGGTGTGCAGTAAAGCCGGGGATGATATGGATAGAGCCCGCAAAAATGTTTTCAAGCCGCGCCTCACCCTGCTCAGTTTGCAGAAGCAGCAGCCCATTACCGCGCAGGCCGAAATAGACTTCCCCCTGCTCGCGACGCGCGTGGAAATGGCCCCGGGTCATAAAATACTCTCGTCCCACGCGCCCCGGATACAGATGCGTGACGCCGGTATAGAGTTCGCCTTCGGCGGGTGAAGTATCAAGCATCTCAACGTCATACACGACCCGCTCACCCGCCAGTTGCTGACGGGCGGGCTCATCGGCAAAAACACCGGCGAGATCCTGAATTCGTGTTGATTTACGCAATAATGGGCCAGCGGCTAAAACGCCGCTCGCCCACTCCACCTGTGGTGGCTGGATAAAGGAAAGATTCATATGTGTCTCCGGCCCGAGGAGAACAACCGTTTCAGAATAGCAGATTAATCGATTAATCTACCCATTCCTTCAGGACGTTGTGGACCGTATCACAAACCTCAGGGCGCCAGCGCCAGCACATCGGCGACCCACTGCTGGAAGCCAGCCACATCAATCTCCAGCGCCACCTGCACGTTAGGGCTTTTACCCAGCCGGCCTTCAATATCAACAACCGTTGTGCCTGCGGTGTATTCCCCCTGCGTCTCTACCGCGACAAAACAGGGTTTAACGGTGAACAGATCCGGGCGAACCAGCCAGGCGATGGCGCAGAGATCGTGCATGCGCAGCCCGGTGTTCATGCTGCCGCTGCGGTAGTGACTAAACAATGCATGCAGCATTTTTCCCGTCCGGTTAAGTTCGGGCAGTTTTGCCAGATAATCCGGCGCCAGCAGGGCCTGGTTGGTCACGTCCAGCCCGCACATCACAATCTCTATCCCACTCTGGAAAACGCGGGAAGCGGCTTCCGGGTCGACGGCAATATTGAATTCGGCGTTCGGCGTAAAGTTCCCCCGCCCCGCAGAACCGCCCATGATCACCAGACGACGAATGTTAAAAGCGCATTCCGGGTAGTGAGTCAGCAGCAGCGCAATATTGGTTAACGGGCCGATCGCGACCAGCGTGACGGGTTCCGGGGCGCTCATCAGGGCATCCCGAATGGCGATAAAGGCCGGTTTTGCCAATGGCTGGCAATCATGGGCGACAAAGTCATAGCCTTCCATGCCCGACTCGCCGTGGACGTAAGCAGCATCGCGCAACGGGCGCAGCAGCGGCGTGGCGGCCCCCTGCGCCAGCGGGATATCCATGTTCCAGAAATGCAGCAGTTGCAGCGCGTTGCGGGTGGTTTTCTCTACGGAGACATTCCCCGCGACGGTGGTCATCAGTTGCAGGTCAAGCTGCGGGGCAAACAGGGCGGCGGCGATGGCGGCGGCATCGTCGATACCCGGATCGGTATCCAGAATAATGGGCAGGCGCATGTTTCCTCCATAAAAAGATGACAAGCTCCAGGGTTGGCATCCGATTATTGGCAAACCTTTTGCCGGTTGGCAAGCGACCGACCGACAAAAGGAGACAAAACAAAATTTGTCATTAATCCCATACGCCAAAACGTGTTGGCTCATCGTATTAATGCGCCGCCGCAAAGGCCTGTAGCGGGGCTTCCATAATGACATTACTCAGATGGCCAATGTGCTCAATCTCCACCTCAATACGATCGCCTTCCTGCATGAATAACGGCGGATTCCTCTTTTTCCCTACGCCGCCCGGCGAGCCCGTAATGATGACGTCCCCGGAATTAAGACGGGTGAAAGTGCTTATATACTCAATTAATTCAGCAACTTTATGGATCATACTGCTGGTGTTATCTTCCTGTACCATGCGGCCGTTGAGCCAGGTGCGGATCGCCAGCTGATGCGGGTCGGGAATTTCATCGGCAGTAACCATCCACGGGCCAAAAGCGCCGGTCTGCCGCCAGTTTTTCCCCGCAGTAAACCAGCTGTGCTGCCAGTCGCGTGCGGAGCCATCCATATAGCAGCTGTATCCGGCGACATGGTCAAGCGCATGGTCGCGGGAGATATTCTCGCCACCGTTACCGATGATCACCGCCAGCTCCCCCTCGTAATCAAACTCATGCGAATGGCGTGGCTTGAGTACCGGCATGTTGTGCCCGGTTTGCGAATCCGCAAAACGAACAAACAGCGTCGGCGCGGGGTCATGCTGATCGAACTCCTGGCGCTTTTCGGCGTAGTTCATGCCGACACAGAGTATTTTTTCCGGTCGCTCTATTACCGGTAAAAAGGTGATTGCATCCATTTTTAGATCGACCGGCGCCTGCGCGAAGCGCCGCGCCTGCTCCAGACCATCCCCCTGCAATAGCGCCTTCAGGTCCCGATACTGGTCGCCGATGCGGTTCCCCAAATCAATAACGCCTCCGGCAGTGACGATGCCATAGCTGCGAGTGCCCTGATAAAGAAAGCTTGCGAGTTTCATAATTATCAATCCTGCATACTTCAATTAAATAAGAAAGTTACCCAGCACCAGCAGCGAAATGGAAACATTTATCGCCCCGCCGATACGCGTCGCAATTTGTGCGAATGGCATCAGGCTCATGCGGTTGCCTGCGGTTAAAATCGCTACGTCGCCCGTACCGCCTTGCCCACTCTGACAGCAGGAGACAATGGCGACATCAATAGGATGCATACCGATTTTTTTACCAACAAAGAATCCTGTCGCGACCAGCGCAGCAACGGTACTGATAATGACCAGAAGATTGGTCAGGGTGAAGGCGTTCACCAGTTCCTCCCACGGCGTAATGGCGACGCCAACCGCGAACAGAATGGGGTAAGTCACCGAAGTCTGGAAGAATTTGTACACCACCTGCGAGCCTTCAAGAACACGGGGCGATACGCCGTTAACTAACTTGACCAGCACAGCCACAAACAACATGCCAACCGGTGCGGGCAAGCCAATCAGCTTGTGCCCTAACATCCCCAGCATATAGAGCAGTATCGCCAGCAGCGCGCCTGCGGCAATCGTGGTCACATCCGTTTTGCCAGAGACGCCTTCCGCCAGTGACGGCGATTGTTCATCGGCATTCGCACGGTTTGGCATCAATTGACCTTCGCCGGTCAGATGCGGGAAGCGCTTGCCCAGTTGGTTCAGGCAGCCGGAGATGATAATGGCGGTCAGACTGCCCAGCATCACCATCGGTAAGATACGACCGAGCGCCACCCCTTGATCCATGTGTAACAGGGTCGCATAGCCGATTGAAAGCGGAATGGCGCCTTCGCCAACGCCGCCGGCCATGATGGGCAAAATAATAAAGAAGAAAATCTGAAAGGGTTCGAGGCCAAGCGCCAGGCCGACGCCCATACCAACAACCATGCCGACGATTTCACCGCATAACATTGGGAAGAAAATACGCAGGAAACCCTGAATCAGCACGGTGCGATTCATACTCATAATACTGCCGACGATAATGCAGCAGATATAGAGATACAGGATGTTGGTAGATTTATAGAATTTGGTCGTCGACTCCACCACCACATCCGGCAGCAGACCATAGTAAACTAACGCGGAAGGAATAAAGGTCGCGCAAATTGCGGCGGCCCCCAGTTTGCCGACGATGGGCAAACGCTTCCCAAACTCTCCGCAGGCAAAGCCAAAAAAAGCCAGCGTGGCGACCATCACGACAATATCGCTCGGCAGCTTCCCGCCCAGGCAATCAATCGCGATTAATGCGCCGGCCAACAAAAACATCGGTAATGGAATAATACCGATTTTCCATGTATCCATAATGTGCCACCAGCGTTCTTTAAGTGACAAACGCTGAATGTTTAACGGTTCATGAGTAACAGAGAAAGAATCATCAGTCGTGCTCATTATTAAGCCCTCGGTTATTTTTCAGGGTTAGTTTATGGGCTTCAATATTTACTTTGTGTGAGTGCTGACGAATTCAAAAAGAAGTTTTAATGGTCTCTATAGTTTTAATGGTTTCTATTATTTTATGTGATTTATCTCTTATTTAACGCCGTGGTTTTTATGGTTTCTTTTCAGCGCGTATTTAAAGCAACGTTTGGTAACACCGTTGCGCCTGCGCGCTGCCTACCGCAATATATTCTGCTGTGCAAAAGATCACAGGTTTCTGGCAAAATCGCTTCATTCAGGCCAAAAGATGATACAGTGACGTATCCCTGATGACGATGCCTGAACATTATGAAAGTTTCATTTCAGATCAAACTGTTTATATCGCTGATTGCTTTTTTCTCCATATTATTTGCCTTACTGGGTGGATACTATTATATGCACGTAGAAAAGCAGCTTTATCAGGAGATGGGTGCCAGGGCGAAAATACAGGCGGAAGAGATTGCGCTTATTCCGAATTTGCGAAAAGAAGTCGTGGAAAGAGATACCACGGCGATTCATCAATTTATGCAAAAAAATAGCCGCGCATAGCGACGCCAGTTTTATTGTTATCGGAGATAAAGAAGGCATCCATCTGTTTCATTCGGTTTATGCCGACAGAGTAGGAAAAAAGCTGGTTGGCGACGATAACACTGAAGTGCTTCACGGAAAGAGCACCACAACAATTCGCCGTGGCGGCCTGGGCATCTCCCTGCGCAGTAAAGCGCCCATTGTTGACGATCAGGGCGAGGTTATTGGTATCGTCTCCGTTGGATACCTCACCAGTTACCTCAACACTATTACGGTGAATAAAGCCGTCAGTATCCTGGTTGCCGCCATCCTGCTGCTGATATCCCTTTTTTGTTTTTTCCTGGTTCTTCACCCGCAGTATTAAAAAACAGATTTTTTCACTGGAGCCGCGAGAGATAGGCCTGCTGGTTCGTCAGCAAAAAGCGATGATGGAATCGATTTATGAAGGGGTAATCGCCATTGATAATAATTTGCACATTGAGGTGATCAATCAGGCTGCCCGCGAGCTGCTGGGTTTAGGCCAGCCTGCGCAGGCGATACGCGGGCAACACATTACCGAAGTGATTACGCCATCCCCTTCTTCCTTAAAGAGGTGATGCTGAAGAATGACACTCATGATGAAATCTGCCGTTTCAATGAATTGACGGTTATCGCCAGCCGGGTGCGCATCATGCTGGAGAACTCGCTTCAGGGATGGGTGATAACCTTCCGCGATCGCAATGAAATAGACAGTTTGAGCGCTCAGCTAAGCCAGGTAAAACGTTACGTAGATAATTTGCGCATCATGCGCCACGAGCAGCTCAATTGCATGACGACCCTTTCTGGTTTACTGCATATGGGTCGTTACAATGAAGCCATTGATTATATTCAGGCCCAGTCAGAACATGCCCAGGAGCTGCTGGACTTTATCTCATCGCGCTTCAGTTCACCGACGTTGTGCGGCCTGCTGTTAGGTAAAGCGGCAAGAGCGGGTGAAAAAGGGGTGGAACTGAATTTCGATCCCAGCTGCCGGATGGATGGGCCTTTTCCGCCACTTGCGGAATCAGAACTGATTTCGATCCTGGGCAATTTACTCGATAACGCGATCGAAGCAACGCAGCGCTCGCTATTACCGCATGCGCCAGTGGACGTGCTGATCAGACTCAACGAGCATGAGCTGATTATCGAAGTGGCCGATCAGGGAGTCGGTATTAAACCGGAGATTCGCGAGCATATTTTCGAACGTGGCGTCACCACGAAAAACCCGGGGCGATCATGGCATTGGATTGTATCTGATTGAAAGTTATGTCACTCAGGCGGGAGGGGTGATAGAAGTCGCTGATAATTCGCCGCGCGGCGCCATATTTACGTTGTTTATTCCCGCTACGGGAATTTCCCGCAGTCCCGTACAGGAACTGGAAGGTACCGATTATGCAACCTGAACTTATCGATGTCCTGATCGTTGAGGACGAGAACGAACTGGCGCAACTGCACGCTGAACTGATCGACAAACATCCGAGACTCCGACTGGCAGGCATTGCCTCCACGCTTGCCGATGCCCGGCAAAAACTCAACCAGCTGCGGCCTCAGCTACTGCTGCTGGACAACTATCTACCGGATGGTAAGGGTATTACGCTCATCAGCGATCCGTTAGTCATGAACACGAATTGCTCAGTGATCTTTATTACTGCCGCCAGTGATATGGATACCTGTAGCCTGGCGATTCGCAACGGCGCGTTTGACTATATCCTGAAGCCAATCTCGTGGAAACGGCTCAGCCAGTCGCTGGAACGTTTTGTCCTGGTTTGCCGAACAGCAGCGGGTATGGAAAATTGTCGATCAGCAAAACGTCGATTCACTCTACCTGTTACAGGCGAAGAATTACCGTCAGGAGAATGGCAGTAAGGGGATTGAAGAAATCACGCTGGCGCTGGTGCAGAAGCTTTTTACAGAAAACAGCACGCGCAGCTTCTCCGTTGACGATGTGGTTGCCGGAACGGGGTTAAGTAAAACCACGGCACGCCGCTATGTTGAACACGGTGTCGAGACGGGGTTTCTTCGCGTCGAGATGCTGTATGGCAAGCCAGGACATCCGCGCAGGATGTATCGCCTGAGCGAAACGTAATGGCATAAAAGATGCCGGTCGGATAGCAGACCGGCGTCAAAGCGTAATTACTCTACTTCACGAACATCCACACGCAGTTCTTTCGGCACTTCGAAAAACAATGTTCTCTTCGCGGCCTTCCAGCGGAATGGCTTCGCCGCCGCCAAGCTCTTGCAGGCGAGCGATCACATTCTGCACCAGAATATCCGGTGCGGAAGCGCCAGCGGTCACGCCAACGCACTTCGCCTCTTTCACCCAGGCTTCCTGGATGTCGGTGGCATCGTCGATCAGAAACGCCGCTTTCCCCATACGCTGCGCCAGTTCAGCCAGACGGTTGGAGTTGGAGGAGTTTTTCGAACCGACCACCAGCACAACATCGGCCTGTTCCGCCAGCGCGCGCACCGCTTCCTGACGGTTCGTCGTGGCGTAGCAAATGTCATCTTTACGCGGCCCGACAATTTTCGGGAAGCGTTGACGCAGCGCGTCAATCACATCAGACGTGTCGTCGACGGAGAGCGTCGTCTGGGTCATAAAGGAGAGTTTGCCTTCGTTTTTGACATCAAGCGACAAAACGTCGTCCGGCGACTCGACCAGATACATGCCCCCTTCCGGGTTGCTGTACTGCCCCATCGTCCCTTCCACTTCCGGGTGCCCGGCGTGGCCGATCAGGATTGACTCTTCGCCGCGACGACTGGCGCGCGCCACTTCCATATGCACTTTTGTTACCAGCGGACAGGTGGCGTCAAAAACGGTGAGATCGCGGCTTTTCGCCTCGTTACGTACCGCCTGGGAAACCCCGTGTGCGGAGAAAATCAGGATCGCGCCGTCCGGCACTTCACTGATCTGCTCGATGAAAATCGCCCCGCGCTCACGCAGGCTATCCACCACGTAGCGGTTGTGCACCACTTCGTGACGGACATAAATTGGCGCGCCGTAAATAGCCAGCGCGTTTTCTACAATGCTGATAGCGCGGTCTACACCTGCGCAAAAGCCGCGCGGGTTGGCCAACAGGATCTGCATTTTACGCCTCCAGTGCCGGATCGATTTCCAGCACTTCAATATCAAAATGAACGGTATGCCCGGCCAGCGGATGGTTGAAATCGACGGTAATCGAGTCACCGTTAATTTCGCGGATCACGCCAGGCATCTCACTGCCGTCCATTGCGGTAAAGAGCATAATTGCCCCTACTTCAGGCTCGCCCGCGTCCATAAACTCGCGGCGAGAAAAGTATTGAACCAAGTCCGGGCTCGGTACGCCAAACGCGGCATCCGGCTCCAGAGAAAACGTGGTTTTGTCGCCGTCTTTCAGTCCCAGAAGATGCTGCTCCAGCCCTTCAGACAGGGAGCCGTCACCCAGGCGGAATAGCGCTGGCTTACCATTGTTATGCGTTGACTCAGCGGTAGAGCCATCGTCAAGCTTTAAGGTGAAGTGCACCAGCACCGCACTGTTACTCTGTACTGATTTAGACATGCAGGTTTGCTCACTTGTTTTGGGTCACCTGTTTGCCCGGTGGCGCTTACGCTTACCGGGCCTACAAGAGGCTTGTTTTGGGCTACCTGTTTGCCCGGTGGCGCTTACGCTTACCGGGCCTACAAGAATCGCGCTATTTTGTAGGCCGGATAAGGCGCTTACGCCGCCATCCGGCATTTTATTACGCCTGCTTTTTCGGCAGGAAACCCTCCAGCACAATCAACGCCGCACCGATACAAATCGCGCTATCGGCCAGGTTAAAGGTGGCGAAATGCCAGTCGCCGACATAGAAGTCGATCATATCGACAACAAAGCCATGCCACAGGCGGTCGAACAGGTTGCCCAGCGCACCGCCAATGATTAACGCATAGGCGATGTTGTTCAGCTTTTGCGTCGCCTTCGAGCGATACATCATCACCATCAGGATAACGCAAATACCGATGGCGATACCGGCAAAGAACCAGCGCTGCCAGCCGCCGCTGTCGGCTAAGAAGCTAAACGCCGCACCATAGTTACGCGCGTAGTGCAGATTAAGCGACGGGAACAGAGACACCGTATCCCCCAGAGCAAAGTTCTGGAGGATCAGGTACTTGCTGCCTAAATCGATAATCAGCACGACCACCACCAGCCACAGCCAGCGCAGTCCTGTTGAACAAAGAGGCTTACTCATCAGGCAAACTTACGTTTTTCGCCATCACCGGCGATGTTGCTGACACAGCGGCCGCAGATCTCTGCGTGTTCCGCTACCTTGCCGACATCCGTGGTGTAGTGCCAGCAGCGTGGGCACTTCTCACCTTCGGCTTTACTCAACGCGACTTTCAGCCCTTTGAGCAGTTCGCTCTGCTGCGCATCAGCAGAAGCCTCCGCATAGTCAGCGACTTTCGCGCCAGAGGTCAACAGGACAAATCGTAATTCATCGCCCAGTGCAGTCAGCTTCGCCGCCAGTTCCGGTTCAGCGTACAGGGTGACAGCCGCTTCGAGAGAACCACCGACTTTCTTATCCGCACGCGCCTGCTCGATAACCTTGTTCACTTCGCCACGCACTTTCAGCAGCTCATCCCAGTAAGCGTCATTCATCGCTTCGGTTTCGCCTAAGCCAAACAGACCTTCATACCACTCACCGGTAAAGACGTACTTCTCACGATCGCCGGGCAGATAACCCCAGATTTCATCTGCGGTGAAGGACATGATCGGCGCCATCCAGCGCACCAGCGCTTCTGCGATATGGTACAGCGCGCTCTGGCAACTACGACGCGCCACGCTGTCGGCTTTCGCGGTGTACTGGCGGTCTTTGATGATGTCGAGATAGAACGAGCCCATCTCAACGGAGCAGAAACGCATCAGACGCTGTACCACTTCGTGGAAATCATAGGCTTCGTAGGCTTTCAGGATATCGTCCTGCGCCGCTTTCGCGCAGCCCACCGCCCAGCGATCCAGCACCACCATCTCTTCCGGTTTCACCATATCTTTTACCGGATCAAACCCGTTCAGGTTCGCCAGCAGGAAGCGCGCGGTGTTACGGATACGACGATAGCTGTCGGCAGCGCGTTTCAGGATCTCGTCGGAAACGGCCATTTCGCCGGTGTAGTCGGTAGACGCCACCCACAGACGCAGAATATCCGCGCCCAGTTTGTTCATCACATCCTGCGGAGAAACGGTGTTACCGATGGATTTGGACATTTTGCGGCCCTGACCATCCACGGTGAAGCCGTGGGTCAGTACCTGACGGTACGGCGCTTTGCCCTTCATCGCAGTGGAGATCATCAGGGAGGACATGAACCAGCCGCGATGCTGGTCGGAACCTTCCAGATACATATCCGCCGCATGACCGGCAAACTCAGGACGCACATCGACCACAGAAGCGTGTGTCGAACCGGAGTCAAACCAGACGTCCAGCGTATCCGGCACTTTTACGTACTGGTCAGCGTCGTCGCCGAGGATCTCTTTCGGATCGAGGTCCCACCATGCCTGAATGCCGTCCACTTCAACGCGCTTCGCCACTTCTTCCATCAGTTCGATGGCGCGCGGGTGCAGCTCTTCGGTGTCTTTATGTACGAACAGAGACATCGGCACGCCCCAGGTACGCTGACGGGAAATACACCAGTCAGGACGGTTCGCAACCATTGATTCAATACGTGGCCTGACCCCAGTCCGGGATCCACTGTACGCCTTTGATCTCTTTCAGCGACTGCTCGCGCAGGCCTTTCTGATCCATGCTGACGAACCACTGCGGCGTCGCACGGAAGATGATCGGCGTTTTGTGACGCCAGCAGCACGGATAGCTGTGTTGCAGCTTCTCAACGTGCAGCAGCGCGCCTTTTTCACGCAGCAGCGCAACGACGATGTCGTTCGCTTTGAAAACGTTCACGCCATCGAGCGTCGGATACGTGCCTGGCAGGTAAGCGCCGTCCGGTCCGACCGGGTTAGCGGTTTCCAGACCGTATTTTTGACCGATGACATAGTCGTCCGGGCCATGACCAGGCGCGGTATGCACCGCCCCCGTACCGGCATCCAGCGTGACGTGATCGCCGAGGATCGCCGGAACGTCGAAGTCCATAAACGGATGGGTAAAGCGCAACAGCTCCAGCTCCGCGCCTTTTACGGTGCCGAGGATGGTATAGTCAGCCGCGCCAAGGCGCTGCATCACGCTTTCCACCAGGTCTTTCGCCAGAATCAGCGCCTGACCGTCAATTTGTACCAGCGCGTAATCAAAATCCGGCGCCAGAGAGATCGCGCGGTTCGCAGGTAACGTCCACGGGGTGGTGGTCCAGATAACCAGCGAGATCGGGCCGTTGACGCTGGAAACACCAAACGTCGCTTTCACCGCATCCTGGTCAGCGGCGTGGAACGCCACGTCGATAGACGGAGACGTTTTGTCATAATATTCAACTTCCGCTTCCGCCAGCGCGGAACGGCAGTCCACGCACCAGTGCACCGGCTTCGCGCCTTTATGCAGATGGCCGTTGCCGATGATTTTACCCAGCGCGCGAATGATGTTGGCTTCAGTTTTGAAGTCCATCGTCAAATACGGATGCGACCAGTCGCCCAGCACGCCCAGACGGATGAAGTCTTTACGCTGGCCGTCAACCTGGGTGGCGGCGTATTCGCGGCACTTCGCACGGAATTCCGCAGCCGTGAATTTTTCGCCCGGCTTACCGTATTCCTGCTCGACTTTCAGCTCGATCGGCAGACCGTGGCAGTCCCAGCCCGGAACGTAAGGCGAGTCAAATCCCGCGAGTCCTTTGGACTTCACGATAATGTCTTTCAGAATCTTATTAACCGAGTGACCAATATGAATGCTGCCATTTGCATAAGGAGGGCCATCATGCAGAATGAAGGTTTTTTTGCCTTTTTTGGCCGCACGAATGATGCCGTACAGATCATCATCGGTCCAACGCGCCAGCATTCCCGGTTCACGCTTGGCGAGATCGCCGCGCATCGGGAACCCTGTTTCCGGCAAATTCAGGGTTGATTTATAGTCACTCATCAGATTCTCGGTTCCGTATTTAAAACTCGTATAGGCATTAAGCCGGTTTTGATAGCCCAAAAAAATCGCGGGCAGTTAACTCATCACGCGCAATCTGCGCTTTTAGTTCATCCAGCGATGCGAATCGCTGTTCGTTGCGTATTTTTTTACGCAGTATTACATCTATATGGCGACCATAGAGGTCCATTACAACGTCCAGCAGATGCACTTCTAACTGTTGGCGTACGCCTGCCACTGTTGGACGCGTGCCAATATTGGCAACGCCAGGCATGGGTTTATCACCCAGCCCCATCACTTCCACCGCATAAACCCCTTTTACCGGGGAGACCTGACGACGCAGCGGTAAATTCGCCGTCGGGAAACCAATGGTGCGCCCTAACTCATCGCCGTGGACGACACGCCCGGAGATGGTAAACGGATGCCCCAGCAAACTTTCAGCCAGCGGCAGGTTGTCCTCCGCCAGCGCCTGACGCACGGCCGTACTGCTGATTCGTACGCCACCTTCGCAAAAGGTCTGCGTGTTGGTGATGTCAAAACCGTACTCCGCTCCGGCTTTCTGTAATAACAAGAAATCGCCTTCGCGACCAGCGCCAAAACGGAAATCATCACCGACAGCGAGGAACCGCACGCCGAGACGCTTCACCAGCAGATCGCTGATAAAGTTTTGTGCGGTCAGGGCGGCAAAGCGGCGATCGAAGCGTACGCACAGCACGTAGTCCACGCCGCATTCCGCCAGGTAACGCAGTTTTTCCCGCAGGCGGGTCAGGCGCGCAGGGGCCTTTTCCGTAGCGAAGAGTTCCAGAGGCTGCGGTTCGAAAATCATTACCATCACCGGTAAACCCCGCTTGCGCCCTTCTTCCCGCAAGCCCTGCAGCAATGCACGATGGCCACGATGCACACCGTCGAAATTACCAATAGTCAGCACACACCCATGCGGGCCTGACTGAGATTATGTATGCCGCGTATCAGCTTCATGTCTGGCTCAAAACAGTGAAAATCGTCAGAGTATACCTTGTACAGCGGTCAAGGTTAACCGACGATTGCCCCTGTGAAACATAAAGAAGATTGTTTTCATTGTTATGGGGCAAATCAGAACAAGAAACTGCCCATTCAATGTAATTTTTATCGTGGAAAAGCTGTATTCACGACCCGCAAGCTGGTAGAATCCTGCGCCATCACTACGTAACGAGTGCCGCCATATTAACGGCGCTTATTTGCACAAATCCATTGACAAAAGAAGGCTAAAAGGGCATATTCCTCGGCCTTTGAATTGTCCATATAGAACACATTTGGGAGTTGGACCTTGGCTAATATCAAATCAGCTAAGAAGCGCGCCGTTCAGTCTGAAAAGGCTCGTAAGCACAACGCAAGCCGTCGCTCTATGATGCGTACTTTCATCAAGAAAGTATACGCAGCTATCGAAGCTGGCGACAAAGCTGCTGCACTGAAAGCATTTAACGAAATGCAACCGATCGTGGACCGTCAGGCTGCTAAAGGTCTGATCCACAAAAACAAAGCTGCACGTCATAAAGCAAACCTGACTGCACAGATCAACAAACTGGCTTAATCGCCCGCTTGTTATCAGCTTTGTAAAAAAGCCCGCGCAAGCGGGTTTTTTTATGTCTGCCGGATGGCGGGCAAACGCCTTATCCGGCCTGTAGCGCTTACCCTTTGTGGCTAAATAGCGCCGAGTAATCCGCGTGACAAATGCGCTGTACGGCCGGGTGCTGAATCATCCTCTCGGCAAAAATGGCGTGGTACTCTTCCATGACGTTTTCCACACGGCCAATCTCAACGATCGACTCATCGGCGTAAAAGTCATGCGCATAGAGCGTCGGCGCGACGAAAATCGCATTGTGGGTAGCGCCAACACGCTTTCATCAGCGCCGCATCATCAAACTCGCCGAGGATTTCGACGTTTAAGCCCTGCGAATTAAACCAGTTTAATAATTTGCGACCGAGCATAGAGCGACGGCCAGGGATCAGCAGCCGACGCTCTTCCAGACACGCCGGGAAGGTTTTTGCAGGCAGCGGTTTCGTACACCAGAAGCTCACACTGCATTCACCTATCTTCACCGAAAACAGCCCTTCCTGCTGAGTAGAGTCGATTGGGCAATCCGAGATAATCATATCCAGCTTATGCTGGCTAAGCTGCTCAAGCAGCATCTCATGGGTGGATTCAAAACAGCGCAAATGAATTTGTTCGTCGTCAACCACGGCCCGCGTCCAGCACATTGCTGACCAGACGTTTTGACAACGCATCCGCCACGCCGACATCAAACAGCAGATTAGACTCTTTGCGGTAGTTAACGATATCCAGCATTTCCTGGCTTAAGGTAAACATTTTGTCCGCATAGCGAAACACCAGTTCCCCTAATTCACTGGGCTCCAGCCCACGCCCTTTACGCTTGAATAATTTTCCCTGCAAGCGCTCCTCAAGGGCTTTGATCTGACCGGTGATAGTTTGCGGCGTCAGGTAAAGCGCTTCTGCCGCCCCGACAACGGAACCTTCTTTATACACATGCCAAAAATAATAAAGGTGGTTGTAGTTAATATGAGACATGCTCACTCCTCTCCCTGATTTGTGTCGCAAGGGGGGGCCACATCAGCCCCCCACCCCTCTCCCCGCTCAGACCACCGGGCTTAAACGTGTACGTAACCAGCTATAGCCGATCACTGCCGAAAGCAGAGAACCAATCAAAATACCCAGCTTCGCCCAGTTAATCAGTGCCGGATCTACACTACCAAACGCCAGACTGGCGATGAAAATCGACATCGTAAAACCGATCCCGCACAGAATACCGACCGCCATTATTTGCTGAAAACGTGTTCCTTCCGGCAGCTTCGCCAGTTTGAGACGCAGCGCCAGCCAGCAAAACAGGCTAATCCCCCAGCGGTTTACCGATCAGCAACCCGGCAATGATTCCCAGCGGGAGTATTGAGGTCAGCCCGTCAAGCGTTACCCCCTGTAGCGAGACGCCCGCATTGGCGAAGGCGAACAGCGGCAGAATCAGATACGCCACCCACGGGTGCAGCACATGTTCCAGACGCTTCGCCGGAGAACGACCATGCTTCTCCTTCAATGGGATGAAGAAGCCGACGATCACCCCGGCAAGAGTGGCATGAACGCCAGATTTCAATACGGCAGTCCACAGCACCACGCCGACCAGGATATAAACCCCTGTTCGTCTGACATCACACAGGTTCAGCACGGCCAGAAGCACAATCGCAAATGCCGCAACCCCCAGTGAGACCATCGAAAGATCGCTGGTGTAGAACAGCGCAATGATCACAATCGCGCCCAGATCGTCAATAATAGCCAGCGCCATCAGGAATATCTTCAACGCCAGCGGCACCCTGCTGCCCAGCAAGGCCAATACGCCCAGCGCAAAAGCAATATCCGTTGCCGCCGGGATCGCCCAGCCTTCGCGCGTAATCGGGTCGGAATAGTTAAAAGCCAGATAGAGCAGCGCCGGGACAATCATACCGCCAATGGCGGCAATCACCGGAAACGCCGCCTGACGTAAACTGGCCAGCGAGCCCTGCATAAGCTCACGCTTGACCTCCAGACCAATCAGCAGGAAAAATACCGCCATTAGCGCGTCGTTGATCCACAGCAGCATATTTTTGTTAATCTCAAGCGCCCCAACCCGCAGCTGAACGGGCGTCTCCAGAAAGGCGTGATACCATCCGCTGGTAAATCCGCTGTTCGCCATCAGCATGGCCAGCACGGCGGCGATAATGAGAATGATGCCCCCGGAGGCATCACTGCTAAAAAAACGATGCAGGTGTTTCACTTTTTATTCTCTCAATATAATCAAACCTCGTGGCATCTATCTTACCTCGCATGATCTATCGTTAAAATTAGATTATTTATGGTGAAATGTTCGGTTTTTACGAAATAAGATAATCGCCGCCGACAAACAAAAAAAGCCCGGGATTGTGCAATCCCGGGCTTTTTATGCAATGTGACAGCGGTGATTAACGCGTCAAATCGGTCAAAGAACTTCTTCACGCCGGTCGAAGAAACTCTTCGAACGTGGACTGTTTTTCTCCACCTGTCGGGCCGCCGAAGCTTTCTTGCAGATCTTTCAGCAACTGCTTCTGCTTCTCGTTCAGACCTACCGGCGTTTCGACCACAACACGGCACAGCAGATCGCCCTGCGCGCCGCCGCGTACGGATTTCACGCCTCTTCCGCGCATACGGAACAGCTTGCCGGTTTGCGTTTCGTGCGGCACTTTCAACTTCACACGGCCATCCAGCGTCGGGACTTCAATCTCGCCGCCCAGCGCCGCCATTGCAAAGTTAATCGGCACTTCGCAATACAGGTTGTTGCCTTCACGCTCGAAGATCGGGTGCTGCTTCACCTGCACCTGAACGTACAGATCGCCCGCTGGCGCGCCATGTTCGCCCGCTTCACCTTCGCCGGAGAGACGAATACGATCGCCGGTGTCCACACCCGCCGGGATTTTAACCGACAGGGTTTTGGTTTTCTCTACGCGGCCATGACCGTGGCATTTGTTGCACGGATCTTTAATCAGCGTACCGCGCCCCTGACAGTGCGGGCAGGTTTGCTGCACGGCGAAGAAGCCCTGACGCATCTGCACCTGACCGGAGCCATGACAGGTTGGACAGGTCTGCGGCTGAGTACCTGCTTTCGCACCGCTACCGTGGCAAACGTCGCACTCTTCCAGCGTTGGAATACGGATCTCTTTGGTCACGCCACGTACGGCTTCTTCCAGGGTGAGATCCATGTTGTAACGTAAATCAGCACCACGCGCTGCGCGCTGACGACCACGTCCGCCGCCAAAGATATCGCCGAAAACGTCACCAAAGATATCGCTGAAGTCAGCGCCGCCGCCGAAGCCGCCGCCAAATCCACCACCGCCCTGTTCAAACGCGGCGTGCCCGTACTGATCGTATGCCGCACGTTTTTGCGCATCGGTCAGAACTTCGTAGGCTTCCTTGATCTCTTTGAACTTGGCCTCGGCCTCTTTATCACCCTGGTTACGGTCCGGGTGATATTTCATGGCCAGGCGCTTGTACGCCTTTTTGATTTCACGCTCTTCCGCTGTTTTGGAAACGCCTAAAATCTCGTAATAGTCTTGCTTAGCCATCTTGTTTTTATCTGCCCCTAACATGCGTGCACGGGCGGAGAGGAACCCTCTTCGCCCGTGCCAGTATTTTACCCGTTCAAAGGGCGATTATTTTTTGTCTTTCACTTCTTCAAACTCAGCGTCGACAACATCGTCATCTTTCGCGTTGTTTGCAGAAGCGTCAGCGCCGCCAGCCTGCTGCTGTGCATGCTGCTGCTGAGCGATTTCCATCAGTTTCTGGGAAGCCTGCGCCAGTTCCTGCATTTTCGCTTCGATAGCCGCTTTGTCTTCGCCTTTCAGCGCCGTTTCCAGCCGCGCTCAGTGCAGACTCGATAGCCGTTTTGTCGTCTGCTGGCAGCTGATCGCCCGCTTCTTCAACCTGCTTACGCGTGCTGTGCAGCAGATGGTCGCCCTGGTTGCGCGGTCTGAACCAGCTCTTCGAACTTACGGTCAGATTCTGCGTTTCGCTTCAGCATCGCGAACCATTTCTGAATTTCGTCCTCGTTCAGACCAGAAGAAGCCTTGATGGTGATCTTCTGCTCTTTACCGCTGTTTTTGTCTTTCGCGGAAACGTGCAGGATACCGTCAGCATCGATATCAAAGGTGACTTCGATCTGCGGCATACCGCGCGGCGCCGGGTTGATGCCATCCAGGTTGAACTGACCAGAGATTTGTTATCAGACGCGCGTTTACGCTCACCCTGCAACACATGGATGGTTACCGCAGACTGGTTGTCTTCAGCGGTAGAGAACACCTGGCTGTGCTTGGTCGGGATAGTGGTGTTTTTGCTGATCAGCGCCGTCATTACGCCGCCCATGGTTTCGATACCCAGAGACAGCGGGGTAACGTCCAGCAGCAGAACGTCTTTCACATCACCGGTCAGTACGCCGCCCTGCACCGCTGCGCCGATAGCAACAGCTTCGTCCCGGGTTAACGTCTTTACGCGGTTCTTTGCCAAGAACTCCGCCACTTTTTTCTGCACCATCGGCATACGCGTCTGACCACCAACGAGGATAACGTCGTTGATATCAGATACGGACAGGCCAGCATCCTGCAACGCGACTTTCAGCGGCTCAATGGAACGGTTCACCAGGTCTTCGACCAGGCTTTCCAGTTTCGCGCGAGTCACTTTGATGTTCATGTGTTTCGGACCGGTGGCATCTGCGGTGATGTACGGCAGGTTCACGTCGGTCTGCTGTGCGGAAGAAAGCTCGATTTTCGCTTTTTCTGCCGCTTCTTTCAGACGCTGCATCGCCAGCGGGTCGTTACGCAGGTCAATGCCCTGATCTTTCTTAAATTCTTCAACCAGGTAGTTGATCATACGGCTGTCGAAGTCTTCACCACCCAGGTGGGTATCACCGTTGGTTGCCAGAACTTCGAAGGTTTTTTCGCCGTCAACTTCGTCGATTTCGATAATAGAGATATCGAAAGTACCACCACCGAGGTCGTAAACCGCGATAGTACGGTTGCCGACTTCTTTATCCAGACCATAAGCCAGCGCGGCGGCGGTTGGTTCGTTGATGATACGTTTTACTTCCAGACCTGCGATACGACCGGCATCTTTCGTTGCCTGACGCTGAGCATCGTTGAAGTAAGCAGGTACGGTGATAACAGCTTCAGTTACCGGTTTCGCCCAGGTAATCTTCTGCGGTTTTCTTCATTTTTTTCAGCACTTCAGCAGAGATCTGCGGCGGTGCCATTTTCTGACCTTTCACATCAAGCCATGCGTCGCCGTTATCGGCGCCGATGATTTTGTACGGCATGATGGAAACGTCACGCTGAACTTCTTCGTCCTGGAAGCGGCGGCCAATCAGGCGTTTAATCGCAAACAGGGTGTTTTGCGGGTTTGTCACTGCCTGACGTTTAGCCGGCTGACCAACCAGAGTTTCACCATCCTGGGTATAAGCAATGATAGAAGGCGTGGTGCGATCGCCCTCGGCGTTCTCCAGCACACGTGCAGTTGTGCCATCCATAATCGCTACACAAGAGTTGGTAGTACCCAGGTCGATACCAATAATTTTACCCATCTAAACGTCTCCACTAAAAATTCGGTCATCATGTGGTTGTGAATCTGTAATAAGGGCGAAACGTGCGGTTTCCAACTACCCTGAATCGTTTTTTTTCAGACTCACTCACTGCGGTTGACTACAAGATGGGGTCGTAACCCACGTCATCAAGGGGGGGCATGAAAAAATTTTTTTTTGCGAAAAACGATAATTTTCTTCACCGGGCATATGGAAAACACCTCTGCCAGCGCGACGGTTAAGCCTTTTTCTTCCGTGATCGTCATCACAAGGGGAAATATTTCATTTTCCCCCTATTAGATCATAGACAGCCTCTATTCCCCTGATTATCATGCCGCGCCCCGAATACGGTATCGGTTGTTCGGGGAAACTATTTCACCATTCGATTAATGATGATTTTGAGGAATTATGGGCAACACTAAGTTGGCTAACCCGGCTCCGCTGGGCCTGATGGGCTTCGGCATGACCACCATTCTGCTTAACCTGCACAACGCGGGTTTCTTCGCTTTAGACGGCATTATTCTGGCGATGGGCATTTTCTACGGCGGTATCGCGCAAATTTTTTGCTGGCCTGCTGGAATACAAAAAAGGCAACACCTTCGGCTTAACCGCATTTACCTCTTACGGTTCTTTCTGGCTGACGCTGGTCGCGATCCTGTTAATGCCGAAAATGGGTCTGACAGAAGCGCCGAACGCGCAGTTCCTGGGCGCCTACCTGGGGCTGTGGGGCGTGTTCACACTGTTCATGTTCTTTGGCACGCTGAAAGCCGCTCGCGCGCTACAGTTTGTCTTCCTGAGCCTGACCGTACTGTTCGCCCTGTTGGCCTTCGGCAACATCGCAGGTAATGAAGCGGTGATCCACGTTGCAGGTTGGATTGGCTTAGTGTGTGGCGCCAGCGCCATTTACCTGGCGATGGGCGAAGTGCTGAACGAACAGTTTGGCCGCACCATCCTGCCAATCGGTGAAGCGCACTAATCTTCCGTTATCCCCCCGACCGGGGGGATAATTTTTTACAGCTGTTGTAATTCTGCCTGCACATCCGCATCGCGATAATAAATATCCTGTCGCAACCAGATGCCCAACCCCAGCCCCACCAGTGACAACGCCAGCACATACCAGGCCGGCGCCATTGGCGACACGCCCATCAACATGGTGACCGCAATTGGCGTCAGGCCGCCAAAAATGGCATACGAGACGGTTGTAAGAAAAAGAGATGCCGGTGAAACGCACTTCCGCCGGGGAAGGCTCGCACCATTACGTACGGCACCGCGCCAACAACACCAACACACAGCCCCACCAGCCCGTAAATAAAAACAACTGCTCGGGATGCGCGCCAGACAGGTGATAGAAGATCCAGCTTGAGCAGGCCAGCAGAAAACTGCCTACAATAAAGGTTTTGCTGGCGCCAACCCGATCGACAATGACCCCTGCCAGCAGGCATCCCACGCACAGCATAATGGTCGCCACGCTATTTGCCTGTAAAGTTAACGCGGGCGCAAACCCGTACTGCTTTTGCAACCAGACCGGCGACATCAAAATCACGACGACAATGCCGGGCCGATAACAACCAGGGTCAGCAGCATCGAAATCGCCACCGCTTTTTTATGTTTCACCACTACCGCTTTGACGGGCAATTCCTGCGCGAGCGTTTTGCGCTGCTGCATTTCAAGGAAGATGGGCGTTTCCTGCAACCAACGACGTAAATACATCGCAATCAGACCAAATACGCCGCCGAGCAGGAAGGGAATACGCCAGCCATAATCATGCACCGCCTGCTGGGTCATACTGGTATTCACCAGCGTCGCCACGACAGAGCCAAGCAGGATACCGACCGTCAGTCCCGCAGTCAGCGTGCCGCAGGCGATGCCGATACGGCGCTCCGGCACATGTTCAGCCACAAACACCCACGCTCCCGGCACTTCGCCGCCAATCGCTGCGCCTTGCAAAATACGCATCAGCAGCAATAACAACGGCGCAAGGATGCCCATTGAGGCGTAAGTCGGCAGTAGGCAATCGCCAGCGTTGGAACAGCCATCAATAGAATACTCAGGGTGAACATCTTCTTGCGCCCTACCAGATCGCCAAAGTGCGCCATGATAATGCCGCCCAGCGGGCGCGCCAGATAACCGGCGGCGAAGATCCCAAACGTCTGAACCTGACGAAGCCACTCAGGAATATCGGCGGGGAAAAATAGTTCGCCCACAACCGCTGCGAAGAAAACAAAGATGATGGAAGTCGTAAAACTCGAGCGCGCCGCCGAGAGCGGCAAGTGAAAGAGTCTTATAATCCTGGCGATTCAGAGGTCGTGTGTGTCGTGACATAGCAAACCATGAGTCAGTGGAGTTATTGAGGGCGCTTATCGATATGTGTAAATCAAAAATTACTATATCGTAAACAATTCAATACTCCACCACCTGCGTAATTTATGTCACAGAAAGGCCAACTTCAGGCGTTTATGTCGCGTCTGGCATTTTTCGGGCGGAAAGATGCTACCACTTCCGCTGCGGTTTCCACATAAGGCCCTTCAAGCAACTGTACACAATACGGTACGCTTGCGAAAATTCCCGGCACGACAACCTTACCCTCGGCATCTTTCACCCCTTCCAGGGTCTCTTTGATGGATTTTGGCTGCCCCGGTAAGTTCAGGATCAGCGCCTGCTTACGGATCACGCCAACCTGGCGGGAAAGGATCGCCGTAGGAACAAAGTGCAGGCTGATCTGGCGCATCTGCTCGCCAAAGCCGGGCATTTCTCTGTCGGCGACGGCCAGAGTCGCGTCAGGCGTGACATCACGACGCGCCGGCCCCGTACCACCCGTCGTCAGTACCAGGTGACAGCTCATTTCATCCACCAGCTCACACAGCGTTTGCTCAAATGATCGCCTGCTCATCCGGGATCAGGTCGGGTTTGCACGTCAAAAGGGGTGGTCAGCGCGGAGGCCAGCCACTCTTCAAGAGCAGGAATGCCTTTATCCTGGTATACGCCGCTGGACGCGCGGTCAGAAATGGAAACTAAACCAATACGTAAGGTGTTCATGATTATTCCGTCTAAACAGTCTCGTTAAACAGAATGATACACTGCAAAGGAAAGGACAGACAGGTTTCAGAAGAGGTAGCGTGACCAGAAAACCTGTCTGGTCACGCCGAATGATTACAGCAGATCGCCGATCATTTTTTCCAGTTTTTCCTGGTCAATAGCAAACTTACGGATACCGTCCGCCAGTTTGTCTACCGCCATCGGGTCCTGGTTGTGCTGCCACAGGAACTCAGACTCGGTGATGCGTTCTGGACGCGCTTTCACTTCGCCAGAGAAGGACAGTTTACGTTCGATAGCGCCTTCGCTTTCCGCCAGCTCTTTCAGCAGCGCCGGAGCGATGGTAAGACGATCGCAACCCGCCAGCTCCAGAATCTCACCGACGTTGCGGAAGCTCGCGCCCATCACCACTGTCTCATAACCGTGCTGTTTGTAGTATTCGTAGATTTCCGTAACGGAAACCACGCCCGGATCTTCTGCCGGAGCGTACTCTTTCTTGTCGGTATTGGCTTTGTACCAGTCAAGAATACGGCCCACGAACGGAGAGATCAGGTATACGCCCGCTTCCGCACAAGCACGCGCCTGCGCGAAGGAGAACAGCAGAGTCAGGTTACAGTTGATACCTTCCTTTTCCAGCTGTTCAGCAGCACGAATCCCCTGCCAGGTAGACGCCAGTTTGATCAGGATGCGATCGTTGCTGATGCCCGCGTCGTTGTAGAGCTTGATGATGCGTTTTGCTTTGGCGATAGACGCGTCGGTGTCGTAGGACAGACGAGCGTCAACTTCGGTGGAGATACGGCCAGGGACCAGTTTCAGGATCTCCAGACCAATGTTCACCGCCAGCTTGTCGGCCGCGTCAACAATCTGCTGCGCGCGATCGCTGCTCTGCTGTTTCGCCCAGGCAACGGCATCGTCAATCAGCTTACGGTATTCCGGGATCTGTGCTGCGTTAAGAATGAGAGAAGGGTTGGTTGTGGCATCCTGCGGCTGGTACAGCTTCATTGCCGCGATGTCTCCGGTGTCGGCCACCACGGTGGTGAACTGACGAAGGGAGGTCAATTTGTCCGTCATGATAGTGTTTCTCTTTAAACAGCTTGTTAGGGGGATGTAACCGGTCTGCCTTGATGATAACACGACGCACTCACAGCGCAACCGCAGACAATGCGGTTATCCCACTCCCCTCTTTGTTTGCCCTTTTCAGCCCCCTCGCCAGGGCTGCGCGCAATTAAAGGATATTGCCATATAGTATGGTAGACTCCCCCATTCAATAGCCTGACAGGGTCTATACTGTTCGTGAATTGGTAACGCTTACACTGGAACCCAAAAGCGTACCGGCATCAACAAGAGGGATGTTAATGCCTGATTTCTTCGCCTTTATTAATGAAATACTCTGGGGATCGGTAATGATCTACCTCCTGCTTGGCGCAGGGTTTTGGTTTACTTACCGTACCGGATTCGTTCAGTTTCGCTATATCCGCCAGTTTGGCAAAAGTCTTAAAAACAGCATACATCCCCAGCCGGGCGGGCTTACGTCATTTCAGGCGCTGTGTACCAGCCTTGCCGCGCGTATTGGCAGCGGCAACCTGGCAGGCGTTGCGTTGGCTATCGCCGCAGGCGGGCCCGGCGCCGTATTCTGGATGTGGGTATCTGCGCTTATCGGCATGGCGACCTCGTTTGCCGAATGCTCTCTGGCCCAGCTCTACAAAGAGCGCGACAGCACAGGACAGTATCGCGGCGGCCCGGCATGGTATATGGCGCGTGGCCTGGGTATGCGCTGGATGGGCGTTCTCTTCGCGATTTTCTTACTCATTGCGTATGGTCTGATTTTTAATAGCGTACAGGCGAACTCCGTCTCGCGGGCGCTCGCTTTTGCCTTTGACATACCGCCCATTATCTCCGGTATCGTGCTGGCGCTGGCGGCCTTTTTTGTCATCGTTCGCGGCATTAAAGATGTCGCAAAACTCATGCAATGGTTCGTCCCTGCAATGGCCCTTCTGTGGACGCTCACCGGTTTAGTGATTTGCCTCTGGCACATTGAACAGTTGCCCGACATTATCGCATCGATTGTGAAAAGCGCATTCGGCTGGCAGGAAGCCACTGCCGGGGCGGCCGGATATACGCTCAGCCAGGCGATTACCAGCGGTTTCCAGCGCGGCATGTTCTCCAACGAAGCGGGAATGGGTTCTGCGCCTAACATTGCGGCCGCCGCCTCATCCTGGCCGCCGCACCCTGCCGCGCAGGGAATTGTGCAGATGATCGGCGTCTTTACCGATACCATTATTATCTGCACCGCCAGCGCAATGATTATTCTGCTGGCAGGCAATGGCGCCTCGCATATGCCAACGGAAGGCATCCAGCTGGTGCAACAGGCAATGATTTCACTAACCGGCGAATGGGGCGCAAGCCTTGTCGCGTTTATTGTGGTGTTGTTCGCCTTCAGCTCGATTGTCGCCAACTACGTTTACGCCGAAAATAACCTGATTTTTCTGCGTCTGGACAGTCTGCGAATGCGCTGGGCGCTGCGTATTGTCACCGTCGGGATGGTCGTGGCGGGCACGTTACTCAGCTTTCCGCTCGTCTGGCAGTTGGCCGACATTATTATGGCCTGTATGGCCATCACCAACCTGACGGCGATTCTGCTGCTCTCGCCGGTGGTACATACGATCGCCAGCGACTATCTGCGACAGCGTAAGCTCGGCGTACAACCCGTGTTCGACCCGTTCCGCTACCCTGAAATTGAGCAGCAACTGGCGCCGGATACATGGGATGAGTTGCCGCGTCACTAGCGCGGCAATCACAACCATCGATCAAATCGGTCGGTTTTTTTGCTAAAGTCGCAGTAAATTTCCTGCAAGGACTGGATATGCTGATTCTGATTTCACCTGCAAAAACGCTCGATTACCAAAGCCCGCTGGCCACGACGCGCTATACGCGGCCTGAACTGCTGGATTACTCCCAGCAGTTGATCCGCGAGGCGCGCAAGCTCTCGGCGCCGCAGATTGGCAAGCTAATGGGCATTAGCGACAAACTGGCCGATCTGAATGCCACCCGTTTTCATGACTGGCAGCCTGACTTCTCCCCTGAAAACGCCCGCCAGGCGATTCTGGCGTTTAAAGGCGACGTCTATACCGGACTACAGGCGGAAACGTTCAGCGAAGCCGATTTTGATTTCGCGCAGCAGCATTTGCGTATGCTTTCCGGGTTGTACGGCGTCCTGCGTCCGCTGGATCTGATGCAGCCTTACCGTCTGGAGATGGGTATTCGCCTTGAGAACGCCAAAGGGAAAGACCTTTATCAGTTCTGGGGCGATGTGATTACCGATAAGCTGAACGAAGCGCTGGCTGCGCAAGGCGATAAAATCGTCATCAACCTGGCCTCGGATGAATATTATAAATCCGTGAAGCCGAAGCAGCTGAATGCGGAGGTTATCAAGCCCGTGTTCCTTGACGAGAAAAACGGCAAATTCAAAGTTATCAGCTTCTACGCCAAAAAAGCGCGCGGCCTGATGAGCCGTTACATCATTGAAAACCGGCTGACGAAGCCGGAACAGCTCACCGCATTTAACAGCGAAGGCTATTTCTATGATGAGCAAGCGTCAGGAAAAGGCGAACTGGTGTTTAAACGCCACGAGCAAAACTGATGCCCTGAAGCGCAGGCCGGATAAGACGCCTTTTGTCGCTATCCGGCGCTAAAACCGCATAACTGCCTGATAGCGCTACGCTTATCAGGCTTGCGTGCTTAATGGCGGTGGTCGTCGCGGCGATCATCATGACGATGCTCGTCATGCTTATTATGATGCGGTTGCGGACGTGGTCCATGTGGCTGCCAGCGGTTTTCTCGCCACTCATAATGCTTCTGCCACCAGCCGTGGTCACGCCAGTGACCGCCATCCCAGTAGTTACCGTGGTTATCGCGATCGCCAATCTGAAGTTTAACTGCCGGTACGAGGGTAATTTCGGCAGCCTGTGCTGCGAGGGGAGCCACCAGCATCATGGAAAGTGCAAGAAGCACGGGTTTCAACTTGTTCATGAGGTACTCCTTTTTACCATTGCCCGATTTGGGTCGATGAAAGGAGATTACTTGATGAGAACGCGGGTTGTTATTCTCCGCAATCCTAATCTCTAAGTTACCGCATTTATTGAGAATTACTCCTTTTTACCTGCTAAATTTCTCCTTATTTTCTCCATAAAAAAGCCGGATGGCGGCTAACGCCTTATCCGGCCTACAATAGCTACAATAGCCCCGAAGCGCCACCGGGCACAACTGTTAGCCGCGTGTCATCATCAGCTTACGCAATTCGGCAAAATCGGCAGGCAGATTATGCGAGAGCAGCGGCAGATCGGCACGATCCGCCAGCTCTTTTGGCAGATCCAATGTTTCACCAAGAATCGCCTCCACACTCTCTTTGAATTTCGCCGGATGCGCGGTCCCGAGGAACAAGCCATACTCCCCCGGATGCAGCTGATCACGCAGCGCGCGGTACGCCACGGCAGCGTGCGGTTCAGAGGTATAACCTGCCGCTTTCAGTTCGCGCATGGTCTCCTGCGTCGTCTCATCGTCAACCGCAGCGTAGCCCAGCTCCGTCAGACGCCAGATTTTACGGCGGAACAGCTCTTCCACGCGCGGCCAGTTATTGGGCTGGCTGACATCCATCGCGTTCGACAAGGTAGCCTGCGTCGCTTTTGGCGACCACTGCCCCTCTTTCAGGAAGCGCGGCACCGTATCGTTGACGTTAGTAGCGGCGATAAAGCGTTTCACCGGCAGGCCGAGCGACTTCGCCAGCAGCCCCGCCGTCAGGTCGCCAAAGTTACCGCTGGGCACGGAAATCACTAACTGATTACGCGCGTCCTGCGGCAGTTGAGCGACCGCTTCAAAGTAATAGCAAATCTGCGCCAGCAGACGGCTGATGTTGATGGAGTTCGCCGAATTCAGCCCCAGCGCCGCCTTCAGTTCTTCATCATCAAACGCCTGTTTTACCAGCGCCTGGCAGGCATCGAAATCACCGTCAATCGCAACCGTTTCGATGTTGCCGCCCAGCGTACAGAACAGTTTTTCCTGCAACGGGCTGATCTTGCCGCGTGGGTAGAGGATCACGACGCGTACATTTTTCAGACCGTAGAATGCGTGAGCAACTGCCGCGCCGGTATCGCCAGAGGTCGCCGTCAGGATAGTCACCGGTTTGTCGCCGCTGATGTGCGTCAGCATTTGCGCCATAAAGCGACCGCCAAAATCCTTAAAGGCCAGCGTCGGGCCGTGGAACAACTCCAGGCACCCGACATCGCCTTCCACCTGACGCACCGGCGCCGGAAAAGCGAATGCCTCGCGGACGCGCTCTTCTAAGATTTCCTGCGGGATCTCATCCCCGATGAACGCGGAAAGGATCTTTGCGCTACGACTCACAAAGTCCTGATTCAGCATCTCATCAACTTCAGTCAGGCTAAATTCCGGCAGGTCGTGCGGGAAAAAGAGCCCCTGATTCTTGCCAAGCCCCTGCGTAACGGCCTGCGCAAAGCTGACCTGCTCATTATGATCTTTCAGATTGTAGAGTTTCATTGTTTATCCCAGTACTCGTGCGCCCGCCGTATCCAGCTGACAAATATGAACAAAGCCTTCCTGATTTTGCAGGTAATTTTTACCCAGCCAGTCTGCTACACGCTGCGCCGTATCCGGCTTATCACAGAGCGCGAAAAGCGTCGGCCCGGACCCGGAAATACCGCTGGCCAGCGCGCCAATTTCCGCCACCGCCTGACGCGCCTGGCTGAAGCCCGGCAGCAGACGAGCGCGGTACGGTTCGGCAATCACATCCTTCATCAGCTTCGCAGCAAGCTGCGGCTGACGGGAATAGCAAGCATGAATAAACCCGGCCAGATGCCGCCCGTGGGCGATACAGTCCTGACGGCGATACTGCGCGGGTAAAATCGCCCGCGCTTCAGCCGTCGAAACTTTAATCCCCGGATAGGCCAGTACCCACAGCCACTCATCAAATCCTGGCACCTGCTGGCTGATAATGCCGTTTTCTTCGATCATCAACTGCATGCCGCCGAGAAAGCACGGCGCGACGTTATCGTAATGAATGCTGCCAGAGATACGCCCTTCCAGTTCCCCCATGATCGCCAGCAGACGCGTGTCGTTCAGCGGTTTGCCACAGAACTCATTCATCGCCACCAGCGCGGCGACCACGGAACAGGCGCTGGACCCTAACCCGGAACCAATCGGCCATGTTCTTTTCCAGCGTCATCGCCACCGGAATCTGTTTACCTAACTCCTGGCAAAAACGCTCCCAGCACTGATAAACGATATTTTCACGCGGCGCTGACGGCAACTTGTCGGCAAAACGCCCTAAATTATTCAGCGTGAAGCTTTCTGCCGCATCCACCGAGACCACATCGCCCAGCAGTGAGCCATCAACCGGCGTGACGGCCCGCCCCAAGCACATCAAATCCGACACTCATATTGGCACTGGAAGCCGGAGCATAGACTTTCACCATTTTAGACTCCTAACTTCCATGAAAGGGTGCGCAGCAGATCGGCAAAAACACCCGCCGCCGTCACATCGTTCCCGCACCGTAACCGCGCAGAACCAGCGGCAGCGGTTGATAATAGTGACTGTAAAACGCCAGCGGCGTTCTCCCCGTTTTTCACTTTAAACAGCGGATCGTTGCCGTCAACCTCGGCGATCTTCACGCGACACACGCCGTCGTCTTCAATGTTGCCAACATAGCGCAATACTTTGCCTTCATCACGGGCTTTCGCCACACGGGCGGCAAACGCGTCGTCAAGCTGCGGCAGATTGGTCATAAACGTGGCGACATCGCCGGAATCGTCGAAACCTTCCGGCAGCACCGGCTCAATCACGATATCGGACAGTTCCAGCTCACGTCCCGTTTCACGAGCGAGGATCAGCATTTGCGCGCCACGTCCATCCCGGAAAGATCGTCACGCGGATCGGGTTCGGTATAGCCCAACTCGCGCGCCATCGTGGTCGCGGCCGAAAGGCTCATGCCTTCATCCAGCTTGCCGAAAATAAAAGAGAGCGATCCAGACAGGATGCCGGAGAAGTGTTGCAGTTCGTCACCCGCGTTCAGCAGGTTTTGCAGGTTCTCGATAACCGGTAAGCCCGCGCCTACGTTGGTGTCGTACAGGAACTTACGTCGGGATTTCGCCGCGGCAAAACGCAGTTGATGGTAGTAATCCATCGACGACGTGTTGGCTTTTTTGTTCGGCGTTACCACATGGAAGCCTTCACGCAGGAAGTCGGCGTATTGATCCGCCACCGCCTGGCTGGAGGTACAGTCAACAATGACCGGGTTAAGCAGGTGATACTCTTTCACCAGGCGAATTAAGCGCCCTAAATTAAACGGTTCTTTCGCTTCCGCCAGTTCCGCCTGCCAGTTATCCAGGTTCAGGCCATGCACATTGGTCAACAGCGCTTTCGAATTCGCCACGCCGCAGACGCGCAGGTCGATATGCTTGTTTTTCAGCCAGGACTGCTGGCGTTTCAGCTGCTCAAGTAACGCGCCGCCAACGCCGCCAACGCCGATAACGAACACTTCAATCACCTGATCGGTGTTGAACAGCATCTGGTGGGTAACACGTACACCCGTTGTGACGTCATCGTTATTCACGACCACCGAAATCGATCGTTCGGACGAGCCCTGCGCAATCGCGACAATATTGATATTCGCGCGCGCCAGCGCCGCAAAGAACTTCGCCGAGATGCCACGCAGCGTGCGCATACCGTCGCCAACCACCGAGATGATCGCCAGACGTTCAGTCACCGCCAGCGGCTCCAGCAACCCTTCTTTCAGTTCCAGGTAGAACTCATCCTGCATTGCACGCTGGGCCCGCGCGCAGTCGCCCTGCGGTACGCAGAAACTGATGCTGTATTCAGAAGAGGATTGCGTGATCAGCACCACGGGAGATCCCCGCGCGGGACATTGCCGCGAAGACGCGCGCCGCCATCCCGATCATCCCTTTCATTCCTGGGCCGGAAACGCTGAACATCGCCATATTGTTCAGGTTCGAGATCCCTTTCACCGGCAGTTCGTCTTCATCCATGCTGGCGCCGATCAGCGTACCAGGAGCTTGCGGGTTTCCAGTGTTTTTAATCAGGCATGGGATTTGGAACTGAGCAATGGGGGGTGATGGTGCGGAGGATGAAGGACTTTTGGGCGCCGAAGTAAGAAAGCTCCATCGCCTCCTGATAGGACATCGACTTCAGCAACCTGGCGTCCGGCACCTGGCGCGGATCGCAGTATACACGCCGTCGACGTCAGTCCAGATCTCACAACAGTCGGCGCGTAAGCAGGCAGCCAACACCGCAGCGGAGTAATCAGAACCGTTGCGGCCCAGCACGACCAGCTCGCCTTTTTCGTTACCGGCGGTGGAAACCTGCCATCAGCACCATGTGGTCAGCCGGAATGCGGCCCGCCGCGATACGGCGCGTAGATTCGGCGATATCAACGGTCGATTCGAGGTAATGCCCGACCGCCAACAATTTTTCGACCGGATCGATAACCGTCACGCCATGACCGCGCGCTTCCAGCAGGCCAGCCATGATCGCGATCGACATCTTCTCGCCACGGCAGATCAGCGCAGCATTGGATGCTATCCGGGCACTGGCCCAGCAGGCTGATTCCGTGCAGGATATGTTTGATTTGCGCAAATTCTTGCTCAACGAAAACTTTCAACTGCGCCAGCGGGAACCCCGGCTGAGCGGCTGCAAGACCCGTAAGAAGTTCGGAAAAAATACGTTCGGCATCGCTGATATTCGGTAAAGCATCCTGACCGCTGATGGTCTTTTCAATCATCGCCACCAGATGGTTAGTAATTTTGGCGGGGGGCAGGAGAGAACAGTCGCTACCTGCCCCTGGCCTGGCATTGCTTTCCAGAATATCGGCAACACGCAGAAAGCGCTCTGCATTTGCCACTGATGTACCGCCGAACTTCAACACTCGCATGGTTGTTACCTCGTTACCTTTGGTCGAAAAAAAAGCCCGCACTGTTCAGGTGCGGGCTTTTTTCTGTGTTTCCTGTACGCGTCAGCCCGCACCGTTACCTGTGGTAATGGTGATGGTTGTGGTAATGGTGGTGCTGATGCGATTCATGGATGTTGTGTACTCTGTAATTATTATCTGTCTGTCTTGTATCTTTAAAGGGTTAAAGTATCTCGTGACCTAAGTCAATAAATTTTTAATTTGATCACATTCCGCAACATGTTCACGAGCTGCTGCTTGCGCATTTATTTTCAACCAATACGGAATGAAGTAACCTCTTGAAACCAGATTTAAAATCTTACATTAAGTAATTTAACAAGATTTTATTTTGTTATATTTTTCTCAATATCATGCAATAAACGGTGCAGCATGGCCGTGTCGCGCTGCCCTGACAGCCCCAGTCGTTGTTGCAGCCAGTCCGCCAGTTTGATGTCATCAGCAACATCCAGGCGTCGCCAGTAACTGCGAAACGCGTGTGCGTAACGCCTGCAATTGAGGCGCGTCAGTCGCCCTCTGTTTGTTTCGCCGGTTGTTGCATTAAGCCTGCTAATTGATAGCAATACACCATTACCGCCTGCCCTAAATTGGAGTGAAGGATAATCAGCAACCATTGGCACGCCGGTTAAAACGTCCGCCAGCGCCAGTTCTTCGTTCGTCAGGCCCGAATCTTCCCGGCCAAAAACCAGCGCCGCATGGTTCATCCACTGCGATTTTTCCTGCAACAGCGGCAGCAGTTCTGCGGGCGTTGCGTAGTAGTGGAACTTCGCGCGACTGCGGGCCGTGGTGGCGACAGTGAAATCAACATCGTGCAGCGCTTCCGCCAGCGTTGGATAAACACTAATATTATCAATAATATCAGCGGAACCATGTGCGACCCAACGGGTCGCCGGGCTCCAGGTGCGCCTGGCTGTCGACAATACGCATATCGCCAAAACCCATCGTCTTCATTGCCCGTGCCGCCGCGCCAATATTTTCCGCTCTGGCAGGCGCGACCAGAATAATTGTTACACGCATTTCGATTCTCTTTTTGACCAGCCGCTGGCAATAATGTGACCAATGTCAACATATTACGCAGCACGAATTTACAATTTTTTAACGAAAATCGTTGAAAAACCATTTCACATTCAGTAAAAGGCACTAAACTATTTCTTATCTTTACTATTGCGTTTTATGTTAAGAAATACTACATATCCTTCTGTTTATTTAGGATAATTTAATTTAGAATGAATCACACCTATTGGATTCATTACATTTATTAGTTGGCATGCGCAACTAGTTGGATTATTGCAAATTTGTGATGAACGCTAGCATTTGGATACGATGATTTCATCAAACTGTTAACGTGCTACAATTGAACTTGATATATGTCAACGAAGCGTAGTTTTATTGGGTGTCCGGTACGTCTTAGCCTGTTATGTTGCTGTTAAAATGGTTAGGATGACAGCCGTTTTTGACACTGTCGGGTCCAAAGGGAAAGTACCCACGACCAAGCTAATGATGTTGTTGACGTTGATGGAAAGTGCATCAAGAACGCAATTACGTACTTTAGTCATGTTACGCCGATCATGTTAATTTGCGACATGCATCAGGCAGGTCAGGGACTTTTGTACTTCCTGTTTCGATTTAGTTGGCAATTTAGGTAGCAAACATGCAGACCCCGCACATTCTTATCGTTGAAGACGAGTTGGTAACACGCAACACGTTGAAAAGTATTTTCGAAGCGGAAGGCTATGATGTATTCGAAGCGACAGATGGCGCGGAAATGCATCAGATCCTCTCTGAATATGACATCAACCTGGTGATCATGGATATCAACCTGCCAGGGGAAAAACGGTCTTCTGTTAGCGCGTGAACTGCGCGAACAGGCTAACGTTGCGTTGATGTTCCTGACTGGCCGCGATAACGAAGTCGATAAAATCCTCGGCCTCGAAATCGGCGCAGACGATTACATCACCAAGCCGTTTAACCCACGCGAACTGACTATCCGTGCGCGCAACCTGCTGTCCCGTACTATGAATCTGGGTACGGTCAGTGAAGAGCGCCGTAGCGTCGAAAGCTACAAGTTCAACGGTTGGGAACTCGACATCAACAGCCGTTCTTTGATCGGCCCAGATGGTGAGCAGTACAAACTGCCACGCAGCGAATTCCGCGCCATGCTTCACTTCTGCGAGAACCCGGGCAAGATCCAGTCTCGTGCAGAACTGCTGAAGAAAATGACCGGTCGCGAGCTGAAGCCGCATGACCGTACTGTTGACGTGACTATCCGTCGTATTCGTAAGCATTTCGAATCCACGCCGGATACCCCGGAAATCATCGCGACCATTCACGGTGAAGGTTACCGTTTCTGCGGTGATCTACAGGACTAATCGGTTACCACCGGCAGCAAAAACGGCGCAAAACGCGCCGTTTTTTATTGTCTGTCAATGACTTATCCGACCATAACGGGAATCACTTCCAGATGACGCGTCAGGAACGTTACCGCCACGGCATAACGGGCACCGCGCTTATGGCATTTTTTGGCGACCCTTCAACGACCTTGTCAGAATAGGCCAGATACGCCAGCGTATTGCGTTTGGCATCATAAAAACGCACGACCTGTAATTTTTTAAACACCAGCGACGTGCGTTTCTGGAAAACGACATCCCCTTGCGCTTTCCCGTTCTTAATTTTATCGCTCAGCTCAATCGGCCCTACCTGCTGACAGGAGATCGCCGCGTCGGAGGTATCTTCGGCCAGTCCCAGGCCGCCTTTAATCCCCCCCGTTTTCGCCCGACTTACATAGCACGTCACATTTTTGACGTCGGGATCGTCAAACGCTTCGACGACGATTTTATGGTCAGGCCCAAACATTTTAAATACGGTATCGACGGAACCCACCTGTTCTGCATGCGCAAACTGCCCCAGCATCAACAGAATTGAGGAAAGTATTAAGCTCTTGTATTTCATATTGTTACCATTCATAAAAGTTACACTGGCGCAATTATTCGACACGTCTGGATAAACTGTTTACAGATCACAGGATTAGAATAATCATGCTTTAGTGTGCCCCAAAAAAGCACAGATGAGCAAAAAAAACACCGAATGCTAAAACAGCAAAAAATGCTATTATCCACTTACCTGATGTCAGGTGCTCGTTGTGGAAAGGATGAGGATATTTTATGGATCAGGCTGGCATTATTCGCGACCTCTTAACCTGGCTGGAAGGCCATCTGGATCAGCCTCTGTCGCTTGACAATGTGGCGGCAAAAGCAGGTTATTCCAAGTGGCACCTGCAAAGAATGTTTAAGGACGTGACGGGCCATGCTATTGGCGCTTACATCCGCGCTCGCCGCTTATCTAAATCCGCCGTGGCCCTGCGCCTGACGGCGCGTCCGATTCTGGATATCGCGTTGCAGTACCGCTTCGATTCTCAGCAAACCTTTACCCGCGCGTTTAAAAAGCAGTTCTCTCAGACGCGGCGTTATATCGCCGTTCTCCCAGAATGGAGCGCCTTTGGCATTCGTCCGCCGATGCGTCTGGGTGAGTTCGCCATGCCTGAACATCAGTTTGTCACCCTGGAAGATACGCAACTGCTCGGCACCACCCAGAGCTATTCCTGTTCGCTGGAGCAAATCTCCGATTTTCGACACGAAATGCGCGTACAGTTCTGGCAAGACTTTCTCAGCCAGGCGCCAACGATTCCTCCGCTGCTCTACGGCCTTAACGAAACGCGCCCCAGCCTGGAGAAAGATGACGAACAGGAGGTGTTCTACACCACCGCGCTACCGCAAGAAACATGCCAACGGGTATGTGCCGTCAGCGCAGCCTGTTACCCTACAAGGCGGCGAATATGTGATGTTCACCTACGAAGGTTTAGGAACCGGGGTACAGGAGTTTATCCTGACGGTATACGGCACCTGTATGCCGATGCTGAACCTGACCCGCCGTAAAGGGCAGGATATAGAGCGATACTACCCGGCAGAAGATGCCAAAACAGGCGGTCGCCCTATTAACCTGCGTTGCGAATTCCTGATCCCCGTTCGCCGTTAACGCTGTAGCTCATCTAACGCAGGGGCATCAAGATGCGAGACGTCCCCTGCCGTTTCAACCGACCCAACCAGGCGCCAGCCACAAACTTTCCTGATAATCGACGCGGGAAATAGAGCAGTTACGCAGACGTAACCGACGCTCCGCCCAGGCCGGTAATCCCAGAATAGTGCTGACCAGGCAACCCAGCGCGATACCGTGACTGACCAGCAGCGGGCGGCTGCCCTGCGGCAGTTCCAGACAGGACGCGAGAGCGGCATTGACGCGATCGCTCAGTTCTTGCATGGATTCGCCATCAGGAATGCGCCCGTCAACCGTGCCGTTCACTAACTGGCGACGCCAGTTCTCTTCTTCTTCGGTGAGGGTGTCGATGTGCCGTTTTTCCAGCACGCCCATGTCCAGCTCACGCAGACGGGCGTCGAAAGTGATATCGCAACCGCATGCCTGGGCGATGATTTCAGCCGTGCGGCGGGTGCGACCGAGATCGCTACTGACGATATGGGTGATGCCGAGCGTTCTGGCGCGTTCTCCCACTTGCATAGCTTGTTGCTCACCTTTAGCGGTCAGCGGACTGTCAGACTGGCCTTGAATACGTCGCTCGGCGTTCCACTGCGTTTCACCGTGGCGAACAAGGTATACCTGTAACATGCTTTTTATCCGTTATACTGCGATGACATTCATTTCTGAGTAATTCTGATTATGCACCATGTTGTCTCAGCAACCACCAATCCCGCTAAAATTCAGGCAATTCTGCAAGCATTTAACGAGATTTTCGGTGAAGGATCCTGCCATATTGAGTCCGTCTCCGTCGAGAGCGGCGTGCCGGAACAGCCTTTTGGAAGTCAGGAAACGCGCGCTGGCGCACGGAATCGGGTAGAAAATGCGCGCTGTCTGCGTCCTCAGGCCGATTTTTGGGTGGCTATCGAAGCGGGGATTGATGATGACAGTACGTTCAGTTGGGTGGTAATAGAGAATGCCGCCCAGCGAGGCGAGGCGCGCTCGGCAACGCTGCCGCTTCCTGCGGTTATCCTTGAAAAAGTTCGTCAGGGCGAAGCGCTCGGCCCGGTGATGTCGCAGTATACCGGTATTGATGAGATTGGCCGTAAAGAGGGGGCTATCGGGGTGTTTACCGCCGGAAAACTGACCCGCTCCAGCGTTTATCACCAGGCGGTGATTCTGGCGCTCAGTCCGTTTCATAATGCGGTGTATCAGTAGGGCTCGCGATCCACGCCGGATGGCGGCTTCGCCTTATCCGGCCTACGTTCACCGTTTCTGTAGGCCTGATAAGCGTAGCGCCATCAGGCGTGAACGTTCATCATTCCCGTAGGCCTGATAAGCGTAGCGCCATCAGGCGAAATTACCTTTCGCTCTTGAGCAACACCTGCTCCAGCCACTGGCGTAACTCTACCGGTGCGGATTTCAGGCTGTTGGAACCGCGCGTAATGGTGGCGATGCCCGCCCCCAGCTCATTTTTAAGCTCGCGCTGGCTCATTTCACCGCGTAACAACTCTTCAATGATACGCACGCGCGTTCCCAGCGCCTCACGCTCATCCGGCGTCAGCATCAAATTGAGTAAGGGAAGATGCAGGTCTTCCGCACAAGCGTGCTTGAGCAGCTCAACAAAGCGTAACCACTCCTGGTGACGCTGTTCTGCCATCGCTGCTGAATAGGGTGATTGCTGAGTCATAGAATGTCGCCATCGTTGCAGGGGGAAACGTATCTGCCTCCCCCGATTGTACTCTTTAACGAGTACGATAGCATAACATAACCGATGCGATCAGTAACGGCGCTGCCATTCTGCGTCATTCATCAACGTTGGTTTATCGCCCATGAAGTAGCGATAGTAGGCATCATAAGCCAGCACGTTCTTCACGTAGCCCCGCGTTTCTGAGAACGGAATACTTTCAACAAACGCGACGGCGTCGATGCGCCCTGCGCTGTTGCCAAGCCAGGTACGAACGCGCCCCGGCCCGGCATTGTAAGCCGCTGAAGAGAAAATACGGTTATTACCAAACTGTTGATAAACGTATTGCAGGTAACTGGTGCCAATGTTGATGTTCGTCTCCGGGTCAAGCAGCTGGCTGGGGCTGCTGTAGCCCGGTATCGAGAACATTTTCACCGTATGCGTCGCCGTGCCCGGCATAACTTGCATCAGACCGCTGGCTCCTACCGGGGATTTCACTTTCGGATTCCAGGCGCTCTCCTGACGCGCAATCGCCATAGCGTAACTTTGCGAGATCGCTTTGCCGCCGGTGTAACGGGCGAAAAGATCCTTGTACGCCAGCGGGAAACGCTCTTCCAGATGATCCCACAGTTTCCCTGCGATCGTCGCCTGCACGCTCAGATCCCACCAGTGGTTATTGAAAGCATAACGCGCCAGCTGCACCTGCTCCGACTTCGTCCTGCTGGAGACCAGATTCGCCCACTCGCTGCGCGCCGTATTATCCAGGTTCCAGTACATCAGTTCGCGTACTCGCGCCATTTCCGCGCCCTGCGTAAGCGAAGCGTCCACTGTCGTCGGCGCTTTGTCGATCTTCAGCACATACGCTTCACCCAGCTTTTGCGCGGCGACCATCGGGTAGAAACCACGCTGTTGCATCAGCGCATGGAGGATCTCTTTTGCCTCTGCCTCACGCCCGCGTTCAAGCAACAAATCCGCCTGCCAGTAGCGCCATTCATCCTTCTCCTTCGCTTCCATCGGCAGTCGGGCAAGCCAGGTATTCAGCCCACGACGATCGCCGGTACCCAGCGCCATCCGCACGCGGCGTTCCACCAGCGTGGTGGATTGCGAACGCATAATCGCATCATCGCGCCACTTCGCCTGCGCATCGGTCACATCATTCCCCATCAGCCGCCAGGCGACGATATCGCGCAGTTCCTGAGTTTGCTCCTCATTAAGCTGCTGGGCCTGCACCAGTGACGGGATCATCAAACGCGCATTCTCTGCGTCCTGACGCGCCACGCTGGCAAAGGCCACTGCCGCCATCTGGCGGGTAAAATCGGTCGCGCCGGTCGTACGCGCAAAAGTCATCACGCTATTGGGATCGTTCGCCAGCGCGATGATCGCCGAAGCAATAGTCTGGTACTGAGCAGGCATCTGCCCGGCCAGCACCGTTACCAGCCCCGTGTTGCCTGCTTTCATCGCCAGGCGGATGCGCTCCAGCCAGGCCAGCGGGTCCTGGGTGCCGGAAGCGCGCCAGACGCTGAACAGTTTGTCACAGGCGTTCGGCTGGCTTTTCCCGGTCAGCCAAAGCGCTTTCGCCCCCTGCCAGGCCTCTTCCGTCTGCCCGGTATTCCATTTCGCGTAGTAGTAATTACATTGCGCTTCGGTGGTGCCCGGCTTCTCGGGGCTGAACGCTAGCAGTCCACGCCAGTCTTCGCGACGCGCCAGCTCATTAACGAAACGCGATTGCAGCGTACGCGCAGGAGGAAGCGTAGGGTTGGCGCGCACAAACTGGGTGACGGTGACCGCAGGCTGGTTCATCAGATCGTCGGTGATCTGGCGATACTCAAGATAGGGATACAGCGGGTAATTCTTCAGGCCAGGCATCATCTGCTCAACGACATCCATCTGTCGGTTATCCCAGGCCTGTTTGATTTGCGCATAGCGATTGCGCTGCTCATCCAGAGAATCCGCTCGCGCCGCCTGACTTACCGTCAGCAGACATACGCTGGCGGCGATAAGACGCCAGGTAAATGGTTTGGCTTTGTCCACAAGCTCTTCCTCTTGTCGTGATACATCAATGCAGCATCATGCCGCGTAATGAATTTATGCTAACCAGACATTGCTAAATGCGCCACGTTACGGACACTTTTTTACTTTTATTGCGAGTGAGAGTTGCTGGCTGGGATTAGCCCGGGAAAAAGGCTACACTTCGCCTTTGAAAATTATTCTTCATCACGATAAACCTATAGAGGCGAAGTCCAACGTGGCTCAATTCGTTTATACCATGCATCGTGTCGGCAAAGTGGTTCCGCCGAAACGTCATATTTTGAAAAACATCTCGCTGAGCTTCTTCCCTGGGGCGAAAATCGGCGTACTGGGTCTGAACGGCGCCGGTAAGTCTACCCTGCTGCGCATTATGGCTGGCATCGATACAGATATTGAGGGCGAAGCTCGCCCACAGCCAGGCATCAAAATTGGCTACCTGCCGCAGGAACCTCAGCTCACCCCTGAACACACCGTTCGCGAATCGATCGAAGAGGCGGTGGCCGAAGTGGTCGGCGCCCTGAAACGTCTGGATGAAGTGTACGCGCTGTACGCCGATCCAGATGCGGACTTTGACAAGCTGGCCGCCGAACAGGGCAAGCTGGAAGAGATCATCCAGGCGCATGACGGCCACAACCTGAACGTACAGCTGGAGCGCGCCGCTGACGCCCTGCGTCTGCCGGACTGGGATGCCAAAATCGCGAATCTTTCCGGTGGTGAGCGCCGCCGCGTCGCGCTGTGCCGTCTGCTGCTGGAAAAACCGGACATGCTGCTGCTCGACGAACCGACCAACCACCTGGATGCGGAATCCGTCGCGTGGCTGGAACGCTTCCTGCACGACTTCGAAGGCACCGTTGTGGCGATTACCCACGACCGTTACTTCCTCGACAACGTGGCGGGCTGGATCCTTGAACTTGACCGTGGCGAAGGGATTCCGTGGGAAGGCAACTACTCCTCCTGGCTGGAACAGAAAGATCAGCGTCTGGCGCAGGAAGCCTCTCAGGAAGCGGCCGCCGTAAATCCATTGAGAAAGAGCTGGAGTGGGTGCGTCAGGGTGCTAAAGGCCGTCAGTCTAAAGGCAAAGCCCGTCTGGCGCGCTTTGAAGAGCTGAACAGCACCGAATACCAGAAACGTAACGAAACCAACGAACTGTTTATTCCACCTGGACCACGTCTGGGCGACAAGGTCGTTGAAGTCAGCAACCTGCGTAAATCCTACGGCGATCGCCTGCTGATCGACGATCTCAGCTTCTCAGTACCAAAAGGCGCGATTGTCGGCATCATTGGTCCGAACGGCGCGGGTAAATCCACCCTGTTCCGCATGATGTCCGGTCAGGAACAGCCGGATAGCGGCACCATCACGCTGGGGGAAACCGTAAAACTGGCTTCCGTTGACCAGTTCCGTGACGCGATGGATAACAGCAAAACCGTGTGGGAAGAAGTTTCCGGCGGGCTGGATATCATGAAGATCGGCAACACCGAAATGCCAAGTCGCGCCTATGTGGGCCGCTTTAACTTCAAAGGCGTCGATCAGGGTAAACGCGTGGGCGAACTGTCCGGCGGTGAGCGCGGTCGTCTGCATCTGGCGAAGCTGTTGCAGGTTGGCGGCAATATGCTGCTGCTCGATGAACCGACCAACGACCTGGATATTGAAACCCTGCGCGCGCTGGGAAAACGCCCTGCTGGAGTTCCCAGGCTGTGCAATGGTTATCTCGCACGACCGTTGGTTCCTCGACCGTATCGCCACGCACATTCTGGATTACCAGGATGAAGGCAAGGTGGAGTTCTTCGAAGGTAACTTTACCGAGTACGAAGAGTACAAGAAACGCACGCTGGGCGCCGACGCGCTGGAGCCGAAGCGTATCAAGTACAAACGTATCGCCAAGTAATGTATCAGATGCCGGATGGCGGCCTACACCTTGTAGGCCGCCATCCGGCGCTTCAGGCTTAACCCTGCTCGCCCATCATCTCTTTCACTAACTCCACGCAGCGCAAAAATCGACCATCGTAATCGGCCTCTTCTACGTGGACGAAATTGATGTTGTTCTCCCGCAGCATATCCACCAGCAGATTCTGGAACTCTTTACGATCCACCGAACTGCCCAGACTCCGTAACCCATCCGCGACCCAGGGCGTATTGTTCTCCAGCAGGATCACCAGATCAAAGCGGTATTCATCGATCAACGCCTGCACAAACGGATGCTCGCGCCCTTCGTATTTTTTACAAAAGGCCTGCGTGGTAACGAAATCGGTATCGATAAAGGCTACTTTATTGGCGTATTTCACCGCAAAATCAATATATTGTGCATGGCCCAGCGCGATCTTATCGTAATCGGAATACTGTAACGCCATCTCGTCACCGCCCAGATGCGAGAAGACATAGTCGCGTCCGTACTCCCACGCGCTGGTGGTATTAAAAATATTGGCGAGCTTGTTCACCAGCGTGGATTTCCCGCTCGACTCCCCGCCTAATATCGCCACGGTGCGCACGAAAAAGGGCTTCACTTCCGTCGGAATGTATTCCCAGTAGCGGAACGGGTTTTCACGGATCTGCGCCCCGCTGATACTCATAAAGGTTCGTTTCGGATCGACCAGCACCGTTTCAATAGCCAGGTGTTCGAGATACTGCGGCGCATCGGCTTCCTCGGACGTGTAGATCCAGTTGGGCTGAATCCCCTTCTCTTCCATAAAGGCTTTGATACCGTTGCTCCACACATCCCAGCCGTGCGGGTACGGCTCCATCCCTTCCTCATTGAAGGCATGAATACGAATATTCTTCTGATATTTAAAGGTCTGTAGTAGCCAACGCAGACGATCCGACACGGTAGGCTGTTGCGACATGGCGCTGTCTTCAAACAGTTCGCGGTCACGGGTATCGTCATAACCCATAATGATATGCAGTTCATCCACCTGGCTACAGGCGCGCTGAATCAAATAGATATGCCCGGTATGCAGGGGGTAGAACTTGCCAAACACCACGCCGATGTTTTTCCGCTGCCGGGGAAACTCCAGCCCCAAAAAACGATGCAGCGCCTCCAGCTTTTGCGCGCTGGGGCTTTTAATCTTCGCGTTCAGAAGTTGGCTCAAATACCCTTTGGTCATGCCGCTGGCATCCGCCACCTGTTGCAGGGTACACCCCTTTTGCTTGATCGCGGTTTTGAGATAGTCGAACGATGACACAAGAGCCTCCTGCTAAAAAACGCGTAACAATGCCTGATGGCGCTTCGCTTATCAGGCCTACAACATCAATCCGTAGGCCGGATAAGACGCACTGCGTCGCTATCCGGCAAATTATACAACATCAGTACATACAGATGATTATAAGTCGTCAAACACACTTAACGCATCCGCAAGCTTTTTAACGCCAAAAACCTGCATCCCTTCCGGCGGCTTTTTCGGCACGTTGGCAGCCGGTACGATAGCGCGGCGGAAACCGTGTTTAGCCGCTTCAGAAATACGTTCCTGACCGCTGGGCACCGGGCGAATTTCCCCTGCCAACCCCACTTCGCCAAACACCACCAGATCCTGCGGCAGCGGCCTGTCGCGCAGGCTGGAGACCATCGCCAGCAATAGCGCGAGATCCGCGCTGGTCTCCGTGACCTTCACGCCGCCCACGACATTGACGAATACATCCTGATCGGCCATCTGCAATCCGCCATGACGGTGCAGCACCGCCAGCAGAATCGCCAGACGGTTTTGTTCCAGACCGACCGCCACGCGACGCGGATTCGCCATCATCGAGTGATCGACCAGCGCCTGAATTTCTACCAGCAGCGGGCGCGTCCCTTCCCACACCACCATGACCGAACTGCCGGAAGTCACCTCATCGCCACGGCTTAAGAAAATTGCGGACGGGTTGCTGACTTCACGCAGCCCCTGCTCCGTCATCGCAAAAACGCCCAGCTCGTTTACCGCGCCAAAACGGTTTTTATGGCTACGCAGCGTACGAAAACGGGAGTCAGCGTCGCCATCCAATAGCACCGAACAGTCAATGCAGTGCTCCAGCACCTTCGGCCAGCCAGCGAGCCGTCTTTGGTTACATGACCAACCATCACGATAGCCACGCCGCGCGTTTTGGCAAAGCGCGTCAGATAAGCGGCCGTCTCACGCACCTGGGCCACGCTGCCCGGCGAGGACTGGATATCCGCCATATGCATCACCTGGATGGAGTCGATCACCATCAGCTTCGGTTGTTCTTCTTCCGCAATCAGGCAGATCTGTTCAATACTGGTTTCTGACAGCATATTCATGTTAGCCGTCGGCAATCCCAGCCGATGCGCGCGCATCGCTACCTGTTGCAGGGACTCTTCGCCCGTGACGTACAGGGTTTTCATCTGCTCGGCCAGTTTGCAAAGCGTTTGCAGCAGCAGCGTGGATTTCCCCGCACCGGGGTTGCCGCCAATCAGGATGGCGCTGCCGGGCACGACACCGCCGCCCAGCACACGGTCGAACTCTTTAAACCCGGTGGAAAAACGCGGCAGCTCCTCAAGGCTGATGTCAGACAATTTCTGCACCTTTGCCACACCTGCGTTACCGGCATAGCCGCTGAGTCGCTCATTACGCGCCACCGTTGGCGACGCGGCAAGACGCACCTCGGTGATGGTGTTCCAAGCATGACAGGCGCTGCATTGCCCCTGCCAGCGCGGATAATCGGCCCCGCATTCATTACAAACAAAGGCGCGTTTTGGAGCTTTTGCCACGGTTTACCTCTTTATTTCATGCAGTTGCCGGATGGCGCTGGCGCTTATCCGGCCTACAGTCATTTTCCCGTAGGCCCGGCGCCATCGGGCAATTCAATCATTTTTGATTCATACTGCCGGAGAGAATGCAGAACACCCCCATCAGGTCAGCGTGACGAATTGTGATTTCCGTCTTTTCATTCACTTTCGGTTTAGCGTGGTACGCAATCCCCAGCCCGGCCGCTTTGATCATCGGCAGATCGTTAGCGCCATCGCCAATCGCCACCGTCTGCGCCACGGGAATTTCATACTCCTGCGCCAGTCGGGTCAGCGTGTTAGCTTTGTACTGGGCATCGACGATATCGCCAATGACATTGCCGGTAAATTTCCCGTCGATGATCTCCAGCTCGTTCGCCACCACCGCAGTTAAACGCAGCTTTTCACGCAGGTATTCCGCAAAAAAGGTAAACCCGCCGGAGGCGATCGCCACTTTCCAGCCGAGCGTTTCCAGCTTCAGCACCAGTTGCGTCAGACCCGGCATCAACGGCAAATTCTCGCGCACCTGGCGCAGAATATCGGCATCCGCGCCTTTCAGCGTCGCCACACGGCTGCGTAAGCTGGCGGTAAAATCCAGTTCGCCGCGCATCGCGCGTTCCGTGACTTCCGCAACCATTTCGCCCGTCCCGGCCAGCTTCGCGATTTCATCGATGCATTCGATCTGAATCGCCGTCGAATCCATATCCATAACCAGCAGACCTGGCGTACGCAGATGCGGAATTTTGCCCAGCGGCGCGACGTCCAGCCCGGCGCCGTGCGCCAGTTTCGTCGCGCGCGGCGTTAAGGAACCCGCCAGACGAATCACCTGATAATCTTCAACGCACCAGGCCGCCACGATCACCATCGCCGCGCCCAGCTTGCTCTGGTACTGCGTTAAGCGCTGCTTATCCAACCCGCGACCGTACAGCAGCCAGCCGCTACGGCCTGCGTGGTAATCCAGTGGCATCACCTCGTCACCACTTAATGAAAGGGGTAAACCAGGCCACAAAGAAACATCTTCAGGCAGATCGCACCAGGTAATGTTAGGCATTAAAGCTCCTGTAAAATCGTTCGGGTCGGGAATCATCCTGGGGAAAATAACGCATGAGGCTACCCTGTAACCATCGCTTCTGGCAACATTAAGCCTCAAATTTTCAGCAGGTGGAATATGGCTCGCGCAAAACTGAAATTCCGGCTTCATCGTGCAGTGATTGTATTGTTCTGTCTCGCACTGCTCGTCGGGCTGATGCAGGGGGCGTCCTGGTTCAGTCAAAACCATCAACGGCAGCGCAATCCGCAGCTCGAAGAACTGGCCCGCACGCTGGCGCGCCAGGTAACCTTAAATATCGCGCCGCTGATGCGCACCGAAACGCCGGATGAGAAGCGGATCGCCGTCGTACTCCGCCAGCTAACGGAAGAGAGCCGCATTCTGGATGCCGGTGTCTACGACGAGCAAGGCGATCTCATTACGCGCGCAGGCGAAAGCGTCAATGTGCGCGACAGGCTGGCGCTGGACGGTAAAAAAGCGGGCGGCTATTTTAATCAGCAGATTGTCGAACCTATTCAGGGTAAAAATGGCCCGCTGGGCTATCTGCGCCTGACGCTGGATACGCATACGCTGGCGACCGAAGCGAAACAGGTCGATAACACCACCAACATTTTACGCCTGATGCTGCTCCTGTCACTGGCAATTGGCGTGGTGCTCACGCGCACCTTGCTACAGGGCAAACGCACGCGCTGGCAGCAATCGCCTTTCCTGCTCACCGCCAGTAAATCCGTACCGGAAGAGGAAGAGAGCGAGAAGAAAGAACCATAGGATAGCCGCCGCTTTGTCGTTAATATAGTTGAGACCACGAAAAGGAATGCTGCCATGACGACATTACGTCTGCTTATCTCTGACTCTTACGATCCCTGGTTCAACCTGGCGGTTGAAGAGTGTATTTTTCGCCAGATGCCCGCGACACAGCGCGTTTTGTTCCTGTGGCGCAACGCTGATACGGTCGTCATCGGGCGGGCGCAAAACCCGTGGAAAGAGTGCAACACCCGGCGTATGGAAGAAGACAATGTCCGGCTGGCGCGTCGCAGCAGCGGCGGCGGCGCGGTGTTCCACGATCTCGGCAATACCTGTTTTACATTTATGGCCGGGAAGCCGGAGTATGACAAAACGATCTCCACCGCGATAGTGCTCAATGCGCTGAACGCGCTGGGCGTTACCGCAGAGGCTTCCGGTCGTAATGATCTGGTGGTGAAAACGCCGGAAGGCGACCGCAAGGTTTCCGGCTCCGCCTATCGGGAAACCAAAGATCGCGGCTTCCACCACGGCACATTGCTGTTGAATGCCGATCTCAGCCGTCTGGCGAACTACCTCAATCCTGATAAGAAAAAATTACAGGCCAAAGGGATCGCCTCCGTGCGCGGGCGCGTCGCCAATCTGGTCGAACTGCTGCCTGGCATTACCCATGAACACATCTGCGACGCCATTACCGAGGCGTTCTTCAGCCACTACGGCGAACGCGTGGAAGCCGAAATAATCTCTCCAGATAAAACGCCGGATCTGCCCAATTTTGCCGAAACGTTCGCTCGCCAGAGCAGTTGGGAATGGAACTTCGGCCAGGCGCCAGCTTTTACGCATCTTCTGGACGAACGCTTTATCTGGGGCGGCGTTGAACTGCACTTCGACGTTGAAAAAGGGCACATCACGCGCACTCAGGTTTTTACCGACAGCCTTAACCCTGCGCCGCTGGAAGCGCTGGCGGGCCGTTTACAGGGGTGTCTGTACCGTGCGGATATGCTGCAACAGGAGTGTGATGCGCTGTTAGTCGATTTTCCAGAGCAGGAAAAAGAGCTACGGGAATTGTCGGCGTGGATTGCGCGGGCGGTGCGTTAACCCTCTCTAGGACGTGCCCGTTTCCCCTTAACAAGGGCGGCACGTTATTTTCTCAATAACCATCAGCAATACATTAAAAGCCTGCCGATTAACGCCCTGGCTGGCATATTATTTATCAATAATATTCACCGCGTGAATATATAAACATACACTCTCGCCACATTCCAACCGCATACAAAATAGCAGCAACTCTAAAACAAAAAATAACAAAGATCACCAGAAATCAATTTTAAATAAAACTAAAACCACTGTCTGCTGTGTCCAGATAATATATTATTTCTGAAATATAACTCTATCCCAACCATATTCCATAGCTATCTGGTTGATATAAAACGTATTCAGAAGGCAAGTAACATGCCTTTTCGTACCATCACACAATTCAAGTTAAGGATCAACAAATGAAAAAAGCACTTCTTGCCACCGCAATCGCGGCACTGACCATGTCTAACGTATGGGCGGCCGATGGCTCCACTACTGAACTGCGCGTAACGGGGAAACTGCTGGTCGGTGGCTGTACCGCGACTGTCAACGGCGGCAACGCACTTGACTTCGGCTCGCATCTGATCAGCGACCTTAGCTCAACGGCCGTCAACGATATCGCCACGGAAAGACACCGATCTGGTCATCGAGTGCCCCAGCGCCACAAAAGTAGGCTGGACGCTGACCGATAACAAAGCGGATAGCAACGCAGAGATCTGGATAACCGGCATCATTAAAGGTAAAGGAGTCTCATTCGGCGTAGGTAAAACAGCAGGCAATGTCAACATTGGCGCCTATGCCGTATCCATCGATTCTGCCAAGGCAGCAAGCGCGCAAGCCGTCAATGGCGAAGACACTTTTGACGTTGACTATATTATAGGCGCCGCCGCAAGTATGGGTTCGTGGGCTAAGGCGACAACGGCAACTTCTTTTCGGAACCAGGAAGGGACGCAGGATATCATCACCGTCGGCGCCAAAGGCACGCTGGAACCAGCAGCCTATAGCAATGCAACTTATCCGCTTAAGGTTTCTCTGGCTGTAGATAATACCACCAAACTGGCCATTAGCGATGATACCGATATTTCAGGTTCCGCCACCATTACCCTGAGATATATCTAATCACATCGTTATTAATCATATCTGTACAACAACTCCCCTACATGGATGGGGTGGGGAGTTTTTCCAATAGAAGGAATTACAATAATGTCTGACAAATCTTGTACCGTTAAAGCGTATATATTTGCCGCCACGCTTCTCTGTTTACCTTTATCTCAGGCTTATGCGGCAGGAATGGTTCCCGCCTCCACGCTACTGGTTATTGAAGAAAGCCATAATGGCGGAACGATAAATGTCAAAAACAGCGATACGGTTCCGATGTTGCTGTACACCACAATAGAAGATGTAAAAGATGACAGTGGCATCACCGTCAACGTCACACAGCCCGTCGTACGCGTGGAACCCGGTCAGGAACAGCAGGTCCGCTTTATTATGGAAAGCAGCGCCCCGCTAACCAAAGAGCACTATAAACGCGTCACCTTTGAAGGCATCCCGCCATCAGGCGTGTCTAAAGGCGCAATGAAAGTTAACTTCAATCTGCGTCAGGATCTGCCGGTATTAATTCGCCCCAAAAATTTACCGGTCGTCACCGATGCGTGGAAACTGCTGAAATGGTCCGGCTCCGGGCAGCATATTAAAGTCAGCAACCCTTCCGCCTATGTGGTGCGCCTGGCGCAACAGGTGATTTTTTTACCTTCGCAAACGGCCGGGGAAATTGCAAAAACCTATATTTTACCCGGAGAAGTTCTGGATGTAACCGTCAAGAAATCCATCATCTCCGATCAATCTGTACGCTTCTTCCCGGCCAGCCGCTACGGCATCGACATACCCAATTTCACTGCGCCGTTAACACCATAATCAATAAAAAACGGGGACAAAGTAAGTGTATATGAAAGGAATCAACCTGCTGTCTCGCCATATTCAGATCGCGTTATATTCATGTACGTTATTAACCTCAACGGCGTTAGCCCGTGAGGTAACGTTCAGTACCGATATACTCAATACGCGCGGCATCAGTAAAAATATCGCAAATTACTTCGCAGAAGAGCCGCGTTTTTTGCCCGGTGTACATAGCGTTCTAATCAACGTAAACGGGTCAGAAAAAGGTTCGCTGGGCGCCAAATTTGACGAACAAGGGCAACTCTGCGTAGATGACGATTTTCTGACAGCAATCGGGCTACGTCCTCTGGGGATCTCCCTGCAAGAACACTGTCATGACCTGCAAAAAGATTATCCCTCCGCCGTCATAAAGTCCCTTCCCGGTAAGGAGATGCTGGAGTTAACTGTCCCGCCCGACGCACTGGAAAATAGCGCGTCCGGGAGAAAAACTATAGCCACGGCGGCAGCGCCGGGCTGCTCAACTACAGCCTGTTTTCCACGCGAAATGAATACAACGGCGGCGACAGCCATAACTACACGCAGGGCGATATAGAAGCGGGCGCCAATCTGGCCAACTGGGCATTGCGCAGCCGCTATTTTCTGCTGGACTCTGACGGCGATCGCAGCGCTAAAAATTTATTCACTTATGGCGAACACGTTTTTGAAGCGCAACAGATGCGTGTCCAGGTTGGGCAGATCAGCTCCAGATCGGCGCTGTTTTCTGGAACATCCCTCAGCGGCATTCAGTTACTCCCCGAGTCCAGCATGACCTCTGATAATTCAGGCGTCACCGTGACGGGGATTGCCCCGCACGAACCAGGCGCGAGTAGAAGTCCGCCAGGCGGGGCAGCTTGTTTATTCCACGCTGGTAAACGCGGGGGCATTCAGGCTGGACAATGTCCCCATCCTGTTAAATAACGCCGATCTTCAGGTCAGCATCGTCGAAACCGACAACGTCACAACCAGTTTCATCGTACCTGGCTCCTCAATCAACCTGAACGGCCTTCCGCGACCACAAGGGCTTATGATGTCAGTAGGCCAGGTGCGCAACGTCGACAGCGATTACAGCAACCCCCTGGGTATATAACATTTCAGACGGCTGGCGCCTTACCCCACAAACAAGTTTGCTGGCGGCGGGGGTTCTTGCCGAGGATTATCAGGCAAGCGGTGCAATGCTGGAGTGGAGTTCAAACGAGAAATGGCAAGTATTTGCCAGTCTGCTGGGCAGCCGTGAATCCTTCGGCGATACGCGCAGCGGTATAAAGGCGGAAATTCAAAACCAGCTGACACTTCCCGGCCATGTCTCTGTTGGGGTCAGCACCGCGCGTTATTCTGACGACTATCGTGAGTTGTCCGAGGCGATGGACGACGACAGCGCAAAGCTATCAAAGCAGCTATAGCGCCAATGTGAACTGGAGCGGCAGAACAGCAGGAAGCTTCTCGTTAGCCTATAGCTATAATCAGGCCACGGATGATTATGAAGACTCCAGTTACGTGAGCCTTTCATGGGGAAAAACATTTAAATACGCGGTCAATAAACGTGAACTGGCAGCACTCTGTTAGCAACGATAACGATAATGACGACATCAACGATGACAGCTATGACGATGATGTGTTTTAACATCAACCTCAACATTCCTTTCCAGTCGCAAGTCGATTAACGCATATATGCGCAATCAGGGCGACCGAACGACATATGGCTTACGCAGCAGTGGCCCTCTCAGCGACAATACCAGCTACTCCGTTTCGGCGGATCGCGATATCGGAAACGATCTCAACACCCTCAACGGCAACATCAACAGCAACCTGCACTACACGCAGATGAGCGTTGGCGCAACAACCAACAATGACGATCAGCGTAGCTACAGCGCAATGCTGTCGGGCGGCATTGCCCTGCATCGCCAGGGGGTAACCTTCTCCCCCTATACCATTAAAGATACTTTTGGCATTGCCCACCTGAGCGAACCGGAAAGCGGCATCGAAATCGCAACGCCGCAAGGCCCGGTCTGGACAGATTTCTGGGGGCAGGCCGTGGGTGCCAGGACTGACGGAGTGGCGTAAGTCACGTATTGAGGTGAACGCAAATACGCTGCCCAAAAATATGGATCTGGCTAACGGAACAAAGCTACTGGGTGCCCGCTCATGCCACCGTCAGCGACCTGGATTTTAACGTGCTAAACACCCGTCGCGTCATGCTAAAGATAAAGCAGCAGGATGGCTCCTGGCTTCCTAAAGGCACGTCTGTTGTTGATGAAAAAGGAAACTACCTGGTCAGCGCAGTGGACAGCGGCCGCGTCTTTATTAGCAATATTGACGAAACGCCAACGCTCTATAGCGTTTGATGACAATATGAACCGTATCTGCAAAATCACTTACACATTAAGCAATGTGGCAGAATAAAGAGGCGTTTTACGAAACGGCGGAGGGGTATTTGCCAATGAAGTCATACGGAAAGTGGATCATTGCATTATGTACGTTAGCAGCGCTGGGATCACGCATGGCATGGGCAGACGAGAACTGCCAGGTATCGCTCTCTCGCGCTACCGTGGCCTTTCCCCCGATGCAGCGAAATGACAACGTCGGCTCACAGCAAAACTGGTTTAAAATGCCCTCGCGCGATATCAATGTCAGCATCTATTGCCCGCAACCACAGGTGATGGCGCTATTTGTACATGGCGCCGCAGGCCCCACAAGGGCGATTTGCTTTCGGTAACGGCGGGGGCTGGCGTTGAAAGCCAGCCAAATGATACTGGATGGTCGCAGCTATATGATCGGGGAAAACAACCGATCGCAATGAGTTCATTCCCGCAGACGGCCATGCCGATACACAGCTGCTGCACAATAACGAAGCCATTATCGCTATCGAGAACAATGAAGCCGCGCGCGGGCAGCCAGTTGAACTTTACGTTAACGCTAACGCCAGTGCTGAACGAAAAGCAGTTCCGTAACGTCAGCGACAATACTGAGATGGAGAGTAATTTAAGCTGGGAGTTGCTAACGCATTAATCGCCAAAGGGCGGTAAATAAACAGGCAGGGAAAAGGGGCAAACTGCCCCTTCAGAGTGCTGACAAAGGATTGTGCAGCATTTTATGTCGGGTGGGCGGTCAGGCCCTTACCCGACCTACCAAATCACGTAAAATATTTTGTAGGCCTGATAAGCGAAGCGCCATCAGGCGTAAGGGGCAAACTGCCCCCTTCTTTTTTACGCTTTATCGCCCAGCAGAACAGATTCCAGCGCGATTTTGATCATGTCGTTGAAGGTCGTCTGACGTTCAGCGGCAGTGGTCTGCTCGTGAGTACGGATATGGTCAGACACGGTGCAGATGGTCAGCGCTTTCGCACCAAACTCAGCCGCTACGCCGTAGATACCCGCCGCTTCCATTTCCACGCCCAGGATGCCGTATTTTTCCATCACGGTCGAACATTTCGCCGTCAGGAGAATAGAACAGATCGGCGGAGAACAGGTTGCCCACGCGTGCGTCAACTCCCAGCGCTTTCGCCGCGTCTACCGCGTTGCGCACCATGTCAAAGTCAGCGATCGCCGCAAAATCATGATCCTTGAAGCGGATACGGTTAACTTTGGAATCGGTGCAGGCACCCATACCAATCACCACATCGCGCAGTTTCACATCGTTGCGTACCGCACCGCAGGAACCGACACGAATGATTTTCTTCACGCCGAAATCGGTGATCAGCTCTTTGGTATAGATGGAGCAGGACGGGATACCCATACCGTGACCCATGACTGAGATCTTACGGCCTTTGTACGTCCCGGTGAAACCTAACATGCCGCGAACGTTGTTCACTTCACGCACGTCTTCAAGGAAAGTTTCAGCAATGTGCTTCGCACGCAGCGGGTCGCCCGGCATCAAAACGACGTCAGCGAAATCACCCATTTCTGCGTTAATATGTGGAGTTGCCATCTTTTATCCTTATCTCGTTGTTATTGCCTGATGGCGGCTACGCCTTATCAGGCCTACAAAACCGTAGGCCCGGTAAGCTTGCGCCACCGGGCAATTGCATCACAGCATGTTTTTGCCGTAGTCCATCGGCGACGTACCGAAGTACGTTGCCAGCGTCTGACCGATATCCGCGAAGGTTTCACGGTGACCGAGCGAGCCCGCTTTCACTTTCGGGCCATAAATCAGCACCGGAATGTGCTCGCGAGTATGGTCCGTACCGGTCCAGGTCGGGTCGCAACCGTGGTCGGCGGTCAGGATCAGAATGTCATCTTCACCGACCAGTTCCATCAGTTCCGGCAGACGACGGTCAAACAGCTCCAGACCCGCAGCATAGCCCGCTACGTCGCGGCGATGCCCCCAGGATGAGTCGAAATCAACAAAGTTGGTAAAGACGATCGTCTCGTCGCCCGCTTCTTTCATCTCTTTAAGGGTGGCGTCGAACAGCGCGTCCAGGCCGGTGGCTTTCACTTTTTTGGTGATGCCGCAGTTGGCGTAGATATCCGCAATCTTACCGACGGAAACCACATGCCCTTTTTTCTCGTCGACCAGTTTCTGCAAGATGGTCGGCGCTGGCGGTTCAACGGCCAGATCGTGACGGTTGCCGGTACGCTGGAAGTTACCGGCCTTATCGCCGATAAACGGACGCGCGATAACGCGGCCAATGTTGTAGCCGCCTTCGGTCAGCTCTTCACGGGCGATTTCGCACAGCTCGTACAGTTTATCCAGCCCAAAGGTCTCTTCATGGCAGGCGATCTGGAATACGGAGTCAGCGGAGGTATAGAAAATCGGTTTACCGGTTTTCATATGCTCTTCGCCCAATTGATCCAGAATGACCGTACCGGAAGAGTGACAGTTACCGGAGATAACCCGGCAGGTTGGCACGTTTTACCAGCTTATCCAGCAGTTCCTGCGGGAAGCTGTTTTCGTGGTCGCTGAAGTAGCCCCAGTCAAACAGAACCGGAACACCCGCGATTTCCCAGTGGCCAGACGGGGTATCTTTACCGGAAGAGAGCTCGTGCGCCCACGCGTACGCGCCAATCACTTCCGCATTGCCGTCCATACCCGCAGCAATTTTACCGGTAGAACCTTCATGCGCTTTCACCAGACCCAGGCGGGTCAGGTTAGGCAAATTCAGTGGGCCTTTACGGCCATTGTCGGCCTCGCCCCTGGCGCAGGCTTCTGCAATATGGCCCAGGGTATCTGAACCTACGTCGCCAAAGCGATCCGCATCTTCAGTTGCACCAATACCAAAGGAGTCCAGCACCATAATAAATGCACGTTTCATCTTGTTCTCCATACATCTTGCGCTGCAAAAAAGCGATCAGATCAGTATACAGCTATTCGGTAATACGACGATAGACTGTCGGTGTAATTTCAGGCGCTTTGTCGTCAAGGCTGATTGCCGCTTTGACGGCTTTCGCCGCTTCCTGCCAGCTGGCTTCGTCTTTGGCGTGGATAACAGCCAACGGACGCTGCCCGTCAACGCTGTCGCCCAGACGCGCCATGTCGGTAAAGCCGACGCTGTAATCAATGGTGTCCGACGCCTGGCGACGACCGCCGCCCATTGAGACCACCGCCATGCCCAACGCGCGAGTGTCCATCGCGGATACAAAACCTTCAGTATCGGCATAGACAGCTTTGCTGAGCATCGCCGTCGGCAGGTATTTCGCGTAGTTTTCAACGAAATCGCTCGGCCCTTTCTGTGCCGCAACCATGCGACCAAAGATTTCCGCCGCTTTGCCGTTATCCAGCACCGCCTGTAGTTTCACTCGCGCATCAGCGTCATCTTTCGCCAGCTTGCCGGAGATCAGCATCTCCACGCACAGCGCCATCGTGACGTCGAACAGACGCGGGTTGCGGTATTCACCTGTCAGGAACTGCACCGCTTCGCGCACTTCGACGGCGTTACCGGCGCTGGAGGCCAGCACCTGGTTCATGTCGGTGAGCAGCGCAGTTGTGCGCACGCCTGCACCGTTGGAAACGCCAACGATGGCTTCTGCCAGTGCGGCAGAGAGTTCATAGGTTGGCATAAAGGCGCCGCTGCCCACTTTCACGTCCATCACCAGCGCATCCAGCCCTTCCGCCAGTTTTTTCGCGAGGATTGAAGCGGTGATCAGCGGGATGGAGTCCACCGTCGCGGTAATGTCGCGGGTGGCGTAAAAACGTTTATCCGCCGGTGCGAGCGAACTGGTCTGCCCAATAATCGCCACACCCACGTCTTTAATGATTTCGCGGAAACGGTTGTCGTCCGGGAAAATATCAAATCCCGGGATCGCTTCCAGTTTGTCGAGCGTACCGCCGGTATGACCTAGGCCGCGCCCCGGAGATCATCGGAATGTAGCCGCCGCAGGCCGCCACCATAGGGCCAAGCATCAGCGAAGTCACATCACCCACGCCGCCGGTGGAGTGTTTGTCGACAATGGGGCCGTTAAGGTTGAGACTCTTCCAGTCCAGAACGGTTCCTGAATCTCGCATCGCCATGGTCAGCGACACACGCTCAGGCATCGACATATCGTGGAAGAAAATGGTCATCGCCAGAGCGGCAATCTGCCCTTCAGAGATGGTGTTATCACGAATACCATTGATAAAGAAGCGGATCTCTTCGTCGCTTAACGGATGACCATCACGTTTTTTACGAATAATTTCTTGTGCGAGAAACACGGTAACCCCCAGGGGAAAAAGAGTAGAAGGCCATTGTAGGCCCGGGTAAGCAACGCGCCACCCGGCAGTCGTATTGATGCCGGATGGCGGCTGCGCCTTATCCCGGCCTACCGTCACTACAACTCCCGGCAATATAAGGCTTAATAGCTGCTTGCGCTCTTGCCGTCCCCGTGACCCAGCGCTTTCAGCCAGGCTTGCCAGCAGGCTGGATGCGCCGAAACGGTAGTGACGGGAATCCGCCCAGTCAGCACCAAAACAGTTCGTCAGCAATGGCCAGGAACTGCTGTGCATCTTCAGCGGTACGCACGCCGCCAGCCGGTTTTGAAACCAACGGTTTTGGAAACACCCCATATCGCGGATCACTTCCATCATGATGCGTGCGCTTTCCCGGCGTTGCGTTAACCGGGACTTTACCGGTAGAGGTTTTGATGAAATCCGCACCGGCTTTGATGGAAATTTCAGACGCTTTACGGATTAACGCTTCTTCTTTCAGCTCACCGGTTTCGATGATCACTTTCAGCAGCACATTTGCCGCCGCACAGGCGTCTTTACAGGCTTTCACCAGATCGAAGCCCACCTGCTCGTTACCGGCAATCAGCGCGCGGTACGGGAATACCACGTCCAACTTCGTCCGCGCCGTACGCGATGGCTGCGCGGGTTTCTGCCAGCGCGATGTCGATGTCGTCATTACCGTGCGGGAAGTTGGTGACGGTCGCAATGCGGATATCCGGCGTGCCCTGCTCTTTCAGAGTCTTACGCGCAATCGGAATGAAACGCGGGTAGATGCAGATAGCGGCAGTATTCCCAACCGGGGTTTTCGCCTGATGACACAGCGCGATCACTTTTTCATTGGTGTCGTCGTCATTCAGGGTGGTCAGGTCCATCAGTTTCAGCGCACGCAGGCTGCTTGCGGTTAAATCAGTCATTACATTCTCCTGGCTCATCGCCGGTATAAAATTTCACCTTGCGAGTTTGTTAGTATTCTAACATCCGCTCGCCATTACACTTCGATATACATCACAGTTAATGAAAACTACGTACAAATTTGCATTACTGTAACGAGATCTACTTCAAATAAATGACCTTTCCCGGCCTCGCGAGTGGGCAACAGGCGCATCCTGATCAAAAGCCATCATCACGCAACTTCCTACAATGGCGCTTAACCTTCGGCACAAAAAAGGAAACGAAGATGCCCACTTCATGCGAAACCGCGCTGCAACATCGTTGCCAGCAAATTGTGACCAGTCCGGTGCTCAGCCCCGAACAAAAACGTCATTTTCTGGCGCTGGAAGCTGAGAACGCTTTGCCTTATCCGGCCTTGCCGCAGAGGCTCGCCAGGCGCTGGACGACGGGGTTATCTGCGATATGTTCGAAGGTCATGCCCCGTTCAAACCTCGCTATGTTTTGCCCGATTACGCCCGTTTTCTGGCTAATGGCTCACAGTGGCTGGAGCTGGAAGGCGCAAAAGATCTGGATGACGCGCTATCTTTGCTGACCATCCTCTACCATCACGTTCCTTCCGTAACATCGATGCCGGTCTATCTGGGGCAACTGGATGCGCTGTTGCAGCCATATGTTAAAATTCTAACACAAGACGAGATCGATATTCGAATAAAACGTTTCTGGCGCTATCTCGACAGAACGCTGCCGGACGCCTTTATGCATGCCAATATTGGCCCGGCCGACACGCCTGTCACCCGCGCTATTTTACGTGCCGATGCTGAGTTAAAGCAGGTTTCACCTAACCTGACGTTTATCTACGATCCCGATATCACACCGGATGATTTACTGCTTGATGTCGCTAAAAACATTTGTGGAATGCAGCAAACCGCATATTTCTAATGGCCCGGTAAATGATAAAATTTTCACAAAAGGTCAATATGGCGTCGTCAGTTGTTACAACTCTCTGCCGCTTGCGGGCGGCGGCAGCACGCTGGTCAGGATCAATCTGAAAGCCGTTGCAGAGCGCAGCACCTCTGTCGATGACTTCTTTACGCGCACGCTACCGCACTACTGCCAGCAGCAGATCGCCATCATTGATGCCCGATGTGACTTCCTCTATGAACAATCACATTTCTTTGAGAATAGCTTCCTGGTGCAGGAAGGGTTGCTTGATCCCGGACGTTTTGTACCGATGTTTGGGATGTATGGCCTGGCCGAAGCGGTAAACCTGCTGTGTGAAAACGCGGGGATGAACGCGCGCTACGGGAAAGACGACGCGGCCAATGCGCTGGGCTATCGCATCAGCGCGCAGTTGGCCGATTTCGTCGCAAACACGCCCGTTAAGCATGGCTGGAAACAGCGGGCGATGCTGCATGCCCAGTCAGGCATCAGCTCCGATATCGGTACGACGCCGGGCGCGCGTTTACCGTACGGCGATGAACCCGATCCCATTACCCACCTGCAAACCGTCGCCCCCCCACCATGCGCACTACCATGCCGGGATCAGCGACATCCTGACGCTGGACGAAACCATCAAGCGGAATCCTCAGGCGCTGGTGCAGCTTTGTCTGGGCGCGTTCAAGGCCGGCATGCGTGAGTTTACCGCCAACGTCAGCGGCAACGATCTGGTGCGCGTTACCGGGTATATGGTGCGCCTGTCGGATCTGGAAAAATATCGCGCCGAAGGATCGCGAACAAACACCACCTGGCTGGGGGAAGAAGCCGCGCGCAATACGCGCATTCTGGAACGACAAGCACGCGTAATAAGTCATGAACAGCAGATGCGCTTCCTAACGCAAAATCATTCGAGAGGCATCGAGGCGGCAAGCGAATGAATCCCCAGGAGCGTACACGTAGTACGTGACTGGGGTGAATAAGTGCAGCCAACAAAGAGGCAGTTCGAAGGATGAAGTGTTTAGTCAGTAAAATCATACCGTTCTCCTGCGTGGACGGCCCCGGCAGTCGTCTGGCTCTGTTCTTACAAGGGTGCAATCTGCGCTGTAAGAATTGCCATAATCCGTGGACGATCGGGCGCTGCAACGACTGCGGTGAGTGCGTTCCCCAGTGCCCTCATCAGGCGCTGGGCTTCAGCGCGGGGAAAGTGGTATGGCAGGCTGACGTCTGCGAGCAGTGCGATACCTGTTTGCGGATGTGCCCGCAGCAGGCCACGCCGATGGCGCAGACGATGAGCGTCGATGAAGTGCTGGACCATATCCGTAAGGCATCGCCATTTATTGAAGGCATTACCGTCAGCGGGGGCGAAGCCACCACCCAGTTACCGTTTATTTGCGCGCTGTTTGCCGCGATCAAGGCCGATCCGCAGTTGTGTACGCTGACGTGTCTGGTCGACAGCAACGGCCTGTTGAGCGAAACCGGCTGGCAGAAACTGCTGCCCGTTTGTGATGGCGCGATGCTCGATCTAAAAGCCTGGGATAGCGCCTGCCATCAGCGTCTTACCGGGCGGGATAACACGCAGATCAAGCACAGCATCAGGATATTGGCGGAGCATGGCAAGCTGGCCGAGTTACGGCTGCTGGTGATTCCTGGTCAGGTGGATTACCTGCAACAGATAGCGCCGCTGGCCGCGTTTATCTCCCGTCTGGGCGATATTCCCGTCCGGTTAAACGCTTTCCATGCACATGGGGTGTATGGCGAAGCAAAAACGTGGCCGGGCGCAACGCCTGACGACGTGCAACAGCTGGCAAACGCATTATGGGCGCACGGGGTGCATAACCTGATTTTCCCAGCTTTATATTTGTGAATCGCCGGATGGCGGCTGCGCCTTATCCGGCCTACAAATGATGTCGACCCGTTGGCCGCCTTATCCGGCCCACAAATGATGTCGACCCGTTGGCCGCCTTATCCGGCCCACAAATGATGTCGGCCCGTAGGCCGGATAAGACGCTTTTGCGTCGCATCCGGCAATCAGAGACGAAATAGCGCCGTCGTATTGCGATACAGCGTTTCGGCGATCACCTCAGAGGGTTCATCGCGTAGCGCGCACAGCTCGCTGAATACCCGTGCCGCCTGTTCCGGGCGGTTTGGCTGCCCCTGAAAACCATTTAGCGGCATATCCGGCGCGTCGGTCTCCAGCAGCAATGCATCCAGCGGCAGTTGCGCCATCACATCACGCGTTTTGCTGGCGCGCGGATAAGTAATCGTGCCGCCAACGCCAATTTTGTAGCCTAACTGAACAAAGCGTTCCGCCTGTTGCAGACTGCCGGAAAAACCGTGTACCACCCCGGTTCGCGCCAGGGCGTGGCGTTTGAGATGCATTGCCAGCTTGTCATGGGTGCGACGCGAGTGAAGGATCACCGGCAGATCGTAGCGTTTCGCCAGTTTAAGCTGCGCCTCCAGGAGCCGCTCTTGCTCATCAAACTGAGGATTATCGCGGTAAAGATCCAGCCCGATCTCCCCTACCGCCACGACTTTCTGCGGGCGTTGATCCAGTGCCTGTTGCAGGCGATCCAGACTGTCATCTGCGTGCTGCTCAATAAACACGGGGTGCAGCCCCAGCGCCGCGAACAGCGGCGGGAAGCGCTCCGCCAGCGCCAGCACACGTGAAAAACAGGCCGCAGCCGTCGCCGGAACAATGATTTTGCCAACCCCCGCATCAGCGGCACGCTGGATGCTGGCCGCTTCATCACCGGTGAAAGGCGGAAAATCAAAATGACAATGCGTGTCGATAAATCGGCAACTCACGCCAGATCCTCATTATTGAAGGTAGTGTCGTTGGCCTGCGCCGCGCCGCTGACCGTTGCTACGTGCATATCGTTGGCCACCGCCGCCCGGAGGCACCACCACCGGGCCAGGAATGACAATCTTCGGCGTGTGGCGGGAGAGCGGGCGGTTTCTCCGTCAGCAGTTTCCCCACCGTCGCCAGAAAATAGCGCCCGCACAGACGTCCGATTTTGTAATCTTCGCGCAGCGCAGGAAGACGGCTGCCCAACGCCATGCTTTGCAGAGGTTTCGGCGGGTAGATTTCAATGATACGCAGCTTACCCGGCGGCTTCTCAATAAAACGCTGAATGGCGCTATAGCTGGTTTCGTGGTGCTGTACCAGATTCACCAGCGGCTGCAAACTGCTCTCCCCCCAGCCAGCGCTCCATGCGCTTAAACCACTGTGGCGTATAGTACATTTGCGAAGGCACCGTGCGGATCACCACGATCGTTTTCGCGCCACGCTTTGCCGCCTCCTGTACCGGGATCGCATCGCTGATCCCGCCGTCCAGATAATTGATGCCATCCAGCGCCACGCCTGTACGGTAGAACCCCGGAATCGCGCTGGTCGCACGAATAATATCGAGCCAGTTTTGCTTCGTTGGCGAGAAATAGTTCGCCGTGTAGTCATCCCCACGACAGGCGCACATATAGAAGGATTTTCCGCTATCGAACAGACGCGCGGCGGTGTCCATCGCCAGCGGCATCTGCCCGGATGTCGCGTCCACCAGCCAGTCGAGATCGATCAGGTTCCCCCCGCGAACAAAACGCACCGGATCGAAGAACTCCCGCTTCGTGGTGTAACGCATAATAACTTTGCGCCCATAGCCGGGCTGGTTACAGAGATAGGCGGAAAGGGTTTTGCGCCCCGGCAGAGGTGCCGAGGTAGAGGTCGAACGGATTGAACTTCGCGCGCATAAACTCATCCAGCACGCCAGCGGTAAAGATTCCCCGCTGCCCCCCGCCCTCGCACACCAGAGCCATTCGGCCTGGTCGGAACGCGTTTAATGATAATGGCGCAATATTGCCGAGCGTCACGGGTATTCGCTGCCCCACCTCTGCCTTCCTGTGTTTTATTTTATAGAATGACAAAGTAACGCAAATTCGCGATAGCTAAAACCGTAAAAGCCAGTCCGATGGACTGGCTTAGCATGAATCATGGGTATTACGGGTGACGTGCTAGGGTCGTTTACGGCCCATAAACAGGCTGATCAGGAACAGGACAATCCCGACGACGAAGACAATTTTCGCTGCGCTAGCCGCGGTGCCTGCCAGTCCCACCCAAAACCCAGAGCGGCGGCAATTAACGCGATAACCAGAAATATAATGCCCCAACGAAACATAAGCTTCTCCTTTACCATAGTTAATGTCGACCGCTTGATATGAGCGTTCAGGTTGCTCATTCGCGATATTTTTAGTGTGGTGTACATTGCGCCTCCCGACAAACGTCGGGAGGGCGAATTAAGACGAATTACTGAGTTTTCAGGTCATTTTTGACGCTTTTCACACCATCAACCCGCTTTTGCGATACTTTCAGCACGGTCGATTTGCGCCTGAGAATCTACGGTTCCTGAGAGCTGCACCACGCCGTCGGTGGTTTCGACTTTCACTTTGCGGGAAGGCACGATGTCATCCGCCAACAGTTTCGCTTTGATCTCGCTGGTAGTGGCCGTATCCCCGGCATAGCCTTTCATCGTGCCGGACTTGCTGTCGCGAACATGCAGTTTGTCGCTGACGGAGGTCACACCCTCAACGCCTTCCGCCACTTTCACGGCTTCTTCAGCCTGAGCCTGGCTTTCAACAAAGCCGCTTAATATCACCACTTTGTTATCGGTTTTGACCGAGATATCGGTGCTCTTAATACTTTCATGATCCACCAACGCCGCTTTCACTTTTGCGGTGATGGCGCTGTCATCCCATGAAGTTACCGACTTTATTCATAGAGCTATCGACTTTCTGTCCCGCGCTTTCTGCGCTGGACTGTGCCTCTATCCAGCGTAGAGGTTTTCCGCAAATGCAGAACCGGTCGCGACAGCGGAGGTCCAACATTACGGCCAGGAGAGTTTTAGAAATCTTCAGTCTTGTCGTCGTCATCGATTCATTCCTGTATGGATGGCAGCCGTCACAATCAACATACTTATGCAGAATCGCGGCGCTAATCCCATCTTTATTCAGTTATTAATATCGCAGACAAGATAAATGACGGCCTTAACAACCAGTATTCACGCATTGAACAGTGTTAAAAGTCGTCATTTATGTCATCACTTTGTTAAATATAGATCACAATCGCAAAATCGCTTGCTGATACGCTTAAAAAACAAGCAACCATAAGAAAAACTGAGGGATTTAAGAACATTCCGCAAGCGGTTAAAAAGGCAGGGAAAGTAACAGGGCGCGCCGGATGACGCGCCCTGGAGGGACAATTAGTGCTCGCGCGTTTTGCGGAACTGAACGTCAGGGTAGCGTTCCTGCGTCAGGTTCAGGTTAACCATTGTCGGTGCGATATAGGTGAGGTTATCACCGCCATCCAGCGCCAGTTGTACTTCGTTCTTACGCTTGAACTCTTCGAATTTCTTCGCGTCAGTACATTCAACCCAGCGTGCGGTGGCGACGTTGACGGATTCATAGATAGCCTCAACGTTGTATTCGCTCTTCAGACGGGCAACCACCACGTCAAACTGCAACACGCCGACAGCGCCCACGATCAGATCGTTGTTGGCGATCGGACGGAACACCTGTACCGCGCCTTCTTCAGACAGCTGAACCAGCCCTTTCAGCAGCTGTTTCTGCTTCAGCGGATCTTTCAGGCGGATACGACGGAACAGCTCCGGCGCGAAGTTCGGTATACCGGTGAACTTCATCATTTCGCCCTGAGTGAAGGTGTCGCCGATCTGAATGGTGCCGTGGTTGTGCAGGCCCAGAATATCGCCCGGATACGCCTCTTCAACGTGGGAACGGTCGCCCGCCATAAAGGTCAGCGCATCAGAAATCACCACATCTTTGCCGATACGTACCTGGCGCATTTTCATGCCTTTTTCGTACTTACCGGAGACCACTCGCATAAACGCCACGCGGTCGCGGTGTTTTGGGTCCATATTGGCCTGAATCTTAAACACGAAACCGGTGAACTTCTCTTCTTTCGCTTCTACCGTACGGGTATCGGTCTGGCGCGGCATCGGCGCAGGCGCCCACTCCACCAGGCCATCCAGCATATGGTCAACGCCGAAGTTACCCAGCGCTGTACCAAAGAAGACCGGGGTGATTTCGCCCGCGAGGAACAGCTCATGGTCGAACTCGTTGGACGCGCCCTGCACCAGTTCCAGCTCGTCGCGCAGCTGCTGCGCCAGGTCTTCCCCTACGGCAGCGTCAAGTTCCGGGTTATCCAGACCTTTTACAATGCGCACTTCCTGGATGGTGTGGCCTTTACCGGTCTGGTACAGGTAAGTTTCGTCTTTATAAAGGTGATAGACGCCTTTAAACAGCTTTCCCGCAGCCAATCGGCCAGGTGATCGGCGCACAGCCGATTTTTCAGTTCGTTTCTCAACTTCATCCAGCAGCCTCCATCGGGTCGCGGATGTCACGGTCCGAGTTTGTTCATAAAGGTGAGGATCGGCGTATCGCGCCAGGCGGGTTACTTTCCATCAGCTTACGGGTACGATCTTCGACGCCTTTTGCCGCGTCAATCACCATCAGACAGCAGTCCACCGCCCGTCAGCGTGCGGTAGGTATCTTCCGAGAAGTCTTCGTGCCCGGGGTGTCCAGCAGGTTGACCAGGCAATCATGATACGGGAACTGCATTACCGACGTGGTAATAGAAATACCACGCTGCTTTTCCATTTCCATCCAGTCAGATTTTGCATGCTGGCTGGAGCCACGGCCTTTTACCGTCCCGGCAGTCTGGATAGCCTGTCCGAACAGCAATACTTTCTCAGTGATAGTGGTTTTACCGGCATCCGGGTGAGAAATAATGGCAAAAGTGCGGCGCTTAGCCACCTCTTGCAAATAAGGAGACAACGTCATAGTTCAATCTTCTTGAGTAAGCGCGGCGTCTGACCACGCATGTTGAATACGAAAAATTGCGGCTATTTTACCCATCAACGGGGGGAGGCAATCAGTGTTTACACAGGAGTTGCTCCAGTTCGCTTAATGACGCCACGGTCCAGGTCGGTTCAATACCCGCAGGCTGCTCGCGATGGTGCGCATTCAGCCAGCAGGTGGAAAGCCCGGCGTTAATGCCGCCGAGAATATCAGACTCTGCGGTATCGCCGACCATTAACACGCGAGAGCGGTCAGGGCTGCCCGCCTGCTCCAGCGCGTAATCAAAGATGCGCGGATCGGGCTTCGCCACGCCCACTTCTTCAGAAATAACCAGCAGATCAAAACGATCGCGAAGCCCTGTTCGTTCAAGGCGAATTTGCTGCAATGAGGTGAATCCGTTGGTGATGATGCCCATCTTCACCTTACCGTGCAGGGCGTTAACCAGCGAAACCGCACCCGGCAGCGGTGCGCAAATCTCCGCCATAGCATTCATAAACGCATCATTTAACTCTTCAGGCGGGACGTTCAGTTGCTCGCCCCAGCCGACAAAGCGCTGGCGCTGAAGCTGAAGCGAAGTGATAGCGCCGTTCTGATAATCCACCCCACAGCGGTTTATTGACGGCCTGGTAGTCCTGAAAATCTTCAGCGGTTAAAGGTGACGCTATAGTCGAGAAACATCCGCTGTAAGCCGGTAAACGAGTCAAACGTAAACAGCGTTTCGTCGGCATCAAAGAAAATCCAGTCCCACTTCATCATTCCACCTTGTCTTACATACTGATTGGCAATGCCATGATTATCGCGTCCTCACGCCCGTCAGCCGTCGGGTAGTAATTACGGCGCACCGTTGCCTCATTAAAACCTAAACTTTCATAGAGTGCGATGGCGGCGGCATTTGAGGCGCGCACCTCCAGCCATAACGTCAGGACACCGCGTTTTTCCAGTTCATCAATCAGATGTTCCAGCAGTTCTTCGCCCCAGCCCCCGACGCTGAAAATCCGGGTCGACCGCAATATTGAACAGCGTCGCCTCATCCAGCACCACCTGCGTAATCGCGAACGCCGCCATCTTTCCGCCGACCGTCAGTTGATAGTTGAGGTAACGTTCGCCCTGATTGCTGGCAAAGGTTTTTTCACTCCACGGAAACGCATGGGCGCGTTTTTCAATCAGAAACGCAGCAGGTAAATCAGTCGGATTGAGGGAAGAAATCGTGTTCATATGCGCAAATTTGTTGCCATAGTGCGGCGCGTGCCGTTGGGTTTGCCCGTAATTCATTAAACGCAGGACTTGTCACCTGAGCGCCTTCCAGCAGCAAAGGCTCTTCAGTACCCAGCCGCCAGCTGTTGCACCGGCTGCCTTCCGGCAGCATGGCGACGCGGTCAGGCGTCAACGGTAATACCTGGTCGGGACTGACGGTCAATGCGCGCAAAATATCGCTCATCAGGGGTTCGGTCAGCGCCGGTAATTCTTCCGCCACGACCACCAGACGAACGTGCGCAGGAAGGGAAATCGCGATTTCCCCCCTGTAGCGCGCCAGGGCGACGCAGCGACCACTGGGTAATGCCCAGTTTGCTGTAATTGCCAGTCTCGTCGGGATGTCATAGCGAAACGCTCCTGTCTGTCAGGGGCGCAAATATAGCAAATTCGTCGAAACTGCGCCAACAAACAACTATAATCGCCGCCAGGAACAATAGAGGAACCTTTCATGTCTGCTTTTACCCCGGCAAGTGAAGTCTTGCTGCGCCACAGTGATGGATTTCGAACAAAGCCGTATTCTGTTTGCCGGAGATTTGCAGGATGACCTGCCAGCCCGCTTCGAAAGCGCCGCCAGCCGCGTGGCATACGCAACAATTCCACCACTGGCAGTTGTTAAGCCAACTGATGGGCGAGAAGGCGCGCTTTAGCCTGGTCGCCCACGCTGACGACGTCGCGGACTGCGACACGCTGATCTACTACTGGCCGAAAAATAAACCTGAAGCCCAGTTCCAGTTGATGAATATCCTGTCGCTGCTGCCGCTCGGCACCGACATCTTCGTGGTGGGCGAAAACCGTAGCGGCGTTCGCAGCGCAGAGCAAATGCTGGCCGACTACGCGCCGCTGAACAAAATCGACAGCGCGCGCCGCTGCGGGCTGTATCATGGCCGTCTGGAAAAAACAGCCTGTCTTTGATGCGGAAAAATACTGGGGCGAGTACCGCATTAACGATCTGACCATCAAAACGCTGCCCGGCGTTTTCAGCCGCGACGGTCTGGATGTCGGCAGCCAGTTGCTGCTTTCCACGCTGACGCCACATACCAAAGGCAAAGTGCTGGATGTCGGTTGCGGCGCAGGCGTGCTCTCTGTGGCCTTAGCCAGCCACTCGCCAAAAGTGCGTTTAACCCTGTGTGATGTTTCCGCGCCTGCCGTTGAGGCCAGTCGCGCAACGCTTGCGGCAAACGGCGTTGAGGGTGAGGTGTTCGCCAGTAACGTCTTTTCTGACGTAAAAGGGCGTTTTGATATGATCATCTCTAACCCGCCGTTCCACGATGGAATACAAACCAGCCTGGATGCCGCGCAGACGCTGATTCGCGGCGCGGTTCGCCACCTCAACAGCGGCGGTGAGTTACGTATCGTGGCTAACGCCTTCCTGCCCTACCCGAAAGTGCTGGATGAAACGTTTGGCTTCCACGAAGTGATTGCGCAAACCGGGCGCTTTAAAGTTTACCGCACGGTGGATGACGCGCCAGGCGAAGAAGTAGAGTGGTCATCGTAGGCCGGATAAGGTGCCTGCACCGCCATCCGGCATGGTTTGCGGATGCCGGATGGCACTTCGCTTATCCGGCCTGCGGTTAGCGCCCCATTTTTGCAGCAATCAATCCATCCTGCGTAATTAACTATTGACGAAAAGCTGAAAACCACTAGAATGCGCCTCCGTGGTAGCGATTCTTTTTAAGAATCGATGGTATGCGAAGGTGGCGGAATTGGTAGACGCGCTAGCTTCAGGTGTTAGTGTCCTTACGGACGTGGGGGTTCAAGTCCCCCCCCCTCGCACCAAAACCACGTTGATATTGCTCGCACTGGGGCGAAGGTGGCGGAATTGGTAGACGCGCTAGCTTCAGGTGTTAGTGTTCTTACGGACGTGGGGGTTCAAGTCCCCCCCCCTCGCACCAACGAGGCGATATCAAAAAAGTAAGATGACTGTGCGAAGGTGGCGGAATTGGTAGACGCGCTAGCTTCAGGTGTTAGTGTCCTTACGGACGTGGGGGGTTCAAGTCCCCCCCCTCGCACCAATTATCTTATTTCCCTTCTCTGTTTTACGTCTTGTTTGTTCATCCCTGATTCAAATTCATCATAACCAGCACCATGCCACTGATCAGCGCGACACATGACGGCAGCAGGACGAAATGCCGTAAGCGTTTGTGATACAGCATCAACGAAGTCAGCAGTAATCCTAATACAATCAGTACCTTCCATGCGTCAATGGAGAGGCCGGCAAACGCCAGTCCGGTAATAAAAATACCCGGCAACAATATCCCCCATCCACTGCCCAGTGTACGCTGCAACATGGCTTTACCTCTGATACCGATAATGATAACCAATAGCATATGATAAAATTTCTCCATTTGTCAGCAGTTCGTCACACTTCCTTGTATGAGATTGTCTTAACAATTGATGACATGAATTCAGCAAGGTGATAGATTGGGCAGTGGTTAACTTACAAACAATAAAAACGTTTATTTATGCGGGCTTTTTCCCGCACGTTATTTTTCATTTTGGCCCCCAACCAGCGTAATTCATAGATAAATAACGACATTCAGATATGACAGCTCAATCCTGGCGCGCGCTACGCACCAAAAAATATCAATTCTCTTTACGCCTTTTTCTGTTTCTCAATGCGGTGTCCGGGCTGTTTACGCTTGTCTTTCCCCTTTATGAGGTCAGGGCTGTCTCAGTCCCGGCAATACTGCTCTTTGTTGCAAGTACGTTACTTCTGATATGGCACGGAAAATATACGCATAAAAAGATTAATATCCCCTTTATTTCTGTTATATCAGGCATATTGTGGGCCTGGCATATCACACTGAAATATAATGCTATGAACCATAGCGATTATACTTTTCTACTCATCGCCCTTCTCTGCGTGTTATTTATTGGCTCCATCGCCTTTGCTAATAATATCATTGCGTTTACGTTCCATTCATTGCCTTCCGTTCTGGCCTGCCTGTGGCTTAATGGCAGCGAACACGGCATACGGATTATTTATCTCATGGCGCTCCCGATGGCGGGCATTGCCATCCAGCATGTTATTCAAAAACGCTATGACGATTTTGCTCAACAGCTGATGTACAAACTGCTGGAAGAGAGAGAAACGCTGAACGGACTGAGTATGCTCGACCCTTTGACTGGCCTGTATAATCGCCGCGGCCTGCAAAATAAGCTGAATACGCTCCTTGCTCTGGAAACGCACGAAGAACACTACGTATTGCTGCTGGATATCGATCACTTCAAAGCTTATAACGATCACTATGGGCACATGATGGGCGACCAAGCTCTCATTCGCGTTTCAGCCGCGATTCGTGACGCTGTCCGTTCCCGGGATATTGTCACCCGTTTTGGCGGCGAAGAGTTTATGGTCCTGCTGACCGCGACCGATCCACAGGAGGCGCGCACGACCGCCGAACGTATTCGCCAGAAGGTCTACGATCTCAAAATCCCACATATGTTTAATGTCAGCGTGGCGACCAATGTCACCATCAGCGTTGGCATCGCGCCGCTACTGGGTCAGGACATGGAGGCTGCAATCGTCAAGGCGGATAAAGCGCTGTATGAAGCCAAAAACCTGGGGCGCAACAACATTCTTGCGAGTGACGAACTGCGTACGGTCTGACACAGGGCGATATCATCGTGCTACCGCGCACAGCATCACGACAAAGCGCTTGCCATCGACTATCGCTATCATTAGGATTAGCAATCATTATCATTTAGATTACTATCCTTATATACAGCGCTATGCCTTACCGTTCCGCACCGATCATTGAAGATATCACCTGGCGAGCCCATCTCCAGCCTGAGATACCCTCGCTGGCTGAAGCCGTGCGTGAAACGATAACCCGGACGCGCGAACATCTGCTTGATTTTATTCGGCTGGACGAACCGCACCCAACGGGCGCCATGACGCTGGCGCAGTGGGCTCGACCGGGTACGATGCGCTCCCTGCTGGCTATCTATTCCGACCATATTTATCGTCATCAACCGACGCAACCACGCGAAAATAAGCCGCTAATTTCACTTTGGGCGCAATGGTATATCGGTCTGATGGTACCGCCTCTGATGCTTGCCCTGCTCACCCAGGAAAGGGCCATTGACGTTTCGCCCGAGCACATGCACGTTGAGTTTCACGAAACCGGACGCGCAGCCTGTTTTTGGGTTGATGTGCATCAGGACGAGCGGGCAACCGCGCATTCTCCTCAACAGAGAATGGAAACGTTGATCGTCTCTGCGCTGATGCCGGTCGTTCAGGCACTGGAATCAACCGGCGATATTAACGGTAAGCTTATCTGGAGTAACACCGGGTATCTGATCAACTGGTATCTGACCGAAATGAAACCGCTACTTGGCGAAGCATTGCTGGCAACGCTGCGCCAGAGTTGCTTCTTCGAAAAGCAACTTTCCAGTAGCCAGGATAACCCGCTGTGGCGTACCGTCGTCCCTCGCGAAGGTCTGCTGGTGCGCCGAACCTGCTGTCAACGCTACCGGTTGCCAGACGTTCAGCAATGCGGTGACTGTACGCTGAAATGAACAAGGCGCCGCTGCGCCTTGTTCAACACGTCAGGCCATCTGCTGGCTCTCCTCTTCTGCACGCCCGGCTTCTTCTGCCTCTTGCGCCAGAAGCTGCTTCTCATAAACCTTAAAGAACGGGAAGTATATGATGGCGGACACCAGCGCCAGTATGACCACCAGGATCGCCGCACGATAGTCCCAGCCCAGTGCCCACGCAGCGCCAACCGGTGCAGGCGCAGTCCACGGCACCACGGAAATCACCCGCCCAATCAGATCCAGCTTCATCGCCGCCCACGCCAGCACGGCGTTCACCATTGGCGCCAGCAGGAACGGGATAAAGAACACCGGGTTCATCACAATCGGCGTCCCGAAAATAACCGGTTCGTTGATATTAAAGATACTCGGCACGACGCTTAAGCGGCCAATAGAGCGCAAATGTACGGAACGGCTGCGTAGATAACAAATCACCAGCCCCCATCGTGGCGCCAGAACCGCCAATGACGATGAAGAAAGTCCAGAAGGCTTCCATGAAAATGTGCGGCAACGGCGCCCCCTGCGCCAACGCGGTCTGGTTCATACCGAGATTGGTCAGCCAGAACATTTGCAGCATCCCGGAGACAATCGCCGCTCCGTGAATCCCCGCAAACCACAGCAGATGCCCAATCAGCACCGCCAGCAAAATAGCGGGCAACGAATCCGCAGCGGAAACCAGCGGTTTAAAGATCGCCATGATCGCCTGTGGGATCAGCATATCGAACTGCGACTGGATCGCCAGGCTCAGCGGATACAAGGTCAGAACCACCACCAGCACCGGAATCAGCAGATCAAAGGAGTTCTTGATCATCGGCGGCACCTGGTCGGGCAGGCGAATGCCAATGTTATGCGCTTTCAGGAAGCGCATCATTTCAACACAGTAAATCGCCACCAGAATCGCGGTAAAAATCCCCGTTCCGCCCAGGCTGTCAACTGGCATAGTGCCGTTTGTTTTCGGCGCGGCAACCAGCAAGAAGGCCATGATCGAGAGCATGGCGCACATAAACGGATCTAACTGATGCGATTTAACATAGTGTTTGCCCAGGTTATAGGCAATGGCCGCACAGATATAGATGGACATGATCCCCATCGTCATATCAAACGGCGTCAAAATCTGGCTTTCAAACTGTTTCGCCAGCGCCAGCCAGCCACGGGCAAATCCCCAGGTGGTGTCCGGTGAGAAAGGAGGATAGGCGAAAACCAGCAGGAAGGAGCCGACAATCATAAACGGCATTGCCGAAATGAAGCCATCACGAATCGCCATAACATGACGTTGTGAGGAAATACGTCCGGCAACGGGACTTACGTAGTTTTCGACAAACCGAAAAATCACATTAAACACAGCATGGTTGGTAGACATAGCGTTCTCCTGTCAGTCAAAACAACATAGACGTGCTGGCAGCAGCACCGCCGTGTAAGGGTCCATTACTACTTTTCGCGACCGCGCCGGGGAGAACACCAGCGATACAGCAGAGAGAATGAAGTTTCATAAATGGCTCTTATTATGTGATACAGAGGAAGTGACAGGTTCAGTATTAATCCCCGCCCGCCGGACTGCAACCGGTTACTGTAACCGGTTTCCGTGAATGTGAAGACGATCGAAAAATCGTTCATGCTGCTGGTTTATTACATAAATTATTTACAGTGCCGCTTTCCTTATGACAAATTACGCCACGCGGTTTTCTGAAAAACAGGACTGCTAATACAGCGTCAGGAGAAAAGAATGAGTCTGCAATCGGTACGGCAGTTTCTGGCCGAACGTGCCCCGGATATTGAAATCATCGAATTAAATCAGAGTACGGCGACGGTGGAACTGGCAGCGAAAGCGCACAATGTCGCGCCAGGACAGATAGCAAAAACGCTTTCGCTTAAGGTGAAAGACGACATTATTCTGGTTGTCGCCAAAGGTGATGCTCGCCTGGACAATAAGAAACTCAAGAGCACGTTTGGCGCGAAAGCGCGAATGCTCAGCAGCGATGAAGTCGTGATCGCCACAGGGCACCCCGGTCGGCGGTGTCTGCCCTTTCGGGCTGGAAACGCCTCTGCCCGTCTATTGCGACGTCTCATTAAAACATTATGCTGAAGTCTTACCAGCAGCAGGGGGCAACGCACAGTGCAGTCCGAATCTCCCCCGACAGAATGGCAGAACTCACTTCAGCAACCTGGATTGATGTGTGCCAGTGATGCTATTTGTGCCCGGGCGATAAACCCGGCACAAGCAACCTGTAAATACAGAGCGACTACAGAATTACGCGGATAAGCGACCTGGCTTTTCGGCGCGCAGAGACAGCAGGATATCCGCCGCATCAAGCAATCCGGCGTCTGAGCTGACGCCCCAGTTTAGACATCACATTAAATTTATGGGCGCGAATCGTCTTGATATTGCGTTCCAGCTGAACGGCTATCTGTGGCATCGAATAACCATTCGACATAAAACGCAGAATTTCACGCTCAGTGGGGCTGATCATTCGACTCTGATTGAGATACCAGAGGTTCAGAGTATGTTCCGTCACCTCTCGCTTACTGTTCAATAATAAAAAGAGCTTTTCCTGCAAACTGGGCCAGTGACGACGCTTTACTTAAGACCCCATCTAACGGCGAAGGTGACAGCGAATCAATTAACCGGGCTTCCGCATCATCATCCGCGATGACCAGCCGGCGCACACGAGGAAAATTCACAGCCAGTTCCGCCAGATAAGCCAGCCCCATCCGGCGATCTTCCCGCATCGCAGAAAGTGAAAAAATAACGACGGAAAAGGGAGTACTTAACATCGCTTTCTGGAAAGCAGATTGAGTTGGAAAAATATGAAGTTTATATTGGCAATCAGGAAACGCGTCAAATAAACTTTTCATTCCAATACTGCTCATTACGCACTTCTCTATGAGTGCGACATTTCCCTTGGCAATTCTGTTTTCCATTCAGTAGCATCTCCATAAACTGAAGGTAAATTCAATTCTCTTGCTCCCTGAGAACTGTTTATCCAGGCATACATCTCAGCATTGCTGTGTATTGACAGACGTCGCATCGCACTGTTTTTCTGCGCGCTAATCGTTTTATTACTCTTCTTAAGCAACATCGCTATCTGATTAATCCCCCAACCCTTACCCAGAAGCCGTAACACTTTCCGTTCCGACAGCGTAAGAACAACCGGACGATGGCCAAAACTCGAGACGTCTGGCAGAGCGGGAGATAGCAGCGTCTTACTGATCCTGTCCGTATGGGCATTGCCTGCTTCAATCACGTTTACCAGATTCTCAACCGGTTCAACGTCAGACAGCAACGTACTGAAGGGGCTCATCAGAAGCTCAATCGCCTGTGAGTAAAACGCACGGGAAACAAGAAATATCCAGTGAATATCATGGTATTGAGATAATAAAGCGTAAAATTGCTCGCAGACAGCGCGGGGATGTTTACATTCTCCCGTTAAATCCGTAATCACTACATCGGAGCGGCGCAGCTGCATTAATGTCAGTTCTTCTACGGAACGGCAGTACATCAGTTCATAAGCAGGGAAATGGCCCTGCACCACCTCTTTTAACCCCGTCTGTATAACAGGTATTTTACTGATAATAATTATGTTTTTGCGGCATCCTGGCAACATATCTCCTCCATATCCACAGGTCTCCCCTCCTGTTCACTCATTAATAAATAATATAATTAATGAGAAAAACAGACGTGGTAATAGACGAAGTGAATTGTTTATCCTTGGCTTTTATTTGAAATGTTATAGCAATAACGACTCTATACAATGATCCGCATAGTATAAAATCACCAAACTATTATTGCATAATTACCGCTAAAAATAATTGCGGTACAATTAAATTAACTAAATTAGATCATTAGCATTTCTAACATATGCAAGGGGAATTTAATAAACTCACGCTATGTTTCGCATCAGATAGTTATGCTTTCAGGAAGCACAAGAAAAGAATATCGTCTCATTAATTTCAGAGGTTACAGACGATACTTCATTCCCCTGTCATTCACGTCCGACGTAAGGCATTCAATATACTGCAATTATAACATTCAGCGACTGATTGTCTGGCATCCTGCCTCTTTTTTCATCACAAAATTGATCTTAGCCAGAGCCAAAAGGGTCGGGCTTCATGATACAAAGAAGACTTTCGTCATTCAGATGGTACGCAACGCGTCTTTTCAGTCAGGGCGAGTCATGCAAACAGAGCAGTCGTTACAGCGAACGGTTACACGGTTATGTATTCAATGCGGGCTTTTTTTACTGCAACACGGCGCGGAGAGCGCGCTGGTTGATGAACTCTCCACCCGCCTGGGGCTGGCGTTAGGGATGGACAGCGTGGAAAGCGCCATCTCCTCCAACGCTATCGTTCTCACCACCATTAAAGATGGGCAGTGTCTGACATCGACACGTAAGAACCAGGATCGCGGCATTAATATGCACGTTGTCACGGAGGTGCAGCATATTGTCATCCTGGCCGAACATAATTTGCTGGATATAAAAGGCGTAGAGAAGCGCTTTAGCCAGCTCAGACCGTTGCGCTACCCGCGGTGGCTGGTGTCGCTGATGGTCGGCTTTCCTGCGCCTGTTTCTGCAAACTGAATAACGGCGGATGGGATGGCGCGGTGATCACCTTTTTCGCCAGCATGGTGGCGATGTATATTCGCCAGATGCTGGCGCACCGGCATTTACACCCACAAATCAACTTTTGCATCACCGCTTTTGTCGCCACCACCATTTCCGGCCTTTTGCTTCGCTTGCCCACTTTCAGCCATACCCCGACCATCGCCATGGCCGCCAGCGTCTTACTGCTGGTGCCGGGGTTTCCGCTGATTAATTCCGTCGCGGATATGTTTAAGGGCCACATTAATACCGGTCTGGCGCGCTGGGCGATTGCCAGTCTGTTAACGCTGGCGACGTGCGTCGGCGTGGTGATGTCGATGACGCTGTGGGGGCTACGCGGATGGGTGTAATCGATTTTCTTCTGGCGCTGATGCAGGACATGATTCTCTCCGCAATCCCGGCAGTGGGCTTTGCGATGGTGTTCAACGTGCCGCACCGGGCGCTCCCCTGGTGTGCGTTGCTCGCGCGCTGGGCCACGGCTCACGCATGGTGATGATGACCGCCGGGTTTAATATCGAATGGTCGACATTTATGGCCTCGCTGCTGGTAGGGAGCATCGGCATTCAGTGGTCGCGCTGGTATCTGGCGCACCCCAAAGTCTTTACCGTCGCGGCAGTCATCCCGATGTTTCCGGGGATATCCGCCTATACGGCAATGATATCCGCCGTCAAAATCAGCCACTTTGGCTACAGCGAACCGTTGATGATCACATTGCTGACCAATTTCCTGAAAGCCTCCTCTATTGTCGGCGCGCTTTCCATCGGGCTTTCCGTTCCCGGTCTGTGGCTGTATCGCAAACGCCCACGGGTGTGATGATTTTCTCCCTGCGCTCAGGCAGGGTGAGGCTGCGTTCCCTCACCCTGCCGATATCTCCCGTCTGTGTGTTACTATAAAAACAGTATTCCTTCTCGGTTGTGGTTCCCTGTTGAGAAACATTATGTCTTCCAGAATTTTGACCCCGGACGTCATCGGTATTGACGCCTTATTACACGATCACAACGCGGTGCTGGCAAAATCGGCAAGCGGCGCGGTGGCGGTCTTCGCCAATAACGCGCCCGCGTTTTATGCCGTGACGCCGGCACGTCTGGCGGAACTGCTGGCACTGGAGGAAAAGTTATCGCGTCCGGGAAGCGATGTCACACTGGATGCTCAACTCTACGAAGACTCCCTGGCCGCGCCTGTGGCCGTTCCGCTGGGGAAATTCGCCATGTACGCAGACTGGCAGCCGGATGCTGACTTCCAGCGGCAGGCCGCGCTGTGGGGCGTTGCGCTAAGGGAACCTGTCACCGCCGAAGAGCTGGCCTCATTTGTGGCTTACTGGCAAGCGGAAGGTAAGATTTTTCACCACATCCAGTGGCAGCAAAAGCTGGCGCGCAGCGTGCAAATCAGCCGGGCCAGTAACGGCGGTATGCCGAAACGTGATGTGAACAACGTCAGCGAACCTGACGACCATATTCCACCTGGTTTTCGAGGGTAACGATGAAAAACGTTGGCGACCTGATGAAACGTCTGCAAAAAATGATGCCAGCAAATGTTGAGCCTGCATTCAAAACGGGCGAAGAACTGCTGGCATGGCAGAAAGAGCAAGGCGAAATGCGTGCGGCAGCGCTGGCGCGTGAAAACCGGGCGATGAAAATGCAGCGCACGTTCAACCGTTCCGGCATCCGTCCACTGCATCAAAACTGCTCGTTTGATAACTATCGTGTTGAGAACGACGGGCAGATGAACGCGCTGAGCAAAGCGCGGCAGTACGTCGAAGAGTTCGACGGCAACATCGCCAGCTTTATCTTTTCGGGCAAACCCGGCACCGGGAAAAACCATCTCGCGGCGGCAATCTGCAATGAACTGCTGCTGCGCGGAAAATCGGTTTTGATCATTACCGTCGCCGATATTATGTCCGCGATGAAAGGCACCTTTAGCAATCGCGAAACCAGCGAAGAGCAGTTGCTCAACGATCTCAGCAATGTGGATCTGCTGGTGATCGACGAGATCGGCATGCAGACCGAATCCCGCTATGAAAAAGTGATCATTAACCAGATCGTCGATCGCCGCTCATCATCCAAACGCCCTACCGGGATGTTAACCAACAGCAATATGGATGAGATGACCAAACTCCTTGGCGAACGCGTAATGGATCGTATGCGTCTGGGAAACAGTCTGTGGGTGATCTTCAACTGGGAAAGCTACCGTAGCCGCGTCACCGGCAAAGAGTATTAAGACCATTCCGACCCAGGCAAGCGCTATACTGCGACGAAAGGTACACACACACGAGTCATAACGATGAAAACCACAAAACGTCTTCTGTGCTGCGCGGTTGCCGCCAGCGCGTTTATCGCCACCAGCGCTTTCGCCGCGTCCTGGCAGGATTCTCTCTCCAGCGCCGCCAGCGAACTGAGCAAACAAAGCAGCTCTTCACAGCAGGGCGGCATGTCGCTGTCTTCTCTGACCAGCCTGCTGAATGGCGGCAATCAGGCATTAAGCGCTGATAACATGAACAACGCGGCAGGTATTTTGCAGTATTGCGCGAAACAGAAACTGACTTCCGTTACCGATGCGGAAAACGTTAAAAACCAGGTGCTGGATAAACTGGGACTTGGCGCCGCCGAACAGAAGCAGGACACCAATTATCTGGATGGCATTCAGGGTCTGCTGAATACCCAAAACGGCGAACAGCTTAGCCTGGATAACATTGGCAGCACGCCGCTGGCGGAAAAAGTGAAAACCAAAGCCTGCGACCTGGTGTTAAAACAGGGGATGAACTTCATTTCCTGATGCGCCAACATGCCGCGTTTCAACCGTTTAGCGTTGAGCGCGGCCTGACCTCTCTCTTTCTACTTCTCTCTGTCTCGCCTTCCCCGCATCACGGGAAGTGACGACGATCAAAAAAGCCAGGTTCTAAACCAATTCTTAATCACTGCACATTTTAATGTCACCATAATTGCAGCAATATGACATCGCCATTACATTGTATGTCCTGAAAAGAGATTACGCCGCCTGCCGAATGCGGGTTTATTGAGGATCATCAGTTGTCTGAGTTACTTTCCATCGCCCTGTTTCTCGCGTCCGTGCTGATTTATGCGTGGAAAGCGGGTCGCAACACCTGGTGGTTTGCCGCCATTTTAGCGGTACTTGGGCTTTTTGTTGTCTTAAATATTACGCTCTATGCCAGTGATTACTTTACCGGTGACGGCATTAACGATGCGGTTCTCTACACGCTGACCAACAGCCTGACGGGTGCCGGCGTCAGCAAATATATTCTGCCCGGCGCCGGTATCGTACTTGCGCTGGCCGCCGTATTTGGCGCGTTAGGCTGGGTTCTGCGCAGGCGTCGCCACCATCCTCACCATTTTGGCTACAGCCTGCTGGCGCTCTTACTGGCGCTGGGATCGGTGGATGCCAGCCCGGCATTTCGCCAGATCTCCGAACTGGTCAAATCCCAGTCGCGCGATGGCGACCCGGACTTCCCGGCTTATTACAAAGAACCGTCGAAAACGATCCCGAATCCGCAGCTCAACCTGGTCTATATCTACGGTGAAAGCCTGGAGCGCACCTATTTTGATAACGATGCCTTCCCAGATCTCACGCCGGAACTCGGCGCGCTGAAAAACGAAGGGCTGGATTTCAGCCACACCATGCAATTGCCGGGCACAGATTACACCATCGCCGGAATGGTCGCCTCGCAGTGCGGCATCCCGCTGTTTGCGCCGTTTGAAGGCAACGCGTCGGCTTCCGTATCCAGCTTCTTCCCGCAGAATATCTGTCTGGGCGATATCCTGAAAAACTCCGGCTATCAGAACTATTTTGTGCAGGGCGCAAATCTGCGTTTCGCCGGAAAAGACGTGTTCCTCAAATCCCACGGTTTCGACCACCTGTATGGTGCGGAAGAGTTAAAAACCGTGGTGGCAGACCCGAGCTATCGTAACGACTGGGGCTTTTACGACGATACGGTGCTCGACGAGGCATGGAAAAAGTTTGAAGAACTCTCTCGCTCCGGCCAGCGTTTCTCGCTGTTTACGCTGACGGTGGATACTCACCACCCGGACGGGTTTATCTCACGCACCTGTAACCGCAAGCGTTACGACTTCGACGGTAAGCCGAACCAGTCCTTTAGCGCCGTCAGTTGCAGCCAGGAGAACATCGCCGAATTTATCAATAAAATCAAAGCGTCGCCGTGGTTTAAAAATACCGTCATCGTGGTTTCCTCCGACCATCTGGCGATGAACAACACCGCGTGGAAGTACCTGAACAAACAGGATCGCAACAACCTGTTTTTCGTGCTGCGCGGCGACCAGCCTCAGCAGGATACGCTGGCGGTGAAACGCAACACGATGGATAACGGCGCGACCGTGCTGGATATTCTGGGCGGGGATAACTTTATCGGCCTGGGGCGCAGCAGCCTCTCCGGTCAGTCGCTGTCGGAAGTCTTCCTGAACAGCAAAGAGAAGATCCTGGCGATGAAGCCGGACATTATTCGCCTGTGGAACTTCCCGAAAGAGATGAAGGATTTTACCGTCGATCGGGATAAAGACATGATCGCTTTCTCAGGGAGCCACTTCCGCCTGCCGCTGCTGTTGCGGGTGTCGGATAAGCGCGTCGAACCGTTGCCGGAAAGTGAATACTCCGCCCCGCTGCGTTTCCAGCTGGCTAATTTTGCCCCGCGCGATAACTTCGTCTGGGTCGATCGCTGCTACAAAATGGCGCAGCTGTGGGCGCCGGAGCTGGCGCTCTCCACCGACTGGTGCGTTTCACAAGGGCAACTGGGCGGGCAACAAAGCATCCAGCACGTCGATAAAGCACAGTGGAAAGGCAAAACGGCGTTTAAAGATACGGTTATCGATATGGAACGTTACAAAGGCAACGTTGATACGTTGAAGATCGTCGATAACGACATTCGTTACAAAGCCGACAGTTTTATCTTTAACGTGGCTGGCGCGCCGGAAGAGGTGAAGCAGTTCAGCGGGATTTCACGACCGGAATCGTGGGGGCGCTGGTCTAATGCGCAACTGGGTGATGAGGTGAAGATTGAATACAACACGCCGTTACCGAAGAAATTCGATCTGGTGATCACCGCCAAAGCCTTTGGCGCGAATGCTAATCGCCCTATTCCTGTTCGCGTAGGCAAGGAAGAACAGACGCTGGTGTTAGAGAACGACGTCACCACAACAACGCTGCATTTTGATAACCCGTCAAATGCCAGTACGCTGGTGATTGTGCCGCCCGACCCGGTATCGACCAATGAAGGCAATATTCTCGGCCACTCCCCGCGTAAGCTCGGTATCGGGATGGTTGAGATTAAAGTGGTGAATGCCGAAGGCTAATCCTTAGTACAGGCCCGATAACACAACGTTTATCGGGTCTGCGCAATCCACGCTATACTCCCGCGCATGAAGATGACTTTTCGCCCTACCACGCTGGCTGATATCACCGTCATGCCCGCCATTGAACGCTCTGCGGGTCAACGCTTTCGGGACGTGCCTGCGCTGGCATGGATAGCCGACGGCCCTGTTATTTCAGTTGAACAACACCGGGAACACGCCGCAAAAGGATTAAGCTGGCTGGCGCTGGCCGATGAGCGTCCTGTCGGTTTTTTACTGGCCGAAGCGCTGGATTCATCGCTGTTTATCGCCGAGGTGTCTCTGCTGTGTGAATGGCAGGGAAAAGGCATTGGCCGTCAACTGATTGCGTTCGTCGCGGAGCAGGCGCGCAGCGGCGGTTTTGACGCGCTGACGCTTACCACCTTTCGGGACGTGGCGTGGAATGCGCCGCTCTATGCGCGAATGGGATTTGTGGTGCTGGATGATGAGCGCCTGTCGCCAGGGTTACGTCAAAAGCGAGAGGAAGAAGCGGCGCACGGTCTGGCGTATGAATCACGCTGCGCCATGCGCCTGAGGCTGGTCTGAAGCGCCCGATGGCGGCTGTCGCCTTATCGGGCCTACAAGCACCGCATCCATACCGTATGCCGGATTCATCCGGCATCACAGCAGCTCCCTATCCGTAGGCCGGATAAGCGCCAGCGCCATCCGGCAACACAGCAGCTCCCTGCCCGTAGACCGGATAAGCGTTAGCGCCATCCGGCATCACAGCAGCTCCCTGCCCGTAGGCCGGATAAGCGCCAGCGCCATCCGGCAACACAGCAGCTCCCTGCCCGTAGACCGGATAAGCGCCAGCGCCATCCGGCATGACGGATTAGAAGGTTTCCCAGTTATCGCCGCTATCCGCGACGGCTGCTTTACGCGGCAGTACAGACGCAGAAGCCGGTTTCACCGCTGCGGCATCACGCGCACGCTGCTGTTCCTGCTGAATGCGGAATACGGCAACGGCCTGCGTCAAGCGGCTGGCCTGCTCTTCCAGCGCGGCAGCGGCGGCGGCAGACTCTTCCACCAGCGAGGCGTTCTGCTGGGTAACGCGATCCATCTCCGCTACCGCCAGGCCAACCTGGTCGATACCACGGCTTTGCTCATCAGATGCCGAGGCGATTTCCCCCATGATATCGGTCACACGCGTCACCGCGTTCACGATTTCATCCATCGTTTCACCGGCGCTTTCGACCAGCGTTGAGCCCACATCCACACGGCTGACGGAGTCTTCAATCAGGCTCTTGATCTCACGCGCCGCCTGCGCACTGCGTTGCGCCAGGTTGCGAACTTCACCCGCTACCACGGCAAAAACCACGACCCTGTTCGCCCGCACGCGCCGCTTCTACCGCCGCGTTCAGCGCCAGGATGTTGGTCTGGAAAGCAATACCGTCGATCACACTGATGATGTCGGCAATTTTCTGCGAACTGGAAGCAATATCACGCATCGTTTGCACGACGTTATCCACCACTTTACCGCCTTTCTGCGCGGTTTCAGACGCGCTCAATGCCAGATGGCTGGCCTGACGCGCGTTCTCGGCGTTCTGTTTCACCGTGGCGGTCAGCTCTTCCATGCTGGCGGCGGTCTCTTCCAGAGAGGCGGCCTGCTGTTCAGTACGGGAAGAGAGATCGTTGTTGCCCATCGCGATTTCGCTGGCGCCGCTGTAAATCGCATTCGCGCCGTTACGCACATCACCGACGGTACGAACCAGCTCGCCCTGCATATGACGCAGGCTCTGCGCCAGTTGTCCCATTTCGTTAGAGCCTTCCACATCAATGCGTTTCACCAGATCGCCGTTCGCAATATGACGAATACTTTCGATCAGACGGTTCATCGGCGCGATCAGGGAGAGCTTAATACCGAACCAGACGGCGACGATCACCAGCAGCACAACGATTAACACGCTCGCCAGTACCCACATCGCCTGGCTGTATGAACGGTTATTATCTTCTACCGCAATGTCATACAGACGATCGTTCTGCTGCATGTAGTTAACATACTGCTTCTCAAAACCGTCCTGATAACCCTGAGTGGGCTGATCGAAGAAGTCGTTGATCTTACCTGCGCCCAACAGCTGGATCAGCTCCGCCAGCGCATTATGGTAGATATCGTAGTTACGCTTGATCTCCACTGCCGCCGTTTCACTCTGGCGCGGATCGCGAGGCAACGCCTCGTACTCAGCCCAGTGTTTTTCCGCCAGTTTCAGAGAGGTCGTCGCAATTTGCACCAGATCGGTAACGGTCGCGCCGCTGCCAATATTGTTCTGATCCATCATGTAACGGATACCCGCCCGGTTCAGGGTGTTTCGCGTTTGCAGCAGCGCAACCCAGCTGGCGTTCAGCGTGGACTGTTGCTGACGAATGGTTTGCAGAACGGTGAAGTTCTCTTTGTCATTCTTCAATGAGTTAAAGAACAAACCGCCTGGAGGTGAGTTGTAAAAGGCCAAATATTGCCAGGACCAGCAGCCAGCTGGTCACAATCTTGATTCGTTTTAACATGTTTTCTCTTTCCGCTAGACAGATACCAGAATTTTCGGCCTGGAAAGGGAAAACTTTACCGAATTCGTACTGGTTGGGACGATATCAGCACGAATGATTCTCCGTTCACGATCGACGAAAAAGAAATGCTGGATTTTAATTAGTGATCTCAATCACATAAATGACCGCATCCCGCCGTCGGAAAAACCACTCACTGACACTCCTGACCGCTTAAGCCCACATATAACCACTCACTTATTTACCTTACTTTACGCGCGCGTATCTCTGGCAGGATCACCTCAGCATAGCAGTCAATTTACCTCCTCAAACACAGACTCAAACCCAACGGCTTCGGCCAATTATTAATCTTAAAAACCAGGTTTTACTATGGATACGAAAAAGATATTCAAGCACATACCCTGGGTGATTCTTGGAATCATCGGTGCATTCTGCCTCTCGGTCGTCGCCTTACGCAGAGGTGAGCACGTCAGCGCCCTGTGGATCGTGGTCGCTTCCCGTCTCTGTTTATCTGGTGGCTTATCGCTACTACAGCCTGTACATCGCCCAGAAGGTGATGAAACTCGACCCAACGCGTGCTACGCCTGCGGTCATTAATAACGACGGCCTGAACTACGTCCCGACAAACCGTTACGTACTGTTTGGTCACCACTTTGCCGCTATCGCTGGCGCCGGCCCGCTGGTCGGCCCGGTTCTGGCCGCGCAAATGGGCTACCTGCCGGGTACGCTGTGGCTGCTGGCGGGCGTAGTGCTGGCCGGTGCGGTACAGGGACTTCATGGTGCTGTTTATCTCTTCCCGCCGTAACGGCGCGTCTCTCGGTGAGATGATCAAAGAAGAGATGGGCCCGGTGCCGGGCACCATCGCCCTGTTCGGCTGCTTCTTAATCATGATCATCATCCTCGCGGTACTGGCGCTGATCGTGGTAAAAGCGCTGGCCGAAAGCCCGTGGGGCGTCTTCACCGTTTGCTCAACCGTACCTATCGCGCTGTTTATGGGGATCTACATGCGCTTCCTGCGTCCGGGACGTGTGGGTGAAGTCTCCGTTATTGGCATCGTGCTGCTGGTTGCCTCTATTTACTTCGGCGGCGTGATTGCGCACGACCCGTACTGGGGCCCGGCGCTGACCTTTAAAGACACCACCATTACCTTCGCGCTGATCGGTTACGCGTTTATTTCCGCACTGCTGCCGGTATGGCTGATCCTCGCCCCGCGCGACTATCTGGCCAACCTTCCTGAAAATCGGCGTTATTGTCGGTCTGGCGCTGGGGATTCTGATCCTCAACCCTGAGCTGAAAATGCCAGCGATGACCCAGTACATCGACGGTACCGGCCCGCTGTGGAAAGGCGCGCTGTTCCCGTTCCTGTTCATCACCATCGCCCTGTGGGCGCGGTATCTGGCTTCCACGCGCTGATCTCTTCCGGTACGACGGCCGAAACTGCTGGCTTGTGAAACCGGACGCGCGTTTCATCGGCTATGGCGCAATGCTGATGGAGTCTTTCGTAGCGATCATGGCGCTGGTTGCGGCGTCTATCATCGAACCGGGTCTCTACTTCGCGATGAACACCCCGCCAGCGGGCCTCGGTATCACCATGCCGAACCTGCACGAAATGGGTGGCGAGAACGCGCCGCTGATTATGGCGCAGCTGAAAGACGTCACCGCACACGCGGCGGCAACCGTCAGCTCCTGGGGCTTTGTGATTTCGCCTGAGCAGATCCTGCAAACCGCGAAAGACATCGGCGAGCCGTCGGTACTGAACCGCGCAGGTGGCGCACCGACGCTGGCGGTCGGTATCGCTCACCGTATTCCACAAAGTGTTGCCGATGGCTGATATGGGCTTCTGGTATCACTTCGGTATTCTGTTCGAAGCGCTGTTCATCCTGACCGCGCTGGATGCAGGCACCCGCTCCGGCCGCTTTATGTTGCAGGATCTGCTGGGTAACTTCGTCCCGTTCCTGAAGAAAACCGACTCTCTGGTTGCTGGCGTCATCGGTACTGCGGGTTGCGTCGGTCTGTGGGGCTACCTGCTGTATCAGGGCGTGGTTGATCCGCTGGGCGGCGTTAAGAGCCTGTGGCCACTGTTCGGTATCTCCAACCAGATGCTGGCCGCCGTGGCGCTGGTTCTGGGCACCGTGGTACTGGTTAAAATGCAGCGCACCAAATACATCTGGGTTACCGTTATCCCGGCAGTATGGCTGCTGATCTGCACCACCTGGGCGCTGGGTCTGAAACTGTTCAGCACCAACCCGCAGATGGAAGGCTTCTTCTACATGGCTAACCAGTACAAAGAGAAGATTGCCAACGGCAGCGAACTGACCGCGCAGCAAATTGCCAATATGAACCACATCGTCGTGAACAACTACACCAACGCAGGCCTGAGTATTCTGTTCCTGGTGGTGGTGTACAGCATCATCTTCTATGGGTTCCGTACCTGGCAGAAAGCCCGCACCATCAACGGTCGTACCGATAAAGAGACGCCGTATGTACCGGTGCCGGAAGGCGGCGTGAAGACCTCTTCACACCATTAATCGGATGCCGGGTGGCGCTACGCTTACCCGGCCTACAAAATGCAGTTAACGTAGGCCGGATAAGGCGCAAGCCGCCATCCGGCAAAACCAACGCCCGGTTCGCTGGGCTTTATTCATATCTGGATGAGAAAATGTTTGGTAACTTAGGTCAGGCAAAAAAATATCTCGGCCAGGCGGCGAAGATGTTGATTGGCATTCCAGACTACGACAACTATGTCGAGCATATGCAAACCAACCATCCAGACAAGCCGTACATGAGCTATGAAGAATTCTTCCGCGAGCGCCAGCAGGCACGTTACGGCGGCGACGGAAAAGGCGGCATGCGCTGCTGTTAATGGAGGCACTGATGACCCCGATTGCAGTTACCCTACTCACCGGTTTTCTCGGCGCGGGTAAAACCACCCTGCTGCGCCACATTCTTAACGAAAAGCACGGCTACAAGATTGCCGTTATCGAAAACGAATTCGGCGAAGTTTCCGTTGACGATCAGCTGATTGGCGATCGCGCCACCCAGATCAAAACCCTGACTAACGGCTGCATTTGCTGCACCCGCTCCAGTGAACTGGAAGACGCGCTGTTAGACCTGCTCGACAACCTCGACCAGGGCAACATCCATTTCGACCGTCTGGTGATTGAGTGCACCGGCATGGCCGACCCCGGCCCGATCATTCAGACCTTTTTCTCCCATGACGTGATTTGCCAGCGCTACCTGCTGGACGGGCGTGATTTCGCTGGTCGATGCGGGTACACGCCGACGAGCAGATGAACCAGTTCACCATCGCCCAGTCGCAGGTCGGTTATGCCGACCGCATCCTGCTGACCAAAACCGACGTGGCGGGAGTTAGCGAAAAACTGCGCGAACGCTTAGCGCGCATCAACGCCCGCGCCCCGGGTTTACACCGTCACACACGGCGATATCGACCTCTCCCTGTTGTTCGACACCAACGGCTTTATGCTGGAGGAGAACGTGGTCAGCGCCACACCGCGCTTCCACTTTATCGCCGACAAACAAAACGATATCTCATCAATTGTGGTGGAGCTGGATTATCCGGTAGACATCAGCGACGTTTCCCGCGTCATGGAAAACCTGCTGCTGGAGTCCGCCGAGAAACTGTTGCGCTACAAAGGAATGCTATGGATTGAAGGCGAACCGAACCGCCTGCTGTTCCAGGGCGTCCAGCGTCTGTACAGCGCCGACTGGGACCGCCCGTGGGGCGACGAACAGCCGCACAGCACGCTGGTGTTTATCGGTATTCAACTGCCGGAAGACGAGATCAGAGCCGCGTTTGCGGGGTTGAAAGAAGTAACCCTCATTCTGGATTGCCCGGTGGCGCTGCGCTTACTGGGCCGACAAATCAACTACGTAGGCCGGATAAGGCGAAGCCGCCATCCGGCACTCACTCCCCCTCCCCCCACTCACTCAGTAATCACAAACCGCGTCGCTGCAAAGCAGTTGAGGATGCGGTGGACCAGAAACACCATCGTCAGCGTCGCTACCAGCGCGACGGTGACTGAAGTGATGCGGTACAGATCGCTGAACACCAGGTCCTGATCCGGGTGCAGGTTCTGGCCGAACATAATGCCGATGGTGGTGATACTGGCAAAACCGACACCCGCGCCGACCTTTTCCATCACATGCAGACGAGCGCTGAAGCCTAGCCCGAGACCGATTAGCGGCATCATCAGCAGCATATGGTTGCTGAAGTCATAAATAAGCAGTTGCACCAGCAGAATATAGAGACAGGCCAGCACCACGCCGACGACGCGCCAGATAGAGCTGATCACCGCGCCACGATAGTGCATCGGAAACAAAATCAAAATTCCCGCCATCAGCGCCGACAACGAATCGCTCAAATCGCAGATCTGGAAAATCACAAAGATCATCGTCGCCACGGTGCCGGAAAGCAGCGACTCATGGCGAATACGGGCATCATCTTTCTCAATACGCGGCGGCGGCTGACGCGGTTCGACATCCGGGGATCAGATAGTGCAGCAGCGCGCTCAGGGCTACCGCCATCACGCAGGCCTCCATATTGGAGAACATCAGCGTATGCCAGTTGGTGCCAGGGTAACTCATAAAGTTGAGCATCGTGCTCTGGCACACCACGCCCATCGAACCGAGCAGAAACAGCGGCCCCTTGCTCATAAAACGAAAGCGCATCACGTACAGGCCAAACACCACCAGCGTCATAATTACCGGCCACTGCGAGAGATAGCCGACAATCAACACCATTTCAACGCAGTTCACCGCCGCGCTGAATACAAACTGACGAGCCACATGGCGGTTAAACACCGGCACCAGCGACAACAGCATCAGCGGATAAACCACAAAAAACACGCCGTACTGCACGTTGTAGAAGGTCGAGATACTCAGTGCTATCGTCCCGGCAACGGAAATACGCACGGTCTGGCGAAAATCATTGGCGGTGTAGACAATATTCCCGTGCGGCGTAAAGACGTGGGCCAGGGGGTTAATAGACATAGTGAAGCCAGCTTACCAGGTGGATCTGCGCCCCTGCAAAGGTGCGGGCAAACATCCCCTCGCTGTTATACAACTGCACCGTAGCGCGGGCGCCGGTCGGCAGGGGTTTCTCCAGCGGGGTATCCAACGCAACGTGAATGCGCATACGCTGGGCATCGCGCACCCAGCGCGTTGACTGTTCCGGCTGCGACAGCTGTCCGTTAACCGCTTCCTGCCCGGCCAGAATCCCGGCGTCGCTGCTGGTCACATGCGCAGGAAACACTTTGCCCGGCATGGCGTCAAACACCACTGCGGCATCGGTATTTACGCGGGTGTGACGCAGACTTTTCTCACGAAAATCGGCCACAATATCGGTCTGGTTACTGACCAGCGCCATCAAAGGCGTGGCGGCAGTGGCGTAAAGCCCAGGGTTAAGCTGGAGATTGCTCACCGTCCCGTCGGTTTCCGCCCGCACCTTCGTCCAGCCCAGGTTCAGCTGTGCCTCCTCCAGCGCATTGCGGTATTTTTGCAGCGTCACATTGCGACTGTCGTCGCGTTCACCGCGCTGGATCAGCAGGTTCTGGATACTGGCATTCAGCGCCGCCACCGACTGCTCGCTGGTCTGCCAGGTGGTGCGCACTTTATCCAGATCCGACTGCGAAACATTCTGCATCGCGCTTAGCCGCTGATAGCGGTCGAGCGTGAGCTTATCGTTGCGGCGGTGTATTGCGCGGTGCGCAGGTTGGCGCGCGCAGAGGCGATCTGCGCATCCAGCTGTTTGGTTGCTCAGCTTCGCCTGCTCAAAGGCAATCTGTGCGGCCTCAACTTTATTGATAAACGGCGTTGGATCCAGTTCATACAACAGGTCGCCCTTTTTCACCTGGCTATTGTTGCGTACGTAGACGTGCGAGACATAGCCGGAGACGCGCGAGGAGACCGGCGTCACCACGCGCATCACGGTGGAATCCGGCGTCAGCGGGATCCAGATATCGGCAACAATAAACCAGGCGAATATTGCAAGGAAAGCGGCAATACTCACCCTTACCCAACGGGCAAATTTTTGTTCTGGGGTCATCATAGTTTTTTTAGAGTTAATTATCTTCTTCGCGGATTTAACCGCAGATTGCAGGCGATTTGATTTAATGTGGCGCTGAAGGCGGCAAGTTCCGCTTCCGGGATAGTGCGGGTGACGCGTTGCTGATAGGTCTCAATCACCCGGTTCAGTTCTTCCAGCCTTGAACGGCCTTGCGCTGTCAGCGTCAGCAGGCGGATGCGTTTGTCATATGGCGATGTTGAACGCACCAGATAGCCCTGTTTTTCCAGTTGCGTGAGGGTACGCATCAGCGGTGGCAGCTCAATGCCCTGCACCTCCGCCAGTTCGCTGACCGAGACGTTGTCTCCCAACTGATGCAGTTGCATCAGCACCGTCCAGCTTGACTGCGTCAGGCCGGTATCCGGTGATGGCAGCATCAATAATTGCACGCCACTGGCGTACCACCATTGCCATGCGCATCCCCATCGGACGGCGGGCAAACAGCTCATCTTCAGTCATCTCTCTTTCCCCTCTTAGCAGATGGGAAAATAATACTTATCAGGATAAGTATCAAGAAACAGCTGATAAGGAAGCATCAATTGATAAATTACGTGAATGTAAAAAAGGCCGGACTGAATACAGCCCAGCCTCTGTGGTGTTACGGGGGATCACTCAATCTGATCCCGTCGCAGCCCCACATCCTTTAACTGTTCATCGTTCATGCGTTGCAATACACGCTGCGTCTGCGCCCGCAGTCGCCATCTTTTTATTGCCCGCCCAGATCTGAACAAAACCAATAAACGGCTGTTTTGCGCGATTCTCGTGAAATTCCATACTCCACCTCCCCACCTGGTCAGAGGCTTTATCTTCCCGGATCTTCACCACCACAATACAGATTCAAAAAATACTTTTCTTTGCCATACAGATTGGCTAAAACGGTATCTGAACGCGATTTCGACCACCGTTCTGTACTGGTTTTTCCATCTGTATGGCAAGAGTGAGGGATACAGCATGACGCGTTACCAACATCTGGCTAATCTGCTGGCCGAGCGTATTGAGCAAGGGCTGTATCGCCACGGGGAAAAATTGCCCTCGGTGCGTAGCCTGAGTCAGGAGCATGGGGTGAGCATCAGTACCGTACAGCAGGCATATCAGACGCTGGAGACGTTGCAGCTCATCACTCCACAGCCGCGTTCCGGCTACTTTGTGTCGCCCCGCGCAAGGCGCAACCGCCGGTGCCGCTGATGTCACGCCCGGTACAACGACCGGTAGAGATCACCCAGTGGGATCAGGTGCTGGACATGCTGGAAGGGCACAACGACAAATCAATCATTCCTTTCAGCAGCGGCGTCCCCGATATCCACCAACCCAGCCTGAAACCGCTCTGGCGCGAAGCTAAGCCGCGTGGCGCAACATAACCTGGGGGGCGGTGCTGGGCTACGATGAACTGGCCGGATACCGCGAACTGCGGGAACAGATCGCCCGCCTGATGCTTGACAGCGGTTCGGTCGTCAGCCGCTGATGATATCGTTATCACCAACGGTAGCCAGAGCGGTTTGTCGCTGGCGCTGCTGACCGTCTGCCAGGCGGGTGATATTGTCGCCGTCGAATCCCCCGCCTATTACGGCACCATGCAGCTCCTGCGCGGCTTAGGAATAAAAGTCATTGAAATCCCGACCGACCCAGATACCGGTATCAGTATTGAAGCACTGGAACTGGCGCTGGATCAGTGGCCGATTAAAGGGGTTATCCTCGTACCAAACTGCAATTAATCCCCTCGGGTTTATTATGCCGGACGCACGCAAACGGGCAGTGCTCAGCCTCGCGCAGCGCCACGATATTGTGATTTTTGAAGATGACGTGTATGGCGAGCTGGCGACGGATTACCCGCGCCCCGCACCATCCACTCCTGGGATATCGATGGTCGGGTGCTATTGTGCAGTTCATTTACCAAATCCGTCGCGCCGGGCCTGCGCGTGGGCTGGGTCGCTCCGGGTCGTTACCCACGATCGGCTGCTGCATATGAAATACGCCGTCATCGGCACCAACGTTCCCGCCACGCAGCTGGCGGCGGCCACCTTCGTCCGCGAGGGCCACTATCACCGTCATGTCCGGCCGAATGCGCCAAATCTACCAGCGCAACATGGAGATCTATACCTGCTGGGTACGCGAATATTTTCCCTGCGGGATCTGCGTCACCCGACCAAAAGGCGGCTTTATGCTATGGGTCGAGCTGCCGGAGCATATCGATATGGTCTGCGTCGCCAGACAGCTATGCCGCCTGAAAATCCAGGTCGCGCCGGGGTCACTGTTTTCCGCCTCCGGGAAGTATCGCAACTGCGTGCGCATCAACTGTGCGTTACCGCCGAACGAGAAACATCGTGAGGTAATGCAAAAACTTGGAGAGGCGGTGAAGGTGGCGATGGAATAAGCCCGCCCGGCAGAACGGCGTTTACCGGGCCAGTGATGCGCTGGTGGATATGTGTTTAGTGGTTCAGCGCGATAACCTCTTCAACAGCAAGTCCGGTGATACGTAAAACCGTATCGCGATCGATGCCGTCTTCCAGCATTGTACGCGCGATACGCTGCGCCTCAGCCCGTTGGCCTTGCTGTAAGCCTTGCTGCATACCCTCCTGGCGACCCGCTTCATGTAATCGTTCAGCTATCGTCATCAGACTCTCCTTGTGTTGGGGGGGAACGTTCGGCCACCTCGTGAATAAACTGGCTAAAACGAGATGCATCGCCGCACTGCATCATATAATTAAACAGCACTTTAAGCTGGCTGTCGGTAGTGTATCCCATCACCAAAAGTGAGGCCAGTTGCTCCACCAGCCCCATCAGGTCACGCTGGCGGATATGTTTTTGTATCAACTCCAGCAAGGCAATACGCCGATGTTGCATGATCTCACTATCCGGCGTCACCTTACCTTGTCAGGATGCCAACGACATTCGGTATTATGCGTTGCTGCGAGGCGCTATCAACGATAAATTCACCTTTCTGCAAGGCATACATTTTTTCTGAATACGCCACGCAGAAATATTTCACTGTACCCGTTCAGGGTTTTCTCCGACATGGAGTGCGATTTATATGCAACGGATACGTCAATTCTTCTCCCGGCGCGCGACAACGCTATTTTTCCCGATGGCGCTGATTCTGTACGACTTTGCCGCCTACCTGTCGACGGATTTGATTCAGCCGGGCATCATCCATGTCGTGCATGATTTCAATGCCGATGTCAGCCTGGCTCCGGCATCCGTCAGTCTCTATCTGGCCGGAGGGATGGCATTGCAGTGGTTGCTCGGCCCGCTTTCCGACCGGATTGGCCGCCGGCCGGTGCTGATTACGGGCGCGCTTATTTTCACCATTGCCTGCGCCGCCACGCTCCTTACAACGTCAATGACGCAGTTTCTGGTCGCGCGTTTCATTCAGGGCACCAGCATCTGTTTTATCGCCACGGTCGGTTACGTTACCGTGCAGGAAGCCTTCGGCCAGACCAAAGCCATAAAACTGATGGCGATCATCACCTCAATAGTCCTGGTTGCGCCGGTTATCGGCCCGCTCTCAGGCGCTGCGCTAATGCACTTTGTTCACTGGAAAGCCTTGTTCGGCATTATTGCGCTGATGGGGCTGATCGCCCTGTGCGGCCTGGCGCTGGCGATGCCAGAGACGGTACAACGCGGCGCGGCGCCGTTTAGCATTCCCGCCGTCCTCCGCGATTTTCGCCATGTCTTTCACAACCGGATTTTCCTCTTCGGCGCCGCAACGCTTTCGCTGAGCTACATCCCGCTAATGAGTTGGGTGGCGGTCTCGCCAGTAATCTTAATCGACGCGGGCGGCATGACTACCGCGCAGTTCGCCTGGGCGCAGGTGCCGGTGTTTGGCGCGGTAATCATCGCCAATATGATGGTCGCTCGGGTTGTGAAAGATCCTGGCGATCCGCGTTTTATCTGGCGCGCACCGCCGATACAGCTTGTCCGGTCTGGCCATCCTGATCGCAGGAAATCTGTTGTGGCCTCATGTCTGGCTGTGGTCAGTGCTGGGCACCAGTCTGTACGCTTTCGGGATCGGGATGATTTTCTCGACGTTGTTCCGCTTTACGCTGTTTTCCAACACTCTGCCTAAAGGCACCGTCTCAGCATCGCTGAATATCGTCATCCTGACAGTCATGGCCGTCGCTATCGAAGTCGGACGCGGGCTGGTGGTTTAACGGCGGCAAGATTCCGTTTCATCTGCTGGCGGTGGTGGCAGGAATTGCGGCGGTGTTCACATTGAAAGGGCTGTTACAGCGCGTGCGTCAGTATGAGGTAACAGAATTGGCAACTGAGAAATAAACTCATGCCTGATGGCGCTACGCTTATCTGCGCCGACAGCAGGCCCCGCTATACGGGGCCTGCTTTTTTAAGCGATACGCGCAAACCCGGGCGTCCAGGTCTGCGATAAGGTCGCCCACATCTTCCAGCCCGATATGCACCCTGACCAGCGTGCCGCTGAAATCCACATCGCCAGCAGGACGGATACTGTTCAGTTCTTCCGGTTGGTTCGCCAGAATCAACGACTCAAATCCGCCCCCATGAGTAGGCCATATGGAACAGCGAGAAGTTATCGAGGAAATTTGCCATCTGCTCATCGGTCAGCCGCTTTTTCAGCACGAATGAAAACAGGCCAGAGCTACCGGAAAAGTCACGCCGGAAGTACTCATGTCCAGGGCACTCCGGTAGCGCCGGGTGGTTCACTCGCGCCACCTTCCGGGCGAGCCCGACAGCCAGCGGGCCAATCTGAATACTGCTCTCCTGGTGCTGCTTCAGGCGAACTGACAGCGTGCGTAAACCGCGGCTGCCGTTATAAGCGCTATCAGCATCCAGCGTCTGCCCCATCAGATAAGAGTTCTCCCGCAGACGATCCCAGCAGCGGGCGTTAGACACTGCTGTTCCCAGCATACCGTCGGAATGGCCGATGGTGTATTTAGTACCCGCCTGAATTGAAATGTCCACGCCGTAGTCGAGCGCCTTAAACAGCACGCCGGCCGCCCAGGTATTGTCGATCATAATGACAATCTCCGGGTTCACCGCACGGATCGCCTTCACCATACCCGGTACATCCTGAACTTCCATAGTGATGGAACTGGGTGATTCGAGGAACACCACTTTGGTCTCCGGGCGGATCAAATCGACAATGCCCGCGCCAATCAGCGGATCGTAATACGTCGTTGATACATCAAACTTGCTCAGAATCTTATTGCAAAAGTCCTGCGTGGGTTCATAGACCGCACCGGTCATCAGGAGATGATCGCCGCCCTGCACAAAGGCGAGAATCGCATTCGTCACCGCCGCTGCGCCGCAAGGATAGAGCGCACAGCCAACGCCGCCTTCCAGCTCACTCATCGCCTTCTGAAACGCGAAGTGGGTATAAGTACCACGGCGACCATAGAACAGCTCGCCGTTCGCACGATTGGCCGTCGCAAATTTTTTGTCCTTCACGGTATCAAACACCAGTGAAGAAGCGCGCTGGATCACCGGGTTCACCGCTCCCTGGGTATAACGTTTGTCGCGTCCGGCGATAATTAACTGCGTGTCGAGCTTAACTGAATCTTTCATAACGTCTCCTGTTACATCCTTAATCCATGCGGAAAGCCGGGACTACTGCGTCCGTGGTGTTGATATCAGCGTTCACCGGTTTCTTTCCGGCGAAGCGCTCCACAATCTGCGCCGCGTTCAAATCATGAATTACGTTGATAAGCGTTGCTGGCGCATCCGTAATCGTGCCCAGCACCACCAGCATTGGAATGGCCTCCATCGGCAACCCCAGCGTGGTGACAATAAAGATCTCACCGAGGAATGCGCCGCCAGGGACGCCGCCGACGATAATCGCCGAAAGTACGGCAATCAGCATCGTCAGGAAGAACGTTTCGGTGGTGAACTCCATGCCTAAAACGGAATAGATAAAAACAATCTTCAGTGCGGCAATCATCGCCACGCCGCCCTTATTGAGGTTAACCAGCAGCGGGATGGAGACATCAACGATTTCCGGGTTAATGCCCATCGCCTTACCCGCACGCAGAGTCACCGGCAGCGTGCCGAGCGAGGAACACGTCCCCAGCGCGGTCACCGAAGGTTCAATGGCGTTACGCCAGAAGGCCTTCACCGCAGGTAGCCCGCCGCCAATGTAGGAGTAAAGAACAGAACCGAAGATGTAGTAAACCAGCGTAGCAACCATGAACAGGCCGATAGCCCGGGCAAAGGTCAGCAACAGGCCGGAGTCCTGACTGGCCATCGTCGCAGCGAAGTAACAGCCGAGGCCGATGGGAGCCACCTTCATGATGATCGCCACAATCTTCATGATCACCGTGTTGGCGTCTTCCAGCAGTGAGGCGATGCGTTTGCCCGCCTGTTCTGACTGCCCAATGGCGATCCCGGCGATAATCGCCATCACGATCAGCGCCAGAATATTCGATTTAGAAAACAGTCCGATAAAGTCGCTGGTGGTGATCATACTGACAAAATCCATCTTGCCGCTGCCCGCCTGCACGGATTGCGAAAGATCGATAGTCACCCCCTGCGCCGGGTTATACCAGAGCGCGAGCGCCACAATTCCGGCGGCCGGAATAAAAGCCATCGCGATAGAGACGATAAAGATAATCGCCATAATGCGTCCCAGACGTTTCAGGTCGGTCATGCTGGCGATAGAAGACATTACGCTGATCCCCACCAGCGGAACGATAATCATAAATAACAGGTTCAGGAAAATCTGACCTATCGGCTGGAGTTGACTTGCAAACGTCGGAGCATAAATACCTAATAAGCCGCCGACAACCAGAGCGAGTAATAAAATAAGTGAAGATCTGTAGGGTTCGAGTCGTGACCACATAACAGGCACCTTTTAATTTAAATTATATTAAATGAGATTAAATTCACAATTTTTCGCGTTCTTTCTTTTGCCTCCTGTTTAATTTGTGACATAACTCACTTAAGTTGTTATTTTTTCATTTTGTCAGCAAGTTATTTCCTGTGATTCAATAGTTGCATGTTTCAAACGCGAATGTAACGGCCTATTCGTACCGTTTTTGCAAATCACTTGTGAATAAAAGGAAACAATGAACACATCCATTTCCCTGAAGCATTTAGAGTTTTTTATCAAGATTGTGGATTGCGGTGGATTATCTGAAGCCGCTGCCCAGCTTAACGTGTCACCTTCAGCGGTAAGTAAAAGTCTGGCAGCAATGGAAGATACGCTGGGTACAACGTTAATTAAACGTACCACCCGCAGTATTACCCTGACCGATGCCGGGCAATATTTATTTAACCGTGCGACTAAATTACTCAACGAGTTTGATGAAACCTTAAATACCACTTCTGGTTATTATCACAGCCCGCAAGGTGAATTACGCATAACCTGTTCAATTGCCTTTGGATATTCCCCGGTTAGTTAATCTGGTGGATAAATACCGTACTCAATATCCAGACGTGAATCTCTACATCGACCTCAACGATAATTTTGTGAATCTGAACGAAACGGATTTCGATATCGCTCTGCGCATCTCCACCGCGCCGCCGCAAAACTATGCCATGCGCAAGCTGGTGCCGATTCGCTGGGCGTGGTGCGCCTCCCCCGGCTATCTGGCGAAAAAAGGGATGCCGCAGCGTCGCGTCGAGCTGGTGAATCATGATTGCCTGGTCTATCCCGGACTCACCCCAGTGCTTAAAGTGGCGGACGAGCAGGAGCGCCTGCACCAGTTAAAGCTGCATATGCCGATCCAGGCCAACAGCAGTCTGGTATTGCTAAAATCGGTGCTGGAAGACCAGGGCGTGGCTTATCTGCCGACCTACCTGATTGGCGATCACATCCAGAAGGAGGAGATCACGCCGCTGATGCTCGACGGCACCATCACCTGCGAAACGCACGCCCTTTATGCGCTCTATTTCCCGAGTAAATACAGCAACCCGAAGGTGCGTTCGTTTATCGATTTTCTGGTGGCGGAACTGGGAACATTGCCTGCATGGGATAACTGGATCCCGGGATGATCTTTTGCACGATCCCCCCGTCTGGCTCTATCCTTAACGCTATGAATAAAATTGCTGAACTCAAACGCGCCAAACGACTGGCGCTCTCGCTGCTGCTGATTGCCGCCGCCACGTTCATCACGACGCTTTTCCTGCCGCCAAATTTTTGGGTACTCGGCATTAAAGCCATTGCGGAAGCGGCAATGGTGGGCGCACTGGCGGACTGGTTCGCCATCGTGGCGCTGTTTCGTCGGGTGCCGATCCCGTTTATCGCGCAGCATACCGCCATTATCCCGCGTAATAAGGATCGAATCGGCGAAAATCTTGGCCAGTTCGTGCAGGAGAAATTTCTTGATACCCAGTCGCTGGTCGCGCTCATTCGCCGTCATGAACCAGCCTTGCTGATCGGCAACTGGTTCAGTCAGCCGGATAACGCCCGGCGGGTTGGGATGCATTTGCTGCAAATCATGAGCGGTTTTCTCGAACTGACGGACGACGCCCGTATTCAGCGCCTGCTCAAGCGGGCGGTACACAAAGCGATCGATAAAGTGGACTTCTCTGGCACCAGCGCGTTAATGCTGGAGAGCATGACCAAAAACGATCGTCATCAGGTACTGCTGGACACCCTGATCGCGCAGTTGATCGCCCTGCTTCAGCGCGACAGCTCACGCGCGTTTATCGCGCAGCAAATCGTGCGCTGGCTGGAGACGGAACATCCGCTAAAAGCAAAAATTTTACCGACCGAATGGCTGGGGGAACACAGCGCAGAACTGGTTTCCGATGCGGTGAATTCGCTGCTGGATGATATCAGCCACGACCAGGCGCACCAGATCCGCCACGCCTTCGATCGCGCCACCTTTAAGCTGATCGACAAACTCAAAAACGATCCAGAGATGGCCTCCCGGGCGGAAAGCATCAAAGCGTACCTGAAAGAAGATGAGGCGTTTAACCATTATCTTGGTGAACTCTGGGCTGATTTACGCCAGTGGCTGAAGGCAGATATTAACCCAGAGGGTTCCCGCGTGAAGCAGCGGATCGCCCATGCCGGGCAATGGTTCGGCGAAACGCTGGTGGCGGATGATGCCCTTCGCGCTTCGCTCAACGGCCATCTGGAACAGGCTGCGCACCGGGTCGCGCCGGAATTCGCCGCGTTTCTGACGCGCCACATCAGCGACACGGTAAAAAGCTGGGATGCCCGCGATATGTCACGCCAGATAGAGCTGAACATCGGCAAAGATTTGCAGTTTATCCGCGTCAACGGCACGCTGGTCGGCGGCTCCATCGGGCTGGTGTTGTATCTGCTGTTGCAAATACCGTCCCTGCTGACGTTACCCAACTTTTAAGCAGATCAATAAACACCTGGTTTTTACAGGGTTATAATGCGTGGTCTTTTCATTGTCTCCCGTGTTACGGGGAAGGAAAACCATGTCGCTTATTACCGATCTACCCGCCATTTTTAACCGGTTCTCCGACGCCCGTCAGAAAGGCTTTCTCACCGTTATGGATCTTAAAGAACAGGGGATCCCGCTGGTCGGCACCTACTGCACGTTTATGCCGCAGGAGATCCCGATGGCGGCGGGTGCGGTTGTCGTTTCCCTGTGTTCAACGTCGGACGAAACCATCGAAGAAGCCGAAAAGGATCTGCCGCGCAACCTGTGTCCTCTGATCAAAAGCAGCTACGGCTTCGGCAAAACGGACAAATGCCCCTACTTTTATTTTTCCGATCTGGTGGTGGGTGAAACCACCTGCGACGGCAAAAAGAAAATGTACGAATACATGGCCGAATTTAAGGCCGTACACGTCATGCAACTGCCCAACAGCGCCAATGACGCCGCCTCCCGTGCGTTATGGAAAGCAGAGATCCTGCGTCTGCAACAGGCTGTGGAAACGCGTTTTGGCCGCCCTATCAGCGAAGCCGCCCTGCGCGATGCGATCGTATTGAAAAACCGCGAACGCCGCGCGCTGGCCAATTTCTACCGCGTCGGCCAGCTTAATCCTCCTGCTCTTAGCGGCAGCGATATCCTGAAAGTAGTGTACGGCGCGACGTTTCGTTTTGATAAAGAAGCGCTTATCGACGAGCTCAACGGCATGGCTGACCGCGTGCGCCAGGAGTGGCAGGACGGCAAGCGGCTGGACGCCCGCCCGCGCATTCTGATCACCGGCTGCCCGATTGGCGGCGCGGCAGAAAAAGTGGTACGCGCCATTGAAGAGAACGGCGGTTGGGTCGTCGGATTTGAAAACTGCACGGGGGCAAAAGCCACCGAACAGTGCGTTGAAGAGACGGGCGATGTCTATGACGCGCTGACCGACAAATACCTCGCAATTGGCTGTTCCTGCATTTCGCCCAACGACCAGCGGCTGACGTTGCTCAGCCAGATGGTAGAGGAGTATCAGGCGGACGGCGTCGTGGATGTGATTTTGCAGGCCTGTCATACCTATGCCGTTGAGTCTATGGCGATTAAGCGCCACGTACGCCAGCAGCACAACATCCCTTATATCGCCATCGAAACGGACTACTCCACTTCGGATATCGGGCAACTCAGCACCCGCGTCGCGGCCTTTATTGAAATGCTGTAAGGAGCGCCCGTGACGTACTCGATTGGCATTGATTCCGGCTCCACGGCGACAAAAGGCGTTTTGCTGGCGGAGGGCGTTATCACACGCCGTTTCCTCTGCCCCACGCCGTTTCGCCCCGCCGATGCTATCCACGAGGCGTGGGAAACGCTAAGCGCAGGGCTGGACACGCGCCCCGTTTCTGACGCTAACCGGCTACGGACGCCAGTTGGTTGATTTTGCCGATAAACAGGTGACGGAAATCTCCTGCCACGGGCTGGGGGCGCGCTTTCTGGCTCCTGAAACCCGCACGGTCATCGACATTGGCGGCCAGGACAGCAAGGTTATTCAACTGGATAACGACGGTAATCTCACCGACTTTCTGATGAATGATAAATGTGCCGCCGGAACCGGGCGTTTTCTGGAGGTGATTTCGCGCACCCTCGGCGCCAGCGTGGATCAACTGGATACGATCACCGACGGCGTTGAGCCTCATGCCATCACCAGCATGTGCACGGTTTTTGCCGAGTCTGAAGTGATCAGCCTGCGCTCTGCGGGCGTTGCGCCAGAAGCCATTCTTTCCGGCGTGATCAACGCGATGGCCAGACGTAGCGCTAATTTTATCGGCCGACTGTCTGCCGGGGGGCCTTTGCTGTTTACCGGCGGCGTCAGCCACTGTGCGGCATTCGCGCGTATGCTGGAAAGACACGTTGCGATGCCGGTTTACACCCATCCTGACGCGCAGTTTGCCGGGGCCATTGGTGCGGCGCTGATTGGTCAACGCCAGAGAAAACGCGGATGACGGAATATCTGTTTTTATTTCATTCGACGGTGGGCGTCATTCAGACCCGCAAAGCGCTTCAGGCTGCGGGAATGACCTTCCGGGTGGCGGATATTCCGCGCCAGCTACGCGGCGGCTGCGGGTTATGTATTTACCTGCGCTGCACCCCCGGCGAAGAAACGCGGTGGATTATCCCCGGTCATACCGAATCCATCTATCGCTGCGTGGATGATGGCTGGCACTGCGTAAAAACGATCGACGCCTGCTGAATTTCCCAACGCGTATACCTTGCCGGGCTCTCACACGCCCTCTATTTTTTTACTTTTTATTATCATTTACACATGTAATATAACAAACACAAATTAACGCGCTAAGTGAGAGCAAGTATGGTTCAGGGCAATGCCGATTCAAACCGTCATGCCATCAGTACGGCACTCTTCGGCTTAATGGTACTAACGCTGGGAATGGGGATCGGACGTTTTCTGTATACCCCGATGCTACCGGTCCTGCTGTCTGAAGGTCAGTTTACCTTCGCGGCGCTTTCCTGGATTGCCAGCGCCAACTACGCGGGGTATCTGGCGGGCAGCCTGTTGTTCTCCTTCGGCGCCTTTCACCTCCCCTCTCGCTTACGGCCAATGCTGTTGACGTCGGCGGTAGCAACCGGAGGATTAATCCTTGCGATGGCGATATTTACGCAACCTGCCATCGTGATGCTGATCCGTTTTTCTGGCCGGGGTCGCCAGCGCCGGAATGATGATTTTTGGCTCGATGATCGTCCTGCAACATACCCGTCACCCGTTTGTGATTGCGTCGCTTTTCTCCGGCGTTGGCGCCGGTATCTTGCTGGGCAACGAGTATGTTATCGCCGGTTTACGCTATGCGCTTTCTTCCCATGCACTGTGGTCAGGCGCTGCCGTTATCTCCGCCGTGTTACTGCTGCTCCTGGCGTTCCTCATCCCTGCCCGCGCCCACGCGTTGCCGCCCGCTCCTCCGGCGCCGACGCATCATCCGCTGATGCGCTGGTGGCAACTGGCGCTGCTGTATGGCTTCGCCGGATTTGGCTACATCATCGTCGCCACCTATCTGCCGCTGATGGCGAAAAACGCGGGCTCGCCGCTACTCACCGCCCATCTCTGGTCACTGGTAGGACTGGCGATCGTTCCCGGTTGTTTTGGCTGGCTGTGGGCGGCAAAGCGCTGGGGCGTATTACAATGCCTGACGGCGAATCTGCTGATTCAGGGGGTCTGCGTCATACTCACGCTCGCCAGCGACGCACTGCCGCTTCTTATTATCAGCAGCATTGGTTTTGGCGCGACGTTCATGGGGACAACCTCTCTGGTGATGCCGCTGGCGCGGCAACTGAGCGTGCCGGGGAATATCAATCTGTTGGGTCTTGTCACGCTTACCTACGGCATCGGTCAGATCGTCGGCCCCACTGTTAACCAGCCTGCTAGGCAGCGGCACGGAGGCGATCGCCAGCGCAACGCTTTGCGGCGCTGCGGCCTTATTTTTCGGCGCCGTCATCAGCATGATTCAACTTGTTAAGCAGCGGCAGTTTACGCAAAAAAGAGAATGCTGAAGAGCGCTGATGGCAAGCAGAGTGAACAGGTTGCCCATTAACAACCCTGACATAGCAGGTTTACCCCTGCGCTTAACCGTGATACGGTCATTTTTATGAATAAACAGACTGCGATTCCCCAACGCCATAACCGCTGGTGGCTGCCTGACTAAAGGCGGCACGGTTCTGTTTTATCCCCGTATTAATAGCCGCCGAAAGGCGGCTATTGCGTTCCAGAGACGTCTTTCGGTTTTTTCACGTAAAGGAGTCTTTGATGAACACAAAACCCACCATTCTGACCGGCGATCGCCCTACGGGCGCCCTGCACCTCGGGCACTACGTTGGCTCACTGCACCAGCGCGTTGCTTTGCAGCATACCCATCAACAATTTGTGCTGATTGCCGACCTGCAAGGGCTGACCGATAACGGTACGAACCCGCAAAAGATCCGCGACAACATCCCGGAAGTGCTGGCGGATTATCTGGCTGCCGGAATCGACCCTGAACTCACCACGCTCTGCCTGCAATCCGCCTTACCTGCACTGGCGGAACTGACCATGCTGTATATGAATGTCGTCACTGTCGCCCGCGTAGAGCGTAATCCGACGGTGAAAAATGAAATTGCGCAGAAAGGCTTTACCCGCTCGTTACCGGTCGGATTTATGGTCTACCCCATCAGCCAGGCGGCGGATATCACCGCGTTTAAAGCGGAATATGTGCCCGTAGGAGACGATCAGTTGCCGATGATCGAGCAGACTAACGAAATCGTACACAAGATGAACAGCCTACTGCCTGCCCCGCTGCTACGCCACTGTCAGGCGATTCTGAGCGACACCGGCCGCCTGCCCGGCATCGATGGCGGCGCTAAAATGTCAAAATCTCTCGGCAATACCCTGCAACTCTCCGCCAGTGAAGAGACGATCCACAAAGCGGTTAGCGCCATGTACACCGATCCTCACCACCTTAACGTCAGCGATCCGGGTCAGATCGAAGGAAATATCGTATTCACCTGGCTGGATGCCTTTCACCCGGACAAAACGAAAGTCGCGGCGATGAAAGCGCATTATCAGCAGGGCGGGCTTGGCGATCGCACCTGTAAAAACGAACTGGAAGCCTGTTTGCAGGAGTTGATTGCCCCAATGCGCGAGCGGCGGGCAACCTATATTCAGGATAAAGGCATGCTGATGCAGATACTGCAACAAGGCAGTGAACGGGCGCATGAGGTCACACAGACAACGCTACGGGAAGTGAAACGCGGGCTGGGATTGCCCGTACTATTTTAACGCTTGTCAACCCGGCGGCAGGGTTGCCGATCGTGTTACTCCTCCACATTTTTCAGAGTGAACAAAAAGCTTTACACCGTGCACACGATAAGAACGACGCGGCGATCTTTTACGCAATGCCTGCGCTGACTAAAATAGCGCCTGCATTTTAAACAGAGGATTGTTGTTATGTTGTTCTGGAAAAAGATGGTGAAGAAGATCGACGCGTTCTCAACGTTGATTCCACCACGCTACTTCCGGGTGTAAATCCAGGCAGGCCTGTCAGCGACAGGCCTGATTACTTTTGTGAGCTTTATTCTTGCGCAGTCCGCATTTTCTTAACACCACCACCCACACCCTCAGCCAGGCGTAACGATAAACCAGCGGATGCTGTAACCTGAGTAATGTCAGAAACATAGCGCCTCCCGCTAACGGAACGTCGGCAGTAAACCAAACACATCCAGCACCACCGTCAGATACACAATCCCTCCGCCGACAATCACCAGATTCAGCACCGTATTGTTACAGGGGGCGGTATAACGCGCCGTGGCAAAACGCTTACGGGACGCTTTCACCAGAAATGGCGGCAGGATCACGCTCCAGATGGTAAACGCCAGTCCCGCATAGCCAATCGCATGGACAAAACCATTCGGGAAAAAGAAACAGACGGCAGCGGGCGGGAAATAGGTCACCAGCGCGGTTTTCAGTCTGCCGATGCCGTTATCCGGGAAGTGGAACAGATCGGCAATATAATCAAACAGACCCAGCGTAGCGGCCAGCAGCGAACTGGCAACGGCAAAGTTACCGAAAAAGGTCAGGATTAAATCCATATAGCGACTGGTAAACAGCCCACTGATGGCTTCCACAAACACATCAATATTGCCGCCTTTGGCAATGATCGGCGAAAACTCGGCGCGGCTGATGTTGCCCATCGTCACCGCCAGCCAGAAGATATAGAGCAGCACGGCAAACAGGGTGCCAATCACGATGGAACGCGTAATATGGGATACGCCGTGGGGTGCCATACAGTTTCACCAGACTCGGCACATTGCCGTGAAAACCAAAGGAGATAATGCAGAACGGCAGCGTCATCAGAATGTAGGGCAGATATTGCGTATTCGGCAGTGCGATGGCGACGCTATCGACCAGTTTCGCCACCTCAATATGGCCGATTAGCCCGGAGAACGTGGCAAAGAACGCCACAAACTTACCGACGATCAGAATGGTGGTGATCCGCCCGACCAGCAGCGAGCTGTACCAGGCGATTACGCCAACCAGCATACTGACGACAATAACGGAGATGTTTGCCGGGAAACGAAAACCGCTATATTTAAACACCGTCTGCGCCATCACCGCCGATGACCCGGAGATATACGCATAGGTTAAAATATAGAGTACAAAACCAAAGGCGATGCCAACCACGATATTCCACTTTCGCCCTAATAGATCCTGAGTAAAGGTATTAAAACTGGCTCCGGCACCATAGTGAAGGTTCACTTCCACCAGCATCAGGCCGGTTAATAACATCATGATGGCAATAACGATCAGAATAACAGAGGCGCCGGGAAACCAGACTCCCGCCATCGCAATAGGCAGGGAGAACATTCCCCCGCCGACTACCGTTGCGATGACAAGCATCGTCCCGCTAATAAGTCCGGGGGAACTCTGTCGTTCAATGGCATTAATATCCATGATAAATGTTCCTGTTGACTATTAATTATAATTACGGCTGTCATTTGTACATCTTCGGATAATAAAAAACAAAAAGCCCCATTTAAAAATGGGGCTATCAATACCATTAAATATAATCAAAACGTGCAGTAAAGAAGCGCAACTGCTTAGGCTCATAAATAAACTTCAGCCCGCGAATATCCTCTTTATGCTTATAGAGTTTAATAATGCCATCGGCCACCACATCCATATGCGCATAAGTATAAACGCGGCGTGGAATAGTCAGGCGTACCGTTTCCAGTTTTGGCCGGTGGTGATCGCCCGTCTCTTTATTACGCCCTGCGGAGATAATGCCACGCTCCATGCTGCGCACGCCCGTTTCCATATAGATGCTTGCCGCCAGACTCTGCGCCGGGAACTGGTCCTGGGTCAGGTGTTCGCAGAAGCGACGAGCATCGAGGAATACCGCATGGCCCGCCTACCGGTTCAACAATCGGCACACCTGCCGCCTTCAGCTTATCGCCCCAGATAACGAACCTGCTTCACACGGTGCTCGATGTACTCAAACTGCATGGATTCACGCAGACCAATGGCCATTGCTTCCATGTCGCGCCCGGCCAGACCGCCGTAGGATGGCATCCCTTCATATACCACCACCAGCTCTTTAGCCGCCCGAGAACATCTCATCATCGTTCATGCACAGGAACCCGCCGATATTCACCAGGCAGTCTTTTTTCCCGCTCATGGTACACCCATCGGCGTAGCTGAACATCTCATGGACGATCTCTTTGATGCTCTTGTTCTCAAAGCCTTTTTCCTGCTCTTTGATAAAATAGGCGTTCTCTACGCAGCGGGTTGCATCGTAGAAGACTTTAATGTCATGCGCCTGCGTCAACTCCCTGACGGCACGCATATTCGCCATCGAGACCGGCTGACCGCCCGCAAGGTTCACCGTCACCGCCAGGCAGATATAGGCAATATTTTCGGCGCCCTTTTCGTCAATCAGTTTTTGCAGCTTTTTAAGATCGATATCGCCTTTAAAGGCGATATTCAGACCGGCGTCATGCGCCTCATCACGGACGATATCCACAAAGGTGGCGCCATTTTTTTCCTGATGATAACGCGTGGTGGTGAAATACATATTCCCTGCAACATATTGCCCCGGTTTAATCGCCAGCTGCGATAACAGGTTTTCCGCCCCGCGCCCCTGGTGAGTAGGAACAATATGTTTAAAGCCAAACAGCTCCTGAACCGTTCTTTCCAGATGATAAAAGTTTTCACTGCCTGCGTAGGCCTCATCACCAATCATCATCCCGGCCCACTGCTTATCACTCATGGCGTTCGTACCACTGTCCGTCAGCAGGTCGATATAGATATCTTTCGAGTTCAACAGGAAGGTATTGTAGCCCGCTTCCTGCATTTTTTGGATGCGCTCATCACGCGAGATCATAGATACAGTTTCAACGCTTTTAATACGGAAGGGTTCTGCCGGATAATTCATTTTGTTTCTCCAGTTAACAGTGGTCATGTTCGTATTAATGTGAAATAAAGCATACCTGGTCCATCAATAAAGATTGATGGAATATAACTATCCGCCTCCTGATTCAGGGGGAAGAAATAATGTGAGGGCACTATGCAAGATTTAATTCATGAAGAAAATAGCTCCGTCAATATTCGCCATTGGCGTAAATCATAAAATCTGTAAATACGCGTGATTTAAATCACATACCATTTTTTTACTGACTCAATTTCAACAAGTTATTTTTTATCTTTTGAATTGCAGTTTCCCTCCAGACGCGGTAAAAGAGAGAAAGCAGTGAAAACTTAACTTTCCAGCCTCTTTTCCGCTCACATTGTCGATTTTGTATACCAGGATATTATGAGATTGCGATCACCCTCCGCGCTTAATTTTGTGACTGACATCACCAAAAGTGTAAAGTAAAATTTACGATACAGATCGATTTCAGAGATTACGATTTGCTTCAGGGATGAGGTTCACATTTTTTGGCATGAATTTGGGGAGAGTAGATAAGCAGCAAAGTTCACGTAGTTTGAGAATAAAAAGAGACCGTCGAACACAACGTTGCCAGTGGTTTTGATGAAGAACATTACTCTCTGCTGACGAGGTGGGATTCGCTATCCAACAGATACGCAAACAATGTGGCCCATCATAAAAGTTTTGATAAAGGAACGATTGGACCAGACGAGACTATGCACGTACAGATGTCGAAGATGATGAATGGAGGCAGGATTATCGACAGGCTGTTCTCGTGACTCAGCCATGCAACGGATCCATTATCGCAACGAAGCAGGCAATCAGGCTGGCTTTGTCCTTACACCTAACATCATGTCAGTCTGTGAACTGGTGGACAAGCACGCCACAAGGCTGGTGCTCAAAGAACTTACCACCAGACTCAGGGAGGCAGGTAAAGAGTTAACAGCACTAAGTATGGAAGAGCCAATCACTTCATCGCAACTGGAAGGCGCTAACACAACTACGCTTGTCGCGCGGGACATGCTAGAAAGTGGCAGAGCCCCCCGTACCGAAGATGAACACATGATCGCGGGTAATGCGCGGTTGATGGCCGAAATTCCGGAACTTATCCAGGAGCCATTAACACCAGATTTAATCCGCCGTTTCCATGCCATTGGCATGGGTGGAATTAATGGCGAAAAATACAGTCCTGAGAGAATTCCGCGATACCGATGATGTAGTGATTGCAGATTATGACGGTAACATTGTTCATCAACCGCCAGCGGCCACCGACCTGCAGGCACGTCTGCAAATGGTGTGTGACTTCGTAAACGACACAGAATCCTACGTTCACCCCTTGGCAAAAGCCTGTGTTCTTCACTTCATGCTCGTTCACGAGCACCCTTTCAGAGACGGTAACGGGGCGTACAAGCCGTGGGCTTTTTTACTGGTACATGCTCAAATCAGAGTACGACGTATTTAAATATGTCTCTATCAGCCAGCTACTGCATGCCGCCCCGGCCAAATATGCCCACAGTTACCAGTACACTGAAACCGATGGTATGGATCTGACGCACTATCTTGAATATCAGGCCAGTATTATCCATCGTGCTATGACAAGGCTCTTACAGCATGTAGACGATCTGGTTGCCCGCGCTGCCCGAATTGATCATTTTTTGTATAAATCAGGGAGCTTATCGCGGCTGAGCGGACGGCAAGTCACACTACTTAATATTATTCTGGCTGAGCCTGGTAAGAAATATTCCGCAGCAGGCGTAGCGGAGGCGCTGGGCGTATCGGATAACACTGCGCGTAATTATTTGCGTACCCTGGCACGTGCAAGTCTCTTAACAGAGATGTCAGAAAACGACCAGAAAACGGTTTATAAGGTATCTCGGGAACTGAGCTGAATCTGGGAGAACAAGGAAAATAACGACATCACATAAAACGGCATCGTAAGTATTCACAAAGGCAGAGCTGTGGCAGGATAACTCTCTATAAATCAGCGATATTTTTACAGCGAGGAAGTGATGATGTCGGGGCTACATTCATGGCTGTTAGATAAGTCAACCAGTGACACCTATATGTTCATCAAGCGCTTGTCAGCCAACGATACCGGCGCGACGGGCGGACATCAGGTTGGCATTTACATACCTTCTGGCATTGTTGAACATCTTTTCCCTTCAATTAATCATACAAGGGATCTTAACCCGTCCGTGATGCTGAATGCGCATACCTCCTCACACAACTGCCCGGACAGCGAGGCCAGGGCCATTTATTACAATGGTCGTTTCTTTGGTAAGACCCGAAATGAAAAGCGTATCACCCGATGGGGGGGAGGAAAGAATCCTCTGCAAGACCCGGAGAATACGGGGGCGCTGGCGTTATTGGCGTTTGATCACCATCAGGGATCTGATAGCCAATTTGTTGATATTTGGGTGTGTCATAACGCAGAAGAAGAAGATATCGTTGAGTCATCGCTCGGAGAAATTGTTCCTGGATCGTTGGTCTATGGTCCCGCAAATGAGATTCTGGGTGGTCTGGCTTTAAAAGAACCAGTTTCCAGTGGGTATCGTCTTCCGGAAGAGTGGAGAACAAATTTCCCTTCAGGTAAGGAGATTATCCAGTATGCAGCAGCTCACTATTCCCCAAATGTCATAGGCCCGGATAAGCAACTGATTGAACGTCGTCGTGTTGAGTACGAAATTTTCCTACTGGTGGAGGAAATGCATGTACTGGGTATAGTTCAGTCTGGGTTTGGTTCCGTAAATGAATTTATTGCACTGGCGAATTCCGTGAGCAACAGACGAAAATCACGAGCCGGAAAATCACTTGAGCTGCATCTTGAACAGCTTTTTAATGAGCATGGACTGAAAACTTTTGAGACTCAGGCCGTTACAGAAGGAAATAAGAAGCCAGATTTTTTATTCCCCTCTGCGCAAGCTTATCACGATGAAGCTTTTCCAGAGCAGAAGCTGCGTATGCTAGCGGTAAAAACGACCTGTAAAGATCGCTGGCGGCAGATATTAAATGAGGCAGACAGGATTCAGGATATTTATCTCTTTACCCTTCAGGAAGGTGTTTCTGTTGCTCAATTTCAGGAGATGCAGCAGGAAAGGGTCAGGTTGGTTGTACCCAGTAGCCTTCATGATAAGTACCCGAAAGCTATCCGGGAATATCTTATTTCGTTAGAAACATTTATCGATGAAACTAAATCATTGTATGTCGATTAAATAATTTGATTCTGTTTCCCCCCGGATAAATTCCGGGGGATCTGTTTAAATTATTTTTTGGTCGCCTTGCTTGCAGCGGCTTTCATAATATAAGGCTGAAGCAGTTTTGCCACGGCTTCAAAAACGGGAACGACCACTGAGTTCCCAAACTGTCGATAGGCCTGAGTATCGGAAACGGGGATTCGGAATGGCTTGCCTCCGGGTTGCTCCAAATCCCATTAATCTTGCGCATTCATGGGGCGTCAGTCTTCTTGGCCTTTGTTCCTGATTCTCTGGATTAGAGAAATCGATTTCGCCGAGTTCTTTATCCCATCCTCTGTCGATGAGAATTTCAGATCCATCTTTATGGTAACGAGCGGATAATGTTCTCGCGACGCTATTTTCATTATTCGGATCAACCAGACCAAAACCGAACCCATTACCTTTGGCGGCATGCTTTTTTAGCATAGTTATAGAGATATTCCCATAACTTAGGGCTCAGGATATATTTACTGTCAACCGCAGGGTCCAGAAGCTGACCAATGTTGGTCTTTTCTCAGGGTAGAATTTATGAATATTCTTTAAAGTGAATCCCTGATGGATATTAAGGTCACGGCGGAATCCGACCAGAACAATACGCTCACGATGTTGTGGCAGGAAATTTTTACCATCAATAATTTTAGGATCATCTTTCCCTGTGATATTGGCATCAGCGACTTCATAGCCTAATTCATCAAGGGTATCCATAATGACTTTAAACGTTTTGCCTTTGTCATGGCTCTTAAGGTTTTTCACGTTTTCCAGCACAAAAATGGTTGGTTGCTTAGCCTTGATTATGCGGGCAACATCGAAAAAAAGAGTGCCCTGCGCTTCACATTCGAATCCATGTGCGCGTCCGAGAGAGTTTTTCTTACTTACACCCGCCAGACTGAATGGCTGGCAGGGAAAACCGGCCAGCAGGACGTCATGATCCGGGATGTGTTGATCGATATGGGCGTAGGCTTTCTCTTCTGAGATGCCTTCTTCTCCGCTTAGCGTGACTTCGCGGATATCCAGATTGAATGTGTGTGCGTCTTCATCGTTGTACCAGTTTGCTTTGTAGGTACGTACCGCTTCTTTATTCCATTCGCTGGTAAAAACGCATTGCCCGCCGATGGCCTCGAATCCTTTACGGATACCACCAATACCAGCAAACAGGTCAATAAAGCGGAAGTCATAGTCAGGATGATGAGCAGGTTGCTCCGGCAGCATTTTCCGTAACAGCGCTTCTTCAGCCATGGTGAGCGATTTTGGCTCACACTTGCCATTTACCCAGCGGTTAAGCGTTTCGCGGCTCCACTCATTTTTACCTATTTTTCTTAGCAGTTCTGCGACATACTTCTGGTCGTAAATTTCAAGTACCCGATCAATCAGCTTCCTGTCGCGCTCTTGTTGTTGTTTTTCTTCAGCTTCTGCTTTTTCGAGCAGTTCCTGCGCAAATAAATCGAATTCAGACATAACGCCTCCTCGGGGTTTATGGGTGAAAATATATCACTCATTTGACCCAGATGAAACGATTTATTCTGGATATTTGATCAGTATATGGATTCAACGGAGCGTACAAATTATGAGAGCTAGCCAATAGTGTTGCCAATTGTTGTGGGGGGCGTACATACAAGCTGCGCAGTGAATCTTACAGTATCGGCATACATAATTCTTCGCTAAATCATATGGTTCCTGTATCACAACCGGTAATTTAGCCATCTTATCCTAAAGAAATAGCGATAAGATGGCTTATATAATCGCCGCTCTAAACCTGACGCCTCTCAAGGCTATTATAAATTGCCTCAATCTCGCCCTTCAGGTTATCACCGCAATAAACCATCGATGTATCGTATCGTTCATATCGCGCTTCACGTGTCGCACTAAACCAGTTGAATGATCCCACGCACAGCAAACCATCATCACCAATAACAATTTTACTATGAACACGATTGACCAGTTTTGTCGCAATACCAAGGGCGTTCAGTTTCTCCAGCGCCGCTTTGAGGTTCTGCTGCTTCTCTTTTCGCTTCTCAAAATCATTATGTTCAGTGTTGTAGCTTCTGTCAGTGACAATCGTGACGTTAATACCACGTGAACACGCCGCAATCATAGAATCAAGAAAACCGGTTTGCTCCAGTTTTTGCCAGGTCAGCCATGGAGAAACTATCGTGATGTGTTTACCGGTATTTTCAAACGTCTGATTCAGGAAATTATCATGCTGCTCCACACCATGGAGTGTGTAAATTTTGGTCTCGGAAGTTTTTAAATCCTTACGCTCTTTATAATCAAAAGTGAGCGCATTCTTCTCTGACTCAAAGAGATATTTTGCCAGTAATTCCCGCGGAGATGAAGCTGGCTGAATCTCAAACAGGTCCATATCGCCGAAGACCAGGAAACTGTCCTTCGCACGGGAGACAGCAACGTTCAGCATGCTGTTATCGCTATCAATAAACCCGCCGTCTTCATGCTTTGAATAGACTGGCGAGAATATCACAATCGCTCTTTCCGCTCCTTGAAGAGAGTGCACGGTGCCCACTGTGAGCGACTTTTCATTCGCGCCTGTACTGATACCTTGTTTACCCAGCGCCTGTTTGATGGTGGATACCTGCGCGCTAAAAGGCGTCACGATACCGACAATTTCATGAAGCGCTTTGCCGTAATGCGTTTCAATATCTTGCTGGTTCTCTGTAAGCCAGGCAGCTATCGTTTCAGCCTCAGGCAAATTATATCGACTTCCGCTACTTGCCAACTCTCCTTTACCATCAATATGGAGATAACCCATTGCGGGCATTAAATTGCTCTCTTCAAGCCCTCTTTTAGGCAACAACTTACCGTGATAGCAGAGCGTATTACAGTATCCAATAATATTATCGAAACACCGGCGGTGTTCATATAAGTACATCCCGCGAGCCAGTTCGGGATCATATTGATAGCGCGAAGCACACTGCGCTATTTTCATAACGCTGCCAGATGCGGCACTTTTGCCAAGCTCTGCGATTGCCGTATATTTCTCAGTAATCTCTTCTTGCGTACTCCCAGAAAGAATTTTTTCCGCCAGCATGTTACCTATATCAATAGCGGGAGCAATACTCCATATTGGCGGGATCTGTTCCGTATCACCAATCACTAATGCCTTTTTGGCTAAGGCAAACGAGGCAGCGGCCACTTCAGGAAGCACCTGCCCGGCTTCATCGACAATGAGTAAATCAGCGAAGTCATATAAATAGCTTTTCTCGAATTTACGTTGTCCTTTGTGTTCACTTATCTGCATATTGCCGGGCAGCATATAGCAGGTCATGACCACACATGGGGTAAGTTTCATTCGGCGTTGCCATCGGGCGGCTACCCCTTTAGCACCTTTCTTGCCCTTTTCTTTCTGCAGGTCATCAATGCTGGCCATATCCATCAGCCAACGGCCTTCCCAGTAGTGAGTCGTCAGTAAGAATGCAGGGAAGCGAATCTGCGTATCAGCCAGTTCATCGACCTGTGAGAAGCTCAGTTCCTCGTCGCCCTCCATGCCCTAAATCAAGTGCCAGCCTCTGCCATTCCTGAGCTACCTGCTGTTCTTTAAGAACAATTTCATGGGTGGAGTCAATCTGCTGCCGGTAGGTTGTTTGCTCGCGCTCAGCGGAGTTGAGCAGTCCATCTATATTACGTTCGATGGTTTCAGGATCAGACCACTGATTTCCCGCAATCAGCGCACCTAATTTATCTTCGAGAAACAGTTGTATTTGGTACTGCCGCTTACTGCGAACCGCTGGTAGCCATGAAAATAATGAATAGATCAGTGATTCACTGGCCCGATATTTTTTCCATTCCGCTTTAGCACTCTTCAGTAGAGTGACTTTTTGTTCTTGCCCGGAAAGTAATTTATTTAAATTATCGAGATATTGCTCAATGTCGTTAGCAATAAGCTCTCGCGCCGCCCGAACCAGGCTTAACGTTTGCCATGTTGCGTTCAGCCTTACCAGTTGTTCGGATTTTGCTGCCAACTGACCATGCAGGAGTTCAATTACCTTTTCAGGGGATGAACAATCTTTTTCAGGGAAGGCTGCTTTAGCTTTCTCGAGATAAAACAGCAGTGCATCCTCTACATACTCTTTTGACTCAACCTGGTTGAAGAAATCTTCAGTTTGATATTTTTTGGCTGCCTCGGCTTTACGAGTGCTTGAGGGAAAATAAGCGCCGAAGCTTTTCAGCTCTGGCAACCATCGTCCGGCCATTGCACCAGTGCCCTGGGAAAAATCTTTCCCGAACGCCTCGATAATGTTCGTTACAGCCTGGTTATTCGTTGAAGTCGCGATAATAACCGGAGGTTCCGCTTTTTCGAGAGCCGCTCGGGCCCACTGCGTGGCGATGATAGAAAGCACCAACGTGGTTTTCCGGTTCCCGGTGGACCATTGACGGCAAGGATATCGCCATGTCTTGCATCAAGAAAATGGCTTAAGGCATCGCGCTGAGCCTTTGCCAGCGGAAACTTATCCCCGGAGTGTCCAAGTCTGTCGCTGAATTTTGCTTCCGGAGGAAGTAATGACTCTGCAGCATGAACCTCTCGCGAGGCGAAGCGATTGAAGAGCGGCACATCCTTTTTGCAAATAAGCAGGTGATCATAAAGCGAAAGGATATGGAAACTGGCGCCGCCAGATTGCGCCGTTTTAACAATATAACCGTGCTCAGCGAGTTCATATTGCTCGGGATTTTTAATCCAGTCGCCGACAACGTTCTTCAGTAGCCTCTCTGAATCATCCAGATATTGACGCCAATCCTGCTGCCAGGCTGCATATCGTGCTTCTCGTTCTTCATCTGTTTCGGCAGTCTTATCAACGCTGTAATCAACGTTGATAGAGAATGACGTATGTGTCGTTTTGTATTTGTCATACTGCTCAATCTCACCAATCGAAAATGCCCCTTTTGGCAAAGGTTCAAGCAGGTCTCTGGGAATGGAAGTCGCTGGAGTCGGATATAAAAAACCTTCACGGCTCAACAGGGCTGACGTCACAATCGGGGTAACAATATCAGGCGCACCAGCGGAACGGTCCTTACCATGCTGCAGTAACCGGAAATAAACCTTTGGCCGCAAGATGATATCGACTGTTTCGACGTCGTCTTTTTCTCCCTCAAAAAATTTACCGACGATCGCTTCGTCAAGACGTCCCGCCGCTATCTCATGCCAGTGAGTGAAATTTTTGGCGTCTTTGCGTTCAAAACTGCCCTTTCCTGACTCAGCATCTGCAAGCGAGTTGCGCCAGTATGAGGCAAACCCTAAAGCATTTTCATCCATTACCAGTCCTATGACTCAATGAAATCCATTGATTTATCGAATATAAAATCACCGTATGGATAACTATTGTCCACGTTGAAAGGCTGGCTGCAATGTTTTGTTCACGCTTCGATACAAATACTCGGGTTATACGGAGTTCAGGAGGCAACCATATCCTGCTGCATGGCACATAAAAGCTTTATAACCGAAGCAGCAGAGGATTACCGGTTGCACAGCATGCTCCAGAAGCCCGTGAGCCCTACTGGACAGCGTTCAATGCAATATTGGAACCTGTAAGTTCAGAAAATAGCGCTGTCGAAGATAGTTTATAGCTTAACTATCTCAATAAATTCTCCCGATGCCACTCCAGATAACAATACGATTCAACAGAAAACGCCTTTATTTTCTCTGGCAACAAACACTGCTCTTTAACGCTAATATCCAGCTCATTACTAATTAATAAGCGCCCATCGTTCTCAAACGAAATCCATCCCTGATCGAATAAAATATCAATATGTGCGGCCAGTATAATTCCATTAAAAGGATCAAGGCGCTCATTCCCATTCTCGCAGGCAGCCCACGGCTTTATATGACTGGCACGCAGTAACGGCGCAAAAGTCGTTCCCGTAACAGGGCATGCCGGATACAGCATGAGACAATTTTTCCGAAAGGTACCCTGCCCCAGCCGTGCCGCAATCAGCTGCTCGCGTACGGTATCTTCAATACTTTTATCTTGCTGAATAATAAGACAGTCACGTTGCGCCTGTTCATCTCCATCAGAAGATATCAACGAAAGAACGCGCTGCTCAATCGCACTGTCTGAAAGCACACTCAATCGCTGATGCACACGCTGCGCTGAATGAGAAAGCACAGCAGGAGCGCCCTGCTCGTCAAGCCAGCCGACACGCACATCACTAAGCCAAGAATCAAAACGGTCACGACTATTTTTCAGACTATTGCGAAACTCATTGGCGGTTTTGCCCGCCCCGAAACGGGGATAAAACAAGTCATAAGCCTCTTTCCATTTCTGAACACTCAGTCCCACGGGTGGTTGAGATTTACCGTACTTCGACAAATACCACGCTACTTCAAGCAAATCGTCTTCCGAACTATTCAATGTTACATCCTGTTTTTCCAGCGTAAATAATCACCGGATTATGTCTGAAAAGATCGTTAACTAAACTGATCAGGTTAGTTGTTTTAGCAAAAACATCTCACACCGGTTTTCACCATCAACAAGCACGACACGCAACCTACAACACAAAAAGAAATATTCCATGCCCCCACATAAAATCCGCCAGGAGTGGCTGACGCTGGACGAGGCCGCAGAAGTCATCCGGCAGCACAACATCACGTTGCTGCCCGCCGACCTAATCCGCCATGCCCTGCATGGCGATCTGTCGCTCCCGGTCTACTTCCCTTCTCCCGTACTTCTGAGACCACTCAATCCCCCTTGCCGCTTTGCCTGCCGATTCAGCAAGCCCCCCTTTCCACCTTCGCAGTGCAACAAACCCGGCAACCGCAAAGTGATGGCGAACTTTCCGCCATGCAGACGCGACCCGACTCTGCAACTGACCACCAGCCATCTGTGGAATTTGCCGTTAATCGGCCTTGAGCGCCTGCTGCTCCACCAGCAACTGGCGAAAACATTGAATCGCCCTTGCCCCAAAGATACCCATTGCTGCAACCAGATTGGCATCGTGGTCTGCGATGAGAACGACAGCTACTACCAGCTCTGTTGCCGCAAATCGTTGCGGGAGCTTTTACTGGAACTGCTCGCCACGCAGAACAACCTCCAAGAAGAGCTACATCTGCTGATTGGCCAGCTGTATGGCAATGGTCGCAATGACCTTAAATCCCGGCTCAATCTGTCCGTCTGCTACCTGCAGGACACGCTGCCTCCTGACGCTCTGTTCGTCATCCGCCGCACTCATCTCGAGGCCTTCCTGACCCGTCATCAGCCAGAATCAAAGGAGCGGATCACCTCCGCGCTTTCCCGTTTGCTGTGGCTGGCCTGCAAGCACAACCCGCAACTGGACGATGAAATGCTGGAGCATCCCTACAAACTGCTGAACATTTTCGAATGCTGGGCGCGTGAGGATGGTATGCACCTGCCGCTGAGCCCCGAGACGTTGAAAACCGCCCTCCAGCGCGGCGCACCGCCATAACGCGATCAACTAATCCTTTCAACTAACAACTCTCACTACCCCGGATAAGGATTTTTACTGCTTGGCAGGGACGCTGCTGCTTTGATAACCACGCCCATCGTGCTGATGTGAACGAATCTGGACACAGGAGGAATGGTTATGAATAGCGACAGATTTTTACGCTTACGCCAGGTGGAAGACAAAATCGGCTTCGGTAAATCGTGGATTTATCGGCAAATACAGCTGCAACAGTTTCCGCCATCCATCCGACTCAACAGCCGCCACGTCGCCTGGCTGGAAAGCGAGGTGGACGCGTGGATCCACCAACGCATCCGGCTTACCCGCGATGTCTGAATGCCGGAGGAAGATAATGTGCGCTTCACACCTACTCAACCGCTGGCTTCACGGTGCCAGCAATATCGGAGAACAGGAGATGGTCCAGGTCAGTCTGGAGCAAATCCAGCCGTTCTCCCTCAATCCCCGCGTCACCCGCAACCCCGGCTATGACGTACTGAAAGCGTCAATTCTCGCCCGCGGGCTGGATAACCCGCCAGTGTTGACACGTCGCCCCGGCGATGAAAAATATATGCTCGCCAGCGGCGGGAATACGCGCCTCGCGATCCTCAATGAACTGTGGGCAGGAGACGCAGCATGAGCGTTACCACCGCGTCTGCTGGCCGTTCAGACCGTGGCCGGAAACGCTGTCACCGCAGTAAGGCAAAGTCCAGTGTCCGATGCACAAAATAGACCTTCCGTTCGCTGCCCTCGTAACATGCCTGCAGCTCCCAATCCCATTAACGAAGCCGTGCCCGCGCCGGGTCGTTTTGCCAGTACGCCTTGCAACATCGTTTTGTCGAGTCTTAGATTTGTCACCAGTTTCTTCAGCCACAGGATTTCCTCTTCCTGCTGGCGCATGTTCTTCAGTTCTGAGGGCGAAATTCTGCGGTATTTCGTGCGCCATGTTTAGACCGTGGCATCGGAAATACCCTGCTTACAGCAGAATTTCGGTACCGGTGCCACAGTTCGGCCTATTTAAGAACAAAGATAATTTTCTCTTCGGTGAATCGTGATTTCTTCATCGACACCACCTCCACTTTGGGTGTGTAGATCATGCCGTCTTTCTATTGCTAAATGGAGCAGAATTTTGGGTAAGAGTCACCATATTGAGGGCAATACCAATCCAGCACACAATCTTGGGAAAGAACGTTGAAAATGGACAAAGTTTTTATATTAGTATAAAGAAAATTACATTTTTTAATGAGAACCACTACAATGCAACTTTTAGCATGGAACATAGGAAACGGAGATGTTGATTGTTTTGTAACTGTCATGAATGCCAAGCATCTCTTTAATATCACTGAAGTCTCAAGGGCAGCTGAAAACCCAACGGAAGGTTATCAACGACTACTCAGTGATAAAAGAGCTAAATCGATAGCTGCTTATCTAGATGAGGGAAATATAATCCCAGGTGCTATCATTTTAAGTACCAAAGAAGGATGCAATCTGAACTATGACTCAAAAAACAATTCATTAGATTTTGAAGATTTAGCCAGTAAATTATTTGTGATCGATGGTCAGCATCGTTTATATGGAGCTAGCAAAAGCGAAAAAGATATCTTATTACCAGTTTGTATATTTAGTGGTTTGAATCTGAAACAAGAGGTTCAATACTTCTTAGATATAAACTCTAATCAAAGTTGGCGTGCCAAAAACATTACGAATTGAGTTACTGAAGTTTTTGACAGAGCCTGAGTCTAAAGAGTCAGTTTTAGTTCGAATGTTCAGAGAGTTAGGTGATGATATAGCATCTCCATTATACGGGCGGATAGCACCAACTTCATCAGTTATAGGGAAACTCTCCCACGTGCCTTTTCATTCAAGTCTTGAAAAATTAATTGATAGTGGAACATTGAAAAATTTTGATTATGAGAAAAAGAAAACACTTATAACCCATTATTTAAACGCAGCATCCTCTGTTCTCAAGGAAATAGAAGGGAACGATAAACGTTTAGTCACATCCATATTTTTCCAAGCATTATTTTTAATATTTGAAGATGTCTGCTCTTATGCAATAACGTATTATAGAAAACTACTCAGAATCCTCTTTTTTTAAAATACTGTTTGGAATAAACAAAATTAATTTTGAAAATCATAGTGGAACAAACTCGCAAAACGTAAAAGCATTAGCTGACGACTTGAGAAATCTAATTGAGTTAAATGTCAGAACTCTTGAAACTCCAGATGATCTATTAGGTTAATAATCATGCTGTCTGAGAAATTATTTAGTAAAACCATAAAATTAATCAGCCAGCATGCTCTTTCTCCACAACCGGGAAAAGAGTATCGTTCCAAGGACACCATCAAGGATATATTACTTGATCCTTTACATGATTTGGTTTTTGAAATAAGCGATCTAAAATCCTTCTCAGTTGAATTGCCTTCAGAAATATATAGAGATGCATTATTTTCAGATTATTATTTTGGGTTAGTAAGAATAAACGAGCAAATAAAAAACTTACAGATCCAAATTGAAAACACTTGTCAAACATCATGGGTACTCGTTACATCATATTATGCTGCATTTTTTATGGCGACTGAGATCACAAAATTATGTGGCTCATTTATAATAAATTTTTCTGCTGATGATATGAAAGAAATTATCAGAAGATCTTCTAAGCCTTTTAAATTCCAGTATCAGTTTAGATGATACTAATTATGGCTACCAAGCCATCCTGAAAAATTCAGAATATGATAAAAGAGTTAAGATGACTTTCCAAAAAAAATCACCTCGAGTTCATGTTGAAGTTTGGAAAAACATTGCAGACATTGTTAAAAAACTAGATGTGGACGATGATGAAACATCAATTTAAAGAGCTTTTTTTAAATATTTGTGATGGAGATGATGACCGCTGGCATAAGCCAAGTAGAATAAGAAATGATTGGAACTATAGATATGCCCATTATTATGGTGATAAAGGTCAAGATTTAGGAGAAGTTTTTTTCAAGAATATTAAAAGCTACAATTCCTCACTCTCGTGGGCTGGAAATCGGACACTTCAACCCCATGACAAAAATATTGTTGCAGGGCTATCCTATATTTATCACGTACTTTACAAAACAATAAATAGTATAAACAGCAGAATATATACCACGTGCTAATTTTAGTAGTTGATGTGGGTAAATAACTTTTATGTATTTACCCTCTGTTTTTATAGTTTGTTAACTTTGATTTTTAATTAGTACTATTCAAATTTGAGTAATGCTAATCAAAGTAATGCCTTGAGTTTTTTTCGTATGTCTTGATATGGAATATTTTGCGTATTCGCGCCAAAAGACACTCGAATAGAGCCATCAATTCGTTCACCATTCAGCCCCATGGCAACCAGCACGTGGGAAGGATTATAACTGCTAGATGTACAGGCAGAACCATTGGAAACTGCTATAATTCCTTTCAATTGAACCATTGCTGCTTCTGAATTAATTCCTGGTATGGAAAAATTTAAAACGTAAGGCGAAGTGTGACTTCCATTGACTATCGCTCCAAATTCCTTAAGATTATTAATAAATTCATTTTTCAGGGTGGTAACATGTTTTATCCATTTGTCGGAATTTATATTTGCCAACTCGCAGGCAAGCCCCAATCCTGCAATCAAAGGAGTGGCTAAGGTCCCTGGTCTTAGTCCTTTTTCCTGACCTCCACCAAAATAAATTGCCGTTAGAGGTGGTTTAATAAAATTGCGCCGCCTCGCTATAAGAGCACCAATTCCCTTTGGAGCATAAAGTTTGTGTCCACTAACACTAATAAAATCAATGCGAGTATTTTCAAGACCAAACGAATATTTACCGAAGCTTTGTGCAGCATCTACATGTAAATAGGCAGCATGTCCAGTTAACAACTGGCACACTTCATCTAATGGCTGGATGGATCCTGTCTCGTTGTTGACGTGCATTATTGATACAAGGATCGTATCTTCTCTTAAAGATGTTTTTCAGGTGTTCAGTATCAACCCTGCCTTCAGGGGTGACATCCAGATATGTCACACTGAAGCCAAGCTGTTCCAAGTAAGCAATTGGTTCTAATACTGCTTTATGCTCAATTTTGCTGGTAATAATATGCTTTTTACCACTTTTTTCAGCAAACGCACGCATACCTAATATGGCAATATTGTTGCTTTCTGTCGCACCACTAGTAAAAATTACTTCATTTTTATCAGCATTAGCTACTGTTGCCACCTGAGCCCGTGCATTTTCTACCTGCACGTTTTGCATTTACCCGAATTCATGAGTACGACTACCAGCATTTCCATACTCATCCACCATCATTTTATAAACAAGATCAGCAACTTCTGGAAGTACTGGAGTTGTAGCGTTGTAGTCAAGATATACCGTCATTTGCTTGTTCCTAAAAATCTGCAGACATCACCCAAGGATTTTGCTACTATGCTACTACATGTTCGTACGAACAAATCATTTTTTTCGTTCGAACACCCTATGAGTAAGATTAGGCGAGGACTATCAGTAGTGAGCAATATCGTATCTGGAATCAGTTTTCCCGCCATCCGGGGAATTCAAGCTGGGCACGAATACTATATCGTGATGTGTCCTCTCAAAAGGCTAAAAAAAATCTTCACGCTTGATGAATCGATGCTTGCAGAGACCGACAAGGCCCAACGAGTTCTAAATCATAGCCGGATTCCGCAAATTGCTCGATATATTCATAGCAATCGACACGATTATACATTCTCGGCCATCACTGCATGTATCGAAGGTAAAACATTTTTTGAGCCCATAGCGCAGGAAGGGCATGGTAGCAAAATAGGCAATCTGGTTGTTGATGAAGATGCCGAGTTTTACTTGACTGATGGTCAGCACCGTAGTGCGGCTATACAACAAGCTTTAGAAGAAGACCCAGCTCTGGGCGATGAGACTATATCAGTTGTTTTTTTTGTGGACAAAAATCTCAAACAACGACAAAAAATCTTTCGTGATTTAAACTTATATCCTATTCCTGCTAATAGATCTATTGCCGTCCTGTACGGCTCCTCGCCTGAAGAAAATCTAACTAATCATGTAGTTGAATACAGTGATTTTTTCAATGGTGTGGTTGAGTTTTCCAGCCGTATCAGCAAACGATCAGCCAAATTCTTTATGCATAGCTCAGTACATGCTGCATGCATGGAATTATGTCCAAATATTACGGAGGAGAGTTGGCAGAAACAAGCTGAAAAGGCCGTAGAATATTGGGATGAGCTGGCGAAAAATTTACCATTATGGCAACAAGCCAAGAATCATCAGATAAAACCAGCAGACAGAGCAAACTACGTTCTGTTCAGCGCTATTTTGCTCAAAAGCTTTGCTATGTTTGGTAAAGAGATACTTGCAGAACACGCCGATTGGAAACAAATGCTCAAAAGCCTTCAAGGACTTAATTGGGCACGAACTAACAAAGTATGGGTAGAGCGTTGCTTTAATAAAGGTCGAATGGATCATAGCGTTTATTCTGCATTACTGACATTGAATGCGTTAAAACAACATCTTCAACTTCCTTTAAATTCAGAACAACAAAAAGCGGAAGATAAATTTTTAGGAACCAAAAAATGAATATGTCAGTAAATAATTCATATTCCGTATTTGAACAGCACGGATTGACAAAAACAATCGCTGATACTATTTCTCACATTAAAAATTTATATTTATCAGATCAAGTGCCATGGGGTTATTGGATATAGCGGAGGTAAAGACTCAACAGCTGTTTTACAATTAGTATGGTATGCTCTCTTGGACCTTAAAAAAGAAAATAAGTGCCATAAAGATGTACACGTAATAAGCACTGATACCCTTGTTGAAAACCCTATTGTTGCTATGTGGGTAGAGAAATCATTAGAGCGAATGCTTGAAGCAAAAAATGAACAAGGCATTCCTATTCATCCACATCGCCTTACACCTGCTGTAAAGGATCGATTTTGGGTGAATCTTATTGGCAAAGGTTATCCAGCTCCCCGATATAAATTCCGGTGGTGTACCGATCGACTTAAAATCGCTCCTTCCAACACGTTCATTAACAATTTAGTTGATAAACGAGGTGAAGCTATTTTAGTACTCGGAACAAGAAAAGCGGAAAGTACAACTCGTGCTGCCACTATGGAACATTATGAGAATACTGAAACCAATACTCGTAGAGAAGATGGTCTAACAGCGAATGGCACCCTCGATAGAGTTTGGGGTTTATCCTCCTATTGCTGACTGGACCAACGATGATGTATGGATATACCTAAACTCGGTTTCCAACCCTTGGAATTTCCCTAATCAAGATTTAATGGGGATGTATCAAGGAGCTACGGAGGGTGGAGAATGCCCACTGGTAGTAGATAAAAGTACTCAAAGTTGCGGTGATAGCCGTTTTGGCTGTTATGTTTGCACAATGGTTTCAGAAGATAAATCGATGTCCGCGATGATTGCTAATGATGAGGAAAAGGAATGGATGTACCCGCTGTTAGCGCTTCGTAATGAAATTGATATTAACGATAGCGATCACGGGAAGAAACTTGATAAACTACGCCGCGACAAATCTCGACGAGACTTTCGTCGAATGAATGGTACGTTAACAGTTCATGTCACAAAACATGGAGCGGATATTGTTCCCGGGCCGTATATACAAAGTTTTCGAGAGTCACTTTTAGAAAAAGTATTACAAGCACAAATAGCAGTACAAAAGATGGGACCAACAGAAGTCCAAGATCTGGAGTTATTACCCTTAGAAGAATTAGAAGAAATACGACGTATTTGGCTGGAGGAAAAACTGGAGGTAGAGGATTCTCTTCCACTTATTTATGAAAAATTAATGGGTAAACCTTATCCAGGAGTACGTCGTGCCCACCATCCAATTTTGAATAAAACAGTATTAGATAAACTCAAAACCTTCTGCAAAACAAATGATGACGATGAAGGTTTGATGTATCAACAAATACGAGCCGCCATGGCCATTGCCAACAAACACAAAAGCCAATTAAGACGAGCTAATCTAGCTTCTGAGTTAACTGAAAGTCTTGAAAAAGGTGCATTTTCTTCAATGGATGAAGCTAAAGTTTTTGCCCTTGAGCGAAAAAGATTAGAGCTTCAAATAAAACATGACAATTCACCTAATTTGTCTACTAAAGAAAAAGAATTCATCAATGAGCAGATTTCTATTATATCTCGTTCTCTTAAAGAAAAAGGTTATAGTTCTCTGCTGATTGAAACAGAGGTTATCAGTGATGATATTTAATAAATTATATATTAAAAATTTTGGTATTTATCAAGGTGAGCATTCAATTAATCTTAATGTAGAACAGGACAAGCCCATTATTCTAATGGGGGCATTAAATGGTGGAGGAAAGACTACATTTCTCGATGCTATACAGCTAGTTTTATATGGAAAACATGCTCGTTGCTCTAACCGGGCAGGGACTGCTTATGGCTCATTCTTGCAAAGTTGTAAGAATCGTTTCGCACGTCCAGATGAAGAGGTACAATTAAGCTTAACATTTACGCATCGGACAGAAAACCGAACAAATCGCTACGAAATTGAACGTACTTGGAAAATAACTGGTTCAGAAACAAGAGATAAAATCAAAGTATATGTTGATGATAAACATGATGAACATCTAACCCAGAATTGGGATGAATTCGTTAACGAATTCATCCCCAATTACTTTATCTGATTTATTCTTTTTTGATGGCGAGAAGATTGAAAATCTTGCACATCCACAACGCTCGTCTGAACTTGTCAGAACAGGCATCGAGAGTTTATTAGGGCTTGACTTACTTTCTCAACTACAGATTGACCTCATGCAGGTACATAAAAAAAAGCGCGTTTCAAATATTGATGAGCATGTTATTGAAAAAGTACAGATCTGTGAGTCCGAAATAGAGAAAGCGGATAAAGAAATATCACAATTAAAAAAACATATAGCCGAAATTGAACTTAATATAAGCAGCACAAATATTGCTATTAATAGAGCGAGACAGTCAGCACGTAATGCGGGGGCTCACCTGATTGAGAATCGTGATCAAATTAAGTTTGATCTTGGTGCTATTGAAGCAAAGTTAAATATAAATAACCTCGAGCAGGTTAAATTATCAGCAGGTGTTGGCCCGCTCGGATTAGTAAAGGATTTAATCCAGGAAACAAAAAAACAAATAAATTTAGAAGCGCTCGCCACACAAGCTAGGATACTAGAAAAAAGTATTGGTATTTACAATGAGAAAATTATACATGCATTAATCGCATGTAACTCCTCTAAAAAAACCATTACTCATGTAAATAAAATAATCGCTGAGGAAACACAAGCGCGACGTGAAACCGCTAGCGTAAAGTGTTATTTAAATAGTGACATTAGTATATTTAATGGGTTAGAAGAACGTATTACTCGAGAAGAAAATCATCGTGATTCCTTGCAAAAAGAAGCAAAAAAATTACTTGAACAGCAAGCTGTTTTACAAAGACAGCTTGATACCGTACCGGATTACGAATCAGTTCATCATTTAATCGCTGAGTTAGCCAAGCAAGAATTATCCCTTAAAAATTTAGTGTTACAACTAGAAAATAAAAACAAATTACTTGAGCAAGCAGTTTCAAGAAAAGATATTTTATCTCAACGCTATACAAATTTATTGGCACAACAAAATAAAGATACTTTTGAACAGAAACGAGCGATTCAAGTAAGCAATCATATTGAAAAAATGAAGACAACATTGCAGCAATTTGGTGAGTTGTTGATAAGTGAAAATATCAAATGCTTACAGAATTTAGTGAGACACAAATTTAATGCATTAGGTCGTAAATCACAACTCATAAGTGAATTGCAGATTTGTCCTGTAAGCTTCAATATCACACTGTATGATTCGATGGGAAGAACTATCGAACCATCAAAGCTCTCTGCCGGTGAACGTCAGCTATTATCCATTGCAATATTATTGGGGATTGGCAGAAGCTTCTGGTAAAGAATTACCAACGGTAATTGATACCCCGTTAAGCAGATTAGATGGTAAACATCGTAGCAATTTAGTTAAAAACTATTTTCCAAAAGCTGGACCTCAAGTAATTCTGTTATCAACAGATGAGGAGATTATAAATGACTATTATCAAGAAGTTAAACCTTATATAAGCCATGAGTATCATATTAGCTATAGCGAACAAGATAAATCATCAAGTTTCAAAGAAGGATACTTCTAATTATGCAACCTATCGATGTGATTCGTCTATCTGAAAAACAGAAACAGCAGCTAATTACCCTTAAGCGTAAAACCGGCATTGATAACTGGAACGTGTTATGCCGCTGGGCACTCTGTACATCTTTAGCAGATCCGACCATACCACCGAAGGAAAATATTCCTTCGGATAGTAATGTTGAAATGACATGGAGAACCTTTGGTGGTGAGTATTATGAAATATATAATGCCATATGCATAATGGCGTTTAAAAAACAAAATATCGAAAATAGTTTTTTATCCTTTTTAAAGTGCCATATTTCTCGAGGTTTATCGTATCTTTTGAAAGAGAACAATTTAATAATTTAGTTTTCATATAACGACCTTTTTACATATCTCCCGACTAATGAGGAAGCATGATGTTGACAAACAACTTGCATACTCATGGGGGTAAGTAATTTTGAGTCACCCAGCGAAGACCTGACTGTGAGCTCAGAATTGTTGATGTTATTTAAACAGCCATCTACCTCACATTTTCTTCGCATCCCAATTAATCTAACAACCCAGTAATAATATCTTTTTGGAAATAACTGGGTTGATATATCTGCTCTAGTTCCAGTACTAAATCCACTAATATGATTGCTTTTTACTTTATTAGCCCATCCACAAATTAACCTATAGTTTTGAATATCATCACCTCCGCCCATGGAAAATGGATACAGATGATCGACCTCTATAGTTAAATCACGTGCTATTAATCCCATAGGTTTATATTTATCTATAAATACAGGTAGTTTTATATCTCTCATCTCCCCTTTTTTGGCTGTGAAATTGTGTATTGCCTCATCAGAAAACTGATAACCTGTTAACCAGCATCTTGGCCTGGGGCCATAAATGCTTAATAAATCATATTTTACTTGTTGTGTTATGCTTGCCCTTTTTGCCCTTAATCGATTCAGTTGCTCAACTCGATTAAAGACCACTCTACTTATGGCTATCACAATTTCCTTTTTATCACTACTTGATATTTGTTTTCCAACCAGCTCACTAATCGTTTGATTTATATCACTTAGTATTACTGGAAAGCTGATATCATCTTTTATGTTTCTTTCATCAATAAACTGCTCAATAATCCATTTTGACCACTCCCGGATTATTTCACCATGCATCATATCTCGTCTAACCCCCATAAGTAAGTCCGGGGGTTTAATGTTTGCTATTTCTTTTTGCATATCCCAATCCCAAGCCCCCTCAGGATTAAGAACACTACTCTGAATTTGCTTAATAGTACTCAATGCCATATTATTTCTTCGCTTGCCTATAAAGCCGAACCTGTGGCAATTGTTCTGGACTGTCTCTATATTCTGTCCATAACTCAGACCATTTAGCTCTAATGCCAGTTGAGTCTTTTTTTACTCCAGTGAGTTCCCAATCACGATCAAAGTATTTTGGGTTAACCCCCTCTAACCATTCATCAATGACATTATTTATCTGTTCTTCATTCTCTAAAGTAATTCTTGCAATACAAAGATATCTAAAAAAATCAGCAGCAAGAATTGTTAAAGATATCTTGTTAAATAAATTGGAACGGCGAGTGTTCCCCCAATAATTATATCGTGAATCATCTGTTGTCTCACCGAATATATCACGAACTCTTGTCCAAAATATAACAAAGAATTTTTTCCAAACTCCATCTAAAGCACGCCATTTTTCATACGCATCTTCAAAATTATCAGACTCAACTAAGCTAGAATTTACTAGGAATTTCTCTCTCCAGCTTTTAGCATAATCAACTTTTGCGTGAAATAAACTGCCGCCATTTAGATTTCTAAAGATCTGAATAAGGGACCCCATTACATTCCATTGCAGAAGATCTTTCTTGTCAGACGGCATACCTCTTTCAACAAGTCCACAAAATGGACTATCAGGGTTACGAGCAGCCCAGGTTATTGCTCTCGCTTCTTCAAGTAAAATACCTGAATCTCTTAGCCTATTGTTAACCGACCCCATCTCTTCATCAGTTAAAGAAGTAGATATTATTGTACCAAGTAATGATTTTCCAATAGGAGTAGCTTTTTGATTTATCACCACAAACTGAAACACTTGTTCTTTGGGATCATCATCCATCAATAGTGATACTGGCAACTTCCTTGAAATTATTCTGAGAACATCTTTTTCGACCTCTTTTGGATCTTCTCCAGACATAACTCTATCAGCAACCATACTGATATATTCATCACTCTGGATATGATGTTTTGCAGCGAGAATGGCTCCTTTCAACCGATGCTGTCCATCTACCAGAGTTACAGGTAAAAGAAATGAGAGTAAAGCATCACGATCAAATCCTAAGAAGTCATCCATCCCTGATAAGAGCATAGGGTCTATATCTTTAAGAATTTCATGTCTTATTACTACATCGCGTAGAAATTCATGTAAATGTGTTTCCTCTAGAATAACTGCTTCAGCTTCTGCTTCAGTTTCGACTTCAGCTTCCACTTCATCACATGAATCCGCAACAATAATGTCGCTGTCTATTTGCCGTGAAAGCTGTCCTTTCAACTTCTCAAATAAAGCATAATCTATAGGTTGATTATACTTACCCAGCCTGTTTTCCAAAGATTTTCGAAGCAAAGTAAATAAGAATAAATAATCTGCAGTATAAAGATCAGGAAAACTAATCTTTAGCTTACCTAAAATTGAACCATATTCGGCCTTAAATTCTACTTTTCCGCCTTCTACTCCCCGTAATGCACATATTAAGCTATTCTGTATTACGTTATTTTCATTCCAGATAAAAACGCCTGATTTGTTCTAATCTAGCTCTATTTTCAACCCGCTGAAAGCCTGAGCTCTCGGCTCCATCTGGTTGGAAAGTTTTCTTTTGCGGAACACCAGCCCAAATTTCGATATCCATAGCCGGGGCTCCAAATAACACTATTGGTTTGCTGGTCTCCGTTTGATGCAAAATCACTGCATCGTATTCAAAGTCTAATGTCTTCATTATTGTCCCTCAAAGCCGTAAACTTGCATCAAATAGCTTTACGCTGCTACCAGCTTACAAATGACAAGATACTCTTTGCATATCTTATAGGATAAAATTTTATCCTACACTATCATGAACATAACAGAAAGCTCACACATCAATCTTTTGAATTAAATCCAACTTCGCTGATGCCTACTTGATGTTTTAATATGAAATTAGTCCATACCAAAATTTAAAAGGTAGCGACTATCAAAAGAGGTATACAAGATGTTAGGCCTAGTTCATTATATGATATTTGTACTGGTTTTCCGCTTCAGTTTCCCAAAAATCGAAAGGGCTAACCCCTTTCATTTCTATTCATATCTAGATAATCCGCCCCACCACTGTAACATCAACCTTCTCTCATCCAAGTGCTCAGCCTTATGAATGTAAGCTGCTCTCACAGAATTTCGCTCCATATGACTCATTTGACGCTCTACCGCATCCCTCGACCACAATCCAGATTCAATCAACGAGCTACATGCCATAGTCCTGAAGCCATGCCCACAAACCTCCACCTTAGTGTCATACCCCATAACTCGCAGCGCCTTGTTCACTGTGTTTTCACTCATCGGTTTACGAGGGTTATGATCGCCAACGAAAACAAAATCACGATCGCCACTAATCTTGTTAACCTCTTTGAGGATTGCTAACGCCTGGCTAGATAGCGGTACCAAGTGGGGTGTACGCATTTTCGAGCCACGTTGAGAATGCTTTACCCCTTCGATAGCTTCTCGTTCAGCCGGTATAGTCCACATTGCCGTTTCAAAATCGATTTCAGACCAACGCGCAAAGCGTAATTCACTGGAACGAATGAAGATTAACAAGGTGAGCTCAACGGCCAACCGAGTCAGAGGACGCCCAGTGTAACAATCAATTCGATAGAGTAGTTCAGGTAGGCGTTTCAGCTCAAGCGCTGGACGATGGACACGATTACTTGAAGCAACTGCCCCAGCCATCTCCTGAGCAGGATTGTAATTGATCAAACCGCTTTGCACGGCATAACGCATAATCGCATTAGTGCGCTGCTGAAGACGCGAAGCCACTTCAAGACGCCCTGTAGCCTCAACGACTTTGATAGGAACAAGGAGATCGCGCGTGCTAAAAGTATCAATACTCCGCATCCAATTGCTGGGAACAAATTATCTTCCAAACTCTTCAGCACCCGTCGACTGTGTTCCTCTGACCATTTCTTGTTAGTTGCATGCCACTCTCTGGCAACAGACTCAAAGGTAATGGTCTCTTTTGCCTGCTCCTCTTTTAACGCACGCTTGTGCTCGCGAGGATCGATTCCAGCAGCAACTAGCTTTCTGGCCTCTTCTCTCTTTTGACGAGCATCAGCCAAAGATGTTTGGGATAAACACCAAACGCCATCAGGTGCTGCTTACCGCCGAAGCGAAAGCGGAACCGCCAGTATTTTGAGCCGTTGGGGTGAATCAACAAAAACATGCCATCCCCATCGACAAGGGTGTATTCCTTTTCTTGCGGTTTTGCAGAACGCACTTTGATATCTGTCAGAGCCATAAAAGTTCTCCTTCCATGTGCCTCTGTGAGTATACAACCATTATCGAACCAGTGTATATACTCGGTTCTATACTCACAAGCGACTTGATGTGGGTTGATTCAGATTGACTTCTGTTGAAAGGAAAATCGCGGCAAGCCTTGTGTGGAGCGGATTTCAGGCACAAAAAAAGACGTCCGTTGACGTCTATTGATGTTCCGATGGTGCCGAAGGCCGGACTCGAACCGGCACGTATTTCTACGGTTGATTTTGAATCAACTGCGTCTACCGATTTCGCCACTTCGGCACTGAAGAGGTATGCGGAAAACGTTGTGGATTATACCTGTCACACGCCACCATGCAAGCGGTAGCATATGCCCGGCTCGCTAAGTGTTGAAAAAATCAGGCACAACCCCACGGCGGGCACCTCCTTAACCCCTCCTTCTGCGAAGCGACTCCGTTTCCCATGCTCTACACTTCCAGTTCAACACCACACTGAGGGAAACACGATGTCTATTATAAAAAGCTATGCCGCAAAAGAGGCGGGCAGCGAACTTGAACTCTATGAATATGATGCGGGTGAACTCAAGCCGGAAGATGTTGAGGTACAGGTAGATTACTGCGGTATCTGCCACTCCGATCTGTCGATGATCGACAACGAATGGGGCTTCTCTCAATATCCGCTGGTTGCCGGGCATGAGGTGATTGGCCGCGTCGTGGCACTCGGCAGCGCCGCTCAGGATAAAGGTCTGAAGGTAGGTCAACGCGTCGGGATTGGCTGGACGGCGCGCAGCTGCGGGCACTGCGATGCCTGTATCAGTGGCAATCAGATTAACTGTCTGGAAGGATCGGTGCCAACCATCCTCAATCGCGGCGGCTTTGCCGAGAAGCTGCGAGCAGACTGGCAATGGGTGATCCCGCTTCCAGAAAGCATCGATATTGAATCCGCAGGCCCTCTGTTGTGCGGCGGCATCACCGTCTTCAAACCGCTGCTGATGCACCACGTTACCGGCCACCAGTCGCGTTGGGGTGATCGGCATCGGCGGCCTCGGCCATATCGCCATTAAGCTGCTGCACGCGATGGGCTGCGAGGTTACCGCATTCAGCGCCAGTCCGGCCAAAAGAACAGGAAGTGCTGGCGATGGGTGCCGATAAAGTGGTCAACAGCCGCGATCCAGAGGCGTTGAAAGCGCTGGCAGGTCAATTTGATCTCATCATCAACACCGTCAATGTCGATCTCGACTGGCAGCCTTACTTCGAAGCGCTGGCCTATGGCGGCAACTTCCACACCGTTGGCGCGGTGCTGAAGCCGCTACCGGTTCCGGCGTTTACCCTGATTGCAGGCGATCGCAGCATCTCCGGTTCGGCAACCGGTACGCCGTATGAACTGCGCAAGTTGATGAAATTTGCTGGGCGCAGCAAGGTCTCGCCGACGACCGAGCTGTTCCCGATGTCGCAAATCAACGAGGCCATCCAGCACGTTCGTGACGGTAAAGCTCGCTACCGTGTGGTACTGCAAGCCGACTTTTGATTGCCTTCACCGGGCGGCATTCACTGCCCGGTTTTGCTCCCCCTTTTGGAATTCTTCTCGCAATCTCCGCAATTTAGCGGTGAAGAGTACGCCGCAGTTGCCTATACTCCAGGCAGGATAAATGGAGAAAATCTCATGAGTGCACCCCTGTTAATTGCCCGCACGCTGGAAAGCGAACTGTTCCTGTTGCCGGGCATGACCAACCGTCACGGGCTGATTACCGGAGCAACCGGAACCGGCAAAACGGTTACCCTGCAAAAACTGGCTGAGTCCCTATCAGACATCGGCGTTCCGGTATTTATGGCGGATGTGAAAGGTGACTTAACCGGCGTCGCGCAGGAAGGCGAACCTTCTGAAAAACTGCTCGCACGGCTGAAAAATATCGGCATCACCGACTGGCAACCGCACGCTAATCCGGTGGTGCTGTGGGATATTTTTGGCGAAAAAGGTCATCCACTACGGGCAACCGTCTCCGATCTTGGGCCGCTATTGCTGGCTCGCCTGCTGAACCTGAACGAGGTGCAGTCCGGCGTGCTGAATATTATCTTCCGCATCGCCGATGACCAGGGGCTGTTGCTGCTGGACTTTAAAGACCTGCGGGCGATCACGCAGTATATCGGTGATAATGCCAAATCCTTCCAGAACCAGTATGGCAATATCAGCAGCGCATCGGTCGGGGCGATCCAGCGCGGGTTGCTGTCGCTGGAACAGCAAGGCGCGGCGCACTTCTTCGGCGAACCGATGCTGGACATCAAAGACTGGATGCGTACCGATGCCAACGGCAAAGGCATTATCAACATCCTCAGCGCCGAAAAACTCTACCAGATGCCCAAACTGTATGCCGCCAGCCTGCTGTGGATGCTCTCCGAACTGTATGAGCAACTGCCGGAAGCGGGCGATCTGGAAAAACCGAAGCTGGTGTTCTTCTTCGACGAAGCTCACCTGTTGTTCAATGACGCTCCGCAGGTGCTGCTGGATAAAATCGAACAGGTTATCCGCCTGATTCGCTCCAAAGGCGTGGGCGTCTGGTTCGTCTCACAGAACCCTTCCGATATCCCGGACAACGTGCTCGGTCAGTTAGGCAACCGCGTACAGCACGCCCTGCGCGCTTTCACCCCCAAAGATCAGAAAGCGGTGAAAGCCGCCGCGCAAACCATGCGGGCGAATCCGGCGTTTGATACCGAGAAAGCGATTCAGGAACTGGGCACTGGCGAGGCGCTAATCTCCTTCCTGGATGCCAAAGGCAGCCCATCAGTGGTTGAACGAGCGATGGTCATCGCGCCGTGCTCACGCATGGGGCCGGTGACGGACGATGAGCGTAACGGGCTTATCAAATCACTCCTCGCTGTACGGCAAATATGAAGACGAAGTCGATCGCGAATCGGCGTATGAAATGTTGCAAAAAGGCGTTCAGGCCACCACCGAGCAGCAAAACAATCCGCCAGCAAAAGGCAAAGAAGTCGCCGTTGATGACGGAATTCTTGGCGGGCTGAAAGAGATATTGTTTGGCAGCACCGGGCCACGCGGCGGCAAACGTGATGGTGTGGTGCAGAGCGTCGCCAAAAGCGCAGCGCGTCAGGTAACGAACCAAATTATCCGGGGGATGTTAGGTAGCCTGATGGGCGGTAGAAAACGCTAACAGAAGGAATCCTTGTTTGCTAAGCGCAGCGCCTGATGGCGCTGCGCCGTATCTGGCCAACAATGAGAGAGATCGATTTTACGACTTACGCATCATCAGCCAGAGGCTAATCAGGAAGAACGAGGCGCTTGGCAGCAGCGCGCCGATAATCGGCGGAATGCCATAAACCAGCGTCAGCGGGCCGAAAATCTGGTCCAGAACGTAGAAGACGAAACCAAAGCTGATCCCGGTCACCACACGCACACCCATCGGCACGCTACGCAGCGGGCCAAAAATGAACGACAGCGCCATCAACATCATTACCGCCACGGAAAGCGGCTGGAAGATTTTACTCCACATATTGAGCTGATAACGTCCGGCGTCCTGGCCGCTCGACTTCAGATACTTCACATAGTTATGCAAGCCGCTGATGGAGAGCGCATCCGGGTCCAGCGCCACCACGCCCAGTTTGTCCGGCGTGAGGTTGGTTTTCCAGGTGCCGCTCACGGTCTGCGAAACCGGTGATCTGTTTCGGGTCTTTCAGGTCAGACTCGTCTACCTGCGACAGACGCCAGACCTTGTTGTCTGCGTCGAACTTCGCAGACGCGGCATAACGCACTGACTGTAAGCGACGCTGATCGTTAAAGGCGTAGATGCTAATGCCCGCCAGCTCTTTCGTCGCCCTTCACCCGCTCGATATAGACGAAATTGTTGCCATCTTTCGCCCACAGGCCTTGTTGAGTAGAGAGCAACGAACCGCCGTACATCGCCTGCGCACGGTAGTTACGCGCCATCTGTTCGCCCTGCGGAGCGACCCATTCACCGATGGCCATTGTCAACAGCACCAGTGGAATAGCGGTTTTCATCACCGACAGCGCCACCTGCATCCGGGTGAAACCCGAAGCCTGCATCACCACCAGTTCACTGCGCTGCGCCAGCATCCCCAGCCCCAGCAGCGCGCCAAGCAGCGCCGCCATCGGGAAGAAAATCTGCACATCTTTCGGCACGCTGAGCAGGGTATACATCCCCGCGCCCAGCGCATCGTAGCTCCCCTGCCCGGCTTTTTTGAGCTGGTCAACAAACTTGATGATGCCGGAGAGCGACACCAGCATGAACAACGTCATCATGATGGTGGTGAAAATGGTTTTACCGATATAGCGGTCAAGTACACCAAACGGCTGCATTATACCGCTCCTTTACGCAGAAGACGGGCGCGCAGGCGGCGTACCGGCACCGTATCCCAAAGGTTCAGACCAACCGCCAACGCCAGATAGATCAGGTTGACCGCCCACATCCAGATAACCGGGTCCAGTTTGCCCTTACCGCCGTTTGATTTCAGGGAGGTTTGCAGGAGGAAGAACAGCAGATACAGCAGCATAGCCGGCAGCATCGACAGCACGCGCCCCTGTCGCGGGTTAACCACGCTCAGCGGTACAACCATCAGCGCCATCATAAATACGGTGAATACCAGCGTAATACGCCAGTGCAGTTCCGCACGGGCGCGATTGGTATCAGTCTGCCACAGCGTGTGCATATCCATCTGATCGGTATCGTTCGGGTCCAGCGCAACGGCCTGATGACCAATAATCGCCTGATAGTTCTGGAAATCGGTGATACGGAAGTCACGCAGCAGGGCAGTGCCTTCAAAGCGCGTCCCTTTGTTCAACGTCACAACCTGGGAGCCGTCGCGCAATTGCGTCAGATGTCCAGAATCGGCCACCACCACAGAAGGACGGGCGTTGCCTTTCGGGCGGATTTGCGCAAGGAACACATCTTTAAAATCGCTGCCGTCAACGCTTTCAATAAACAGCACGGCGCTGCCATTGGTCGCCTGCTGGAACTGCCCTTGCGCCAGCGCGGCCATGCCAGGATTGGCTTTTGCTTCCGCCAGTACCTCATCCTGGTGTCTGGATGACCAGGGCCCCGCCCACATGACGTTGACAGCGGCGACAACGCCGGTAAACAGCGCCAGCACCATCGCGGCCTTCACCAGCACAGCCCGGCTCAGACCACAGGCATGCATGACCGTTATTTCACTTTCGGTATACAGTTTGCCCAGCGTCATCAACAGCCCGAGGAACAGGCTTAATGGCAGGATGAGCTGCGCCATTTCCGGCACGCCCAGCCCCAGTAGCGAGAGCACCAGATTTGCCGGAATGTCACCGTCAACCGCCGCCCCGAGGATCCTCACTAGCTTTTGACAAAAGAAGATCAAAAGCAGGATGAAAAGAATCGCCAGTTGGCTTTTGAGCGTCTCCCGCACCAGATATCTTATGATTATCACTTTAAATACGCCCGTAAAAACTCGTCTTTTGCAGGAATTTAGCTTGTTTCATGGCTTAAACGTCATTTATTCTCTTGAGTTCGTCGAAATCGTCGCTAAAATTATTATACTCAGCGGATTCGCCACTCAGAACGCGTTCTGACGTGCCAATGCCGTAATAACGTTAAGATTAACACGAAGTCACCGCAACTGCGGACATGAGTTACGAAAGCTTGCAATTCTAACTGTAGCCGCCGCCGTTGTCTTTAAGATTCAGGAGCGTAGTGCATGGAGTTCAGTGTAAAAAGCGGTAGCCCGGAGAAACAGCGGAGTGCCTGCATCGTCGTGGGCGTCTTTGAACCACGCCGCCTTTCTCCGATTGCAGAACAGCTCGATAAAATCAGCGACGGGTACATCAGCGCCCTACTGCGTCGTGGTGAACTGGAAGGAAAACCGGGGCAGACCCTGTTGCTGCACCATGTTCCTAACGTTCTTTCCGAGCGAATCCTCCTCATTGGTTGTGGTAAAGAGCGCGAGCTCGATGAGCGCCAGTACAAGCAGGTCATTCAGAAAACCATCAATACGCTGAATGACACCGGCTCAATGGAAGCGGTCTGCTTCCTGACCGAACTGCACGTCAAAGGCCGCAACAACTACTGGAAAGTGCGTCAGGCTGTCGAAACAGCCAAAGAGACGCTGTACAGCTTTGATCAACTGAAGACCAACAAGAGCGAGCCGCGTCGCCCGCTGCGTAAAATGGTCTTCAACGTGCCGACCCGCCGCGAGCTGACCAGCGGCGAGCGTGCGATCCAGCACGGTCTGGCGATTGCCGCCGGGATTAAAGCGGCGAAAGATCTCGGCAATATGCCGCCGAATATCTGTAATGCCGCCTACCTGGCCTCTCAGGCTCGCCAGTTGGCCGACAGCTACAGCAAGAACGTCATCACCCGCGTCATCGGCGAACAGCAGATGAAAGAGCTGGGTATGCACTCTTATCTGGCGGTCGGTCACGGTTCGCAGAACGAATCGCTGATGTCGGTTATCGAATACAAAGGCAACCCGTCCGAAGACGCGCGTCCGGTTGTGCTGGTCGGCAAAGGGCTGACCTTTGACTCCGGCGGCATCTCCATCAAGCCTGCCGAAGGCATGGACGAGATGAAGTACGATATGTGCGGCGCGGCGGCAGTGTACGGCGTGATGCGCATGGTCGCGGAACTTCAGTTGCCGATTAACGTCATCGGCGTGCTGGCAGGCTGCGAAAACATGCCTGGCGGGCGAGCGTATCGTCCGGGCGACGTGCTGACCACCATGTCCGGCCAGACGGTCGAAGTGCTGAACACCGATGCCGAAGGCCGCCTGGTACTGTGCGACGTGTTAACCTACGTTGAGCGTTTTGAGCCGGAAGCGGTGATTGACGTCGCGACCCTGACGGGCGCCTGCGTGATTGCGCTGGGCCATCACATCACCGGTCTGATGTCGAACCACAATCCGCTGGCGCATGAGCTGATTAGCGCGTCCGAACAGGCGGGCGACCGCGCATGGCGCTTGCCGTTGGGCGATGAGTTCCAGGAACAGCTGGAGTCTAACTTTGCGGATATGGCGAACATCGGCGGCCGTCCTGGTGGTGCTATCACCGCCGGTTGCTTCCTGTCGCGCTTTACCCGTAAATACAACTGGGCGCACCTGGACATCGCTGGCACCGCATGGCGTTCCGGTAAAGCGAAAGGCGCAACCGGTCGTCCGGTGGCGTTGCTGTCGCAGTTCCTGCTCAATCGCGCGGGTTTTAACGGCGAAGAGTAAGTTTGCATGATTGCCGGATGGCGACGCATATGCGCCTTATCCGGCCTACATGGAGTATTTAACCGTAGGCCGGATAAGCGTAGCGCCATCCGGCTTCGCATTTAAATTCACCACAAGAAGCCCCATATATGAAGAATGCAACGTTCTATATTCTGGACAATGACACCACCGTTGATGGCCTGAGCGCCGTTGAACAACTGGTGTGCGACATTGCCGCAGAACGTTGGCGCAGTGGTAAACGCGTGCTGATTGCCTGTGAAGACGAAAAACAGGCTATCCGTCTGGATGAAGCGCTGTGGGCAAGACCGCCGGAGAGTTTTGTCCCGCATAATCTGGCGGGAGAAGGTCCGCGCGGCGGCGCGCCGGTGGAAATCGCCTGGCCGCAAAAACGCAACAGCAGCCCGCGTGATATTCTGATCAGCCTGCGTACTGGCTTTGCAGATTTTGCCACCGCTTTCACAGAAGTGATAGACTTTGTCCCTTACGAAGAAACTTTGAAACAACTGGCGCGCGAACGCTACAAAGCCTACCGCGTGGCTGGTTTTAACCTGAATACGGCAACCTGGAAATAATGGAAAAGACATATAACCCACAAGATATCGAACAGCCGCTTTACGAGCACTGGGAGCAGCAGGGCTACTTTAAGCCGAATGGCGATGAAAGCCAGGAAAGCTTCTGCATCATGATCCCGCCGCCAAACGTCACCGGCAGTTTGCATATGGGTCACGCCTTCCAGCAAACCATCATGGATACCCTGATCCGCTATCAGCGCATGCAGGGTAAAAACACCCTGTGGCAGGTCGGTACTGACCACGCCGGGATCGCTACCCAGATGGTGGTTGAGCGCAAGATTGCCGCAGAAGAGGGTAAAACCCGCCACGACTATGGCCGCGATGCCTTCATCGACAAAATCTGGCAGTGGAAAGCGGAATCCGGCGGCACCATTACCCGTCAGATGCGCCGTCTGGGCAACTCCGTGGACTGGGAGCGCGAACGCTTCACCATGGACGAAGGTCTTTCCAATGCCGTGAAAGAAGTGTTTGTCCGCCTGTACAAAGAAGATCTGATTTACCGTGGCAAGCGCCTGGTCAACTGGGACCCGAAACTGCGCACCGCGATCTCTGACCTGGAAGTGGAAAACCGCGAGTCCAAAGGCTCTATGTGGCACATCCGCTATCCGCTGGCTGACGGTGCGAAAACCGCAGACGGTAAAGATTACCTGGTGGTTGCCACCACCCGCCCGGAAACCCTGCTGGGCGATACCGGCGTAGCCGTCAACCCGGAAGATCCGCGTTATAAAGATCTGATTGGCAAATTCGTGGTGCTGCCGCTGGTGAACCGTCGTATTCCGATCGTGGGCGACGAGCATGCCGACATGGAAAAAGGCACCGGCTGCGTGAAGATCACCCCGGCGCACGACTTTAACGACTATGAGGTGGGCCGTCGTCATCAACTTCCGATGATCAATATTCTGACCTTTGACGGCGATATCCGTGAAAGCGCGGAAGTGTATGACACCAAAGGCGAAGAGTCCGACGTTTACTCCAACGAAATCCCGGCTGAGTTCCAGAAGCTGGAGCGCTTTGCCGCGCGTAAAGCGGTGGTTGCCGCTATCGATGCCCTCGGCCTGCTGGAAGAGATTAAACCGCACGACCTGACCGTTCCTTACGGCGACCGTGGCGGCGTGGTTATCGAACCAATGCTGACCGACCAGTGGTACGTCCGTGCTGACGTGCTGGCAAAACCGGCGGTGGAAGCGGTTGAAAACGGCGACATTCAGTTCGTACCGAAGCAGTACGAAAACATGTACTTCTCCTGGATGCGTGACATTCAGGACTGGTGTATCTCCCGTCAGCTGTGGTGGGGTCACCGTATCCCGGCATGGTACGACGACGCGGGCAACGTCTACGTTGGCCGTAGCGAAGACGAAGTGCGTCAGGAAAACAACCTGAGCGCCGACGTTGCGCTGCGTCAGGACGACGACGTACTGGACACCTGGTTCTCTTCCGCACTGTGGACTTTCTCTACTCTCGGCTGGCCGGAAAACACCGACGCGCTGCGTCAGTTCCACCCGACCAGCGTGATGGTCTCCGGTTTCGACATCATCTTCTTCTGGATTGCCCGCATGATCATGATGACCATGCACTTCATCAAAGATGAAAACGGCAAGCCGCAGGTACCGTTCAAGACCGTCTATATGACCGGTCTGATTCGCGATGACGAAGGCCAGAAGATGTCCAAATCCAAGGGTAACGTTATCGACCCGCTGGATATGGTTGACGGCATTTCCCTGCCGGAGTCTGCTGGAAAAACGTACCGGTAACATGATGCAGCCGCAGCTGGCTGAGAAGATCGCCAAACGTACCGAGAAACAATTCCCGGACGGCATTGAGCCGCACGGTACTGACGCCCTGCGTTTCACCCTGGCGGCGCTGGGCCTCTACCGGCCGCGACATCAACTGGGATATGAAGCGTCTGGAAGGCTACCGTAACTTCTGTAACAAGCTGTGGAACGCCAGCCGCTTTGTGCTGATGAATACCGAAGATCAGGATTGCGGCTTCAACGGCGGCGAGATGACCCTGTCGCTGGCAGACCGCTGGATACTGGCGGAGTTCAACCAGACCATCAAAGCGTACCGCGAAGCGCTGGACAGCTTCCGCTTCGATATCGCAGCGGGCATTCTGTACGAGTTTACCTGGAACCAGTTCTGCGACTGGTATCTGGAACTGACCAAGCCAGTCATGAACGGCGGCTCTGAAGCAGAACTGCGCGGCACCCGCAACACGCTGGTCACCGTGCTGGAAGGTCTGCTGCGCCTGGCGCATCCGATCATCCCGTTTATCACCGAGACCATCTGGCAGCGTGTGAAAGTGATTTCCGGCATTACCGCCGACACCATCATGCTGCAACCGTTCCCGCAGTACGATGCCTCCCAGGTGGATGAAGCCGCGCTGGCCGATACCGAATGGCTGAAGCAGGCGATCGTTGCCGTACGTAACATCCGTGCGGAAATGAATATCGCGCCGGGCAAACCGCTGGAACTGCTGCTGCGTGGTTGCAGCGAAGAAGCGATTCGCCGCGTGAACGACAACCGCAGCTTCCTGCTGAACCTGGCGCGTCTGGAAAGCATCACCGTGCTGCCAGCCGATGACAAAGGTCCGGTTTCCGTGACGAAGATTATCGATGGTGCCGAACTGCTGATCCCGATGGCGGGGCTGATTGACAAAGAAGCCGAGCTGGCGCGTCTGGCGAAAGAAGTGGCGAAGGTCGAAGCTGAAATTGGCCGCATTGAAGGCAAGCTGGCGAACGAAGGTTTTGTCGCCCGCGCACCGGAAGCGGTGATCGCCAAAGAGCGTGAGAAGCTGGAAAACTACGCGGAAGCGAAAGCGAAGCTGATTGAACAGCAGGCAGTTATCGCCGCGCTGTAACTTGATGGAAACGCCGGAGACCCTCTTCGGCGTTTTCTTTTATAAGGCATTTTTTATTCGTACCAGCTTCCCGTCCGGCATGGTGATCCAGTAATACTCTATGTTGCTGAAAGAAAATCTTTCGTAAGATCCCGCGTCGAATTCCACGATTAGCAGCACATTTTTTTCAATACAATTTTCTTTTGTGTTTTTTTGTGGCGGAAAACAAAACAGATCACCATCGCCTGATTTCTCATCATCGATAAACCCGCCGCCAATATCCCAAAAAACAATATAGTAAGAGGCACTTGTTGGTATATGGTATTTTGCCTTCAGCTCATTTTTGTGCTGCAGATACCAGTGTATCCGTCCCCACTCGGTTAATGCAAAGTGCTTAACTGCAATATCATAAGCCTCAAAATCCATAAAACCACGTTCACTGCTAACATAAAGCCCATGAAAAAGCGTAGGATCATACTCAAATCTCTCGCCAGCCCGAAGGATTGTCACAGGTCGTTGAGCCCAGAGGAGATAACCGCATATCAGCAACACCAGGCTGCCGATAATGACGTTACGTTTCGGCTTCATACGCTTCCCTTAATATGCGCATGAGCATTTAAATTTGTCAGAAACGGCCTGTACGCATAGTCACGATGACGCTGTAGAAAAAACCAGATGCGGAAGAAGCGAAAGTTTTTATATAACGTATTGGTAATATCCTCTTTGCCCAGACCAAAATGATCCTGCCCTTTAAAAGAAAGTAATCCCTCCCATGACATGGCATAGCGCTGAAAACGCACCAGTTTGATTTGTTGTGCATAAATATCATGTACGCTTACCCCCAAACCATTTACCCTGTCGATATAACGGTTGAATTTTGGCAGTTTAGAATCTTGCATTTCTGATTTAAGTCTTACAAAGAAGAAATCATCCAGGCGTGCGTCCCGTTTACTATGCAATTGTTTATTGATCTCATCCCGAATTTTCATCAACATATCATTCGTTCCAACGCCCCTTATGACCTCCTCATACGCGCGATTTAGAAGTTCTCCAAACCATGGCTGCCCGTTACCGTAATGGAAATGATCAATCAGTTCCCCAATAATAGGAGAATATAACCCTTTAGCGAATTGTGCTGACAGTTCTTTCATCTCATCAAACATGATATCTGCACAATGCTGGCGACTAATCGGCCTGCCTTGTGGTTGCTGATGGCCGAAATCCAAAGCCTGCGAATTAAAAGTAGTCATCATATCAAATTGCAAACACCTGAACGGGTCAACCCGAGCAGAGATATCCTTCAACCCCAGAGTGTCAAAATCCCAGGCGTCCAAATCGCCATACTGCATATCATCAATATGATAATCTTCAAAACGATGGGATGTAGCAAATATCTCACGGAGCAGAGACATTAATAAATACATATCATTACTCATAATTCATCATCCTGACAAATAATATAATAAAGTTTAACTACAAGAGAAAAAATAAGATAATTTCAAAAAATAAAATTTGAGCAATCCGACATAAAAATAAAATTAATGATGAAAATTCTCCCCTGCCGTTATCTCTGTCTTGCATGATTGAAAAGAGGGTGGTATCAAATATAACTATGATGAATTTCTTTGATTGAGTAACAAAATGAGTTCCACACTATTCCCTTCTACACTGCGCCGGAGTTACTCTCCGGCGTTTTATTTTATGCGCTTTTTATTCTAACAAGCTTCCCGTCCGGCATGGTTATCCAGTAATACTCACTGTCACCGAAAGAAAATCGCTCATAACTTCCTGCATCGAAATCCACCTCCAGGAGCATATTTTTTTCGATACAATTTTCTTTTGTATCTTTTTTTTGGGGAGAAACAATACAGATCGCTATCGCCTGACTTATCAATATCGATAAATCCGCTACCAATACCCAAAAAAGCAATACTGTATGAGGTACTCGTTGGTATACGGTATTTTCTCTTAAGTTCAGCTTTGTGGTCCAAATACCAGTGAATCCGCCCCCATTCGGTTAATGCCAGGTGGTCAACCGCAATATCATACCACTCCTTGTCAATAAACCCTCGTTTACTGCTGGTATAAAGTCCATGTAAATACATAGGGTCATCTTCGAGTCCGACTTCAGCCCGAAATATAGTCACCGGTCGCTGAGTCCAAAGCAGATAACCACATATCAGCAGTACCAGGCTAACAATGACGACTTCGCGTTTTGACTTCATGCGTTACCCTCAATACAAACATGGGCACTAAAGTTTGTCAGAAACGGCCTGTACGCATAGTCACGATGACGCTGTAGAAAAAACCAGATGCGGAAGAAGCGAAAGTTTTTATATAACATATTGGTAATATCCTCTTTGCCCAGACCAAAATGGTCCTGTCCTTTAAAAGAAAGTAATCCCTCCCATGACATGGCATAGCGCTGGAAACGCACCAGTCTGATTTGTTGTGCATAAATATCATGTACGCTTACCCCCAAACCATTAAATCTGTCGATAAAGCGGTTGAACTTTGGCAGCCTCGAGTCTCTTTTTATCGCTGTTTTGAGTTCCATAAAAAAATTATAGTCCAGGATCACCTGTCGTTTCGAATATAAACGACCATTTATCGCCTTTTGGACTTTCATCAACACATCATTTGTTCCAGCTCCCCTAATGACATCTGCATACGCGCGATTTAGAAGTTCTCCAAACCATGGCTGCCCGTTACCGTAATGGAAATGATCAATCAGTTCCCCAATAATAGGAGAATATAACCCTTTAGCGAATTGTGCTGACAGTTCTTTCATCTCATCAAACAGAATATCTGCACAATGCTGGCGACTAATCGGCCTGCCTTGTGGTTGCTGATGGCCGAAATCCAAAGCCTGCGAATTAAAAGTAGTCATCATATCAAATTGCAAACACCTGAACGGGTCAACCCGAGCAGAGATATCCTTCAACCCCAGAGTGTCAAAATCCCAGTCGTCCAAATCGCCATACTGCATATCATCAATATGATAATCTTCAAAACGATGGGATGTTGCAAATATCTCACGGGGCAGAGACATTAATAAATACATATCATTACTCATAATTCATCATCCAGATAAATAATATAATCGCGTTTTACTCCGGGAGAAAAATTAAGATAAACTCAAATAATAAAACTTGAGCAATGCAACGAAAACAGCAGGTTAATGATAAAAATTTTTCTCAGAGAGAATAACAGTCTTGCATGTTCGAAAGAGGTGGTATCAAATATAACTATGATAATTTATCATTTGATTGAGTAATAAAATGAGTTCTACGCTATTTCCCCTTACGCTACGCCGTATTACCGCTGACGATAACGCCGCCATCGCCCGCGTCATCCGCCAGGTTTCCGCTGAATACGGCCTGACCGCTGATAAAGGCTATACGGTTGCCGATCCTAATCTGGATGAATTGTTCCAGGTTTACAGTCAGCCAGGCGCGGCCTATTGGGTCGTCGAGCAGAGCGGTCAGGTGGTGGGCGGCGGCGGCGTGGCGCCGTTAGGCTGTAGCGAACCGGATATCTGCGAACTGCAAAAAATGTACTTTTTGCCGACGGTGCGCGGCCAGGGGCTGGCGAAGAAACTGGCGCTGATGGCGCTGGAGCACGCGCGTGAGCAGGGGTTTAAACGCTGCTACCTGGAAACCACCGCATCCTTACGCGAAGCGATTGGCCTGTATGAACATCTGGGATTTGAGCATATCAGCGAACCGCTGGGCTGCACCGGGCATGTTGACTGCGAAGTCCGCATGCTGAAAACGCTGTAAGTCACCCACAGGCCGGATAAGGCGACGCCATATCCGGCAATTTATGCAAACATTCCGCTTCTGAGTTAGTGGCGTACACCGTCATCGTCTTCGTCGACGTAATCTTCATCGTCGCCGTCTTCACCCTCTTCACCGTTCGGATCTTCGAAGTACGTACCCCAGCCGTCATATTCCACGTCAAATTTCTCAGCCAGGTTCATCAGTTGTTCAACCTGAGCATCAATCAGATCGGCATTCAGCGCACATTCGCTGAGGATATCGCAGCAAATCACCGTATCGCCTTCTTCCACTTCCAGCTCTTCCGGCTCGGTCACTTCATAACCGAGTTTGAACGCTTCTACGGCTGCTTTTTCCAGCGTTTCGAAGTCGTCAGCGGAAAAGTGATGCTCGATAGTGTACAGCGCATCTGGATCGCTGCCATCTTCAAGTAATTCTTCAATAATCAGACGCGTCTCTTCACGCTGCTCTTCCAGTAGTTCCGGGTTTGCCATGGCTCGTTCCTCATAAATGTCCTGCCGATACTCTTATTGTCACACACCGCTGTCATTGCCTCCACCTTTCCAGGAAAGATTTGTTAAATGGGGTTGCAAATGCATAATCATCCATATAAATTGAATTTTAATTCAACAAATGGCCTTTGCCATGTGAGGGAACCATGTCTACGTTTTATCAGAAACATTTTTTGAAATTACTCGATTTCACCTCCGCTGAACTCACCGCTCTGCTGCAACTCGCCGCCAAATTGAAAGCCGACAAGAAAAACGGCGTAGAAGTCGCCAGACTGACCGGCAAAAAACATCGCGCTCATCTTCGAAAAAGACTCGACCCGCACCCGATGCTCTTTCGAAGTTGCCGCATACGATCAGGGCGCTCGCGTAACGTACCTTGGGTCAAGCGGCAGCCAGATTGGGCATAAAGAGTCAATTAAAGACACCGCCCGCGTGCTGGGACGCATGTATGACGGTATTCAGTACCGCGGCCACGGCCAGGAAGTGGTAGAAACGCTGGCGGAATATGCAGGCGTTCCCGTGTGGAACGGGTTGACCAACGAGTTTCACCCCACGCAGCTGCTGGCGGATTTGCTGACCATGCAGGAACATCTGCCGGGCAAAGCCTTCAATGAGATGACCCTAGTTTACGCTGGCGATGCGCGTAACAACATGGGAAATTCCATGCTGGAAGCCGCCGCGCTGACAGGGCTGGATTTACGTCTGGTGGCTCCGCAGGCCTGCTGGCCGGAAGCGAGCCTGGTCGCAGAGTGCAAAGCGCTGGCGCAAAAGAACGGCGGCGATATTACGCTGACTGAAGATATTGCAGCGGGCGTGAAAGGCGCGGACTTTATCTATACCGACGTATGGGTGTCGATGGGTGAAGCAAAAGAGAAATGGGCGGAGCGTATCGCACTGCTGCGTCAGTATCAGGTAAACAGCGCAATGATGGCGCAGACCGGTAATCCTCAGGTGAAGTTTCTGCACTGCCTGCCCGCATTCCACGATGATCAGACCACGCTTGGCAAGAAAATGGCCGAAGAGTTCGGTTTGCACGGCGGGATGGAAGTGACCGATGCGGTGTTTGAATCTCCGGCCAGCATCGTGTTTGACCAGGCGGAAAACCGGATGCACACCATCAAAGCGGTGATGGTGGCGACGCTGGCAAAATAACGATTACGTCTTATCCGGCCTACAGATCGTGTTCCCGTAGGCCGGGTAAGACGTTTTGCGTCGCCACCCGGCAATACAACTTACTCGACCAGCAGCTTAACAACCGCTTTGCGTACCTGAGCTGGCGCCCCTACGGCGCACAGCGGCTTATGGACTTCCCCCGGGTAAAAGACCACAAAATCGCCTTCATTAAGGATCACCGTTTTCTCCTCTGCCCCTTCAGGCAAAAACGCGATGTCTTTATCCGCCAGCCAGTCAGTTTCCGGCGCGCCCGCAGGCTGGGTGCAGAAGGTCATTCCTTCCTGCCCCTTTAATACGATCTGAATATCAAGATAGCGCGCGTGATACTCCGCACGACGCTTTTCAAACGGCTCGGTCATGTCTTCCGAAACTAGATAAAACAGGCGATTGCCGTCGATATCATGCTTGCCCTTTGCCGTTTCATCCGTCACATGCGCTTTAATATGTTCAATGGCCTGACGCAGCACGTCCGGCAGCCAGGGTTGCAGATTGTGGATATTGCCAACGATCATCACAGACTCCTTAAATAAAACAACGTTTCATTTTTATGGTTATACGAAAAAAACCGCTGCCATACCACTTCTATTTCACGATGTTTTGCGTCAGCGCATGTTTATCGCTGAAGATGTTGTCCGACTGTTAATCGTCATCGAAGATTATGCATATCCTTTGCATAACTTTCCCCCTCCACTTTACAGTAAAAATCGTAATATGCTGTTATAAAAGGGTTTATCAGAAAAACACCTTGTTGATCACACTTCCTTTTCCCTGCATAACCTGCATTTATCACCATAGTTATTTTATGATTTACGTTAAGGTAAAAATAATAAAATAACCCTCCCGCATACCTATGCACAGACAAAAATAAAACACCATAAAATCAACAAGATAGAATTAAATAATAAATTTATATTATCTACAAATAATTAACAAGAAAGAATAACAAGACATTTTATTGCGTAGTAATTCAGTTATTACTCTCTTTATTTTTCAATTTCTCTGACCTCGCTCATATATTAAATAAGAAAAATTAAATATCCCTTCCGATGTGAAACACATCACATTATCAGACCGAATTAGAATCAATGATGATTTCCGAAAATTAGCTGAACAGTAATGACTGCAAACAATTTAATTATTTGCAGCCACCACTTCTTTATTCCTGAAAATTGAGTAAAAGGTATCGTGATGGAAAAACATTATGTCGGTTCTGAAATCGGTCAATTACGTAGTGTGATGTTGCACCGCCCTAATCTCAGTCTGAAAAGACTGACGCCGTCAAATTGCCAGGAGCTGCTTTTTGATGACGTTCTGTCGGTGGAACGCGCAGGCGAAGAGCACGATATTTTCGCTAATACGTTACGCCAACAAGGCATAGAGGTGTTGCTGCTAACCGACCTGCTGACGCAAACACTGGATGTTATCGAAGCCAAAACCTGGCTGCTGGAAACACAAATCTCCGACTATCGCCTGGGCCCGACGTTCGCGGCGGATATTCGTACCTGGCTGGCGGATATGCCGCATCGGGAATTAGCGCGCCATTTAAGCGGTGGGCTGACATATGGCGAAATCCCCGCCTCGATTAAAAATATGGTGGTTGATACACACGATATTAATGACTTTATTATGAAGCCATTACCCAATCACTTATTTACCCGCGATACCTCATGCTGGATATATAACGGCGTGTCGATCAACCCAATGGCAAAAACAGCGCGCCAGCGTGAGACCAATAACCTGCGGGCGATTTATCGCTGGCATCCACAATTTGCAGATGGCGAATTTATTAAATATTTCGGCGACGAAAACATTAATTACGACCATGCCACGTTAGAAGGCGGGGACGTGCTGGTTATTGGTCGCGGCGCCGTGCTGATTGGCATGTCTGAACGTACCACCCCGCAGGGGATCGAGTTCCTCGCCCAATCGCTGTTTAAACATCGCCAGGCCGAGCGCGTCATCGCCGTTGAGTTGCCAAAACACCGTTCCTGCATGCACCTCGATACCGTCATGACCCATATCGACATCGACACTTTCTCCGTCTACCCGGAAGTGGTTCGCCCGGACGTCCAGTGCTGGACCTTAACACCGGACGGGCGCGGCGGGCTGAAGCGTACCCAGGAAAGCACGCTGGTACACGCCATCGAAAAAGCCCTCGGCATTGATCAGGTGCGTTTGATCACCACTGGCGGCGATGCCTTCGAAGCCGAACGTGAGCAGTGGAATGACGCCAACAACGTTCTCACCCTGCGCCCCGGTGTGGTGGTCGGCTACGAACGCAACATCTGGACCAACGAAAAATACGACAAAGCGGGCATCACCGTTCTGCCCATTCCTGGCGATGAACTGGGACGCGGACGCGGCGGCGCGCGCTGCATGAGCTGCCCGCTGGAACGCGACGGCATTTAAGGAAGCGATTATGGACAACAAACCCACTCTGGTTGTCGCACTGGGCGGCAATGCGCTGCTCAAACGCGGCGAACCGCTGGAAGCGGATATCCAGCGCAAAAACATCGATCTGGCGGCAAAAGCCATCGCCCAACTGACGCAACAGTGGCGCGTGGTGCTGGTACACGGCAACGGCCCGCAGGTTGGCCTGCTGGCGTTGCAGAACAGCGCCTATGACCGCGTCACCCCCTACCCGCTCGATATTCTCGGCGCGGAAAGCCAGGGGATGATCGGCTACATGCTGCAACAGTCGCTGAAAAATCAGCTTCCGCAACGTGAAATCAGCGTCCTGCTTACTCAGGTGGAGGTGGACGCCGACGATCCGGCATTCCGCAACCCAACCAAATATATCGGCCCGGTTTATGACGGCGCCCAGGCCAACGCGCTACAGGCGGAAAAAGGCTGGATTTTCAAAGCCGACGGAAAAGCGTTTCGCCGCGTAGTGCCTTCGCCACAGCCCAAACGCATCGTTGAGAGCGACGCGATCCGCGCCCTGATCGCCCGCGACCATCTCGTGATCTGCAACGGCGGCGGCGGCGTGCCGGTAGTGGAAAAAGCCGATGGTTTTCATGGCATTGAAGCGGTGATCGACAAAGACCTCTCTGCCGCTCTGCTCGCCAGTCAAATCCACGCGGACGCGCTGCTGATCCTGACCGATGCCGACGCGGTGTACCTCGACTGGGGCAAGCCGACCCAACGCCCGCTGGCTCAGGTAACGCCGGAACTGCTCAGCGAAATGCAGTTCGATGCCGGTTCGATGGGGCCGAAAGTCACCGCCTGCGCCAAGTTTGTCAGCCACTGCCAGGGGATTGCCGGTATCGGTTCACTGGCCGACGGTCCGGCCGTTCTCAGCGGTGACAAAGGCACCCTGATTCGACCCGAAACCGTCGATTACGACGCATAAGTCGATTTCTGCCGGATGGCGGCGGCGCCTTATCCGGCCTACAGCACGCGCATAACCGTAGGTCTGATAAGCGCAGCGCCATCAGGTAATTCATTTTAACAAGGACACTGTAATGGCTACTTCACTGAAAAATCGCAACTTTCTTAAACTGCTCGACTTCACTCCGACGGAGATCCAGTACCTGATCGATCTGGCCATCGAGCTGAAAGCGGCAAAAAAAGCCGGACGCGAGAAGCAAACGCTGGTCGGTAAAAACATCGCGCTAATTTTCGAAAAAACCTCCACCCGCACCCGCTGCGCGTTTGAGGTCGGCGCATTCGATCAGGGCGCACAGGTGACCTATCTCGGGCCAAGCGGCTCGCAGATTGGGCATAAAGAATCCATGAAAGATACCGCCCGCGTGCTGGGCCGGATGTATGACGGCATTGAGTATCGCGGTTTTGGTCAGCAGATCGTTGAAGAACTGGGGCAGTACGCGGGCGTACCGGTGTGGAACGGCCTGACCGATGAATTTCACCCTACGCAGATCCTCGCCGACCTGATGACCATGCTGGAACATGCGCCGGGCAAAACGCTGCCTGAACTCAGCTTCGCTTACCTCGGCGACGCCCGCAATAACATGGGCAATTCGCTGATGGTCGGCGCGGCAAAAATGGGGATGGACATCCGCCTGGTCGCGCCGAAATCCTTCTGGCCGGACGACGCACTGGTGGCGCAGTGCCGCGACATCGCCAGCGTCACCGGCGCGCGCATTACGCTAACCGAGGACGTGGAGGAAGGCGTTTATGACGTGGATTTCCTCTATACCGATGTCTGGGTGTCGATGGGCGAACCAAAAGAGGCATGGGCGGAACGCGTCAGCCTGATGAAGCCATACCAGATCAACCAGCAGGTCATCAACGCCACCGGCAACCCCAACGTGAAGTTTATGCACTGCCTACCCGCCTTCCACAACGAGCACACCAAAGTGGGCCGCGAAATCGAGGCCGCCTATGGCCTGAAAGGACTGGAGGTGACGGAAGAGGTGTTCGAGTCAGCCCACTCCATCGTGTTTGACGAAGCGGAAAACCGTATGCACACCATTAAAGCGGTCATGGTGGCGACGCTCGGCGACTAACCCCTCCGGGCATGTGCCGCCTGACGACGCATGCCCGTGTTATCTGGAGAGAACACCATGGGCAAATTTAAATTTCCCAGCGCGTATACCATCCTGTTTATTCTTATCGCACTGGTCGCTGTGATGACCTGGATTGTCCCGGCGGGCAAATACCAGATGGCGATGAACCCCACGTTGGGTAAAGAGGTTCCGGTCGCGGGCACCTATGCTCCTGCCGAGTCGCATCCGCAAGGGATTACCGCCGTACTGTTGGCCCCCATTGACGGCCTCTACAACCACGAAACCTATACCGCAGGCGCAATCGATGTGGCGCTGTTTGTACTAATCATCGGCGGCTTTCTCGGCGTGGTGAACAAAACCGGTGCAATTGATGCGGGTATTGAACGCGTCACGGTACGGCTCAACGGCAAAGAGGAGTGGATGATCCCCATACTGATGGGACTCTTTGCCGCAGGCGGGACGATTTACGGGATGGCGGAAGAGTCACTCCCCTTCTACACGCTGCTGGTTCCGGTGATGATGGCCGCCCGCTTCGATCCGCTGGTCGCGGCCGCCACCGTGCTGCTCGGCGCAGGTATTGGCACACTCGGTTCGACCATCAACCCTTTTGCCACGGTGATTGCCGCCAACGCTGCCGGAATCCCGTTCACTCAGGGTATGCTGTTACGCATCATTCTGCTGGTCGTTGGCTATGTCATTTGCGTGGTCTGGGTGATGCGCTATGCCCGCAAAGTGCGCAGCAACCCGGAGTTATCTATCGTGGCAGATAAGATGGAGGAGAACCGCGCTCACTTTCTTGGCAACCGTTCCAGCACGCTGTTGGAGTTCACCGCAACCCGCAAATGGATCTTGCTGATTTTCGCCGCCGCCTTTGCCGTGATGATTTACGGCGTCGCGGTTCTCGGCTGGTGGATGGCGGAAATTTCCGGCGTTTTCCTGGCGTCCGCGATTATCGTCGGCGTTATCGCCCGGATGAGCGAAGAGGCGTTCACCAGTACGTTTATCGACGGCGCGCGGGATCTGCTTGGCGTAGCGCTGATTATCGGTATTGCACGCGGCATTGTGGTGGTGATGGATAATGGCATGATTACGCATACCATTTTGCACAGCGCGGAAAATCTGGTATCTGGCTTGTCCACCACCATTTTTATCAATGTCACTTACTGGCTGGAAGTATTGCTCTCATTCCTGGTGCCCTCTTCCTCTGGTCTGGCGGTGTTGACCATGCCGATCATGGCGCCGTTAGCGGACTTCGCCCATGTGCAACGGGATCTGGTGGTGACGGCGTATCAATCGGCGTCCGGGATTGTGAACCTGATTACGCCGACGTCGGCGGTCGTAATGGGAGGGCTGGCGATTGCGCGCGTGCCGTATGTGCGGTATCTGAAGTGGGTCGCGCCGCTGCTGCTGATCCTGACGCTACTGAATATGGCTGTTTTGAGCGTTGGCGCAATGCTGTAACTCCCGCCGGATGGCGCTTCGCTTATCCGGCCTACAGGTTACGAATTTCGTAGGCCGGATAAGGCGCTGTAGCGCCGCCATCCGGCAAACGAACGCAGCCAATACGTTTTCTTTTTTGACTGGCTTCTCACTTTCCTGCAAAACCGACCGGTTGATTCGTTATCAATGTGACAAACAGGATGAATTTCGCTAGTCCATTGATATCAATGACAAAGCAAGGTGCATATATGAAGGAATACAATGATTGCTCCGCCAAAGAACAGCAGCAACTGGCGGTATGTCAGCGCCTGATTACAGAAAAAAGTTACTTATCCCAGGAGGAAATACGTCGCGATCTGCAAAACCACGGCTTCGAAGGCATCAGCCAGTCGACTGTTTCACGTCTGTTGAAACTGCTCGGCGTCATAAAAATAAGAAATACAAAGGGACAAAAAATTTATTCCGTAAATCCGCAATTGCGCCCCGCTCCTGACGCTGCGCGATCGATATCCGAGATGGTGGTCAGCGTGGAACACAATAGCGAATTTATCCTTATCCACACGGTGGCCGGTTATGGCCGCGCCGTTGCCAGAATCCTGGATTATCACGCCCTGCCGGAAATTTTAGGTGTGATTGCGGGCAGCAGTATCGTCTGGGTCGCACCACGGGTCGTACAGCGCACCGGGCTTGTTCACAAGCAAATTAATTATTTATTAAAAATGAATTCTTATTCATGAGAACCGTTTGCGATGAATAAAATGTGCATTAATCGCTTGATCCCATAACATAGCTGAGTATAATCGCGGACAATTTGCCGGGAGGAAGTATGGTTCAGTGTGTACGACATTCTGTCTTACCGCGTCTGAAAACAGACGCTGGACTGCCGTTTTTCTTCCCGTTGCTCACCTATTCCAGGCCCCTCATTGAGGGGCTTTTTTTTTGCCCAGGCGTCAGGAGATAAACATGGCTAACCCGCTATACCAAAAACACATCATTTCCATAAACGACCTCAGCCGCGATGACCTCAATCTGGTTCTGGCGACGGCGGCGAAATTAAAAGCCAATCCACAGCCGGAGCTGCTGAAGCATAAAGTGATCGCCAGCTGCTTCTTCGAGGCATCCACACGCACCCGCCTGTCGTTTGAAACCTCGATGCACCGCCTCGGCGCCAGCGTGGTGGGCTTTTCCGACAGCGCTAACACGTCGCTGGGCAAAAAAGGCGAGACGCTGGCGGATACCATCTCCGTTATCAGCACTTATGTGGACGCGATTGTGATGCGTCACCCACAGGAAGGCGCTGCGCGTCTGGCGACCGAGTTCTCCGGCAACGTGCCGGTACTGAACGCCGGCGACGGCGCAAACCAGCATCCGACCCAGACGCTGCTGGATCTGTTTACCATTCAGGAGACCCAGGGCCGCCTGGACAATCTGAACATCGCCATGGTCGGCGACCTGAAATATGGCCGAACCGTACACTCACTGACGCAGGCGCTGGCGAAGTTTGACGGCAACCGCTTCTACTTTATCGCGCCGGACGCGCTGGCGATGCCGCAATACATTCTGGATATGCTGGATGAGAAAGGCATTGCCTGGAGTCTGCACAGCGCCATCGAAGAGGTGATGGCGGAAGTGGATATTCTGTATATGACCCGCGTGCAGAAAGAGCGTCTGGACCCGTCCGAATACGCCAACGTCAAAGCGCAGTTTGTCCTGCGCGCCAGCGACCTGAACGGCGCGCGTGAAAACATGAAGGTTCTGCATCCGCTGCCGCGTATTGATGAGATCACCACCGACGTAGATAAAACGCCGCACGCCTGGTACTTCCAGCAGGCAGGAAACGGTATTTTCGCTCGCCAGGCGTTACTGGCACTGGTTCTGAATAGCGATCTGGCACTGTAAGGGGAAAAGAGATGACACACGACAATAAACTACAGGTTGAAGCGATCAAACGTGGCACCGTAATCGACCACATTCCCGCGCAGGTTGGCTTTAAGTTACTGACGCTGTTCAAACTGACCGAGACCGAGCAGCGCATCACCATCGGCCTTAACCTGCCGTCCGGCGAGATGGGGCGTAAGGACCTGATTAAAATCGAGAACACCTTCCTGACCGAAGAACAGGTTAACCAGCTCTCCCTGTACGCGCCGCAGGCAACGGTAAACCGCATCGACAACTATGATGTGGTGGGCAAATCGCGCCCGAGCCTGCCGGATCGCATCGACAACGTGCTGGTCTGCCCGAACAGCAACTGCATCAGTCATGCTGAGCCGGTTTCATCCAGTTTTGCAGTGAAAAAACGCACAGATGACATTGCGCTCAAATGTAAATACTGCGAAAAAGAGTTTTCGCATTATGTGGTGCTGGCCAACTAATTGAGGTTGGTAATGGGTATCCGGCTCCCTATAATGACCTGTACCTAATTTACCGCTGTAATTCAGGAGAAATCATGAGCAAAACTATCGCGACGGAAAATGCACCCGCAGCTATCGGCCCATACGTTCAGGGCGTTGACCTGGGCAGCATGATCATCACTTCCGGTCAGATCCCGGTTGATCCAAAAACTGGCAGCGTACCGGATGACGTGTCCGCTCAGGCGCGCCAGTCGCTGGAAAACGTAAAAGCTATCGTCGAAGCCGCAGGCCTGAAAGTGGGCGACATCGTGAAAACAACCGTGTTCGTTAAAGACCTGAACGACTTCGCGACCGTGAATGCGACCTATGAAGCATTCTTCACCGAGCATAATGCGACCTTCCCGGCACGTTCATGCGTTGAAGTTGCGCGTCTGCCGAAAGACGTAAAAATCGAGATCGAAGCGATCGCTGTTCGCCGCTAAGTCTCCTTAAAAATATGTCTGCGCCGGATGGCGGCTTCGCCTTATCCGGCCTACGGCAGTGCCATTTGTAGGCCCGGTAAGCGCCAGCGCCACCGGGCATTTATCACATCACCCCAAACAGTTTCGGCAGGAACAGCGAGATCGCCGGAATATAGGTCACTAACATCAACACCAGGAAGAGTACCGCGTAGAACGGCAGCATCGCCTTCACCACCTGCTCTATTTTCTGCTTACTCACCGCACTGGCAACAAACAGCACCGATCCCACCGGCGGCGTAATCAGGCCGATCCCAAGATTCACCAGCATGATCATGCCGAAATGCACCGGATCAATACCCAATGCCGTAGTGACCGGCAGCAGAACAGGCGTCAGGATCAGGATCAGCGGCGCCATGTCCATCAGTGTCCCGATCAGCAGCAGCATAATGTTAATGCACATCAGGATGACGTATTTGTTATCTGAAATACTGGTGAACGCCTCGGTAATGCGCATCGGCAGCTGCATGTAGGTCATGATGGCGCCGAATGCGGCGGCGAACCCGATCAGGATCATCACAATGGTGACCGTTTTTACCGTGCGGTACATCAGCTTCGGCAGTTCAGACCATTTGTAGTCGCGGTAGATAAACATAGTGACGAAGAAGGCCCACAGACAGGCGATCGCCGCCGATTCCGTCGCGGTGAAGATGCCAGAGAGGATCCCGCCCATGATGATGACAACCGTCATCAGCCCCCACAGCGTATCGACAAAAATCTTCAACGCCTGGCGAAACGGCACCCGCTCGCCTTTCGGATAACCGCGCTTATGGGGCAAAACCGACGCACATCACCATCAGGGTAAAACTTAACAGCAGCCCCGGCAGAATGCCGGCGATAAACAGCGCGGCAATCGACACCGTACCGCCCGTCGCCAGCGAATAAATCACCGAGTTGTGGCTGGGCGGCGTCAGGATCGCCTGTACGGAGCCGCTAGCGGTGACCGCCGCCGCGAAGTCACGCGGATAGCCTTTTTTATCCATCTCCGGGATCATCACCGAGCCGATAGACGCCGTATCCGCGACGGACGAGCCGGAAATCGCGCCAAAAAAGGTAGACGCCACAATGTTCACCAGCGACAGCCCGCCGCGTATAAAGCCGACAAAGATGTAGGCGAAGTTCACCAGGCGACGCGCAATACCGCCCTCCGCCATAATCGCCCCCGCCAGAATAAAAAATGGGATCGCCAGCAGCGAAAATTTGTTCACGCCGCTGGTGAGCTGGATCATGACCGCTTCCAGGGGAATGTCGATATACCAGGCGCCAATGATCGCGCTAATGCCCACCGCGTATGCTACCGGCACCCCAATCGCCAGCATAATGCCGAGCGTAAAGACGAGAATAAATGCATCCATCTGCTTTCCTTTATGAAATGGGGTCGCGCATTAATGGGTTGAGCCCAGCATGACGACAGGACGTTGATACTGCGAACCACGGAAAATTTTCTCGATAATGAAAAGCAGCGTGATGGCCGAGCCGACAGGCAACGGCAGGTAGTTCTCACCCGCTGATAACAGAGGAAATTCTGCCACCGGCTGTTCCCACAGGTCATAGCACAGCAGGGAGCCGTACCAGAGGATAAACAGGCTGACGGCCATCAGCATCAGATCCGCCACGATGAAACAGATTCGCTGCGCGCCCTCGCTCAGGCGGTCGGTCACCATGCTGACAGCGATATGGGAACCCGCGCGATAGCTCACCGCTGCGCCAACAAAGGTGAATGTCACCATGCAAAGAATGGCGACCGGTTCCGGCCATGACAGCGCGCTGTTCATCACATAGCGCGCAAATATCCCGACGGGAATAACGGCCACCATAATCAACAGCGCCAATCCGGCAACCCACATTGAGATTCGGTAAAACAAATCCATTACCGACGAATAAAATTCACCCATGGTCGTCCCCTTGAATTAATCTTTAGGTTCAGGCGGATAAAGTCCTTACCCCGCCAGAGGTATTACTTCATATCCTGAATCCGTTTAATCAAATCCTGGCGATCTTTATAGGGTTCGCTGGCAGTTTAAAAAATGCCATGAATAGCGCTAACTGACAGGATAAAAGAGTGCCGGGCTTAACTTACAGTTATATATGACCTTTTACAGCGTAGCCTGCGCAGGCCAACGCATGTAAGAAAGTATTACGATAATTATGTTCATAAAATATGACTGAATGGAAATATTTTTAGCACGCTGTTTCATTTTTGCAATGAAGGTCTTTTTCCTGATAAAAAGATGTCTGAAAGAGGAGTAAAATTGTGATCCGTCACACTCTTTAGTATTTCAAAAAAAATAAAACAGGAACTTTCGTGAGGATATATTTACGGAGTACAGAAAAGCGTAATGGCTGCCGCAGCAGCCATTATTCTGGATTATTGCCAGCCGTAACGACGGCTATAAAAACCTTTCACTAATTGTGTCAATGTCATATAACCCGCGAGAATAGCGATCAGCCACGGGAAGTAGCTCAGCGGCAGCGCCTGTAATTGCAGATAGCCCGCCAACGGCGAGAACGGCAGCGCGATACCCACCACCATCACCACCAGCGTCATCAGCATCAGCGGCCATGCGGCGCGGCTCTGAATAAACGGTACGCGGCGCGTGCGAATCATATGCACAATCAATGTTTGCGATAACAGCCCGACGACAAACCAACCCGACTGGAACAGGGTTTGCGCTTCCGGCACATTCGCGTGGAATACCCACCACATCAGGCAGAAGGTCAGGATGTCGAAAATCGAACTGATTGGCCCGAAGAAGATCATAAAACGCCCCAGATCGGCGGGATTCCAGCGTTGCGGCTTCTGGATCTGCTCGTCATCCACGTTATCAAACGGGATCGCCACCTGGGATACATCGTACAGCAGGTTCTGAATCAGTAAGTGCAGCGGCAGCATTGGCAGGAAGGGCAAGAATGCGCTCGCCACCAGCACGCTAAAGACGTTACCAAAGTTAGAACTCGCAGTCATTTTGATGTATTTCAGCATGTTGGAGAACGTGCGACGCCCTTCGATAACGCCCTCTTCCAGCACCATCAGGCTCTTTTCCAACAGGATAATATCCGCAGCTTCGCGGGCAATATCCACGGCGCCATCAACGGAAATGCCGATATCCGCCGCACGCAATGCCGGAGCATCATTGATGCCATCGCCCATAAAGCCAACCACATGCCCTTCGCGTTTCAGCAACGTGACGATGCGCTCTTTGTGCATCGGCGTCAGGCGGGCAAACAGCGTGGTGCGCGCGGCAAGTTCCGCCAGTTCATCATCGCTCAGCCCTTCGATATCACTGCCAGTCACCACATCGCCCGCATCAAGCCCGACTTCATGGCATACTTTCGCCGCCACCAGTTCGCTGTCGCCAGTGAGGATCTTCACGGTGATGCCGCTCTCTTTCAGCGCCTTCAGCGCCGGAGCGGTCGTCTCTTTCGGCGGGTCGAGAAACGCAATGTAGCCTTCGAGGATCAGGTCAGACTCATCAATGCGTTGATAATCCCCTTCTCGCGCAGGCAGATACTTCGTGGCAACGGCCACCACGCGCAGCCCCTGGCGGTTCAGCGTATCCGTTACGCGCTTCACCCGGCGCAGCATGTTGTCATCCATCGGCACAATGTCGCCATTGTGACGCACCTGGGTGCAGACGCTGAGGATCTCCTGCAACGCGCCTTTGCACACCAGTTGATGCACATCGGCTTCTTCCGCCACCACTACGGACATCCGGCGACGCTCAAAATCAAACGGGATCTCATCGATTTTCTGCCAGCGCCCGGAGAGCTGACGCGCAGACTCTTCATCCACGCCTTCCAGCACTGCGGTATCCAGCAGATTTTTCAACCCGGTCTGGTAGTGGCTGTTCAGCCAGGCGGAATGCAGCACGCGTTCGCTGGGCTTGCCGGAGACATCCGTATGGTTCTCCAGCACAATTTTATCCTGAGTCAGCGTGCCGGTTTTGTCGGTGCAGAGAATATCCATCGCGCCGAAGTTCTGAATGGCGTCCAGGTGCTTAACAATGACTTTTTGCTTCGACAGTTTCACCGCCCCGCGCGCCAGCGTGGAGGTGACAATCATCGGCAGCATTTCCGGCGTCAGGCCTACCGCGACCGAGAGCGCAAACAGCGCCGCTTCCCACCAGTCGCCTTTGGTATAGCCGTTAATGATCAACACGATAGGCGCCATGACCAGCATAAAGCGGATCAACAGCATACTGACGCGGCTGATGCCTTTCTGAAACGCATTTTGCTCGCTTTCCTGCTCGCTCACGCGGCCAGCCAGTTGACCAAACCAGGTCTCGCCGCCCGTTGCAATGACAATCGCCTGCGCCGTTCCGCTCACCACGTTGGTGCCCATAAAGCACAGCGTGTCGCATTCCAGCGGATTGCTTTGCTTAGGGTCGCGGGTTGTCGCCACTTTTTCTACCGGCAGAGATTCGCCCGTGAGCGAAGCCTGCGCGACAAACAGATCGCGCGCCTGAATAACGCGTAAATCCGCCGGGATCATATCGCCCGCCGCCAGCTTGATAATATCGCCCGGCACCAGTTGGTCGATGGGCAGCTCAACCCAGCTGTTCTCGCCTTTCTCATTGATAACGCGCAGCACCGTAGCGGTATTGCTGACCATCGCCTTCAACGCATCTGCCGCTTTGGTCGAACGCGCTTCCTGCACAAAATTCAGCAGCGTCGAAATCCCGACCATCAGCGCAATAACGCCTGCGGCAAACAGATCTTCCGTGGCATAGGAGATGACGCCGAGAATAGTCAGCAAAATATTGAAAGGGTTGCGATAGCAGACCCACAGGTGTCTCCACCACGGAGTCGGCTTCTGTGTGGGCAGCTGATTTTCACCGTATTTCTCGCGCGCATCCTCCACTTCTGCGACATTCAGCCCCTCAGGATGCGCATCGAATGCGCGCCAGAGCGCCGCCTCTTCCATCACCGCCATTTTCAGGCAGCGATCGCTCAATGACGGGGGAATCGGAGTATTCGCAACGCTCTGCGCACTGGGCAAGGGGTCGCGATGCACCAGACGATGAGGTAAATGACGGTTAAGGCGGGCAAACAGCTCGCGGGTGATATTTTTCAGCATAAGCAGTCCCTCCGCGCCGAAAAAGTGGCGCAGAAACATCTCTCAGGCGCGGCAAAACCTTACCTGACGATAATTTAAAGCGATAACAGGGACGTCGGGAACGTCACTGCCTTACGTATCCGGTAAGACAGTGAAAAACAGGCTTACCGGAAAGGGCTATTTCTCCATCGCGGGAGAGGGGTGGGTTCGGGATCCATGCAGCCTCCGGTAAGTGAATGATTGGCGCCGCGCATTATACGCAGAAAACCATAAGGTTTGTGGCAATTATGGCGGTATGATACCGCCGTGTAATTAAACCAAACGTATACACAAAAACATTTAGCTTGAAGGATGAAGCGTATAAACCAGACTTTACCCATTGCCCCTGGCTTGAGTAAAGTTACTCTTTTTGACACAACTTGATGCGCACCACGGGAAAACAGGATGCAGAATCGGCTGACCATTAAAGACATTGCCCGCTTAAGCGGCGTAGGGAAATCCACCGTTTCCCGCGTGCTCAACAACGAAAGCGGGGTAAGTGAACGGACTCGTGAACGTGTGGAAGCCGTAATGAATCAACATGGTTTTTCCCCTTCCCGTTCCGCACGCGCCATGCGCGGGCAAAGTGATAAAGTGGTCGCCATTATTGTTACCCGTCTGGATTCCCTGTCAGAAAACCTCGCCGTCCAGACCATGCTGCCCGCATTTTACGAGCAGGGTTACGATCCCATCATGATGGAGAGTCAGTTCTCGCCAGAACTGGTAGAAGAACACCTGGGGATGCTCAGACGGCGTAATATTGACGGCGTGGTGCTGTTCGGTTTTACCGGTATTTGCGAGGAGATGCTTGCGCCCTGGCAGGCCTCGCTGGTGCTGCTGGCAAGGGACGCCAGCGGTTTTGCGTCGGTGTGCTATGACGACGAAGGCGCTATCCATACCTTAATGCAGCGTCTGTATGACCAGGGACATCGGGCGATCAGCTTTCTCGGCGTGCCTCACAGCGACGTCACGACCGGTAAGCGCCGTCACGAAGCCTATCTGAGTTTCTGCAAAAAAAATAAACTGCACCCTGTCGCCGCTCTGCCTGGCCTGGCGATGAAACAAGGCTATGAGCACGCTGCGGATGTCATTACGCCAGACACCAGCGCGCTGGTCTGCGCGACCGATACGCTGGCGCTGGGCGCCAGTAAATATTTGCAGGAACAGCGTATCGATTCTCTGCAACTGGCGAGCGTCGGGAACACGCCGCTGATGAAATTTCTCCACCCGGAGATTATCACGGTTGATCCCGGTTACGCTGAAGCCGGGAAACAAGCGGCCTTACAGCTGATCGAGCAAATCAACGGCCGCAGCGATCCCCGCCAGATCGTCATTCCGTCTACCCTCTCCTGATTCTTTTCTGAACGGTAATTTGTGATCTTCGCTGCGTTTCGGGAACGTTCCCATTTTTTAATATTCACCGAAGATATACTCTTGCGCCAACAACGTAAGAGCTGCCGGATGGCGACGCTAAAGCGTCTTATCATCCGGCTTACAGGGACACATTTCATCTGCCACGGGGCTTTATGATGAGCAAAGTAAAACAAGCTGATATAGACCAGCTGATTGAACTGGTCGGCGGGCGAGACAATATCGCCACGGTGAGCCACTGCATTACTCGCCTGCGCTTTGTGCTGAACCAGCCAGCAAATGCCAGACCGAAAGAAATTGAACAATTACCGATGGTTAAAGGCTGCTTCACCAACGCCGGGCAGTTCCAGGTGGTGATTGGCACTGACGTTGGCGACTACTACAACGCGCTGCTGGCAACCACCGGTCAGGCGCACGCCGACAAAGAGCAGGCTAAAAAAGCCGCGCGGCAGAATATGAAATGGCACGAGCAGTTGATCTCCCACTTCGCTGAGATCTTCTTCCCGCTGCTGCCTGCGCTGATCAGCGGCGGTCTGATCTTAGGTTTTCGCAACGTGATCGGCGATCTGCCGATGAGCAACGGCCAGACGCTGGCGCAGATGCATCCCGCGCTGAAAACGATCTACGACTTCCTGGTGGTTGATCGGCGAAGCGATCTTCTTCTACCTGCCGGTCGGGATCTGCTGGTCTGCGGTGAAGAAAATGGGCGGCACGCCGATCCTCGGTATCATACTCGGCGTAACACTGGTGTCGCCGCAGTTGATGAACGCCTATCTGCTGGGCCAGCAGGCTCCTGAAGTGTGGGACTTCGGCATGTTCAGCATTGCGAAAGTCGGCTATCAGGCGCAGGTCATCCCGGCATTGCTGGCGGGTCTGGCGCTCGGCTTTATTGAAACGCGCATGAAGCGCATCGTGCCGGATTACCTCTATCTGGTGGTGGTGCCGGTATGCTCGTTGATCCTCGCGGTCTTTCTCGCACACGCCTTTATCGGCCCGTTTGGTCGCATGATTGGCGATGGTGTGGCCTTTGCGGTGCGCCATCTGATGACCGGGAGTTTCGCCCCTGTCGGTGCGGCGCTGTTCGGCTTCCTGTACGCCCCGTTGGTCATTACCGGCGTACATCAGACTACGCTGGCTATCGATATGCAGATGATTCAGAGCATGGGTGGTACGCCGGTATGGCCGTTGATTGCGCTATCGAATATCGCCCAGGCTTCCGCTGTGGTGGGCATTATTATCTCCAGCCGTAAGCACAACGAACGCGAAATTTCCGTTCCGGCCGCCATCTCCGCCTACCTCGGCGTGACCGAACCGGCGATGTACGGCATCAACCTGAAATACCGCTTCCCGATGCTGTGCGCCATGATCGGCTCTGGCCTCGCCGGGTTGTTATGCGGCCTGAACGGCGTTATGGCGAACGGGATCGGCGTCGGTGGCTTGCCGGGCATCCTTTCTATCCAGCCGAGCTACTGGCAGGTGTTTAGCATGGCGATGGCGATCGCGGTCGTCATCCCAATCGTGCTGACTTCCGTTATCTATCAGCGTAAGTACCGTCAGGGCACGTTGCAGATTGTCTGATTCTTCTTCGGGGCGCAGTTGCGCCCCATCGCATATGTAGGTTACAAGCATGAATACCCTTCCCCACTGGTGGCAAAACGGCGTTATTTACCAGATCTATCCCAAAAGTTTTCAGGACACGACCGGCAGCGGAACCGGCGATTTACGCGGCGTTACGCAGCGTCTTGATTACCTGCAAAAACTGGGGGTGGATGCTATCTGGCTGACGCCATTCTATGTTTCACCGCAGATTGATAACGGCTACGACGTCGCGAACTACACCGCCATCGACCCGGCCTACGGCACGCTGGATGATTTTGACGAACTGGCGGCGCAGGCCAAAGCGCGCGGCATCCGCATTATTCTGGATATGGTGTTTAACCACACCTCCACGCAGCATGCCTGGTTCCATAACGCGCTGAATAAAGAGAGTCCGCACCGGGAGTTTTATATCTGGCGCGACGGTACGCCGGATGCGCCGCCCAATAACTGGCGCTCCAAATTTGGCGGCAGCGCCTGGCGCTGGCATGCCCAGAGCGAACAGTATTACCTGCACCTTTTCGCCCCGGAGCAGGCCGACCTGAACTGGGAAAATCCGGCGGTACGCGCTGAGCTGAAAAAAGTGTGTGAATTCTGGGCCGATCGCGGCGTGGACGGGCTGCGCCTAGATGTCGTGAACCTCATCTCCAAAGATCAGCGTTTCCCGAACGATCTGGACGGTGATGGTCGCCGCTTTTACACCGACGGGCCGCGCGCGCATGAGTTTTTGCACGAGATGAACCGCGACGTTTTTACTCCGCGTAACCTGATGACGGTGGGCGAAATGTCATCCACCACTCTGGAAAACTGTCAGCGGTATGCCGCTCTCGATGGCAGCGAGCTGTCGATGACCTTTAACTTCCATCATCTGAAAGTCGATTATCCCGGCGGCGAGAAATGGACGCTGGCAAAGCCGGATTACGTGGCGCTAAAAGCGCTGTTTTGCCACTGGCAGCAGGGGATGCATAACGTTGCCTGGAATGCCCTGTTCTGGTGTAACCACGATCAGCCGCGTATCGTGTCGCGCTTTGGCGACGAAGGCGAACTGCGGGTTCCGGCGGCGAAGATGCTGGCGATGGTGCTGCACGGTATGCAGGGTACGCCCTATATCTACCAGGGCGAAGAAATTGGCATGACAAACCCGCATTTCTCCCACATCACCGATTACCGTGACGTGGAAAGCCACAACATGTTTGCCTGGCTGCGCGCCCAGGGCCGGGAAGCCAATGATTTACTGGCTATTCTTGCCAGCAAATCCCGCGATAACAGCCGCACGCCCATGCAGTGGGATAGCAGCGCGAATGCAGGGTTTACGCAAGGCGAGCCGTGGATCAACCTCTGCGATAACTATGCGGACATCAACGTGGCGGCGGCGCTAAATGATGAAGACTCGGTGTTCTACACCTATCAAAGACTGATTGCCTTGCGCAAAACAGAGCCGGTCTTAACCTGGGGGAATTATCAGGATCTGCTGCCGGACAGCCCGCATGTATGGTGCTATCGCCGCGAATGGCAGGGGCAGCGGTTACTGGTGGTCGCCAACCTGAGCAACGCCTGTCAGGCCTGGTTGCCAGAGCATCACGAAGGAAACTGGCAGGCGCTGATGCACAACTACGACGAGGTTGCCACCCGCCCTGCCGCCATGACGTTACGCCCGTTTGAGGCCGTCTGGTGGTTGCAAAAGTAATCACAACGGGATACGGACAGACCTGTCTGTATCCCGGATTATTCAGCCCACAGATATTTTCTCCGTCTTTCTGACAACGTAAAAAAATGCCGCGTATAGTGATACTTAGAATGTACCATCATAAAATTTACACGCGCTAAAGAATAAAACAAAAATAGACCTGCCACTGACACTTATCATATAACCGGCAGGATATCATGAATAAACCTCTTATTAAGTTAAGTTTACTTTCAGCTTTACTCATTAGCAGCCAGGGATGGTGCGGTAATACCTCTGTTGATTTGCGTTTTGGTCATAATACCAATTCAGAAGCTAATGATTCCCGAATTAAAGTCATGCACCAGGCCGACAATGGTTTTTATTTCTCCGTTGAAGCTGCGCAAAACCATAACGATACGTTTTTTGGCGATACCGATCGCTACAGTTCCGATGATAAAGGCGTGACCGAAGCGGCCCAGGAAATAGAAACTCGCTGGCGCTTTGATTTAGGTGACGGTTACTCGGTCGCACCGGGGATGGTCACCGTATTTACGTCCAGTAATACCCATTATCGCCCTTTTATTCAGGGCTGGAAATCCTTCGATAATGGCCTTAACCTTTCCGCCCGTTATCGTTACAACACGGTGAACGATGCGCACAGCGACAGAGAGTTAGACGGCAGCGGTTATACACGTCGTGAATCTCATCAGTTCGATATATGGTTTGCCTACAATATTGGTAACTTTGGCATGTCTTATAACCCCCGTTTCCGCTATCAGGATGGCGTCGATCAGGGGACGGGCGACGATACTTACTGGGAACATACCCTCGCGTTCAACTACAAACTGGACGATGGCTGGACGCCGTACGTCGAGCTGGTCTCTCTTGATAAAACCTATATCAATGACGACGGTCATCATGAAAATGATTACGCCGTACGTCTTGGTATCGTAAAACAGCTTTAACGCGCTATGCCGCATCGTATTGCAGCAGATAACATCCGATGCGGTCTACTACCGTCAGCAGTTCCAGCTGGCCTTCTCGTTGATATAACGAGATTGCGTCAATATCAATATCCAGAGGCCAGCATAATGTTGAAATCGTCGCTAACGTGGATTCTCGTTTTGTAATCGCAATGATTTTTAATCCCTTACGTAACGCGTTTCGCGCCATTTCGACTAACGACGCCGTTTCACCCGATTTGCTGATCAACACCAGCGTACCTTTAGAGACACGCGTCAGCTGATGAACATCATTGAGAATGAGGTGCGGTAAGCTCGCCAGCGACAAAAAACGCGACAAATAATTCAGGCTGGTCAATGACGCGCCGCGCGCATATAAGAAGATATGGCTGGAATTAACCAGTATGTTGCACAGTTGTGTAATGGTCTCTTCTTTTTCATCACCAACAACATATCTTACGGGTTCGGCTATTAACCTGTCGCGAGAAAACTGATACCGTAGCTCGGTATAGCTCCGGTATCCCATTTTTTTACACACCCGATTAACGGATGTTGTAGTGGTGAATGTTTCGCTCGCAATCACCTTAGCTGAAATACCCGATATTTCATGAGCATGACACTGAATATACTCAAATATTAATCTTTCACTACCCTGAAAGGAATTCATAAAACCCACCCTTAACCTACGAATATAATATATTCTATCAATATCGTATTTATAACACTGGAATGCGAATCACACTCTATTCAACAGGTATGGTGATACGCAATTAGTACCATCAAACCTTTTATTGCCTTTTTTATTTCTCTTTATAATTTCTGCAATTCTATTGTTAGGGGTTTTACAATGACAAGGCAAAAAGTCGTCGCGATAACGGCATGCCCGACCGGCATCGCTCATACCTTTATGGCTGCCAACAAAATTGCAGCGTGGGGAGAAGAAAATAACGTCATCGTCAAAGTGGAAACACAAGGAAGCGATGGCGTCAAAAACAAGCTTTCCCGACAAGATATTGCCAGCGCAGATGCCGTCATTCTGGCAATCGATGTTCCCATCCAGGACGCTGAACGATTCGATAACGTTCCTCATCTCAAAATACGCACTCAGGAACTGATCAAAAACACCGATCGTTACCTGCGTCAGGCGCTGGCGATGGATAAAACCGTAACGGCCGCGTGTGAAGAACAGGAAGAGGCTCGCTCCGCCTGGCAGACCTTCATCGGCCATATTATGGCGGCGATCAGCTATATGCTCCCGGTCGTCGTCCTCGGTGGATTACTGATGGCGGTCGCCAAAATAACCGGGCAGTTTATTCCAATTGCCGGTACGCCGTTCGAGGTGCTGGATAAACTGGGCTTTATGGTGATCAAGTTCATGTACCCGGTTTTTGCCATGTACCTCGCGTTCTCTATTGCCGGTAAACCTGCGCTGATCCCCGGACTTATCGGCGGCATTATGTCCGACGAGGTCTATAAACGCTTTTTTGATCTCGACGGTTTTATGCCCTCAGGCTTCTTCGGTGCCATCGCCATCGGCTTTTTTGTCGGTCATCTGGTGCAGTGGCTCAACAATACCATTAACGTTCGCGCCCAACTTACCACCATTAAAACGATGCTTATCGTGCCGCTGTGTACCGGCATTACGCTCGTCATCGTTATGCAGTACCTGATCAACCCCTTCTTTGGCGCAATCAACCAGGCGATGGTCGAGTTTTTCACCTCCGCTGGCGACACCGGTCGCGGTTTTTACGCCATGATGATCGCCGCAGGGACGGCCTTCGACCTCGGCGGCCCCATCAATAAAGCCGCTGGTTCGGTGGCGCTGGGCTTAACGGCGTCAGCGAAACCTTCGATTTAACCGCCAGAGAGCTGGCGATCGTCATTCCATCTATCGGCGTCGGCCTGGCGGCGTTGCTGAATAACCGTTTTGGCCTGCCCAACGTGTTTAGCAGCGAAGAAAAAACCGTCGGCGGTACGTCTTTACTGCTGGGATTCATTGGCATTTCAGAAGGCGCCATTCCTTTCATCCTGAAAAATCCACGCCTGATTCCGGTCTTTATGGTCGGCGCGATGTCCGGCGCGCTTATTGCTATCGCACTCGGCGTGAAGCAATCGCTGCCGTTGCCTGCCATCTGGGGATGGCCGCTGGCGACAAATGTCACAGGGTATCTGATCAGCGTGTTTGCCGGTTCTCTTGTATGCGCGCTGGGCGTGCTCTTCGCCAGCCCTAAGATCGCCAAATAATTCAGGAAGTAGAAATGAGCAACATTCACGTCATCGCCCATACGCACTGGGATCAGGAATGGTATTTCACCTTGCAGGATAGCAATATTCTCGCGTCCTGGAATTTTGCGGATGTGATCCGAACCCTGGAACAGAACCCTGCGTATACCTGTTACCACTTCGACGGCCAAACCGCTGTCGTGGAAGATTTCCTGGCCGTCAATCCTCAATACTGCGAGCGGCTAAAACAGCTGGTCGCCGACAGACGGCTTTTTATCGGCCCGTGGTACACCCAGACGGATACGTATAATGTTCATGGTGAATCCATCATTCGCAACCTGAAATACGGGATACTTTCCGCGCGTAAACTGGGCCATGCCATGATGGTCGGCTATTTACCCGATACGTTCGGCCATAACAGCCAGCTCCCGACTCTGCTTCGCGGGTGTAACCTTGATAACATCGTTTTCTGGCGGGGCATCAACCATGATACGCAGGTCGAAAAGAGCCAGTTCATCTGGCAAGCGCCGTCCGGCGCGCAGGTTATCGCTTGCGCCATGCCCTTCGGCTATGGCGCGGCAAAAAATATTCGTGCAGACGACGCGCATCTGCACGACAAAATATTCCCAATCGTCAACCACATCCGCCAACGCTCCGGTCTGGACGATCTGCTCCTGCCCTGCGGCGGCGACCAGGTCAATATTGATCCCCATCTGCCGGAGATACTGCGTATCGCCAGCGTATGTTCCCCTGAAGGCGATCGTTTTCAGATCTCCTCTCTGGAAGCGTACATTGACCGCCTTCGACAACAGGCATCAGGATATGATCGCTGGCAAGGGGAATTAAAATCTCCCCGCTATACCCGCATTCATAAAACAATCGGTTCAGTACGTTACGACATCAAAAAGAAGAATTATGACGTTGAACAGTTCCTGTTAGGCAAGCTCGAACCCACCATTGCGCTGGCGCGTTATCAGGGCATTGAAGTCAACGTGCAATGGGTTGACCAGATATGGAAAAACCTTCTGCGTAATCATGCGCATGACTCCATCGGCGGGTGTAACAGCGATGCCACCAATCGCGATATTCTCCATCGCCTTGAGCAAACGGAACAGCTTAGCCATAGCCTGTGGAATCTGGTCGTAAAAGAACTGGCGACCGCCAGTTGTGAAGAGGGCGATCTTTTCGTCATCAACCCCCAGCGCCACCGCCTGGTCGGGCATTATCAAAGCCACATTATATAGCCGTACGGCCGGTATTGAACTCAGCCATCATGCGCGTCCTCTTCCGTTCAGCGTTCTCGAACGCACGCAGGTCTCCGGCGGGCGCACGGTTCAGGTTACTGTGCAAGGCGAAAAAGAGGTCGAACTTCCGCCTTATTACCGCTGGCAGATCGCTATTGACGCGCCAGCGTTACCGCCGCTGGGTTATACCCACATTCAGGTGCAGGAATCGTCACGCACCGCGCCTGCAATGCGCAACTGCGCTGAAAGCGCCATTGAAAACAACGATTACCGGCTGGTGCTGCATGCCGGTTCGCTGTCGCTTCATGATAAGCGCAACGGCCGGGTAATATCCGACCTGCTGACCTTTGAAGACTGTGCGGATGCGGGCGATAGCTATGACTTTTCGCCGCTGGAGGGCGATGTTCCGCAGCGCTGCCACACATTTACGCTTATTGCCTGCGAGAAAGGCCCGCACATTGAACGGATGACGCTAAGCGCCACGCTGATGCTGCCCCCTTCGCTGGCGGCGCGAGCGGCGCAGGATATTCAGCCCTACCCTGTACGCCTTGTCTGCGAGCTTCGCCAGCATGACGCTCAGCTTTTTATCGACGTTTCGCTGGAAAACACCGTCTGCGATCACCGCCTGCGCTTACTCATCAACAGCGACATTCGCACCACGGAATCCATCGCCTCTCAGCCCTTTGCCGTCATCCGGCGTCCTGTTGCCGATGCGCCTGCCGACTGGCGTCAGCACTATCGGGAAAAGCCGATCGATATTGAAACCAGCGAGGGCATTATCGCCATCGAGGAAAACAACCGCTCGCTCATCATCAATAGCCTGGGCATGAAAGAGTTTCAGATATGCCAGAACGGGACGGCGCAGATAGCGTTGACGTTGTTTAAATCAACGGGAGTCCTGGGACGTGACGATCTTGACTGGCGACCCGGACGCGCTTCCGGCATTAATAATACCGTCGTCAACACGCCCGACGCGCAACTGCTTAAACCGCTGCATTTCAGCCTGACGCTGGCGCTTGCCGATCGGGCCGACCCTATGACGTTAAGGCATCTTGAAACCCGCGTGACGCGCCAGCCATTCACCTGGCAAAATCAGACGTTGAACACGCTGGACAACCGCCTGGAGCGTTTTACGCTCAATTTTGTTTCGCGCTCGCTGCCGGAAACATTCAGCCTGCTGACGCTTCCCGAACCGCTGATGCTTTCCGCAATACCCCATGCCCATACGGTAGACGGAACAATCATTCGCATTTTCAATGCCGGAGAGCACCCGGTGCCGCTCCCGCCTTCGCTAAGAAATATTCCGCAGATCAATTATCTGGAAGAACCTGTCGCAGATTGCGCCACCATTTTGCCTTGCAGTACGTGTGATTTTCTTTTTACTCATCAGGAGCGTAACGAAAAAGTATGAGCCAGAACGCCCATCATACCTTCATCAAAAACACGTTAGCTCAGCTTTATCCCCCATGCGGATCGGTACGCGCTGGCGGCGAAAATCGAGCAACTCTGTCAACGCTGGAAGCTACGGGAGCAAACCGCCGCGCCTTTGGATCAGAGCCGGGTGTGGATGATAGCTTACGGCGACAGTATCCATAGCGGGGACGCAAACGCTCTTGCCTGTCTGCATCAGTTTTCGACACGCTGGCTTAAAGGCGTCATCAGCGACATTCACCTGCTGCCCATGTTCCCGTGGACATCTGATGATGGCTTCAGCGTTAAAGATTATCGCCACATTGCGCCAGAGTTAGGCCAGTGGTCAGACATTGCAGCGCTAGCAGGCGATTTTAATCTGATGTTTGATTTCGTGATTAACCATGTCTCTCAGCAAAGCCGCTGGTTCCAGGGCTATTTACACGGCGAACCGCGTTATCAGCACTACTTTATTAGCGCCGACCCTGACGATGACTATCATCTTGTCACGCGTCCACGCGCCCTTCCCCTGCTTACGCCATTCAAGCGCAAAACGGGGGAAACCGTACATATCTGGACGACATTCAGCGCCGATCAGATCGATCTGAATTTCCGTGAACCTGACGTGTTACTGGAAAGTATCGACATCCTGCTGGAATACGCAGCGCGCGGCGCGCGCGCAATCAGGCTCGATGCGATCGGTTTTTTGTGGAAAGAGCGAAACAGCACCTGTATTCACCTGCCGCAGACGCATCTGATCGTTAAACTCTGGCGCGCCATTCTGGATGCGACCTGGCCTGACTGCCTGTTGATTACGGAAACCAACGTCCCGCATCAGGAAAATATCAGCTACTTCGGCAACGGCGATGAAGCTCACATGGTGTATCAGTTCCCCTTGCCGCCGCTGACGCTCCATGCCTTTTTACGCGGTAACGCACGCTGGTTACGCCAGTGGGCGCAACGTCTGGAACAGGATGCGTTTCCCGACAAGACGACCTTTTTTAATTTCCTCGCCAGCCACGACGGCATCGGGCTGCGTCCCGTGGAAAATCTCCTTTGCGCAGAAGAGCGGCAGTTTCTGATAAGCGAGGTAGAACGCAAGCAGGGGCGTATTTCATGGAAAACCAACCCTGACGGCAGCCAGTCGCCGTATGAACTTAACATCAACTTTCTGAGCGCATTGAGCGAGCCTGGGGAAAGTCCCGACGACCAGCTCGCCAGATTCACCGCCGCGCACGCCATCCTCTTTATGCTGCGGGGCGTGCCTGCAATCTATTATCACAGCCTCTTCGGCAGTGAAAATGACAACGCCGGGCTGCTCGAATCGGGCATAAATCGCCGCATTAACCGGGAAAAACTGGACGCTGCCACGCTCCATGAGCAGTTGCTCTCGCCGGAAACGAGACAATCCCGAATCTACTCGTCTCTGGCAAAGTTAGCGCATATACGTCAGCAGCATCCCGCATTTTCTCCGTTCGCCTCGCAGCACGTTCCTGAATTGCCTGACGCGCTCTTTGGCGTCGTTCGCCAACATCCTACAGAAGGCGAAACGCTGTACTGCATCGTGAACGTCACAGGAATACCACAATCACTTTCACTGCCTGTCACAGGAACAGATCTGCTGACGGGCGCAGCATTCAACGGCGCTTGCGAGCTTTCCGGCTGGCAAACGGTATGGATTCTCACTGATACGCAACCGGAGGCATAACATGGAGTTGTCCGCGCTTACGCATTCTGAACTGATTTTTATCGATCCGCCGCACCGCACTCCTGAAAGCGGTGATCGGGGAGATGTCCGCCGCCCCTGTTCAGGCAGGGCCTGATCAACGACAAGGCGATGTTTATTGATAGCGTCCTGCGCCGTGAAAGCGAAGGACCCACGGCGTTGGGAGAGTCGCTGGCTGTCCCACATGGGAAATGCGGCTCGGTTGTCCAGGCCGCATTTAGCGTCGCCCTGTTTCGCCAGCCCGTCATGTGGCCGGGTCTTGAGGGGGGACGAGGAGGTTCAACTGGTGTTTCTGCTGGCGATTCCCCCAGAAGAAGCAGGCAGTACGCATATGCAATTATTAACCCGACTAACCTCGTCTCTGGTGGACGATAAAGTGCGTGAATCACTCATCAACGCTTCCTCTGCCGAAGAGGTGCTTGCGCTGCTCTCGCCAGATGCGCCTTCGGTTTCGCCAGACCCCGCCATTGCGGTGAAAAACACCCGGCTTGTCCCCCTGGTTTTGGGGATCGTCGCTGTTGCTGCATTTATCAATGCGGGTATTCACTGGATGAACGCAACAGCGCAATAACCCCTCCTGCGTCAAACCGGTTGTTTCTTTTCGCGCCGGTTTGACGAACGCCTGGCTTAACTCCCGAATTTTGTTGAATTTTTACGCAATTTTTAAGTCCAAAAATTTACATTAAGCGCAAGCGCCCGCCATTCGTACTCTTAAATTTTTACTTTGTTCTGAATCAATAAAATCGTAAACATCTTTGATGCAAATCACTACATATAGAACTTAAAATGCAACCCGACCCAATATGTTGTATTAATCGACTACAATTGCTACAAACACAACACGACGCCATAACGGTGATGTTGTGGATAACGTGGGTCGGGATTGCGGGAAGTCGTTGGATAGAGAGATGAATAAACCCACGCAGACTTCCTCAGCCTCTGTGGATAACCTGTTCTTATAAATATGGAGTGATCATGACACCGCATGTGATGAAACGAGATGGCTGTAAAGTGCCGTTTAAATCAGAGCGCATCAAGGAAGCCATTCTGCGTGCAGCTAAAGCAGCGGGAGTCGATGACGCAGATTACTGCGCCACCGTCGCAGAAGTCGTTAGTAACCAGATGAATGAGCGCAGCCAGGTTGATATCAACGAGATCCAGACAGCCGTTGAGAACCAGCTGATGTCCGGGCCGTACAAACAACTCGCTCGCGCTTACATTGAATACCGCCATGACCGTGATATTCAACGTGAAAAACGTGGCCGTCTGAACCAGGAAATTCGTGGTCTGGTTGAGCAAACCAACTCCGCGCTGCTGAACGAAAACGCCAACAAAGACAGTAAAGTGATCCCGACCCAGCGCGATCTGCTGGCCGGTATCGTGGCGAAACACTACGCCCGTCAGCATCTGCTGCCGCGTGATGTGGTGCAGGCGCACGAGCGCGGCGACATTCACTATCACGATCTCGACTATTCTCCGTTCTTCCCGATGTTCAACTGTATGCTGATCGATCTGAAAGGCATGCTGACGCAGGGCTTTAAGATGGGGAATGCGGAAATCGAGCCGCCGAAATCCATCTCCACCGCCACGGCCGTAACCGCGCAAATCATCGCGCAGGTCGCCAGCCATATTTATGGCGGCACCACCATCAACCGTATTGATGAAGTGCTGGCGCCGTTTGTTACCGCCAGCTTCAATAAACACCGTAAGACCGCCGAAGAGTGGCAGATCCCGGACGCTGACGGCTACGCGCACGCCCGTACCGAGAAAGAGTGCTACGACGCTTTCCAGTCTCTGGAATACGAAGTGAATACGCTGCACACCGCCAACGGACAGACGCCGTTCGTCACCTTTGGTTTTGGCCTCGGCACCAGTTGGGAATCGCGCCTGATTCAGCAATCCATCCTGCGTAACCGTATCGCAGGTCTGGGTAAGAACCGTAAAACCGCCGTGTTCCCGAAACTGGTGTTTGCGATTCGCGACGGTCTGAACCACAAGTTTGGCGATCCGAACTACGACATCAAACAGCTGGCGCTGGAGTGCGCAAGCAAACGCATGTATCCAGACATCCTGAACTACGATCAGGTGGTGAAAGTGACCGGTTCGTTCAAAACGCCAATGGGCTGTCGCAGCTTCCTCGGCGTCTGGGAAAATGAGAACGGCGAACAGGTTCACGGATGGCCGCAACAACCTGGGCGTCATCAGCCTCAACCTGCCGCGTATCGCGCTGGAAGCCGGTGGCAATGAAGCAACGTTCTGGAAGCTACTGGACGATCGCCTGGTGCTGGCGGCGTAAGGCGCTGATGACCCGTATCGCCCGTCTGGAAGGCGTGAAAGCCCGCGTTGCGCCAATCCTTTATATGGAAGGCGCCTGTGGTGTCCGCCTGAAAGCTGACGATGACGTTTCCGGAGATTTTTCAAAAATGGCCGCGCGTCCATTTCGCTGGGCTATATCGGTATTCACGAAACCATCAACGCGCTGTTTGGCGACAAACATCTGTACGACAGCGAAGCGCTGCGCGCTAAAGGTATCGCCATTGTCGAACGCCTGCGTCAGGCGGTGGACCAGTGGAAAGACGAAACCGGCTATGGCTTCAGCCTGTACAGCACGCCGAGCGAGAACCTGTGCGACCGCTTCTGCCGTCTGGATACCGCTGAGTTTGGCGTTCGTGCCGGGCGTGACCGATAAAGGCTACTACACCAACAGCTTCCACCTCGACGTGGAGAAGAAGGTGAACCCGTACGATAAAATCGATTTCGAAGCGCCGTATCCGCCGCTGGCGAGCGGTTGGCTTCATTTGCTACGGCGAATACCCGAACATTCAGCACACACCTGAAAGCGCTGGAAGACGTCTGGGATTACAGCTATCAGCATGTGCCGTATTACGGAACCAACACACCAATCGATGAGTGTTACGAGTGCGGCTTTACCGGCGAGTTCGAGTGCACCAGCAAAGGGTTTACCTGCCCGAAATGCGGGTAACCACGACGCCGCGCGTGTTTCAGTCACCCGCCGCGTATGCGGTTATTTAGGCAGCCCGGATGCGCGTCCGTTTAACGCCGGTAAGCAGGAAGAAGTGAAGCGCCGCGTTAAGCATTTAGGCAATGGGCAGATCGGTTAATCCTCCGTTTGCAATACGTAAATGCCGGATGGCGGTGTAAACACCTTATCCGGCCTACAACCGCTGGCTATAGTTCCAATTTCATGAGTTTCCTCTAAGCAGTTGGTGTTGTAGCAAGGCGGCAAACGAACGAATCCCAGGGAGCTTACATAAGTAAGTGACCTGGGTAAGTGAGAGCGGCCAACGCCGCTACAGCGCCAAATGCAACGAGGAAACAATGAACTTTCACCAGTACTACCCCGTCGACATCGTCAACGGCCCCGGCACGCGCTGTACTCTGTTTGTTTCCGGGTGCGTGCATGAATGCCCCGGGTGTTACAACAAAAGCACCTGGCGGCTCAATTCGGGTAAACCGTTTACGAAAGAGATGGAAGACCAGATCATTAACGATCTGAACGACGCGCGGATTAAACGCCAGGGGATCTCACTGTCTGGCGGCGATCCGCTGCATCCCCAAAACGTACCGGACATTCTGAAACTGGTGCAACGCATTCGCGAAGAGTGCCCCGGCAAAGACATCTGGGTATGGACGGGTTATAAGCTGGATGAACTCACCGCCGCGCAAATGCAGGTTGTGGATCTGATTAACGTGCTGGTCGACGGTAAATTCGTACAGGATCTTAAAGACCCGATGCTGATCTGGCGCGGCAGCAGTAACCAGGTCGTCCATCATTTACGTTGATCGCACTCTTTAACGCCGTTTCTCTGCTTCAGGATAAACAAATGTAATGCGTTATAGCATTACATTTGCATTAACATTCATTTCTGGAAAACGCCTCTCAAAAACGGCTCACGCACTCCATCGCTACCGCTTTGAACTCGGCAAAATTCTGGCTGGCGCAGAGCCGCGTCATGGCGCGCTCACGCAGGAAAGTGACAAAAATATCGTAGATCGCCATTGCTTCTTCGTACTCGCTTTTACTGATGGCGAGTAAAAAGATGACGTGCGCCGTCTCATCTCCCCAGACGATGCCCTGCGGCGCGAGCACGGTATAGACCACCGTTTTCTTCGCCAGCAATCCCAGGGCGTGCGGCAGGGCGATGCTGTCGCCTAACATTGTGCTGACAATGGCTTCACGCTCAACCACCGAGTCGAGAAACTCCGCATCCACAAACCCTCGCTTTGCAGCTGATCGCACAATGTCTTAAACAGCGTCTGCTGATCCATTGCACCGTCGATAATGCGAAAGTGAGCGGCGTCGAAGTATTTGTTCAGCATCCACGGGCGGGTTCTGTCCACCAGCACCAGCTTGCCGATCTGCTCCAGCTGGTAGTCGGTAGGGAATGGCGCAATCATGACCACTGGCTTATCTTTTTCGCTGACGCGCGCGGTAGAGATGACAAAATCTTCGGCAATGCTGTCCCGCTGCTCATAGTCACGCAGAGTCAGGGTTCTCACGATCTCAATCTGCGGATATTTCCGCGCCAGCACCGCTTCGATCATGCGTACCATCGCATTTCCCGCGTCACATACCAGCAGGATTTTAGGCTGCCGTTGGTAACCGATGTTGTAACTACGCTCCAGCCCAACGCCGATATGCAATACCAGAAAACCAATCTCGTTTTCGCTGATGGTGTATGGCGTGTATTTTCCCCAACCCGACACGGCCGCCAGCGTCATATCCCACGCCATAGGGTAGTGCTGCTTAATGTTTTCCAGTAGCGGATTGGGGGATCATGATCTGATAGCGCACCCGCGTGATCATCGTTTTTGATGTGGGTGAGCAGGTCGGCATGTAACTGTTTGTCATTCAACAGGTTATAGTTGTACTGCGTGTTGATAAAACGGAGGATATAGTTAACCAGCGCTTCATCGTCATCGGCATTGATGGCGCTGGGAGCAATCTCCTGCACCTGCCGTGCGGCAATGTGTACCTTCAGCCAGTTCTCTTCAGACGCCGACAGCGGTTTATCCGCCAGGTGTTGCAGCACCGCCGCAATATCCCGCGCCGCGAAGCAGACGTTGTCCTCCACCTCTTCCGTGGTAAATTCCGACAGCGGATACCCTTCGCTGATGCGCCGTACCGCGACGGCGCAATACAGGCGTAAAAACAGCTCGCCTTCATCTGTCAGACGGATACGAAAACGGGTAAATATTTCCTGCAAAATCGGCTGCAATTGCTCCGGTACGCCCGCGTTAAGCGCTTCTTCCACAATCAACGGGTTCGCCGGGTCCTGCTGCGCCAGCGTCCACAGAAGATCGGTCAGACACGCGCGGATCGCCATTTCGCTGCCGAACAATTTCATGCCGTGGCGCGGGCGGGTTTCCAGCGTCAGATGATAGCGGCGCAGCCACTCGCGAACTTCCGCCATATCGTTTTGCAGCGTCGCGCGACTGACGAACCACTCATCCGCCAGATCTTCCAGCTTGAGCGAAAAAGCGGACGTCAGGAAACGAACCACCAGATAGTGCACCCGTTCCTGGCTGGTTCGCGGGATGCGCAGCGTACTCGGCTGCTGCTCCCGCAGGGTTTGATAGCGGGCCGGATCGTCAATTCGGAGCTGATAACCGTTGCCCCGGCTCAGAACAAACTGCGCGCCATACTGCGTCAGCAACGCATTCAACGCAGTAATGTCCGCCCGCACGGTGCGCGTGGAAACCGACAACCGCTGCGCCAGCTCATCCTGCGGCAGCGTCTCGTTTTGCAACATATCAAACAGCTGTGCCAAACGTTGGTTGGGGAATCGCACGTCACTTACCTCACTCTTGCTATTAACCTACGCACGTCCGGGTAATGGCCAACAGCTGGCGCACATCGTCTGGACGGGTGTTGCCACTCACCTTATCAATAATCGAACTATAAATGTGAGGAATGATTTTGCTGACGCCAGCATCAAGCGCAATCTGCAAAATCTCGCCAAAGTTTTCCAGATCGATACCGCCAGTCGGCTCCAGCCAGAAGTCGTGACGGGCGCAGGCTTCCGCTACCGCTTTGTACTCATCGCGGCATTTCAGGCCGCCCATTGGGAAGTATTTAATCGAGCTGCCGCCCATGTCTTTCAGCAGGGCAATCGCCGTCTCAACGGGAACAATGCCGTCCGGCGTTTTGCTGCTCAGCGGGCCGGTAGAAATTTTCACCCTGCCCGGCGTCCCCGTCGGGGAGACCAGACCGTTAACGACCGTTTCACTCTGCCCCAGCAGCGCGCGGCTGGTCGCCACGCCGGTAAAGACCTGATTAACGTGCTGCGGCTGCACCTGACGAGAGATTTCGCTCACCATCGCCGACTGATTCGGATCGCCAGCCCCCAGGCCAACAGAGAGGGCATTGTCGATAAGCGCCGCGTATTCGCGCATATCCGCCACCGCGCTGTCGACATCCGGGTAATTTTTGGAGAGCACGCCGACCAGCACATGGCCTTCCGCCGCCGCATAAATCTCACGGGCGTTCTCTTTGGAACCCGCCAGAACGTTCAGACAAACGCGGTCACGGTAAAAGTTAGGGGTCAGTTTCATGCTTTTTTCTCCTGATTAATCACGTCGCGAATACGGCGTGCCACAATCTCCAGTTGCGCCTGATTTACGCTGCGGACATCCGCCTCAATAATGCCTTCGTTAGCTTTGTAGCCACGGAAATAGATGGCGTACTCACCCTGTTTGAGGGCTTCCACCAGATCGCCGGTGGCAATGCCGGTCACGGCCTCATCGAATTTAATTTCCGTTCGCGCGATATCGCGTCCGGCGCTGTCCCACACTACGCGGGCGCTCACGCCATTAAGCGCATTCAGCGCACCAATGAACGGCGTCATTTTTTCGACCATCTCCGCGCCGCTCTCTTTCTGCGCGTTCAGGTAGAGCTCGATGGCGCAGGTCAGCCCGAGGATGCCCTCTTTGCCGACTTTCATGGCGCGGCCAATGCCCGCCGTCTGGCGTTTCACCCACTCGACGTACTGAGTTTTACCGATCACCAGACCGCTGGTCGGCCCTTCAATCGCTTTCGCGCCGCTGTAGATCACCAGATCCGCGCCGACGCGGTAGTAACACTGCAAATCCTCTTCTGCCGCCGCATCCACAATCAACGGTAAATTGTGCGTGCGCGCGACTACCGCCGCCTGCTCTACGCTGAGCATGCTTTTCTGCACGCAGTGGTGAGATTTGATATAGAGGATCGCCGCCGTGCGCGGAGTGATCGCCGCCGTAAGCTGCGCTGCGGAACATTCGTTGGCATAACCGGCTTCGACCAACTTACCGCCGCCCAGCGCCACCATCGTGCCAACCGGCGCGCCAAAGTTAACGTTGTGCCCTTTCGGCAATACAATTTCGTTATTCTCGATCGGAGTAACATGCAGGTTTTCCAGCAGCCAGTCGCTGTCCTGAACCAGTACCGCCGCTACCGACTGGGCAATCCCCGCCGAGGCGCAGGAGACGACCGTCGCCCCTTCCACATCCAGCAGTTTTGCAATGTACTCCCCGGTTTTATTGACCAGATCTTTCATCTCAAAGTACTGGTTCATGCCATCCATTGCCGCCTGCACCACTTCCGGGCGCGGGGTGGAAACACCGAGCGCGGTCATGCGCCCTGATGTATTAATCACTTGTTTCAGATTGTATTTTTCATAAATCGAAGTCACGTTCAGCACTCCCTTGTTCGGTTACATAGCCCTTACCCGCACGGATGGCGGCAAGCGGCACCAGCAATTTTTCAGCCTGTAAGCTGTCGTTTTCAGCGTCCACCAGCACGGTTGGCTGGCGCCTGAGCGTAAAGAGGGTCAAGTCGGCGTCCAGACCTGGCTCAAGGCGGCCTTTGCTTTTCAGGTTCAGGCCATCAAGCGGCATTTGCCGTCACACAGTCGATCACCTGCGGTAGCGTCATGCCGATGGCGAGGAATTTCGACATCACGTTGGCAAGCGAATAAACCGGGCCATTGATGCGGTTACGACAGTAAATATCCGAGCTGATGGTGTGCGGCAAAATGCCTAAGCTAATCGCGCGCTGCGCGACCGCAAAGCTCAGGCTGGCAGTGCCGTGACCAACGTCCAGGCGCACGCCGCGCTGTAGCGCCCGGGTGATTGACGCGCGCAGCTCGCCGCCCGGCGTCAGAATGCGATTAGGTTTGCCGTTATAGCAGTGAGTGATGATATCGCCCGCCGTCAGACGCTCAGCGATCTCATCCAGATCCGGCGGGTTGTTGCCGATGTGTACCATCAACGGCAGATCGCCGTTCTCTTTCTGCATCGCTTTGGCGCATTCCAGCGGCGTAATGCCGTTTTTCACCCACCACGCTGCTGCTCATTCGCGCCTTCAGGCCCACAATGAAATTCGGATGGCGTTTCACCGCCTGTTTCACGGCATCCGCATCGACATTGGCCATATTCGCCAGTTCATTTTGTGCGATCAGCCCTACGCGGGAGATATTCAGCAACGCATAAACTTCAGTGGCTGCTTCACGGGTCAGCGTGTAGAAATCATCAATGTCGTCTGCGCCGGTACTGCCCGCATCAACAACGGTGGTGACGCCTGTCGCAATACCGACGCTGTCCGGCTCATCGTGATAAATCGGGGATTTCGGATAGCAGTGGACGTGGAATCAATCCACCCTGCGCTAACGTAATACTCGCCGCGCAGATCGACGGTTTTCGCCGCCGGTTGCTGGATATTGCCCAGCGCGGCAATTTTGCCGTCCTTCAGGGCGATATCGCTCACCGTATCGTCAACCAGACGCGCACGGCGCAGGAGTAAATCATACATCGCTCTCTCCTTTGCCGGATGGCGGCGTAACCGCCTTATCCGGCCTACAAATCAACAGTTAGCTAATGGCAATCGGGAAGATCGAACCTAAAATCATGGCGCCGAGGATCGCGCCGCCGGTGATCGGCTTCTGCCAGAGATAGAACAGCAACGCCCCCCAGCAAAGAACCCACGCCGATTGGAATCGAGGCGGTCATCGCGCTGAGGATGATCAGCGGCCCCAGGAAGCGGCCTGACGCATTACCCGCCCCCATCATCACGTCCGCCCCGTAGGTGGAGTCGCTCTGATTGATGGTGAACTTACGCGCCAGAATGATGACGTAGCCAATTGCCAGACCAATCACCAGACCGGTGATTAACGAGGCGACAAAGTTAGCGACCGGGAAAACGATCCCTGCGCCCAGCAGCAGCGCCGGAACCCCAAGACCGACGCCGGTCTGGATCGCCCCGCCGATGTCCAGAATCCCCACCAGCGACCCTTCGATAATGCGGGCAAACAAGAAGCTTGCGCCAAACGCGGCCACCGCGCCGTAAACGCCGGTGTCCATCCCCGCTTTCAGCATTGCCACAAAGGCCACTTCGTTAAACGCGCCGATACCGTACAGGTAGTACATATGCGTCCCGGCAAAAACGCCGGATGAGAGCAAGCCTACAAAGATCGGGAACGACCAGTCGGCATACCAAAAACCTTTATTCTGTTCCATTATGATGGCCTCCGTTATTTGCCGCTGAGCGAGCCGTGGATCAGTTCGAGCCAGTTCGGCACGGTCATATTGAAGGATTCGATCATCTTCATATCGAAGCCGCGGAAGAAGCCGCTCAGGACAAACAGCGCCACAATGGCGACCATCATCACTTTGGTGACGTGGTTCCAGCCGCTCTCTTCAACGCCTTTGCCGATCAGAATACCCAGCACCAGACCCGGAACGGCGTTACCCATGATCAGCTGCGCCGCGCCGCCAAACACGGTGGCCCAGAAGCCTGATTTTTTCCCGGCGTCGATCGCCGCCAGCCAGAAGATAACCGGCATCACGGTATTCACCAGCAGGTTAGCCGCAGGCACCAATACCTTAACGGCGGTGACCTGCAACGCTTCCGGTACGGAAGAGGCGGTAAGGTTGAGGAAGGTCACGACGATCATGCCGATGATGCCGCAGGCAATCGCCATTTTCTTCGGATCGTGCAGCGTCTCGCCGACATTGCGGTTTTTGATCATCAGCGCTGCCGCGCCCCAGTTCGGGATGATGCGGTGATCGACATCCTGCGTGAATGAACCCGCCGCAACGGATGAAGCCCAGGCGTTGAAGAAGAAGCCCAGACCGAAGGAGAAGTGAGAAGCCGGGTCTCCTTCACAGGAGTTCAGTTCCCCCAATGTACGAAACGCGCCCATACCCTGTGTAGTCGGCGCATGAAACATGCGTGCAGCCCCGGCGCCCACACCGACGCCGACCAGGCCACCAATGATGAGCGATTTTATTAATATTATCAGGAACATATTTATGCCTTTTAATAAAGAATCAGCGTTGCGCGACGAAGTCCACCTTGTCGAGATTGATGGCAGTCACGTTGACGGTCACTTCCAGCTCCACGCTGTAGGTGCGTCTTTCCCGGCGCAAAAAGACAAATAAAAACGCTTCTTTGCGCACCGTTTCACGCGCTTGAACAACCTGCACATCCTGTGGCTCAATACGCAATAAAATATGCGGCGATGCTTTCATCACCGCGCCCTGAACGTGGTTCAGGGCATCGGCAAAGGCGCGCGCTTTGGCTTCGCCTTTACCGGTGACTCTCACCGTAGTGGTGAATTGTTCTTTCATACTTAAGCGCCGTATTTCTTCTGCCACGCCTGAACCAGACGCTCGCCAAGTTCTTCTTTATCCATAAAGCCGAACCCCAGCACGTTGCAGCCTTCGTTGATAGCCGTGACGCCTTCATCCACAGAGCGCATCCCGTATTTGGCTTTGTAGCCATACTTGTTTTGCGCCGTGATGGCGCCCGCGCCGCCGCTACCGCAAAAAGAGATGCCAAAGGTGGCGTTTTCCGCTTTCATCACGTCGCCCAGCTTCATATCCGCCGCCACGCCCGGCACCACCACCGCACGACCACCGGCTTTTTCCACACCTGCCGCCACTTTCTGGCCCTTACCCAGACGATCGCCAATTACGACTGTAATCTGTTCCATTTTTTGCTCCTTAAAGGTTGTCTTTCGCGACTTCGAAAATGTACTGACAGCAGCCAGGCTTCTTCCTCTGGAAGGTTGCCAAACGCCGCCACGATGTCGCGGGCAAGCGCCATTGATTCGGCTGAAATTTCATCAAATAAACTGGCATCCACTTCCGGCAAAAGGCTCGCCGGTCACCTGACCGGTGCGCCATGGCGCGAACATGAGACGTCAGCATTTGTTCCTGTACGGCGTTGGGAATGATGTGATGTTCGCTGAGTAAGGCATACACCTGCGCCAGCATGCGATCGGCCAGTTCACCGATCTCCGTCACCTGCTCCCCCATGTCGTTCATTACTGCTCCGTTATTCACTCGTCTTACCCCCGTTAATGGCTCTGGGTTAAAAACTAACGGCAGGGGTTAAAAGTTTGTAGCGAGTTGTTTTCCACTTCGAAGTGGAAAGGCGAGTGGCGACAGTGATCTGTTCCACAGAAAAGGGGGATTTGGCGATTTATCGCTGAAAAACTGTGACATACGTCGCAAGGAAAGGCGGAAAAACCGATGAGAAAAAGCACATTCGCGCGATCGCCGAATGTGAAAAAGTGTGACGGGAATAGGGATTACTTATGGCCCCAGGGGAAATGCCGGATGACGACGCGATGCGTCTTATCCGGCCCTACACACGTTATTAACGATACTTCTTATGGTACGCGTTGCGGGTGGTTTTAAACGTTTCCGCCGCCGCTTGCGCCTCTTTGATTTTTCCTTCATTCGCCAGTTTTAATGCGCCGTCAATCTGACCGACCAGCGTATCTAAACCGTGGCGAAAATCCTTCATCTCCGGGCTATCCGGGGCTTTATCTTCCAGCTTAGGCGGCGTGCCTTTTTGCGCATCCAGCGCAGCGACGCGCATTTTGCTTAACGCGTCTTTCAGTTCGGTCGCGTTATCCGTTTTTTCCACCACCTTCAGATTGTCGTTAAGCGTGTCCATATTGTCTTCAAGATCGGCAGAAAACACCGCCGAACTGAACGCCAGGGATGATATGGCAAGAACAGCTAACAGGTTTTTACGCATTGCTCACTTCCTCATTTTTATTATGAAAAGAAAACAAACGAGTGCTACTGCCCGGCGATTTTCATCTCCGGTAACAGCACGGAACCACACTGTATATTGCTACGCGTTTCAATATCGTTACCCACGGTGACGATATTGCGCCACATCTCTTTTAAATTCCCGGCGATGGTGATCTCGCTGACCGGATACTGGATCTCGCCGTTCTCAACCCAGAAACCGGCCGCGCCACGGGAGTAGTCGCCAGTAATGCCGCTCACTCCCTGACCCATGAGTTCGGTGACGACCAGACCGGTGCCCATCTCTTTGAGCAGTTGTTCAAAGCTCAGCCCCTGCCCGGCAATGCGCCAGTTATGGATGCCGCCCGCGTGCCCGGTGCTTTTCAGCCCCAGTTTGCGCGCGGAATAGTTGGTCAGCAGCCACTGGGTCAGCACGCCGTCTTTCACAATGTCGCGACGCTCTGTGCGCACACCTTCGCTGTCGAATGGCGAAGAGGCCAGCCCTTTCAGCAGATGCGGGTGTTCTTCGATGGTCAGCCATTCCGGCAGAATCTGTTTGCCCAGCGAATCCAGCAGGGAAGGTCGATTTACGGTATACCGAGCCGCCCGCAATCGCGCCGACCAGATGGCCAAACAACCCGGTCGCCACTTCATTCGCGAAAATCACCGGCGCTTTCATGGTCGAGAGTTTGCGCGGCGCCAGGCGAGATAACGTGCGGCGCGCGCACTCGGCGCCCACCCATTCCGGCGTTTGCAGATCGCCTAACGCACGGCCAATGGTGTAGGCGTAATCACGCTCCATGTCGCCCTTTTCTTCGGCGATGACACAGCTTGAGAGCGAATGGCGCGTGGAGCAATATCCCTGCAACATGCCGTGGCTGTTGCCGAACACTTTGATGCCGTAATGGCTGTTAAAGCTGCCGCCTTCGGTGTTGGTAATACGTTTATCCGCCTGCAACGACGCCTGCTCCGCGCGAGCAGCCAGATCGATGGCTTCATCCGGGGTTACTTCTGCCGGGTGGAACAGGTCGAGATCCGGCGCCTCAAAGGCCAGCAGGTCTTTATCTGCCACGCCCGCGCACGGGTCCGGCGAGGTATAGCGAGCAATATCCAGCGCTGCCTGTACGGTACGGGCAATCGCCTGCGGGGCTTAAATCGGTGGATGACGCGCTGCCTTTACGGTTCTGGTGATAAACGGTGATCCCCAGCGCGCCGTCACTATTAAATTCTACGTTCTCCACTTCACCATAACGGGTGCTGACGCTGATGCCGGTGGTCTTGCTGACAGAGACTTCCGCGCCATCTGATTTGCCTGAGGCGAGCTCCAAGGCTGTCGAGACCGCTTCTTCCAGAATCTTACGCTGCGCTTCAACTTGTGAGATTACTTTCATCGCAAATGCCATACTGTAGAGAGAGTTTCTCTGAAGTCTAACAGAGAACCGTTTTTCAGTGCGCATCTTAACTGGTAACATTAGCCTCTTTTTTTAAGGAGCCTGACATGACAAAGCAGCCCGAAGACTGGCTCGACGACGTTCCCGGTGATGACATCGAAGACGAAGACGATGAAATTATCTGGGTCAGCAAAAGTGAAATTAAACGCGATGCCGAGGAGTTAAAACGCCTGGGCGCGGAAATTGTGGATCTGGGGAAAAACGCGCTGGATAAGATCCCGCTTGATGCGGATCTGCGCGCCGCCATTGAGCTGGCCCAGCGTATTAAGATGGAAGGCCGACGCCGTCAGTTGCAGCTGATCGGTAAGATGCTGCGTCAACGCGACGTTGAACCTATTCGTCAGGCGCTGGATAAGCTGAAAAACCGCCACAACCAGCAGGTGGTGCTGTTCCATAAGCTTGAGCAACTGCGCGATCGCCTGATCGTTGAAGGTGATGATGCGGTGGAGGAAGTGCTGAGCCTGTGGCCGAATGCTGACCGTCAGCAGCTTCGCTCGCTGATCCGCAACGCGAAGAAAGAGAAAGAAGGCAATAAGCCGCCGAAGTCGGCGCGGCAGATCTTCCAGTATCTGCGTGAGCTGGCGGAAAACGAAGAGTAATGCGTACGTAAGTTAAGTGTGCCGGATGGCGACGCAACGCGTCTTATCCGGCCTACAGTTTGTAGGCCCGGTAAGCGCAGCGCCACCGGGCATATGATTACTCCGCAGCCTCCGCCTTTTTCGCCAGGCCATCCAACAGTTTTTGATGGATGCCGCCGAACCCGCCGTTGCTCATCACCAAAATATGATCGCCAGGCTGCGCGGTTTTCACCACCATGTCGGCCAGCGCGTCCACATCTCCGCTCCAGTGCGCAGGCTGAACACAGGCATCCGCGACTTCCGCCACCTGCCACGGAATATGCTGCGGTTGCAACAAGAACACTTCATCCGCACGCCCTAACGACGGAGCCAGATCGTCTTTGCAAAGACCCATCTTCATGGTGTTGGAGCGCGGTTCCAGCACCGCAAGAATACGTGCCGTACCGCCCACTTTACTGCGCAACGCCGCAAGCGTCGCCAGGATCGCCGTCGGGTGGTGAGCGAAATCGTCATACACCGTCACACCGTTGGCTTCACCGCGCAGCTCCAGACGACGACGGGCGTTGATGAACGATCCCAACGCGTTAGCCGCATCCGCAGGCATCACGCCAACATGACGAGCGGCGGCAATCGCCATCAGCCCGTTATTCATATTATGTTCACCGACCAGCGACCACTTCACTTCACCGGCTTTTTCACCGTCCAGCCACACTTCCCAAACGGATGCATCCGCGTTCAGTTTCTTCGCCTGCCAGTGCCCCTGCTCGCCCACCAGTTCCTGCTCGCTCCAGCAGCCCATCGCGATCGTCTGCTTCAGGTTGATGTCGTGTTCCGGGAAAATAATACGCCCTTGCCCCGGCACGATGCGCACCAGGTGGTGGAACTGCTTCTGAATCGCTTTCAGATCGTCAAAGATGTCCGCATGGTCGAACTCAAGGTTGTTGAGGATCAGCGTGCGCGGGCAGTAATGCACAAACTTGGAACGCTTATCGAAGAACGCGCAGTCGTACTCATCCGCCTCAATGACGAAGAAGTGACTTTCACCCAGACGGGCAGAAACGTCGAAATTGCCCGGAACGCCGCCAATCACGAAGCCCGGCTGATAACCGCAGGCTTCCAGAATCCAGGTCGCCATGCCTGCCGTGGTGGTTTTACCGTGCGTACCGGCTACGGCCAGCACCCAGCGATCGCGCAGAACAAAGTCATGCAGCCACTGCGGGCCGGACATATACGGAATGTTCTTTTCCAGCACCGCTTCAACACACGGATTTCCACGGGTCATGGCGTTGCCGATGATCACCAGGTCTGGCTGTGGGTCGAGCTGGCTGGCGTCGTAACCCTGAATTAAATCAATGCCCTGCTTCTCAAGCAGGGTGCTCATCGGCGGATACACATTGGCGTCCGAACCCGTTACTTCATGACCGAGCGAGCGCGCCAGCATCGCCAGACCGCCCATGAAAGTGCCACAAATTCCCAAAATATGAATGCGCATACGTCACTACCCTTTTTTAATCTGGGGGCCATTTTACGCACATGTCAGGCAAGTGAGAAACGCATTTCAGGATATTCCGTACTTTGCTGGCGCGATTCACCTGAGCGCGGCCGCTGAAATATTTGTTAAGATTGTTACGGTCGCTTTACTCCATATCAATTGCAGGGAAAGTGTTATGAAAACGTTAGGTGAATTTATTGTCGAAAAGCAGCACGAGTTCTCTCATGCTACCGGTGAGCTCACTGCTTTGTTGTCGGCAATAAAGCTGGGCGCCAAGATCATCCACCGCGATATCAACAAGGCCGGTCTGGTCGATATCCTGGGTGCCAGCGGTGCTGAGAACGTGCAGGGTGAGGTTCAGCAGAAACTCGACCTGTTCGCGAACGAAAAACTGAAAGCTGCACTGAAGGCGCGCGATATTGTGGCGGGCATCGCTTCTGAAGAAGAAGATGAAATTGTCGTCTTTGAAGGCTGCGAACACGCGAAATACGTGGTGCTGATGGACCCACTGGATGGCTCGTCCAACATCGATGTTAACGTCTCTGTCGGTACTATTTTCTCTATCTACCGCCGCGTAACGCCTGTCGGCACGCCGGTGACGGAAGAAGATTTCCTGCAACCGGGCAACAAGCAGGTGGCTGCGGGTTATGTGGTCTACGGCTCTTCAACCATGCTGGTTTACACCACCGGCTGCGGCGTACACGCCTTCACCTACGATCCGTCGCTGGGCGTTTTCTGCCTGTGCCAGGAGCGTATGCGCTTCCCGGAGAAGGGCAACACCTACTCCATTAACGAAGGCAACTACATCAAATTCCCGAATGGCGTGAAGAAGTACATTAAGTTCTGCCAGGAAGAGGACAAGTCCACGAATCGCCCGTACACCTCGCGCTATATTGGCTCTCTGGTGGCGGATTTCCACCGCAACCTGCTGAAAGGCGGGATCTACCTCTACCCGAGCACCGCCAGCCACCCGGAAGGGAAACTGCGTCTGCTGTACGAATGCAACCCGATGGCCTTCCTGGCTGAGCAGGCGGGCGGCAAAGCGAGCGACGGTAAAGAGCGCATTCTGGATATTACGCCGGAAAGCCTGCACCAGCGCCGTCCGTTCTTCGTCGGCACCGATCATATGGTGGAAGATGTAGAACGCTTCATCCGCGAGTTCCCGGACGCATAATTATCATTAATCGCACGGATGTAGGCCGGATAAAACGCGCAGCGTTGCCATCCGGCAATTTATTGCCTGGTGGCGGCTTCGCCTTATCCGGCCTACGTTCGGTTACGCTGCCTGTAGCTTAAATACGGGCCATCGCCTCCAGCAGCGCATGGGACTGCTCTTCCAGCGAACGGGTGGCTGCGGAAGATTGCTGTACCAGCGCCGCGTTCTGCTGTGCGGTTTCATCCATCTGACTGACCGCGATATTCACCTGCTCAATACCCCGGCTCTGTTCCTGAGAAGCACTGGCAATCTCACGCATCAGTTTGGTCATGCGCATCACTTCTGTCGCAATCTCATCCATCGTTTCACCGGCCTGCATCGCCAGATCGCTGCCCTCTCCGACATGCGTTTGCGAGTCGCTGATGAGCGCGCGGATCTCTTTCGCGGCATCGGCGCTGCGGCTGGCGAGATTACGCACCTCACCGGCAACCACCGCAAAACCGCGCCCCTGTTCACCAGCGCGCGCCGCTTCAACGGAGGCATTCAGCGCCAGAATATTGGTCTGGAAAGCGATGCCGTCAATTACGCCGAGAATATCGGCGATACGGTCAGAACTGCCGGAAATATCACGCATTTTCTCAATGACATAACACACCATCTCGCTGCCGCGATCGGCGGTGTCCGAGACTGATTTCGCCAGTTGGTGCGCCTGATCGGCATTTTCAGCGTTCAGTTTCACCGTCGCAGTCAGCTCTTCCATGCTGGCGGCTGTCTGTTCCAGCGAGGTGGCCGTAGACTCCGTGCGTTGCGCCAGATGCAGGTTGCCCGCCGTCAGTTCACGGCTGCCGGTATCAATTTGCGTGCTGGCGTCACGAACGCGTACCACGGATTCACTCAGCGCCGCACGCATCTCTTCAAGGGAAGTATTCAGACGGTTAAATTCAGAGCTGGCAAAACGGCTTACCGTCGGCGATAAATCCCCTGTCGCCAGACGCTCCAGTTGCTCAACAACATTATCAAGAGGTTTCAGGAGCTTATTACGCAACATCAGCCATACCAGCGCCAGCAGGCCGATGGCGGCCAGCGTCGCCCCCGTCATCACCCCATAATAGACCCAGGAAGTGATAATACGGGTGGAGGCGTAGAGCCCCATACCGCCCGTCAGCAACAGGAGCAGGGTAAGTAAAGACAGTAAAACCAGTAAACTTGTACGAATAGAGAGGGATTTTGGCATCGTTATCTTTCCGATTGTAGGGATATAGAATCTATCGACTACAACCGGAAAAAGTTTATACGTTTCAGGAAATTCAATATGTTACTTCGGTGTTGCGGCTGTGTTGACACGCGTAACCGGAGAGCTCTGACGATTCTCCCACAGCACCGTCAGACCACGCTGCAAGGCAATAAAAATAAACAACAAAATCCCGATAGCGATCTTCGTCCACCAGGAACTCAGCGTGCCATCGAAGTTAATATAGGTCTGGATCAGCCCCTGGATCGCCACGCCGAACAGCGTACCTAACACCGTCCCCACGCCTCCGCTCAGCAACGTACCGCCAATCACCACCGATGCGATGGCATCCAGCTCAACGCCAACGCCCGCCAGCGCATAACCGGCCTGGGTATAAATGGAGAAAACAATACCCGCAGCGTCGCAAGCCCGGTAGAGAGCATATAAATACGGATGGTGGTGCTGCGCGTCGAAATCCCCATCAGGTTCGCCGACGCCGCATTTCCGCCAATGGCGTAAACCTGATTACCAAACCGCGTACGGTGCGCGAGGAAAATGCCGATCACCACCACCGCCAGCATCAGCAGCCCCATTGCGCTCAGACGCCCGCCGCCGGGGATTTTCCATGCCAGGCCGGAGAGCGTATCGTAAATCGGGTGGTTAATCGGAATCGACTCCTCAGACACCAGGTAGCTGACGCCACGCAGGAAGAACATCCCCGCCAGCGTAATGATAAACGCCGGAATCTTCAGCGCATCAATCAGCAGCCCCATAAATGCCCCGAACGCACAGCCCATCGCCAGTACCAGCGGGAAGGCCAGCAGCGGCGAGATTCCCCAGTAGCCAATGGCCTTCGCCAGAAAAACGCCGGTAAACGCGATCACCGATCCCACGGACAGATCGATGCCGCCGGAGAGGATCACGAAGGTCATGCCAACCGCGATAATCCCGAGGAAAGCGTTATCGGTCAGGATATTGCAGATAACCCGGGTTGAGGCGAAACCGGGGAACTGCGTCAGGCAATAGAGGTAGCCCAGCACAAAAACCCCGAGGGTGATCATCAACGGTAAGTTACGTTTTATCACGACCACGCACTCCTTTTATCAGACTGATAAAGCGCTGCGACTGCACAATCAGCACGCATAACACCACGATGGCTTTGACGACCTGGTTCATCTCCGGCGGAAAGCCTGACAGCAGGATGCCGGTATTCATCCCCTGGATAATCAATGCGCCCACGACCGACAGCAGCAGGTTAAAGCGCCCGCCCATCAGCGAGCCGCCGCCAATAACCACGGCCAGAATAGCGTCCAGTTCCAGCCAGAGTCCGGCGTTATTGGCGTCCGCGCCGCGAATATCCGCCGTGATGATGATGCCCGCAATCGCCGCGCACAGGCCGCTCAGAACATAGGTGAGCATGACGATAATGCGGGTGTTCACCCCGGCATTTTTCGCCGCCCGGATGTTGATCCCCACCGCTTCAATGAACATCCCCAGCGCCGTTTTACGGGTCAGCAGCCAGAACACCACCAGGGTAAGCAGCGCGATAATCACGGGCGTCGGAAACAGCAGCAGCGAACCGCTGCCGAACCACGATAAGTTGGGTGAGTTAAAGGTGACGATCTGCCCGGAGGTAATGAGTTGCGCCACGCCACGTCCGGCCACCATCAGAATGAGCGTGGCGACAAACGGCTGAATTTTAAGGATCGCCACCAGAATGCCATTCCACAAGCCCGCCAGTACGCCGGTTCCAGCGCCGCGAGCAGCACCACCGGTAAACTGTGCCCGGCCACCGTCATGGCGGCAGTGGTCGCTCCGGCAATCGCCATTACCGCCCCGACGGAGAGATCGATACCGCCAGTGGCGATCACCAGCGTCATCCCAATCGCCAGCAGCGCAACGGGAGCCGCGCGGTTAAGAATGTCAATCGGGCTGCCGAACAGGCGACCATCCTGCAAAATCACCTGCCAGAAATGCGGCGCCACCAGGCTGTCCACCAACAGCACCAGCAGCAATGCCACGATCTGCGGCATACCTGTCGGCCAGCGAAAACGTCGCTTCGGCGGTGTGGTTTGCGGGGAGAGACTGAGGCATCACACTATTCTCCTTACGCCGCAATGGCGTTCATGATCGCCGGAACGGACAGTTCCGCCAGCGGGATCTCCGCCACCTGTTTACGATCGCGCATGATGATCACCCGATCGGCATAGCCCACCAGTTCCTCCAGTTCAGAGGAGATGACCAGCAGCGCCAGCCCGTCCGCACACAGCGTTTCGATCAGGCGGATGATCTCCGCATGCGCCCCAACGTCGATGCCGCGTGTCGGCTCATCCAGGATCAGGAACTGCGGTTTGGTCAGCAACCAGCGCGACAGCAACACTTTTTGCTGATTGCCGCCGGAGAGAAATTCAATCGGCTGCTCCGCGCTGGGGGTACGAATGCCCAACTGGCGGATAAAACGCTCGGCAATCTCCTGCTGTTCTCTGCGGGAAATCGGCCGCAGCCAGCCTCGCTGCGCCTGTAGCGCCAGAATGATATTTTCCCGTACCGATGCGGCGGCAATAATGCCGTCCGTTTTCCTGTCTTCCGGGCAAAAGCCAATCCCAAGGCACGAAGCCTGATGCGGCGATCGCAGGGTTTGCGGTTTACCTTTGATCATCGCACTGCCGCTGTCGGCCGGTTTGATGCCGAAGATCACCTCTGCGGTTTCGGTACGCCCCGATCCCAACAGCCCTGCCAGACCGACGATCTCGCCGGGCGGACTTCCAGGCTGAACGGCGAGATGGTGCCCTTCCTGCCGTAATCTTTAAAGGCAGCCACCGGTTTATCGCTCAGCAAGGTGCGCCCTGCCCGCTGTAGCGCATGGGTCTCCAGTTCGCGCCCCAGCATCATTTTCACCAGTTCGATCTGTGGAAGCTCGCGGGTTTCGCGGCAGCCGACAAAGCTGCCGTTGCGTAACACGGTGATCCGATCGCTCACCTGATAAACCTGATCGAGAAAGTGCGTAACAAAGATCAGGCTGACGCCGCGATCGCGCAGATGGCGCATCAGGCCAAACAGCATCTCAACTTCCTGGGTGTCGAGGCTGGCGGTGGGTTCGTCGAGAATCAGGACTTTCGCAGAGAGATCGATGGCCCGGCAGATAGCGACAATCTGCTGCATTGCAACGGAAAAGCGGTTGAGCGGCTCACGCACATCCAGCGAAAAGCCGTAAGAGGCCATCAATTCAGTGGCGCGTTTCTCCATTTCTTTGCGCCGCAGCAGGCCAAAACGCCGGGGCTCACGACCGATAAACAGGTTATCCGCCACCGGCATATTGGGCAGAAGGTTAACTTCCTGGTAGACGGTTCCGATCCCCAGTTGCTGGGCATGCGCGGTATTCTTCGGTGAAATCGCCTGACCTTCCAGCCAGATTGTGCCGCGATCGGCATGGTATACGCCGGTTAATGCTTTAATCAGCGTTGATTTTCCCGCCCCGTTTTCCCCGAGCAGCGCCATGATTTCGCCCCGGCGCAGGCTAAAATCGACGTTATCCAGCGCCTTAACGCCGGGAAAAAATTTACTGAGTCCCTCGGTACGGAGGATTTCCTGATTTTGGTCGATGGTCATGGCATTCCTCCGGTTCGAAAGCGCGGCCTTTCCGTAGGCCCGATAAGCGCAGCGCCATCAGGCAATAAATGCCGGATGGCGGCGTAACGCCTTATCCGGCCTACAGAAGACCAACAGCAAAATCAGTAGCCCATGTTTTTCTTTTTCTCTAACTCTTCTTTTGCGGTGTCAGGCAGGTACAGCGTCGATTTGGTGATGGTCAGCTTCTCAGGCATCGTGCCGTCTTTTTTGTATTTCTCCAGCGCATCGAAAGCGGCCCGGCCATGTTCGGCGTCAGTTCAACGCTGGCATTGGGCTTCGCCATCAATCATCGCTTTATAGATATCCGGCACGCCGTCGATAGAGCCCGTCAGAATATCTTTGCCCGGCTTCAGGCCCGCTTCTTTAATCGCCTGGATCGCGCCGATCACCATGTCGTCGTTATGGGCGTAAACCATGCAGATGTTTTTGCCGTTGTTTTCCGCTTTGATAAAGCTCTCCATCACCTCTTTCCCTTTACTACGGGTAAAGGTCGCCAGACTGAGAGCGGATGATTTTGATGTTTGGCGCTTTGGCGATGGCTTCGGCAAACCCTTTCTTACGGTCGATCGCACGCTGGCCCCAACGGTGCCTTGCAGCTCAACAACGTTACACGGCTTGCCATCCACCTCTTTTACCAGCCAGTCGCCGATCAATCTGCCTTCCAGCACGTTGTCGGCGGTGACGGTGGTCATATAGAGCGATTTGTCTTTAACATCAATGGAGCGGTCGAGCAGAAAGACCGGAATTTCCGCATCTTTGGCTTCTTTTAAGACCGGTTCCCAGCCTGTCGCGACCACTGGTGCAATAAAGATGGCGTCCACGCCCTGAGCGACAAATGAGCGTACGGCTTTAATCTGGTTTTCCTGTTTTTGCTGACCGTCGGCAATTTTCAGCGTGATGCCGCGTTTCTCGGCCTCGCTCTTCGCCACGTTGGTTTCGGCGGCGCGCCAGCCGGACTCAGAGCCGACCTGCGAAAATCCTACGGTTAAGGGGGCGGCCATTGCCATAGACGACATGGCTGCCGAAACTGCTGTGACTAAAAGTAAGCGCTTCCACATAATGATGTCCTCGTAGCCCAGGTTATTGTTGGGTGAAAAGCATTCGCGAGGAAAACTATAGACAATAGGTGGATGTAACGGATTGCGTTACATCACACTTCAAAAAAGTAAATAAAAGGTTAATCACAACTTTGTAATCGCTTTCATTCGCCTATGAAAAAGCAGCTGTTGTTATGGATTTTCCTGTCACGTAAACCGTCTGAAAATCGCAGCCGGAGGGGAAAGAAGACGAAAACAAGCGGAGACTTTCAGCGCGAGTTGGCTATAATACTCGCCACTTGTTTACCATATATATTTAAAGGAAACAGACATGAGCTTACTCAACGTCCCTGCGGGTAAAGATCTGCCGGAAGATATCTACGTTGTTATTGAGATCCCGGCTAACGCAGATCCGATCAAATACGAAGTTGACAAAGAGAGCGGCGCACTGTTCGTTGACCGCTTCATGTCCACCGCGATGTTCTATCCGTGCAACTACGGCTACATCAACAACACCCTGTCTCTGGATGGCGATCCGGTAGACGTTCTGGTTCCGACGCCGTATCCGCTGCAACCGGGTGCTGTGATCCGTTGCCGTCCGGTTGGCGTTCTGAAAATGACCGACGAATCCGGTGAAGATGCGAAGCTGGTTGCCGTACCGCACACCAAACTGAGCAAAGAATACGATCACATCAATGACGTGAACGACCTGCCGGAACTGCTGAAAGCGCAGATCACGCACTTCTTCGAGCACTACAAAGACCTCGAAAAAGGCAAATGGGTGAAAGTTGACGGCTGGGACAACGCTGAAGCGGCTAAAGCTGAAATCGTTGCTTCCTTCGAGCGCGCAGCGAAGAAATAAGTTCGTTTTCGCTTGAGCTCAACGTAATTTTTTAAAAGCCCTCATATTTACGAGGGCTTTTTTTATGCCGGGTAAAACTGCCTAAGAGAGATTATCGACAAACCCTGGTTCCAGTAGTGCCGAGTGTAGAGACTATGATAAATCTTTGGCCAGTTGCTCCGGTGATAAAGCCAGAGATACGATAGTCTTTCCTTCTTCATCACAAAACTCAACCTCATAAGCTAACGATGGTGAGTGATACACATCAATAACCGCGCCGATCTGACCTTTCGTTAAACCAACGGCAGGTAAATCAACATTCAGGAACACAACATCCAGAAGTGATAGTTTCATCATTTCACCTTACTATTTTACATAGAGGGTTGTCATGCGAGGTACTAACGAATCAGTCTCATATATCCAACCAGTACGTACTATCGCAGTTTCTCCGTTCACACCGATAATCGGTACATCGACGGACAGTCTTTGACCGAAACTGTCATATAGCCCTAATTCAGCAGGGTTAGACAGGACTCCCTGCTGAACTCTGGAAACTAAGACCCCTGCATTAGATGGGTTATAACCCAAAGCTGATTCGAAAACTCGCGCTTTATTTCCCCCAACTGGATGATCAGAATTTAGAGCATAAGAAGCTATTTTTTTAGGATCGATAACTGCATGTTTGGCATTGAGTAATGTTCCAGCCTCAGATGTGAATCCTTTTAAATAGGGGATTCAAGGGACGGGACCATACTATAATTCGATATTTCGCCTGGCCCATTTACAGTGCTCAACCTACCAATCCCTAACCCGGCGGCAATTGAAGCACCAGCAATCAGCAATCCCCTGGTCTGATCGTTCATTACCTGGTTATAACCAACAGGAGCATCACCACCGAGCAATTCAGCAGTCTGATGAAACCCATCAACATTACCATTATAAATCCCCCCGGCCGCCAGCAGTCGCCCTACGCCAGCGCTGTTAAGGGTATGAGTCTGGGCTTTCGGCGTTGGAACAAACAGCTTATTGTATTCCGCTGGCAGGGCAAGATAACTACACTCGGTATTGCTTATCAGATGTTTACTGAGAATATAATCATAATCAACAGATATTGTTTCTGTATCTATCTCGTCTTTTATAATGCGAAGCTGAATCCTTGATATTGAAGCACCTCTGAGCTGAATATAATAATACTTCTCCCATTGACCATATCTATTTATGCGGTAAAACCAAAACGCCAGAAACAGGTTTTCATTGTTATTAATCGCATTAGCTAACAGCGGTGAACTTTTATCTATTTGCTTGCTGAATGTTAAGCTCTGTAGATTCGCACCTTTACCTGTATTCTCTACCCCCGACCTCAAAGAAAATACAAATATTTCATTCACATGGTTTCGTTGCCAACGATTACCGACTGAATCAGTTGTGCCACATCCATCAGAAATATCACCTTGTTGCTCACCAATGAGTTTAAGATAAACAATATCACTCATCCATTACTATCCTTACCTGGATAATTATTTGGTAGAACAAGAATGCGACTGAAATAAAATTATTTCAGCTAGCGGGATCATATTACTTTATAATAATACAAAATAATATTTTAAGAAGAATAATAATTCACACTAATTAGTGTTTCATTTAATAAGCATTTTGCGTAATGAACAAAAAGATAAGTGCGTCCTGATAATCCAGGACGACAGCTGGCACCGCATAAAACAACGCCACCCGAAGGTGGCGTGTTTTTTATCAGCACTGGTCTCTGTCTAACCAGTTACCGCTTTCAATCAGCGTTAACCCTTCGACCGGACGTTGGTACACATACATCCATGCGCTTCCGTACGGTGTCTGGATTAACTGGCGTGCATATTCGCCGCCCCTGGTGCGCAAGGCATCAAGTTCGGCCAGCGTGGCGTTATCAATACGATAAACTTCACCGTGTACCGATCCGTTTCCCGGAACTGCGCCTGGATAGTGGCCCAGGCTATACAACTGGTAGTTATCGATACTGTAATCGCCCAGCAACTGGGCGTTGGTCATCCAGTGGCTGTTGCCCTGTTTGCGTCGTAAACTGCCGTAAACAAATATTCGCATTGCTAAAACTCGAACTGATAGAGCAAATCAAGTGCCTGATCTACGCCAGACACTGCTTCCAGATATAGCTTAGGCATCAGGCGATAACGTAACGTGAGCGTCGCCAAAGAGTCAAATATACCCACACCATATTTCACTTGCAGACCTGGCAGCACATATCCGCTGACCACAACCTGGGATGAGTCGCCCACCCCTTGCGTGTCCAGCGCCAGATTGCTTACGCCAAATGTCTCCCCGATTTTACCCACAACCTGACCACTTTGTGCAACCCCCAGACCAACAAGCATTGAGGTCATCGCCGCACTGTCGCTCTGATCGCTCTCCAGCCCCTGGCCGCGCAGCAGGTAAGACAGCGCCTCCTGCTGGGACATCGCCGGGTCGGAGAAGATTTCCGCTTTCGGCTCATCTGCGGTGCCAGTCACGCGCACCCCGGCAATGACGTCGTTCTCCGTCGATTCAGGATTACGAATCGCCTCGATGTTGAGCAGCGGCTGATCCGGCGGGCCAGAGAACAGCAGTTCCCCCTTACGCACGATCAGATCCTGACCATACGCATGGAAGCGCCCGTCAGGAATATTGATCTGCCCGTTAAGCCCCAGCCCCTGTTTGTCCTGCGCAACTTTCAGGTCGCCGGTCAGACGCGCTTTCAGGCCAAACGCATCCATGCGGACGTTGTTCCCTACGTGGACAATCAGGTTGCTGTTGATTGGAATCGACGCGCTCTGCGGATTTTCAGGCTGTAGATCGTTATTGAGCATGACTTCATCACTGGAGACGCCTACCGCGCTTTCCGGCAGTTCATGCACCACGATACGCGCCCACGGCACATCCACGCGTCCATCCAGCGTGAACAGGCTCGGCGTCGCCTCAAAGACCACATCCGGGGAAACATCCAGCCGCACCATCGGCGGCACGGTGATACGCACGCGGCTGCCTTTCGCCGCCACGCGGGCGCGCCAGTTATCTATCTGGCTCCAGTCGGCGTCGCCGCTCAGATTAATTTGCCCCTGCTGTGTGCGCACCACGCCTTGCAGAGTTGAGCGCGTACCGTTGAAATTCATCGCCAGTTGGCTTGGCTGCATATCAAACGGCATAAAGTTGCCATCCACATCCAGGCCGCTCAGCTGTAGCTGACCAAACATCTGTGGGCTTTGCACGTCGCCCCCCAGACGCAGGTTTGCGTTCAACATGCCCGCTGCTTTTTCGCCGCGCGAGAAGACAGGGTTGACCATCGCCAGGTTGAAGTTGCGGATATTGACGTTACCACCAATATTACGCCGCCCTTGCGGGTCGGTTATCTGTACCTGCCCGTCGAACTGGCCGTTATTGGTCAGACGGATCATCCAGCCTAACTGCGCCCGGTTATTGTGCAGATCGGCATTCAGGTTCAGCGTGTCGAAAGCCACCGGTAACGGCGCGTCATTGACCCGTTGCGTTACCTTCACGTTACGACCCGACAGCGTGACCTGCCCTTGCGGTAGCCCCTCTTTGGTGGTGTCCCACGCGACATCCGCTTTTCCGCTAAAGACGCCGCTGGCCTGCGTGGCGTCCGGCATAAACGGCTTCAGCATCGCCAGATCGAAACGGTTGAGATTCACCACCGCCCGTCCTTCTGCCCCGGCATCGATCGTTTGCGGTACGCACAGCTCCGCATTCGGGTTCGTCCAGCAGTGCGGCCCGATGCTGATTTTCTGTTCCTGATTACGGTAATCCAGCGCAATGGCGCGCGTCAGCGACCACGGCCCCACCGGCGTCTGGAAGCGCGTATTGCTGAGCGTCCCTTTCCAGCGCGCTCCTTTACGGTCAAAACTGCCCGCAAGCGCAAGCTGCCCGGAGACCGGCTCGCCCTGAATCCGCAGTTGCAGTTCATGCTGCTTTTCGCTGCCTTTGGCATTCAGGGTGACGAGGTTGATATTGACGTCCGGCTGCGTAATCCGCTCAACGCGAACGTCAAGATTCCCGGGCGATCTGGTCGGTGGATTTGATGTCCCCTTCCACACGCACCTGCGCCACCGACAGCTCCTGCCAGCGTAATCCGCGCGCGTTGATATCCGCCAGCAGCTGCGGCGCATCGACCGTACCACGAACCTTCACCAGCCCTTTGGCAGTACCGCCCAGCCCCGGCAGCGCGTTATCCAGATTCGGCGCATCAATTGTGGCGTCGAGATTGAGATCCTTAATGCCCAGTTCGCCTTTCACATCGGCGCTATTGCGTCCCAGCTCCAGATGCAGACCCGGAATGACCCACTGCATGTAGCTGTTACCCTTCAGAGAGCCGTTAACATTGACCTTGTTCTGCTTCACGTTACCGGTCAGTTTCAGCTCAGGCACATCCATCTGCCAGCTGCCGCCATAGAGGCTTCCCCGGGTTTTGATCAGGCCGTTGAGCGTAGAAGGCCAGTCCGGGATCTCTTTCGCCGTGTTGATGCCATCCAGCGTCAGTTCGCCGCGCCAGCTGATCGCCTGCTGCCAGTCGACCAGCGCTTTCAGCTCGGTTTTCCCTTCCAGCGCCGCCACGGTGAGCTTATCGAGATTGATCTGCTGTTCGTTGCCTTTCGCATCCAGGGTAATGGTGGCGGGCGGAATGTCCTGCCCCTTCACCGCCGTGCGCATCGACAACGTGTAGTCGGTCATCTTGCCGGTAAGTTTGAGTTTGATATCGTCGGCCTGGAACTGCTTGTCGCCGGTAAACGGCCAGTAAACCTGGCGGCTTGCCACTTCAACGTTCAGCGGCAACCCGGCCTCGGCGAGACGCGTCTGGGCGCGCAGATCCATATCCACCGGCCCGGAGAGGTTAACGCCGATCTCCAGCTGTTCACGCAGCGCGCCGCCTACCTTCAGCTTCACCTTTTCGCCTTTCAGCGGATCGATATTCAGCGTGCTGTTGAGGGTGATATCCACCGGCCACGAGTTGGTCAACTGCGCCGTTCCGGTCGCATTGACGGTGCCCTGGTTGGCGTCGATATCCAGCGCATCCAGTTTCATATTGCCGTCGATGCTGCTGACTTTCAGCAGCATGTTGCGCACCGTCAGGTCAGTATCGCCCGTCACGCGCAGCTGTTCGCCCTTAAACTCCTCAATATTAAGGTTGAGCGGCAGATGCACATCGGCCATCTCCGGCAACACGGGCTTTGAGAACAGCTCCTTCAGCGTCTCGCCAAGCGGCTTCTCATCCGGCTGGGGATGGTCAATCTTCGGTTCAACCACCTCTTCCTGCGCCACTTCCGCCACTTTTGGCAGCGCGATTAGCAGCCCCTGTAGCGAAGTGGGCTTCAGAGTCAGGGTTTTCTCCTGCCAGTTAAGGCCGGAGGTGAAATCCATCACCGAGACGGTCGTATCATCAATTTTGAGATTGATATTGCTGAGCGCCACGCGCGAAAGCGTGATGGGATACGGCGTGGAAAGATTCAGCGGCCCGCTGTCCTCTTCTTCCTCCACCGGTTCGGAAGGCGGCATTTTTTTGCTGTCGATGGCGACGTTGATGTCCTTCAACGACAGATCGTTAACACACAGGCTGCTGTCCCACAGGCAGCCGAGTTTCACCGCCAGGTGGATTTCACCGGCATTCACCGCCACGCCGGGCTGATCGTAACGAATATTTTTCAGCGACAGGTCACGCCAGCCGCCAGTTACCTGACCGATCTCCAGCCCCGGCACCCAGCGGTTCGCCACGTTAAAGACCAGATGCAGCCCCGTCGTGGTGCCCACCAGGAACGCCACGGTTCCCAGCAGCAGCAGAATAAAAATCAGTACGCCGAGGCTTATTTTCTTCCATAAACTCATAATTCAGGCCCCAGACCGATGTAAAACTGTAAACCGTGTTCGTCTTTGTCACCAACCGGCACGGCAAAATCGAGCTTGATCGGCCCGACCGGAGACTGCCAACGCACGCCAACCCCGGCGCCGGTTTTAAAGTCGCTCTTACGGATATCGCTGACGGCTTCGCCGCTGTCGACGAACATCGCCCCCCACCATTTTCCGGTCACGTTGTACTGGTATTCCAGCGAGCCCGTCACCAGCTTCGACGCCCCTTTCAGGTTGCCGTCGCTGTCTTCCGGCGAGATAGATTTGTATTTATAACCGCGAATACTGCGATCGCCACCGGCGAAGAAACGCAAATCCGGCGGCACTTTGTCGAAATCGCCGGTCTCAATCCAGCCCAGGTTGCCGCGCATCACGAAGCGATGGCGATCGTACAGCGAGCGAATCCAGACGTTTTGCGCCTGAAATACCGAGAAATCCACGTCCGAACCCCAGGCGGTGTTCGAGTAATCGATGGAGTAACGCTGGGAATCCCCCCACGTCGGCATCAGGCCGCCGCGCGATCGGGTACGGCTGATCATCACGCCCGGATAGAGCAGCATGGTGGTGTTGGTGACGTTACCCTGCGTAAAGTGGTCGAGGCTCCAGCGCAGATTGATGGCGCGCTGCCAGCCGCTGGAAAGGTCCCAGTAGCGGGAAACGGCAAGCGTGGAGGAGTCCGCTTCGGTGTCGTTGAGATCGGTGCGCTTAATCCCCCCCTGAACCAGATAGTATTGTTCCAGCGGGTTCTTTAAGAGCGGCATTTTATAGCTGAAATCGACCTGCTGCTCCGGGGCGGAGATACTGGCGCTGGTGGTCAGGCTGTGGCCGTAGGAGTTCATCCACGGTTTTTTCCACGTCGCCTTCACACGCGGCCCGACGTCGGTAGAGTAGCCGACGCCCGTTTCAATGGTGTTTTCAGTACGTGGCGACATGACGCCGTGCAGCGGTAATACTTTGGTTTCGCGCGCTTTATCAAATTCAGGCGCGACGACGACCGAGTTAAACCAGCCGGTGGCCGACAGACGGCGGTTCAGTTCCGCCAGGTCTTTCGACTGGTAGTAATCTCCCTCTTTGAACGGGATCAGGTTTTGCAGATACTCGTCGCGAATCTGCGAACCTTCGAAAGTGACCTGGCCAAAGCGATAGCGCTCGCCGCTGTTGTAATCGATGTCCCAGAACGCCTGATGACGATCGAGCGACACGCCTAACTGGCTTTTATTAAATTCACTGTCGAAATAGCCTTTACGTAGCGCCACGCTGGTTAATGACTTTTTGAAGCCGTCATAGTCGCCATGATTCAGCACGGTTCCGATGGCCGGACGCGTTTTCAGCAAATCCAGATAATCCCTGTCGGTACGCGCGCCGCCGCGTAAAATCACTTCTGTTCCGCCGATGCGAACCGGTTCGCCTGGCGTCACTTTGGCGAGCAAGACCTGACGCCCCTTCTCCGGCGGCGGGCGCAGCTCAAAATCAATGGTCGGCTCGTAGTAGCCCAGCGCTTTTAACCCTTCGCGGATGGCATCATCAACGCGCGCGCGAAAACGCCGGTCCGGCGTCACTTCATCACTTTGAATCGTAGACAACTGCGCACGAACGTTTTTTTCCAGCTCGCCCGATAACCCCTCGACCTGTAAACGGACGTTTGCGGCTACGGCAGAACCGCTTAAGCACAGTAAGCTAACCCAGCATAACTGACGGATATATGGCACGTTTTCTCCTGAATATCCCTTATTCCCACCCCTGGAAGGAAATCACAATGCCGCTCCACGGCTTAACAAAAACCCAACAACCGGGATTGAAAAAACAGACGACAACCCAAATATTTCTTATGTTTACTCTAGACGCATTCACTGTAACTATTGTGTGCAAAGACGCGTCTCGTTACAACCTTAACCCCAATTACTGATTTCGGGAGAATGGCCCATGAGTTTATTTGATAAAAAGCATCTTGTTTCACAAGCAGATGCCCTACCTGGACGCAATACCCCGATGCCAGTGGCAACTTTACATGCGGTAAACGGACACTCAATGACAAACGTGCCCGAAGGGATGGAAATTGCCCTCTTCGCCATGGGTTGCTTCTGGGGCGTCGAGCGTTTGTTCTGGCAATTACCCGGCGTTTACAGCACCGCAGCGGGATACACCGGCGGCTATACGCCAAACCCAACCTACCGGGAAGTCTGTTCCGGGCAAACCGGCCACGCCGAAGCGGTACGCGTCGTCTACGATCCGCAGGTTATCAGCTATGAACAATTGTTGCAGGTCTTCTGGGAAAATCACGATCCGGCGCAAGGTATGCAGCAGGGCAACGATCACGGAACGCAGTACCGCTCGGCGATTTATCCGTTAACGCCAGAGCAGAACGCCGCCGCACATGCCAGCCTGGCGCGTTTCCAGAGCGCGATGACTGCGGCAAACGACGATCGCCACATCACCACCGAGATCAACACCGCCACCCCGTTTTACTATGCCGAGGACGATCACCAGCAGTATCTGCACAAGAATCCGTATGGCTATTGCGGCATTGGCGGGATCGGCGTGTGCTTACCGCCGCAAGGTTAATTCAGCGCCTCTGGCGGCTTTACAGTTCCTTACGCTATACTAGCGACTGAAATTACCGGCCCACATCCTTCGGGCCGGTTTTCAATGTGTATATCACACGGATTTATCAACTTCCCCTTCCGAGGATCTGACCTGAACGGTCGGATAAGATATGTTAAACAGTATTTTAATTATACTCTGCCTGATCGCTGTGAGTGCGTTCTTCTCGATATCCGAGATCTCGCTTGCCGCTTCACGAAAGATAAAACTCAAGTTGCTGGCTGATGAAGGCAACATCAATGCGCAACGCATCCTGAAAATGCAGGAAAACCCCGGGACGTTTTTTACCGTGGTGCAAATTGGCCTTAACGCTGTCGCCATTCTGGGCGGTATCGTCGGCGATGCCGCATTCTCTCCGGCCTTTCATTCGTTGTTCTCGAACTATATGTCGCCAGAACTCTCCGAGCAGTTAAGCTTCGTGCTCTCCTTCTCGTTAGTTACCGGTATGTTCATCCTGTTCGCCGATTTAACCCCGAAACGCATCGGTATGATTGCGCCAGAAGCCGTGGCTTTGCGTATCATCAACCCGATGCGCTTCTGCCTGTTCGTTTTCCGCCCCTTAGTGTGGTTCTTCAACGGCCTGGCAAACAGCATTTTCCGCCTGTTTAAAATCCCGATGGTGCGTAAAGACGATATCACCTCGGACGATATTTACGCCGTCGTGGAAGCCGGGGCGCTTGCTGGCGTGCTGCGTAAGCAGGAACACGAGCTGATTGAAAACGTGTTTGAGCTGGAATCGCGTACCGTGCCGTCTTCCATGACGTCGCGTGAAAACATCATCTGGTTCGATCTGCACGAAGATGAGCAAAGCCTGAAAAATAAAGTCGCGGAGCATCCGCACTCAAAATTCCTGGTGTGTAATGAAGATATCGATCACATCATCGGCTACGTTGATTCTAAAGATCTGCTCAACCGCGTTCTGGCAAACCAGAGTATGGCGCTTAACAGCGGCGTGCAGATCCGCAACACATTAATCGTGCCGGACACCCTGACCCTCTCTGAAGCGCTGGAAAGCTTTAAGACGGCGGGGGAAGACTTCGCGGTGATCATGAACGAATACGCGCTGGTGGTCGGGATTATCACGCTGAACGACGTGATGACCACGCTGATGGGCGACCTGGTCGGTCAGGGTCTGGAAGAACAAATCGTGGCGCGCGATGAAAACTCCTGGCTGATCGACGGCGGAACGCCGATTGACGACGTCATGCGCGTGCTGGATATCGACGAGTTCCCGCAGTCCGGCAACTACGAGACCATCGGCGGCTTTATGATGTTTATGCTGCGTAAAATCCCGAAACGCACCGACTCGGTGAAGTTCTCGGGCTATAAATTTGAGGTGGTGGATATCGACAACTACCGTATCGATCAGCTACTGGTAACGCGCCTCGACACCAAAACCAGCATCCTGGTCCCTAAACTGCCGGATAGCAAAGAGAAAGAAGAAGGCCCGGCATAAATGCCCGGCCCTGGAAACATCAACGGCTCCCATTGGGAGCCGTTTTTTTATACTACTTTAAACTACTGCATAGCACTTTGGTTAAGCCATCTCAGTTTGCAGACGCAGAACCTGACGGTTAACTTCGGACATCACAGACAAATGCTGCTTATCCTTCACTTTTGGGATAAGAATCTTGCCCTTATCAAACTCAAAAGCGCCAACGTCCTTGATATATAACCGTCCACGGAACAGGATCTTCACGTACTTCGCCACCTGTAGCGGGTTGTACCGTTGGAAAATTTTCATTGTTATCTCCTGCTGAGCGTTACGCCTTTGCGGTGCCACATTCGGCCCAGCTGTTCTAAGGCGCAAATTTTAATGCCATATGACTATAGACTATCTCTACGATGTTTCCAGTGTGTATAAGTTTATTTACCTTTTCATTACAGTTATTCAGAATTATCTATTCACCGATTCGCTGTCTTCAGTATAAGTCTTCATTTTTCGCAGGATTTGTGCGCCCGTCCGCAAACTGGCATCACGCTTGCGGGAAAAAGCATCATTCGCACATATGATTAAACCTCAGACCCAAGTGGTCGGATCACCTGCAAAAAATAAAGAAGGAAACCCCATGACCTTACGTAAACTGCTGGCGCTGTCGTGCCTGTTACTGCCGATGATGGCCTCCGCGCATAACTTTGAAACCCATCAGCGCGTATCGCCGATTGGGATCGCCGATCGCGGCGAACTGATTCTTGATAACAACAAGTTTAGCTACAAAAGCTGGAATAGCGCGCAGCTCCCCGGGAAAGTTCGGGTGTTACAGCACATCGCCGGGCGAACGTCAGCGAAAGAGAAAAACGCCGCGCTGATAGAAGCGATTAAATCCGCGAATCTCCCGCATGACCGCTACCAGACGACCACTATCGTCAATACCGACGACGCGATTCCGGGCACCAGCATGTTTGTGCGCAGCAGCATCGAGAGCAATAAAAAACTCTATCCGTGGTCACAATTTATTGTCGACAGCAATGGCGTGGCGCGTAAGGCATGGCAGCTTGAAGAAGAGAGCTCCGCCATTGTGGTGCTCGATAAAGACGGGCGTATTCAGTATGCCAAAGACGGCGGGTTAAGCCCGGCAGAGGTGCAGCAGGTGATCGCCCTGCTGCATAAGTTGCTGAATAATTAATAGATAGAGACCGGAAGCCGGGGTTAAGGAACGATTCACGCGGGGTATAGTCCAGGGGTTTCCCCTGCCAGTTGTGAACGTGCGCCCCGGCCGCAGCGGCAACGGCATGGCCTGCGGCAGTGTCCCAGACGCAGGTCGGCCCAAAGCGCGGATACAGCTGCGCCTGCCCTTCCGCCACCAGACAAAACTTCAGCGATGAGCCGATGGAGGTCGTCTGATGCTCGCCCAGCTGTTGCAGGTACTCTTGCAACTCGGTTGTCGGCATGGGAGCGGCTAATCACCACCAGCGGCGGGTCGCGCGTCGCGCACCTGAATCCGTTTACGCACGCCGCACTCTTCTTTCCAGGCTTTTCCTTCCGCAGCGCTGTACATCACTTTCATGACGGGCGCGTAGACCACGCCCAGAATCGGTTTACCTTTATCAATCAGCGCAATATTGACGGTAAACTCGCCGTTACGTTTGATGAACTCTTTGGTGCCGTCTAACGGGTCAACCAGCCAGTAGCGCTGCCAGTGCTGGCGCACATCCCAGGAGGGCGGATCTTCTTCCGACAAAACCGGGATATCCGGCGTCAGCGCCTGTAACCCTTCCAGTATCACCGCGTGGGCGGCAATATCCGCCGCAGTAACCGGAGAATCATCCTGCTTGTTGGTGATTTCAATCGGTTTGATTCCATCGTAGACCTGCATAATGGCATCGCCCGCATTCCGTGCAAGCTGGCATACATGTTCTAGCATTCTCCACCTCGTTTATGGCAGTGGCGTTTAACTCTTTGTTTTACTTATACCCCATCGTAAATGAATCCGCCATCTGTGATAACGATTGCGGTTTTAATGGCTGAATTCATGTCATGATTCACAGTTCTGTAAGCAACAAGACTTATATACATTTTCTTTTGTGTTTCAGATCTAAAAAAGGATGCCCCTGATGATTAAGTTTAGCGCAACGCTCCTGGCCACGCTGATCGCCGCCAGCGTGAATGCGGCGACCGTCGATCTTCGGATTATGGAAACCACTGATTTGCATAGCAACATGATGGATTTCGATTATTACAAAGATACAGCGACCGAAAAATTCGGACTGGTACGCACAGCAAGTTTAATTAACGCCGCCAGAAATGAAGTCAAAAATAGCGTGCTGGTCGATAACGGCGATCTTATTCAGGGGAGTCCGCTGGGCGATTACATGGCGGCAAAGGGGCTGAAAGCTGGTGATATTCACCCTGTCTACAAGGCGTTGAATACGCTGGATTATGCGGTCGGCAACCTCGGTAACCATGAATTTAACTACGGTCTGGACTATCTGCATAAGGCGCTGGCGGGCGCGAAGTTCCCTTACGTGAATGCCAATATCATCGACGTTAAGACCAAAAAGCCGCTGTTTACGCCTTATCTGATCAAAGAGACTGACGTGGTCGATAAAGAGGGCAACACGCAGACGCTGAAAATTGGCTATATCGGTTTTGTCCCTCCGCAGATTATGACCTGGGGATAAAGCCAACCTGAGCGGCAAAGTCACCGTCAACGACATTACCGAAACTGCCCGTCAGTATGTGCCGGAGATGCGCGCCAACGGCGCTGATGTTGTGGTGGTGATTGCCCACTCCGGGCTTTCCGCCGATCCGTACCAGACGATGGCGGAAAACTCCGTGTATTACCTGAGCGAAGTCCCCGGCGTTGACGCCATCATGTTCGGCCATGCGCACGCGGTCTTCCCTTCCAAAGATTTTGCCGATATCAACGGCGCGGATATCGCAAAAGGTACGCTTAACGGAGTACCGGCGGTCATGCCGGGTATGTGGGGCGATCATCTGGGCGTGGTGGATCTGGTGCTCAACAACGACAGCGGCAAATGGCAGGTGACCGGTGCGAAAGCCGAAGCGCGGCCCATTTACGATGCCGCGGCGAAAAAATCGCTGGCCGCAGAAGATAAAAAACTGGTGGGTATCCTGAAAGCCGACCACGATGCCACCCGCGAGTTCGTTAGCAAACCGATCGGTAAGTCCGCCGATAACATGTACAGCTACCTGGCGCTGGTGCAGGACGATCCTACCGTGCAGGTGGTGAACAACGCGCAGAAAGCGTATGTCGAACACTTTATTCAGGGCGACCCGGACCTGGCGAAACTGCCGGTGCTCTCTGCCGCTGCGCCGTTTAAAGTCGGTGGACGTAAAAACGATCCTGCCAGCTTTGTTGAAGTGGAAAAAGGTCAGCTTACCTTCCGCAACGCCGCCGATCTTTACCTCTATCCGAACACGCTGGTCGTCGTAAAAGCCAGCGGCAAAGAGGTAAAAGAGTGGCTGGAATGTTCCGCCGGGCAGTTCAATCAGATTGATGTCCACAGCAGTAAACCGCAGTCATTGATCAACTGGGACGGTTTTCGCACCTATAACTTTGATGTGATTGACGGCGTGGAGTATCAGATTGATGTGTCGCAGCCTGCGCGCTACGACGGCGAATGCCAGACGGTGAATCCGCAAGCGGAACGTATTAAAAATCTGACCTTCAACGGCAAGCCTGTCGATCCGAACGCCATGTTCCTGGTCGCGACCAATAACTATCGCGCCTACGGCGGCAAATTTGCCGGTACGGGCGACAGCCACATCGCTTTTGCATCACCGGATGAGAACCGCTCCGTGCTGGCGGCGTGGATTGGCGCGGAGTCGAAGCGTGCGGGGGAAATCCATCCGGCGGCGGACAACAACTGGCGTCTGGCGCCAGTTCACAGCGACACGAAACTGGATATCCGCTTCGAAACCTCGCCGTCCGACAAGGCTGCCGCGTTTATCAAAGAGAAGGGACAATATCCGATGAATAAAGTCGCTACCGATGACATCGGCTTTGCGATTTATCAGCTGGATTTGAGTAAGTAAAACCACGCCGGGTGGCAGCTTCGCCTTATCCGGCCTACGCGATCGACGCGCCGTAGGCCGGATAAGCGCAGCGCCATCCGGCAAGCCATTATGCCGCTCGCTCTTTCCGCTGTGCCAGCACCTGCGGCAAATTGAGCTCGATCCAGTCTGCCAGCGCGGCGACCTTCTCACTCACCTGTTCACCCAGCGTCGTCAGACTGTACTCCACATGCGGCGGCACCACCGGGTACGACACCCGATGAATAAATCCATCCTGCTCCAGCGCCTGTAATGACTGCGCCAGCATTTTTTCACTCACGCCGCCCATCTTGCGGCGTAAATCGCTGAAGCGGTGCGTTCCATCACGCAGCGCCACGAGAATTAATACGCCCCAGCGGCTGGTGACATGCTTTAACACCTCGCGAGAAGGACACTGCTCGGCAAACAAATTGCCATCGCGAAGCTGCTGAGAAAGCGTCGGGTTCGTCATCTTTACACTTACCTTTTTGTACGTACTTACTAAAAGTAAGTTTAAGTGCTAGCTTAATGAAACACAAGACGAACACAGGGAGATCCCCCATGATTGCAATTACCGGCGCGACCGGCCAACTGGGCCAACACGTTATCGATACCTTACTGAAAACCGTTCCTGCCAGCCAGATTGCGGCGATTGTCCGTAACCCCGCGAAAGCTGACGCGCTAACCCGACTGGGAGTTACCGTACGCCAGGCGGACTACAGCGACGAAGCCGCGTTCACGGCAGCGTTGCAGGGCATCGACAGATTGCTGCTGATCTCATCAAGCGAAGTCGGGCAACGTGCCGCTCAGCACCGCAACGTGATTAACGCGGCAATAGCCGCAAACGTGAAATTCATTGCCTATACCAGCCTGCTGCACGCAGACCGTTCCCCGCTGGGCCTGCATGTTGAACATGTGGAAACCGAAAAAATGCTGGCGGATTCAGGCATTCCTTACGCCCTGCTGCGCAACGGCTGGTACACCGAAAATTACCTGGCGAGCGCGCCAGCGGCCCTGGAGCACGGCGTCTTTATCGGCGCGGCCGGAGAAGGCAAAATCGCCTCCGCAACCCGTGCCGATTACGCTGCCGCAGCCGCTCGCGTCATCAGTGAAGAAGGCCATGCCGGTAAAGTGTATGAACTGGCAGGCGACGAAGGCTGGACGCTGAGCCAGTTAGCCGCCGAACTGGCAAAACAGAGCGGGAAAAAGGTCGTCTATCAGAACCTGAATGAAGCCGATTTCGCCGCCGCGCTGAAAGGCGTGGGCCTGCCAGCGGGTCTGGCGGATATGCTGGCTGATTCTGACGCGGGCGCCGCAAAAGGCGGCCTGTTTGACGACAGCCATACTCTGAGCGCACTGATCGGTCGCCCGACAACCTCGCTGGCGGAAAGCGTCAAAAGCATCCTGTAAGTGTTAAAAACAGGTTAATTGTTGTGGCATCCCTGCTGGCCATCTCTGATAATGAACAGATGGCTTTCAGGGAGAGACAACGTGCAAGGCGTACCCGAACAGTTTAGCGATGAGAAAGACAGCGCCCGCTTTCGCCATCTGGCGCAGGTGCCGGGGGTTGAGCTGTATCATGCGCATATCTCGCGTTACGCTTTCGAGCCTCATACCCACGAAGCCTTCGGTATCGGCGCGATTGAAGCCGGCGCCGAACGCTTTCGCTATCGCGGCACGCAGTACGTTGCCCCCGTTCACTCCGTTGTCACCATGAATCCCGATGAGCTGCATACCGGCGAAGCGGAAACCGCCGACGGCTGGCGCTATCGGATGATTTATCTCGATCCCGATCTGCTGGAAGAGGTGACCGGGGTTCGTCACTGGTGGTTTCATGAGGTCACGCGCCACGATCCGCTGCGGCTCACGCCAGATCTGCACGCTGATCCACGGCCTGTGGCATACCGACGATCCGCTGGCGCAAAAAAGGCTGCTGCTCGATCTGATTCGACACCTTCCAGCCGCTGGCGCGCCATGCGCCGGAAGTGCGGGAAGGCGGGCATCGCTTTGAGCGCGTGCGGGACTACCTGCACGACAACTACATGCATCCGGTCACGCTTGACGAACTGGCGCGGGTCGCCTCATTAAGCCCTTGGCATTTTCAGCGTCAGTTCAAGGCCCATTTCCACGTTACGCCGCACCAAATGCTGATGGCGATCCGTCTGTGGCGGGCAAAGGCGTTTCTCACACTCGGGATGCCCGCAGCGGATGTGGCGGCCGCCACCGGGCTAACCGATCAATCTCATCTCACGCGCGCCTTTACCCATCGCTACGGCATTACGCCAGTGCGTTATCAAAAACAGGTTTATCCGCGCTAATGCGCAATCTCATACAATACTGGGCGCCATTTCTTCCTGCCTACACTTTTCGCAATGTGAAACGATGTGGATATCAACGATGATTAGCGGCGTGTTGTATGCCCTGCTGGCAGGGTTAATGTGGGGACTGATTTTTTGTCGGACCGTTGATCGTACCGGAGTATCCGGCGGTATTGCAGTCGATGGGGCGCTATCTGGCGCTGGGGTTAATTGCTGTGCCCCTGGCGTGGCTGGGGCGTGCGCGCCTGCGCCAGTTGACGCGCAAAGACTGGATAACCGCACTCGCGCTGACGATGATGGGCAATCTGATCTATTACGTCTGCCTGGCGAGCGCTATCCAGCGCACGGGAGCCCCCGTTTCCACCATGATCATCGGCACGTTGCCGGTGGTGATCCCGGTGTTTGCCAACCTGCTCTACAGCCAGCGAGATGGTAAGTTATCCTGGCGGCGTCTGGCGCCTGCGCTGGCGCTCATCGGCGTTGGCCTGCTGTGCGTCAATATTGCGGAGCTGAATCAGGGCTGCCGGAGTTTAGCGGCTGGCGCTACGGTTCAGGTATCGCGCTGGTGCTGGTTTCCGTTGTGTGCTGGGCATGGTACGCGTTGCGTAATGCCCGCTGGCTGCGGGAAAACCCGGATAAACATCCGATGATGTGGGCAACAGCACAGGCGCTAGTGACGCTTCCCGTTTCGCTGCTGGGTTATGTCGCGGCCTGCATCTGGTTGGGTAAGCAGATGCCCGGCTTTCCTCTCCCCTTTGGCCCCCGGCCCGGATGTCTTTGTCGCCCTGATGGTCGCCATTGCCGTGCTCTGTTCATGGGTGGGGGCGCTATGCTGGAACGTCGCCAGTCAAAAGCTGCCGACGGTGATTCTGGGGCCCTTGATCGTGTTCGAAACGCTGGCTGGCCTGTTGTACACCTTTATACTGCGCCAGGAATTTCCACCGCTGCTGACGGTAAGCGGCATTGCGCTGCTGATTGTTGGGGTGGTGATAGCCGTCAGAGCCAGGGCCGCAGAAACCCGGCGTCGTCGTGGTTTCACAATCATAATGTGCCGGATGGCGCTGCGCTAATCCGGCCTACAAGATATTATCCTGTAGGCCGGAGCAGAGATTAAACTTTAAACACTGCTACCGTCTGGGTCAGACGTGCCGCCTGCTCTTCAAGCGCTACGGCGGCAGTCGCCGACTCTTCCACCAGCGCGGCGTTCTGCTGCGTCACGCGATCCATCTCCGCCACCGCCAGGCCAACCTGGTCAATGCCGCGACTTTGTTCATCAGATGCAGAGGCAATCTCCCCCATGATGTCGGTCACGCGCGTTACCGCACTGACAATTTCCGCCATCGTTTCCCCCGCTTCATGCACCAGCGCGGAACCCGCGCTGACCCGATTACCGGAGTCATCAATCAGCGTTTTGATCTCTTTCGCCGCCTGCGCGCTACGCTGCGCCAGCGTGCGCACCTCGCCAGCGACCACCGCAAAGCCACGGCCCTGTTCGCCCGCGCGAGCGGCTTCCACCGCCGCGTTCAGCGCCAGGATATTGGTCTGGAATGCGATACCGTCGATAACGCTGGTGATCTGCGCGATTTTGCTGGAGCTGGTGGCAATTTCATCCATCGTGCGCACAACGCCGTCCACTACGTTGCCGCCCTTCTGCGCCGTCTCAGAGGCATTTTTCGCCCAGGCTGGACGCCTGACGCGCGTTGTCGGCGTTCTGTCTCACGGTTGCGGTGAGTTGTTCCATACTGGCGGCAGTCTCTTCCAGCGATGCGGCCTGCTGTTCAGTACGTGAAGAGAGATCGCTACTGCCTGTCGCAATTTCACCCGCACCGGTATAGATCGTGTCAGCGCCTTCACGTACCACGCTGACCGTATTCGCCAGCGCCTGCTGCATCTCATGTACGTTATGCGCCAGCAGCGCCATTTCATTACTGCCTTCGGTATGGATATTGCGCGTCAGGTCGCCTGCCGCAATATGGCGGATATGTTCCATAACATCATGCAACGGTTTAAGTAAGACACGCTGCATTGCCAGCCAGCTAATCACAATCACCGCGACAACCGCCAGCATAACGGCCGCCAGAATCCACAGAATGCGCTGGTAGTCCTGTTCATTTTGTTGAATGCCCGCGTTCGTCAGTTCGGCCTGGGCAGCACGCCATTCCAGGTACACGTCCTGCATCGCCGTCTGTTTTTGTTCCGCATTCTGTTTGAACATCTCTTCCAGTTGTCCTGCGGCAAGGAAGGTATTCATTTTCGCCAGCGTCGCGGAGTAGATGCCATACTGCTCTTCCAGACGGTCGGCCAGGTGTTCATCCAGCCCCGGCGTTTCTGGCAGCGCGTAATATTTATCGTAATGACGCTGCGCATCAGCCAGCAGGGTATTCGCCGTCTTCACCAGTTCATTTAGCTGACCGCCGTTGATCTCATTGGCCATGCTGCTTTGCAGGCGCAACATGCCGCGGTTAAGCGTGACGCGCGCCTGGTTCAGGCTGATCCAGGCATCGGTAAACTCCGCGACGTTCTGGCTGGAACGCTGCGATACGGTAAAATTTTGCTTATCGTTATTAAGCGCGCTGATAAAAACGCCCGCCGAAATAAGCTGCATCGCGCCGAGGGCGAGTAACACGATAATCAGTAAGGTTATAACTTTGATTCGTTTGAACATTTGTTGCCTTTTACTATGCAGGTATTGTCAGAGGTCTAACTATCGGCAGTGCCGCCGGCATATTTAATTTTGTCCGGCGGCTTGCCGCGCGTATTCCTGCCCTTTTCAATAAGATTCAGCCACGTTAAGGCACAAACATTTTTTGTGATGGTCATCACATTTTATTCTGACCCGAAAGGGTTATATCTTCGGCTTAAAGATGCATTTAAAATACATCTTATATTATTGAGAATGAGGTAACGGCTATGTCTTTTCGCGATCAACCTTTAGGTGAACTGGCGCTCTCTATTCCTCGCGCCTCGGCGCTGTTTCGTAAGTACGATATGGATTACTGCTGCGGTGGTAAGCAGACGCTCGCGCGCGCTGCTGCACGTAAAGAGCTGGATGTAGAAGCCATTGAAGCAGAACTGGCACAGTTGGCTGAACAACCGATTGAGAAGGACTGGCGTACCGCGCCGTTGGCCGAAATTATCGACCACATTATCGTGCGCTACCACGACAGACACCGTGAGCAACTGCCGGAGCTGATCCTGCAAGCCACCAAAGTGGAACGCGTTCACGCAGACAAAACCCAGCGTACCGAAAGGTCTGGCGAAATACCTGACTATGCTGCATCAGGAACTTTCCAGCCACATGATGAAAGAGGAGCAGATCCTGTTCCCGATGATCAAACAAGGCATGGGAAGCCAGGCAATGGGCCCGATTAGCGTCATGGAAAGCGAACACGATGACGCTGGCGAATTGCTGGAAGTGATCAAACACACCACCAACAACGTCACGCCGCCGCCAGAAGCCTGCACCACCTGGAAAGCGATGTACAACGGCATTAATGAAATGATTGACGATCTGATGGAACACATCAGTCTGGAAAACAACGTCTTGTTCCCGCGCGCACTGGCCGGGGAATGATGTGTTGCCGGATGGCGCTAACGCTTATTCGGCCTACAATCCGTAGGCCGGATAAGCGTTAGCGCCACCGGGCATCAAGATTAACGCACTCCTGCCATACGTTTCTTACCGATAAACAGCCAGCCCAGCCCCAGCGCAATAAACCACAGCGGCGTGACGATCAGCGCCTGACGGGTATCATCTTCCAGCGTCAGCAGTACCAGCACAAAGACGAAGAACGCCATACACACCCAGCACATCAGCTTACCAAGCGGCATCTTATAGATGGACTTCTCATGCAGGTGCGGACGCTGCTTACGGTACACCAGGTACGAGCAGAGAATGATGGTCCAGACAAACATGAACAGAATAGCCGACACCGTCGTGATCATGGTGAACGCGCCAATCACGCTCGGATTGATGTACAGCATCACCACGCCGCCCAGCAGGCAGATACAGGAGAAGGTCAGCCCTTTCGCCGGCACCGCGCGCTTAGACAATTTAGCGAACGCTTTCGGCGCCACGCCCTCTTGCGCCAGACCAAACAGCATACGGCTGGTAGAGAACACGCCGCTGTTGGCGGAAGAGGCCGCAGACGTCAGCACCACGAAGTTAATCAGGCTGGCGGCGGCCGGCAGTCCTACCAGTACAAACAGCTCAACAAACGGGCTCTTGGTTGGTACTACCGAGCTCCACGGCGTGACCGACATAATGATGATCAGCGCAAAAACGTAGAACATGATGATACGAATCGGGATTGAGTTAATCGCGCGCGGCAGGGATTTCTCCGGGTCTTTGGTCTCTGCGGCGGTGGTGCCCACCAGTTCAATCCCCACGAACGCGAATACCGCTATCTGGAAGCCCGCAAAGAAGCCGCTGATCCCTTTCGGGAACCAGCCGCCATCATTCCACAGATGAGTAAACGACGCTTCAACCCCGGTCGGTGATTTGAAGTGCATCATAACCATCACCAGACCGACGACGATCAGCGCCACGATGGCGACAATCTTGATCATCGCGAACCAGAACTCCATCTCGCCGAACATTTTCACGGTCGCAAGGTTAAGGCTCAGCAGCAGAACAACGACCGCCAGCGAGGCGACCCAGTCGGAAAGGCCGGGGAACCAAAACTGCGCATAGGCGGTAATCGCAACGACGTCCGCCATCCCGGTGACTACCCAGCAGAACCAGTAAGTCCAGCCGGTGAAATATCCCGCCCACGGCCCGAGCAGGTCGGAAGCGAAATCACTGAAGGATTTATATTCCAGATTCGAGAGCAGCAATTCACCCATTGCCCGCATGACGAAAAAGAGCATAAAACCGATGATCATATAAACGAAAATGATCGACGGCCCGGCGAGGCTGATCGTTTTACCGGAGCCCATAAATAAGCCGGTGCCGATGGCGCCGCCAATCGCAATAAGCTGAATATGACGGTTTGTGAGATTGCGCCGTAGCGACTGTTCAGCCGGTGCCTGTTCGTCGGCGACGACTTTTACCTGATCTACCATGTTTTTTCTTCCCTGTACCTGTCTGTGTTGTGCAGGCTCTGCGGCCTTTAGTGCGTCATATGATACGACGATCCTGTTATCAGGACTCATCGATATTAGGTAAGAATCGGCGGGATGAATACTAAGATTTAGATATAATGTTAATTATATGTTTAAAGTGAGTGTCATATCACTCTGGCAACGCGAATTAGCTCACAAAAATACACGCAATGGCTACATTTGCAAGATAAAATATCGACATCTGGCTAACTTACGGTTTTCTTGCATATTTTCTGTTCCCCCCCAACAAAGAGGGGAACAGAAGTCACTGCTTACAGGATTTCCAGCAGTTCTACGTCAAACACCAGAGTGCTGAACGGAGGAATGGACGCGCCCGCGCCACGCTCGCCGTAGGCCAGTTCCTGAGGGATAGTCAGTTCCCATTTGGAACCAACCGGCATCAGGGTCAGCGCTTCAATCCAGCCTGGGATCACGCCGTTCACCGGGAATTCAGCCGGTTCGCCGCGCGCAACGGAGCTGTCAAATACGGTGCCGTCGATCAGTTTGCCGGTGTAGTGTACGCGTACACGGTCAGTACGCGCCGGAATCGCGCCTTCACCCTGGGTGATCACGCGGAATTGCAGACCGGATTCGGTGCTGTTCACACCCTCTTTCTCACGGTTTTCTTCCAGATATTTGACGCCATCTGCCGCCATTGCCTGGAAACGTTCGCGACGTACGGCATCCGCACGTTCGTGAATTTCACGCAGCGCGCGATGCACCACATCAACAGGCACTGCCGGGTGTTTGCCTTCCAGCGCATCAGCGATACCTGCCACCAGCGCTTCAGGCAACAGACCTTCCAGACCGGATTCGCTCAGCTGCTGCCCTACCTGTAAACCAATGCCGTAGCTTGCTTGCGCTTCGATAGTGTCAAAAGTCGGGGTTGCCATCATATTTCCTTTCATCGGAGGTAAAGTAGCGGGCAGCATAACAGCCACGTCTCTTCCGGTAAAACTTTGTCTCGGGAAGAGATGACAAATCGCGGGGAAAAAGAAACAATAAGAATAACCCATGCTGATGTCACGAAAGCGGGTATAACTACGAACATCATAGCGTTAGGCATCTATACTCTATGATTGAGGAACGAGACGCGGAGCAGGAGGAAAGCCATGCCCGGGCGCTTTGAACTAAAACCAACCCTGGCGAAAATCTGGCATGCACCGGACAATTTTCGCATCATGGACCCGCTGCCGCCTATGCATCGCCGTGGCATTATTATTGCCGCTATCGTGCTGGTGGTCGGTTTTCTGCTTCCCTCGAATGATACCCGCGATACGCCCGTCGTCACGCGTAATGTCCAGACAGATATCCAGTCACAGTCGCAACCGCCGACGGAAGCCGAACTTCAGGCGCAACTGGTCGCCCCGCAAAACGATCCGGGACAGGTCGCCCCCGTAGCGCCGGAACCCATCCAGGAAGGCCAACCGGAAGAACCGCCGCAGACGCAGCAATCCCAGCCGCAAACACAGCCTTTCCAGCAGAATGGGGGAATTGACCAGCAGTGGCGCTCCTATCGCGTGGAGTCAGGTAAAACGCTGGCGCAGTTGTTCCGTGACCACGGCCTGCCGCCAACGGACGTTTACGCGATGGCGCAGGTTGAAGGCGCAGGCAAGCCGCTGAGCAATCTGAAAGATGGCCAGATGGTGCAGATCCGCCAGAATGCGAATGGCGTGGTGACAGGATTGACCATCGATACCGGTAATGACCAACAGGTTCTGTTTACCCGTCAGCCAAACGGCAGCTTTATTCGCGCCCGTTAAGCGCGCAAATTGCCGGATGGCGGCGTCGCCCTATCCGGCCTACGGCACCCGCGATTGCAGGCCTGATAAGCGGTAGCGCCATCAGGCGTTACCGCTTCACCTTGTTCACCCACCAGATCCCCGAACACACCAGCACCAGCGCAACCGCATATTTCAATTCAAAAATATTTTCGCCGAGGAAAATCGCCGACAGCACCGCACCGGAAACCGGAATCAGGAAGTTAAACGGCGCAATCATCCCGACGCGGTTGTACTTAAGCAAAATACTCCACAGCGCAAAAGCAACAGACGAGAGCAGCGTCAGATAGCCCAGAATCGCCACAGAAGAGAGGCCGTGCACGGAGAGCGAGCCGCCGAAGGCATAGCCGCCAATCACCAGCGCCAGGCCGCCGATGCCAAGCTGATAGCCCGTCATCACCGTTGGGTCAACCGTCTGCGAAATACGTTTACCGTAAAGGGTCGCGGCAGAAAGAATAAAAGCAGCCAGCACCACGGAGCCATCACCCAACAGGCTAAAGCTGAAATCCATCAGCCCGCTGTTGAAGTTCACCACCATTACCCCGGCAAAGCCAAGAATACAGCCGAGGGTTTTGTTGTAGCTCAGTTTGTCGTTCTGGTAGATGAAGTGCGCCAGCAGCACGCTAAAAAAAGTGCCTGTGGCATTCATGATCGATCCTTTCACGCCCGTGGTGAACGCCAGACCGATATAGAAAAAGATATATTGCAGCGAGGTTTGCGTCAGCCCCAGCAGGGTCAGTTGACCAAACTGGCGCGGGCTTAAGCGGCCGATCGGTTTACGCTGCGCCATCGCCAGCAACAGCAGCAATAACCCCGCGAACAAGAAACGGTATCCGGCAAAGACAATTTTTGACGGGATATCATCTGTCGCAATCTGAAAGATCTCGTACCCGCTTTTTATCGCCGGGTAGGCGCTTCCCCATAACAGACAACAAAATGCCGCCCCCAGATAGACAACGTTTTTACGCGCGAACAGGGGCTGCTGGTGGGTTATCTCCATTCCATCACCACTTTGAAATAATGTTTTATTTTTTATTATCCCGAAAAGGGTAAAGAATAGCCAGTGCGAAAAACAGGGGGGGCAGAAAAGCAAAACGCCAGCGCAAGGCCGGCGTTTTTACGCGATAGAAGAATAAAAACTTATTCAGCTACTACGTTTACAGTCAGTTTAGCGAATACTTCGCTGTGAACCTGGAAGTTCACTTCGTGCTCACCAGTGGTACGCAGAACGCCGTTCGGCAGACGAACTTCGCTCTTAGCCACTTCAACGCCTGCTGCTGTTACAGCGTCAGCGATGTCGCGAGTACCGATGGAACCGAACAGTTTACCTTCGTTCGCCAGCTTTGGACGCGATGGTTACGGTTTCCAGGGCGTTGATTTTCTCTGCGCGTGCATTTGCAGCAGCCAGAACGTCAGCCAGTTTAGCTTCCAGTTCAGCGCGACGTGCTTCGAAGAACTCAACGTTTTTCTTGGTAGCAGGAACAGCTTTACCCTGTGGTACCAGGAAGTTACGAGCGTAGCCCGCTTTAACGTTAACCTGATCACCCAGGCTACCCAGGTTTGCTACTTTATCAAGCAGAATAACTTGCATTACCTTATCCTCTCAAAGTCGTATTAATGGACCGTGGCCGATTACTGATGACGATCAGTGTACGGCAGCAGGGACAGGTAGCGAGCGCGTTTGATAGCGCGAGCCAGCTGACGCTGGTATTTTGCACGGGGTACCGGTGATACGGCTTGGGACAATCTTACCGCTTTCGGTGATGTAGTTTTTCAGCGTAGCGATATCTTTATAGTCGATCTCTTGAACGCCTTCCGCGGTGAAACGGCAGAACTTGCGACGACGGAAATAACGTGCCATATGGCTAGTCTCCAGAATCTATCAATTCAATCTGCTCGGCATGCAGAACCATTTTGCTCAGGCCGTTCTTTGCCTTGTGGCAAGAGATGAACCCCTGAACGGTTATGCGGCTGCCGACCGTTATACTGTGAGTAATGGCCTGGTTTTCGTGTCCGCTAACAATAACGGGCATTTGACACCACGCCTGCCGGTGAAACCCGGCTTCCTCCTGCACAGAACGATGCTCAAGCACGAACTGGCAGTGCGGAATTCCTGATGGACTGACCTTTCGAAGGGGCATCCTGCACACGGTGCCGGACAACGCCAGACGGTTGGTCATCAGAAATTACTCTTCAGAATCCCCAGCATCTGCATCATCTGCGGTTTCGTTTGCGAAATCATCGCGACGCTCACGGCGCTCGTCTTTCGCTTTAACCATCGGAGATGCTTCGGTAACAGCGTGCTTAGTACGCATTACCATGCTACGGATAACGGCATCGTTGAAGCGGAAGTTAGTTTCCAGCTCATCGATCACTTCCTGCGGCGCTTCAACGTTCAGCAGAACGTAGTGAGCTTTGTGCAGTTTGTTGATCGGGTAAGGCCAGCTGACGGCGGCCCCAGTCTTCCAGACGGTGGATCTTGCCTTCTGCACCAGTGATTGCACCAGTGTAGCGCTCGATCATGCCCGGAACCTGTTCGCTCTGGTCAGGATGGACCATAAAAACGATTTCGTAATGACGCATCGAATTGCTCCTTACGGATTATTCAGCTCCTGTCTGGTCAGCCCGAATCCCGGGGAGGCAAGGAACGTGTTAAAGGTCGGCTGAAAAATGACGCGTCATAATACTTGCGCCCATGAGGAAACACAAGTTGATTGCGCAAAAATTCACACGAAGCGCAAAGACAGGTTAACCATGGTGATTTAAAATTAATCACATGGCATCGCGCCAATTTTTGAACAACTGCATCAGAAATGGTCGCTATCGACTTCGCTGGTAGCGATTAAAATTAAATCAGAAGCAATTCACTTACAGGAGATATTGCTAACCAGACACAGCAGTCGAGGAGGTACAGTATGCGAGCGCGTGTTATGACCCTTCTGGCTGCGCTTTTGCTCAGTGCAAACGCGATGGCAGCCATCAAAATCGATAATCACCAGGCACGAAATATGGATGATGTGCAGAGCTTAGGCGTGATTTATATAAACCATAACTTCGCCACTGAAAGTGAAGCAGATCAGGCATTGAATGAAGAGACAGATGCGCGAGGCGCAACGTACTACCACGCAATTCTGACCCGGGAGCCGGGAAGTAACGGCAACATGCGCGCCAGCGCGGATATTTATCGCTAGCACCAGGAAAAACCTACGAGAACATTGCCATAGTTTGACTTGCCCCCCTTCACCGGGGGCTTTTTTATGGCAAAAGCGGCCCCGGAATCAGGCCGGTAACATCCCGAAGGAAGTAATGATTCCAGGGCACGTGTCTTACTTTTGTCCGTAATAGGCGTCAGGCCCATGCTTACGCATAAAATGTTTATTCATTAAATAATCGTCGATCGGGCTGAGCGCCGGATTGATACCACGAGCAATCCATGCCATCCGCGCGACTTCTTCCATCACCACCGCATTATGCACGGCGTCATGCGCATCTTTGCCCCAGGCAAACGGCCCGTGCTGATACACCACGACGCCAGGCGTATGCAGCGGCTGACCGTCACCCAGCGTTTCGATAATCACATGACCGGTGTTCAGCTCATATTCACCCTGCACTTCTTCTTCGGTTAACGCCCTGGTACAGGGGATATCGCCAAAGAAGTAGTCCGCATGGGTCGTGCCCAGCGCCGGGATCGCCAGCCCTGCCTGCGCCCACGCCGTGGCATGCGTAGAGTGCGTGTGCACGATTGCCGCCCAGCGAAGGTAACGACGGTACAGCGCCAGATGCGTGGCGGTATCGGAAGAAGCCGCCACTGCCCTTCCACCACCATTGCCCTGGAGATCCACCACCACCATATCGTCCGCTTTCATGGTTTCATAAGCCACCCCGCTAGGCTTAATGACCACCAGCCCGCGCTCCCTGTCGATCGCGCTGACGTTGCCCCAGGTGAAAGTCACCAGGCCATAACGCGGCAAATCCATATTGGCTTCAAAAACGTGCTGCCTGAGTTTTTGCATTATGCTGTCTCCACCAGACCGGCGCTGCCATACGCGCTTTCACCCAATCACGCGCTTTCGCCACCTCACGCGCCGGATTGTCCGACGTTTCACTCCACATCTCAATCAGGTATGGCCCGCAATACCCACTCTGCTTGAGCGTGGCGAAACAGCGTTCAAAATCGACGACACCTTCACCGAACGGCACGTTCTTGAACACGCCTGGCTTCGTATCTTTGACATGAACCGCGACGATATGCCCCATTCCAGCCTGCAACTCCATCTGCACATCGTTATCCCAGGCTGACAGGTTGCCGATATCAGGATAAAGCTGGAACCCACGGGTTATTAAGATAGTGCGCATAACCCAGCGCTTTGCTGATGGAGTTCATCAGAGGGTAATCCATGATCTCCATCGCCAGCGTGACCTGAGCACGGCTTGCCATCTCGACGCTCTCTTTCAGCCCATCACGAAAACGACGGCGCGTTTCATTGTTGGCCTCCCTGATAGTACACGGTCGTAACCCGCAAGCTGGATGACGCGAATACCGATGTCCTGCGCAAACTGAATGGCTTTACGCATGAGTCTCCAGCCCTTGCGCACGTACAGCATCATCTTCGCTGCCAACGGAAAGCGACGATGCGCGCTCAGGCACATGGACGGCACCCGCACGCCGGTCTCAGCGATAGCGCTCACCAGCGCCAGGCGCTGCTCACGGTTCCAGTCGAGGCGCGCCAGGCGGGCATCGGTTTCATCGACAGACATTTCAACGAAATCGAAGCCCAGTTCTTTCGCCAGCCGCAGGCGATCCAACCAGCACTCCCCGGCGGGGAGCGCTTTTTCGTAGATGCCAAGCGGAGTCTGTTTAGACAGCATATCCGCTCCTTATCCCCACAACTGGGCGATAGAACGTTTGAACTGACGCGCGGCTTCAACCGGAGAGGCGGCGTCGCGAATGCTGCGACCAGCAATAAAGACATGGATTGGAATGCCCTTAAACAGCGGCAGATCTTCCAGCGCCAGACCGCCGGTCACGGTCACTTTAAAGCCCATATCAGAGAGACGTTTGATCGCGCTGATATCCGCTTCGCCCCAGGCCACGCCAGCGGCCTGTGCATCACGGCTACGGTGATAAACCACCTGCTGGATCCCCGCATCGCGCCCACTCCTGCGCCTGCTCCCAGGTCCAGTAGCCGGTCAGTTCAATCTGCACATCGCCGTTAAACTCTTGCGCCACTTCCAGCGCGCCTTTGGCGGTGTTGATATCCGCGCAGCAGATAACCGTCACCCAATCCGCGTTGGCTTCAAAGCACATACGAGAAAGAATTTTCCCCGCGTCCGCAATTTTGGCGTCAGCCAGCACGATCTTATGCGGATAAAGCGCTTTCAGATCGCGTACCGCACGTACGCCTTCACCCACGCACAGGATAGTGCCAACTTCGATAATATCGACTTCTTCCGCGATCAGGCGGGTCGTTTCGTAAGCGTGGGACAGCGTCTGGTTATCCAGCGCAACTTGCAACATAGGTAATGACATTTCTATTCCTTACTTAAACTGCCGCCGCAGTGGCGTTATCAATTAAATCCAGCACATCCTGCTCGGTACGGCAGGCGCGTAAACGGTCAAAGTTGGCTTCATCTTCAAACAGGTTGACGATTTGCATGATGCCGTCTTCCTGATGCGCGCGGGCATCCACTGCCGCCAGCGTGATGAGGATATCGACCGGGTCATTATCTTCGTGGTTGAAGACCATCGGCGTTTTCAGCGTCACCAGCGCGGAAGCCGGTTTTTTTTGACGCCCTCTTCCGGGCGGCCATGCGGCATCGCCAGGCCTGGCGCAATCACAAAATACGGACCAAAACGCTCTACGCCATCAAGAATGGCCTGGTAGTAACGCGGCTCCACAACATCTGCTTCCACCAGCAGGTCTACGCCGATTTTCACCGCCTCCTGCCAGGTGCTCGCTTCTGCATTCAGGCGAATGGACTTATTCTCCGCCAGCGAAATCACGTAATTTCATGCTGCGTCCTTATTTCAGGTCGTTCGGAAAGTTGCTCTTTGAATCACTTCCATCAGTTTCGGACCAAAATCAGCGGCGGAAAGCATATTGCGCACGCCCACCACATATTTATTACCGGAAACGGTGATTTCGCTGGCGACGTGCGTCGAGGCAATAATGATGTCCGCACCGTTCAGCTCACTTTTGTACTCACCCACCGCGCAACTATTTACCGTGTGCGCAACGCCCTGCTGCGTCAGAAACTGGTCAACTTTCATTTTCATGATCATTGAACTACCTTGCCCACAACCACAAACAGCCAGAATACGTACGGTCATAATCGGAACTCCTTATTAAGCAGAGTGTTCTGCCAGTTGTTTTTCTGCATCTTCTTCAGCGCGCAATGTGCGCCCTGCGAAGAACATATAAGCCAGTGAAATCAGTATCATGACGCTCATAAACATCAGCCCGATGCTGACGAAAGCCTTGCATCATCGGAGGCGCCAGAATCGACCAGTCCGCCATTCCCATCCAGGCGCTCATACCGGTCAGTTTCACCGCCCAGACGCAGCCAAAGATTTCGATCATGCCCATAACCAGGCAAATCTTGAGCGCCGCGCGCCAGCCGCCAAAGTGGTTAGCGAACACGCCAATCGTGGCGTTAGAGAAGAACATTGGGATAAAGCCAGGGATAATCAGAATGGAAGAACCGCAACCTACCAGAATACCAACGGCGATCAGCTGACCAATCGTGCCCCACATAAAGCCCCAGACCACCGCGTTCGGCGCGAAGCTATAAATCGCCGCACAGTCAATCGCCAGCACAGCACCGGGGATCAGACGCTGAGAGATACCGTTAAATGCTTCGGACAGTTCGGCGACAAACATGCGCACGCCCTGCGTGATGATGAAAATAGCGACAGCGAACTGGAAGCCGGTTTGCAGGATATAGATAGACCAGTGCGTTTTACCCGCCATCGCCTGAACCACATCCAGGCCAAAAGAGAGCAGGATCGCGCCGAAGAAGATGGTCATGACAATTGCCGTGGAGACGATATTGTCGTGGAAGATATTCAGCCAGCCGGGCAGTTTGAGATCTTCAACGCTCTCTTCTTTTTTACCGAGATATGGCGCGACTTTATACGCCAGCCATGCGGCAAACTGCTGCTGGTGACCAATGGAGAAACCACAGCCGTCTGTGACTTCCTGCGTCGGCTTATACATCATATTTGGAGGTAATCCCCCAATACAGGGACACCAGAACCGCCGTGCAGATAATGGTGGTCCACATCGGATAACCGAAGATGTAGAAGAACACCGCGATCAGCCCCGCCTGCTGGAACATGATATGCCCGGTAAGCATGATGGTGCGAATCCCGGTAATCCGGCGCAGCAGCACGTAGCCGATATTCAATGCCAGCGCTAACAGCACGGCATACCCGACCCAACTGTAGGCATCGCCCATGCGCTCGATCGTCGCCATCATGGAGGCGTAAGTATCAGAAATCGCGCCGTTGATGCCATACACCTCAGACATCTTCGCCACGACGGGCTTAAAGGTACTGGTCAGGATGCCGGACCCTGCCTGTAATAACATGAAACCAATAATGGTTTTTATCGTACCTTTGATAATAACGCTGACACTTTTGCGTAGGAGGATATAGCCCAGACAGGTGACAATACCCAGTAGCAGCGGAGCATTGGTCATAACCTGGTTAAAGAAAACGGTAAAGATGTTGTAGAGGATCTCCATAACGATCTCCAGTAGACGAAGTTGCTGAGCTCTGCGTACGCTCAGGTTGTTGTGTCACCACTCTAATTTTCAAAAGTAATCACAACAAGATTGAATTTGATTAATTGTGACGCACCACGCAAATAATTCCCACACTTCAGAAAAGGATTAACTCGACATTAACCAGTCATCAATAAAACTCATTTTAATCAAATAGATATATTTAATTTCAATAGTTATACGCCCTTCATTACGTTCTCCTTTACTTCCAGACCGCCCTTCACAAGCAAAAATATGCCGTTGCCATCTTGAAAAAATAATGTCAGGATTAATCAAAACCAATCACACACTGATTCAATTTGAACAAACATGAAGGTAAATGCGATGAGTAAAGTGAAAAGTATCACGCGTGAATCATGGATCCTGAGCACCTTTCCTGAGTGGGGAAGCTGGCTGAATGAAGAGATCGAACAGGAACAGGTCGCGCCCGGCACATTTGCTATGTGGTGGCTCGGTTGCACCGGCATCTGGCTGAAATCAGAAGGCGGCACCAACGTATGCGTTGATTTCTGGTGCGGCACCGGCAAACAAAGCCACGGCAATCCGTTGATGAAAACGGGCCATCAGATGCAGCGCATGGCAGGGGTGAAGAAATTGCAGCCGAACCTGCGCACCACGCCGTTTGTTCTCGATCCTTTCGCGATTCGCCAGATCGATGCCGTGCTGGCCACTCACGATCATAACGATCATATCGACGTCAACGTCGCCGCAGCGGTGATGCAAAACTGCGCTGACGATGTGCCTTTCATCGGGCCGCAAACCTGCGTTGACCTGTGGATTGGCTGGGGCGTGCCGAAAGAGCGCTGCATCGTGGTCAAACCAGGCGATGTTGTAAAAGTGAAAGACATCGAAATTCATGCGCTTGATGCGTTTGATCGTACTGCGCTCATCACGCTTCCGGCCGATCAAAAGGCGGCGGGCGTACTGCCGGACGGCATGGATGCGCGCGCGGTGAACTACCTGTTCAAAACGCCGGGCGGTACGCTGTATCACAGCGGCGACTCCCACTACTCCAACTACTATGCGAAGCACGGCAATGAGCATCAGATCGACGTGGCGCTCGGCTCCTATGGCGAGAACCCGCGTGGCATCACCGACAAGATGACCAGCGCCGACATGCTGCGTATGGCGGAAGCGCTGAACACGAAAGTCGTGATTCCGTTCCACCATGATATCTGGTCGAACTTCCAGGCCGATCCGCAGGAAATCCGCGTTCTGTGGGAAATGAAAAAAGATCGCCTGAAGTATGGCTTCAAGCCGTTTATCTGGCAGGTTGGCGGTAAGTTCACCTGGCCACTGGATAAAGACAACTTTGAATATCACTACCCGCGTGGTTTTGATGACTGCTTCACGATGGAACCGGATTTACCGTTCAAATCCTTCCTGTAATTGTTCTCCGATGCCGGGTTTTCCCGGCATTTTTCTATATTTACTTTAGTATTTTCAGGCTATTTCAAATATCATCTTTTAAAATCAATTCGTATCGGAATAGCTCATGACTGAAGCACAAAGACATCAAATATTGCTGGATATGCTGGCGCAATTGGGCTTTGTTACCGTCGAGAATGTGATCGAACGTCTGGGGATCTCCCCGGCCACGGCGCGTCGGGATATCAACAAGCTCGATGAGAGCGGAAAGCTCAAAAAAGTGCGTAATGGCGCCGAAGCGATCGCTCAGCAACGTCCGCGCTGGACGCCGATGAATCTGCATCAGGCACAGAACCACGATGAAAAAGTGCGCATTGCTAAAGCGGCAGCGCAACTGGTGAATCCTGGGGAAAGCGTGGTGATCAACTGTGGATCGACCGCCTTTCTGCTGGGCAGAGAAATATGCGGTAAGCCGGTGCAGATCATCACCAACTATCTCCCGCTGGCGAACTATCTGATCGATCAGGAACATGAAAGCGTGATCATCATGGGAGGTCAGTACAACAAGAGCCAGTCCATCACGCTTAGCCCCCAGGGCAGCGAAAACAGCCTGTATGCCGGGCACTGGATGTTTACCAGCGGCAAAGGCCTGACCGCAGACGGACTGTATAAAACCGATATGCTCACCGCTATGGCCGAGCAGAAAATGCTCAGCGTAGTCGGAAAGCTGGTGGTGCTGGTGGATAGCAGCAAGATCGGCGAGCGCGCAGGCATGTTGTTCAGCCGCGCCGATCAAATCGACACGCTGATTACGGGCAAAAATGCTAACCCTGACATTCTGCAACAGCTTGAAGCGCAAGGCGTTAGCATTCTGCGCGTTTAAAGATGCTGGCGGAAAAACGACACCGTTGCCGCCAGCGCCTCTGGCGTAATACGGTGGCGTACGCCTGCTTCCCACAGACAGGTCAGGTTCTGATCCCTGTTCGCCTGAATCAGCGCCTGTTGTAAGCGGAACGTTTCCACCGCAGGGACGACGTCATCTTCCTGTCCATGCCATAGCAGCAGCGGCCGGTCGGCCAGTTTTGGCAACTGATGCGCCACCTCCCACTCAGCCAGGGGAGCAATAATGTCGTCAAATTCTCGCTGTTGCTCAGGCGTCTCAGGAATTAATGGCGGAAAAAGCGTATGCGCCAGTCGGGTGAAATAACCCGACCCCATCAGGCTGGCGACGCATTTTACCTCCGGGTGGCGGGCCATGATCCCCAGCGCCGTCATACCGCCCATTGATGCGCCCCCCACGGCCAGACGTTCTTCCAGCACCCAGTTTTCCTGTTGAACTGCCGCACGTAACGCAGCGAATTCCTGCATGTTTTGCCGCAGAATCTGCCAGAATTGGGCCATTCGCCCCTGCGTATCACCGCTAAACCGCGCGCCATGCTCGGGCGCATCCGGCATGATAACCCGGAACCCGGCCTGCGCCAGGCAACCGCAAAGTAGCTATAGACCAGGCTGGAAGAGGTAAAACCGTGGTAAAAAATAATACATGGAAGGGGCGTGTCACATTTACCGTCAGGAAACGCGTGGAGTATGGAATGTCCTGCCAGGTACCGTGTTTCTATTTTTATCATATATCCCCTTTCTCTGATATGCCACGGAGAAATACATAACTCAAGTTAATGAGTACGGCAATGATTCATAATGTTGAGAAGTGGATTACGCTTCACTCTATTTTCATTCGAAAATCGCGTGAGAGATAACAATTTGGGAACATTCCCCTAAAGGAAATTAATAAGGCACTACACTATGGCTATCAGTAAACGAGATAGAGTTATGCGACGGTTCGCCCCATTGATGCTGGTACTGTTTTTAAGCGCCTGTAGCGTATTGCAAGGGACGCCGCAACCAGCACCGCCAGTCGCTGACCATCCTCAGGAAATTCGCCGTGACCAGACACAAGGGTTGCAGCGCCTGGGAACGGTAAGCTCAATGGTTCGGGGTTCTCCTGACGATGCTGTGGCAGAGATCAGAGCGAAAGCCGCCGCCGCTAAAGCAGATTATTACGTTATTTTTGTTGGTTGATGAAACCATCGTAACAGGCCAATGGTATTCGCAAGCCATCCTGTATCGTAAATAGCGGAAGGTTGAAATTTAGTCAGCTTTACATTGCTTGCGCCTCTATGCGTTTACCTGTGCACAATGAAATCATGGGATGACCGCAATGGAATGCCCTGTTGAATGCGGGGTCACGTAAAAGGAGCTGACGATGAAACGATCTCTTGCCTTATCCTCACTGCTGCTTTCTGCCGGCCTGGTGAGTACGACGGCGCAGTCTGCCGAATTCGCCAGCGCGGACTGCGTAACGGGCCTGAATGAAATTGGTCTGATATCCGTGAGTAATATTTCGGGAAATCAGCAGGATGTGGAACGTATCATTGCGTTAAAAGCCGATGAGCAGGGCGCTTCGTGGTATCGGATTATCCAGATGTACGAAGAACAGCAGCCCGATAACTGGCGCGTACAAGCCATACTTTATGCGTAACAGATTGCCTGATGGCGTAAACTTATCTGGCCTGCATCGATCGAAGGCATGATAAGACACGCTCGCGCCGCCATCAGGCAAGTCGTTATCGCAATCCCCCCGTTGCCCGCAGCAACAGATCATTTTGCACCTGTTCAGACAGGCGTAACACGCCGCGCGTGGTCCAGCATCATTTGGCACCAGGCCTGTGCCAACGGCGGAGAAGCATAGCGCAGCATTTGCGCCCCGCAGCCGAGCAGGAACAGCTGCTGCGTTATCTCCCGTCCCTGCGCTTCATCGGGTTTGCGCAAGCGCTGTTGCAGCTGACGTACCGCCCGATCATAATGCCGATCCTGCCCTTTGACCTCCGCAAAAGCCTCGTTGAGCAGCTCATAGACGCCGGTCTGTTTACTCAGCACCCGCAGCACGTCCAGACACATGACGTTTCCCGACCCTTCCCAGATGCTGTTGACCGGCATCTCACGATACAGGCGCGGCAGCTCGCTCTCCTCGCAATAGCCAACGCCACCGAGCACTTCCATCGCCTCGGCAACAAAGGGAATACCGCTTTTGCAAATAGCAAACTTCGCGGCTGGCGTGAACAAACGCACCCGGAGCGCTTCTTTCGGGTCGCTGCGACGATCCCACGCACGGAGCCAGACGAAACAGCAGCGCGTCTGGCCTTCAAGCTGGAGCGCCATACGACTTAAAACCTGCCGCATCATGGGCTGATCAATCAAAGATTTGCCGAACACCTGCCGCTGATGCGCGTGGTAAATCGCCACGGAAAACGCCCGGCGCATCATACTATGACTGCCCAACGCGCAATCAAAGCGGGTCATCCCTCCCATCTTCAGTATGTGACGAATCCCCTCACCTTCCTCACCCAGTAGCCAGCCTACCGCATCCTGAAACTCAACCTCGCAACTGGCATTAGAGCGGTTGCCCAGTTTGTCTTTCAGTCGCTCAAGGCGAACGCCGTTTCGCTGCCCGTCAGGCAAAAAACGCGGGACAAAAAAGCAGGATAATCCGCCTTTCGTCTGCGCCAGCACCAGGTGCGCGTCGCTTTGCGGCACGGAGAAAAACCATTTGTGCCCCACCAGGCGCCAGGTGCCGTCGTCCAGTCGCTCTGCCCGGGTGGTGTTACTCAGCACATCGGAGCCGCCCTGCTTTTCCGTCATGCCCATGCCAATCAGCAGGCCGCGTTTTTGCCCTCCGGGCAGGAGGTGTGAATCATAGCGATCGCTGCATAGCGGCGTTAACCAGTCGTGGAAGGGGGATGGCAGCATCTGTAGCAGCAGCGGCGTGGCGGCAAAAGTCATCGTAACTGGACACAACGTGCCCGCTTCCACCTGCGCATGCAACATGAAACGCGCAGCCCGCGCGACAAACGCCCCCTGTCTGGCGTTCTCTTCCCAGGCCAAATTATGCACACGGTTAGCGCACAGGCCCTGCATCAGCAGATGCCAGGCGGGATGAAAACGAACATCGTCCAGCCGCTGCCCTTGTGGATCGTAACGTAGCAGTTCAGGTGGAAAGGCGTTCGCCAGCCGCCCCAGCTCCAGCGACTCCGCAGTGCCCAATTGTTGACCGATGCTGGCGAGAAGATCGCTGTCCCAAGCCCGCGCCTTCACGGGCGACCGCCTCGCAAAGCGCGCCATCAGACAGGAATAAATTGCTGTTGTTGAGCGGTGCCGGTTGGTTAAAAACGGTATGGCGTTTGCCAGTGCCATTGTGTTTCCCTCCGTCAATGGCAGTCGCATTAAGTATGGTCAGCCTGCGGGGGACACGCCTGGGATAACGGTCACAAAAAAGCCATCCCGAGGGATGGCTTCATCAGTCAAAAGCGCTTAGCTGCGCTGTCGCACCGCTTCAAACAAGCAGATCCCGGTCGCGACGGAGACGTTCAGCGACGACACGCTGCCCGCCATCGGAATGCTGATCAGCTCATCACAGTGCTCGCGGGTCAGACGACGCATCCCTTCGCCTTCAGCGCCCATCACCAGCGCCATCCGGCCGGTCATTTTGCTCTGGAACAGCGTATGGTCAGCTTCGCCCGCCGTACCGACAATCCAGATATTCTCTTCCTGCAACAGACGCATGGTACGCGCCAGGTTGGTCACACGGATCAGCGGCACGCTTTCGGCTGCGCCGCAGGCCACCTTTTTCGCCGTTGCATTAAGCTGTGCAGAACGATCTTTCGGCACAATGACCGCATGTACGCCAGCGGCGTCTGCGCTACGCAGACAGGCGCCGAGGTTATGCGGATCGGTCACGCCGTCGAGGATCAGCAGGAAGGGATTGTCGAACTTCGCGATCAGATCAGGAAGATCGTTTTCCTGATACTGGCGTCCCGGCTTCACGCGCGCAATGATCCCCTGATGTACCGCACCCTCGCTTTTTTCATCAAGATACTGGCGGTTCGCCAGTTGGATCACCACGCCCTGCGCTTCCAGCGCATGGATCAGCGGCAGCAGGCGTTTATCTTCCCGCCCTTTCAGAATAAAGACGTCCTGAAAGCGCTCTGGCGCACGTTCCAGCAGAGCCTGCACCGCGTGGATGCCGTAAATCATTTCACTCATTGATGGTTCTCATTGATCAATTTTGCCGGGCGGCGCGATGCCTGCCCGGTCTACAGTACAAACGCCCTCTCCACGCAGGGGGGAGAGGGGGAAATTACTCAGCTGACTTTTTCTTCGCCGCGCGCTTCGCTTTTGTCCGCGGCAGCGATTTTCTGCGTCTTTGCCGATGGATTTTTGGCTTTCTTCTCTTTCTTCGCCTTACCTTTCGCTTTCTCGCCGCGGAAGGCGCTATCCGGTTCGAAATTCACCTTTTTGCCCACCTGACGACGCTTACCGGCATTTTTAGCCGTTTCGCCTCTTTTCGCTTTCTCACGCGCGGTTTTACCGACGTTGCGCGGGGCGCGTTCGCTGGAGATCAGGCTAAAGTCAATTTTACGCTCATCCATATTGACCGCTTCGACGCGGACTTCCACGCGGTCGCCCAGACGGTAGGTCTGGCCGCTGGATTCCCCCATCAGACGCTGCCCTACCTGATCGAAACGGTAGTAATCGTTGTCCAGCGAAGAGACGTGTACCAGACCATCAATAAACAGCTCATCCAGACGAACAAAGAAGCCGAACCCGGTTACGCTGGAAATCACCCCTTTAAAGACGTTCCCCACCTGATCCAGCATGAAGTCACACTTCAGCCAGTCAGAGACGTCACGCGTGGCTTCGTCAGCACGGCGCTCGGTCATAGAACAGTGCTGGCCCAGTTGCAGCATCTCTTCCATCGAATAGTGGTAGCCGCCCGTTTCCGTCGTGTTGCCCTTATGCCCTTGCTCATGCGCCAGCAGATACTTAATGGCGCGGTGCAGCGACAGGTCAGGATAACGGCGGATCGGCGAGGTAAAGTGCGCGTAAGACTGCAATGCCAGACCAAAGTGGCCACGGTTTTCTGGATCGTAAATTGCCTGTTTCATTGAGCGCAGCAGCATAGTTTGCAGCATTTCCGCGTCAGGCCTGTCGGCAATCGACTCCAGCAGCTCCGCATAATCACGCGGTTCCGGCTTATTGCCGCCCGGCAATTCCAGCCCCAGCTCCGCCAGAACGGAACGGAAGGAGGTAATCGCCTCGGTGCTCGGCTTGTCGTGAATACGGAACAGCGCAGGCTCTTTGGCTTTCTCAACGAATCGCGCCGCCGAGATATTCGCCAGAATCATGCATTCTTCGATCAGCTTGTGTGCGTCATTACGCTGCGTCTGCTCGATACGTTCAATGCGACGTTCAGCATTGAAGATAAACTTCGCTTCTTCGCTTTCAAATGAGATGCCGCCACGCTCTTCGCGGGCGTTATCCAGCACTTTGTAGAGGTTATGCAGCTCTTCGATGTGCCTGACCAGCGGCGCATACTGCTCGCGCAGGTCCTGGTCGCCCTGTAGCATATGCCAGACTTTGGTATACGTCAGGCGCGCATGAGAACTCATCACCGCTTCGTAGAATTTATAGCCGGTTAAACGCCCTTTTGATGAAACGGTCATTTCGCAGACCATACACAGGCGGTCAACCTGCGGGTTCAGCGAGCACAGGCCATTGGAGAGCACTTCCGGCAGCATCGGCACAACCTGCGACGGAAAATAGACCGACGTCCCACGGTTGCGCGCTTCGCGATCCAGCGGCGTTGGCGGACGCACGTAATAACTTACGTCAGCGATAGCCACCCACAGGCGCCAGCCGCCACCGCGTTTCTTCTCGCAGTAAACCGCATCGTCAAAGTCACGGGCGTCTTCGCCATCAATCGTCACCAGCGGTAAGTCGCGCAGATCCACGCGGCCTGCTTTCGCCTCTTCCGGCACTTCTTCTTTCAGGCCGGCGATCTGCTGTTCTACCGCCTGCGGCCAGATATAAGGAATTTCATGGGTGCGCAGCGCCATATCGACAGCCATGCCAGTGCCCATGTTATCGCCGAGAACCTCAACGATTTTACCGACCGCTTTAGTGCGGCGGGTCGGGCGCTGGGTGAGTTCCACCACCACCACAAAGCCCATGCGCGCACCCATCACCTCTTCAGGCGGGATCAGGATGTCGAAGCTCAGACGGCTATCGTCCGGCACCACAAAGCCCACGCCAGCATCGGTAAAGTAACGACCGACAATCTGGCTGGTTTTCGGCACCAGAACGCGCACGATACGCGCTTCGCGGCGGCCTTTACGATCGGCCCCCAGCGGCTGCGCCAGTACCTGATCGCCATGAATGCAGGTTTTCATCTGCTCACTGGAGAGATACAGGTCATCTTTACGTCCTTCGACACGCAAAAAGCCGTAGCCATCACGGTGGCCGATAACGGTACCTTTCAGCAGGTCGAGGCGTTCCGGCAGCGCATAGCACTGGCGGCGGGTAAAGACCAGCTGTCCGTCGCGTTCCATCGCGCGCAGACGGCGGCGCAGGGCTTCCTGCTGCTCTTCACCTTCAATGTTCAGTTCCGCAGCCAACTCATCACGGTTGGCTGGTTTTTCACGTTTTGTTAAATGTTCGAGGATAAATTCCCGGCTCGGGATAGGGTTAGCGTATTTTTCAGCTTCACGTTCCAGGAAAGGATCTTGTGACATGGCGGTTCCTCCGTTGTCAGCTCTGATGAAGATTTTCGTCACTCCACCAGCAATAATTTATAAAGCGGTTGATTCTCTTCAACCAAATCGGCAAGCGTGTAGTTATCCAGTTCCTTGAGAAAACTTTGCACGGCCTTCGAAAGTGCCTGCTTGAGTCGGCAGGCAGGAGTAATGTGGCAAAATTCGCTGCTGCAATTTACCAGAGATAAAGGTTCCAGCTCACGAACCACATCACCGATAACAATAGCATTAGCCGGTTTACCCAGGCGGATACCGCCATTTTTTCCTCGAATAGCAGTAACGAAGCCCGCCCGGCTAAGTTGATTGATTATTTTGACCATATGATTACGGGACACGCCGTAGACTTCTGTCACCTCAGAAATACTGGTCATACGTCCTTCGGGTAGCGACGCCATATAGATTAGCGCACGTAATCCGTAATCGGTGAAACTCGTTAACTGCACATCAACCTCAGGAAAAGGGGAAAACGGGATAAGCCAGGTTGTATTAATTACATTGATGATAAACCAGCCACCAGCCAGGTCGCTAATTTATTTCAGTTCGGGAAGGAAAAAAGCGAGGATCTTACGCTGTATTAAGCCGGATGGCGGCGAAAAGCGCCTTATCCGGCCTACAGTGTGAACAGGTCTGATAAGCGCAGCACCATCAGGCACTGCGCCATGACCCCAAATTATGCGTCAAACGGGTCACGCAGAATCATCGTTTCAGTACGATCCGGGCCGGTAGAAATAATATCAATCGGCACGCCGGTCAGTTCTTCGATACGTTTGATGTAGTTCAGCGCCGCCTGCGGCAGGCCGCTGCGATCCTTCACGCCAAAGGTGGACTCAGACCAACCCGGCATGGTTTCGTAGATCGGCTCGATGCCTTCCCAGTCATCCGCTGCCAGCGGTGTGGTGGTCACTTCACGGCCATCCGGCATACGGTAAGCCACGCAGATTTTCACCTCTTCCAAGCCGTCCAGCACGTCCAGTTTGGTCAGGCAGAAGCCAGACAGGGAGTTGATCTGCACCGCACGGCGCACAGCAACGGAGTCCAGCCAGCCGGTACGACGACGACGACCGGTGGTGGCGCCGTATTCGTTACCCTGCTTGCACAGGAACTCGCCGGTGTCATCAAACAGCTCAGTCGGGAACGGACCCGCACCCACGCGAGTGGAGTAAGCTTTGATGATACCCAGAACGTAGTCCACATAACGCGGTCCCAGGCCAGAACCGGTCGCTACGCCACCCGCAGTGGTGTTAGAGGAGGTAACGTACGGATAAGTACCGTGGTCGATATCCAGCAGCGTACCCTGCGCGCCTTCGAACATGACGAAATCGCCACGCTTACGCGCCTGGTCCAGCAGATCGGAAACATCAACAACCATAGAGGTCAGGATGTCGGCAATTGCCATCACATCATCCAGCACTTTCTGGTAGTCAACGGCTTCCACTTTGTAGAAGTTCACCAGCTGGAAGTTGTGATATTCCATCACTTCTTTCAGTTTTACAGCGAAGGTAGCTTTATCGAACAGATCGCCAACGCGCAGACCGCGACGAGCCACTTTGTCTTCATAAGCCGGGCCGATACCACGACCGGTGGTGCCGATCGCTTTCGCGCCACGCGCTTTCTCACGCGCGTTATCCAGCGCAACGTGATAATCAAGGATCAGCGGACAGGCTTCAGACAGCAGCAGGCGCTCACGGACAGGGATACCACGGTCTTCCAGTCCTTTCATCTCTTTCATCAGCGCAGCCGGAGACAGCACAACGCCGTTACCGATGATGCTGGTAACATTCTCACGAAGAATACCTGATGGAATAAGATGGAGGACGGTTTTTTCACCGTTGATTACGGAGAGTATGGCCTGCGTTGTGACCGCCCTGGTAGCGTACAACATATTTAGCCCGTTCAGTCAGAAGATCGACGATCTTTCCTTTACCTTCGTCACCCCATTGGGTGCCAGTACGACGACGTTGTTACCCATTTTTCAAAATCACCGTTTGCTTAAAAATGGATTCTACCATCGCTTTTTTCAGATATACAGCACTTTTTGCATGCTAAGATCGGCAAATACGACTACTTTTGATCAGCCAATCGTTTTCCTCAACATGTAGTAGACAACAACTCCGGCAACCACAAGACCGCCGCCAAAACGACGTAAAACATTTTCCGGCAGTTGCGTCATGGCAGAGATCATTTTCTTCCAGGCGCGGGGATACAGCATCGGGCCTAAACCTTCCAGTACCAAAACGAGGGCAAGCGCCAGCCAGATAGTTGAATTCATCCATCGTCCTTATATAAAAAGAAAACCACCGCCTCCCTGAGGATGCCGGTGGTTTTGTTCATCTAAAACCGTTGATACGATTTTAACGTGTTGCCGTATTCGGTGTCTTCATGTAACGGAAGAAATCGCTGTCCGGGCTCATGATCATCACGTCCTGATTGCCTTCGAAGCTCTTCTCGTAAGCACGCAGGCTACGGATGAAGGCGTAGAAGTCCGGGTCCTGACTGAAGGCATCGGCAAACAGTTTCGCGGCTTCGGCATCACCTTCACCACGCGAAATGCGGCCCTGACGCTCGGCTTCCGCCAGCGTTCTGGTCACTTCATAGTCGGCGGTCGCGCGCAGTTTCTCCGCTTCTTCCTGACCCTGTGAACGGTGGACGACGGGCTACCGCTTCACGCTCGGCGCGCATACGGTTGTAAATCGCCTCGGATACTTCGGTCGGCAGGTTGATCTGCTTGATACGCACATCCACCACTTCGATACCTAACGCCGCCATACTGTTCGGGTTGATCACCGGCACTTTGCCATTGGTTTCTGCCGCAACGCGTTCAGCCGCTTCGGCAATCGCGCTATCCGCCGCCGGAGTCGCCACTTCATCTTCCGTTCCCGCAGAACCGGAGTTCAGCGCGTCACGCACTTCCAGCGTTAAACGGCCACGGGAATCGGTCACGATGTCTTTCACATCCAGACGACCAATCTCAGAGCGCAAACGGTCAGAGAACTTACGTTTCAGCAGCACTTCGGCCTGAGAAACATCGCCGCCGCCTGTCGCCAGGTAGTAACGGCTGAAATCGCTGATGCGCCATTTGATGTAGGAGTCAACGATCAGGTCTTTTTTCTCTTTGGTTACAAAGCGATCGGCCTGGTTGTCCATCGTCTGGATACGCGCATCAAGCGTTTTCACCGACTCAATGAACGGGATCTTAAAGTGCAGGCCCGGCTCATAAACCAGCGGTTTGTTTTCATCGTCACGCAGAACTTTACCGAAACGCAGCGTAATTCCGCGCTCGCCTTCTTTGACAACAAAGACAGACATGTACAGCACTACCAGCACGATGATGATAATCGCAATAACTGACTTACGCATCGTTATTCCCCCTGACGCTGGTAGTCGTTACGCTGCGCGTTAGCGCGGCGTTGGTCCATAATATCGCCCTGACTGGTGGACGAGGTATTGCTTGCTCCGCTCGTGCTGGACGATGAGGCCGGCGGCAGACGCAGCAGATTGTTAGCCGTGCTGTCTTTTGCCGCAGGCGCGTTAGCGCCTTTCAGCATCTGATCCAATGGCAGAACCATCAGATTGCCACCTTTGTCGTTGACCAGAACTTTACGCGTATGGCTCAACACTTTTTCCATCGTCTCGATATACAGACGCTCGCGAGTAATCTCTGGTGCGGCTTTATATTCCGGCAGAATTTTAGCGAAGCGAGCCACTTCACCCTGCGCTTCCAGGATGGTTTGGGTTCTGTATGCACGCGCTTCTTCAAGAATACGCTGCGCCTGACCGTTCGCACGCGGCTGAACTTCGTTGGTGTACGCTTCCGCTTCACGGATGTATTGCTGTTCGTTCTCACGCGCCGCGATAGCATCGGTCAAACGCCGCTTTTACCTCTTCCGGCGGACGCGCTGCCTGGAAGTTGACGTCCAGCAGAGTAATACCCATGTTGTACGGACGAATGGTCTCTTCCAGTTCACGCTGGGTATCGCTACGAATAACGGTACGACCTTCCGTCAGAATGCGGTCCATCGTGTATTTACCGATAACCCCACGCAGGGCGCTGTCGGTCGCCTGACGCAGACTGTCATCCGCGCTGGTCACGCTGAACAGATAACGCTGCGGATCGGTCACACGGTACTGCACGTTCATCTCAACGCGCACAACGTTTTCATCAGAAGTCAGCATCACACCGGACGCCGCCAGTTCGCGAACCGCTTCCACGTTCACCGGGGTAACTTCATCGATAAACGTCGGCTTCCAGTTCAGACCCGGCTCAACCAGGTGACTGAATTTACCGAAGCGTGTCACCACGCCGCGTTCCGCTTCTTTGATGGTGTAGAAACCGCTGGCAGCCCAGATAATGACGATCGCTGCCGCTGCGATGGTAACGACACGACCTCCGATATGCGGGCGCGGCCCCTGCGATGAACTACCACCGCCAGAGCCTGTACCTTTACCGCCACCCAGACCACCGAGCTTTTTACTCAGTTTGCGGAAGATATCATCAAGATCAGGTGGCCCCTGATCGCGACCACCTTTGTTTCCATTTCCCTCAGAGTTGCCGCCAGGTTTGCTGCTTCCCCACGGGTCGCGGTCTTGTCCGTTATTACCGGGCTGATTCCACGCCATGTTTGTGCTCCATATTTGTTATGCGGTGATCCCCGTTGTCTTTCGACGAGAGGGATAAGGCGAAATTACTCCATGCTCCAGACGAGCCGCCATTAGATCACATAGTCGATCAACGCCGGTTCTTGTTTACAGAGGCGACGCCAGTCGACAATCGGCATGCGAACCTGCAAACTTACGCTGCCGTCCTCCTCCATCCACTCTTTTTCTATTGCCTGAAGTTGGTAAAACCGGCTTCTCAGACGCCCTTCCTGCGGCGGCAAACGCAACGTATGCTGCGCTACCTCGCCGGAAAGCCGCTCCGTCAAAGCCTGAAAAAGCTGTGGTATCCCAACCCCTGTTTGCGCGGAAAGCCAGACACGGATTGGTTTGTTCTCTTCATCCCTGTCGATACGCGGTTCAAAATCGTCCAGCATATCGATCTTGTTCATCACCATCAGGGTTGGGATCTCGTGAGCGTCGATCTCTTCGAGAACCGTATCCACTGCGTCGATGTTTTCCTGTACGCGCACATCAGCGGCATCAACAACGTGTAACAAGAGCGTGGCCTGCCGGGTTTCCTGCAAGGTCGCTTTAAACGCCGCCACCAGATCGTGCGGTAAATGACGGATAAACCCTACGGTATCCGCCAGTACGGTTTCTCCCCACATCTGCGACATCAATACGGCGCAGCGTCGGGTCCAGAGTCGCAAACAGTTGGTCTGCGGCATACACCCTGGCTTCAGTAATCTGATTGAAAAGGGTGGATTTACCAGCGTTGGTATATCCCACCAGCGAGACCGTCGGGACATCCGCTTTTATACGCGACTGCCGCCCCTGCTCACGTTGCTTCTCAACTTTCTCCAGGCGCGACTGTATTTGTACAATACGATTACGCAGCAAACGACGGTCGGTTTCGAGCTGGGTTTCACCCGGACCGCGCAAACCAATCCCGCCTTTCTGCCTTTCAAGGTGGGTCCAGCCACGAACCAGACGCGTGGCCAGATGACGCAGTTGCGCCAGTTCAACCTGCAACTTACCTTCGTGGGTACGTGCACGCTGAGCAAAAATATCTAAAATAAGACCGGTTCTGTCGATCACGCGACATTCACACAAACGTTCCAGGTTACGCTCCTGGGCCGGGCTTAAAGCATGATCGAAAAGCACGACCGCAGCGTTAGACGCTTTCACGGCTTCCGCAATTTCAACTGCCTTACCTTCACCTACAAAGTACTTCGGGTGCGGTGCTTTACGGCTACCGGTAATCACCTGCATTGCTTCGACACCGGCGGAAGAGACCAGAGACTCAAACTCCTGGAGGTCTTCCATATCTTTGTCTTGCGAAAAATAGATGTGTACCAGTACCGCCTGCTCACCGGCATCATAACGGTCAAACAAGCGTCAACCCCTCGATATATATCAGCGGGGAACGCAGGTTCCCTGGCTCCCCGTGTGTAAAACAGCCAAAACCTTATTCGGTTTCTTCGCTGTCCTGTTGCGCAGAAGTACCCTGCGCGCTGCTACCGTGATGGTAGTTACTGCTGGTGCCGCCACTGGCATTGTTACTGTGATGAGAAACCGGGCGAGACGGGACAACAGTAGAAATCGCGTGCTTGTAAACCATCTGGCTGACCGTGTTTTTCAACAGGATCACGAATTGATCAAAAGACTCGATTTGACCTTGCAGCTTAATACCATTCACCAAATAAATAGAAACTGGAACACGTTCCCGACGCAGTGCGTTCAGGAACGGATCTTGTAAAGATTGCCCCTTAGCCATTCTCTCTTTTCCTTATATGCTTATTTGTACTTTGAACCTTTCGATTCTGAAAAATTGCGCACGATACGTCTCAATTGTACACATTCAGTTCGCGATAGCACCAACAACCTGCAATACTTCGTTTCGCGCCTGGTCAGGCTTTTCACTGTCAAGCCAGTGTACTCCTTCCCAACCACGCAACCAGGTTACCTGACGCTTCGCCAACTGCCTCGTGGCGCAAACACCTCTATAAACCATTTCATCATATGAAATTTCGCCTTCAATGTATGACCACATCTGGCGGTATCCCACACAACGAATGGAAGGCAAGTCCGTATGCAAATCTCCACGGGCAAAAAGCGCCCGAACTTCTGCTTCAAAACCTGAAGCCAACATCTGATGAAAACGCTGCTCAATTCGCTGATGGAGCAGTTCACGGCTCGCCGGGGCGATGGCGAACTGATGCACCTGATACGGTAGAGCGTCTCCTGACGTTTGCGTCAGTTCCGTTAAAGTTTTACCCGAAATGAAAAAAACTTCCAGTGCCCGGGAAAGTCTTTGCGGATCATTTGGATGAATCCGTGCGGCAGCGACCGGATCAATATCCTGAAGCTGTCGGTGCAACGCATCCCATCCCTGCTCTGCCGCCTGTTGCTCAATTCGGGCTCTGATCTCAGGTTCCGCCGACGGTAAGGGCGAAAGTCCCTCCAGCAACGCCTTGAAATACAACATGGTGCCGCCCACTAACAGCGGAATACGCCCCGCCGCAGTAATCTCCGCCATTTCCGCTAATGCATCGCGGCGAAAATCCGCTGCTGAGTACGCTTGCGCCGGATCGGAGAATATCCAGCAATCGGTGCGGAGCGGCCTTTAACTCTGAAGCCGTCGGCTTCGCCGTACCGATGTCCATCCCCCGATAAATAAGGGCGGAATCAACGCTTATCAACTCTACTGGCAAAACTTTACGCAATTCAATTGCTAACGCCGTCTTGCCGGAGGCCGTCGGCCCCATCAAAAAAATCGCCTTTGGCAGGCTCGCCTTACTTACATCACTCATGTTTCAGGGCGTTCATCACCGAATGTAAATCAAACAGGTTGTAACAGACCACCCGGCGGCGCCTTCACGAGTTGCGGACATAGCCGCTCTACATCAGCCAACAGCGTAATGGCCTGCGCCATCGTCCACTGTGGATGTTCACTCATCAAATTCCGCGCAATCCACTGTGCAATATTGCCCGCGTCAAACGCTGACTGCTGCGCGAGGTAGCCTATCAGTTCAGGAATCAAGATTTGTAAATTTTGTTGGCGTAAGGGTAAAGGCACTGCACGAATGGTCACATGCTGCGCATCTGACTGGAATTCAATCCCCAGATCCGTCAGTGGTGTTTGCGCTTTTTCCAGCGCGGATTTCTCCTCCGCCGACACTTTTAAGCGCAGCGGAATCAACAACGGCTGGGCGCAGACCGGCGTCTGCCCCGGCGTCAGTTGGGCCTGACGCAGCCAGCGTTCCGCCACGGGCAGCGCCAGCAGGTGAATATTGCCGTCACGCTCAAGCAATGCGCAATCCGCGCCGACAATGGTCAGCACGCGACCGAAACTCTGGCTATGCCCTGCCAGCGACGGCGCTGCCGTTTCTGCTTCCGGTGCAAGCGCCGGTTGTCGCGGAGCGGGCGTCTGTAACAGCTGGCGGTACACTTCGCCCTGCTGTTTCTGGTAGCCCGGCTGGGCATGCGGCCAACTGGCAGCAGGCTGACGTCCGCCGATTGCCTCTGACGACGTGGAATAGCGCGGCGCGGCGGGTTCCCGCGCAGAGGCCGGTTCAGCGAAATGATTACGCCCGGCCGCCACGCGGTTTTCCGGGATGTGACGCGGCGCAGGCTCTTCTTCCGCCAGCGGCAGCGGCGCATCAAGCTGCTGCTGTAGCACGCTCAATACGCCCTGATAGATGAAATCATGCACCAGCCGCGACTGGTGGAAACGCACCTCATGTTTCGCCGGATGCACGTTCACATCCACCTGATGCGGGTCAATCTCCAGATACAGCACAAATGCCGGTTGCCGATCGCCACCCAGTTTGTCTTCACAGGCCTGACGAATCGCATGATTGATTAACCGGTCGCGCATCATGCGGCCGTTCACGTAGCAGTACTGGATTTCCGCCAGCGCCGCCGTGGTGTGGTGAGGGTCGGCCACCCAGCCGCGCAGCGTCAGATCGCCGTGCTGCCATTCAATCGCCAACGCCTGTTCCAGAAACGGTACGCCGCAAATCGCGCCTAATCGACGTTCCTTCTGCCCGTCCTGCGCAACCGCGCGGTACTGGCGCACCATTTTACCGTTGTGCGACAAATTAAGGGTGACGTCGAAGCGCGCCAGCGCAATGCGGCGGATAATTTCGTCAATGTGGTTGAACTCGGTTTTCTCGGTGCGCATAAACTTGCGCCGTGCCGGCGTGTTGTAGAACAAGTCCAGCACCTCCAGCGTGGTGCCGACCGGATGCGCCGCCGGTTTTACCGTCACGTCCATATCACGCCCTTCGGCATAGGCCTGCCAGGCTTCCGCCTGTTCCGCGGTACGTGACGTGAGGGTTAAACGCGAAACCGAGCTGATACTTGCCAGCGCTTCGCCGCGAAATCCGAGGCTGATAATCGCTTCGAGATCGTCAAGCGAGGCGATTTTACTGGTGGCATGGCGGGCCAGCGCCAGCGCCAGCTCGTCTTTTTTAATTCCGCAGCCATTATCGCGAATACGAATAAGCTTTGCGCCGCCGCGTTCGATATCAATATCGATCCGCGTCGCCCCTGCATCAAGGCTGTTTTTCCACCAGCTCTTTCACAACCGACGCAGGTCGCTCTACCACCTCACCTGCGGCAATTTGGTTCGCCAGTTGCGGCGGTAGAACCTGAATCGGCATGTAAAATCCTTAGTTAATCAACGACTCGCCCGGCGACACCGCGCTGGCCGTTTGCGCCGGAGCGCTCTGCGGCCCGGATTGCACCGGATGCGCCTGGAAGTAGTTACGCAACCCTTGGTAAATCGCCTCTGCCAGCTGCTGCTGATAAGCATCGCTTGCCAGCAAACGTTCTTCGCCGCTGTTGCTGATAAAGCCTGTTTCAACCAGCACCGAGGGGATATCCGGGGAACGCAACACGCCGAGGCTGGCGTGTTCAGGGCGACGCTTATGCAGCGAACCAATGCGCTGCAACTGACCTAACATGTTTGTCGCCACATCATACCCTACGCGCTGGGAATGACCGAATTGCAAATCCAGCACCGCCTGGCTTAAGTAGGGGTCAGCCTGACTGTTCGCCAGCACATCGCCCGCGCCGCCCAGCAGCTCAGACTGCTTCTCATGTTCTTCCAGCCAGTTCGCCATTTCGCTGTTGGCGCGACGGTTTGACAGCACCCATACCGAAGCGCCCGTCGCGTTACGGTTTGGCGCGGCATCCGCATGAATGGAGACGAGGAAATTGGCGTTCTGCTTACGCGCCACGTCGGAGCGACCCATCACGGAGATGAAATAATCCCCGTCGCGGGTCAATACGCCTTTGAACATCGGATCGTTATTCAACAGCGTGCGCAGCTTACGGGCGATAGAAATCGTCACGTTTTTCTCCCCGCGTCCCGCCGGGGCCAATAGCGCCGGGGTCTTGCCCGCCGTGACCGGCATCAATGGCAATCACCACTTTGTCGCCGTTACTGGATGTCGCCCGCGCTGCCGGGCGCGTTACCGTATTGCTGCTGGTGACGGCGGTAGCGCGATCCTGGTTTGTTTTAAACGGATTTCGCGCAGGTTCAGTCGGACGCGGAGCGACCACCGGCGTCTCAACGCGTTTTGCGACGACAGGCGGTGGAGGTGGCGGCGGAGGCGTATCGGCGTTGATGGTAAAGACCACGGTATAGTTACCGCCGCTCTGTCGTTTCACGGCCTCGGTTTTACCGTTCTCCGTCAGATCGACAACCAACCGCAGGGACTGCGCATCTTTCGCCGTACCGGAGCGAATCGCTTTTACCAGGTTGTTGCCGCTAAACTGCAACGGCAGTCCCTGAATCACGCCGGTCTGTTTGATATCCAGCGCGACGGTACGTTTACCTTCTTGCGAAAACGCGTAATCAGGATCGCCGATAAAACTGAACGTAATCCGCGCCTGCCGATCGCCGTTAGATACCTGAATATCGGAGAGGCTGGCGGCCCCCGCCTGCGCGCACAGCAGGACCAGCGTAGCCACCACCCAATTTCTGATGCGATAAATCATCCCGCCACCCTTAAGGTTAACCGGCCAAACGCGCCAGCAACAAATCACCTGATGAGGAGACAGCACTAATGCGCGCCTCACGACCTTGCGCCTGGTAATCTATGTGTATTTCGACATCCGGGTCAGGCAGTACACCTTTACCTTGTTGCGGCCATTCCACCAGGCAAATGGCATCGTTGGCAAAATAATCACGGATCCCCATAAATTCCAGCTCCTCAGGGTCCGCAAGTCCGGTATAAATCGAAGTGATACACCATTAAGTTATCGAGCGTATAGGGGTTCAACCAGCGTGTAGGTCGGGCTTTTCACATTACCTTTGTGGCCCAACGCCTGTAGAAATCCCCGGCTGAAGGTGGTTTTTCCCGCCCCCAGGTCGCCGTACAAATAGATGACGGTTGCACCGTCACAGGCTTTCGCTACGCGTAGTCCCAGGTCTAAAGTCGCCTGCTCGTCAGGTAGCGGAATTACTCGATTCATCATGGTTTACGTCAATCACATCAGGGTTAACAATACGCTGTAGCGTAGAAAAGAGATCGGTTGCCAGCATGCCGCGGGTGCCATAACGCGCCGCTAAAACATCCGCCGCCGCACCGTGGGCAACACATCCCGCACACGCTGCATCATACGGGGAAAACTTCTGTCCAAGCAATGCGCCAATAATGCCGGAAAGCACATCGCCCATTCCACCGCTGGCCATCCCGGCGTTACCGGCATCAATAATGCCCAACGCATGCGATTGGGCGGCGACGACCGTTCCCGCACCTTTCAGCACCGCCACGCCGCCATACCGTTTTACCAGACGACGTGCTGAAAGTAAGCGATCACTTTCAATTTCTGCGACAGAACAACCCAGTAGCCGCGCGGCTTCCCCCCGGATGCGGCGTGATCACGCGATTGTGACGTTTATCGGGGATTGATTTGCCAGCAGGTTCAGCGCATCCGCATCCCAGAGCATCGGTTTGCGAAAATTCTCAGCTTTCTGTAGCGCTTTTTTACCCCATTCCTGCTGTCCGAGCCCGGGCCTATCACCACCACGTCCGCCCATTGCAGACTGTCATCAAGAGATTGAGGCGTCAGTTCATGCACCATCAGTTCGGGACGGGCGGTCAGCAACGGCGCGATATTTTCCGCTGCGCGTCAGCACCCGCACTAATCCTGCTCCGGCACGCAGCGCCGCTTCGCCGGTCATACGTATCGCTCCCGCCGTCCGTGGTCGCCGCCAATAATGACCAGCCGACCATGATCGCCTTTATGCGACGTCGGACGGCGTGGTGTCAGCCAGTGGAAAGTTGCGAAGCCGCAAAGCGCTGGATACGTACCTCTTGTCCAGCCAGCCAGCTTTCCAGCCCCAGCGAGTCAAAGTGCAGCGCTCCCACCACATCCCGCGCCTTGGCCCGTCAGTAAACCGGGTTTCAGCGCAACGAAGGTAACGGTATGCGCGACATTCATCACCGCTCCAGGCGTGGCGCCCGTTTGCGCCAGCAAACCGGAAGGGATATCAATAGCCACCACCGGCGCTGGATGGCTGTTCGCTCGTTCAATAAGCGTAGAGAGGGAGGTGCGCGGAGCCTGCGTCAGGCCGGTCCCCAGCAGGGCGTCAATAATCACATCAATATGATCCGGCCAGATGATATCCGACGCATGAATGACGCCCCCGGCATTGAGCCACGCCTCGCGCGCCTGCGCTGCCTCTTCAGGAAGCGGCTTATCGCTCTCCTGCGCCAGTAGCGTCACCTCAATACCTGCGGCTTTCGCCAGCCTCGCCACCACGTAGCCGTCGCCGCCATTATTACCGTGACCGCAAAGCACCAGCCAGCGCCGTGAATCGGGGTATGCGTCGCGTGCAACCTGAAATGCGGCTTCCCCCGCCCGCAGCATCAGCTCATACAGCGTCAGCCCTAAGCTGTCCGCCGCCTCGCGTTCCGCCCGTTTGATCTCATCGGCGGGCCAGATGGAGTGTGGTATACTTGCGGGGTTTTTCTTCATTGTATGGTCCGTCATGTCAGAGCCCCTCGATCTCAATCAGTTAGCGCAAAATATTAAACAGTGGGGGCTGGAACTGGGCTTTCAGCAGGTCGGTATTACCGATACCGATCTCAGCGCCAGCGAACCCAAATTACAGGCATGGCTGGATAAACAATACCACGGCGAAATGGACTGGATGGCTCGCCACGGAATGATGCGCGCCCGTCCTCACGAATTATTGCCCGGCACGCTGCGCGTCATCAGTGTGCGCATGAATTATCTGCCTGCCAATGCCGCTTTCGCCAGTACCCTAAAAAATCCCTCTCTGGGCTACGTCAGCCGTTATGCGCTGGGTCGTGACTACCATAAGCTGTTACGTAACCGTCTCAAAAAACTCGGCGAGAGGATTCAGCAGCACTGCGTTTCGCTGAATTTTAGACCGTTTGTCGATTCTGCGCCCATTCTGGAACGTCCTCTGGCTGAAAAAGCCGGGCTTGGCTGGACAGGTAAGCACTCACTAATCCTTAACCGCGAAGCCGGTTCGTTCTTTTTCCTGGGGGAGTTGTTAATTGATTTGCCTCTCCCCATTGATGCGCCAGTTGAAGAAGGCTGCGGGAAATGCGTTGCCTGTCTGACCATCTGCCCGACCGGCGCAATCGTCGAGCCCTACACGGTGGATTCGCGCCGCTGCATCTCCTATCTCACGATTGAGCTGGAGGGGGCGATACCAGAAGCGCTTCGGCCATTAATGGGCAACCGGATTTACGGCTGCGACGATTGTCAGCTTATCTGCCCGTGGAACCGCTACTCGCAACTGACCGATGAAGAAGATTTCAGTCCCCGCAAGCATCTCCACGCGCCAGAGCTGATTGAACTGTTTGGCTGGAGCGAAGCCTGGTTTTTAAAAGTTACGGAAGGATCGGCGATTCGCCGCATTGGTCACTTACGCTGGCTGCGAAATATTGCCGTCGCGTTAGGCAATGCGCCCTGGGATAACGCCGTAATTACCGCCCTGGAAAGTCGCCGGGGTGAGCACCCACTTCTCGATGAACACATAGAGTGGGCGATTGCGCAGCAAATTGAGAAGCGAAATGCCTGCGTGGTGGAGGTGCAATTACCGAAGAAACAACGCCTGGTCAGGGTCATTGAAAAGGGACTGCCGCGCGACGCCTGAGTCATCCACAGCTTGTGTATAAAAATAAAAAGACATTGCGATTCAAGAGGGAAAAAATCGTCAAGTGATCGCATTAACATTTCGAAATGATAATTAATTTATTAATTTCAATAAGTTACAAAATTACTATTCACCAGGCGAAGTTTTTTGTATTCCAGGAATAATGCCTGGACCTGTGGATAAGTCTGTTTACAAGAGTGTTTCAGAGGCAAAACAAAAGGTCCCCAACGTGAAAATACGCTGTGGATAATTTTATGGAGATAAGAATTTGGAGCGGGAAACGAGACTCGAACTCGCGACCCCGACCTTGGCAAGGTCGTGCTCTACCAACTGAGCTATTCCCGCTTAATCTTCGTCTTCCAGGCCGCTGCCTGAAATCCTGCGATTGGGTGGTGCGTATCTGCTGATACTTTCAAATTTTGGAGCGGGAAACGAGACTCGAACTCGCGACCCCGACCTTGGCAAGGTCGTGCTCTACCAACTGAGCTATTCCCGCTTAATCTTCGTCTTTCAGACCGTTGCCTGAAATCCTGCGATTGGGTATCTGGTGTTGCTTTCAAATTTTGGAGCGGGAAACGAGACTCGAACTCGCGACCCCGACCTTGGCAAGGTCGTGCTCTACCAACTGAGCTATTCCCGCTTAATCTTCGTTTTTCAGACTGTTATCTGAAATTCTGTGATTAAATTTGTTGCTGTCGTAATTCGCATTTCTGCGTCGTTACGGGAGGCGCATTATACGAGAAATCCTTTCTGCTGCAACCCCCTAAAACGCAATTTTTTCCGTTTTCGTTCTGAGTGTTGAATTTATCAGCAAAGCGTACAATTTAGCGCCAAATTCACCCCGCCGCAAGCACACCCGGCAGGCAAATCGTAAGCCGGATAAGACGCTTCGCTTCGCCATCCGGCAAACACGCCGTTTACAGCTTAATAAAATTCTCGCGGTAATAAGCCAGCTCCGCCACCGACTCGCGAATATCATCCATCGCCTGGTGCGTCCCCTGCTTGGTAAAACCGGCAAGGATTTCCGGCTTCCAGCGACGCGCCAGCTCTTTCAGCGTACTCACATCCAGATAGCGATAGTGGAAATAGGCTTCCAGTTCAGGCATGTACTTAAACAGAAAACGGCGATCCTGGCCGATGCTGTTGCCACAAATCGGTGATTTACCTGCCGGAACCCACTCTTTTAAAAATTCAATGGTTGCCAGTTCTGCGGCGCGATCGTCAAACGTGCTGGCTTTTACCCGATCCACCAGACCACTTCCGGTATGAGTACGCACGTTCCAGTCATCCATTAACGCCAGTTGTTCAGCAGACTGATGCACCGCAATCGTCGGCCCTTCCGCCAGGATATTCAGGTTGGCATCGGTCACCAGCGTCGCGATCTCAATAATGCGATCGCGCTCGGGATCCAGGCCGGTCATCTCAAGATCTATCCAAATGAGGTTGTTTTCATTGGCACTCATGCTATTTTCCACCCTTCAGAGGTCACAGTCAGTGTGACTATATTCATCTAAAATAGCGTGTATCATAGATGTTTTGCCCATTGCGGGCGACCAGGAGCCAGTACGATTGAGTAAAAATAAACTCTCCAAAGGCCAACAACGCCGCGTGAAAGCCAATCATCAGCGTCGTCTAAAAACGTCCACGGAGAAGGCAGACTTCGATGACAACCTGTTCGGCGAGACCGCTGAAGGTATCGTCATCAGCCGCTTTGGCATGCATGCCGACGTAGAATCCGCCAATGGCGAGATTCACCGCTGCAACATCCGTCGCACGATCCGTTCGCTGGTCACCGGCGATCGCGTCGTCTGGCGTCCGGGTAAAGCGGCGGCTGAAGGCGTCAACGTCAAAGGGATCGTCGAAGCCGTACACGAACGCACCTCCGTGCTAACGCGCCCGGATTTCTACGACGGCGTGAAGCCTATTGCCGCCAATATCAACCAAATCGTCATTGTCTCCGCCATTTTGCCGGAGCTGTCGCTCAATATTATCGACCGCTACCTGGTGGCCTGCGAAACGTTGCAGGTTGAACCGATTATCGTGCTTAATAAAATCGATCTGCTGGATGACGAAGGGATGGACTTCGTTAATGAGCAGATGGATATCTATCGCGGCATCGGCTATCGCGTGTTGATGGTATCCAGCCATACGCAAGATGGCCTCAAACCATTAGAAGAGGCGCTAACCGGCCGCATCAGCATCTTTGCCGGGCAGTCTGGCGTTGGAAAATCGAGCCTGTTGAACGCCCTTCTGGGCCTACAGGAAGCGATCCTCACCAATGATGTGTCGGATAACTCCGGTCTGGGGCAGCACACCACGACCGCCGCGCGCCTGTATCACTTCCCGCACGGCGGCGATGTGATTGACTCCCCTGGGGTACGCGAATTTGGCCTCTGGCATCTCGAACCGGAACAAATCACCCACGGATTTGTCGAATTTCATGACTACCTGGGCCATTGCAAATATCGCGACTGCAAGCATGATACCGACCCAGGTTGCGCCATCCGTGAAGCGGTAGAAGACGGTAAAATTGCAGAAACCCGTTTCGAAAATTATCACCGCATTCTGGAAAGCATGGCACAGGTAAAAAACACGTAAAAACTTTTCTGATATGGACGACTGACAACTACGCTAAGCATCGCTAGAATCGTCCCCTTTTTTCAGGATGCCGGCGTCAATGCCGGTTCAGGAACAACAATGGCCTGGAGGCTACCTTGTTAAACTCATTTAAACTTTCGCTACAATACATTCTGCCGAAACTATGGCTCACTCGCCTGGCGGGCTGGGGCGCGAGAAAACGAGCGGGCTGGCTGACCAAACTGGTTATCGATCTGTTCGTGAAATACTACAAGGTCGATATGAAAGAGGCGCAGAAGCCGGATACCGCCAGCTATCGCACCTTTAACGATTTCTTTGTTCGTCCGCTGCGTGACGACGTCCGTCCGGTGAATACCGATCCAAACGTACTGGTGATGCCGGCTGACGGCGTGATCAGCCAGTCAGGTAAAATCGAAGAAGATAAAATCCTGCAAGCGAAAGGTCACAACTACAGCCTGGAAGCGCTGCTGGCAGGTAACTACCTGATGGCGGACCTGTTCCGCAACGGCTCGTTTGTCACCACCTACCTCTCTCCGCGCGACTACCACCGCGTACACATGCCGTGCAACGGCATCCTGCGCGAGATGATCTACGTACCGGGCGATCTGTTCTCGGTGAATCACCTGACCGCGCAAAACGTGCCAAACCTGTTTGCCCGTAACGAACGCGTGATCTGCCTGTTTGACACGGAGTTTGGCCCAATGGCGCAAATTCTGGTCGGGGCGACCATTGTCGGCAGCATCGAAACCGTCTGGGCGGGAACCATTACGCCGCCGCGTGAAGGCGTGATCAAACGCTGGACCTGGCCGGAAGGGGAAAGCGAAGGGTCTGTGGCGCTGTTGAAAGGTCAGGAGATGGGCCGTTTCAAACTGGGTTCAACCGTGATCAACCTGTTTGCGCCGGGTAAAAGTCACGCTGGCTGAACAGCTGCAAAGCCTGTCAGTGACCAAAATCGGTCAGCCGCTGGCCGTTTCTACCGAACTCTTCGTGACCCCTGAAGCGGAACCCGCGCCGCTGCCGGAAGAAGAGATCAACGCCGAACACGACGCCAGCCCGCTGGTTGACGACAAGAAAGACGAAAGTTAAATAAAGGATCGCTGCTGTGCGCCTGATTATCACTTTTCTGATGGCCTGGTGCCTCAGCCTGGGGGCGTACGCTGCGACGGCCCCCGACGCCAAACTGATTGCCCAGGAACTGGAGCAGGCTAAAGCGGCAAAACCCGCTCAGCCAGAGGCCGTAGAGGCCCTCCAGTCCGCGCTGAACGCGCTTGAGGAACGAAAAGGTTCTCTTGAGCGCGCCGAACAATATCAGCAAGTTATCGACAATTTCCCCTAAGCTGTCCGCGACGCTACGCGCACAGCTCAATAACTTGCGCGATGAACCGCGCAGCGTGCCGCCAGGCATGTCCACCGATGCGCTAAGCCAGGAGATCCTCCAGGTCAGCAGCCAGTTGCTGGATAAAAGCCGTCAGGCCCAGCAGGAGCGAGAGCGCGCTCGTGAAATCGCCGATTCGTTAAGCCAGCTTCCACAACAGCAAAACGGATGCCCGTCGCCAGTTAAATGAGATTGAGCGGCGCATCGGCACCGCCAGCGGCAACTCCCCGCTCAACCAGGCGCAAAATCTGAGTATGCAGGCCGAATCCGCCAGACTCAAAGCGCAGGTTGATGAGCTGGAACTGGCGCAGCTTTCGGCGAATAACCGTCAGGAACTGGCGCGAATGCGCTCCGAACTGGCGGAAAAACAGAGCCAACAGCTGGATGCCTGGTTGCAGGCATTACGCAATCAATTAAACAGCCAGCGCCAACGAGAAGCAGAGCGAGCGCTGGAAAGCACCGAACTGCTGGCGGAAAACAGCGCTGACCTGCCGCCGGGCATTATCGAACAGTTCAAGGTGAACCGCGAGCTGTCACAGGCGCTTAACCAGCAGGCGCAACGCATGGATCTGGTGGCCTCACAGCAACGCCAGGCCACCAGCCAGACGCTACAGGTTCGTCAGGCCCTGAACACCCTGCGGGAACAGTCGCAGTGGTTAGGCGTATCGAATATGCTGGGGGAAGCCCTGCGCGCGCAGGTATCGCGTCTCCCGGAAATGCCCAAGCCACAGCAGTTAGACACCGAAATGGCGCAGCTGCGCGTACACCGTATGCGCTACGAAGATCTGCTCAACAAACAACCGCAACTGCGTCAGATTCGCCAGGCCGACGGTCAAACGCTGACCTCTGAGCAGAGCCGCATTCTTGACGCCCAACTGCGTACCCAACGCGAGCTGCTGAATTCACTGTTGCAGGGCGGTGATACGCTGATCCTCGAACTCACCAAGCTGAAAGTGTCCAATAGTCAACTGGAAGACGCGCTGAAAGAGGTCAACGAAGCCACTCACCGTTACCTGTTCTGGACGTCTGACGTGAGTCCGATGTCGCTCTCGTGGCCTATCAGCCTCGTTCAGGATCTGCGTCGACTGATCTCACTGGATACGTTCAATCAGCTCGGCAAAGCCAGCATCATGATGCTTACCAGCAAGGAGACGCTGCTGCCGCTGTTTGGCGCGCTGGTGCTGGTTGGTTTTAGTCTCTATTCGCGCAAACATTTCACCCGTTTTCTGGAGCGTTCATCCTCCCGCGTCGGGAAAGTCACGCAGGATCACTTCTGGCTGACGCTGCGCACCGTGTTCTGGTCGATTCTGGTCGCCTCCCCGCTGCCCGTACTGTGGGCCACGCTGGGCTATGGGTTGCAGGAGGCATGGCCTTATCCTCTGGCCGTCGCCATCGGCGACGGGGTGACAGCAACGGTTCCGCTGCTGTGGGTCGTCATGATTTGCGCCACCTTTGCCCGCCCTAACGGTCTGTTCGTGGCGCATTTTGGCTGGCCCCGAAACCGTGTCGCGCGCGCCATGCGCTATTACCTGATGAGCATCGGGCTGATTGTCCCGCTCATTATGGCGCTGATTATGTTTGATAATCTTAACGATCGGGAGTTCTCCGCGTCGCTGGGGCGTCTCTGCTTCATCCTGATTTGCGGCGCGCTCGCGATTGTCACGCTGAGTCTGAAGCGCGCCGGTATCCCGCTGTACCTCGATAAAGAGGGCAGCGGTGACAATATGGTTAACAGTATGCTCTGGAATCTGCTGATGGGCGCGCCGCTCATTGCGATCCTTGCGGCCGCTGTCGGCTATCTGGCTACCGCACAGGCGCTGCTGGCGCGACTGGAGACCTCCGTTGCTATCTGGTTCCTGCTGCTGGTTATCTATCACGTCATTCGCCGCTGGATGCTGATTCAGCGTCGCCGTCTGGCGTTCGATCGCGCTAAGCATCGCCGGGCCGAAATGCTGGCGCAACGTGCGCGCGGTGAAGAAGAACCCGCCCACTCCACCAGCCTCGAAGGGGCCGTCGAAGTGGATGAAAGCGAAGTGGATCTCGACGCCATCAGCGCCCAGTCGCTGCGCCTGGTACGTTCTATCCTGATGCTTATCGCCCTGCTGTCGGTCATTGTGCTGTGGTCGGAAATCCATTCCGCCTTTGGCTTCCTGGAGAATATCTCGCTGTGGGATGTCACCTCCACGGTGCAAGGGGTTGAAAGTCTGGAGCCGATTACGCTGGGCGCGGTGTTGATTGCGATCCTGGTGTTTATCATCACCACGCAACTGGTGCGTAACCTGCCCGCACTGCTGGAGCTGGCGCTCTTGCAGCATCTGGATCTGACGCCCGGCACCGGCTACGCCATCACCACCATCACCAAGTATCTGTTGATGCTGATTGGCGGGCTGGTCGGTTTCTCGATGATTGGCATTGAATGGTCGAAGTTACAATGGCTGGTCGCCGCGCTCGGTGTCGGTCTGGGCTTTGGTTTACAGGAGATCTTCGCCAACTTTATTTCCGGCTTAATCATCCTGTTCGAAAAGCCGATTCGTATTGGCGATACGGTGACCATTCGCGACCTTACCGGCAGCGGTGACCAAAATCAACCACCCGCGCCACCACCATCAGCGACTGGGACCGTAAAGAGATTATCGTGCCGAACAAAGCGTTCATCACCGAGCAGTTTATCAACTGGTCGCTGTCGGATTCGGTAACGCGTGTGGTGCTGACCATCCCGGCGCCGTCAGACGCTAATAGCGAAGAGGTGACGCAAATTCTGCTGACTGCGGCGCACCGCTGTTCACTGGTGATCGACAACCCGGCGCCGGAAGTATTCCTGGTTGACCTGCAACAGGGGATTCAGATCTTCGAACTGCGTATCTATGCCGCAGAGATGGGGCACCGTATGCCGTTGCGCCACGAAATCCACCAGTTGATTCTGGCGGGCTTCCATGAGCACGGTATTGATATGCCATTCCCGCCGTTCCAGATGCGCCTGGAAAGCCTGAATGGCAGGCAGACTGGAAGAACGCTGACATCCGCCGCCAGGAAAAGTCGCCCGGTGGGAAGTTTGTAAGCCGTAATAATGCCGGATGGCGGCTTCGCCTTACCCGGCCTACAGAACAGCAATGAACGCGTAGGCCGGGTAACGGCAAAAAGATTACTCCACCGCCCACTGGGGCTGGTTTGCCATCCGGCGGCTGTAGTTCTGATAAATCGCCATCGCTAACAGCGAGAAGAATATCGGGGCCGCCGGTCATCCACAGCGCGCTATTCCAGTCCCCGGCTTCAATCACCGGCTGAATGATGGTAAACACATTCGCAAACGTCACCACCAGCACGACCACGCCCGTTGCCAGCATCGTAGAAACATGGGTTTTGAAGATCACAAATGGCCGTTCCAGGCCTTCGCGAGACTTAAAGAACGGGAAGGCCAGCGCGAGGAACAGGTACGGCAACGTCATCGACACGTTCGCCATCAGCGTCAGTTTGTTGTAGAACGCCGACGCGGTATCACCGCCAAAAGAGACCAGCAGAATAAACAGACTCACCAGCAGACACTGCATCCACATTGGCGGTGGCTGGCATACCTGCCGCGTTCAGCGTCGTCATCGGCGCAGGCCACAGCGCTTTTGGCGTTCCCTGGATAATGGCCTTCAATGGCGAGTAGCTCAGCGTAAAGAACGCGCCGGTATAGGCAAGGAACATGGAGAGGCCAGTGATACGCGCAAACCAGACGCCGGTCGCCATTGCCGCTTCCGGCGACAGATGCAGCGCGTTACCCAACGTCATCCCAAGGCTTTTCATCAGAATATAGGTGATATTTCCTAGGTTAACGGAGCCATTACTTAATACCTGTTGCCAGTTGGTGCTAACGCCCCATAAAAATATCGCCAGCGAATAACCAACGGAAATAACAATTGCCGCAAAAACAATTCCTTTCGCAAAGTTCTTTTCCGGCTTTTCTGTTTTATCCACCAGGCCGCCTACCGCTTCAATTCCGCCGTAGGCAAAAATAGCGAAAACAACAAATGAGAGCATGGCCAGGCCGGACTGATATCCGGGATTGGGGCGAGGAGACAAAATTAATATTTTCCGCAAAATGCCCACCATTTAATAACAAAATAGCGACACTCACTAACAACAAAACCAAATTAAGACACATCACGGCAATCCCCCCTACTGCCGTAATACGCGCAATTTTATTAATTCCCTTTGATGCGATACAGGTCACCAGAATCATCCAGCCGACGGCGAGCAGACCAACAACCTGCGTCGGTTCAAGCCCGGCGATCCGCCAGTGCTGCGTCATATCTGCACCAAACAAGAACGTAGAGAAAGGCACCCAGACTTTCGCCGCAGTGCTCACCATCCAGATAACATAGGAGGAGAACCACATAAAAGTGCCGATAAACGCATAACGCGGGCCAACGCTATTATTCATCCACGAATAGATTCCGCCTTCTTCTTTTCGATAAGCAGAACCCATTTCAGCCATCATTAAGGCAAATGGAATAAAGAATAATAATGCAGAAAAGATATACCACGGGATCGCGCTATACCCCATTAAATAAAACGCCGACGGGCTATTGGCAAAACCAAAAACGGACGTAAATATCATCAGGATGAGGCCAGCCAGGCTCATCTTCTTTATTGTCTGGTTCATGAAACCATCCCTTACTCTGGGCACGTTGGCTAAACGGCGCTCACCGATTTGCACTGCCCCCTTGCAGAGGTCAGCAATAAAAATCAACACAGAATTGATACCTGAATGGTATCAAACATCCAGACTTATATTGTGGCTATAAGAGGGGAATTGAAAAAATGTGCTACAAAATGGCGCTCATTGCGCCATTTTGTTTCGCAAAAGAGGGGTTTTCGGATTTATGCCCGATCAACGGTAAAAGCGATAACCTCAGCGAGGCTTTCCGCCCCCAGCGCCAGCATCACCAGACGATCCACGCCCAGCGCCACGCCGGAACAGTCAGGCATCCCCACCTTCAGCGCCTCCAGCAGATTGTTATCGATAGGCTGCTGCGGTAAGCCTCGCGCGGCGCGCTTACGGTTATCCTGCTCGAAGCGTTGCTGCTGCTCGCGCGCATCCGTCAGTTCGTGGAAACCATTCGCCAGCTCAATACCTTTGAAGTAAACCTCGAAGCGTTCAGCCACCCGATGGTCTTCAGTGCTGATTTGCGCCAGCGATGCCTGGCTTGCCGGAAAATGGTACACAAACGTCGGCTTCTCTTTGCCAATGTGCGGTTCCACGCCCATAGTAAACAGCAGTTGCAGCAGCGTATCGCGATCTTCTTCGGTATCCGCGATATTGCTTAAATCCAGCTTCGCCGCCGCTTCACGCAGTTGAGTTTTATCCGCAGACAGCGGATCAATCTCCAGATGGCGCTGAAACACCTGCTGGTAAGAAAGACTCTCCGCAGGTTGACATTCCAGCACCTGTTGCAGCAGGTCGTCCACTTCGTTCATCAAACGGTACATGTCGTAGTGGGGACGATACCACTCCAGCATGGTGAATTCCGGGTTGTGATGACGCCCCATCTCTTCGTTGCGAAAGCTACGGCACAGCTGGAAAACCGGGCCACATCCCGCCACCAACAGGCGTTTCATGTGGTATTCCGGGCTGGTCATCAGATAAAGGTTCATGCCCTGAGAGTGGCCTGGGCCGACGAAACGCGTTTCGAACGGGAACAGATGAATGTCCGTTACCGTCGCCTGGCTCATGCAGGGCGTCTCAACCTCCAGCACTCCACGATCGGCAAAGAAACGACGGATCTCCGTCATAATTGCCGCACGTTTTAACAGGTTAGGAATGGACGCGCTCGGCTGCCAGGTTGCCGTTTCGCTCATGGTACTTTCTCCGATTTAAGACAAGGGCACGAAGTCTACTCGTAACACGCCAGTGAAACAAATTTTGTGCGGGAATAATGCGCTCCGCCGGAAAAGTAAAAAAAGTGAAGCCAGGTGGTTTAGTAATTAAATTAATCAGAATCAATGATAAATCGACCCGTTGATGCGCTAAAAAAATCGAACACGTCAAATTTCCCTCACATCCGTAAGACTATACTGTTGTACCTATAAAGGAGCAGTGGAAACGCGTTCGCAACCCGCATCAATCAGGAGTTCAATCTGATGGTGTACGGGGACGAAATAACAACAATCTGGAGGAATGTCGTGCAAACCTTTCAAGCTGATCTTGCCATTATAGGCGCCGGTGGCGCGGGATTACGTGCTGCAATAGCTGCCGCGCAGGCGAATCCTAACGCTAAAATCGCACTGATCTCAAAAGTGTACCCGATGCGCAGCCACACCGTTGCTGCCGAAGGGGGTTCAGCCGCTGTCGCCCAGGATCATGACAGCTTTGACTACCATTTTCACGATACGGTAGCGGGCGGAGACTGGCTGTGTGAACAGGATGTCGTGGATTACTTTGTCCACCATTGTCCAACTGAAATGACGCAACTTGAGCAATGGGGTTGCCCGTGGAGCCGTCGCCCGGACGGCAGCGTCAACGTACGTCGTTTCGGCGGTATGAAAATTGAGCGTACCTGGTTTGCCGCAGATAAAACCGGCTTCCATATGCTGCATACCCTGTTCCAGACCTCTTTGCAGTTCCCACAAATCCAACGCTTTGATGAACACTTCGTCCTGGATATCCTGGTCGATGACGGTCATGCCCGTGGCCTCGTGGCCATGAACATGATGGAAGGCACGCTTGTGCAGATCCGCGCCAACGCGGTGGTGATGGCTACCGGCGGCGCAGGCCGCGTGTATCGCTACAACACCAACGGCGGCATCGTGACCGGCGACGGTATGGGCATGGCGCTGGGCCACGGCGTACCGCTGCGTGATATGGAATTCGTTCAGTATCACCCGACCGGTCTGCCGGGTTCCGGTATCCTGATGACCGAAGGCTGCCGTGGTGAAGGCGGTATTCTGGTCAACAAAAATGGCTACCGCTATTTGCAGGATTACGGCATGGGCCCGGAAACGCCGCTTGGCGAGCCGAAAAACAAATACATGGAACTGGGGCCGCGCGACAAAGTGTCTCAGGCGTTCTGGCACGAATGGCGCAAAGGCAACACCATTTCCACGCCGCGTGGCGATGTGGTTTACCTCGACCTGCGCCATCTGGGCGAGAAAAAACTGCTCGAACGTTTACCGTTCATCTGCGAACTGGCGAAGGCCTACGTGGGCGTCGATCCGGTTAAAGAGCCGATTCCGGTTCGTCCGACCGCGCACTACACCATGGGCGGCATCGAAACCGATCAGAATTGCGAAACCCGCATTAAAGGTCTGTTTGCCGTTGGCGAGTGCTCCTCTGTGGGTCTGCACGGCGCTAACCGTCTGGGTTCTAACTCTCTGGCGGAACTGGTGGTCTTTGGCCGTCTGGCGGGCGAACAAGCAATGGAACGCGCCTCAACCGCAGGCACGGCTAACGACGCCGCGCTTGATGCGCAGGTTGCGGGCGTTGAACAACGTCTGAAAGACCTCGTTAACCAAGAAGGCAACGAGAACTGGGCGAAAATCCGCGATGAAATGGGCCTGTCGATGGAAGAAGGTTGCGGTATCTACCGTACGCCGGAACTCATGCAGAAAACCGTGGATAAGCTGGCGGAGTTGCAGGAACGCTTCAAGCGTGTTCGCATCACCGATACCTCCAGCGTATTCAACACCGACCTGCTGTACACCATCGAGCTGGGTCATGGTCTGAACGTAGCGGAATGTATGGCGCACTCCGCGCTGGCACGTAAAGAATCACGCGGCGCTCACCAACGTCTGGACGAAGGCTGCACCGAGCGTGACGACGTCAACTTCCTCAAACATACCCTCGCCTTCCGCGATGCTGATGGCACAACTCGCCTGGAATACAGCGACGTGAAAATCACCACTCTGCCACCGGCAAAACGTGTGTATGGCGCTGAAGCGGAAGCCGCCGATAAGAAGGAGAAGGCGTAATGTCTGAGATGAAAAACCTGAAAATTGAGGTGGTGCGCTATAACCCGGAAACCGACACCGCGCCGCACAGTGCTTTCTACGAAGTGCCTTACGATGAAGCGACGTCGCTGCTGGATGCGTTAGGCTACATCAAAGATAACCTGGCGCCGGACCTGAGCTACCGCTGGTCCTGCCGTATGGCGATCTGCGGTTCTTGCGGCATGATGGTCAACAACGTGCCAAAACTGGCGTGCAAAACCTTCCTGCGTGATTACACCAAGGGTATGAAGGTTGAAGCCCTGGGGAACTTCCCGATCGAACGCGATCTGGTCGTCGATATGACGCACTTTATCGAGAGCCTGGAAGCGATCAAGCCGTACATCATCGGCAACCCGCGTACGCCGGATCAGGGGCCAAATACCCAGACCCCGGCGCAGATGGCGAAGTATCACCAGTTCTCCGGTTGCATCAACTGTGGTCTGTGCTACGCCGCGTGCCCGCAATTCGGCCTGAACCCTGAGTTCATCGGCCCGGCTGCGATCACGCTGGCGCATCGTTATAACGAAGACAGCCGCGACCACGGTAAGAAGGAGCGTATGGCGCAGTTAAACGGTCAGAACGGCGTATGGACCTGTACCTTCGTGGGCTACTGCTCCGAAGTCTGTCCGAAACACGTCGATCCGGCTGCGGCCATTCAGCAGGGTAAAGTGGAAAGTTCGAAAGACTTTCTTATCGCCACCCTGAAACCACGCTAAGGAGTGCAACATGACGACTAAACGCAAAGCCTATGTGCGGCCAATGACGTCCACCTGGTGGAAAAAACTGCCATTTTATCGCTTTTACATGCTGCGCGAAGGCACGGCGGTTCCGGCAGTCTGGTTCAGCATTGAACTGATTTTCGGCCTGTTTGCCCTCAAACATGGCGCGGAATCCTGGATGGGCTTCGTTGGCTTCCTGCAAAACCCGGTAGTGGTGATCTTAAACCTGATCGCCCTGGCGGCAGCCTTGCTGCACACCAAAACCTGGTTTGAGCTGGCGCCAAAAGCCGCCAACATCATTGTTAAAGACGAAAAAATGGGGCCAGAGCCGATCATTAAAGGTCTCTGGGTTGTTACTGCGGTTGTCACCGTAGTCATACTGTATGTTGCCCTGTACTGGTAAGGAGTCCGGGATGATTAATCCAAATCCAAAACGCTCTGACGAACCCGTATTCTGGGGCCTGTTCGGTGCAGGTGGTATGTGGGGCGCGATTATTGCGCCGGTAATGGTTCTGTTGGTGGGTATTCTGCTGCCGCTGGGACTTTTCCCGGGCGATGCGCTGAGCTATGAACGCGTACTGGCGTTCGCCCAGAGCTTCATTGGCCGCGCGTTCCTGTTCCTGATGATCGTCCTGCCGCTGTGGTGCGGTTTACACCGTATGCACCATGCGATGCATGACCTGAAAATCCATGTGCCAAGCGGCAAATGGGTATTCTACGGTCTGGCGGCGATTCTGACCGTTGTCACGGCAATCGGCATCCTCACAATCTAAGCCATACGCCCTCTTATCTGCACGATAAGAGGGCGTTTTTTTATTTCCCCTTCTCCCTTATTTTTCTCGCCAGGTTCTACACTTAGAAAAAACCGCTAAGGAAAATCCCATGCGCCTGCTGCCTGTCGTTGCCGCCGTTACCGCTGCGTTTCTGGTCGTCGCGTGTAGCACGCCTGTCCCGCCCAGGGGCGTTACCGTTGTCACTGACTTTGATGCCAGACGCTACACTGGCACCTGGTATGAAATCGCGCGTTTCGATCACCGCTTTGAAAGTGGTCTTGAAAAAGTGACGACAACCTACAGTCTGCGGGACGACGGTGGCCTGAACGTCCTCAACAAAGGCTACAACCCGGACAGGGGCATGTGGCAGAAAACAGAAGGGAAAGCCTGGTTTACGGGCGACCCCAGCCGCGCCGCGCTGAAAGTATCGTTCTTCGGCCCTTTCTACGGCGGGTATAACGTCATTGCGATCGACAGAGAGTACCGCCATGCGCTGGTGTGCGGCCCGGATCGCGACTACCTGTGGATACTCTCACGCACGCCGACGCTCTCCGAAGAGATGAAGCAGCAGATGCTGGCCGTCGCGACCCGGGAAGGGTTTGATGTCAGTAAATTAATCTGGGTAAAACAACCCGGAGCTTAACGCTTTTCCCGGAGGATTAGTGAGCGCTGAGCTTCAGCCCAATAATCCCCGCTACGATCAGCGCAAGGCTCGCCAGACGCGCAGGACTGGCGGATTCGCCAAGCAGCAAAATACCGGTGATGGCCGCCCCTACCGCGCCAATACCCGTCCAGACCGCATAGGCAGTACCGACAGGCAGGGTTTTCATCGCCCATGACAACAGCGCCATACTGACAATCATCGCTGCAATGGTAATGACGCTGGGCGTCAGGCGACTGAATCCGTGGGTATATTTCAGGCCAACCGCCCAAACGACTTCAAGCAGACCCGCAATGAACAAAATTATCCAGGACATATCTGGCTCCAGAAAAATGGGGCCGTCCCCGGTGAAAGATACATTTGCAGGTCGTCCTGCAAAGCAGAGGTGTGAGAAAGCATTTTTGCCTGTGAAAAAATCAAATTCAACCCTTTTATTTTCCGCCGTTGCAAAAGCATGAATTGGGCGCAATTCGCAGCGCAGTTCACGCATTCGACGCTCATCGGACTTCTCTATGATGAGACGCTTTCTTAGGTCAGGAAGCCATCGCCTACTTCTGGATGCGGAAAGTTTATGTTAAAAATTTTAGTGATTGACCGCTGCCATTTCACCCGCACGGGGATAGAGGCCTGGCTTAATCATTCTGGCTTATTTGATTCTTCGTTCCTGGTATCAGGGTTGAATAACCTGCTACTGGCAAAAGAGCATATTTCCCAGTGGAAACCTCATCTGGTTATCGCTGACTTATATAGTTTTTTCAACTACAGCCACTCTTTTAAGCCAGCAGCGCCGCTCCTGATGGCCTGCGGAGCCACGCCTTTAATTTTGCTGCAATCAGGCGGCGTACAGTACCAGGCCGATAGCGACCCGCTGTATCAGGTTCATGCCGTAGTGTCGAAACAGGCCACGCTGCATGAGCTATCGCGGAATATTCAGGACGTGCTGCTTGCCCAGTCCGTTACTGACACGCCAAAAACCGCCACGCCGCTGCTTACGCCGCAGGAGGAAAAGGTGCTGACAATGTGGATGGAAGGTGCGGGAAACAACGCAATCGCGGCTGCGCTCGGTATTCACGGCAAAACGGTCTACACCTACAAACGCAATATCCGCATGAAATTGCATATGGATAATCGCTACTCGCCGTTTTTATCCTTACCGGAGCAAATCAATTAACGGTACGACGCCACGCCGTACCGTTCACATTTATTGCTGGGCTCTGGTCGCGGCGCCTGAAATGGCGCTGCCGCCTTCAGAGATATCCTGCCCAACGCCGCGTGTTGTATTACACGCAGTTAGCACGGAAGAAAGCACCAAAACAGAAAAGATCGCTGCAATTGTTTTCTTAACCATAACGTCTTCCTTTTCTAGCCAATGTTGTTTGTGTATAGCCACTTAAGCATAGACAAGATCCCGCAATGTGACGGGCGTTCGACGATTTTTTAAGACACCTGGAAATAATTAGCTGGCAGCGTGAGAGATAGAATTGCCGAGATGTTTGATGTCTTCACCAAAGCCACGCGCGGTATTACACCCCGTCAGCAACGCGCCGGTGAAAAGAATGAGTGCTACAAGACTGATAAGACGTTTCATCATTCCTGCCCTGGAAAAGGTATGGCGCAGCTCAATGCCGCACCATAAATTCAACTTAGCAAATTGCTGACAAACTCCACGTCTGTTTTACCGGATGGCGGTAATACCCATGCGTCACGCAGTCGCCGTAGGCCCGATAAACTTGCGCCATCGGGCATTTCAGACGTTGTCATCAATCTTAATGTCAGCGTCTTATTTAACGCGGGATACGTATTCGCCAGAGCGCGTATCCACTTTGATCACTTCGCCAATCTGGACGAACAGCGGAACTTTAACCACTGCGCCAGTAGACAGCGTAGCCGGTTTGCCGCCAGTACCTGCGGTATCGCCTTTCAGGCCGGGATCGGTATCTACGATTTCCAGTTCAACAAAGTTCGGCGGGGTCACGGTGATCGGCTGGCCGTTCCACAGGGTCACGATGCACTCAGCCTGATCCAGCAGCCATTTCGCGCTGTCGCCGATCGCTTTGGCGTCAGCAGACAGTTGTTCGAACGTTTCGTTGTTCATGAAGTGCCAGAACTCACCGTCGTTGTACAGGTAAGTCAGGTTCATATCGACAACATCAGCACCTTCAGCAGAGTCGGTGGATTTGAAGGTTTTCTCTACACGAGTGCCGGTCAGCAGGCGGCGCAGTTTAACGCGTGCGAATGCCTGGCCTTTACCCGGTTTAACGAATTCACTGGCTTCAACCGCATAAGGTTCGCCGTCCAACATGATTTTAAGACCAGCACGAAAATCGTTGCTATAGTACGTTGCCATAAGGCCCTCTGAAAATTGTTAACTGGTAGCTAAGCCACAAAATGGCGCATATTGTAACCCTAAATACCCCATCCAGAGAAGATTGGTTAGCGCAACTTGCCGATGTTGTGACCAATCCCGATGAACTACTGCATCTTTTGAATATAGACGCAGATGAAAAACTGTTGGCCGGACGCGACGCCAAACGCCTGTTCGCCCTGCGCGTACCGCGATCTTTCATCGCGCGTATGGAGAAAGGCAATCCCAACGATCCGCTTCTGCGTCAGGTACTTACCTCGCAGGACGAATTCGTAACCGCCCCCGGTTTTTCCACCGACCCGCTGGAAGAGCAGCACAGCGTCGTGCCCGGATTACTGCACAAATACCGCAACCGTGCGTTGCTGCTGGTAAAAGGCGGATGCGCGGTAAATTGCCGCTACTGCTTCCGTCGCCACTTCCCGTATGCGGATAATCAGGGCAACAAACGCAACTGGCAGGTCGCGCTGGACTACATCGCCGCACACCCTGAACTGGATGAGATCATCTTCTCCGGCGGCGATCCTTTGATGGCGAAAGATCACGAACTGGACTGGTTGCTTACGCAACTGGAAGCGATCCCGCACATCAAACGGCTGCGTATCCACAGTCGTTTGCCGATCGTGATCCCCGCGCGCATTACGGATGGGCTGGCAGCCCGCTTTGCGCGCTCTTCTCTGCAAATTCTGCTGGTGAATCACATCAACCACGCCAACGAAATTGACGACACGTTCCGTCAGGCCATGACGACGCTACGCAACGCGGGTGTTACCCTGCTCAACCAGAGCGTACTGCTACGCGGGGTGAACGATAACGCGCAAACGCTGGCAAACCTCAGCAATGCGCTGTTTGACGCCGGCGTCATGCCCTACTACCTGCATGTGCTGGATAAAGTTCAGGGCGCGGCGCATTTCATGGTGAGCGACGATGAAGCGCGGCGAATTATGCGTGAACTGCTGACGCGGGTATCCGGTTATATGGTGCCCAGACTGGCGCGTGAAATTGGCGGGGAGCCGAGCAAAACACCATTAGATTTGCAGTTACGCCAGCAATAATTGTTCAAACGAGTGTCCGGTTTCGGACACTCGCCCTTAAAATCGCTTATTTGAATCCGTTCATATAGCGCGACGCTTTCCATATTATGTTATTTTAATAACATAACACACCGAATATATTTCAAAATTATACATTGATTCAAATTAAGTTACCTGATTAATAATTGGTTAGGGAGAACCTTTATGGCGATGAGTATCAAAGGCGTTAATACAGGCGTTATTCGAAAAGCGAATGAGTTTATTGCGCTGGCATTAAAAATAAAAGAACCGAGGAATAAAGAGTCGTTGTTTTTTCTGACGGCGCTGGAATTAAGAGATCTGCTGATCGCTCTGGAAAGCCGGCTGCACCAGAAGCATCACCTGTCCCCCAACGCTCGCCAACAATATGAAAAAGCACGGGATAGAGTCAGTAAAAAAATGCTTGAGAGTATTCCGGCCATTCAGGAAGAGGAACTCAAAAACGCAGATATTAATCGCCGGGTGAATACATTAACGCTGGTAGACGACCAGAGCGAAAACGTCATGCTTTCTTTTACGCTGCATGACGGTAAAACATGCGAGCTGATGATTAATGAATTACAGATTGACGTTCTGGTGCGCGCAATTATTCGTGCTATAGATAATGCCGGTATGCGTGAGCTGGTGCTGCGTATTACATCACTACTGGATTTTCTGCCATTATATGATGCTGACTGTCTGGATAACGGTAATCTGGAATATGACGCCTACGCGCAACCTGAATGGAAGCACAATCTCTTCAGCCATTATCTGGCGGTGCTCTATCGTTATACCGATGAGACAGGTAAAACACATTTTAGCGGCGCCGTAGTGAAAAACCGCACCCCTTCTGGCAGCAAAGAGGCAGAGGCCATTTCACGCCGACTGCTTGATTTCAGCCAACGGCTGAAGAAGCTGGCCGGGAAACCGTGCCAGGTGTTTGTCAGAACGCTAACCGCTGATAAGACGCACAAAACTCACTCAGGAGCAGTGCCTGCGCGCGTTGCATCATTTACGCGTGCAGTCGGTCGAGAAAGCGAAAAACGCCTGATGGCGCTGCGCTTATCCGGCCTACGATCACATACGCCTGTATAGACCACTGTATTACACAAAATCATTCAACCTGCATCGCAGCGGCAAGCGAAGAAATCCCCAGCAGCACAGATAACTATGTGACTGGGGTTTCACAGCGCAGCCAACAAAAAGGCAGGTTGAAGAATGAAGTGTAATCAGTTAGGGCACTTATAAACCTGACCGTTCATTTCACTGGCGGTCGGGACAAAGCTGGACAACATTCCCTGCGTTGGGCTGCTGACGCCATAAATCACATTTCCGCCCATTGCCGCAGCCTGGTTACGCAGGTCGTTCGCTGCACCACGCATGGAGCCGCCCTCTTCACCGTGCTGACCAGAAAGCCAGTTGCTTTGCTTACCGGTCGCAGTGCCGATCAACTGGCATTCTGCGCCAGGCTTGTCTTCCACAAAACGCACACTTTGCCCGGCAGCGGTCAGTTGGTTGCTGGAGCTACAACCCGCCATCAGCAGCGCAGCACCGACGATCCCTGCTAAATATTTTACGTGCATGTTATTCCCCATAATCAATGAGCTGGACGCCACTCACGTCGTCCATGTCTGAATCTTATACTAAAAAGATGACCAAAAGAAAAACCCCCGAACATTTCTGCCCGGGGGTTTCTAAATTCTGGGAGATGAGCACCCAAATCATTCTGGTTGCAGGGAGGCGGCCAGTTTGTTAATCCCCAGAAGCTTACTCAAGTAAGTGACTGGGGTTAGCAAACGCAACCAACGCACCTGCGGCCTGAAGGATGCAGGGTGTGGGCAATTACATCATGCCGCCCATTCCACCCATACCGCCCATGCCGCCGGCTGCGCCTAAGTCAGGAGCATCGCCTTTCGGCAGGTCAGTTACCATGCACTCGGTAGTGATCATCAGACCAGCCACGGATGCCGCGTACTGCAAAGCAGAACGGGTTACTTTGGTCGGGTCCAGGATACCCATATCGATCATGTTGCCGTATTCTTCGGTTGCTGCGTTGTAACCGTAGTTGCCGTCGCCGCTTTTAACGGTGTTAGCCACAACAGACGGTTCTTCGCCGCAGTTCAGCACGATCTGACGCAGCGGGGATTCCATTGCGCGCAGCGCAACTTTGATACCCACGTTCTGGTCTTCGTTCTGGCCTTTGAGCTCCGCAATTTTAGACGCGACGCGAATCAGCGCAACGCCACCACCGGCAACCACGCCTTCTTCAACCGCAGCACGGGTCGCGTGCAGGGCATCTTCAACGCGTGCTTTTTTCTCTTTCATTTCAACTTCGGTCGCAGCGCCAACTTTGATAACCGCAACACCGCCTGCCAGTTTCGCTACGCGCTCTTGCAGTTTTTCACGGTCGTAATCGGAAGTGGCTTCTTCGATCTGCTGACGGATCTGAGTGACACGGCCCTGGATCGCAGACTCTTCACCCACGCCATCAATGATGGTGGTGGTGTCTTTGTTGATCACAACGCGTTTTGCCTGACCCAAGTCTTCCAGGGTAGATTTTTCCAGCTCCATACCGATCTCTTCAGAGATGACGGTACCACCGGTCAGGGTTGCGATATCTTGCAGCATTGCTTTACGACGATCACCGAAGCCCGGCGCTTTAACCGCCGCCACTTTCACGATGCCGCGCATGGTGTTAACCACCAGCGTAGCCAGCGCTTCGCCTTCCACATCTTCAGCGATGATCAGCAGCGGTTTGCCTGCTTTCGCAACGGCTTCCAGAACCGGCAGCATTTCGCGGATGTTAGAGATTTTCTTATCAGCCAGCAGGATGAACGGGCTTTCCAGTTCTACTGCGCCAGTTTCCGGCTTGTTGATGAAGTAAGGAGACAGGTAGCCACGGTCGAACTGCATACCTTCAACCACGTCCAGCTCATCCTGCAAACCAGTACCGTCTTCAACGGTGATCACGCCTTCTTTACCGACTTTGTCCATCGCTTCAGCGATCAGTTTACCTACGGTTTCGTCGGAGTTAGCGGAGATAGTACCAACCTGAGCAATGGCTTTAGAATCAGAGCACGGTACGGACAGGGTTTTCAGTTCTTCAACCGCAGCAGCAACCGCTTTGTCGATACCACGTTTCAGATCCATCGGGTTCATGCCCGCAGCAACGGCTTTCAGACCTTCAGTGATGATGGACTGAGCCAGTACGGTCGCGGTGGTGGTGCCGTCGCCTGCCGCGTCGTTCGCTTTAGAGGCAACTTCTTTCACCATCTGCGCGCCCATGTTTTCGAACTTGTCTTCCAGCTCGATTTCACGCGCTACGGAAACACCATCTTTCGTGATGGTCGGCGCACCGAAAGATTTATCCAGAACCACGTTACGGCCTTTCGGACCGAGGGTCACTTTCACTGCGTCTGCCAGTACGTTTACGCCGCGCAGCATTTTCACACGAGCGTCGTTACCGAATTTTACGTCTTTAGCTGCCATTTTCTCTTTCCCTTAAATTCGTATGTTCAGTGTCGTTCGCGGATTACGCTTCAACAATTGCCAGAATGTCGCTTTCAGACATGATCAACACTTCTTCATTGTCGATCTTCTCAGATTTCACACCATAGCCATCGTTGAAAATAACGATGTCGCCAACCTTAACGTCCAGCGGCTGCACAGTACCGTTATCCAGGATGCGACCCTTACCGACAGCGATGATTTCGCCACGCGTTGATTTACCCGCTGCGGAACCGGTCAGAACAATGCCGCCAGCAGATTTGGATTCAACTTCTTTACGTTTGACGATCACACGATCATGTAACGGACGAATACTCATTGATAGCTCTCCTTTGAGAAAGTCTTTATCAGTTATGGGTGACGCCGGCCCGTGAACGGTTTCCCGGCTAGTGACCAGAGAGATGGGGATGGGTTTTTGCCCCTTCAAGGGGGCAGATGAAAAAAAATTCTTATCAGCAGAAAATCGCGCGAAAACGGTAGGTCACCTCACATTTCATAACGATTTAAGGCAGCCCGTCATAAGTAAATCCGATTGTGTTACCATCGAAAATCTGCGCAGTTGCCCAAAAATTGGGCGTAACCGGATAGTGACTCATGAGTGGACTAAAACAAGAGCTGGGACTGGCTCAGGGCGTGGGCCTGTTGTCGACATCACTGTTAGGAACCGGCGTCTTTGCCGTCCCGGCGCTGGCCGCGCTGGTGGCGGGCAATAACAGCCTGTGGGCCTGGCCTGCGCTCATCGTTTTAGTCTTTCCTGTGGCGATTGTTTTTGCCATCCTGGGGCGTCATTTCCCCAGTGCGGGCGGCGTGGCGCATTTTGTCGGGATGGCGTTTGGTTCGCGAATGGCGCGCGTCACCGGATGGCTGTTCCTGTCGGTCATCCCCGTCGGCCTGCCAGCGGCGCTGCATATCGCCGCCGGATTCGGTCAGGCGATGTTTGGCTGGCACGGCTGGCAGCTTTTACTGGCGGAATTCGGCACGCTGGCGCTGGTGTGGTTCATTGGCTCTCGCGGCGCCAGCTCCAGCGCCAACCTGCAAACGATCATTGCCGGGCTGATTGTGGCGCTGATTGTCGCCATCTGGTGGGCGGGCGATCTCAAGCCGAACAAAATTCCGTTCCCTGCCCCTGCGGATATTGAGCTGCCCGCCTTGTTCGCCGCGCTGTCGGTTATGTTCTGGTGCTTTGTCGGCCTTGAAGCGTTCGCCCATCTGGCATCGGAATTTAAAAACCCTGAACGCGATTTCCCGCGCGCGCTGATGATCGGTCTGCTGCTGGCTGGCTCCGTTTATTGGGCGTGTACGGTGGCGGTTCTGCATTTTGACGCCTACGGCGCGCAAATGGCGGCGGCAGCGTCGCTCCCTGACATCGTCGTGCGATTGTTTGGCGTACAGGCGCTGTGGGTCGCCTGCATTATTGGTTATCTGGCCTGCTTCGCCAGCCTGAATATCTATATCCAGAGTTTCGCCCGCCTTGTCTGGTCACAGGCGCAGGACAGGCCAGACCATTATCTGGCGCGCCTTTCTGCCCGCCGCGTTCCCCGCAATGCGCTGAACGCCGTACTGGGCTGTTGCGTACTCAGCACATTGTGCATTTACATCCTTGAGATCAATCTCGACGCGCTGATCGTCTATGCCAACGGCATTTTCATTATGATCTACTTGCTGTGTATGCTGGCCGGGTGTCGGTTGCTGGCAGGACGCTATCGCGCGCTGGCGGTGACTGGCGCTCTGCTGTGTCTGTTATTGCTGGCAATGGTGGGATGGAAGTGCCTGTACGCGCTGATTATGCTGACGGCGCTGTGGCTGTTTTTACCCCCGCAGGTTGGCTAAGCGTCAGCAGTTGTAGACCCGGTAAGCATAGCGCCACCGGGCATTTATGCCGGATGGCGCCGCTGAAGCGGTTTATCCGGCCTACGGTTCAACGTTTGATTTAATCCTTGCGGTCGTCTTTATGATCTAAACGGTCACGCTCGTCCTCTTTACGCTGAAACTCACCGTCAAACGTCTCGCCGCCGCCCGTTCCGGCGCTAAAACCGCCGCCAGGCATACGGGAAAAACGCAAATGCGGCAGCAGCTTCATGGTCAGGTGTTTCTGCACGGGCGGCAATAAAAGAAGCAGCCCCAGGAAGTCGGTGAAGAAGCCGGGCAGCACCAGCAGCAGGCCCGCGATGATCAGCGACACGCTCTTGATCATCTCCGCCGCCGGACTTTCGCCAGCCGCCCATTTTCTGCTGCATCAACAAAAAGTTCTTGAAACCCTGGTTTCGCACCAGCGACATACCAATGACCGAGGTGAAAATCACCAGGATCAGCGTCATCAGGACGCCCAGCACATGGGCGACCTGGATAAAAATAGAAATCTCAATGTAAACATAGAGAAAGATGGCAATAAACGGTATCCAGCGCAAAGGACTCTCCTGTAAATGACAGCCGTTTTCATCACGTCTGTCTGATATGGGTGCGCGATTCGCATGCGTCAGATGTTGAGACGGTTAGCAAAATTTCAAGCTGTTTGTACACTTATTTTTAGTGGTAATCCCAAAGCGGTGACCTATTTCACAAAATAATAAATAAGGGGTAACTTCCCACACTTTAAGTGATCCAGGTTACGGTAGAAATCCTGAAGCAGAATATGATCTCGAGTATCAGACCGATGCAGGGGATAATCGTCGGTCAGGAAACATTCGAAACCACATATATCCTGTGTGTTTATGTAATTATTGGCAGCTTGAAAAAGAAGGTTCACATGTTAAACAACATTCGTATCGAAGAAGATTTGTTGGGTACCAGGGAAGTTCCAGCGGATGCCTACTATGGTGTTCACACTCCTGAGAGCGATTGAAAACTTCTACATTAGCAATAACAAAATCAGCGATATCCCTGAATTTGTACGCGGTATGGTAATGGTAAAAAAGGCAGCGGCCCTGGCCAACAAAGAGCTGCAAACCATCCCTAAAAGTGTGGCCAACGCCATCATTGCCGCATGTGATGAAGTCCTGAATAACGGCAAATGCATGGACCAGTTCCCGGTAGACGTTTACCAGGGCGGTGCAGGTACTTCCGTCAACATGAACACCAACGAAGTGCTGGCCAATATCGGGCTGGAGCTGATGGGTCATCAGAAAGGTGAATATCAGTACCTGAACCCGAACGACCATGTGAATAAATGTCAGTCCACCAACGACGCCTATCCGACCGGTTTCCGTGTTGCCGTTTACGCGTCTATCGTCAAACTCATTGATGCAATCAATCAGTTGCGTGAAGGCTTCGAGCGTAAAGCCGTTGAGTTCCAGGACATCCTGAAAATGGGTCGTACCCAGTTGCAGGATGCTGTACCGATGACCCTCGGCCAGGAATTCCGCGCTTTCAGCGTACTGCTGAAAGAAGAAGTGAAAAGCATTGAACGTACTGCTGAGCTGCTGCTGGAAGTTAACCTCGGCGCGACGGCAATCGGTACTGGCCTGAACACTCCGAAAGAATACTCTCCGCTGGCGGTGCAGAAACTGGCTGAAGTCACTGGCTTTGCCTGCGTACCGGCAGAAGACCTGATTGAAGCAACGTCCGACTGCGGCGCTTATGTCATGGTACACAGCGCGCTGAAACGCCTGGCTGTGAAGATGTCTAAAATCTGTAACGACCTGCGTTTGCTCTCCTCAGGCCCACGCGCGGGTCTGAACGAGATCAACCTGCCGGAACTACAGGCGGGCTCTTCTATCATGCCAGCGAAAGTAAACCCGGTAGTACCAGAAGTTGTTAACCAGGTATGCTTCAAAGTCATCGGTAACGACACCACCGTAACGATGGCAGCCGAAGCAGGCCAGTTGCAGCTGAACGTAATGGAGCCGGTTATCGGCCAGGCGATGTTCGAATCTATCCATATTCTGAGCAATGCCTGCTACAACCTGCTGGAAAAATGCATTAACGGCATTACCGCAAACAAAGAAGTGTGCGAAGGATACGTTTATAACTCCATCGGCATCGTCACCTACCTCAACCCGTTCATCGGCCACCACAACGGCGACATCGTTGGTAAGATTTGCGCCGAGACCGGTAAGAGCGTCCGTGAAGTGGTGCTGGAGCGCGGCCTGTTGACTGAAGCAGAGCTGGACGATATTTTCTCCGCACAGAACCTGATGCACCCGGCTTACAAAGCAAAACGTTATACTGATGAAAGCGAACAGTAATCGTACAGGGTAGTAACACAGGAGGCACGTCAGATGACGTGCCTTTTTTCTTGTCATAAGTTACCAAATAACAACAATTTAATATCAACTTGTTAAACAACAAGGAAGGCTAATATGATAGTTTTAGAACTTATCATCGTTTTGCTGGCAATCTTTTTGGGTGCCAGACTTGGGGGCATCGGTATTGGATTTGCAGGTGGCTTGGCGTTCTGGTTCTTGCAGCCATCGGCGTTAAACCAGGGAATATCCCGTTCGATGTTATTTCCATCATCCATGGCGGTTATCGCTGCCATCTCCGCAATGCAGGTTGCGGGCGGTCTGGACTATCTGGTTAACCAGACGGAAAAACTGCTGCGCAAAAAACCCGAAATACATCACGATCCTTGCACCGATCGTCACTTATTTCCTGACTATCTTTGCCGGTACTGGCAACATCTCTCTGGCAACCCTGCCGGTTATCGCTGAAGTGGCGAAGGAGCAAGGCATCAAACCTTGCCGTCCGCTCTCCACGGCGGTGGTTTCCGCACAGATTGCGATCACCGCATCGCCTATCTCTGCGGCGGTGGTGTACATGTCTTCCGTCATGGAAGGTCATGGCATCAGCTATATTCACCTGCTGTCCGTGGTGATTCCGTCCACTCTGCTGGCGGTACTGGTGATGTCCTTCCTGGTCACAATGCTGTTTAACTCTAAACTTTCTGACGACCCGGTTTACCGCAAACGTCTGGAAGAAGGGCTGATCGAACTGCGCGGCGAAAAGCAAATTGAAATCAAACCGATGGCAAAAAACCTCGGTCTGGCTGTTCCTGCTGGGCGTTGTCTGCGTCGTGGTTTATGCCATCGTCAACAGTCCAAGCCTCGGCCTGGTCGCAACACCGCTGATGAACACCACCAACGCGATTCTGATCATCATGCTGAGCGTCGCGACGCTGACGACCATCGTCTGCCGTGTCGAAACGGACTCCATCCTGAACTCCAGTACCTTTAAAGCGGGTATGAGCGCCTGTATCTGTATTCTGGGCGTAGCATGGTTGGGCGATACTTTCGTTTCTCACAACATCGACTGGATCAAAGACACTGCGGGTAGCGTGATTCAGGGCCATCCGTGGCTGCTGGCCGTCATCTTCTTCTTTGCTTCCGCTCTGCTGTACTCTCAGGCAGCCACAGCGAAAGCGTTGATGCCAATGGCGCTGGCGCTGAACGTCTCTCCGCTGACCGCTGTCGCGTCTTTCGCTGCGGTTTCCGGCCTGTTCATTCTGCCGACCTACCCAACGCTGGTTGCTGCGGTTCAGATGGATGACACCGGTACAACCCGTATCGGTAAATTCGTCTTTAACCACCCGTTCTTTATCCCAGGTACGCTGGGTGTTGCCCTTGCCGTTTGCTTCGGCTTCCTGCTGGGCAGCGTCATGCTGTAAGTTCTCCTCGCGGGGCGTATACGCGCCCCGCTTTCTTACCTCCGCTTTGACTAACATCCCGCCGCCTTCCGTTGTATAGTGACCACACTCTTGCTGCTCTTTCTGTTCTTTCGAGGTGTTTATGCTTGATGATAATAGTCAGGATATCTCCATCCCCGAGGCCGTCGTGGTGCTCTGTACCGCGCCGGATGAAGCAACAGCCCAGGATCTGGCCGCTAAGGTGCTGGCGGAAAAACTGGCCGCCTGCGCTACGTTACTGCCGGGCGCGACATCCTTGTATTACTGGGAGGGCAAACTGGAGCAGGAATACGAAGTACAGATGATTTTAAAAACCACCGTTTCGCACCAGCAAGCGCTTCTTGAATGCCTGAAGTCTCACCACCCGTATCAAACACCTGAACTTCTGGTTTTACCCGTCACTCACGGAGACACTGATTACCTCTCATGGCTCAACGCATCCTTACGCTGATCCTGCTGCTGTGTAGCACATCCGCCTTCGCCGGATTATTTGACGCACCAGGCCGCTCGCAGTTTGTCCCTGCTGACCAGGCTTTTTCCTTTGATTTTCAGCAGAATCAACATGACCTGAACCTCTCCTGGCAGGTGAAAGACGGCTACTATCTTTACCGCAAACAGGTAAGCATCACCCCCTCTCAGGCCGAAATTGCCGAAGTCCGGCTCCCGGCGGGCGTCTGGCATGAAGATGAGTTTTATGGCAAAAGCGAAATCTACCGCAAGCGCTTAAACATTCCGCTCATCGTTAACCAGGCCGCATCCGGCGCGACGTTAACCGTGACGTATCAGGGCTGTGCTGACGCAGGCTTCTGCTATCCACCGGAAACCAAAACCGTGCCGTTAAGCGAAGTGAGCGCCAGCACGGTGGCTAAATCCACGCCGTCGCCGGTCGCGGCGCAAACGAAAGAGACGCCGCAACCTGCCGCCCGGCTGCCTTTCTCCGCGCTGTGGGCATTGCTGATTGGCATCGGGATCGCCTTTACGCCCTGCGTCCTGCCGATGTATCCGCTGATTTCCGGCATTGTGCTCGGCGGTAAACAACGCCTCTCAACCGGACGCGCGTTGCTGCTGACCTTTATCTACGTACAGGGTATGGCGCTTACCTACACCGCGCTGGGGCTGGTTGTGGCTGCTGCCGGGCTACAGTTCCAGGCGGCGCTCCAGCACCCTTATGTGCTAATCGGCCTTGCGCTGGTCTTCACGCTGCTGGCGCTGTCAATGTTCGGACTGTTCACACTACAGCTGCCTTCTTCACTGCAAACGCGCCTCACGTTGATGAGTAACCGTCAGCAGGGCGGCTCTCCTGGCGGCGTATTTGTCATGGGCGCGATTGCCGGGCTTATCTGCTCACCATGCACCACCGCGCCGCTGAGCGCCATTTTGCTGTACATCGCCCAGAGCGGGAACATGTGGCTTGGCGGTGGAACGCTGTATCTCTACGCGCTGGGCATGGGGCTGCCGCTGATTCTGGTCACCGTGTTTGGCAACCGTCTGCTACCGAAAAGCGGCCCGTGGATGGAACACGTCAAAACCGCTTTTGGCTTTGTGATCCTCGCGCTGCCGGTCTTTTTGCTGGAACGGGTAATCGGCGACGAGTGGGGGCTGCGTCTGTGGTCGCTGCTGGGCGTCGCCTTCTTCGGCTGGGCGTTTATTACCAGCCTGCACGCCAGACGCGGCGGGATGCGCATTGTGCAAATCATCCTGCTGGCGGCGGCGCTGGTCAGCGTACGCCCGTTACAGGACTGGGCGTTTGGCGCAACAACCGCCCAGACGCAGGCGCACCTGAACTTCAAGCCGATTACGACAGTCGATGCGTTAAATCAGGCGCTGGCAGAGGCAAAAGGAAAGCCGATAATGCTGGATCTCTACGCCGACTGGTGCGTCGCCTGTAAAGAGTTTGAGAAGTACACCTTCAGCGATCCGCAGGTTCAGCAGACGCTGGGCGACACCGTGCTGCTACAGGCTAATGTCACCGCCAACAATGCGCAGGATGTCGCCTTGCTCAGGCACCTGAATGTGCTGGGTTTACCGACAATCCTGTTTTTTGATGCGCAAGGCCATGAGCACCCGAATGCGCGAGTGACGGGCTTTATGGATGCGACGACCTTTAGCGCACATTTGCGCGATCGCCAACCGTGAGCGACACTTTCTGTGGGAAAGACGGAGGAGAATACCGTGCAACGTGAAGATGTCCTGGGAGAAGCCCTGAAATTACTTGAGGTTCAAGGGATAGCAAACACCACGCTTGAAATGGTGGCAGAACGCATTGATTATCCGCTTGATGAGTTACAGCGCTTCTGGCCCGATAAAGAGGCTATTCTGTACGACGCCCTGCGTTATCTGAGTCAACAGGTAGACATCTGGCGTCGCCAGCTTTTGCTTGATGAAACCCTTACCGCAGAACAAAAACTGCTGGCGCGCTATAACGCGCTTTCGGAGTGCGTGAGCAACAATCGCTACCCCGGTTGTCTGTTCATTGCTGCCTGTACGTTTTATCCCGATCCTGCCCACCCTATTCACCAACTGGCCGATCAGCAAAAACGGGCGGCGCATGACTTCACCCACGAATTGCTGACAACGCTCGAAATTGACGACCCGGCGATGGTGGCGAAACAGATGGAACTGGTGCTGGAAGGTTGCCTCAGCCGAATGCTGGTCAATCGCAGCCAGGCTGATGTGGATACCGCTCACCGTCTGGCGGAGGATATACTGCGCTTTGCCCGCTGCCGTCAGGGTGGCGCGTTGACGTAATTAGAGCCAATTTTGCGTTTTTTGCGTGAAAAGCAGGCAGTCAGCTGTCTTTTGTCATTTTTTTCATGGAAAGCCGTTGACGCCTGCGCCCCTTTACGGTTTAATGCGCCCCGTTGCCCGGATAGCTCAGTCGGTAGAGCAGGGGATTGAAAATCCCCGTGTCCTTGGTTCGATTCCGAGTCCGGGCACCACTATTTAAAGAAACCAGCCTACGGGCTGGTTTTTTGCTTTGTGGGGTTCCGGTAGATTTCTGGTCATTGCAGGACGTTATTTGCTTGCTGGATTTCTCGCCATTTTCTTAGATGTTCGTTGCATTTAAAGACATATATACCCTCTGACAAGCCTATCTCTTACTTCCAGCTACGGTTCTTTTCATTTCTAACTGTTCATAATGATGCAAAAGCACGAGGAAAACGGGGGAATCTGACAACATACGCCCTCCACTAGTCATATGGGGATCTTCACAAGTCCGTCCACCCGCAACATACACTTCTTTCCCTTTCACTTCTTACCATTACCAGAATCCCCCACCATAAAATGATTTATCAGTAGTAATACTACTTGAGCTGAACGTATTGCATTATTAAACCTGAGTGTCCGCTCTGAGCGAGGAGCGGAAGTTGGCAATAATCATCAATAGCTGTTAAACACAACAAAAGTTAACTATAAAAGGCAGGACTCCCTCCTGCCTTTTAGTTCGATTACGCGACCCCCTGCAAAAGAATATAAATTTATGGATGATGATAATATAACACCAGCAAACAAATATAGCTGAATATCTTTCAGGGGGTTTTGCAATATACCTGTCCTTTATTTATTTCTCCAGGCCAAGACTTCCAAGGTTTCCGAATATATTCAGTTACAACCCGCTGACACTCCCTCCAGAGAATATCATCCTCATCATTATTAACAGTGCTAATACATGCCTGACTTGGCCATATATCTCTTAGATAAGCATGGGTTACAGAGTTTGCCTCGATAATAGCAACACTAGGGATAATACTGATTCTAGCATTTGGGTCGATTACCCTGACGCTGGTTTCAATATTTTCCTTTACCGAATTCCACTGCTCTATAGATACATCATCTTGCAAGATGCATACGGGGTAAGTGGCAACACTACTGCACCCCATAAGACATGAAGTAATAATGAAAATTGTTACATAATACATGTTTGTCATTTTACCCAGTACTCTTGCAGAGATTTCATTCTTTCAGATACCTCGCCGGAGAGCAATTCCAGTTTCTTGATATCTTGCAATGCCTTTTCTTCATAAACCTTAGATTTAAAATATTCATCCATCTTCATTGATATTACACTCAGGATATAAATTTGATCTGAGTTGTCGGTAAAACGCAGGGTTGTTCCTGTAGACTCATCTGAAATAGAAGATGAATTGGTTGAACTGTTCGCACCCGCCCCCACTGACCAGGGTCCAAAACTGAATCCGGCGCTACCCGATGTCCGCCGCCAGTCTCGAAATGAATCATATGCCTCACTTGTCGTTTCAATTTCAATGGTTAACCCCCTGCCTATGACAGCGCTGACAGGGATAAGATTCAGCATACCTCGTGGTCCCCAAAACTCTTCTTTATCGACATAACCCGTATACGATAACAGCCCTTCGTCGTACCAACCCCCACGTTGTATTTGAACTGTAATCATGCGTTTAAAACTGAATTTTAATTTTTGAGTTCCCTTTTTCAAACGATCCTCGACATGCCCGCCACTTGCACTACCTCCACAACTGAAAAAACCGTACGAGAAAGAACCACCTGCGGACCAAGATGAGTCATAATGTTCAGAATGGAATGAATTAGACATAATTTCGATGTTCTGCGGAGCATCCTTATTAAAAAAATCATCCCATTTCATACCGGGTTCCAGATTTGTACGCAAAAAAGGTACCCACAAATCAGGTTCAGCTAAATCATCTTCGGACAAAGGAAGATTTATTATTTCTTTTGCATTCATTTCGCAGTTGAACAGAGCCATTGTAGCTCTAGTCAGAGCTGGGTAAGCGGACTGTTTTGATTGTAGAGCCCCGTACTTAGCCAATGTATCTTTCTTAAGCAATGTCTGTTTAGGGGTGAAACCTTCAGGGCAATAATTGTCATCCCAAGTTTTCCTTGAAAGTCCAGGGTTATTTTTCTTTTGTAATACCCAATCTTTGTTCGCATCCCTAGTAAAAATATTTAGCGCACTTTGTGATTTTATATATATTTTCTGAAGTTTCGCAATTTCATCATAGTCAATAGGGCTGCTCACTCGCTTTGTCATTTCAACAAGTAGTGTCTGTAGATACTGAATATACCCTTTCTGAACTGATTTGTTGCTCTGCGAGTATGCAGTTTGATTTAAATTGTGATACGCAGGCTGATTGTCCCCTAGTAACAATTTTCTCAATAAGGAAATTGCCGGATTAACTCCTGTTATAGTCAATGGTCTGAATATTGTGGGTGACTGAACAATAAGTGGCGCGCCAGGTGAACCAGACATTTGTTCAAACTGTTTTGTCAATGCAGACCATGCAGAGTCACTTGTTTCAAAAATAGACATAAAACACCTCAAGAAAAATGTTTTAAAAACCAAAAGGAATTTAGATTAATGCAAGACATATTCATGACAAATAGTAGTTCTTAGATAAATTACCTCCATAGCAGGAAAGTAGTATTTTTTATTGACTGACTACTACGGTTATGAATTATATGCGCACCAATTTAGTATTGATAAAGCAAGCTCCTACGAATTCCTGCTTCAGATATAGATGCTTAGGCATCTTTCATCTTCTGCTTCTGGCACAGGGCTGCTGTTACAGCCCTGACAATCTTAGACTTCAATCGATGCAGAGATCTCTAACGCGTCATCGACTTCAATGCCCAGATAACGGACTGTGCTTTCCAGTTTCTTATGACCCAAAAGAAGTTGGATCACCCGGAGATTCTTGGTTTTCTTGTAGATCAGGTAAGGTTTTGTTCTTCTCATGGAATGTGTGCTGTAAAGCGAATCTTCGAGACCAAGCTTTTCTACCCACCCATGGAAGATTCGGTTGTATTGCCGGGTTGAAATGTGCTGGTTAGTTCCGACCCGAGACCGAAACAAGAAATCTTTACTATGCAAATTGTCAAGCTTTATCAATGCAGCAACAGCTTCTCTTGTCCCTTTGGTTATCTCAAATTGCACAGGGCTACCGGTTTTCTGTTGCAACACCGTTGCTCTGCTTGAAACAGAGCTACCATATGCAACATCAGATACTTTGAGTTTGACCAGATCACAGCCTCGAAGCTTACTGTCCAGGGCCATATTGAACAGAGCTAAATCGCGCGTTTTACCTTCCAGTTCAAGCCGGATTCGGATACCCCAAATATGAGATATCTGAAGTGGTCTTTTTTGGCCTATGATACGGTCTTTGTTCCACGGTGACGTGTTCATACTCAAATCTCCTGCAATATGGGAGATTTGAGTATGGTTGTCCCTTCAGAGCGAGATGCAGACAGTAGTAACGTTAAGCACTTTCAACGTCATTACAATTTTCAATCCAATATTGCCGATGATTTATCAGATGAGTTGTTAACGGCCAGTTTTGCTTATCTTTAGGTAACCTGAGATATCGGCCATCTAACTCTGCATATTCTGTCCCGGCCAACTGTTCTGATATCCTTATTTTCAACTCCGTATCAATCCAGAGCAAACCACGGTCAAATAGAGTATGGATATCTGTTTTCAGCAACAGCCCATGTTGAGCACGGGTATGCCAAGCTCCTGCGTAGGGGGTTATATGTGCAGCTTCAAGCAACACTTGGATTGAACAGCCCGTTACTGCGCATTTACCCTCATACGCTTCAATGAGCTTTCGTCTAAATACTGGTTGCCCTTCTCGAATAATGACCTCACGTAGTGCTTTGAGGCGAAAGTCACCTTCATCTTCAGGCAATTCATTGAATAATTCATCTCTCGCTTCAACAACCATCCGATCACCTGGCCTTGGGGCGGCAATTTGAATTGGCGTCCTACCATCATCTCCAATGTCCCATATGCCGTGCAGCTCCGGCACATACTGTTCATACCGTGTATTTCGTAGATTTCCGCTACGAAATAGCAAGTCGTATGGGCTACCCTGGTCAGTCTGGGAACTTTTTCGGCTACCAAGATATCGATACCGGGAGTTGCTATTGACTGTTAATGCATCCAGTTGAATACGAATCTCGGTCTCTTTCAGGGGGGCGTTGCTGTTACGGATCCACTTAACAATATTTGTAGCAGAAGCGAAATTTAGTTGTGTCACGGCGTACCATACGCGGAGATATTGCGGATAGTGCATTTCTTCAGGAATTATACCAAGTACATCAACAACATATGTTGAGAAATTATGATACCGCATTCATTCTCCCCACTGACGGGAATGGGTGCTAATACCTATGCGATGGGTTACGGAACACACCATAGTAATGTCAGCTACTGGCACAGAGCTGCCTGTCAGATTAGATTAAACTCTGTATTGTGACAAAGCCAGATCAAGTCTGAGCTAATACATATGAAGAGTGTATACAGGCTTCGCACCGCAGCAAACCGTTCTGACTTAATGGTAGATATCAAAGCGAGAAAGATTGAAAGACATATACAAACTGAAGAAAACCTGCAACCCCGGTAAAATGAACTGTGTGAAAGAGTGAAATAGCCTATTGAAATAACAATACACCGCACACGCCGAAAAAAATCAATCCATTGAGAATAATATATTTATGTAGAATCTTATGTGGTTCATTCACCTTATCTTTTCGCCATTCAATTACCCTTAAGTTAAATTAATCATATTACCATATGATAACTACAGCGATAGTCCCGTCATTACGGATATGTAATTCATCTACGATATCAAAAAACAAATTAGTTCTGCATATGACTAATTATTCATTTGTGACTCTACATAAATTTAAGAACATACCATTATTTTTAACTACACCTGGTTATTTCCTGAAGAAAAAGCTATTATTCGGCAGATTTTAATCCATTAGAAGAGAGTCAGGTATAAGCGGAATGTCGGCAAAATAAAGGATAACAGGTGATATGAAAAATAATAATGGACTAGAGAAACGCAGGTTTATGACACAAAATGAAATCAATTTAATTCTTAATGCTGTTAGTACAGGAACCTATGCAGTGCGTAATCGCTGTCTGGTTTTGCTGTGTTTTATTCATGGGTTAAGGGCAAGCGAAATATGTCGTCTGCGTATCTCAGATATTGACCTTAAGGATAAATGTATACATATTTACCGATTAAAAAAAGGATTCTCAACTACCCATCCCTTACTTGAAGAGGAAATTCGTTCGATAAAGTCCTGGCTGAAAATTCGCCTTACAAGCCAACATTCAGAAACTGAATGGTTATTTTTATCACGTAAAGGCAATCCCCTTTCAAGACAGCAATTTTATCAGATAATCGCCAGAGCCGGGAAGAAAGCAAAACTTGCAATTTGTGCCCACCCGCATATGCTTCGCCATTCCTGTGGGTTTGCTCTGGCAAATATGGGGCATAGATACCCGCTTGATTCAGGATTACCTTGGCCATCGCAATATTCGTCATACTGTCTGGTATACTGCCAGTAACGCTGGTCGTTTTTATGGCATCTGGAATAAAACAAAAAACAGAGATGTCTGTAGCAAACTGTAAGGAAAGAAAAATATAGACAGTAAATAAGTCTGAATAAAGCTATGTGCCATGGATGGCACTGTAATAGTCGCATTAGCTATATGGTTATCTATTTTATGTTTCTACACTATATCCTGTGTTATTTTTTCTGGCCAGTATAATTGACACCTCTGACATGGTCTGAATAGTTATTCCCCCGCTGAATACGTTTTTCCCCTCTGAGAATATACGGAATAGTCTTCTTGTGATGTCTGATGAAATCTTTAGAATGAAGTCGCCCACTGACATGGGGCTTTGTGAGCTTCATAGAATAAAATGGGATAGTGGTCAATATGTGCAATTAATAATACATCCCTAGCTTTAGCTATCAGTTATTCGTATCACTGGAGCTGACTCTTTATCATTCTGATACCAGGAGAAATATTATGAACCGACGCCGTTTTCTTACTGCCAGAGAAGTTCAGGCCATGATGAAAGCCGTACGTCATGGCCAGACAGGAGAGCGAGATTATTGCCTTATCCTGCTGGCCTTTCGTCATGGAATGCGTATAAGTGAACTACTGAACCTGCATTACCGGGATTTTGATCTTTATGAAGGTCGGATCAATATCCGCCGACTGAAAAATGGTTTTTCTACTATTCATCCCCTCATGCCGGATGAGTGTGAAGCCATTGAATGCTGGAGCCGGGTTCGTGCGAGCTGGAAAGGAGCGCAGAAAATAAACGCGGTGTTTATTTCCCGCAAAGGCTCACAACTTTCCCGCCAGCAGGCATACCGTATAATACGTTCTGCTGGTCAAAAGGCCGGAACCAGCACCACCACACATCCGCATATGCTGCGACATGCATGTGGTTATGAACTTGCTGAAAGAGGTACAGATACACGTCTAATCCAGGATTACCTTGGTCACCGAAATATTCGCCACACCGTACGTTATACAGCCAGTAATGCCGCCCGGTTTGCAGGATTATGGGAAAGGGTAAATCCGCTAGAGGAAAAGCTACTAAAACAGAAGATCAAAAATGATGAACTATATAATTCATTGATAACTAAGGAAAAATAAGACATTGAACAAGTCAATTGGGACCAAACTGTCTATATCGTAGAGGAGTTTTGTAATTTTCTGCAACCTGTAAGTCCATTTTTTTTGCGAAAAAAAAATATCCAACTGATTTAAAATTGTTTTTTTACTCACATTTTTTTACGTTTCATACATCCTCACCTTTTTTCCGCACCTTTTCTCCGCACGTCGAGTTCTGCTTTCCACTTGTCTTGTTGATATAACTCACGATCACCTCAGATATATTCATCTATAGAAAACCAAAAAATAAGAATTAAATTCCAGAACAACGCATAAAAAAACGAAATTAAGAAATTTATTGCGATGAGTCAAAATGGTCCCAATTGACTCATCAGTTGGGTAAAAACTGCGCAAGATCGGCAGTCGAACTATTCGGCTTAAACCTGAAATGCCAGGAAGGTACAACGACTGCCAGTTTCGGTTCGTAATATCGACATTGTTTAAAGGAAAACCGCATGAAAATCAAAAACACTGGCAATCGTTGTTCTGTCAGCACTGTCCCTGAGCTCCACAGCAGCCCTGGCCGACACCACCACGGTAAACGGCGGCACCGTGCATTTTAAAGGGGAAATCGTTAACGCCGCTTGTGCAGTTGATGCCGGTTCTATCGATCAGACAGTTCAGTTAGGCCAGGTTCGCTCCGCCAAACTCGCTGCTGAAGGCAACACCAGCTCCGCTGTGGGTTTCAACATTCAACTGGATGATTGCGACACGACCGTTGCGACCCAGGCTTCCGTTGCGTTCACAGGTACTGCTGTTGATGGCGCCAACCCTACCGTTCTGGCGCTACAGGGTTCCGCATCAGGCGGCGCGACTAACGTCGGCGTACAGATCCTCGACAAAACTGGCACCGCTCTGGAGCTGGATGGCGCAACCTTCAGCAGCGCTACCACGCTGAATGACGGTACTAACATCATTCCTTTCCAGGCTCGTTACTACGCCAACTGGCGCAGCAACTGCCGGTACTGCGAACGCAGACGCAACCTTCAAAGTGCAATACCAGTAATTCAAAACGTCTGACAGGGAAGCATTCCGGGCCAGGATGGCCCGTTATCCATAACAGGACAGGGGTGATAACGATGCAAGGAGTGAGATCAGGTCTGCTGATATTTCTGTTTCCGTCGCTGGCACTGGCTGGCAATCACTGGAACGTGACGTTGCCCGGGGGAAACATGCGTTTCCAGGGGGGTCATTATTGCCGAATCCTGCCGCGTTGAAGCAGGAGATCAACAGATGACGGTCAATATGGGGCAGATCAGCAGTAATCGGTTTCATTCGTCAGGGGAAGATGCCAACCCCGTGCCATTCGATATTCATCTACAGGATTGCAGCACTGCCGTGAGTCAGCGCGTAGGCGTGTCATTTCGCGGAGTTGCCGACGGCAAAAACCCGGAGGTGCTTTCAGTTGGGCGAAGGGCCGGGGATAGCAACCGGCGTAGGCATCGCTTTATTTGATAAAGACAATCAATTGATTCCACTCAACAGCCGCCGGGCGCCTGGACGCAGTTGTATAGCGGCCCCACCACGCTTCATTTCGTGGCGAAGTATCGGGCGACCGGGAAGCAGGTCACCGGGGGAGCGCCAATGCTCAAATCTGGTTCTCTCTGACCTATCAGTAATTAGCCAGCAGGTATGCCGGAAACAGGAAACAACGGTGAGTACGAAAGGGGAAAATGTGAAAAAAACACTGGAGATGACACGCGGCTTACTGGCGGGCTTTTTGATGCTCGCCGCAAGCGGTTTTTCCACCAGCGCTGAAGCAGGCGTGGCGCTGGGCGCAACCCGGGTTATCTATCCGGCCGGACAAAAACAGGTTCAGCTGGCGGTGACCAATAACGACAATAACAGTACCTATCTGATTCAGTCATGGGTTGAAAACGCCGATGGCGGCAAAGATGGTCGTTTTGTCATCACCCCTCCGCTGTTTGCGATGCAAGGTAAGAAAGAGAATACCTTGCGCATTATTGATGCCACGAACAACCAGTTACCGCAGGACCGGGAAAGCCTGTTCTGGGTAAACGTAAAAGCCATTCCTTCGATGGATAAATCAAAGCTCAGCGATAACACCTTACAACTGGCGATTATCAGCCGCATCAAACTCTACTACCGCCCAACGAAACTGGCTCTGCCACCGGATCAGGCGGCGGAAAAACTGACCTTTAACCGTGACGGTTCATCGCTGACGCTCAACAACCCGACGCCGTATTACCTGACGGTGACCGAACTCAATGCCGGTACGCGCGTGCTGGAAAATGCGCTGGTGCCGCCAATGGGTAAAACCTCGGTCAAGTTGCCACCTGATGCCGGTAGCAACATTACCTACCGGACTATTAATGACTATGGCGCACTGACCCCGCAAATGAAGGGCGTTCTGCGTTAACACAGGGCCGTCCACCAACAGGACTCCCCCGCACATTACAATTAAGAACTGACAGCCGGGCGACTTCGGACCGGAGGGACTATGTCACATCTCAAATACGGACTGGACCGTTTGGGTTCCCAACGCGCCCGGCGCAAAGCATTCTCTATTTTTGTCCTTGCGCAGATACCATTGGCGCTTTGCCTCGCGGGTTTCGCGCGGGCAGATCTCTATTTTAACCCCCGTTTCCTGGCCGACGATCCCTCGGCCGTTGCGGATCTCTCTGGATTTGAAAACGGGCAAGAGGTGCCGCCTGGCACCTATCGCGTGGATATCTATCTGAACGATGGCTTTATAACTACCCGCGACGTCACGTTTAACGCTGGCGCAAACGGTCATCGACTGGAACCGTGCCTGACCCGTAGCCAGCTCGCTGGCATGGGGGTCAGCACGTCGGCCATCACCGGTATGGATACGCTGGCGTCCGACGCCTGCGTACCGTTGACGGAAATGGTCAAAGATGCCACCACCCGCTTCGATGTCAGCCAACAGCGCCTGTACCTGAGTGTCCCGCAGGCTTTCATGGGCAATCGCGCGCGCGGTTATATTCCACCGGAACTCTGGGATGACGGGATTAACGCCGGTTTGCTGAACTATAACTTTACCGGCAACAACGTACATAACGATGCCAGCGACAGCAGCAATTACGCGTATTTAAACCTGCAAAGCGGCCTCAACCTTGGCGCCTGGCGTCTGCGTGATAACACCATCTGGAGCTACAGCAGTGGCGGTAGCACGTCCAGTAATGAGAATAAATGGCAGCATGTGAACAGCTGGCTGGAGCGCGATATTACCCCCCTGCGCGCCCGCCTGACGCTTGGCGACAGCTACACCAACGGCGATATCTTCGACGGATTAACTTCCGTGGCGCCCAGTTAGCCTCTGACGACAATATGCTGCCGGATAGCCAGAAAGGCTTTGCGCCGGTCATCCACGGCATTGCGCGCGGCACGGCGCAGGTCTCTATCAAACAAAACGGCTATGAAATCTACCAGGGCACGGTGCCGCCGGGCCCCTTCACAATTAACGATCTCTACGCCGCAGGCAACGGCGGCGATCTCCAGGTCACCATCAAAGAGGCCGATGGCACCAGCCAGGTCTTCAGCGTGCCGTGGTCTACGGTGCCAATGTTACAGCGTGAAGGGCACACCCGTTATGCAGTGACCGCTGGTGAATACCGCAGCGGCAACGACCAGCAGGAAAAACCAAAGTTCTTCCAGAGCACCCTCCTGCACGGGCTCCCGGCAGGCTGGACGCTGTATGGCGGCACCCAACTGGCCGACAACTATCGCGCCTTCAATTTAGGGGTCGGTAAGAACATGGGCGAGTTCGGCGCGGTTTCGCTGGATGCAACTCAGGCCAACGCCACCCTGCCTGACGACAGCTCTCACCAGGGGCAATCGATACGCTTCCTTTATAACAAGTCACTCTATGAGACCGGCACCAACGTCCAACTGGTGGGATACCGTTATTCCACCCAGGGCTATTACAGCTTTGCCGACACCACTTACCGCAGGATGAGTGGCTATGACGTTGAAACCCAGGATGGCGTGATTCAGGTCAAACCCAAATTCACCGACTACTACAACCTTGCTTATAACAAGCGGGGCAAGGTTCAGATGAGCATAACGCAGCAGTTGGGACGCACTGCCACACTGTATGTGAATGGCAGCCGTCAAACTTACTGGTCAACCAACAAGGCCGACGAACAGCTACAGCTGGGGTTAAATGCCGCCGTTGACGATATCAACTGGACGCTGAGCTACAGCCTGACCAAAAACGCCTGGCAACAGGGCCGCGACCAGATGTTAGCGTTCAACGTCAATATTCCGTTCAGCCACTGGCTGCGTTCCGACAGCAAATCCGTCTGGCGGCACGCAAGCGCCAGCTACAGCATGTCGCACGACCTGGATGGCCGGATGACTAACCTGGCCGGTCTTTACGGCACGCTGCTGGAAGACAATAACCTGAGCTACAGCATGCAAACCGGTTATGCCAGCGGTGGCGAAGGCAACAATGGCGGAACCGGCTACGCGGCGATGAACTATCGCGGCGGCTACGGCAACGCTAACGTGGGCTACAGCCACAGCGATGGATTTAAACAGCTGTACTACGGGATGAGCGGCGGTGTACTCGCCCATGCCAACGGCATCACCTTAAGCCAGCCATTAAATGACACGGTAGTGCTGATTAAAGCGCCTGGCGCCGGAGACGTGAAAGTCGAGAACCAGACCGGCGTACGTACCGACTGGCGCGGTTATGCCGTCATGCCGTACGCCACTGAGTACAGGGAAAACCGCGTCGCGCTGGATACCAACACCCTGGCGGATAACGTCGATCTCGATGATGCGGTGGTCAGCGTCGTGCCGACCCACGGCGCCATCGTCCGCGCCGAATTTAAAGCCCACGTCGGGGTAAAAATCCTGATGACGCTGACGCACAACGGCAAACCCGTGCCATTCGGCGCTATGGTCACTTCCGGCGATAACCAGAGCGGCAGCATCGTGGCAGATAACGGCCAGGTCTACCTGAGCGGCATGCCGCTGGCGGGAAGCGTTCAGGTGAAATGGGGTGAAGGCCCGGGGGCCAACTGCATGGCCCGGTATCGCCTGCCGGAAGAGAGCCAGAAACATGTGCTGAGCCAGCTCTTTGCAGAGTGCCGTTAAGGAAGGAATGATGATGAAAAAACCACTGTATTTCCTCGGCGCTGTGCTGACGCTGGCCTGCGTCAATGTCTTCGCCGCCGACAGCACGATTACGATTAGCGGCTACGTCCGCGACAATGCCTGCGCTGTCGCGGGAGAGTCAAAAGATTTTACCGTTGACCTGATGAATAACGCCGCTAAACAGTTTAATGCGGTGGGGGCGACAACCCCGCTCGTCCCATTCCGTATTGTCCTCTCTCCCTGCGGTAACTCGGTTACGGCAGTCAAAGTCGGCTTTACCGGCACGGAGGATGGCAGCAACACCAGTCTATTGAAGATCGATAGCGGTGCCTCAGCAGCCGCAGGCATGGGCGTGCAGATCCTCAATAACCAACAGACGATGCTGCCGCTCAACGCCGCGTCATCATCCATCGCGTGGACCACGCTCACGCCTGGGCAGACCAACATCCTCAACTTTTATGCACGCCTGATGGCTACGCAGATTCCGGTCACCGCCGGGCACGTCAATGCCACAGCAACATTCACGCTTGAATTTCAGTAACCGGAGGCTGAGATGAAATGCAACTATGTAGGGTGGCTTCTGGCAAGCGTACTGACAGCGGCCTCTTCAGGGCTTCAGGCCGCTGATATCACGATTACCGTCAACGGGAAGGTGGTGGCGAAGCCGTGCACGGTGTCTACCACCAATGCCGCCGTTGACCTCGGCGACCTGTATACCTTCAGCCTGGTAACCGCAGGTTCGGCTTCCGCCTGGCACAGTACCGCGCTGGAACTCACTAACTGTCCGATCGGCACCTCCCGGGTCATCGCAACCTTTAGCGGAACCGCAGACAGCACCGGTTATTACAAAAAACCAGGGGACCGCCGGCAATATTCAGCTCGAATTGCAGGATGACGCAGGCACCACGTTAAACAATGGCGCCACGAAATCCGTTCAGGTGGATGACTCAACGCAGTCCACCCGCTTTCCGTTACAGGTCAGAGCGTTAACGGTCAACGGCGGTGCCACCCAGGGAACTATTCAGGCGGTGATTAGCGTCACCTATACCTACGCCTGAGTCAGGAGAGTTTGTCATGAAAAAAATCATCGCGCTATTCACCACGCTGCTGCTGATGGGTTGGTCGCTGGATGCTGCGGCATTCACCTGTAAAGTCAATGATACCGGGCAGACCATGACCTCAGGGTCAGCGAATGTCTATGTAAACCTGACGCCATCTGTTGGAGTGGGTCAAAACCTAGTCGTAGATTTATCCTCTTCAGTTTCCTGTAAAAACGACTCCTCCGGCGGCTCTATCATTGACTACATCAATTTAACCAGCGGTTCCGCCTTCGGTGGCGCGCTTGCGGCGTTTACGGGGAGCGTTTACTGGGCGGGGAATACGTATCCTTTGCCGATGAACGGTAATTCATCCGTCTATACCATCACTCATACGGACTATCGTGGATTGCCGCTGCGCATGTATCTGACCGCGACCGGAGCAGCGGGAGGCGTCGTCATCAACTCTGGCGAACTCATCGCGCAATTGAATATGCATAAAGTGGCCAGCGACGGAAACCCGAATAATTTCATCTGGAATATTTACGCCAACAATAATGTTGTTGTCCCTACTGGGGGATGCGACGTATCAGCACGTGATGTCACCGTGACGCTTCCAGACTATCCCGGCTCAATGGCCGTGCCGGTCACTGTCCACTGTGCGCAAAACCAGAACCTCGGCTATTACCTTTCAGGTACGACCGTCGATGCCGCCAACTCTATTTTCAGCAACACCGCGTCCTCCTCAGCGGCGCAGGGTATCGGCGTTCAGATGACCCGATACGGTAGTGTTGTTCCCGCTAACAACACCGTAGCACTGGGCACGGTCGGCACATCGCCGGTAAATCTTGGCTTAACCGCGACCTACGCGCGCACCAGCGGCCAGGTCACGGCGGGCAACGTACAGTCGATCATCGGGGTGACATTTGTTTACCAGTAACCCTCCCTCCCCGCTGGAGAAAACAAGGGTGGACTATATCCTGTCTCCCTGTTCAATGGCGGCGGAAGGAATCGCCAGGATGATGACCTGCGGTCAACGGCGACCGGTGCTGCTGCAACACCAGACGCAGGAGCGCCTTTCGCTACAGCTAACATCCGAGGTCGGAAGGATTGTCGTTTTTCTCCCTGACGATCCTTACTGGCTGCTGTTTATTCTTAGGGAAGCCGCCTTCCTGCTTGCTGAGGCAGAAACACCGTTGCCCATGCTGATCCTTAGCCGTAGTCCATCCGCCTGGCTATGGCAAACGCTGCTCTACCATGTTCCTGATAAACGGCAACTTACCGCCGTCCGGGCGGTCGCTTCCGACCTTCCTGGGAAACAACTGGCAGCGCTGCTACAGGGTGACTTCCTGCAATACCCGAAACTCCAGCAATTGTCCTTTTTAGACGCGCAGATACAGGGCAAACCGGCAGCGGGGTTAAGTAAAACGGAATTGAGCGCCACCCTCTCTCTTCTGTACGGGTACAGCATCAACACACAGGCGAAGATCCGCGGTGTGAGCCAGAAAACACTTTATAATCAAAGAACGTCAGGACTAAAAAAGATGGTGGCGTCTCACCCGCATCTGATTACCCGCTTTCCTGGAAGCCAGAGCAAGACTCACAACAATCAGCTCATCGCCGCGCTATCTCCCTTTGAGCGCGAATTTATCCATGCCATTCATAGCCAACAGGTATTCCCGGTATTTCAACCCATAACCGACGGCCACCTGCGATTGCAGGGGGTTGAAATCCTTTCCCGCTGGAGAAGAGGCGACAACGTATTGCTTCCCGGCGAATTTCTGCCGCAGATCCACGCCGAATACGCCTGGCTTCTGCTCACGGCCTTTGTGCTACAAATAGCAATCCAGAACATTAACCAACACCAGGGTAAGTTCTGGTTCTCAATAAATATTCCACCCTGCATCGCCAACCACGAAAACCTGCTGCGGATGATGGAAACGGCGCGCCAGCAGTTACAGCAGCCGCAATGGTCGGGTAGATTAGTGCTGGAATTTGCAGAAACGGTCGATCTGCATCAGCAAGGAAGAACAGCAGAAAATATGGACAAAATCCAACGGCAAGGCTTTCGCATCTTCCTCGATGACTGCTTTTCACACAGCAGCGTAATGTTTCCCGTCAGGACAATCCGCTTTAGCGGCTACAAGCTGGATATGAGTATCGTGAATGATTTTCAACGCGATCCACATGCACTGGCGCTGATAAAGAGCCTGCTCTATTACTGCCAGTTGACGCAGAGCCGCTGTATTGCCGAAGGCGTCGATAGTCTGGAGAAATTCAATCAGTTGAAAGCGCTGGGAGTTGACCGCTTTCAGGGCTATCTTTTCTCGCCGCCCATCACTCACGATCGTCTGCCGGAGATAATCCAGCAATTTTTACCGAAACATCCCGCATCTCGCTGAACGTACGCTGCGCCTTACTGGTTTCATAGAGCGCCGCATGACAGGGGATAACTTTTCTGAGACCGACGTGTTCCACGGTCCGGCGAAGGGCTAACCCCCATCATGCTGCGCGTTTTGTTATACCGCTTTTCAGAGTTTGAAGCTGCCGACCACTTTTTCAAGCATCTCGGTTTGCGATTCCATTGACTGGGCCGCTGCGGCAACCTCTTCTACCAGCGCCGCATTCTGCTGGGTCGCGCTATCAAGCTGAGTAATGGCGATATTAATCTGCTCAATTCCACGACTTTGCTCATCGCTTGAGGAGCTGATCTCAGAGATTAAAACGCTCACGTCTTCAACCTTCTCCATTAAGCCGTCCATTGTCGTACCCGCCTGGCGAACCAGACCGCTACCTTGCTCAATACTGCTGACCGATTCTTCAATGAGCTTCTTAATTTCCTGCGCGGACTGGGCGCTTCGCTGCGCAAGAGAACGCACCTCACCGGCAACGACGGCAAAACCACGGCCATTCTCACCGGCACGCGCCGCTTCAACCGCCGCGTTCAGCGCCAGAATATTGGTCTGGAACGCGATGCCATCAATTACGCTGATGATTTCCACCACTTTTGAGGATGAATCATTGATGTTGCTCATTGTGGCAACCACGTCATTGACCACTGAAGCCCCCCGCTTTCGCCGCGTCGGAAGCCTGTGTCGCCAGCCTGTTCGCCTGCAACGCATTCTCCGCATTTTGCCGTACGGTGCTGGTGAGCTGCTCCATCGACGCCGCCGTTTCAACAATGGAAGCGGACTGTTCTTCCGTACGGGAGGAGAGATCCAGGTTTCCTCCGGCGATCTGCCGCGAAGCGGAAGAAATTGCCGAGGAGCTGTGCCCAACCTGCTGCATCAAATCCTGAAGGAACGCGATGAATTTATTAAAGTTATTGATGATGGCATTAAATTCCGGGCTTTTACTTTCCACAAGCCGTTGCGTGAGATCGGCGCCGCCGCCGGATAGCGCCTCTATGTTCCTGTTCAGCAGCGTCACATTCCTGAAAATGTTGCGCACAATCAGCATCAGGACAAGAACAATGATAAGGCCGATCACCGTCTGCACGAGCGTGAGTGTTGTCAGTATCGCATTAGACTGGCGCACCAGGTTGCTGCTGGGCGTATCAATCACCAGATACCACGGGCTGCCTTCTATCGACAAAACAAACAGCGAATGGGCGCCGTCTTCGCCGTCATAGCCGCCCTCATATTCCGCTTTTTGCCCCTGGCTCAGCAGATTGAGCAGCGGTAAAGCTGACGGAATATTCAAATCGCGCACATTCATCAATGCGGTATTGCCTTGAGTCGGCGCGCCGTTCCCAACAATTTTGCCATCAGACTCAACAATTAATACGGTTCCCTCGACCGCCTTCCCCATCTCTTTTGCCAGTTGGTTAAAAAAGCCCAACGTCACATCGATAGTGGCGACACCCCAGGCCTTTCCCTCTTTCCAGATTGTCATCGCGCAGTTGGTTCTCGGCTGCGGGCTGGCCGAATCCTGGTAGGCTTTGGCCCATGCACACTCACCTTTTGGCGCAGCCATACCGTCTTTATACCACGGCTGTTCCCAGTATTTTTCTGACTCCGGCTGGTTCCAGACCGTATTAAGCTGGAGCACGCCACCGGCATCGCGCGCATAAAAAGTGCTGAATTTGTCGCGGCCCGGCTCGCGCAGCCCGGGTAATGGCCAGATGCCGCCGCCAAAAACGTTCAGATCGCCATACTGGTTCACAAACAGCGGCAAGAGCGCGTCAATTTGATCGCTCTGAAGCCCGGAAACCAGTTCGGTGATCGTGCGCTGCTGCGCTTTAACGCGGTTCATTTGCTCTTTTATCGCGTCACTTTGCAGCCCGACCGTGGCTCTTATATTTCTGGTTTCCGTTGCAATAATCTGCGGAGAGACGAATTGTTTGATAACAACAAACGTAACCAACAGTAATATAACAAAAAAACTTATAAGCAGGAGTGTCACTCGGGCTTGAGTTGTTTTCCACATCATGGGGTAGGGTCTCGATCGGTTTGGATAAGTGTTATAACGACATTTATCCGCAATTCTTTACTTATTTCGATCGCTCTGAATAAGGTTTTCCCCACATAAAATAAAAACAGCATTTTAATTAACCGTCGTCCATCTGACCTTGTATAAGGCCGCGCATCCGCTTTCAAAAATAATTAAATACATATCATGAAGTTGCACAATCCGCGCAATGCATCGCAGGCTAATGAAGTTTTATTTTTCAACTTATGATGTCAGTTTTATTCCTTACCTTTATTTTTTATCGCCTTGTATTTTTTATTAATACGCCCGGGCCCGCTCCGGCGCGACTGCCGAAGCGGAGCATTCATAGCCAAAAACTAGATAGCACGGCGTTTATAAGGACGATAGTGCGGTAGCCAAAAATGCGCCGTAATGCGCTGTGTCAGCACTGCATCATCCAGCGCATCCGCTACGCCGGACAGCTGCGCCGCCTTCCCCACCGCAAAGGCAATACGGTGGGTTACATCACATATCATGTTGATTTCCGGCAGCAGTCCTCCGCCATGATGACGCACCGAAGGCGAGGCGTCGGCAAGCGCGCGGCTCGCCGCCATCAGCATCGTTTCCGTGATCCTCCTGGCGCCGCTGGCAATCGCGCCAAGACCGATGGCAGGAAAGATATACACGTTATTACACTGCGATACCGGTATCGTACGTCCGGCAAAATCTACCGGCTCACAAGGGCTTCCCGTTGCGATAATCGCCTGTCCATCAGTCCAGCGGATAAGGTCCTGCGGCCGGGCCTCCATTCTGGAGGTCGGGTTAGACAACGGCATAATAATCGGGCGCTCGCAGTGGCGATACATCGTACGCACCACCTCTTCAGTGAACAGCCCCGCCTGCCCTGAAACGCCCAACATCACGCCAGGTTTCGCGTTATTAATGACCTCCAGCAAGGACGGCGTCACGCCAGCGTATGCCCATCCAGATAGCATTTCAGGAGGCTGCGCCAGCGGAACCTGAAAATCAGCCAGCGACGAGGCGGTGGTCATCACCAGGCCGTCGCGATCCACCATGAAAATCGTTTTGCTGGCCTCTGCGGCGTCCATACCTTCGGCCACCCGGCAGGCGATGATATGGCGGGCAATGCCGCAACCCGCCGCCCCTGCGCCAACGATGACCATCGTCTGCTGATTAAAATCACGCTGGCTGGCGCGGCAGGCCGCTAAAATTGTCGCCAGCGCGACCGACGCCGTTCCCTGAATATCATCATTAAAACAGCACAGCTCATCACGATAACGATGCAGCAAAGGAACCGCAGTATGCTGGGCAAAGTCCTCAAATTGCAGCAATACATCCGGCCAGCGACGTTTCACCGCAGCGATGAACATACCGATAAACGCAAAGTAGTCTTCACCGGTGATGCGCGGATGCCGCCAGCCCATATAGCGGGGATCGTCTAATAATCGCGGATTGTTTGTCCCGACATCCAGCATAACGGGCAACGTATGCGCCGGATTTACCCCGCCGCAAACGGTATACAGCGACAGTTTGCCAATCGGTATCCCCATTCCCCCCAACGCCCTGATCGCCCAGTCCCAGAATGCGTTCCCCGTCCGTCACCACAATCACTTTGATATCGTGTCTCGGGATATCATGCAGAATATCGTCAATACGTTCGCGATCGGGCCATGAAATAAAGACCCCTCTGGCGCGACGGTAAATCCCGGAAAACTTTTCACAGGCCGCGCCAACAGTCGGGGTATAAACAATCGGCAGCATTTCCGGGAGATGTTTTTTCAGCAGGTAATAAAATAGCGTCTCATTCGTATCCTGGATATTACGCAAATAAATATGCCGCGCGTTATCAGACTCCGCCTCCAGATATTGTTGGTAAGCGCGTTCCGCTTGCTCATCAATATTTTCGATAGCGTAGGGCAGCAATCCATTAAGATTAAAATCATTCCGCTCTTGCTGAGTAAAACTGCTCCCCTTATTCAATAACGGCGATTCCAGTAACAGTTTCCCCGTAAACGGGACGTATAAAACATCGTGTGTCACGTTGCTGTCCATGAGTTAAATCCGGTAATAAGAAAAGCGTTAAATCAGCACATAATTGGCAATCAACATCGCGGCAATCCCCGCCAGCGCCGGGAGCAGCGTTCTTCTGACGATCATAAACGGTGAGCATTCGCCCGCTTTGCTCACGGCGATAATGATGCCCGCAACCGGAGAAATAGAGCGCCCCATTCCCGCCATCAGCTGCATAGGCAGAATCATATTGACCGCGCTTTCACCAAACTTCGCCGCGATAGAGGGCGCCAGCCCGGAAAAGGAGAAGAATGCCGCCACGCCAGAACCGGTTAATACTGCGGTAACGCCCACCAGCGCCGTCATCACCAGCGTCATACTGGTAAAGCCCAGACCGGCGCTTTGCACGGACTGAAGGAGATAGTCCACTGCGCCGATTTTCTGTAGCCCCTGGGCATAGATATCCGCGCAGACCAGTAAAGAAACGATACTGGTAAACATGCTTCCCATTCCTTTGAAAAATACCTGCAACCCTTTGCAACAGGCGCGGAAATCACGCGTGGTGAACAGCTCGAAGAAAAAAGCGACCACCGCCCCGAGGATCATCGCCGTCACAACGTCAATTTTGATGGATGCGATCGCCAGCGGGCTGAAAACCAGAACCAGAATGACGGGCAATACAGGCAGCAGCGCATAAATGGCGGGCACTTTGCGTCCTTCCTCTTCCGCTTCGGCAACCTCTTCCGTCCCCGGAACAAACCCATCTTTTTTATCGAAATATTTGGCGGTAAAGAAAATCACCACCGCGACGGCCAGCATAACCACAACCGCCACCGGCATCTGATAGTGCGCAAAGTAAATCGCGCTTTCCATTCCGGCATGTTTGGCCGCAAGATTCGCCGTTCCAACCGCCGGGCCAAGATCCATAAACGCGCACAGGCCGATCATCGCGGCAGCGGACGCTTTACTGACGCCCAGCCGCACCAGAACGGGAAAGAACGTCACCAGTAATAACATCGCCAGCCCGGCAGCGCTGGAGATCGCCACATGCAGAAGCTGCGCGCAAATGTAGCCCAGCGCAAGAATAAGATAAGGCGCTTTAATGACCTGCAAGGGACGAATACACATATTCACCATCGCATTCGAGGCTTTGATGTGATCCATATAACTGGCGAATCCCCCCGCCGCCATAAATAATTAAGCCGATACCCGCGATTTGCGTGGTCAAAGACTCTTTTGCAAAACTGAAGATATCCAGCCAGGTTGACCCGGTAGATTTTACTTTACCATAAAGAATACTATTCTCTGGGTAAAACAGAACGGTAACTGTTAATAACGCCAGCCCGCGAATAATAACACAGTTTGCGGCTGGTAATTTTTCACAATTAACCACGCGGCAATTACTGTTATCACTATTGCTATAATAAATGCAGTCATAACAACAATCCCTATACCATACAAATCAGAGATGTCAGCCTTATGCAAGCAGCGTTTTCATCAACAGCTAAAAACCTGCTAATACATATTGCCATGAGAATATGTCCGTCAGTTCACGGTATTAAATAATTGTACTGTCGATTTAATCGTAATAAACCACCGTGCTATAAAATATGGGAAAGGGCTTTTCCCATATTTTTTTGTGAGTAAGATCGCATCTTATCTACATGGGGCGCGATCCCGCCAGAAAATAAGACGTTTTACTAAATTGCCAGCCACGGAATGATTGACGGCAGAGGTATCTTTTCATATAACAATCTCAATATAAAACGTCACCGGGTACTACACATGTACAGAAAAAACACATTAAGTCTGGATGAGTATAATTCACTCACCCAAAAATATTGGTGACCTGACCGAGTCTGAATGTCGGCTTAATGACTATATTAATAAACACTTCAGCGAATTACCTTATCATGGGATTGTCGATCTTTCCCAGAATGCCGCCGTGAGCAAAGCAACCATCGGGCGCTTTCTGAATAAAGTTGGTTTTACTGGTTATGCAGCTTTCAGAAGAGCGCTGGATACCACGCTGTCAAAAAACAAAATCGCCGCGCCTTTTGAGAAAAACAGTCGCCAGCGACCTAAAAAACACCACCAAAACAGAACAGATTGTTGATACCTTTAATAATAAAGTCACTTCATTATTTAATGGTTTTAAACAGACTATCAGCATCGATAGCCTGAATAAATTCATCGAACTGGTACTCAACAGCCAACGCCATATTTATGTGGTCGGCCCTTCCTCCTCCCACGCGATGGCGCTGCATTTTTGTACGTTGTTAAAGTACTTTCGCAGCAACATCACTCTTCTGCCTACCGACATCAGCGAGCTGCCCAAGTGCCTGATAAACATCGAACCAGATGATGTTCTGATCGTATTCTCCTACTATCGCTTTAACCGGGTCGCACTCAATATCGCGAAATGGTTCAGAAAGAAAAATGCGACCGTCGTGCTGATCACCAATTCTGATGCCAATCCTTACGGTAAATTCTGCGATCTTCAGTTTGTACTGCCAAGCGACGTGGAGTCCATTTTTCAAAGCCGAATTCTCGGTTTCTTTTTTATCGAACTGATTCTGCATCTGGCTTATGAGAAGAGTGACAATGAAGGCAACTTTGCCCAACTGGAAGAGTTGTTTCTCTTCTTTGAGACATTTTCCGCTTCTTCACATAATACCTGACCAGCAGAGTCGGGAGGGACGCTCCCGACATAAAGCGCTACGCAATATCGATGACTTTCATTTCATCAAACCGCGCGAGGGTCTCGGCAATCAGCGCATCGTTGCAACCAATATAAGACAACGGCTCGCAGGCATCGGCAATTTCTTCTGCGGATAACGACGCCCGAACTTCCGGGCTGGCGTGGACAATGTCGATAAGACTTTGCTCACCATTCGCCTGACTGAGCAGCGCTTTAACTAAATTATAAGCGGGTTCTCGCCCTATTTTGTTCGCCAGACTCATCGTAATCGATTCCGACATAATGAAAGATTTCGAGCAGTCAAAATTAGCGCGCATTCTGTCTTCATTCACAATAAGGTGGGAAAGCAGCTTTTTGGCCCGGCTAAGACTGACCGATAAGGCGTTCGACGCCTCGGGTAGAATCGTCCAGTTCAATACTCTCATCGACGCCGCGCGCACATCCTGCTGATCCAACATCGCAGGCGCGCCGGAGGCGTACATCCAGCCCATCCTCGCCAGCGTCTGAATCATATTGCTGGCGCGCGGATTAGCCTTGTGCGGCATGGTGCTGGAGCCTCCGCCGCCCTCGCCTTCAAGCACTTCCGCGATGGGGGTGCGTCCCAGGGTTTCCACGTCATTCGCCAGGCGGCAGAGCGTACCGTGAATCAGCGCAAAGCATTGAACCACTTCAACAATTGCATCCTGGCTGGCATTGTTTATACCACAGGGAACGTTTAGCCCCAGCGCCCGCATCAACCGCTCACGCGTCGCCATTCCCTGAGAACCGACGGAGGCAAGATTCCCCACCGCGCCACCAAACAGACCCGTAATCGCCCGGGGATAGAGCTGTTGCAGCCGGTTCAGATGCCGATTCACCTCCGCCAGATAGCCGGAGACATGCAGCCCCCAGGTCGTGGCGGAGGCATCAACCGAATTGGTGCGCGCAACCATAACGGTGCGGGCATGCTTTAAGGCCATGCCCTTCATCTCTTCCCCTACCTCAATCAGTTGCTGATATACCCGTTGCAGCGTCTGCTGTAATCGCATCGCCACGCCGGAGTCCAGCAGATCCTGGGTGGTGCATCCCCAGTGGAGATAGCGGCTAACCAACGGAGAGCCAGCAGCCGAAATCTGGTCGATCAAGGGCTTAATCGCCATGCCCACCGTTTGCGTTCCCTGGGCTAAGGCGGGCCAGTTTATCTCGATGTTCTGACATGCCTGCTCGATTTCAATCGCCGCCTGTTCAGGAATAATGCCCAGCTCGCTTTGCACACGCGCTACCGTTGCTTCAAACGTCAACCAGCAGCGAAGCAGATTGTCGTCAGACCAGATTTCCCCGCATCCGACTCTCGGTAAAGAGCGATGAATAGAGGTCAGAATCAAATACTGTTGTTTGCTTACCGTACATACTGCGACTCTCCGGCAATATAAAGCATCTTAATATAAAAGGTCGTGAATGAATCTTGCGGGATCGGCCAACTGATTAACAGGGGAAAATAAAATTCCCATTCATAAAATACGTCATGAGAATTTTGCTTTCCCTTTTTAACGCCCGAAAAACACAAAAATGAGATAGCTATCACAATGAGTTGCTTTGTTAGTGCAACGCGTATTTCGCTTTGCTTTAACTTTTCGCAAATAAGCACCATTAAATTTAGCAACATGATAAAACAGGACATCGTTATGCGCTAAAAATCACATTTTGTAATGAGAAAAAATAATTCCCATATCATGACCATCCTTTTTTCCAGAACAATCCCTCCTGCGATAAACCGCTCACTCGAACAGATAAATAAGCTAACTATTGTTTTCTGGGGATGCTATGAAAATAAAAATGATTTCACTCATTCTACTGACGGGGATGACAACCTCCTCATATGCGATGAATATCTATAATAAAGATGGAAATACGCTGGATATTTATGGCCGTGTGGAAGGTAAAATTGCCAGCGGAGAAAACTCTTATGCCGGAAGCGAAACACGAACGAATCTGGGTGGCCGTCTGGGGATTTACCTCACCCGGGATTTAGATTTTATCCCCGAGACAAAGATCGTGGGCCGTCTGGAATGGCAGGTGCGAACCGAAAAAAACGACAGCAATACCGGGGATAGCGATTTAAAAGCGCGCTACTCCTATATTGGTTTGTCCAATAAAACCTGGGGCGAACTGATTGTCGGCAGGACCAAAAACCCGTTGTATCAGGTCATGAAAATGACTGATAAATATAAAAACTTTACGCCGAATATTTACAGCTACGGCATCACCACTATTGATGACTCCTACCAGTTCAACCGCCAGGACGGCACCGTACAATGGAATGCTAAATTTGCAGGCAATGAGATACAGCTGGCGTGGGTCGCGGGCAATGGCAGCAGTAATGAAGCCCTGGATTATGGCGCAATGGCCAGTTACAGAAACACGCTCAGACTGGGGGATTTCAGACTCACACCGGCGATTGCCGCCAGTCGTTATAAACGCCAGGATGGCGTAAAAACCACCGATGGCCGGAATCAAAACGACCAGATCATGGCAGGCTTGCAGCTCAGCTATAAGAACGTTGAAGCCGCCGTCACCGCATTACGCACATCCATTGCGCGCGATAATAAAAGCGACAATGACTTTAAAGGCATGGATTCATTACTGTCCTGGAAATACGGTAAATTTAAATTCCTTACCGGTTACAGTTTCCTGGATGAGAAAGATAAATCCGTCTATGAAAAAGAGGACTGGCGTGTCGAAACACAAATAACATTAGCCGATGATACCTGGTTATCATTTACTTACGATAAAGCCTTCGCCAATAAAAACCAAAAAGTCAATGATGACGCGCTCATCGTTGGACTCCGCTATGACTTCTGACAGGTGATTTATGAAAAGAATAATGCAGTTATCCCTTGCATCAACTTTTTTATTTGGCAGTTTATGTGTGCATGCTGATGCGCTATTAGCGCCCTCACCCTATGCAAAAATAGAGGGGGATAATAAAATTGTCGCGCTGTATGGCAACTCTTTTACGTTCTATAACAACAATATTAATACCCGGTTGCGGGATCTGACGCGTTCTTTACTGCCGAACCACGCGAAAGGGTATAAAATATCGGGGGATCACCATCTCAAGCGGTCATTTAGGCTGGCAAATTCATAATCTCGCCTATCAGAATACATTGCAAAAATGGGACGTTGTCATCTTGCAAGGCAACTCCACGGAGACGATCTCACAGAAAGAGAGCACCCGGCAGAATTTCATCGAATCCGCGACAAAAATGGCGGATATGGCGCATCAGGCAGGTTCAAAAGTCGTGTACTTCATGACCTGGGCAAAGCGGGATCAACCAGAGGATATACAGAAACTTGCTGACGCCTATGTTTCCATTGCGCAGAAAACTGGCGGCTATGTCGCGCCGGTCGGCCTGGCTTTTGAAAAAGCGCGTAAAGCACACCCGGAAATTAATCTTTATTACCACGATGGCGTACACCCTTCCATCGCAGGAACCTATTTAGCCGCCTGTGTGTTCTTTGCCACGCTGTATAACCAGTCGCCAGTGGGCGGAGCGCTGCCCGTAGACACGGATATGACCCCAGCCACCGCAAAGCATTGCAGCAGATTGCGTGGGAAACCGTCAGCGAGTTTCAGAAATCATCATAGCCGGTTCGGTTGCCCGATGGCGCAAGCTTATCGGGCCTACAATCTCACCACACCGTAGTACCGTAGGCCGGATAAGGCAAAGCCGCCATCCGGTATTACCCACACCACACCGTAATACCGTAGGCCGGATAAGGCGAAGCCGCCATCCGGCATTACCCGCACCACACCGTAGTACCGTAGGCCGGATAAGGCAAAGCCGTCATCCGGCATTACCCACACCACACCGTAATACCGTAGGCCGGATAAGGCGAAGCCGCCATCCGGCATTACTACCGGGCATCCCTGCCCGTTTTTAACTCAGAAGTCGTAATTAACAGACAGCTTCAGGGTACGCGGTTCGCCACGGAACACATACACGCCATCGTAGTCGGATACGCCAGACCAGTATTGCTCGTTGGTGACGTTATCCACCCCTAAACGCCATACCATCTCATTCTGCTCCTGGTTTACGCGCATCCGGTAACGAACGCCGAGGTTAAGCGTGGTGTAACTGTCCAGCTTCTTCTCATTAGCGGCGCCGTCATACTGCGAGCCGGTGTGATTCAGTCGCGCGGTAGCGGTCAGCCCCATCAACCTGCCGGATATCATATTCAGCACCGAGAACGGCGGTGAAACGTGGAGTACCGGAAGCATCATTCCCCTGATTGACGCCATCCTGCGTTTTGGTCAGTTTCGGCTGTAACCAGGTCGCACTGCTGTTCAGACGCAGACCCGTAAACCGGCTCACCAAACAGGTTAACCTCCACACCCCGGTTACGCTGCTCGCCATCGGTCGAATATTCCTGCGTCGTCTCGTTCTTAATCACGGACGGTTTCTTAATCTCAAACAGCGCCAGGCTACCGCCGACGGTGCCGAAATCAATTTTCACGCCCACTTCATTTTGCTTAGAGTGCAGAATACCGATGCTTTTACCGTAATCCGGCGACTCCTGATCGGTAATGTTTTCACCCGGCTGTAATGCCTCGGTGTGGTTGGCATACAGTGACACCGTGTCCCACGGCTTATATACGATACCGTAGGTCGGCATCCATCGACTTTCCGTATAGCGAGAAGCAGTGTCTTCTTCACCGGTCGCATTGCTGTAGTTACGCACCACCACTTTCTGATTACGCGCGGCGACGGTCAGCAGCACCTGGTCATCAAAGAATCCCAGCGTATCACTGAGGGAGATAACCCTGAGTACGGTTTCGGGAGGTTGTCAGCGGATCGTGATAGTTGCCGCCGGCGAGATCCCACTGCGGCATCGGCACGTCATGGTTGTCATAGATATTGGTCATGGAGCCAGGGTTGGCCCAGTTCATACGCCATGCCGTTTTATCGCGTTTGATCACCGCCGAATAGCCCAGGTTCACCTTATGGCTGACCGACCAGGTATCAAATTCGCCGCGAATACCTGCCATACTGCTGAACGCGTCAATAATACGGTTGGTATACAGCACATTGACGACAGCATCACCGATCTGTCCAGTAATTTTGGCGCGGTATAAATCCCGGTTTCATGCGCATGTTGCGCCCCGGCGCCGCCGTAGACCGTCCAGTTATTCAGGATGTCGTATTCAGCGCGCGCCATACCGAACTGGTTAGTGATATCACTGTAGCCCCACTTCTGGCTGTAGTTATCCGTGTTGTTCGGTACATCCGGCACGAAATCGACGCCGCTTAAGTTAATTCCCATCGTCCCGCCGTGGAACGTCTTTTTCTGGGCGGCGACATCCAGCGAGGAGCGCAGTTTATCGCCGCGATAATCCAGCCCGAGGGCGGCCAGCGTCGTGCGCTTTTTCTCGTTATCAACGGCGGTTTCGCCTTCACGATGCAGAATGTTTACTCGCGCGCCAAACTGATTGTTATCGCCAAAACGACGACCGGCATCCAGCGTGGTGCCTACCTGAGTCGAAGAGGTGTAATCCACCCCCAGGCGCGTCAGCGGCAGGTCATCAGCATGTTTCGGCTCCATGTTGACCATACCGCCCACGCCGGAACTTGCTGCGCCGTTCACGAAAGAGCTGGCGCCTTTAAACACTTCCACGCGCTCAAACAGCGAAGCATCCACGACCTGACGCGGCAGCACGCCAGCCAGACCGCCCCAGGTCACGTCATCCCCCGCCAGCTCAAAGCCGCGAATACGATAGTTTTCTGAGAAGTTCCCGTATCCCTGTACGGGCTGTACTGCGGCGTCGTTTTTCAGCACCTCGCCGATGGTCTTCGCCTGCTGGTCTTCCACCAGTTTTGAGGTGTAACCGATAACGTTAAACGGCACATCCATCGCTTTTTGTTCGCCCAGAACCCCCAGTCGTCCTCCGTGGGCAACCTGCCCCTCCAGGAACGCGGGCACCTGCGCGTCGCCACCGGCTTTAAAACCACTGTTTGCGGATTTGGCCTCAACGACCATCGTATCTTCTTTCCCGGTAGTGTCTTCTGCTGCGTAAACACCGTGAGCGGCGGCACCAATCGCGAATGCCAGCAAGGATTTTTGCAGAGAATAATTATTTTTTGCGCTGCTTTTCATCATTAATCTCATGAATACAAGGACACGAAAAAAACCCTTTAAAATGGGTTTTTATTGAATGAAACCCGAACAAAAATGCTCGTTTTATGTATGGGAAGGGTTTTCCATATATATGTTCTGTGTCCATCCTTGATACGAAGAATAATCACCGAAACCCGCACAGCCAACATGATAATGAGAGTGAAACTCATTATCAATGTTATTTAGATTTTTCATTGTGTGAACAACGGTTACGGGATTTATGGCATTGACACGATTAGCTGTAACGTTACACTAAACCGTTGTAGTTTATACTCTGCTATCCCGATGGCGATACTGAATGAGCCGCCATTCACCGATTGCTGCAAAGGAGATGTATGGCAAACATTCGAGATGTCGCAAAGCATGCGGGCGTTTCCGTCAGCACGGTGTCCAATGTGCTTAACGGCCGCGCCGATCAAATGCGCCCGGAAACGCTGGCGCGCATTCAGCAAAGCATGCAAACGCTCAACTATTTCCCCAACCGGGTCGCCCAGCAACTCAAAACGGGGCAGGCAAAAATGATCGGGTTACTGGTGCCATCCATCGTGAACCCCAGCTTTGCGGCACTGGCGCGTGAAGTGGATCTGGCCGCCAAAAAACACCTCTACCGCGTGCTGATCGGCAACACCTATCGCCAAATCGAAGAAGAAGAAGCGTTTCTGGAAGATATGTTTGCTCATGGCGTTCGCGGGATTATTGTGGCCGCCTGTGATATCGAAAAGCCGCATTTCGCCCGCGCGGCGGCGCAGGGCATGATAATGGTGAACTACGATGGCCGTATGCCCGCAAGCGTTGACTCTGGCGGTTTCGCGCTGGACAGCGTGTCGATGGATAACGTTGAGGCGGGCCGAATGGCGGCAGAGCATCTTATCGCGCGCGGGTGTCGCCGCCTCGCGTTTGCGACCGTCGCAGGGATGACCCCCAGCCGCGCGCATAAAATAGAGGGCTTTCTCAGCGCGGTACGCCAGCACAACATGTATCGTGAAGGGATGATCATCGAAGGAAAAGCGATGGCCGCCTACGGAGATACCGAAATGACCGAACTGGGCCGTTCTCTGGCGCAAACCCTCTGCCAACAATCCCTTCGTCCTGACGGCATCGTCGCCATTAACGATGCGCTTGGCATTGGTTTGATGAGTGGTTTGCACGAAGCCCGCATCCGCGTGCCGGAAGAGATCTCTCTCGTCGGTATCGACAATATTTCACTCTCTGGCCTGGTTTACCCCGGCCTGACCTCTATTATGCCGCCGCTCACGGAGATGGCGGACGTGATGGTTGAGCGCCTGATCGCCCGAATAGAGACTCCGGCAATCCCTCCCGACGAATTTTTGTTTCCCCCTTCCCTGGTATGCCGACAATCGGTGCGGGAAGCGGAAAATATACGATGAGAATAACGCGAGAAGAACGTCGCGTTCTTCTCGTCTTCTCAGAGTAATGTCGGGCCGACGGTGAGGAGAATATTGGCAAAACGGCGGGTTTCGCCTGACGCAATCACCAGCAGCGTATCCGATGATTTTGCCAGCGCGTAAAACGCATTTCGCTCAACATGAGAAAGTTCCGTCATTTCTGAAAGCAGACCACGGTATTCACGCTCAATCGTGTTATCAAATTCAGCCGGGCTCGTCATTAACGTCGCTTTCTCTACGTTAATATAGCCAAGAATTTTCTCCAGAATCATCACGCTGCCAATTAAGCCGGGAGAAAAGTTAAGCCAGATAATACGTGCCTGCGGTGACGAGTTGGTCAGGAAAGAGTAATTCGCATCCGCAATCAGAATATTGGCTTTATGACCGCACTGCGCCAATGCCTGTAATAAATCAGGATGAATAATATCTGACTTTATCATAAAGAGTCCCTTTTAACTCAGGCGGGTTTTACAACCCGCCCGCTTTTACGCCCGATAAATACCGCCATTAATATCAATCGTCGCGCCAGAGACGAAACCATCATATTCAGAGGCGAGGAAACAGATCACCCGGGCGACATCTTCAGGCGTACCGGCGCGCCCCAAAGGAATAGCCTGAATCGTCTGGTCGGCAGACGCCTGCGTCGTATGCTGATTATGAAAACGGGTGCCCAGAATCAATCCTGGGGCCACGGCGTTCACCCGAATGCCAGATTCGCCCAGTTCGGCGGCAAGTGAGCGCGTCCAGGTCAAGACGGCGCCTTTCGTGGTGGAATAAACCAGAGAGCCCGCATGGCCGCCGGAACGACCGGCTAATGACGCCAGATTCACAATGCTCGCCCCATCTGGCGAGGCTTTCAGCCAGGGTAACGCCTGCTGGGTGACATTGAGCATCGTGGTCATATTCACGTCAATAACGGTACGCCAGAACTGTGGTTCGATCTCGCCGAGCCATTTTCGGGCGATAATTCCACCGACGTTATTCACCAGAATATCAATGCCGCCAAGAAACGCCGCGCCCTGTGCAACGCACCGCGCGGCATCTTCCTCATTCGTTAAATCAGCATAACCGCAAGCCGCCCGGCCTCCCTTTTGCTCCGCAATGGCCATTAATTCTCGTGGGCCTTCTTCGCCACTGAAATAATGAATATAGATATCACATCCGGCCTCAATTAATTTTCTGGCCGTTTCTTTACCAATACCCTGTTCCGCACCGGTAATAAAAACTTTTTTACCCACTAATGATCCCATTTCATACTCCACTTATTCAGATTTAAACATCGCCAGGCGATAACCTGTCGCGTTACTGCTATTTTCAGCACGCGGACATCCCCGCCACTGAGCGTGGCGAATATCCGTAATGAATAATCAGTAGCCTGCCAGTCCAGGCAACCAGGTGGTTAATGGCGGCGCCATCGCCACAATGATGATGCCGACGAAAACAACCGCCAGATATTTCGCCATTGGCCGAATAACATGTTTCATCTCCACGCCGCAGATGGCGCAGGTGGTATACAGCCCTAATCCAATCGGCGGTGAAAATAAGCCAAAGCCCATCGCCAGAATCATGACAATACCGAAATGCAGCGGGTTAAATCCAAGCTGAATGGCGATTGGCACCAGGATAGGGGCGAAAATGATCAACGCTGGCGCACCTTCCAGAACCGCTCCAAAGATAATCAGAATCACAATGGTCAACAGCAGGAACAGCCAGGCGCCCTGCTCCATTCCAATCCCCCACCAGCAGTTCAGCAATTTGCTGCGGAATCATCTGTATTGTCAGCGCATAAGAAAGGCTGGTCGCACAGGCGACGATGAACAGCAGTACGCCGGACATGGCCGCGATATCAATAAACATTTTCACCGTCGCTTTCAGCGTCAGCTCGCGAAACGCCAGGCGACCGACAACGATGGCGTAAATCACCGCAAAGGCAGAGATTTCTGTCGAGGTGGCAATCCCCATCATCACCCCACGGCCAATCATAAAGATCATGACCAGCCCCACGGCGGCGCCAAGGTAGAGTTGCGCACGCGGGCGTAAAACCGGGTAAGCCTCGCTGACGTTAATTTTTCCGCCAAAACGGTTGGCCGCGATCATCAGCAGTATCAGCAGGCAGACGGCGGGAACCAGGCCGGCGATAAACAGCGCGCCGATGGAGATATTCGCCACAAACCCCATGACGATCAGGTTTACGCACGGAGGAATGGTCTCCGCCATCACCGCCGATGCGGCGAACACCCCTGCGGCCTCTTCGCTGTCCTGCTTAGCGCGACGCACCGCAGGCATCAAGACACCGCCCACCGCGGCGACATCCGCCAGTTTGGAACCGGAAATCCCGGAGAAGAAGGCCATCGACAGCACGGTCGTCATGTTTAACCCGCCGCGAAAGCGCCCCATCCCGCGCACAATCAGCTCAACCAGACGCGTTGACATCCCGTTGATTTCCATTGCCGCCCCGGCAAGTAAAAAGAACGGAATCGCCAGCAGAACGAAGTGATCCACCCCGGCGGCAACCTGCTGAGAGAAAAAGACAAACGGTAACGACGGATCGCAAATAAAGAACACCATTGCGGACATGCCCAGCGTAAACGCGATAGGCACACCGGCCAGGATACCCAGCGCAAAACAGATCAGCATCAGTCCCGCCGCCGCGCTGGCCGGATCGGCCATCAGCGAGAGTTTCAGATACCCCAGCGCCGCCAGCACCAGGATTCCGCCGCCGCTGAGCAGAACAACCCGCGCGCGTTCATGCAGCGCATGTTCCAGCGCGGCCACCATCATTACCACGGAACCGATCAACACCGGGATAACGTAAATCGTCTGCGGCAGGCCGGTCTCGGTCGTTTGTACCCGCGCGGCCTGCACCAGGTCATAGCTGGAAATCACCAGCCCCACCGACACCAGAAACAGCACCCAACGACTGGCATGGATAACATAAGGGCGCACCTGCTCGGGCAAAAAACGCAGGAACAGATCGACGCCAATATGCCCGCCTCTGCCTGTGGACGTGGCCACGCCAAAAAAGACGAGGGCAATCATCAGCGCACGCGCCACCTCTTCCGCCCAGTGAATCGGTGAATGCAATGCGTAGCGCCAGATAACGGATGCGAATACCACCAGTACGTTGATAAACAGCACCAGTGCCCCGGCCCAGGATGTTAAGGTCGTTAAGCCTCTGCTCAGTCGGCCTAACAGCATCAGCAAAGCATTTTCATCCTTTGCTTTCATAGAGATATCTGCCATGTTGGACTCCTTTCATGGGCTTACCGGGTGATACCGCCGACCCGCCCCAAAACCGGCTGAATCGGCGGCTCACGTATTACGACTTATCGCCTGGCGCCGCGGCGGTAATCTCATCAACAATCGGTTTCATATCAGGATATTGATCGAGGAATGCCTTCCAGACCGGCTGCACCTGCTGCGCAAAGTACGCGCGATCGGTCTCGCGGAATGTCACCCCTTTGGCTTCCAGGTTTTTAATCGCTTCCTGCTCTTTCTGGCTTGCCTGCTGGCGCTCGTACTCTGTGGCTTCCTGCGCCGCCGCAAGGACATCGGCCCGCAGCGCTTCTGGAATTTGCTCGAAGCTCTTCTTATTCATGGCAATCATCAGCGGGTTAAAGCTATGGCGGGTCAGGGTGCCATTCTTGATAATTTCATAATATTTGCTGGAGTAGATGGTCGGCGCATCATGTTCAACGCCGTCGATAACGCCCATTTGCAGACTGGAATAGACCTCGCCGCCCGGCATCGGAATCGCCACCGCGCCCATATGATTCAGCGTGGCGATAAAGTTAGGCACTGGCAGAACGCGGATTTTCAGATTCTTTAAATCTTCAGGTTTTTCAATGGCCTTTTTGGTATACACATTACGCGCGCCTAAGTTATAGCCATAACCCAGCACCATAACGTTGGCTTTATTCAGCATTAACGCAGAAAGCTGCTCGCCCGCTTTTCCGTCCAGCGTTTTGCCAACCTGGTCGTAATCTTTAAACAGATAACCCAGATCCAGAACGCCGATTTCAGGCACCAGCGTGGCCCAAATCGAGGTGCCGGAGATCATCATATTGATTGCGCCAATGCGTACCTGCTGCGTGGCATCGGCCTCTTTTCCTAACATCCCGTTGGCGAAATAGTTGAGCTTAATTTGCCCTTTCAATTTTTCGTTTTTGTTCAGGTTCTCCTGAAAACGGGTAAACCAGATATAGTGCGCGGAGGAATCATCCCCGGGCAAAGAGGAGTAAACGCGAAAATTAAGCGCTGCCTGAGCAAAAGAAGTCACCACACTGCCCGCTATCAGCGCGGTACTTAAGCAAGCTAAAGCTAAAAAACGTCTGGTCGAACGAAGCTGTTTTATTTCCATCATGATTGTCCTTCCACATACCATTAGGGTAGCGATAACGCCGTCTGGCACCGCTAAATCGCCAGGAGAGTAAATGAGAAAAACTGCTGTATGTTTCTTCTGTAACGTTTTAGTGTAACGTTACAGAAACTATCCGCCTCCCTGTACAAAAGCAAGTCGCTTCCTTTCATCAGTGGGAGTGATATGTGAATTTTGTGGCGGACATCGCTAATTCGCGCAGGTGCGTTACATCGTTAAAACGACATCATTGCTGTTTAGTCACTGTTTAGCGCAGAAGGAAGCGACGGGAGAGAAAAAAGAGGAAAAGGGTTGGTGAATGAGAGGCGTCAGTCAACGCAGGAGTGCCGTCGTTATCTGGCGGCACTCCTTTACGCTTTACCGTTCAGAGATATAGCGGGCAACCGTCGCTTTCGCGCCGTTTTCCAGCAGCGACAGGTAAGCCTGCGTTACCTGCGCCACAAACAGCGGCTCATGCGGTAATTCGTTCCCGAAAATGGCCTCCACGCCCAGCAGCGCTTTTACCCGCGCCTCGCCTTCCGCGCTCTGCATCACCGCATTCTGCAAGACCGGCAACAGCGGATCGCTAACGTCAATACGGTTTCCCTGTTCATCCACCCCGCCGACGTAACGCATCCAGCCCGCAACGCCCAGCGCCAGCAGATCGAAACGATGGTGGTGAACCAGGTGCCAGCGAACGGAATCCAGCATGCGCTGCGGCAGTTTCTGGCTGCCGTCCATCGCAATCTGCCAGGTACGGTGACGCAGTCCCGTGTTGCTGTAGCGCGCAATCAGCATATCGGCATAGCGAGTGAGATCCACCCCCGTCACGTTCAGCGTCGGCGCCTGCTCTTCCAGCATCAGCGCCCTCGCGGCGCGTCGGAAGTGCTCATCTTCCATACACTCATTAATGTGCTGATAGCCGGAAAGATAACCCAGATAAGCGAGGAAAGAGTGGCTGCCATTAAGCATACGCAGCTTCATCTCTTCAAACGGCAGCACGTCAGCCACCAGTTCGGCTCCGGCCTTTTCCCATTCCGGGCGGCCTGCGACAAAGTTATCCTCGATAACCCACTGACGGAATGGCTCGCAGGCCACGCCTGCCGGGTCGCGCACGCCGGTAAGCTGTTCAATCTTATCCAGCGTTTCCGCCGTCATCGCCGGGACGATACGATCCACCATCGTGGAGGGGAACGTCACGTTCTGCGCAATCCAGGCAGCCAGCCCGGCATCAACGGCTTGCGCATAGGCGCATATTACGTTGCGCATAACATGACCGTTTTCCGGCATATTGTCGCAGGACATCACGGTAAACGCCGGGAGACCCGCCGCTCTGCGGCGCGCCAGCGCGGCGACAATAACGCCCGGCGCTGATTTTGGCTGCTGAGGGTTTTGCAGATCGGCAACGATAGCCGGGTGATCGAGCATCAACTGGCCGGTAGCCGGAGAGTGGCAGTAGCCTTTTTCCGTGATCGTCAACGATACAATGGCAACCTGCGGCTCGCACATGGCAGCCAGCACCGTTTCCAGGCCATCCACCTGCGCATGCAGCGCGTTCTTCACTACGCCAACCACGCGGGCGGTCCAGGCATCGGCCGACATTTCCGCCACCGTATAGAGGCGATCCTGATTTTTCAGATCGGCGATCTGCTGCTCGCCGCCAATCAGGTTAACTTCGGTGTATCCCCAGTCGCTGCCGTGTTCCGCAGCCAGAATATCCGCATAAACGGCCTGATGCGCACGATGAAACGCACCAAATCCCAGGTGAACAATTCGCGGAACCAGCGCGTTGCGATCCCAGTTCGGAACGGTGGCTTTCGCGTGTAATAGCTTATTTTGCATCTTTCTACTCACTGTATAAAAAGAAGGATTGGCGGCAGCAGGCCTATTGCGCCCTTGCTGCCGCCAGGCTGTCTCAGCTCAGTATGGAGGTGGGTTCAGCGGGCTTTACCCGTTCAGGCGCGCTTTGACACCAGAGCGAGTCATAGCTGTAGCCCGTCAGGTCTTCCACAATATGGCGGGCTTCCGGCGTCACATCCTGTTTAAGACCGTCCGCTTTGAGGCGTTCAATTTCATCCACGAAAATTTTGTGCGTGCGCTTATTCAGATGGAAGGTCAGCGCTTGCCACAGTGCAATGATCAGAAGCCCGGCCGTACCAACGAACAGCAGCATGGCAATGGTCGTGATCGCTTCCTGCGGCTGCGTCTGGCTGCCTTTCACGAAGCCGCCGCTTTGCAGAAGCAGGCCCACGGCAAAGGTCGCAATAGCTACCGTTGTCTTACGGGAGAACGTCATGACGGCGGCAAACAGCCCTTCACGGCGCTGACGGGTGATCATTTCGTCAATGTCCGGGATGAACGGGAACACGTTCCACGGCGTGAACTCCAGAATGCAGCGCCCGACCTGGTAAACCCCGGCGAGAATCACCAACAATACGATTTTGTTGTCTGTCGGGAACTGGTAAACCAGGAAGAACCCGCCCAGACACAGCATCATCAGGCTGTAGGAGAAGACATAGAGGCGAGAAGGGCCATATTTAATAATCGCCACGCCCGCCGCCAGCGTGACCGGCAAGCCGACGATACTCATCGACAGCAATGTTCCCGCCAGCGAGGATGAAACATTCAGGCAGTAGACGCAGAAAAAGACGAATACGGTGTTGTAGACATCCTTGGCGGTAAAGGAGAAGAGATAGATCGCCAGATGTTTACGGAACGCGCGTACTTTTAACGTTGAGGCATACTCTTTGAACAGGTTGCCAAACGCCGCCAGTTTTTCGCCAGCGGTCATCGGCTGACGTTCTTTTTCCATTTCCGCCAGCATTTCCGGCGTCAGTTCACGTTCCCAGGTCACTTTCCAGGAGATAAACACACAGACCGTAAACAGCACGGCAAATACAACGCCGTTGATCAGATACGCATCCGCGTTGTTTTCACCCAGCCAGCCGATCAGCAGGCCCGGAATAAAGGTGGCAAGGAACGTCCCGGATGCCGACAGGAACATGCGGCACGTTGACAGTTTGGTACGGTCATTGAAGTCTTTGGTCATCTCAGACGGCAGCGTTTCCCACGGGAATCAGTACCATAGCGGCGATAATCTCAAAGGCCAGGTACACAGCGAGATAGAACCAGAAGTTCATGCCGTTCATCCATAACAGGATGTAAACCAGCATGAGTGGCGCGCCAATGAGCAGGAAGAACCGGCGGCGGCCAAATTTCTTGCCCAAATAATGCTTATAGAAATGGTCCGTGAAGCTGCCCATAAACAGGCTCACGATCGCATCGACAATACGCGCGATCGCCACAATAGACGCCGCTTCAATCGGCGACAGACCAACAAAGGTGGTATAGAAGAAAAGCAGCCAGGCACCGATAACGGTAAATGCGCCGCCCCCCATGATATCCGTCAGGCCGTAGCCGATACTGACGGGAATGGTGACTTTTCTGTTCTTACGGGTCATCGTTTATTCCTGCATCAGTCTTATCGAAAACGGAAATAGCGGCGGGCGTTATCCACGCAGATGCCACGAATCATGTTATTGAGGATCGCATCGTCCTCCGGCACTTCCCCTCTTTCGACCCACCCGCCAATCAAATCACAGAGGATTCGGCGGAAATAATCGTGTCGGGTATAGGAGACAAAGCTACGGGAATCCGTCAGCATACCAATAAAGTTAGAGAGTAATCCCTGATCGGCAAGCGCATTGAGCTGATTCACCATGCCGCGTCGCGTATCGTTAAACCACCAGCCGGAGCCAAATTGCAGCGGGGATTTCACGCCATCTTCACCGCTCTGGAAATTAGCGATGGTGGAGGCAACCACATCGTTATAGCTGGCGTTGAGGTTGTAGAGGATCGTTTTCGGCAGACCGTTGTTTTCCGCCATTGCGTTCAGCAGACCATTCAGGCTTTCCGCAAGGTGCGTCTGATCGCCAATGGAATCAAAGCCACAGTTAATGCCGATTTTTTCGAACATTGGCGTGTTGTTGTTGCGAATCGCGCCAAAGTGAATCTGCATTGCCCAGTCGCGCTGTTTGTACATTTTGGCTAAGGCGACAAAAATAAGGCTATCCCAGGCCTGAAGTTCATCTTCACTCAGCGCATCACCTGCCAGTCGGCGCTGGAACAGCGCGGCCTGCCCGGCAGCATCAAGCGGGCGAAAACGAACGGCCAGCGGCCCATGATCCGACACCCGGCAACCCGTGCTGTGGAAAAAATCGACGCGCGCTTCAAGCGCCGCGAGAAACTCATTCAGAGTGGTAATGGTTTTTCCGGTTTTCTGCGACAGACGAGAAACAAACGTCAGGAAACAATCGGGATGCGTTTCAAACAGTTCATCGGGACGGAAGGTCGGCAGCACGAGCGTTGAAAAATCACGCTTTTCCGCCAGTCGCTGATGATATTCCAGATCGTCAAGCGGCCCATCGGTTGTGCAAAGCGCTTCAACATTTGAACGGGTAATTAACGCCTGCGGTAAAAAATCATCGCGACGTAATTGTTCATTACACTGCGCCATAATCGTGCGCCAGTTCTTACTGTTTAGCGTTTCCTCAATCGCGAAATAATATTTCAGTTCAAGATGAGTCCAGTGATACAGCGGATTACCAAAACTGGCCTCAACGGTTTGCGCCCACGCTTCAAATTTTTCCTCTGAAGAGGCATCGCCGGTAATTTTCCGCTCGGGTATGCCATTGGCGCGCATCGCCCGCCATTTATAATGGTCCCCTTCCAGCCAAAGCTGGGTAATATCGGCAAAAGGTTTGTTTTCCCAAATCGCTTTCGCTTCAAGATGGCAGTGATAGTCAATAATAGGTAACGTCTTAGCCAGCTCAGAATACAACCGCTGACCCGGTTCGTTATTTATCATAAAACTTTGATTTATCATGGACATAATTACTCCGCACAAGGGGATGGCTTTTGCTAAAACGTCCCCAGGTTGAGGCTAAAATCGGTGTATGACAGGTACTTAATAGCCCCGACATTACCCCTCCCGCCCATTTAAAGTCTACTACCATACAAGTGTAATTAAGAAATTTGTGACTTAAATCATGTTATGCAACTTTCAATAAAAAAATCACTTTCAGTCGTAATGGCGTGTATTAATCCCTGTGCTATAGCGGTTATTTTCACGATAAACGACAAATAAGAACAAACTGATCATTATATTTTACAAAATTAAAACACTTACCGGAAATAAGCTTTCCAGTAAAAGCTTCCCCTTAACGGAAATGTATATTCCTGGCGGCATTTAATCTTTTTTCTACGGTAAGGTTGATCAAATTGTCATTACTGAATATGCTAGTAAATACTAGTATGGTATGAAGTCAAATATACGAAATACGCAATAAGATAAGAAAGGCGGACAAAGAATGCAGATGACAATGCGCTGGTTTGGGCCACAGGAAGACAAAATCCCGTTGGAATACATTCGCCAGGTGCCGGGTGTAGAAGGCGTCGTCGGGGCGCTCTATGATGTCGCCCCTGGGGAAGTGTGGCCGGTTGAAAAAATTAAGGCGCTGGTTGAGCAGGCGCACGCTGCGGGCCTGAAGATGGAAGTCATCGAAAGCGTCAATATCCACGATGACATCAAAATCGGCACCCCGGAACGCGATCGCTATATTGAGAATTACAAGCAGACGATCCGCAACCTGGCGGGCTTTGGCATAAAGGTCATCTGTTATAACTTCATGCCGGTCTTCGACTGGATGAAAACGGACATGAACTACGTCCTGCCGGACGGTTCTCTGACGATGGCCTTTGAAAAACATGGCATTGATAAGACGCTGGAAGAGGTCGTAAAAGAGGTTCTGGATAACTCCAACGGTTTCGCATTACCGGGATGGGAACCTGAGCGCCTGGCTAAAGTGCAGGAATTATTCACGCGCTACAGTGGGGTGGATGACGACAAGCTGCGGGAAAACCTGTTTTATTTCCTCCGGGAGATTATTCCCGTGTGCGAAGAAGTGGGTGTGAAAATGGCCATTCACCCGGACGATCCGCCGTATTCTATTTTCGGCCTTCCGCGCGTGGTCAAAAACCACGCCGACCTGGCGATGATTTGCGATGCCGTTGACTCTCCGGCGAATGGCATCACCCTCTGTACCGGTTCGATCGCGGAAGATCCAGAAAATAACGTCTATGAAATCCTGGCTGAATTCACGCGTCGCAAGCGCCTCCATTTTGCGCACGTACGCAACATTAAGCTGATCAAAGATAAAGACTTCTACGAGTCGGCCCACCCTTCGCAGTACGGTTCGCTGGACATGTACCGCGTAATGCAGGCGCTCCACGATAACGGCTTTGATGGCTACATCCGCCCGGATCACGGTCGCTTTATCTGGGGAGAAACGGGACGCCCAGGCTATGGTCTTTACGACCGCGCGCTCGGCGTCACTTACCTGTCAGGTCTCTGGGAAGCGCTGGAGAAAAAATAAAGTCCGTTGTGAATCACGATGTAACGAGATAAAAAACCCGCCATTTTGCGGGTTTTTACTTGCCGTCCCCCTCAATATCACCGCTTTTCTCACCAAAAGTTGATCCAGACGCTATTTTACGAAAAAACGCTTGATGCAAAAATTGATCTTGATGATAATCATTCTTGTTATCATGTTTATTATCATTTTCATAACGGATGCGCCCGCTATGCATAACACTATGGCTGCAATAATAAAAAACAACGCTCCGCTTTCTCCTTCAGGCACCAAACGCCAGATAGACAGCAAAGTATTGCTCGGCGAAGAAGGCTGGGTACTGATTGAGCATAAGGGTGAACATTATCTGCTCCGCCAGACGCAATCCGGGAAACTGATCCTGACTAAATAAATAACCAATTTCGCCAGCCACCCAGGTCTCCCCCCAGGCAGCCAGCACTTTTCAATTTCCTTATGGAGAGTTGTTATGTTACGCCTGCAATCTGCCTCTTTGCGCCCATCTCTGCTGGCGCTGGCAATCGTTAGCACCCTGCCAGGAGCGGCTTACGCGACCACAGGACGATATCACCGTCACTGCGACCGGTAATGCGCGCAGCACCTTTGAAGCCCCCATGATGGTGAGCGTTATCGATACGTCCGATCCCGAAAACCAGACCGCCAGCTCGGCAGCCGATCTGCTGCGTCCTGTTCCAGGGATCACCCTGAGCGGAAGCGGGCGAACCAACGGCCAAGATATCAGTATGCGTGGCTATGATCGTCGCGGCGTACTGATTCTGGTGGATGGCGTTCGTCAGGGAACCGATACCGGGCACCTCAACAGCACCTTCCTCGATCCGGCGTTGATCAAACGTATTGAGATCGTTCGCGGCCCTTCCGCACTGCTGTACGGCAGCGGCGCGCTGGGCGGTGTGATCTCTTATGAAACCGCCGATGCGAAAGATCTGCTTCAGGAAGGCCAGAACAGCGGTTTCCGCGTCTTTGGCACTGGCGGCACCGGCGATCACAGTCTGGGAATGGGCGCCAGCGCCTTTGGCCGAACCGATAACCTTGATGGACTGGTGGCATGGTCCAGCCGCGATCGTGGCGACCTGCGTCAGGGCGATGGTTCTACGGCGCCAAATGATGAATCGATCAATAACATGCTGGCAAAAGGCACCTGGTATATTAACGATGCGCAGGCGCTGAGTGGGTCATTACGTTACTACAACAACGACGCGCAAGAGCCGAAGAACCCGCAAACGATTGATGCCTCCACCAGCAACCCCCTTGTGGATCGCTCGACCATCCAGCGCGACATGCAGCTCTCTTACAGGATCGCGCCGCAGGGCAACGACTGGCTGAATGCCGATGCCAAAGTGTACTGGTCTGAAGCGCGCATCAACGCCCAGAACGTCGATAACACGGGCGAATTTCGCAAACAAACCACCAAAGGCGGAAAAGTTGAAAACCGCACGCGTCTCTTCAGCGACGCTTTCGCCTCTCACCTGCTGACGTATGGCGGAGAGTATTACCGTCAGGAGCAAAAACCCGGCGGCGTGACAACCGGCTTCCCGGAAGCAAAAATCGACTTCAGCTCCGGCTGGTTGCAGGATGAAATCACCCTTCGCGACCTGCCCGTCACCCTGCTGGGCGGCACGCGTTACGACAACTACCGCGGCAGCAGCGACGGCTATGACGATGTTGATGCCGATAAATGGTCATCCCGCGCCGGGTTAACCGTCAGCCCGACGGACTGGCTGATGCTGTTTGGCTCTTACGCCCAGGCATTCCGCGCGCCGACAATGGGTGAAATGTATAACGACGCAAAACACTTCTCCATTGGCAGCTTCTACACTAACTACTGGGTGCCAAACCCTAACCTGCGCCCGGAAACCAACGAAACGCAGGAGTACGGTTTTGGTCTGCGTTTCGACAATCTGATGCTGTCCAACGATGCGCTGGAGTTCAAAGCCAGCTACTTTGATACCAAAGCAAAAGATTACATCTCCACGACCGTCGATTTCGCCGCCGCGACCACTATGTCTTACAACGTCCCGAACGCCAAAATCTGGGGCTGGGATGTGATGACGAAATATACCGCTGATCTGTTCAGCCTCGACGTGGCCTACAACCGCACCCGTGGGAAAGACAAGGATACCGGAGAGTATATCTCCAGCATTAACCCGGATACCGTCACCAGCAAGCTGAATATTCCCGTCGCGCAGAGCGGCTTCTCCGTTGGCTGGGTAGGAACGTTTGCCGATCGCTCAACGCATATCAGCAGCGAATACAGCAAACAGCCGGGTTATGCCGTCAACGACTTTTACGTTAGCTACCAGGGACAGCAGGCGCTGAAAGGCATGACCACCACGCTGGTGTTGGGTAACGCCTTCGATAAAGAGTACTGGTCGCCGCAGGGCATCCCGCAGGACGGGCGCAACGGCAAGATTTTCGTGAGCTATCAATGGTAATCACCCGCCCCGGTTCGCCGGGGCAAATACTGGAAGGAAGAGACAATGAACCACTACACACGCTGGCTTGAGCTAAAAGAACAACATCCTGGTAAGTACGCGCGTGACATCGCTGGTTTACTGGGGATCAGCGAGGCGGAGCTGACGTTTGCCCGCGTCGGTCATGACGCATGGCGGCTGCGCGGCGACACGCGTGAAATTTTCGCGGTGCTGGAATCCGTTGGCGAAACAAAATGCATCTGCCGCAACGAGTATGCGGTACACGAGCAGGTCGGCGCATTCACCAATCAACACCTGAGCGGTCACGCCGGGCTGGTACTGAACCCACGCGCGCTCGATCTGCGCTTATTTTTAAATCAATGGGCCAGCGTGTTCCACATTAAGGAAGCGACCGCCCGCGGCGAGCACCAGAGCATTCAGTTCTTTGATCATCAGGGCGATGCGCTCCTGAAGGTGTATGCCACGGACAACACCGACACCGCCGCCTGGGACGAGCTTCTGCAACATTTTATCGTGACCGAGAATGCGCCGCTGGCGCTGAAAGCGGCTGAAACCCCTGTTAACGAAACGGCTGCCGATGCCGTGACCGTCGACAGAGAGTGGCGCGCGATGACCGACGTTCACCAGTTCTTCACGCTGCTCAAGCGCCATAACCTGACCCGCCAGCAGGCTTTTGAACGGGTCGCTGACGATCTGGCCTGCAAGGTGCCGAATGGCGCGCTGGCGCAGCTCCTCGACGCCGCCCTTAAAGACGGCAATGAAATCATGGTGTTCGTCGGCAACAGAGGCTGCGTGCAAATTTTCACCGGCGTGGTCGAAAAAGTCGTGCCGATGAAAGGCTGGCTGAATATTTTCAACCCGACGTTTACGCTGCACCTGCTGGAAGAGACGATTGCCGAGACCTGGATAACCCGCAAACCTACCGCAGACGGCCACGTCACCAGTCTGGAACTCTTTGCGCATGACGGCACGCAAATCGCTCAGCTTTACGGTCAGCGTACGGAAGGCGAACCAGAAACAGACACAGTGGCGCAAACAGATTGAGGCGCTGATGCCAAAAGGGCTGGCGGCATGAAAAAACTGCTTGCCCTGATTGCCGCCCTGCCGCTGACGGTTCTTGCCGCGAAACAGGATAAGATCGTCGCGCTCGGCGGAGATGTCACCGAGATCGTATACGCGCTCGGCGCACAGTCTTCGCTGGTCGCCCGCGACAGCACCAGCCAGTGGCCGCCGGAGGCCACTGCCCTGCCGGATGTGGGGTATCTGCGCCAGCTAAATGCCGAAGGTATCCTCGCCACGCGTCCCGATCTTGTGCTGGCAAGCAGCCAGGCTCAGCCCTCGCTGGTACTCAAACAGGTCGAGCAAAGTCATGTTCGGGTCATTACCGTACCGAGCCGCAACGACCTGCGCGTCATCGACGAGAAAGTGCAGGTCATCGCCAACGCCACCGACCGGGTGGCTGAAGGCGAGGCGCTGCGCCAGACGCTGAATAAAGAGATCTCCGCGCTGCCGACCACGCCGCTCAATAAGCGGGTGCTGTTTATTCTTAACCACGGCGGAATGAGCGCGATGGCCGCCGGACAGCAAACGGGAGCGGATGCCGCCATTCGCGCGGCAGGGCTACAAAATGCGATGCAGGGCATCTCCCGCTATCAGCCGCTCTCACAGGAAGGCGTGATCGCCAGCCAGCCCGATCTGGTGGTGATTCCCCAGGAGGGATTAACGGCGATGGGCGGCGAAGAGAATCTCTGGAAGTTACCGGGACTGGCGCAGACCCCTGCCGGGCGCAATAAGCAGGTGTTCGCGGTCGATGATATGGCGCTGCTCGGTTTTAGCGTGCGTACGCCTCAGGCGATTCAGCAGCTACGCGCGAAAGCGGAGTCATTGCCCTGATGCCACGGCGGATCACGCTTTCTCTGTATACGCTGGCGCTGATGCTGGCAGTGGTGACGGTCGTGGCAAGCGGTTTTGGCGCATTACGCCTGCCGCTCAGCCTGCTCTGGCATGACGGCGACGACGCGTTACGCCAGATCTGGTTCAACATTCGTCTGCCCCGGGTTCTGCTCGCGCTGGTAATTGGCGGCTCGCTGGCGCTGGCCGGGTGCGTGATGCAGGGGCTCTTTCGCAACCCCCTCGCCGATCCGGGACTGCTCGGCATCAGCAGCGGCGCGGCGTTAGCCGTTGCGCTGTGGGTCGTCCTTCCGCTCACGCTGCCTCCCCTGATTATGCTGTATGCGCCGATGCTGGCGGCATTCATTGGCGCGCTCATCGCAACGGTCGTTATTTTCCTGCTCAGCCGACAGCGGGACAGTTCGCTCTCCCGGCTGCTGCTGGTCGGCATCGCCATTAATGCGCTATGCGGCGCGGCGGTAGGCGTGTTGTCGTGGATCAGCAATGACACCCAGCTACGCCAGCTCTCGCTATGGGGAATGGGCAGCCTTGGCCAGGCGCAGTGGTCAACGCTGCTGGCGGTCGCCTCTTTGATGATCCCAACGGTATTTCTCATCTGGCGTCTTGCTGGCGCGCTTAACCTGCTGCAACTGGGAGAGGAAGAGGCGCATTACCTGGGCGTCGATGTCCGGGTTGTTCAGCGAATCCTGCTGATCTGTAGCGCATTGCTGGTGGCGGCGGCTGTCGCCGTCAGCGGCGTGATCGGTTTTATCGGTCTGGTCGTGCCGCATCTGATACGGATGTGGTTAGGGGCAGACCATCGTGCGGTGATCCCCGGCTCCGTGCTGGCGGGCGCCTTTCTGCTGCTGATTGCCGATACCATCGCCCGAACGCTGGTTGCCCCGGCTGAAATGCCCGTCGGGCTGCTGACCAGTATTCTGGGCGCGCCGTGGTTCCTGTGGCTTATTTTCCGCCGGGGAGGTCAATATGGCTGAACGTTTTCTCGCTGACAGCGTCAGCTACGCCGCTGCGGGCAGAACAATTATTCGCGATATCTCGCTCTCCCTGACCCAGGGAGAACTGCTGGCATTAATTGGCCCCAACGGTGCCGGGAAATCGACGCTGTTAAGGCTGCTCACCGGTTATCTCACTCCGGCAGACGGACGTTGCCTGCTGGCCGGCAAACCGCTTGAGCAATGGCCTGCGCAGACGCTGTCCCGCTACCGCGCGGTCATGCTTCAGCAAACGCGAATGGGGTTCGACTGGCCCGTTGAGGCCGTAATCGGCATGGGGCGAATGCCCTGGACGCAGCAGCCCGAAGCGGCGGTGATCCATCAGGTGATGCAGCTTACGGAATGTTTGCCGCTGGCGGGAAGACGCTACGCTTCCTTGTCCGGCGGCGAACAGCAGCGCGTACAGCTGGCGCGCGCGCTGGCGCAGCTATGGTGCGACGGCTCCCCACGCGGCTGGCTTTTTCTTGATGAGCCCACCTCCGCGCTGGATCTGTTCCATCAGCAGCATTTACTGCGGTTGCTGAAAACGCTGACCCGTAAGGGCCATCTGCATGTTTGCATCGTGCTGCACGATCTCAACCTGGCGGCCCTGTGGGCGGATCGAATCGTGCTGCTGCATGGCGGCAACATCGTTGCCGAAGGCGCACCCGCCGAGGTTCTGCAAGCCGGTACGCTAACCCGCTGGTACGGCGCGGAAGTTCACGTCGGAACACACCCGACAAGCGGCGGACCGCAGATCTTCCTCGCGCCTTAACCGGAAAATGCCGGATAACGGCTTCGCCTTATCCGGCAGACAATTCTGCGGAGAATCGCTTTCCTCAGGCTATACTTTCCGCAAAACTCATTACCAGGCGGAATCATGATCGCACCAAAACAGCTTCCCTCCCTGCGTTTACCGCTGGCAGGACTCCTGATGTTGACGCTGCTGTGGGCAGGTTTCACCGTGCACAGCCATTGGGAAGCGTTTATCCAGTGGTGTCTCGCCGCCCAGATCACCCTGCACCGCTATCTGGTCATGTATTTGCTGCAACTCAATAACCACCAGTACACCGGCGGGCTATGGCTGCTGACCGGCGCGTTCTTCTATGGCGTACTGCATGCGATTGGGCCGGGGCATGGGAAATTTATCGTCACCACCTGGCTGAGCACGACGAAAGAGAGCCTGCTTGCCGCGCGGGTCGTGCCCTTTATTGGCAGCCTGATGCAGGGCGTCAGCGCCATACTGTTCGTGTTTATTCTGGCGGTCGGCTTCAACCTGGCCGCCGGCGATCTCAGCACCAGCCGCTGGTACGTCGAGAAAATCAGCGCCGTCCTGATTGGCGCGTTCGGGCTATTTATCATCTACCAGGCGTTAAAAACCCTGCGTCCAAAGCCCATTTTCTCGCGTTTCTCTCTGCCGCACAGCCACGACGAACACTGTGGCTGCGGGCATCACGGCGTGGGCGCAGAACTCACCGACGGCAACTGGAAAACACGCCTCGGCGTGATTCTGGCGACAGGCGCCCGCCCCTGTAGCGGGGCAATCATGATTTTACTGTTCTCCAACGCGCTCGGTATTGTCAGTTGGGGGATTGCCGCCGTCATGACCATGTCCTTCGGCACGGCGCTGTCGATTATGGGGCTGTCGCTGGCGGTACGTTACGCACGCAACCAGACCCAGGCGCTGTTTGCCGGGAACCATGCCCCCCTGCGCTGGCTGGGGCCGGTTATCCGCATCATCGGCGGGCTGGCGCTGGTACTGTTTGCCCTCATTCTGTTTCTGACGGTGATCCCCATCAGTGCGAACGGTGATTATATTGCGGCGGGTTGTTAACCTGTTTGCCGGGCGGTAGCGTGCTTATGCCCCTGTCTTTCCCTACCTCCTTTGAATTACCCGTCCCATCAGGGATAATACCCACACAATGTGTAATCTCAGGATCGCGATGAAACATTCTCTGCAACGCCGCGCTGGACGAAAACGCCAGATGAAACTCGGCACGACCGTGATATTGATGGTCAGCGCCGTGTTGTTCTCCGTGCTGCTCGTCGTCCATCTGATTTATTTCTCACAGATCAGCCACATGACGCGCGACGCGCTGGCAGACAAAGCGCTGGCGGTCGCCCGTACGCTGGCGGACTCCCCGGAAATTCGCCAGCGTATGAAGCAAAAGCCGACAGAGAGCGGCATTCAGGCGATCGCCGAGGCAGTTCGCAAACGCAACGATATGTTATTTATCGTGATTACCGATATGAAGAGCATTCGCTATTCGCACCCGGAAGCGCAGCGAATCGGCCAGCCGTTTAAAGGCGACGACATCCTGCTGGCGCTACAGGGGCATGAAAATGTCGCCATCAATCGCGGTTTTCTTGCCAAAGCGCTGCGGGTTTTCACGCCCATTTATGACGACAATCATCAGCAGATCGGCGTCGTGGCGATTGGCCTTGAGCTCAGCAGAGTAACGGAGCAGATCAACAACAGCCGCTGGAGCATCATCTGGTCGATTCTGTTCGGCGCGCTGGTGGGGCTGCTGGGCACTTACGTGCTGGTGAAGGTGCTCAAACGCATCCTGTTCGGCCTGGAGCCGTATGAAATTTCCGCGCTGTTTGAGCAGCGCCAGGCGATGCTGCAATCCATCAAAGAGGGGGTGGTCGCCGTTGACGACGGCGGCGAGGTGACGTTAATCAACCAGGCGGCGCAGGAACTTCTCGATTACCGCAAATCGCAGGATGACGCGCACTTATCCTCGCTTAGCCACGCCTGGTCGCAGGTAGTGAATCTGAACGACGTGCTCCGCGACGGTACGCCGCGCCGGGATGAAGAGATTACCGTTAAAGATCGTCTGCTGCTTATCAACACCGTTCCGGTACGCAGCAATGGAAAAATCATCGGCGCGATCTCCACGTTCAGGGACAAAACAGAAGTCCGCCAGCTCATGCAGCGTCTGGACGGAATGGTCAACTACGCGGATGCACTCCGTGAACGATCCCACGAATTTATGAACAAATTACATGTCATTCTGGGATTATTGCATCTGAAGAGTTATAAGCAGCTTGAAGATTATATTATTAAGACGGCTAATAACTATCAGGAAGAGATCGGCTCACTGTTGGGGAAAATAAAGTCGCCCGTTATCGCAGGCTTTTTGCTCAGTAAGATTAATCGCACCTCCGATTTAGGGCACAGCCTGGTGATTAGCAATGAAAGTCGATTACCGGACAGCCGTAATGAAGATCAAATCACCGTATTGATTACCATTCTGGGCAATTTAATTGAAAACGCGCTGGAGGCGCTAGGTCAACAACCCGGCGGTGAAATCAGCGTATCCTTGCATTATCGGCATGGCTGGCTGCATTGTGAAGTCAACGATGACGGGCCGGGAATTGACCCCGAACGCATAGAGCAAATTTTTGACAAAGGCGTCTCGTCAAAAGGAACGGAGCGTGGCGTCGGTCTGGCGATAGTAAAACAGCAAGTTGAGAGTATCGGCGGCAATATTACCGTCGAATCGGAACCCGGGATCTTCACACAATTTTTTGTTCAAATACCCTGGGACGGGGAGAGGACCAGCATATGATCAATGTTTTAATTGTCGATGACGATGCGATGGTAGCAGAGTTAAACCGCCGCTATGTTGCGCAGATCGCTGGCTTTCACTGCTGCGGCACCGCGTCTACGCTGGAGAAAGCAAAAGCGTTTATCTTCGATGGCGAAAAACCATATTGATCTGATTTTACTGGATATTTACATGCAGAAGGAGAACGGGCTGGACCTGCTGCCCGTCCTGCACAGCGCCGGATGCAAATGTGACGTCATCGTTATCTCCTCCGCCGCCGACGCCACCACCATCAAAGATTCGCTCCATTACGGCGTGGTCGATTATTTGATCAAACCGTTTCAGGCTTCCCGCTTTGAAGAGGCGCTGACCGGCTGGCTGCAAAAGAAAACGGCGATGGAGAAGCACCAGTATTATGAACAATCAGAGCTGGATCGGCTGATTCACGGCAGTGCATCCAATGAGCCGGATACCCGACGCCTGCCTAAAGGGCTGACGCCGCAAACGCTGCGCACCCTGTGTCAGTGGATCGATGCGCACCAGGACCAGGAATTTTCAACTGACGAGCTGGCGAATGAGGTCAATATTTCCCGCGTTTCCTGCCGTAAATATCTTATCTGGCTGGTCAATTGCCATATTCTGTTTACCAGCATCCATTATGGCGTGACCGGCAGACCGGTTTACCGTTATCGTATTCAGGCCGAACATTATTCTTTACTTAAGCAATATTGCCAGTAGAAAAGAAGCCGCTTCGCATTATGCGTTATATAAAGGTAACAATTATTACAATAATGAAAAATAACAAAGGCACAAGTTACACCCTCAAAAATAGAGAATTTGTGCCAGATCAAATATGAACACAAATATGTTTTAATTCATCAGCTTATTATTCAGAAGCGTCACGTTGTTTTTAATTTCAAAAACGGTAACAAAAGTTAATTAAGTATTATGTGACTCGTAGAGTGTGTATTTTTAACTATAAAGGAGTAGTCTGGGATTCACCGGACACATAAAAAAATTAAAATAACGCTATTTTTGTGAGCAGACGATATGTTCCTGAAATTCAGTGACATAGAATACAAAACACACAACCTGCCCTGCTCTTCTTTGTCAACCAGCCCATCGCCAGGGAGCTTCGTTCTCTGAATACGCCATAAACAGAAGCCAAGAATGACTCATGATTTACTGAAAAATTCTTATTTCATTTTTAGAGATTAATCATCAATACAGACAAAGCGAATATTCGTCAGGCTCTGAGGACAATTCACAAAAAACAGAACATGACTGTGATCTATTTATCAAAAATTAAACAGGTTTATCGCGAGGGTAGATAAATGTTATTTAGTATACAACTTATCATAATATTAGTGTGTTTGTTTTATGGCGCCAGAAAAGGCGGTATCGCGCTGGGTTTATTAGGCGGTATCGGTCTGGTCATTCTGGTCTTTGTTTTCCACCTCCAGCCGGGTAAACCGCCCGTCGACGTGATGCTGGTGATCATCGCCGTGGTCGCCGCCTCCGCCACGCTACAGGCCTCCGGCGGCCTGGATGTGATGTTGCAGATTGCCGAGAAGCTGCTGCGTCGCAACCCCAAATACGTCTCCATCGTTGCCCCGTTTGTAACCTGCACGCTGACCATCCTGTGCGGTACGGGCCATGTGGTGGTACACCATTCTGCCCATCATCTACGACGTCGCGATTAAGAACAATATTCGCCCGGAACGTCCTATGGCAGCCAGTTCTATCGGCGCGCAGATGGGGATCATCGCCAGCCCGGTTTCTGTAGCGGTCGTTTCGCTGGTCGCGATGTTGGGTAACTTCACCTTTAACGGTAAGCATCTGGAATTCCTTGACCTGCTCTCCATCACCATTCCATCGACCCTGCTGGGTATCCTGGCTATCGGTATTTTCAGTTGGTTCCGTGGTAAAGATCTGGATAAAGACGAAGAGTTCCAGAAGTTCATCTCCGTCCCGGAAAACTACCACTACGTGTATGGCGACACCGCCACGCTGCTGGATAAAAAACTGCCGAAAAGCAACTGGCTGGCCATGTGGATCTTCCTGTCGGCCATCGCCGTTGTCGCTCTGTTAGGCGCCTTCTCTGAACTGCGTCCGGTCTTCGGCGGCAAACCGCTGTCGATGGTACTGGTCATTCAGATGTTCATGCTGCTGACCGGCGCGCTGATTATTATCCTGACAAAAACCAATCCTGCTTCTATCTCAAAAAATGAAGTCTTCCGTTCAGGTATGATCGCGATTGTGGCGGTGTACGGTATTGCCTGGATGGCGGAAACCATGTTCGGCGCGCACATGACTGAAATCGAAAGCGTGCTGGGCGAAATGGTGAAAGAGTATCCGTGGGCCTATGCGATTGTTCTGCTGCTGGTCTCCAAGTTTGTAAACTCCCAGGCGGCGGCGCTGGCGGCGATTGTTCCGTTGGCACTGGCTATCGGCGTAGACCCGGCTTACATCGTGGCGTCAGCACCAGCGTGCTATGGCTACTACATTCTGCCGACCTACCCGAGCGATCTGGCCGCGATTCAGTTCGACCGTTCCGGCACCACCCACATTGGTCGCTTCGTCATTAACCACAGCTTTATTCTGCCCGGTTTGATTGGCGTAAGCGTCTCCTGTGTATTTGGCTGGATCTTCGCCGCCATGTACGGGTTCCTGTAACAGCACCTTGCGTGCCGCCCGTTATCGCGCGGCACACCATCTATACAATTCAAATAATTCAGGATAATTAAAAAGGCTGGAAGCATATGTCGAATAAAGAATTTATATATCAGGCGCCTTTCCCGATGGGGGAAGACAAAACGGAGTATTATCTCCTGACCTCCGGATCACGTTAGCGTTGGCGAATTTGAAGGAGAGTCGATACTGAAGGTTGAGCCACAGGCCCTGACGCTCCTGGCCCAGCAAGCCTTCCACGATGCCTCCTTTATGCTCCGCCCGGAGCACCAGCAACAAGTCGCCTCCATTCTCCATGACCCCGAAGCCAGCGAAAACGATAAGTACGTCGCGCTGCAATTTTTTACGCAAACTCCGAAATTGCCGCTAAAGGCGTTCTGCCGACCTGCCAGGATACCGGCACGGCGATTATCGTCGGTAAAAAGGGCCAGCGCGTCTGGACGGGCGGTGGCGATGAAGCCGCGCTCTCCAAAGGCGTGTTCAACACCTATATCGAAGACAACCTGCGCTATTCGCAGAACGCCGCGCTGGATATGTACAAAGAGGTCAACACCGGCACCAACCTGCCCGCGCAAATCGACCTCTACACGGTTGATGGCGACGAATACAAGTTCCTCTGCGTGGCAAAAGGCGGCGGCTCGGCGAACAAAACCTATCTGTATCAGGAAACCAAAGCGCTGCTGACGCCCGGCAAGCTGAAAAACTTCCTCGTTGAGAAAATGCGTACCCTGGGCACCGCAGCCTGCCCGCCGTACCACATCGCGTTTGTGATTGGCGGGACATCGGCGGAAAGCACGCTGAAAACCGTGAAGCTGGCCAGTGCGCATTATTACGACGGTCTGCCGACTGAAGGTAACGAACACGGCCAGGCCTTCCGCGATATTCAACTGGAACAGGAACTGCTGGAAGAGGCGCAGAATCTCGGCCTCGGCGCACAGTTTGGCGGTAAATACTTCGCGCACGATATCCGGGTAATCCGCCTGCCGCGTCACGGCGCGTCCTGCCCGGTCGGCATGGGCGTCTCCTGCTCGGCTGACCGCAACATCAAAGCCAAAATCAACCGTGAAGGGATCTGGATCGAAAAACTGGAACACAATCCCGCGCAGTACATCCCGGAATCCCTGCGTCAGGCCGGTGAAGGCGAAGTGGTGAAAGTTGACCTCAACCGGCCGATGAAAGAGATCCTCGCCCAGCTTTCACAGTACCCGGTATCAACCCGCCTGTCGCTGAGCGGCACCATCATCGTCGGTCGCGATATCGCCCATGCGAAGCTGAAAGAGCGCATCGAATCCGGCGAAGGTCTGCCGCAGTACATTAAAGATCACCCTATCTACTACGCAGGCCCGGCGAAAACGCCAGCAGGATACCCGTCCGGCTCCCTGGGGCCAACCACCGCAGGACGCATGGACTCCTACGTTGACCTGCTGCAATCTCACGGCGGCAGCATGATCATGCTGGCGAAAGGCAACCGTAGCCAGCAGGTCACCGACGCCTGCCACAAATACGGCGGCTTCTATCTGGGCAGCATTGGCGGCCCGGCTGCGGTGCTGGCGCAGCAGAGTATCAAGCATCTGGAGTGCGTGGAGTACCCGGAACTGGGGATGGAAGCGATCTGGAAAATCGAAGTGGAAGACTTCCCGGCGTTTATCCTGGTGGATGACAAAGGCAACGATTTCTTCCAGCAGATTGTCAGCAAACAGTGCGCGAACTGCGCGAAATAACCTGCCCGGCCCGGCGATCCTGTCGGGCCGTTTTTCCCTTTATTTACAGCATGGCGGATACGCCGTTTACCCCCCGATGGCGCTACGTTTATCAGTCCTGTGGCGACGATCGCAGGTCGCCCCACAACCTTAAAAAATTAAGGTTGGCTTAATGTTGCTTTGCGAGGATTGGCGCACTTAGTTGATGGACATACCATAATGCTGAAGCGCGTTTTAAAAAGACCGACCCTCGGACACATTACCTGGCTGTTACTCCTTTCATTCTACATCGCCGTCTGTTTGAACATCGCTTTCTACAAGCAGGTGATGCAAGCCCTGCCGCTGGATTCAATGCACAACGTGCTGGTGTTTTTATCCATGCCGCTTGTCGCGTTTAGCGTCATCAATATCGTACTGACGCTGGCGTCGTTCCTGTGGCTTAACCGCCTGCTGGCCTGCCTCTTTATTCTGACGGGCGCCGCCGCGCAATACTTCATCATGACCTACGGCATCGTCATGGACCGCTCCATGATCGCCAACATGATGGATACCACACCGGCAGAAACGTTCGCGCTGGTCACGCCGCAAATGGCGCTTACGCTGGGATTAAGCGGCCTTTCTGGCGGCGGTAATCGCCTGTAGCATCAAAATCAAACCGACCTCTCTGACATTACGCAGCGGCGCGTATCGCGCCCTCAACGTGCTGGCTTCGCTTCTGCTGATCGTGCTGGTCGCCGCCTGCTTCTACAAAGATTACGCCTCGCTTTTTCGCAATAACAAAGAGCTGATCAAGTCTCTCAGCCCGTCGAACAGCCTGGTCGCCAGTTGGTCGTGGTATTCACATGAGCGACTCGCCAACCTGCCTTTGGTACGCATTGGCGAAGATGCGCATCGCAATCCCGCGATGCTGAAAGAAAAACGACATAATCTGACCATCCTGATCGTCGGCGAAACCTCGCGTGGGGATAACTTCTCGCTGTCTGGCTATTCACGGCAAACCAACCCGCGTCTGGCGCAGGATAATGTGGTCTACTTCCCGCACACCACCTCCTGCGGCACCGCAACGGCGATCTCGGTTCCCTGCATGTTTTCCGGTATGCCGCGTAAACACTACAACGAAGGGCTGGCGCACCATCAGGAAGGGTTGCTGGACATCATTCAGCGAGCCGGAGTTAGCGTGCTGTGGAACGATAACGACGGCGGCTGTAAAGGCGCCTGCGATCGCGTGCCGCATCAGGATATGACCGCGCTGAAATTGCCGGGTCAGTGCATCAACGGCGAATGTTACGACGAAGTGCTCTTTCACGGGCTGGAGGAATACATCAATAAACTCCAGGGCGACGGCGTCATTGTGCTGCACACCATCGGCAGCCACGGCCCGACCTATTATCACCGTTATCCGCCGCAGTTTGCGCAATTTACCCCGACCTGCGACACCAATGAAATTCAGACCTGTTCACAGCAACAGTTAGTGAATACTTACGATAATACCGTACTGTACGTGGACTATATTGTTGATAAGGCAATCAATATATTAAAAGCGCATCAGGATAAATTCACCACCAGCCTGGTCTATCTTTCCGACCACGGTGAATCTTTAGGAGAAAATGGCGTCTATTTGCATGGGCTGCCATACGCCATTGCGCCGGATGCGCAAAAGCATATCCCGATGCTCCTCTGGCTCTCGGAGGATTATCAGAAACGTTACCGGACAGACCTGACATGTTTGCAAAAGCGGGCAGCCCAGGAGGATTTCTCGCAGGACAATCTTTTCTCAACCATGCTCGGATTAACGGGCGTACAGACCAGGAACTACCAGGCCGCAGACGATATTCTGCAACCTTGCAGGAGGCTAACTGAATGAAAATTCTGATTGTTGAAGACGATACGCTGTTATTACAGGGACTGATACTTGCTGCACAAACGGAGGGTTACGCCTGCGACGGCGTTTCTACCGCCCGGGCGGCGGAACACTGTCTGGAGACGGGTCATTACAGCCTGGTCGTGCTGGATCTTGGGTTGCCTGATGAGGACGGTCTGCATTTTCTGACGCGAATAAGACAGAAAAAATACACCCTTCCGGTATTGATCCTCACCGCCCGCGACACGCTCAACGACCGCATCACCGGGCTGGATGTCGGGGCGGATGATTATCTGGTGAAGCCGTTTGCGCTGGAGGAGTTACATGCGCGTATTCGCGCGCTGCTGCGCCGTCATCACAATCAGGGTGAAAGCGAATTGACCGTCGGCAATCTGATGCTGAATCTGGGGCGTCGTCAGGTGTGGCTGGCCGGGCAAGAGCTTATCTTAACGCCCAAAGAGTATGCGCTGCTGTCGCGGCTGATGCTCAAAGCAGGCAGCCCGGTACACCGTGAAATCTTGTATAACGACATCTATAACTGGGATAACGAACCGTCAACCAATACCCTGGAAGTGCATATTCACAACCTGCGCGACAAAGTGGGGAAATCACGTATCCGCACGGTGCGCGGGTTTGGTTATATGCTGGTTGCCGTTGAGGAAAACTAAGTGAACCTTACGCGTTTTCTGCACAGACCGATGACCCTTCGTCAGCGTCTGATGCTGACCATTGGCTCTATCCTGCTGGTGCTGCAACTGATCAGCACCTTCTGGCTATGGCACGAGAGCACCGAGCAGATTGAGCTTTTCGAGCAGGCCGCTGCTGGAGGACAGGAATAACGATCGGCACATCAGGCATGAGGTTCGCGAAGCGGTCGCCAGCCTGATCGTTCCCGCCGTGTTTATGGTCAGCCTGACGCTGCTGATCTGCTATCAGGCCGTCCGGCGCATCACCCGCCCGCTTGCCGACCTGCAAAAAGAGCTGGAAGCCCGCACGGCCGATAACCTGACGCCCATCGACATTCACAGCTCGACGATTGAAATTGAAGCCGTCGTCTCGGCGCTTAACCAACTGGTCACTCGCCTGACGACGACGCTGGAGAATGAACGCCTGTTCACCGCCGACGTCGCCCACGAGCTACGCACGCCGCTGGCGGGCGTGCGCCTGCATCTGGAACTGCTGGCAAAAGCGCACAACGTTAACGTCACGCCGTTGATTGCGCGTCTTGATCAAATGATGGACAGCGTTTCGCAACTGCTGCAATTAGCGCGTGTAGGGCAGTCGTTCTCATCCGGTAATTACCAGTCGGTGAAGCTGCTGGATGACGTGATCCTACCCTCTTACGATGAACTGAACACCATGCTGGAAACACGCCAGCAGACGCTGCAACTGCCGGAAAGCACAGCAGACGCCACCGTGCGCGGCGATGCCACGCTACTGCGTATGCTGTTGCGTAATCTCGTGGAAAATGCGCACCGCTACAGTCCGAAAGGGTCAACCATCACCATTATCCTCAATAATGCGGAAAGCGACGCGATGATGGCCGTCGAAGACGAAGGGCCGGGAATTGATGAAAGTAAATGCGGGGAGTTAAGTGAAGCGTTTGTCCGCATGGACAGCCGCTATGGCGGTATCGGGCTGGGATTGAGCATCGTCTCCCGCATCACGCAGCTGCACCACGGGCAATTCTTTTTGCAAAACCGTGTGGGAACGACGGGAACCCGCGCGTGGGTGCTGTTGAAAAGAGATCAGTAAGTCGTGACCCAGACATACAGGAAACTGCTGACAATCAGCATACTGAACAGGGTTGTCAGACTTTCATACATTCGCGTTTTCATCACACTCTCCTCCGATGGTCTGGAGGAGAGTATGCCTGACGAAGATTAAGCGAACATTAAGATTTGTCGACCTGATAAACGCAGTCTGTAGGCCTGATAAGCGTAGCGCCATCAGGCAAAGGTGTTGCGCCGTCTGTAGGCCTGATAAGCGCAGCGCCATCAGGCGGTGCGCTAAAGCTTACTCGTCAATACGCGGATGCTGCTGCACTAACCGCGAACGTTTAGCCTGCAACTCCTCAATCTCCTGATCGATATCTTCGATTTTCTGCTCGATATTATCGTAGTGCTCGCCAAGGATTTCTTTCGCTTCCTGGATATCCGAGGCCGCTGGCGTCGCCCCTTTCAGCGGACGGTTGGCGGTCTCTTTCATGGTAATACCGGTAATAAAACCGACGACCGCAATCGCCATCAGGTAATAGGCAGGCATCATCAGGTTCTGCGAGCTTTCCACCAGCCAGGCGGCCAGGGTCGGCGTCAGACCCGCAATCAGCACCGAGATATTAAACGCCGCCGCCAGCGCGCTGTAACGAATGTGCGTCGGGAACATCGCTGGCAGAGAAGAGGCCATCACCCCGGTAAAGCAGTTCAGGATCACCGCCAGCATCAGCAGACCGGCAAAAATCAGGCCGATAACATTACTGTTGATCAGAATAAAGGCCGGAATAGCCAGCGCAAACAGCGCGATACTGCCCATAATCACAAACGGACGGCGACCGAAACGGTCACTGAGCAGCCCCATCACCGGCTGCACAAACAGCATCCCGATCATGATGGCGATAATAATCAGCACGCCGTGGTCTTCCGAGTAGTGCAGGTTATGCGACAGGTAGCTCGGCATATAGGTGAGCAGCATGTAGTAGGTCACGTTGGTGGCAATCACCAGGCCGATACACGCCAGCAGGCTGCGCCAGTGTTTGGTTGCAATCTCTTTAAAGGAGACTTTTGGCCCTTCCTGCAAACCTTCGCGATCGCCCTGCTCCAGCTTATCCACATGCTGCTGGAAGGCCGGGGTCTCTTCCAGCGCATGGCGCAGATAAAGACCAATGATCCCTAGCGGCAGTGCGATGAAGAACGGAATACGCCAGCCCCAGTCGAGGAAGTTCTCCTCGCCGACAACGGTGGAGATCAGCACCACCACGCCCGCGCCCAGCACGAAGCCCGCAATGGAGCCGAAGTCCAGCCAGCTTCCCATAAAGCCGCGTTTACGGTCTGGCGAGTATTCGGCGACAAAGATCGACGCGCCGGTATATTCGCCGCCGACCGAGAAGCCCTGCGCCATCTTACACAGCAGCAGCAGTATCGGCGCCCAGATGCCGATAGAGGCATAAGAGGGGATCAACCCGATACAGAACGTACTGATCGACATAATCACAATCGTGATGGCAAGAATCTTCTGGCGACCATATTTATCGCCGAGCATACCGAAGAATAAGCCGCCAAGCGGTCGAATCAGGAAGGGAACGGAGAAGGTGGCAAGTGCGGCAATCATCTGCACGCTGGGGTCAGCCCCCGGGAAAAACACTTTACCTAACGCGTAGGCGACAAACCCATAAACACCAAAATCAAACCACTCCATCGCATTACCCAGCGAGGCTGCGGTAATCGCTTTACGCAGTTTACCATCATCAATAATGGTCACATCGCGAAGCGTAATCGGTTTTACTTTTTTCCTTTTTCAGCATAGCTGTCCTCGTAGACTAAGCCCTGTCTCGCTACATACTGCATTCATTGGCGCACAAAGCGCTAACGTCACCGTCGAGCGTTGGAATCGTGCGGGCACAATTCCTCGTAGAACAAGCGTAGCAGGTTTACTTACACTGACTGGTCAAGGTCTGTACAACCGAACCTGTTGACGCCTGATTGGGCGGTTAATGACCTCTTTACCCTACCAGTGTTTAAATTTGTGATCAACTTCACACATATATTGCCGTTTCGTCAGCGAGCGTAAATAAGGGCATTTTTATCTGTATTTTTACATTGTCAGCAAAGCGCATTATTGACAATAAATGAGAGGCGATTTCGTTATTCTTTTCGAAATATCACGTCCGTCACTATTATGCTGCTAGCAAAAAATCCGCCATAACTCTTCACAAACAATTTACAGCATTTTTAATAATCATCGCGTTCCCTGGCCTTTACGCAAAATATGTGATGAAGATAACTAAAACAGTGTTTTATTTTGATTGAATCAATATTCCACTGAATGCAAGATAACACCCGACGCAACATCCCTGAGGATTGTGACAAACAGACGTATGCCACATTCGATTATGTATCACGCAGGGAGAAAGAGGGTTTACCGCCGTTCTCTTTTGTGAAATAACAAATTGAAATCAAATAATATTTATCGACTTGTCCGTTAGTTCCGCGCGACAAGATGTGAGGACTTTTATGAAAATTAAAGCCACGATTGAACGCATCCCTGGCGGGATGATGTTGATCCCTCTGCTGCTCGGCGCAATTTTAAATACCCTGGCCCCGGATACCGGCGCCTATTTTGGTTCATTTACAAAAGGCATGATCAGCGGCACCGTGCCGATTCTGGCCGTCTGGTTCTTCTGTATTGGCGCCTCGATTGATTTGCGCGCTACCGGGACGGTATTACGTAAATCGGGTACGCTGGTTATTACTAAAATAGCCGTGGCGTGGGTGGTCGCGATGATTGCCGCCTCGTTTATCCCGGATACCGGTATTCAAACCGGCTTCTTCGCCGGTTTGTCCGTACTGGCGATCGTCTCCGCAATGGACATGACCAACGGCGGCCTGTACGCCAGCCTGATGAACCAGTACGGCACCAAAGAAGAGTCCGGCGCGTTCGTCCTGATGTCTCTGGAATCTGGCCCGCTGATGACGATGGTGATTCTGGGTTCCGCAGGCCTCGCCTCCTTCGAACCGCATCACTTTGTCGGCGCCGTGCTGCCGTTCCTGATTGGCTTCACATTAGGCAACCTGGACCACGACCTGCGCGCGTTCTTCAGCAAAGCTACGCCGGTGCTGATCCCGTTCTTCGGCTTTGCGCTGGGTAACACCATTAACCTGAGCGTGATTGTCGATACCGGCCTGCTGGGCATCCTGCTGGGTGTCGCGGTTATCATTATTACCGGTATCCCGTTGATTATCGCAGACCGCGTCATTGGCGGCGGTAACGGCACTGCGGGCGTCGCGGCCTCCTCTGCGGCAGGCGCTGCGGTAGCAAACCCGGTGATCATCGCGCAGATTAACCCGGCGTTTGAACCCGTCGCCGCGTCCGCCACGGCGCTGGTCGCCGCCAGCGTGATTGTGACGGCGATTCTGGTTCCGATTATCACCGCCCTGTATGCAAAACGTTTCGGCAACGTCCCGGCGCCGGGCAACGCGGAGGCAAACCCAACGGAATCCCTCCATCACTAAACGTCATACGTCCCCTCTCAGCCCACGAGAGGGGACGGCGCAAAAATCTCCTCAATCATCGCATCCACCAGGCGCTGTGCCGAACACAGCCTTGGCATCCCCAACGCCACCGTCTGCCAGCGCTGGGTCACTGACCAGCACACCGGATGTTTATCGGGATCGCACCAGTCGCCAATCCAGCTCAACATGTCATTGTGCTCCCCCGCGCCGGCCACGGCGGGCGAATGAAGCCACTGATGGTAATAATGACGCGTGGTGGGCGCGGCGTGAATACTGTGCGCCAGATAATCGGTAGCCATCGCGCGCAAATTATCTTTCAGCATCGCGACCACTTCCATATTGCCCAACCGACAGGCATCGCCAAACGGCCCCCAGCGCAGCTCCTCCAGCGCGACAAAACAGCGCCCCGGCAATGACCAGCCGTCATAGGCTCCGGCGCGCCAGCGGGTAAAAATCTGCTCGCTGTGTTCGCCCGCCTGCACCGTCAATCCACGCCGGGTCAGCGCCTTCTCTTTATGTTCGCTGCGCCGGGCAAACCCGTCGCTCAGCGCCGCTAACTGCTGCGTGATGCCAGGAATAGCTTGCCCTCTGGGGCTTTCCGTCTGTTGCAGAAGGGTCAATTGCCGGGAAATGCGCGTCAGCGCCAGATGGCCGGGATCGAGCATCCCCGCCAGTTTTTCCACCAGCTTAAGACGCATCATCAGATGCTCATTGAATACGCCCGCCATGACCCAGGCGCGAAGCTGCGTCTGGCTCAGAATTTCTTGCGTCAGGCGTTCGCGAAAACGCTGCTGCTGTTGCAGGTTGCCGCCAGGTCGCTTCGGCTCTTCTCCCTGAACCAGATCGACCATAAACTTCGGGTGAATGCATTCCAGCATCCGTCCCGGGCCTTCCAGTAACACGTTCGTCATGAGTGCTCGGCTGCAAAAAGGGTCTGGATATCATCACGTAACAGGCGGGAATCTTCATGAATCCACCGGGTGGCGGAGATACTGTGCTGTAACTGTTGGCTCAGTCTGTTCACAACCGATTCATGTTGCTGGCGCGTCACCAGACTCTCGCGCAAGCTCTCCTGCAATCCCGACAGACACAACGAAAAATCGGCAAAAAAGGTCGCCATACCTGCCGTAACAGAAACATCGACCTGGGCATCTAAAGCTTTATGAATTTGTTGGAAGAAATGGCTGACATGCTGGATCAGAGTGTTATGCAATGCCGTTATATCAATGACATAGCGTGTCCTGGCTTCCACATAATCATTCCATCCCCAGTTCGGTTGATTCAGCCAGCGCGCAAAGGTGTCGCGCACGCCGCCCGCGCGAGGCGAGGCGCCTTCCGGCGGGTTCTCCTGAGCGACCGCCTCGCTAAACAACGGTTGAGTATTGAAGTTAAACATACTGGCATGAAACGTCGGGAAGCTGATTCGCGCCCGGAACCCCGCCTGGCTCAGATCGTCTTTTACCCGCGCCTCAATTGGCCGCATCGCGTCATTTAACACCCGGCTTAGCGTCGATTCGAGCTGTTCGAAGCGCAGCGCCAGATCGCGGCTAATGTTCTCCTGCGCCGCCAGTAATACCGCTTCGCATGACGCACGCATTTTGCTTAAAACGACCTGCGCCTGCCTTTCGTTATGCAGCACCAGCGTTTCGCCCTCGACCACCGCCTCCTGCTCAGGGGAAAGCGGATCGCGCGGCAGCCACGCCACCACGCTCTCTTCGCGAAAAAGCGGCGCGATGCGGTGCAAAATATCGGCCTGCTGCTGGCTCAGGAACGTGTTCGCCGCCTCCATCATTCGTTCAACTTCATGGCCGACCTCATCGCTCACGCGATCCTGGCTCACCTGAAGCTGCCGCATATCTTCTTCGACGCGGGAAATATTGACCTGCAACGCGTCATGCGCCACCGTCAGCCCGTGATAGCGAAAATCCAGATATTCACGCGCGCGCTGTGCGTAATTCAATAACTTATGCGACGCCGACCGGAGCGCATACAGTGAGGCGTTGGCGTAAGCGGCGTGAATCAGCCGCTGTACGGGCTGTTCAAATAGCGAATCTTCCCACAGCAGATCGGCGGCATGACGAATATGTTCGATATCATCAAGATCGGCGCTCCGCCAGCGCCTGCCGAGCGCGGCCTCGGCAAAATCCTGCACCCAGCGCTGTTCCTGATGATCCGGCAGCCGCCCGTGCACCCGCAGTTCGTGACGCGCGCGGTTCGCCAGATATCCCCACATGGAAGAGACCGGAAAAATTTGCCCGGGCGTAATGCTGCCATTCATCAGCGTGCCGGAAATCAGCGCGCGAACCTGTTCTTCATCGTCGCTGTTGCGGTCTTTCTGATCGAACTTATTCACCAGTGCGTACAGCGGCACGGATTTCCCCACCGCCGCAATGGCCTGGCGCACCTCTTCATCCGAAATGGATTTCAGTTGGGTGTAATCCATCACCGCCAGTACGGCAGAAGCGCGCGCCAGCTGTTCATTAAGCATCTTTTGCAGGTGCGGTTGCCCGGCTTCATTAGGGCCGGGCGTATCCAGTAGCGTCAGTTGCCCCGGATAGTTCTCCAGCCCCGCCAGATGCACAAACTCCACCTCAATCACCGGAATATGTTCAATCGCGGCATACGCCGCAAAAGGAAAATCGACCCCCAGCGCTTTTGACAAGCGCACCAGATCGTTCAGGCTTTTCAGACAGTGGAAGATGGGCTGCGCGCCCAGGTAATGACGCTCAAAAGCCACGCCCTTTTCAATTCGCTGGAGCAGCGCATTCATGTCTTTATCGATTTCCAGCACCTGGGTCAGATGCTGGCGATCGCACGCCTGCATACGCTGTTGCAGCGTTTGCATGAGCGTATCAATCGGCGCGACGTGAGAAAAATGCAGCACCGGCTCTTTCTGCCCTGGCGTATGGCGAATCAGCGTCGGTAACGCCGTCATCGGCCGATTACGGTTGGGCAGGACTTCGGTTCCGACAATGGCGTTAATTGTCGTCGACTTCCCAGCCTTCATCGTCCCGACAATCGCCAGCACCATCTCCAGGCGCGTTATTTTACGTAGCTCATTATTGAGCGTGCCGTGCTGAGCCTCCACGTCACGCCCGCTAACATGCTGAGGCCGGGTATTTTCATTCCCTTCCCCACCTTCCTGAGCGGCGTCATCCAGCGAAGCCACAGGCAGTTGTTGCAATAACCGGAGATGTTCCAGAGAAAGCAGCAACAATCTTTCCGCTTCCTGGCTTAATTCATATATTGTCTGTGTGTACATGGAAAATCTTTCCTTAACGCAAACTTTATTACTTTTATTTAGCCGGATGATTTTATTTGTTTGCTTTTCGGCTTTTATAATTACGTGTGGAAATAATTTTATTAAAATAACTTATTGTTAATATTAGAGATATTTTTATCAACCACACCTGTCTCTCTTACTGTGTAAAAGTAAGAGGGTTAAAGATTTATAACGCGTCTGGTCGTTCCTCTCACCTTATCTTAAATAGTAAAACGTAGCAATTTCCCTTAAAAAAATAGTCATGACATTTTTCTTTCCCTGGCGGCAACCTCCAGCCACAGGTTGTCGTATCCTTAAATTGCGAGTAGTCCCGACAACGTTAAGGACTTTGTGTATAATTGCGGCCTTTTTCGGCAATCTGCCATTTTTTGGGCGCTTTTGCCCCTGCTGACTTTTTTGAGGAAATCGACATGTCATTACCCCATTGCCCACAATGCAACTCCGAATATACCTACGAAGATAACGGCATGTTCATCTGCCCGGAATGCGCCCATGAATGGAACGACGCAGAACCGGCGCAGGACAGCGACGAGCTGATCGTAAAAGATGCCAACGGCAACCTGCTGGCAGACGGCGACAGCGTGACCGTTGTTAAAGATCTGAAAGTAAAAGGCAGTTCTTCCATGCTGAAAATTGGCACCAAAGTGAAGAACATCCGTCTGGTTGAAGGCGACCACAACATTGATTGCAAGATCGATGGCTTTGGCCCGATGAAGCTGAAATCTGAGTTCGTGAAAAAGAACTGATTTTTCCAGGCCCGGTAAGGCGTTTACGCCGCCATCCGGCATTTATTGCCCGGTGGCGCTTCGCTTACCGGGCCTACGATAACTACACTTAACTGGCTTCTCTTACCTGAGGTCACGATTATGCCGTTAAGTCCCTACATCTCTTTTGCCGGTCACTGTGCCGACGCTATCGCGTACTACCACAAAACGTTAGGCGCGGAACTCCTCTATAAAATCACCTTTGGTGAAATGCCCCCGCCAGAGCAGGGCAGCGAAGACGGTTGTCCGTCAGGCATGCAATTCCCTGATACCTCCATCGCCCACGCCAACGTGCGCATTGCAGGCAGCGACATCATGATGAGCGACGCCGTCGCGTCGGGTAACGCGAGTTACTCCGGCTTTACGCTGGTGCTCGACACGCAGGATGTCGCCGAAGGGAAACGCTGGTTTGATAACCTGGCCGCACAGGGACAAATCGAAATGGACTGGCAGGAAACCTTCTGGGCGCACGGTTTCGGGAAAGTGACCGATCAATATGGCGTACCGTGGATGATCAATGTGGTGAAACAGCCGCAGCCGACAGAGTAAACCGACGGGAGGCGCGCCCTCCCGTGCTGTCATCGAAGCCCCTTCAATTCTTCATCGTCAAGTAACCATCCCTTAACTAAAACGTCACATTAATCCGCCACGATGGGGCCACTTTTTTTAGGGAGGCCGCATCATGCAAACGGTTATTCGCGTCGAGAAACTCTCCAAAACGTTCAATCAGCATCAGGCGCTGCATGCGGTTGATCTGAACATCTCTTCCGGTGAGATGGTGGCTCTGCTTGGGCCTTCCGGTTCCGGCAAATCCACCCTTTTACGTCACTTAAGCGGTTTGATTACCGGCGATAAAGCGCCGGGCTGCCATGTCGAGCTACTGGGCCGCACGGTACAGCGTGAGGGCAAACTGGCGCGGGACATCCGCAAAAGCCGCGCTCACACCGGCTACATCTTCCAGCAGTTCAACCTCGTGAACCGTCTGACCGTACTGGAGAACGTGCTGATTGGCGCGCTCGGCAGCACGCCGTTCTGGCGTACCTGTTTTAGCTGGTTCACCCAGGCGCAGAAGCAGCGCGCGTTACAGGCGCTGACCCGCGTCGGGATGGCGCACTTCGCGCATCAGCGCGTATCGACGCTTTCCGGCGGACAGCAGCAGCGCGTTGCTATCGCCAGGGCATTGATGCAGCAGGCGAAAGTGATCCTCGCCGATGAACCGATCGCCTCGCTGGACCCGGAGTCGGCACGCATTGTGATGGACACCCTGCGCGACATTAACCAGACCGACGGCATCACCGTGGTCGTCACGCTGCATCAGGTGGATTACGCCCTGCGCTACTGCGAACGCATTGTAGCGCTGCGTCAGGGGCATGTGTTCTATGACGGCAGCAGCCAGCACTTTGATAACGATCGTTTTGACCATCTCTACCGCAGCATGAACCGCGTCGAACAGAACGCGCAGGCTGCTTAACATCCCCACAATGAGGAATGGAAATGAGCTACAAAGCCGTTGCCGCGCTGGCGTTCACCAGCATGTTCAGCATCAGCACCTTGTTAAGCCCGGCACATGCGGAAGAACAGGAAAAAGCACTGAACTTTGGCATTATTTCGACCGAATCACAGCAAAACCTGAAGCCGCAGTGGGGACCCGTTCCTGAAGGATATGGAAAAGAAACTGGGCGTCAAAGTGAACGCCTTCTTCGCGCCTGACTATGCGGGCATCATTCAGGGAATGCGCTTCAACAAAAGTGGATATCGCCTGGTACGGCAACCTCTCGGCGATGGAAGCCGTGGATCGCGCTAACGGTCAGGTATTTGCCCAGACCGTCGCCGCAGATGGATCGCCGGGCTACTGGAGCGTGTTGATCGTCAACAAAGACAGCCCGATCAATAACCTGGACGATCTGATCGCCAAACGTAAAGATCTCACCTTCGGCAATGGCGATCCGAACTCCACCTCTGGCTTCCTCGTCCCCGGTTATTACGTCTTCGCCAAAAACGGCATCTCCGCCAGCGACTTCAAACGCACCGTTAACGCCAGCCACGAAACCAACGCGCTGGCCGTCGCCAACAAGCAGGTGGATGTCGCGACCAATAACACCGAAAACCTCGACAAACTGAAAACCTCCGCGCCGGACAAGCTGAAAGCACTGAAGGTTGTCTGGAAGTCGCCGCTGATCCCGGGCGATCCGATCGTCTGGCGTAAAAATCTCTCCGAAACCACCAAGGACAAGGTGTACGACTTCTTTATGAATTACGGCAAAACAGCGGAAGAGAAAACCGTGCTGGAACGCCTGGGCTGGGCGCCATTCCGCCCCTCCAGCGACCTGCAACTGGTGCCGATTCGCCAGCTGGCGCTGTTTAAAGAAATGCAGGGCGTGAAGGACAACAAAGGGCTGAACGAGAGCGAAAAAACCAGCAAAACCTCCGCGATTAAAGCGCAGCTGGACGATCTCGACCGCCTGACCGCCGCGCTGGGCGCGATGACCAGCGTCACCAAAGCGGTGCAGTAAACCTGATACCCGGTGGCGCTTCGCTTACCGGGCCTACGATGTTCTGTAGGCCAGATAAGGCGCAAGCGCTGCCATCCGGCAATAAACGACGCACGGAGCTAAACATGCAAAGCATCACCGTCGCCCCGCCAAAGCGTAGCTGGTTCTCGCTCCTGAGCTGGGCCATCCTTCTCGCCGTCCTGGTCGTTTCGTGGAAGGGCGCCGAAATGGCACCGCTCACGCTAATTCAGGATTCCGGCAACATGGCGACCTTCGCCGCCGACTTCTTCCCGCCGGACTTCAGCCAGTGGCAGCACTATCTGGGTGAAATGGCCGTCACCCTGCAAATCGCCGTCTGGGGCACTGCGCTGGCGGTCATTCTGTCGATTCCCTGCGGCCTGATGTGCGCCGATAACCTCGTGCCGTGGTGGATTTACCAGCCGATGCGTCGCCTGATGGACGCCTGCCGCGCGATTAACGAAATGGTTTTCGCCATGCTGTTCGTGGTCGCCGTTGGTCTCGGGCCGTTTGCCGGGGTCATGGCGCTGTTTATCCACACCACCGGCGTGCTCTCCAAGCTGCTTTCCGAAGCGGTGGAAGCCATTGAACCCGGCCCGGTTGAAGGCATTCGCGCCACCGGCGCCAACAAAATTGAAGAGATCCTCTACGGTGTGCTGCCGCAGGTTATGCCGCTGCTCATCTCCTACTCGCTGTACCGTTTTGAGTCCAACGTCCGCTCCGCCACGGTGGTCGGCATGGTGGGCGCAGGCGGCATCGGCGTCACGCTGTGGGAAGCGATTCGCGGCTTTCAGTTCCCGCAGACCTGCGCCCTGATGGTGTTAATCATCATTACCGTCAGCCTGCTGGATTTCCTCTCCCAGCGTTTTGCGTAAGCACTTTATCTGATTAGCGAGGCATTGATGGCTATGCACTTGTCTACACATCCGACCAGTTACCCAACGCGCTATCAGGGAGATTGCCGCGAGACTTGAGCAGGAGCTTCGCCAGCATTACCGCTGCGGCGATTACCTTCCGGCGGAACATCAGCTTGCCGCCCGCTATGAGGTGAACCGCCACACGCTGCGCCGCGCCATCGACCAGCTCGTGGAGCGCGGTTGGGTGCAGCGTCGCCAGGGCGTCGGCGTGCTGGTGCTGATGCGCCCGTTCGATTACCCGCTCAATGCCCAGGCGCGCTTTAGCCAGAATCTACTGGAACAAGGCAGTCATCCCACCAGCGAAAAACTGCTGGCGGTGCTGCGCCCGGCATCCAGCCACATCGCCGATGCGCTGAGCGTCAAAGAGGGCGATAACGTCATCCACCTGCGCACCCTGCGCCGGGTAAATGGGCATCGCCCTGTGCCTGATCGACCATTACTTTTCCGACCTCGCCCTCTGGCCGCTGTTGCAGGGCTTTAACCACGGTTCGCTGCATGACTACCTGCGCGAGCAGTGCGGTCTGGCGTTACAGCGCACCCAGACGCGCATCAGCGCCCGCCGTGCGCAGGCCAAAGAGAGCAAGGTGCTGGAAATTCCCAACATGGCGCCGCTGCTGTGCGTGCGCACGCTGAACCACCGTGACGGCGAGGAAAACGCGACGGAGTACTCCGTCAGCCTGACCCGCGCCGACATGATCGAATTCACTATGGAGCACTGACGGAATGCACTTCGATACCGCCACTCGCCAGCGCTGGATGCGCGCGCTGGCTTACAGCAACGCCGACGCGCTTAACGTGAAAATGCAGGCGCTGAAACTCATGCCGGAATACGAACTGATTCGCGCCCCGGGAAACCGGGCTGATGCAGATTCAGGCCCGCATGGGCGGCACCGGCAACCGCTTTTTCGCCGGAGATACCACGCTGACCCGTGCGGTGGTGCGTCTTAAGAGCGGCACGCTGGCTACAGCTACCTGCTGGGGCGCAACAAACACCACGCCGAGCAGTGCGCCGTCATCGACGCGCTGTTGCAGGAGCACACTCACTTCCAGACCTTAATGGAAACCTTAATTGCCCCGCTGGAGGCGGAACGCGACGCACACATTACCGCTCGCCGCGCCGAAGTAAACGCCAGCCGGGTCGACTTCTTTACGCTGGTACGCGGAGATAACGCATGACCCTACAAACCGCCTTTACCCTGCCCGTTCAGGACGCGCAACAGAGTTTTCGTCGCCTGCTGAAGGCGATGAGCGAGCCGGGGGTGATTGTCGCCCTGCATCACTGAAACACGGCTGGCAGCCGCTGAATCTGGCCACCACCAGCGTATTGCTCACTCTGGTCGACGGCGACACCCCGGTATGGCTCGCGCCGTCCATCAACAACGACATTGCAGTCAGAACCTGCGCTTTCACACCAGCGCGCCGCTGGTTGAACAGCCGCAGCAGGCCGCCTTTGCCGTCGCCGATGAACGCATCAGCAGCGAGCAGCTAAACGCCCTTTCCGCCGGAAGCGCCGTCGCGCCGGAAACCAGCGCCACCCTGATCGTCCAGGTCGCCAGTCTGAGCGGCGGACGCATGCTGCGCCTGACCGGGGGCGGGTATCGCCGAAGAACGCATGATTGCCCCGCAGCTGCCGGAGTGCCTCATCCATGAACTGACTGAGCGCCCGCACCCGTTCCCGTTGGGGGTCGATCTCATCCTCACCTGCGGCGAGCGACTGCTGGCGATTCCGCGAACCACCCATGTGGAGGTGTGCTGATGTACGTAGCCGTCAAAGGGGGCGAAAAGGCGATAGCCAACGCCCACGCGTTGCAGGAAAACCGACGCCGGGGCGACGACACCCTCGCCGAGCTGAGCGTGGCGCAAATCGAGCAACAGTTGAACCTGGCCGTGGATCGCGTGATGACCGAAGGGGGCATCGCCGACCGCGAACTGGCCGCGCTCGCCTTAAAACAGGCCAGCGGCGATAACATCGAAGCCATTTTCCTGCTGCGCGCGTACCGCACCACGCTGGCAAAGCTGGCGGTCAGTGAGCCACTGAACACCGCAGAGATGCGTTTAGAGCGCCGTATCTCCGCCGTCTACAAGGATATTCCCGGCGGGCAGCTGCTGGGGCCGACCTACGATTACACCCATCGCCTGCTCGATTTTACCCTGCTGGCGAACGGCGAAACGCCGCCGTTGCGTACCGCTGACGCCATGCAGGACGCCGCGCCGCACGTTTTTTCTCTGCTGGCGAACCAGGGGCTGGCAAAGCGTGAAGAAGACAGCGGCGCCGTGCCGGATGACATCACCCGCACGCCGCCAGTTTACCCTTGTTCGCGCTCCTCACGCCTGCAACAGCTGATGCGCGGCGACGAAGGGTATCTGCTGGCGCTGGCGTATTCCACGCAACGCGGCTACGGGCGCAACCACCCGTTTGCCGGTGAGATCCGCAGCGGCTACGTCGGGCTGGAAACGGTGCCGGAAGAGCTGGGATTTGCCGTGAACGTCGGCGAATTGCTGATGACGGAATGCGAAATGGTCAACCGGTTTTGTCGCACCGGAAAACGACGCGCCGCAACTTTACCCGCGGCTACGGACTGGTGTTCGGCATGAGCGAACGTAAAGCAATGGCGATGGCGCTGGTGGAAAGAGCCCTACAGGCACCCGAATACGATGAAACGGTCACGGGACCGGCGCAGGACGAAGAGTTCGTGCTGGCGCATGCGGATAACGTCGAGGCGGCGGGTTTTGTTTCGCACCTCAAACTCCCCCACTACGTCGATTTCCAGGCTGAACTGGAACTGCTCAAACGCCTGCAACAGGAGGCCGCCGTGACGACTAACCTCTCCCGGCTACAACTTTGCTTATCTCGACGAGCAAACCAAACGCATGATCCGCCGCGCTATTTTTTAAAAGCGGTGGCGATCCCCCGGTTATCAGGTGCCGTTCGGCGGGCGTGAAATGCCGATGCCCTACGGCTGGGGAACGGGCGGCATTCAGCTTACCCGCCAGCGTGATTGGGCGAGCCGGAACATTCTGAAAGTGATCGACCAGGGGGCGGATGACACCACCAACGCCGTGTCGATCCGCAACTTCTTTAAGCGTGTAACCGGCGTGAACACCACCGAACGCACCGAAGACGCGACGCTGATCCAGACCCGTCACCGGATCCCGGAAACGCCGCTGACCGAAGATCAGATCATTATCTTCCAGGTGCCGATCCCTGAACCGCTGCGTTTTATCGAACCGCGCGAAACCGAAACCCGCACCATGCACGCGCTGGAAGAGTACGGCGTCCATGCAGGTGAAGCTGTACGAAGATATCGCCCGCTTCGGCCATATCGCCACCACCTACGCCTACCCGGTGAAGGTCAATGACCGCTACGTCATGGACCCGTCGCCGATCCCGAAATTCGACAACCCGAAGATGAATATGATGCCCGCGCTGCAACTGTTCGGCGCGGGACGCGAAAAACGCATCTATGCCGTGCCGCCCTGGACCCGCGTGGAAAGCCTCGATTTCGACGATCACCCGTTCACCGTACAAACCTGGGATGAGCCCTGCGCCATCTGCGGTTCAACGCACAGCTATCTCGACGAAGTGGTGCTGGATGACACCGGCAAACGGATGTTTGTCTGCTCCGACACCGATTATTGCCGCCAACAGAGCGAGGCACTCAGCAAATGACGCAACCGCTGCTTTCAGTCAATAACCTGACCCATCTCTACGCGCCGGGCAAAGGCTTCAGCGATGTTTCTTTTGACCTGTGGCCTGGTGAAGTGCTGGGCATTGTCGGGGAGTCCGGTTCCGGCAAAACCACCCTGCTGAAATCCATCTCCTCGCGCCTGACGCCGCAGTCCGGCGACATTTTGTACCAGAACCGTTCACTGTACGGCATGAGCGAAGCCGACCCGCCGCCGCCTGCTGCGCACGGAATGGGGCGTGGTGCATCAGCATCCGATGGACGGACTGCGCCGCCAGGTCTCGGCGGGCGGCAATATCGGCGAACGCCTGATGGCCACCGGCGCGCGTCCTATGGTGAAATTCGCGCCACGGCGAAGCGCTGGCTGGAGGAGGTGGAAATTCCGGCCTCGCGCATCGACGACCTGCCGACCACCTTTTCCGGCGGGATGCAGCAGCGTTTGCAGATCGCCCGCAATCTGGTCACTCACCCGAAGCTGGTGTTTATGGACGAACCCACCGGCGGGCTGGACGTTTCCGTACAGGCAAAGCTGCTGGACCTGCTGCGCAGCCTGGTGGTGGAACTGGATCTGGCTGTGGTGATTGTCACCCCACGATTTGGGCGTGGCGCGCCTGTTAGCAGACCGTCTGCTGGTGATGAAGCAAGGTCAGGTGGTGGAAAGTGGATTAACCGACCGCGTGCTCGACGATCCGCATCATCCGTATACCCAGTTGCTGGTGTCGTCGGTATTGCAGAACTGATTTTTTGTTTTGCCGGGTGGCGCTTCGCTTACCCGTCCTACAAAAAGCGCACCTGTAGGCCGGATAAGGCGAAGCCGCCATCCGGCAATCAGAATTAAGAGGCCAAAATGATTCGCGTAGAAAACGTCAGTAAAACCTTTGTGCTGCACCAGCAAAATGGCGTGCGCCTGCCGGTGCTGCAAAACGCCTCTCTGGAGGTACAAAACGGTGAATGCGTGGTGCTGCACGGCCACTCCGGGAGCGGTAAATCGACGCTGTTGCGCTCACTATATGCCAACTATTTGCCGGACGAAGGGCACATCCACATTCGTCATAACGATGAGTGGATCGATCTGGTGCAGGCCCCGGCGCGGCAAGGTGCTGGAAGTGCGTCGCTCGACGATCGGCTGGGTGAGCCAGTTTCTGCGCGTGATCCCCCGGATCTCCGCGCTGGGATGTGGTGATGCAGCCGCTGCTGGATCTGGGCGTCGCCCGCGAAACGTGCGCCGCGAAAGCCGCGAATCTGCTGACGCGCCTGAACATCCCGGAACGGCTATGGCATCTCGCGCCCTCCACCTTTTCCGGCGGCGAGCAGCAGCGCGTGAATATCGCGCGCGGGTTTATCGTCGATTACCCGATCCTGCTGCTTGATGAACCCACCGCCTCACTGGACGCCAAAAACAGCGCCGCCGTGGTCGCGCTGATTGAAGAAGCCAAAGCGCGCGGCGCGGCGATTGTCGGCATTTTTCACGATCAAACCGTACGCGATCGCGTAGCGGATCGTTTTGCATCTGGATGGGAACCACATCATGATTATCAACAACGTAAAGCTGGTGCTGGAAGACGAAGTGGTGCAGGGATCGCTGGAAATGCAGGATGGGATTATCCGCGCCTTTGCGGAAAGTCAGAGCCGTCACCCCGAGGCGCTGGATGGCGAAGGCGGCTGGCTGCTGCCGGGTTTAATTGAGCTGCATACCGATAATCTCGACAAATTCTTCACCCCACGCCCGAAGGTGGACTGGCCCGCCCATTCCGCCATGAGCAGCCACGACGCGCTGATGGTCGCCAGCGGTATCACCACCGTGCTGGATGCCGTTGCGATTGGCGATGTCCGCGACGGCGGCGATCGCCTGGAAAATCTGGAAAAGATGATCAATGCCGTCGAAGAGACGCAGAAACGCGGCGTTAACCGTGCCGAACACCGCCTGCATCTGCGCTGTGAATTGCCCCATCACACCACCCTGCCGCTGTTCGAAAAGCTGGTGGATCGTGAGCCGGTAACGCTGGTCTCGCTGATGGATCACTCGCCGGGTCAGCGCCAGTTCGCTAACCGCGAGAAGTACCGTGAATACTATCAGGGCAAATATTCACTCAATGATGAGCAGATGGCCCGCTACGAAGAGGAACAGCTTCAGCTTGCGGCGCGCTGGTCGCAGCCGAACCGCGCCGCCATCGCGCAGATGTGCCGCGAACGTCATCTCGCGCTGGCAAGCCCACGATGACGCAACGCCCGATCATGTGCTGGAATCGCATCAGCTTGGCAGCGTGATCGCCGAATTTCCCACCACGTTCGAGGCGGCAGAGGCGTCACGCAAGCATGGGATGAACGTACTGATGGGCGCGCCCAACATCGTGCGCGGCGGTTCGCACTCCGGCAACGTGGCGGCGCATAAGCTGGCAGAACTGGGGTTGCTGGATATCCTCTCCTCCGACTATTACCCCGCCAGCCTGCTCGACGCGGCATTCCGCGTGGCGGACGACGAGGCCAACACATTTACGCTGCCGCAGGCAATGCGCCTGGTGACACGCAACCCGGCGCGCGCGCTGAATCTCGACGATCGCGGCATCATCGCCGAAGGCAGGCGCGCCGACCTGGTGCTGGCGCACCGTAAAGGCGATCACATTCATATCGACCACGTCTGGCGTCAGGGTAAAAGGGTGTTCTGACTATGGGAAAACTGATCTGGCTGATGGGGCCGTCCGGCTCCGGTAAGGGACAGTTTGCTGGCGGCGCTCCGCCAGCGGGAACATACGCAGTTGCTGGTTGCGCACCGCTATATCACGCGTGCGGCTAACGCGGGCAACGAGAACCATATTGCGCTGAGCGAGCAGGAGTTTTTTCACTCGGGCAGGGCAAAATTTACTGGCGCTGAGCTGGCACGCTAATGGCCTGTACTACGGCGTTGGCGTGGAGATCGATCTGTGGCTGCACGCCGGTTTTGACGTGGTGGTTAACGGCTCACGCGCCCATCTGCCGCAGGCGCAGGCCCGCTACGGCAAAGCGCTGCTGCCCATCTGTTTGCAGGTCTCTCCCGATATTTTGCGCCAGCGCCTACAGGGCGCGGCGGGCGTGAAAGCGAAACCGAGATTGCCGCTCGCCTGGCGCGCGCGGCCCGTTACGCCCCTTTTAACTGTCATATCCTCAATAATGACGGAAGTTTGCTACAGTCAGTCGATACCTTATTAACGTTAATGGGCCGCCAGGAGAAAAGCCATGCCTGTCTGTGAACTACGCCGGGCCACGCCGGACGATACCGACGCGGTGTATCAACTGATCTGCGAACTGAAACAAGCGGAGTTCGATCGCCAGGCCTTTCGCGCCGGGTTTGCCTCAAATTTGCAGGATCGCACGATACGCTACCAGCTGGCGCTGCGCGACGGGCAGGTTGTCGGGATGATCGGCCTGCATATGCAGTACCACCTGCATCACGCTAACTGGATCGGGGAGATCCAGGAACTGGTGGTGATGCCGCAGGCGCGAGGTCTGAAAGTCGGCAGCCGGTTGCTTGGCATGGGCGGAAGAAGAAGCCCGCCAGGCCGGCGCGGGAGATGACGGAGCTGTCCACCAGCGTGAGAACGCCATGATGCGCACCGGTTTTATCTGCGTGAAGGGTATGCGCAAAGCCATTTTCGTTTTACCAAAGCGCTTTGAGGTGACTAATGAGCCTGACGATTACGCTTACAGGAACCGGCGGCGCACAGGGCGTGGCCAGCATACGGCTGCGATTGTCTCGCCTGCCGTCGGGCACGCTTACAGGAGCAGTATCGCCGCCGGCCCCCTGTAGCGGCGTCGTCAAATTCAATGACGCAGGTAACGCTGCTTGATGCGGGCCTGCACGATCTTACCGATCGCTGGCCCGCCGGATCTTTTTCAGCAGTTTCTGCTCACGCATTACCATATGGATCATGTTCAGGGACTGTTCCCCCTGCGCTGGGGCGTGGGCGCCGCGATTCCCGGTTTATGGCCCGCCGGATGAACAGGGCTGCGACGATCTGTTTAAACATCCCGGCATCCTTGATTTCAGCCATACCGTCGAACCGTTTGTGGTCTTCGATCTCCAGGGATTACAGGTAACGCCGCTGCCGCTTAACCATTCAAAACTGACGTTTGGCTATCTGCTGGAATCTGCGCACAGCCGCGTCGCGTGGCTGTCGGACACCGCAGCGCTGCCGGATAAGACAGTAAAATTTCTGCTGAATAACCAGCCGCAGACGATCGTCATCGACTGTAGTCACGCGCCACGCGCGGAAGCGCCGCGTAATCACTGCGATGTAAACACGGTTATCGCGCTCAATGAGGTGATTCACTGCCCACGGGTCATTCTCACCCACATCAGCCACTCGTTCGACGTATGGCTGATGGATAACCCCCTGCCGGGCGGCATTGAAGCCGGATATGACGGAATGGAGATTGTGCTGGAGTAGCCTTACGCCGGATGGCGGCGCATTGCGCCTTATCCGGCCTACGATTGTCGCGCGGTTAACGATCGTACTCGTCTTCCATTCTGCGCTCTTCATCTTCCAGCTGACGACGTTCTTGGATCGAGCTGGCGTTGGCGATCGTCCAACTGGCGACGCCGATCTTCAAACTGACGGCGTCTGTCGTCATATTGTCTGCGGCGATCGTCCGCTCATCTGGCGCTGCCACTCTTCATCACGGCGGTCATCCTCATAATCCCGCCCGTTGTCAGATTTATACGCGTCCATTGATCGCCTGCTGAATATTACCGATGGTGTCATCAACAATATCGGCATGCGCAGGAAAGCGTCGTCAGCGACAACAGACCCAGAGCAATGAGCGTAGAATAGCGTTTCATAAAACCAGCCTCGCAGAGATCTTCCCCTCACGGTAGCGAATGGCCTGTTCGACGTGTAGCGGAGGAATCTCATTTGCCCTGCTGTTCTATCGCCATAATCGCCTCCACGCGCTTTTGATGGCGCCCCCCTTCAAACCCCGCATCCAGCCAGGCATCCACGATCATTTTTGCCAGCTCCAGCCCAACAACCCGCGAGCCAAAAGCCAGCACGTTGGTATCATTATGCTGGCGCGAAAGCTGTGCCGAATAGGGTTCGCTGCAAACGACGGCGCGGACTCCGGCAAACTTGTTTGCCGTTATCGAAATCCCCACACCGGTGCCACACACCAGAATACCGCCATCAACCTCGCCAGAGACAACGGCTTGTGCCACCTCGCTGGCATAATGCGGGTAATCCGTGCGCTCCGGCGACCAGGTTCCCTTATCAATCACCGTAATACCGCGCTGGGTTAAGTGCGTCAAAATATCCTGTTTCAGGATAAAACCAACGTGATCACAGCCAAATGCTATCTTTTTCATACTCATTCTCGCCCTGGTCAAACTTTACGAATAAAAAATATTTGTGATTTAAATGAATTTAAAAGAACAATAAATCGACAGAAAGCCGCTGTATGGGCCTGTTCTACACACCTCCGTTCGGCAAAGCAAGAGCGACAAATACCCGATCTTGATGCTTACACAGGCTGCACCTGAACAAGCAAAAACTATAATTCATTGTTTTGTATTGACTTATTTTCATTCCGTATTTTTATCAACGTTATTAAATTCACAAAATGACAAACTTTATAAATTTAACTATTTTGTGAAGTGGTCAGCATCTTTTCTGTTCCTGCTGTGGTGATATAGTGGCGTCTTCATTTCAAGGGACAAGAGAACGTAATGAGTCAGTCAGAATTTGATTCAGGGCTTCCAAACGGCATCGGGCTTGCGCCTTACCTGCGCATGAAGCAGGAAGGCATGACGGAGAACGAGAGCCGTATCGTCGAGTGGTTACTCAAGCCGGGGTAATCTCAGTAGCGCGCCAGCCATTAAAGATGTCGCAGAGGCGCTGGCGGTATCTGAAGCCATGATTGTTAAGGTATCGAAACTGCTGGGATTCAGCGGTTTCGCAACTTACGCAGCGCGCTGGAAGACTATTTTTCTCAGTCTGAGCAGGTATTGCCTGCCGAACTGGCCTTTGATGAAGCGCCGCAGGATGTGGTGAATAAGGTATTCAACATTACCTTACGCACCATTATGGAAGGTCAGTCCAATCGTCAACGTGGATGAGATTCATCGCGCCGCACGCTTCTTTTATCAGGCGAAGCAGCGTGATTTGTATGGCGCTGGCGGGTCGAATGCCATCTGCGCGGACGTACAGCATAAGTTCTTACGCATCGGCGTGCGCTGCCAGACTTACCCGGACGCGCACATCATGATGATGTCCGCATCGCTATTAAAAGAAGGCGATGTCGTGTTGGTGGTGACCCATTCCGGGCGCACCAGTGATGTAAAAGCCGCAGTTGAACTGGCGAAAAAGAATGGTGCCAAAATTATCTGTATCACCCACAGCTACCATTCACCTATCGCCAAATTGGCTGACTATATTATTTGTTCGCCAGCACCAGAAACACCGTTATTAGGGCGCAATGCTTCCGCACGCATATTACAACTCACTCTACTGGATGCATTTTTTGTTTCCGTCGCCCAACTGAATATCGAACAGGCAACCATTAATATGCAAAAAACTGGCGCAATTGTTGATTTCTTTTCACCAGGCGCGCTGAAATAAAATGCTCGTTGCTCTCATTTTCGGGAGCAACACCCTACACTGAGAATACTGCTATGAATAAATATCTGAAATATTTCAGCGGTGCGGCTATGGGCTTAATGTTGTCCACCAGCGCATTTGCCGCCGCCGAATATGCCGTAGTATTAAAAACATTATCCAATCCATTCTGGGTGGATATGAAAAAAGGTATTGAAGATGAAGCAAAAACGCTGGGTGTCAGCGTCGATATTTTTGCCTCGCCTTCGGAAGGCGACTTTCAGTCTCAGTTGCAGCTATTCGAAGATCTCAGCAATAAAAATTACAAAGGTATCGCCTTTGCGCCATTATCCTCAGTAAACCTGGTGATGCCCGTCGCCCGCGCGTGGAAGAAAGGGATTTATCTGGTCAATCTCGATGAAAAAATCGATATGGATAACCTGAAAAAAGCGGGCGGTAACGTCGAAGGGTTTGTCACTACCGATAACGTCGCCGTGGGCGCCAAAGGCGCGGAGTTCATTATTGAGAAACTGGGCGCCGAGGGCGGTGAAGTCGCCATTATTGAAGGTAAAGCCGGTAACGCCTCCGGCGAGGCGCGCCGCAATGGCGCAACCGAGGCTTTCAAAAAAGCAAGCCAAATCAAGCTGGTCGCCAGCCAACCCGCAGACTGGGACCGAATCAAAGCGTTAGACGTTGCCACCAACGTGCTGCAACGCAACCCGAATATCAAAGCGATTTATTGCGCTAACGACACCATGGCGATGGGCGTCGCCCAGGCCGTGGCTAACGCCGGGAAAAGCGGAAAAGTGCTGGTAGTGGGTACAGACGGTATCCCGGAAGCCCGCAAAATGGTGGAGGCCGGACAGATGACGGCGACCATCGCTCAGAACCCTGCGGATATCGGCGCGACAGGGCTCAGGCTGATGGTTGATGCCGCGAAATCAGGCAACGTGATCCCGCTGGATAAAGCGCCGGAATTTAAGCTGGTCGACTCCATCCTGGTCGCAAAGTAAGTCCGTAAATAGGCCGGATGGCGACGCGAAAGCGTCTTATCCGGCCGACCCGAACGTAGGCCTGATAAGCGTAGCGCCATCAGGCAATGGCACTGATTTAGTCAATATTTTTCTTACACAAAATCATTCGAGATGCATCGAGGCGGCAACTGAGTAAATCCCCAGGAGCTTACATAAGTAAGTGACTGGAGTGAGCGAAGGCAGTCAACAAAGAGGCAGCTTGAAGGATGAAGTGTAAAAGAGGTTAATTATGGTCACGCCATATATCTCGATGGCGGGGATCGGCAAATCCTTTGGTCCGGTTCACGCATTAAAATCGGTTGATTTAACGGTTTATCCTTATGAAATACACGCATTATTAGGAGAAAATGGCGCCGGTAAATCAACGTTGATGAAGGTTCTGTCGGGAATACATGAACCGACCAAAGGCACCATTACGATTAATAACGTTAATTACGACAAGCTGGATCATAAATTAGCGGCACAACTCGGCATTGGCATTATTTATCAGGAACTCAGCGTGATTGATGAATTAACCGTGCTGGAGAATTTATATATTGGTCGTCATCTGACGAAAAAAGTCTGTGGCGTCAATATGATTGACTGGAAAGAGATGCGCGTACGGGCCGCCATGATGTTGCTGCGCGTCGGTTTAAAAGTCGATTTAGACGAAAAGGTGGCGAATTTATCCATCAGCCATAAGCAAATGCTGGAAATCGCCAAGACGCTGATGCTCAACGCCAAAGTGATCATCATGGACGAACCCACCTCCTCGCTCACCAATAAAGAGGTGGACTACCTGTTTCTGATCATGAACCAGCTACGCAAAGAGGGCACCGCCATCGTCTACATCTCGCATAAGCTGGCGGAAATTCGCCGCATCTGCGACCGCTATACGGTGATGAAAGACGGCAGCAGCGTTTGCAGCGGGATGGTGAGCGACGTCAGCAACGACGATATCGTCCGCCTGATGGTTGGCCGCGAACTGCAAAACCGCTTTAACGCCATGAAAGAGAGCACCGGCAACATCGAGCGCGATACGGTATTCGAGGTGAAAAACGTCACCAGCCGCGACAAGAAAAAGGTTCGCGATATCTCCTTTAGCGTCAGCCGGGGCGAAATTTTAGGCTTCGCCGGACTGGTCGGCTCCGGGCGCACCGAGCTGATGGATTGCCTGTTCGGCGTCGATAAACGCGCAAGCGGCGAGATCCGTCTGAACGGGAAAACCATCTCCCCGCGCTCCCCCCTGGATGCGGTGAAAAAAGGGATGGCTTACATCACCGAAAGCCGCCGGGATAACGGCTTCTTCCCCAATTTCTCTATCGCCCAGAACATGGCGATCGGCCGCAGCCTGAAAAGCGGCGGCTTTAAGGGGGCGATGGGCCTGTTCCACGAAGGCGACGAGCAGCGTACCGCCGAAGCGCAGCGCGAACTGCTGGCGCTGAAGTGTCATTCCGTTAACCAGAACATCACCGAACTCTCCGGCGGAAACCAGCAGAAAGTGCTGATTTCCAAATGGTTGTGCTGTAACCCGGAGGTGATCATTTTCGACGAGCCGACCCGTGGTATCGACGTCGGTGCGAAAGCCGAAATTTATAAAGTGATGCGCCAGTTGGCGGACGACGGAAAAGTCATCCTGATGGTGTCATCTGAACTTCCTGAAATTATCGCCGTCTGCGACCGCATCGCCGTGTTCTGCGAAGGACGACTGACGCAAATCCTGACCAATCGCGATGACATGAGCGAAGAGGAGATTATGGCATGGGCATTACCACAAGAGTAAAAGGTGACGTGAACGGGAAGAAACCGTTCAACTTTTCGCTGTTCTGGGATAAATACGGCACCTTCTTCATCCTGGCGATTATCGTCGCCATCTTCGGTTCGCTGTCGTCAGAATATTTTCTGACCACCAACAACATCACCCAGATTTTTGTCCAGAGTTCGGTAACGGTGCTGATCGGCATGGGTGAATTTTTTGCCATCCTGGTCGCCGGTATCGACCTCTCCGTCGGGGCGATTCTGGCGTTGTCCGGGATGGTGACGGCCAAACTGATGCTGGCAGGCGTCGATCCGTTCTTTGCGGCGCTGATTGGCGGCGTGCTGGTCGGCGGTGCGCTGGGGGCGATTAACGGCTGCCTGGTGAACTGGACTGGCCTGCATCCGTTCATTATCACCCTTGGCACTAACGCGATTTTCCGTGGTATCACGCTGGTGATTTCCGACGCCAACTCGGTATACGGCTTCTCATTCGACTTCGTGAACTTCTTCGCCGCCAGCGTGTTAGGTGTTCCCGTACCGGTCATCTTCTCGCTGATTGTCGCGGTGATCCTCTGGTTCCTCACTACCCGCATGCGGCTTGGGCGCAACATCTACGCGCTCGGCGGCAACAAAAACTCGGCGTTCTATTCCGGGATTGACGTGAAGTTTCACATCCTGGGTGGTGTTTATCATCTCCGGCATTTGCGCGGGACTGGCGGGCGTGGTTTCTACTGCGCGACTCGGCGCCGCAGAACCCTTAGCCGGAATGGGTTTTGAAACCTACGCCATCGCCAGCGCCATCATTGGCGGCACCAGCTTCTTCGGCGGTAAGGGGCGCATCTTCTCGGTGGTAATTGGCGGCTTAATCATCGGCACCATCAACAACGGTCTGAATATTTTGCAGGTACAAACCTATTACCAGCTGGTGGTGATGGGCGGATTAATTATCGCGGCTGTCGCCCTTGACCGTCTTATCAGTAAGTAAGGAATGATCATGAAAATCTCTCCCTCTTTAATGTGTATGGATCTGCTGAAGTTTAAAGAACAGATCGAATTTATCGACAGCCATGCAGACTATTTTCATATTGATATTATGGATGGCCACTTTGTGCCGAATCTGACGCTGTCCCCCTTCTTCGTCAGCCAGGTCAAGAAACTGGCGAGCAAACCTCTTGATTGTCATCTGATGGTGACGCGTCCGCAGGATTATATTGGTCAACTGGCGCGCGCCGGTGCGGATTTCATCACGCTGCACCCGGAAACCATCAACGGTCAGGCGTTCCGTCTGATTGACGAAATCCGCCGCCACGGTATGAAAGTGGGCCTGATTCTCAACCCGGAAACACCGGTTGAGGCGATGAAATACTATATCCATAAGGCTGATAAAGTGACGGTGATGACCGTCGATCCCGGCTTTGCCGGGCAGCCGTTCATCCCGGAAATGCTGGATAAAATCGCCGAGCTGAAAGCCTGGCGCGAGCGTGAAGGGCTGCATTACGAAATTGAAGTGGATGGCTCCTGCAATCAGGCCACCTACGAAAAATTAATGGCGGCAGGTGCGGATGTCTTTATCGTCGGCACCTCCGGGCTGTTTAACCACGCGGAGAATATCGACGACGCATGGCAAGTGATGACGGCGCAGATCCTGACGGCGAAAAACGAGGTACTGCCTCATGCAAAAACAGCATAGCGTTGTGGCGGGTGTGGATATGGGGGGCAACCCATATCCGTTTTTGCCTGCAAACGGCAACCGGTGAGACTCTGCACTGTGAGAAACAGCGTACGGCGGAGGTGATCGCGCCCGGCGTGGTGGCCGGTATTGCGCAGATGATTAGCGAACAGATCGCACGCTACGAGGCGCGCTGCCGTGGTCTGGTGATGGGGTTTCCGGCGCTGGTCGGCAAAGACAACCGCACCATCATTTCGACACCCAATTTGCCGCTGCAACCTGAAGAAGTGCATGACCTCGCGGGAAAACTGGAGGATGCGCTGGGCTGCCCGGTCGCGTTTTCCCGCGACGTGAACTTACAGCTGTCGTATGACGTCGTGGAAAACCATCTCACACAGCAGCAGGTGCTGGCTGCCTACCTCGGCACGGGAATGGGCTTCGCGGTGTGGATGAACGGCGCGCCCTGGACTGGAGCGCATGGCGTGGCGGGCGAACTGGGGCACATTCCCCAGGGCGACATGGCGCAGACCTGTGCCTGCGGCAATCCAGGTTGCCTCGAAACGGTCTGTTCCGGGCTGGCGCTGAAACGCTGGTACGAACAACAGCCACGAGATTTCGCGCTGGACGCACTGTTTGTCCACGCCGGAGAGGCGCCATTCGTCCAGGCGCTGCTGGAAAGCGCCGCCCGCGCGATTGCCACCAGCATAAATCTGTTCGATCCCGATGCGGTGATTTTGGGTGGTGGCGTGATGGATATGCAGGCTTTCCCGCGCGAACAATTAATTACCCTGATCCAAAAATACCTGCGCCGACCGTTGCCGTATCAGGCCGTACGTTTTATTGCCGCCTCGTCCTCCGCGTTTAACGGTGCGCAGGGCGCGGCAACGCTGGCGCGCTGCCGTTTTCTGTCGTCGCGGTGATATCGCGACGCTTATCAGGCCTGCACATGCGCCGCCCGCAGCGCCTGCGCGAGCTGCGCCCGGGTAAACGGTTTACGCAGTAGCGCCACATCCGGCAGCGCGGGGTTATGCGCCGGGCGTAAATCCTGCCCGCTGATAAGCAGCAGCGTCAGGCGGGGATAATGCTTGCGGGCATGGTTGATCACCTCCACGCCGCTCAGGCTGCCTGGCAGCATTAAGTCGCTGATAAGAACATCAATCTCGCCGGATGACGCCAGCATCTGCATCGCCTGGCTCGCCGTTGGCGGCCTCCAGCGTCAGATACCCCAGCAGATGCAGCTGCTCGCACAACGTCTGACGAACATCCGCCTCATCTTCCAGTACCAGCACCAGTTTCTCGTCGCTGGCGGTACTTTGCACCGCAACCGGCTCCAGGTTTGCCACCGCAGGCGCGATGGCGCGGGGAAGCTGCAATCTGACCGTCGTCCCCTGCCCCGGCGCGCTCTCAATTTCGACACGGCCGCCCGACTGGCGCACAAAGCCGTAAACCATCGATAACCCAAGCCCGCTGCCGCTGCCGGTCTGTTTGGTGGTGAAGAACGGCTCGAACACCTGCGCTTTCACCTCCTGCGACATACCGCAACCGTGATCGATCACCTCCAGCGCCACCATATCCTGACGACGTCCGTCACTGCGCGTAACCCGCTGGTTCCAGGTGCGGATTTTGATCGTCCCTGTCTGCCCTTCCATCGCATCGCGGGCGTTCATCACCAGGTTGATGATCGCGTTCTCCAGTTGGCTGACGTCTATCCACGCGGCCCAGGCGGGCGGACTGGGCTTCTATCTCCAGCGTCAGCGTGGCCGGTAGCGAGTGACGCATCAGTTCGCTCAGGTTTTCCAGCAGCGTTTTCAGTTCCACCGAGTGCGGGTGCAGCGACTGTTTACGGGAGAATGCCAGCAGGCGTTGCGTCAGCAGCGCCCCGCGCTCGGCGGCCTTCAGCGCGCGGGTAATGCGCGGCGCATCCGGCGAGTCGGGGCTGACCAGTTCCAGACTGCCGATAATCACCGCCAGCAGATTGTTAAAATCATGCGCCAGCCCGCCCGTCAGTTGCCCTACCGCTTTCAGTTTCTGGCTGTGCAGCAGCGCCTCTTCCAGCCCCTGACGCTCCGTTCGGTCGATCTCCATCTGGGAGGTCTTTTCTTTCAGCAGGCGGGAGGTGCGCTCCAGCGACGCCGTATTGCGGGCAAAAACGTTAAACGCGCGCGCCAGTTTCCCCCAGCTCGGTCCCGCCGCTGCAAGGCGGGGACGCTGACATCCGATTCGCCGTGCGCCAGCCGGGTCATGGCGCGCGAAATCGCCGTCAGGTTAGAACCGAGGTTGCGGTAGATATACCACCCGGCAAAGCCGGTAATCACCACCGCCAGCAGGGCGAAGGTCATGATAAACAACGCGCCGGAGCGCAATTCCTGATGGCTTTGCGCCACCCGCTGTTCTGAGATGATCGCCACCTGCGCCGCATACTGATTGATGTCGCTGTTTAAAATCGCCACCAGCGGCTTTGATGTGGAACATGTACCAGCTGATGGCCAGATCGCTTTGCTCCAGCGCCGCCGAGAGCGGTTCAAGTTTGCGTAACTCCTGGTTAAAGTCAGACAGAATCACGTTCACCAGCGGATCGGCATGTTGCTCAGGCAGAGCGCGCATCACGCCATCCAGCTGTTTAATGACGGCGCGCGGCGTCGGCGTTTCGATGGCGGCGCGAATCAGGCGATCCATTTGACTGAACAACGCCGCATCCTGCGCCGCATCAAGCTGTTGCAGATGCCGCAGGTAACTCTGATTCTGATACAGCGAACTCAGCAGCGTATTACGTTCCAGATGCCGCCGCTGCCCGCGCTGCAACATGCCCGCCACGCTGGTCTGCAACTCGTTGCTGCGTTGAATAATGCGGGCCACCAGCCCCGGTTCCTGCTGCGCCAGCGGGGCGGTCGCCAGCTGTTCGAGTGAATGCCTGAGCGCCCGCTGAGTCTCCTGCAACCGCTCCGCTTCGCCCTTGTACTCCAGCGCGCCGACCACCTGCGACAGCCGCACCGCCGCCGTCGCCACGTTCGCCGTATCGCGCGCCAGGTTCATACTGCCGGTCATGTCATCGACGGTTTGCTGCTGCACCTGCTCCTGTATTTGACTCGCATGCTGAAAACCCAGCACCGCCACGCCGCTCACCATCAGCGTCACCGCCACTACCAGCAGATTAAAAAACAGCAGTCGCCCGCGCGCACTGGCGAAAAAGTGACGTCTGTGCTGCGGCATATCACGCTCCATGAAGAAAAATCGCAATATGACAAATATGAACGGCTTCTGACATTTTGCATTTACTTTCCTGTGATGGAGTGCTGATATCGCTAACCCCGCAGGAGATCCGCCATGAGCAGGACACCGGTTCTGGAGATGCGCAATATTGCCAAAGCGTTTGGCAAATTTTACGCGCTGAAAGGGGTCGATCTGACGGTATACCCCGGTGAAATCCACGCGCTGATGGGCGAAAACGGCGCCGGTAAAAGCACCCTGATGAAGATTCTCGCCGGTGCGTATACCGCCACCAGCGGCGAGATTCTGATCGACGGTCAGCCCTTTCATATTCGTGGGCCGAAAGATGCCCTGAGCGCAGGCATTACTCTGATTTATCAGGAGATGCAGCTTGCGCCTAACCTTACCGTCGCCGAAAATATTTTCCTCGGCAGCGAACTGTCGCGCGGCGGCATCGTGCAGCGTAAAGAGATGGTGTTGCAGGCGCAAAAGGTCATCGACCGACTCGGCGCGCAGTTTAAAGCCAGCGATCGGGTAATGCGGCTGACCATCGCCGAACAGCAGCAGGTGGAGATCGCCCGCGCCCTGCATCGCAACAGCCGTATTCTGGTGATGGATGAACCTACCGCCGCCCTCTCATCTCGTGAAACCCACCGTCTGTTTGAGCTGATCATGCGCCTTCGCGATGAAGGGATGGCGGTTATCTATATCAGCCACCGTATGGCGGAGGTGTATGAGCTGTCCGATCGCGTCAGCGTCCTGCGCGACGGACAGTACGTGGGCAGCCTCACCCGCGACAAACTCAACGCGTCCGAACTGGTGCGCATGATGGTCGGGCGTCCGTTAAGCGACCTGTTCAACAAAGAACGCGACATCCCGCTCGGTAAACCGCGCCTGAACGTTCATCACCTTACCGACGGCGGTAAAGTGCAGCCGTGCAGCCTGCTGGTACGTTCCGGCGAAATCGTCGGCCTGGCCGGGCTGGTCGGCGCCGGGCGCTCCGAACTGGCGCACCTGATTTTCGGCGTGCGTAAAGCCACCGGCGGGATGATCGAGGTGGATGGCGAGCCGGTGGTGATCCACTCCCCGCGTGAAGCCATTGAGCACGGTATTGGCTACCTCACCGAAAACCGCAAAGAACAGGGGTTGTTTTTAGAACTGGCGGCGGCGGAGAACATTACGATGGCGACGCTGGAGCGCGACGCCAACTGGGGGATGCTGAACCGTAAAAAAGCCCAAAGCATCTCCGATGACGCCATTCAGTTGCTTAACATTCGCGTGCCGCATGCCCAGGTTCGCGCCGGAGGTTTGTCCGGCGGCAACCAGCAAAAGCTTCTGATCTCACGCTGGGTCGCCATCGGCCCGCGCATTCTGATTCTGGACGAACCGACGCGCGGCGTGGATGTCGGCGCGAAAAGCGAGATCTATCGCATCATGAACGAAATGGCGCGTAAGGGCGTGGCGATCCTGATGATCTCCAGCGAATTGCCGGAAATCGTCGGCATGAGCGATCGCGTCTACGTCATGCATGAAGGCAGCATTGCCGGGGAATTGCACAGCCAGGACATTACACAGGAAAACATCATGCGGCTGGCGACCGGCGTAAACGACTCCCACCTTGAGGCGGTGAAATCATGAATAACCCAACCACTCCCCAGCAGGTGGCGAAGTCCGCCTCCGCAAAAAAAGATGTTGATGAGCGATCTGATGCAAACGGTCGGTATTTTACCGATTTTAGTGCTGATCGTGGCGGTATTTGGCTTTATCGCACCTAACTTTTTTCACTGAAAGCAACCTGCTGAACATCACCCGCCAGGCGTCGATCAACATCGTGCTGGCGGCGGGGATGACGTTCATCATTCTGACCGGCGGCATCGACCTCTCCGTGGGGTCGATTCTCGGCACCACCGCCGTGGCGGCGATGGTGGTCTCTCTGATACCGGAGTTCGCCATGCTGTCGATTCCGGCGGCGCTGATGCTCGGCCTGGGGCTGGGGCTGATTAACGGCGCGCTGGTGGCCTTCGCCGGGCTGCCGCCCTTTATTGTCACGCTCGGCACCTATACGGCGCTGCGCGGCGCGGCCTACCTGCTGGCGGACGGCACCACGGTGATCAACTCCAATATCAGCTTCGAGTGGATCGGCAATAACTATCTTGGCCCGATTCCGTGGCTGGTGGTTATCGCCCTCGCGGTGATCGTACTGTGCTGGTTCATTCTGCGGCGCACCACGCTGGGCGTACATATTTATGCCGTGGGCGGCAACATGCAGGCGGCGCGTTTAACCGGCATCAAAGTGTGGCTGGTGCTGCTGTTTGGTGTACGGCATGAGCGGTCTGCTGTCGGGGCTGGGCGGAGTGATGAGCGCCTCGCGTCTCTACAGCGCCAACGGCAACTTAGGCATGGGGTATGAGCTGGACGCCATCGCGGCGGTGATCCTCGGCGGCACCAGTTTTGTCGGCGGGATCGGCACGATCACCGGCACGCTGGTAGGCGCGCTGATCATCGCCACCCTGGAATAACGGCATGACGCTGATGGGCGTCTCTTACTTCTGGCAACTGGTGATCAAAGGGGCGGTGATCATCATAGCGGTGCTGATCGACAAATACCGTACCCGACACCATCAAAGTGCATAGACAAACTTGCCGGATGGCGGCGCAGGCCTACCCGTTCGCAGGGCCAGATAAGCGCCTGCGCCATCAGGCTTATACAACAATACCCTACGTGAGGAAAAGAGTATGCGTTTGAAACCATTAGTGACCGCGCTCTGTGCTGGGCGCGTTACTGGCCGCATCGCCGTTTGTACAGGCCAAAGAACTGAAATCTATCGGCGTGACGGTGGGCGATCTTGCCAACCCGTTCTTCGTGCAGATAACAAAAGGAGCGGAGCTGGAAGCGCGCAAACTAGCCGGTGACGGCGTAAAAGTGACGCTGGTCTCCAGCGGCTACGATCTGGGTCAGCAGGTTTCGCAGATCGACAACTTTATTGCCGCGAAGGTGGATATGATCATCCTTAACGCCGCAGATTCAAAAGGGATCGGCCCGGCGGTGAAACGGGCGAAAGACGCCGGGATCGTGGTGGTCGCGGTTGACGTGGCTGCCGAAGGCGCAGACGCCACCATCACCTCTGATAACACCCAGGCGGGCGAAATGGCCTGTAAATACATTACCGATCGTCTGAAAGGCAAAGGCAATGTGGTGATCATCAACGGGCCGCCGGTTTCCGCCGTGCAGAACCGTGTCGAGGGATGCCAGACCGAGTTCAAACGCCACCCGGATATCAAGGTGCTCTCCTGGAACCAGAACGCCAAAGGCAGTCGCGAAGGCGGGCTGGAAGTGATGACCGCCCTGCTGGCTGCGAATCCGAAGATCGACGGCGTATTTGCGATCAACGATCCGACAGCGATCGGCGCCGATCTGGCGGCAAAACAGGCACAGCGCAATGAGTTCTTTATCGTCGGTGTGGATGGTTCGCCCGATGGCGAAGAGGCGCTGAAGCGTGAAAATTCCCTGTTTGTGGCGACCCCCGCACAAGATCCGCAGGTGATGGCGGCAAAAGCGGTGGAGATCGGCTATGGACATTCTACAGGGCAAACCGGCGCCTGGTGAACCTGTGCTGATTCCGGTGACGATGATCGATAAAAAACAACATCGGCAGCTACAAGGGCTGGACGGTGAAATAACGGAAAGCGGCCTCTGCGTAGGCCCGATAAGCGCAGCGCCATCAGGCAGTAAACTCATGCCGGATGGCGGCAAAAATGCCTTATCCGGCCTACAAGGCTACATCACAATAAGGAGAATTCTTTCAATGAAACGCTCCGAAATAAACGAGATTCTCGGGCCACACGCGGCAATTCTTTTCCATGCATGACGTCCACCTGCCGCCTTTCGCCAGCTTTGCCCCATCGCAATGGCGTCAGCTTGATGCCGCCTGGTGCGAAGTATTCGATCTCAGACTCGGCTGGGATGTTACCGCATTCGGCGGGACAGATTTTGCCGCTCAGGGACTGACGCTGTTTACCCTGCGCAACGGCTCGCCTAAAGGTATGCCTTATGAGAAATGCTACGCGGAAAAAATCATGCATGTGCGGCGACGCGCAGGTTACGCCGATGCATTTCCACTGGCGCAAGCGTGAAGACATTATCAATCGCGGCGGCGGTAATTTAATCGTTGAGCTGTGGAACGCCGACTCCCGGGACCAGACCGACAATACCGACGTCACCATTGTGATAGACGGCTGTCGACAGACCCATGCGGCAGGGCAGCCCAACTGCGCCTTTCGCCAGGAGAAAGCATTTGCCTGACGCCGGGCCCTGTATCACAGCTTCTGGGCGGAAAAAGGGTTTGGCGACGTGCTGGTCGGGCGAAGTTTCTTCCGTCAATGACGATGACCATGACAACCATTTTCTCCAGCCGATCGCCCGCTATAACGACATTGAAGAAGATGAACCGGCGCAACTGGTGTTGTGTAACGAGTACCGCCTGTTCTGCTGAACAAGGAGCACATTATGCCGTTGATTTCTCTTGCCGATGGACTCGACCATGCCCGCAAGCATCGCTATGCGCTGGGGGCGTTTAACGTTCTGGATTCCCACTTTTTACGCGCGCTGTTCGCCGCCGCCAGGCAGGAACGCTCGCCGTTTATCATTAACATTGCCGAAGTCCATTTTAAGTATGTTTCGCTGGACTCACTGGTCGAAGCGGTAAAATTCGAAGCCGCCCGACACGATATTCCGGTGGTGCTTAACCTCGACCACGGGCTGCATTTTGAATCCGTGGTGCGGGCGTTACGTCTGGGCTTCAGCTCGGTAATGTTTGATGGTTCCACGCTGGAGTATGAGGAAAACATCCGCCAGACCCGGGAAGTGGTGAAGATGTGCCACGCCGTTGGCGTGTCGGTAGAGGCGGAACTTGGCGCAGTTGGCGGCGATGAGGGCGGTGCGCTGTATGGTCATGCCGACGAATCGCTGTTTACCGATCCGCAGCTGGCGCGCGATTTTGTTGACCGCACCGGTATTGATGCCCTGGCCGTCGCCATCGGCAACGCTCACGGCAAATATAAAGGCGAGCCCAAACTCGATTTCCCGCGTCTGGACGCCATTCGCCAGCAAACGGCGCTGCCGCTGGTGCTGCACGGCGGTTCCGGCATCAGCGATGAAGATTTTCGTCGCGCCATTACGCTGGGCATTCACAAAATCAATTTCTACACCGGCTATGTCGCAGGCTGCGCTGGCGGCGGTGGAATCACGGATGACTAACCGCCAACCGCTGTACGATGAAGTTCGCCGAAACTGCTGCTGGGCATTGAAGAGGCGATCACCGATACCGGTATCGGAACAGATGCGCATTTTTTGGCAGCGCGGGGCAGATCTGATGGAACGGTAAAGGCATTATCGCGGCGGCAATATGCTGGTCGACCATGTGCACCAAATCGTACAGTGGCCGGAGCGCGGCTGGCTGGCGGAGATCACCCATAGCGAACGTTCGACGGGCGGCGCGCCGCTTAATGTCCTGCTGACGCTGGCAAAGATGCACACCGGACTGCCGTTGCAGGCTGTGGGATTAATCGGCCAGGACGCCGACGGAGACTACATTATGGCGATGCTGGAGCAGTATCACGTCAATCGCCAGCATGTCCAGCGCACCACGTTTGCCCCCCACGTCGATGTCGCAGGTGATGACCGATCCCAGCGGGCAGCGCACCTTTTTCCACTCCCCCGGCGCTAACCGTCTGTTGGATCTGCCCGCGTTCGATGAGCTTGATGCCTCGATGAAGATTTTTCCACCTGGGCTATCTGCTGCTGCTCGACAGTCTGGATATGCCGGATGATGACTACGGCACCCGCAGCGCACGGCTGATGGCGCAGATGCATGAGGAGGGCTTTGAGACTTCGCTGGATCTGGTGTCCCGCAAAGGCGATCCGCGCTATCAGCCGCTGGTTTTGCCCCGCGCTACGCCATCTGGATTATCTGGTGATCAACGAGCTGGAGGCCGGAGAGTTCAGCGGCCTGGAGATCCGCCAGCCCAACGGCGAACCGCATATTCCGCACATCGCCGCAGCCGCCCGCGAATTGCTGGATGCAGGCGTCCGCCAGCGGGTGGTGATTCATTGCCCGGAAGGCGCCTGGGGCGAAACGCCGGATCAACCTGGCGTCTGGATACCATCGCAAAAGCTGGAGCAGAGGGAGATTGTCGGTAGCGTTGGTGCGGGAGATGCGTTCTGCGCCGGTTTTTTGTATGGCTGCCACGAAGCATGGCCGCTGGCCGAGAGCATTAAGCTGGCGCACGCCTGCGCGCGGGTCAGCCTGCTGTGCGCCAATGCGATTGATGGCGCGAAAACGCTTGAGGAGTTGCGAACGCTTTTGTAGCCAGTTCGCCTGATGGCGCTGCGCTTATCAGGCCTACAAATACCCCGCCACCCCGTAGGCCGGATAAGGCATTTACGCCGCCATCCGGCCGTTGCCTCCGTAGGCCGGATAAGGCGTTTACGCCGCCATCCGGCAACTGCGCCTGATTACGCGGCTTTATCGTGGTGCTGCACATCGGCGGCAAAAACATACCCGAGGCCGCGCAGGGTTTTGATCAACGTCGGCTGATGCGGATTGATTTCAATTTTGCGGCGCAGACGCATAATCAACACGTCAATGGTGCGATCAAACACCTCAACGCTGTCGCTGTGCGTTAATTCCAGCAACTGCTCACGGCTGAGCACCCGACGGGCGTTTTGCGCCAGCGCCAGCAGCAAACTGTATTCCCCCTGGGTGAGATCCACCGCCTGCTGCTGCGGATTGTGCAACTGACAGCGCGCGGTATCCAGATGCCAGCCATTGAAAGAGAGGCCGGACATCTGCACGCTTCCGCCTTCGGCGATCAGCACGCCAACCCGACGGAGTACGGCTTTCATTCGCGCCACTACCACGCGCGGGTTAAACGGTTTGCTGATGTAGTCATCAGCGCCCATCTCCAGCCCGACCACCACATCCGACTCGCTCCCCAGCCCCGTGAGCATCACCACCGGCAGCGTAGGCCTGATCTTCTGTACCTGCTGCAACACCATCAAACCGTTCGTGTCGGGCAGCATCATATCCAGCAACACCAGCGCAATCTCCGGCTGGGTTTCGACGCACGCCAGCGCAGCCTGCCCGGTATGGCAGACCGTCACCGCAAAAACGTGCTCGTTCAGGACATCCTGCAACAATGCGCAGACCGCCGCGTCATCATCCACGACCAGTATGGCTGGTTTCATCACCCTTCCCCATTTCACATCCCCCTACAGATGAGTGTGATTGATTCTGCCCGGAGTGACAGATATTGCGCAGCAGGAGATGCAGGAAACATAACCCTGGTCACACTGCCGGGCCGTCACCGCTTTTCCTGTTCGTCACGTCAAAACTGACGACAGCCTGTTTTTCGTCAGGGTTTTGACCAAATTTTACCCGTAATATCAGGGAAAGACCCCAATAAAAACATGGCATAAAAGATGCATAATGAGGCCGACAGCGCGTATGCGCGATTTGATTAACTGGAGCGAGACCGATGAAAAAAGTCGTCACGGTTTGCCCGTATTGCGCATCAGGTTGCAAAATCAACCTGGTGGTCGATAACGGCAAAATCGTCCGGGCAGAGGCGGCGCAGGGGAAAACCAATCAGGGTACTCTGTGTCTGAAGGGCTACTATGGCTGGGATTTTATTAACGATACCCAGATCCTGACCCCGCGCCTGAAAACCCCTATGATCCGTCGCCAGCGTGGCGGCAAACTGGAATCCGTTTCCTGGGATGAAGCGCTGAACTACGTCGCCGATCGCCTGAGCACCATCAAAGCGAAGTATGGCCCGGACGCCATCCAGACGACCGGTTCGTCTCGCGGCACAGGTAACGAAACCAACTATGTAATGCAAAAATTCGCGCGCGCCGTTATTGGTACCAATAACGTTGACTGCTGCGCTCGCGTCTGACACGGCCCATCGGTTGCAGGTCTGCACCAGTCGGTCGGTAACGGCGCAATGAGTAATGCGATTAACGAAATTGATAACACCGATTTAGTGTTTATCTTCGGCTACAACCCGGCGGATTCCCACCCTATCGTGGCGAATCATGTGATTAACGCTAAACGCAACGGCGCGAAAATTATCGTCTGCGATCCGCGTAAAATTGAAACCGCGCGCATTGCCGACATCCACATCGCGTTGAGAAACGGCTCGAATATCGCGCTACTCAACGCTATGGGTCATGTCATTATTGAAGAAAATCTGTACGACCAGGCGTTCGTCGCCTCCCGTACTGAAGGCTTTGAAGAGTACCGTAAGATTGTCGAAGGCTACACGCCGGAATCCGTTGAGGATATCACCGGCGTGAGCGCGCACGATATTCGCAAGGCGGCGCGTATGTACGCCGAAGCGAAAAGCGCCGCAATCCTGTGGGGCATGGGCGTGACCCAGTTCTATCAGGGCGTGGAAACCGTGCGTTCGCTGACCAGTCTCGCCATGCTGACCGGCAACCTCGGTAAGCCAAGCGTGGGCGTAAACCCGGTTCGCGGCCAGAACAACGTTCAGGGCGCATGTGACATGGGTGCGCTGCCGGATACCTATCCGGGCTATCAGTACGTGAAAGACCCGGCTAACCGCGAAAAATTCGCCAAAAGCCTGGGGCGTGGAAAGCCTGCCAGCGCATACCGGCTATCGCATCAGCGAACTGCCACACCGTGCTGCGCATGGCGGAAGTTCGCGCGGCGTACATTATGGGTGAAGATCCGCTGCAAACCGATGCGGAACTCTCTGCGGTGCGCAAAGGGTTTGAAGACCTGGAACTGGTCATCGTGCAGGACATCTTTATGACCAAAACCGCGTCGGCGGCGGATGTTATCTTACCGTCTACGTCGTGGGGCGAGCATGAAGGGGTGTTTACCGCTGCTGACCGTGGTTTCCAGCGCTTCTTTAAAGCCGTTGAACCGAAGTGGGATCTGAAAACGGACTGGCAAATCATCAGTGAAATCGCCACCCGTATGGGCTACCCGATGCACTACAACAACACCCAGGAGATCTGGGATGAGTTGCGTCATCTGTGCCCGGATTTTTACGGGGCGACTTACGAGAAGATGGGCGAACTGGGCTTCATTCAGTGGCCTTGCCGCGACACGTCGGATGCCGATCAGGGGACGTCTTATCTCTTCAAAGAGAAGTTCGACACCCCGAACGGTCTGGCGCAGTTCTTCACCTGCGACTGGGTCGCGCCGATCGACAAACTCACCGAAGAGTACCCAATGGTGCTGTCTACGGTGCGTGAAGTCGGCCACTACTCGTGTCGCTCGATGACCGGGAACTGTGCCGCGCTGGCGGCGCTGGCGGATGAGCCTGGCTATGCGCAAATCAACACGGCCGACGCCGCGCGTCTGGGCATTGAAGATGAAGCGCTGGTCTGGGTTCATTCACGTAAAGGCAAAATTATCACCCGTGCGCAGGTCAGCGATCGTCCGAACAAAGGGGCGATTTACATGACCTACCAGTGGTGGATTGGCGCCTGTAACGAGCTGGTGACGGAGAACTTAAGCCCGATTACCAAAACGCCGGAGTACAAGTACTGCGCCGTGCGCGTCGAGCCGATCGCCGATCAGCGCGCCGCCGAGCAGTATGTGATTGATGAGTACAGCAAGTTGAAAACCCGTCTGCGCGAAAGCGCAATGGGGTAATCTGCCGAATGGCGGCATGAGAATGCCTTATCCGGCCTACGACCTGTTTCCACTGTAGGCCTGATAAGATGCGTGAGCATCGCCATCAGGCATTTTCCTTACAACAGCCTCCGCCGGAGGCTGTTTTTTTATCCATACGATCTCTTTATACTGTCTACTCCGTACCCTAAATAAAACTCAAAATGAAACCACTTCTTGCATTGATGTTCTTAATGACATTCTTTGCCCATGCCACCGATACTGAGCCTGGCAGCCAGTATCTGAAGGCGGCGGAGGGCGGAGACCGACGCGCACAGTATTTTCTTGCCGATACCTGGTTCAGTTCCGGCGATCTCAGCAAAGCGGAATACTGGGCGCAAAAAAGCCGCAGACAACGGTGATGCGGATGCCTGCGCATTGCTGGCGCAAATCAAAATCACCAACCCCGTCAGTCTGGATTATCCGCAGGCTAAAACGCTGGCCGAAAAGGCGGCACAAGCGGGCAGCAAAGCCGGAGAAATCACTCTGGCGCGCATTCTGGTCAACACCCAGGCGGGGACGCCTGACTATCCAAAAGCCATTTCACTGCTGCAAAACGCCTCAGAAAACCTGGAGAGCGATTCTGCCGCCGATGCGCAGATGCTGCTCCGGGCTGATTTATGCCAACGGCGTGGGCATTCCTGCCGATGACGATAAGGCGACCTGGTATTTCAAACCGCAGTTCCGCCATTTCCCGTACCGGCTACTCAGAATACTGGGCCGGAATGTTGTTCTTAAACGGCGAACAGGGCTTTATTGAGAAGAATAAACAGAAGGCGCTGCACTGGTTGAATCTGAGCTGTACGGAAGGGTTTGATACCGGCTGCGAAGAGTTTGATAAGTTAACCAACGGGTGAATGTAATATTGCCGGATGGCGGCGCAAGCGCCTTATCCGGCCTACAGACCACAGCTTCCCGTAGGCCGGATAAGCGTAGCGCCATCCGGCAATCTGTCATGAATTACTGATTCGCGGTCTTATCAAATTTGCCCCAATACCTCGCGCTCATACGCCAGCGCTTTCTTACGGTCAAACTTGTGTTCCCACTTGGCGATAACCAGCACCGCCAGTGCATTACCCACCACGTTCAGCGCGGTACGCGCCATATCGAGGATACGGTCAAACACCGGCGATAAACGCCAGCCCTTCCAGCGGAATGCCTACGCTACCCAGCGTCGCCAGCAGCACCACGAAGGAAACGCCCGGCACGCCCGCAATCCCTTTCGAGGTGACCATCAGCGTCAGCACCAGTATGATTTCCTGCCACAGCGACAGGTCGATACCGTACAGCTGCGCGATAAAGATCGCCGCAATACTCTGGTACAGCGTTGAGCCATCAAGGTTGAAGGAGTACCCGGTCGGCACCACAAAGCTGGTGATCGACGCCGGAGCGCCATAGGCCTCCATCTTCTCGATAATGCGCGGCAGCACGCTCTCAGAGCTGGCAGTGGAATAAGCCAGAATCAGTTCATCTTTCAGGATACGAATCAGAATCCAGACGCTCAGACCGCACAGACGCGCCACGATGCCCAACACCACCAGCGCGAAGAACAGAATCGCGAAGTGTACCAGCAGCACCAGTTTCGCCAGCGGCCACAGCGACGCAAAACCAAAGTTCGCCACGGTAACAGCGATCAGCGCAAACACCCCGACCGGCGCGTAACGCATCACCATGTGGGTCACTTTAAACATGGTTTCTGAGATGGAGCGGAACACGGTGACCAGCGGTTCACGGTGAGTCGCAGGCAGGGAAGACAGACCCAGGCCAAACAGCACCGAGAAGAAGATAATCGGCAGCATGTCGCCCTTCGCCATCGACGCGACAATATTGGTCGGAACCAGTGACAAAATCGTGCCCATCAAACCGTGCGCCATGGCTTTGTACTTCCGCCGTCGTGCTTTGGTATTTCGAAATATCCACGGTCGCCAGTTGCGACATATCAATCCCGGAACCGGGTTGAAACACGTTCGCCAGTGTAATACCGAGGATAATGGCGACGGTCGTGATCACTTCGAAATAGATAATGGTTTTGGCACCGATACGCCCTAACTGTTTCGCATCGCCGACACCGGCAATACCGACAATCAAGGTGGAAATAACAATCGGAACGACGATCATTTTGATCAGATGGATAAAGATATCACCCGCCGGTGACAGCAGGTTGGCAACCAGCCATTCGCGGCTGTCGCTGTGATAATGCAGATAACTGCCCAGAAGAATACCCAGCACCATGGCCAGCAAAATCTGCCAGGCCAGGCTGATTTTCAAGTTTTTCATAACAACAGACTTCCTCAATGAAGCGCCGTTCTGCATTCAAAAAAGGATGAGAACAGTACATACTGAAAGGGTATGAATTGTGTTGCGTTCGTTTGTGGAGTTTTTTTAACGCGCATAATCAGTACCATTTGCATGGCATACTGCGCAACCCTTTCAGAACAGGGCATCTAACTGATTTTATGCATAATAACGCGAGTTTATCGCGATCATCATGAATAACTATTTGTTATGGAAAGATTTTTATTTCCTCAAAAACGAATAATACCTTTCTGGAATTATTTTAACGCCACCGTTCATTCGCTTACTTTTTAAACAGCAAAAACGACACAAATCACAAAAAAACAAAATTATTTCTGACGATTCTGCAACAACTTCGCCATATTAATAGCGTCAATGAGTTGCACGCGATTAACCCTTGGCGAGTTCAAATCCAGTAATTTTTGCCAGAATGCGATGGCCTGCACATAATCAGCCTGCATAAACGCATCAGCGGCCAGCAGCATTAACGCGGTGACTTCCGAAGCATCAAGCGCCAGCGCTTTATCGATCATTTCACGCGTTTCCGGCGTCATATGCTGCCCGGACTGGTAATAGCGCACCGTCGCCAGCGCCGAATAGATCTCCGCGTTCTCTCCCCGCAGGCGCAGCGCCTGCTGATACGCCAGCAGAGCATTGTCATAGGCATTACGCCAGAGGTAGTACTCGCCCAGCGTCGCCCACTGCGCGCTGTCCTGTGGGTTTGCGCGAATCGCCGCCTGCAACGTCAGCAACTGCTTTTCCGCCGTCGGTTCATCGGTAAACGCCCGCAGCGGATCGGCCAGACGCTGCTGTTCCTGGCGAACGGCCTGCCATTTTGACGACGCCAGATAGCCGCCGACGCAAGCCATCACCATGACGATCGCAACGGCCAGCAGCGCTTTCACCGGCAGCGGGCGCGACGGCGCGTCCGAAGCCACAGGCTCCGCCAAATCATGATGCAATTCCTGTTGTAGCTGCGCCTGGCGCTGGCTGTGACGCAGCAGCAGTACGCTCACCTGATGCAGACTCATTCACTCCCCCTCCTCTTTACGCTGACGCGCTATCACTCGCCACAGCGCCACGCCCACCAGCAGCAACAGCAGGAAAGGCAGCGCCCACAGCAGCAACGTTTGCCCGGTTAGCGCCGGGTTGTAGAGGACAAACTCACCGTAGCGTTCGGTCATCCAGGCGGTGATTTCCTCTTCGCTTTTACCTTCCGCCACCATGGTATAGACCTGATGGCGCATACTGACCGCTACCGGCGCGTTGGATTCCAGCAAGTTTTGATTCTGGCATTGCGGGCAGCGTAGCTGGCTGGCAATAAATAGTGATTTTTCCTGCTGTTGCGCGTTTTCAAAGCGCCAGGTGTCCACAACCTGGGCATGCGTTGCGAAAGTGATGAAAAACAAAATGATAGCCAAGAGTAAACCTATTCTGCCGGATGGCGCTGCGCTTATCCGGCCTACAATGTGTTGCGCACCCCGTACGCCGCCATCCGGCAACGCGTTGATTAATTTACTCATCACGCTTCCTCCCACGCCAGCCGCTGAGCGCCGCGCCTGCAATCATCAAACAGCCCTCCGCCCCAGATCCAGCGCACGCCGGTCTGGACATACAGGCGCATGGCATAGCGATCCTGCCCGGTTTTTTCGCCCATCACCGCATACCAGTCATGCAGCAGATTCCAGCGAATCCCCGGCTCCATCATCTGCTGACGGCGCGCCGCGTAAAAACGCCGCTCTGGCGTGACGCGCCCGATATGCCGTTTATCCTGCTCAATGGCGATCTGCGCCTTCTCGGTGGTGTAATTGCCTTTCGCCTCCAGATCGAGACGTTCAAAACGAAACGTGTAGCCTGCCAGTTCCACCTGCTCTCCGGGGCGCAGATTAAGGGCTGATTTCGTGCCGACTGCCGCTGGAGAAAATAATCCCGGCGGCGATAATCAGTACGCCGGTGTGCGCCAGCAGCGCCGGAAGCTGGCGGCGCACAGACACTTTCCGGCTTCTGATTGTCGCCAGTACGATAACTAACAGCATCAGCAGCCCAAACGGCAGCGTGGCGCGATTAAAATAGGGCGCGCCGACGGAGAGTCGCCCCCAGCCGAACAGGCCGTAAATCATCGGATAGAGCGTCCCGATAAGCACAATCAGCAGCACGGCGCTAAAAAGCAGCAGCGCGGCCAGAATCATCATCTCACGCGACCAACTGCCAAAACGCGCATTCTGGCGGACTTGCTGGCCTCGCCACGCGTACAACCCGAGCGACGCCAGGCTCAACACGGTAAACAGCGCGAACAGCGGCACCGCACGCACGTTGTCCAGCGCAAAGGCATGGACAGAGACCAGAATGCCGGGAGCGCACAATCAGCGTGCCCAGCAGGGATAAAAATCAGCGTCAGAATCGCCAGCAGCAAAGGACCAGTGGCGGAAGATGCCGCGCCGGCGGGAAACAAACAGGCTGTGCCAGTAGCGCGCTGGCGGAAAGCCAGGGTAATAAAGAAGCGTTTTCCACCGGGTCCCAGAACCACCAGCCGCCCCAGCCCAGTTCGCAGTACGCCCACCACGACCCGAGAATGATGCCCAGCGTCAGCGCGCACCAGCCGGGGGAGCGCCCAGCGCCAGCAGACCCAGGCGGTGGCCGCGCTAAAGCCGCCGCGTAGCAATGACGCCAGCGCAACGCCCGCTGCGACCATCAGGCCGCCATAGCCCAGATAAAGCAGCCGGTGGATGGAGAATCAGCCCCAGGTGTTGCAGCATCGGATTGAGATCGCGTCCCTCAATCGCGGGCGGAAAGATACGCACAAACGGGTCCGACCAGACCACGACAAACAGCAGCAGCAGGGCGGTCATCATCGACAGAATACAGAGCGTTAGCGGAAAGAGCGCATCGCGCTCGCCTTTGCACCGCCAGGCGAACAGCGCGCTCCAGCCGGAAAGGAACAGCACCCACAGCAGCAGCGATCCTTCATGACCGCCCCACACCGCCGCCAGTTTTAATCCCCACGGCAGCAGGCTGTAGCTATGCTGTGCAACGTAGACAACCGAAAAATCGCTGGTAAGAAAACAGGAAAACCAGAATAGCGAACGCCAGTAATAACAGCGCGAATTGCGCCAGGACGCCGATTATCGCCAGACGTCTGATGCCCTGCCAGCGCTGGCGCAACCCCACCAGCGTGGCAAGTGGGGTCAACACGTTGACCCCAAGACTCAGCAGTAATGCCAGAAAACCGGCTTCAGGAAGGAATACGTCCAGAGATCACCCTGCCTAAGCTCACGCGACCGTTAGCTGTCCCGCATAAAGAATGAAAAAGCGCAGCAGCAGGACACCGGTCAGGCTGGCGCCGCCATACCGCCAGCACGCCGTGAAACGTCGAACCCACGATTCGCCCAGGGCTTCAGCAGCATTGGCACAATCAGCCCCAGCCCCGCGACGCCAAGCCAGAACCACCATGTCCAGAATCCGCCGCCCAGCGCCGCAGTCAGCGCGCGCATTTTGCCGTCATCGCCCAACGCCAGCCCAACAAAGAACGCCGCCAGCAGGAAGATTTCCAGCCAGACGACCGGCGTTTCCATGCGATGCACAAAATGCGCTTCAGTGCTGTGCGGATTGCTGCGATGACGCAAGGGCCATCGCAATCAGCGCCACCGCCGCCCCGGAAGAGATCCCCGAGAACAGGAACAGCACCGGCAGGATCGGGTTATTAAGGAAACGGATAGGACTTCAGCGCCGACAGCAGGAAGCCGGTATACGCCCCCAGCAGTACCGCCAGCACCAGCATTACCGTCTCAAGCAGGGCGATGGAACGGCGTCAGCAACGTCAACGCTTTTTTGCACCATCCCCAGACGCGGCAACCAACGCTGTTGCAGGTCAATCACCTCCTTTTTCAAAGATTTTCGCCAGCCACAGAACCAGCACCACCATATAGAGCTGGAACAGCATGACGCCCATCGACATCACCGACGTGAAGCTGTAGTGGAACATCAGTTTCCAGAAGGTCCACGGGCGCGTCAGGTGAAAAATCAGGATCAGCAGGCCAAGAATAATTGCCCCCGGCCCCCACCACCAGCGTCGTACGCCAGCAGCGTGCTGTCCGCCCCGCCCGCTTCCGGGTGAATGCGGCGCAGCAAAATAGCCAGCGTCACTAACCCGGCAGAATACCAATCAGAAACAGATAGATGGCGATGGGCCAGTCCCACACCAGCGATTCAAAATGGAAAGCAGAAGCGTGCGTCATTGGCTCACCTCCCCAAATTTAAAGGGAACGCGGTAGACCTTCGGTTTCGTACCCAGCGCCAGCTTGTAGCGGTAGGTGGTTTTCTGCCGCAGCAGACGAGAGATGTCGCTGTTGGGATCGTCCAGGTTGCCAAACGTCAGCGCCTTTGTCGGGCAGGACTCGACGCAGGCGGGCAACTTACCCGCTTTCAGGTTGGTTTTCCGGCAGAAATCGCACTTATCCGCCGTCTTGCTGACCGGATGGATAAAGCGTACGCCGGTAAGGACACGCCGCAATGCAATACTGGCAGCCGACGCACAGATCCGGGTTCACATCGACGATACCGCTGGCGGCATCGCGGAATGAGGCCCCCGGTCGGGCAAACGTCAACGCAGGGCGCATGGTCGCAGTGCTGGCACGAATGACGGAAGAATTGATACTTCACGTCAGGAAACGTCCCCTGCGGCTCGCTGCGGATAATCGTCAGACGCGACACGCCCTCCGGCACCTGGTTCACTTCCCGACAGGCATCCATGCAGGCGGTACAGCCGATGCATAATGACTCATCATGCACCATGCCGTAACGCACGCCGTTGATATTCAACGTTTTCGCCACCACGCGTCCTGCTGTTCCGCTGACCGCCACCAGCGCGCCGACGCGGGTGATAAACTGGCGACGAGAGCAACTCATGGATGCTCCTTAAGCAAGGGAACGGACGCCGGGTTAAAGTGCGGATTGGTGCGCTGATCGCTGTGGCAATCGACGCAAATTTTAATCCGTCCTTTCTCATTGAGCGTCTGCATCGTGTCTTGCTGTGGATGCAGCGAGTGACAGCTGGCGCACGCCACTTTGGTCACATGGACATCATGCGGCCAGAACGCTTTTTGCAGCTGCTCAGGCAGGTGGCAGGACATACAGACGCTGTTCTGCTGCTCTACCGTATACATCGGGTCGTTAAAGCGCATCACATCTTTCACCCCTTCGCGGTGTTTAGGCGATGGCTGACCGTGACAGTTGGTGCACGTAACCGGAAGCTTGTTGTTCGGGTTAACGACAGAAGCGTGCTTACCGTGCATACCCTCGGTATCCGGCTTGTGGCAATCCAGACAAGCAGCATCTGGATTACGCTGCTGGGTGACCGTCCAGCGTTGCTCTGAGTCCTGCGGCGTTGGGGTAGCGGTTATCCCACACAGGCTCCAGAACAGACCTGACGCCAGCACCCCAGCAGTTAATAACGAACGTAATACGCTCATATTCACTCCGTTGCATAATGCCTGATGGCGCTACGCTTATCAGGCCCTACAAGACTTCCGTAGGCCGGATAAAGCGCTTGCGCTGCCATCCGGCAAATTTGTCACATGTGAGGTTATTGGCTTAACAGACCGTTTTTACGCGCCTGATCTTCCCATTGCGGAATCACCGTCTTGATGAAGTCCTGCTTCTCGGCGTTGATTTGCTGCATGTTCAAACCAATCGCTTTCTGGGCTTTCTCTTTGGTGGAGATATCCGGCAGCGGGATTTCATGAGTGATGCCTTTACTGCCCAGCAGACGCACCAGTTTGGTACGGGCATCTGCCGCTTTGTCCATCGCGCCGCCCAGCATACGCAGACCTTCATCCGGGGCATGCATATGGATGCCATGCGAGGCAATCGCCAGATCCCAGCGCCACTGCGCATGACGGATATCGTCAAGAATCGGTTTCATTTCCGCTTCTGTCGCGCCCGCATCCCACGCCGCTTTCGCTTCGAAATGCGCGTGTACTAACTGATCTTCAACCTTGATTTTCAGGTCATGAATCGCCTGTTTACGCTCAGCAACCACTTTTTGCAGGGAGGCTTTATCCTGGGTGTGGCAGTTGGCGCAGGTCTGGGCGAAGTTATCAAACGGGTTGCCAATCTTATGGTCGGTGTAGAGTTTGCCTTCGGCGTTCTGCACTTTCGGCATGTGACAATCAATGCAGGTCACGTTGTTCTTGCCGTGAATGCCCACGCTCCAGGTTTCATATTCCGGGTGCTGCGCTTTCAGCATTGGCGTTTTCGACAGCGGGTTTGTCCAGTCAGAGAAGGCGATGGCGTCATAATATTTCTCCATATCCTCGACTTTTGTTCCCTCGTCCCACGGGAATTTGACGGCTTTGTTTTTACCGTCAAAGTAGTACTCCACATGGCACTGCCCGCACACCATAGATTGCTGGTCAAAACGACTGGCTTTATCAAACGGTTTGCCGATGGTTTCCATCGCGCGCTCGGCATAAGGACGGGAGAGCGTTAACGCCGGTTTGCCTTTGGCGAAATCGTCTGAGGCGGTGTTATGGCAGTCGGCGCAGCCCAGGGCATTGACGATTTCCGGGCCGCCGCGCGCCCATTTACCGTGGAAGTAGCCGTCTTCGCCATCTTTCTGGATCAGACGCGCCACATCCGGGCTTTTACAGCTCCAGCAGGCCATCGGCAATGGGCCATCTTCGGCATTTTTCGGTGCACCGGTACGCAGGGTTTCACGTACATCGGTAACCGCATAAGCGTGCCCGCGCGGCTTATTGTAGTCACGCGAGAAGGGGTATCCCGCCCACAGGATCACCAGACGCGGGTCTTCTGCCAGCGCATCTTCACGCGTTGACTGTTCTGACGTCGCTTTCCATGAGAGATATTGATCGGGATGCTGAGGGGCGAAGGTTTCATTCTTCGCTTCAACGGTGACGGTCTTTGCGGGAACGGACGTTTGTTCAGCGTATACAGAGGAAATGAAAAAAAACGGTAATATCAGGCTGAAGAAACGGCGTGCGCGTAATATTGTCCTTGCCATAGAGGTCTCATCCAGATTGCGCCATTGCCTTCAATGGCGGTTCTTTATTTTGTTTTTCCACAACAGCAACCGCACGAATACTGTCATGACATTGCTCCCCTCTATGTGTAACAAAAAACCCCATTAAAAATGTTGTCTTTAATCAATTGTAAGTGCATGTAAAATACCACTTTAGAGTTATACACCCCTCCTTAAACCTACTCCTTTCGTTAGCATTCGACACGGATCACTTTTTCAACAACTCGCCTGTAACTGCATGTTATCGCGGGTATTAATCCATTTTTGCGAGATTCCTTCAAAAATCACTTTGCCGTTTATTTGCACAGTTCCGTTATTGCGTGATCTGCCGCGCAAATACTAAACAAAACTGCCAAAGCCCCTACATTTAACTTTTGTGAGACATATTATTAACATCTTACAAGGAGAACAAAAGCCATGAGCCAAATACATAAACACGCTATTCCCGCAAACATTGCGGATCGTTGCCTGATAAACCCGGAGCAGTATGAGGCGAAATATCAACAATCTATTAACGAGCCAGATACCTTTTGGGGTGAACAGGGAAAGATTCTCGACTGGATTACACCGTATAAAAAAGTGAAGAACACCTCCTTTGCGCCCGGCAACGTGTCGATTAAATGGTATGAGGATGGCACGCTGAACCTGGCGGCAAACTGCCTTGACCGCCATCTGCAAGAAAACGGCGACCGTACCGCCATCATTTGGGAAGGCGATGACGCCACCCCAGAGCAAACACATTTCATATCGCGAATTGCATCGCGATGTTTGTCGTTTCGCCAATACGCTGCTGGAGCTGGGCATTAAGAAAGGCGACGTCGTGGCTATTTATATGCCGATGGTGCCGGAAGCGGCGGTGGCGATGCTGGCCTGCGCGCGCATTGGCGCGGTGCATTCGGTGATCTTCGGCGGCTTCTCGCCGGAAGCGGTTGCCGGGCGAATCATCGACTCCAGCTCACGTCTGGTGATCACCGCCGATGAAGGCGTGCGTGCCGGACGCGGCATCCCGCTGAAAAAGAACGTCGATGATGCGCTGAAAAACCCGAATGTGAACAGCGTTGAACATGTGGTGGTTTTAAAACGTACTGGCGGGAAAGTCGACTGGCATGAAGGCCGCGATCTGTGGTGGAGCGACGTGATTGAGAAATCCAGCGCTGACCATCAGCCGGAAGAGATGAATGCGGAAGATCCGCTGTTTATCCTCTACACCTCCGGTTCAACCGGCAAGCCAAAAGGCGTGCTGCATACCACCGGCGGCTATCTGGTTTATGCCGCCACCACCTTTAAGTATGTCTTTGACTATCACCCGGACGATATCTACTGGTGCACCGCAGACGTAGGTTGGGTGACCGGGCACAGCTACCTGCTGTATGGGCCGCTGGCCTGCGGCGCAACCACCCTGATGTTTGGAAGGCGTGCCAAACTGGCCGACGCCTGCGCGGATGGCGCAGGTGGTGGATAAGCACCAGGTTACTATTCTCTACACCGCCCCAACCGCTATTCGCGCTCTGATGGCGGAAGGCGATAAGGCGATTGAAGGCACCAATCGCTCTTCGCTGCGCATCCTCGGTTCCGTCGGCGAACCGATCAACCCGGAAGCGTGGGAATGGTACTGGAAGAAGATCGGTAACGAAAAATGCCCGGTAGTGGACACCTGGTGGCAGACCGAAACCGGTGGATTCATGATCACGCCGCTGCCCGGCGCGACTGAACTGAAAGCCGGTTCCGCCACGCGTCCGTTCTTTGGCGTGCAGCCCGCGCTGGTGGATAACGAAGGCCACCCGCAGGAAGGGGCGACCGAAGGCAATCTGGTGATTACCGACTCCTGGCCGGGTCAGGCGCGTACCCTGTTTGGCGATCACGAGCGTTTTGAGCAGACCTACTTCTCTACCTTCAAAAACATGTATTTCAGCGGCGACGGCGCGCGTCGTGATGAAGATGGTTACTACTGGATCACCGGGCGCGTCGATGACGTACTGAACGTTTCCGGCCATCGTCTGGGCACGGCGGAGATTGAATCCGCGCTGGTGTCGCATCCGAAGATTGCTGAAGCCGCGGTGGTCGGTATTCCGCACAACATCAAAGGCCAGGCCATCTACGCCTATGTCACGCTGAATCACGGCGAAGATCCGTCGCCGGAGCTGTATACCGAAGTACGCAACTGGGTACGTAAAGAAATTGGCCCGCTGGCAACACCGGACGTGCTGCACTGGACAGACTCACTGCCGAAAACGCGTTCCGGCAAAAATCATGCGCCGTATTTTGCGCAAAATCGCAGCGGGCGATACCAGCAATCTGGGCGATACCTCAACCCTCGCCGATCCTGGCGTGGTCGAGAAACTGCTCGAAGAGAAGCAGGCCATCGCAATGCCTTCATAACCCTAACCGTGAAATGCCCGATGGCGCGCTGCTTATCGGGCCTACAGGTTCAACCATCGCTTGTAGGCCCGATAAGGCTTCAGCCGCCATCCGGCCAAAATAAAAAATCCCCCTACCTTATCTCTGGAGACTCTGTGATGAATGACAATATTTATCAACGGATAGAAGACAGTGCGCGTTTCAGGGAGTTAGTCGAAAAACGGCAACGGTTTGCCACCATCCTGTCGGTCATCATGCTGGCGGTTTATATCAGCTTTATTTTACTGATCGCCTTCGCGCCGGGCTGGCTGGGCACCCCGCTACACGCCGGCACCAATGTCACCCGGGGTATTCCCAATTGGGGTGGGCGTCATTCTGATCTCCTTCATCCTGACCGGTATTTACATCTGGCGGGCGAATGGTGAATTCGACCGTCTTAACAACGCCGTACTGCACGAGGTTAAAGCATCATGAAGAGAGTCCTGACGGCGCTTGCCGCCACACTACCCTTCGCTGCAAACGCAGCGGATGCCATTAGCGGTGCAGTAGAACGCCAGCCAACCAACTGGCAGGCAATCGTTATGTTCCTGATTTTCGTGGTGTTTACGCTCGGCATCACCTACTGGGCCTCTAAACGCGTCCGTTCACGCAGCGACTATTACACGGCAGGCGGGAATATTACCGGCTTCCAGAATGGGCTGGCGATCGCCGGCGACTATATGTCCGCCGCGTCGTTCCTCGGGATTTCCGCTCTGGTGTTCACCTCCGGCTACGACGGGCTGATCTATTCACTCGGCTTCCTGGTGGGCTGGCCTATCATTCTGTTCCTGATCGCCGAGCGCTTGCGTAACCTGGGTCGCTATACCTTTGCCGACGTCGCCTCTTACCGACTGAAACAGGGGCCGATCCGCATTCTGTCTGCCTGCGGTTCTCTGGTGGTGGTGGCGCTTTACCTCATCGCCCAGATGGTGGGGGCAGGTAAACTGATCGAGCTGTTGTTCGGTCTGAACTACCACATTGCGGTGGTGCTGGTGGGCGTTCTGATGATGATGTACGTCCTGTTCGGCGGCATGCTGGCAACGACATGGGTACAGATTATCAAAGCCGTACTGCTGCTGTTCGGCGCCAGCTTTATGGCCTTTATGGTCATGAAGCACGTCGGCTTCAGCTTCAACAACCTGTTCACCGAAGCGATGGCGGTACACCCGAAAGGTTCAGCCATTATGAGCCCTGGCGGTCTGGTCAACGACCCGATCTCCGCGCTGTCATTAGGCCTGGGGCTGATGTTCGGTACGGCAGGCTTACCGCACATTCTGATGCGTTCTTTTACCGTCAGCGATGCCCGCGAAGCGCGTAAAAAGCGTGTTCTACGCCACTGGCTTTATGGGTTATTTCTACATCCTGACCTTTATTATCGGCTTCGGCGCGATCATGCTGGTCGGCGCGAACCCGGAGTATAAAGATGCCGCAGGCGCGTTAATCGGGCGGCAACAAACATGGCGGCGGTTCATCTGGCGAACGCGGTAGGCGGCCAACCTGTTCCTCGGCTTTATCTCTGCGGTAGCCTTCGCAACCGATCCTGGCGGTCGTGGCCGGTCTGACGCTGGCAGGCGCATCGGCGGTATCTCACGACCTGTACGCGAACGTGTTTCGTAAAGGCGCGACCGAACGAGAAGAATTGCGGGTATCGAAAATCACCGTACTGGTGCTGGGCGTGATTGCCCATCATTCTGGGCGTGCTGTTTGAAAACCAGGAATATCGCCTTCATGGTCGGCCTGGCGTTTGCTATCGCGGCGAGCTGCAACTTCCCAATCATCCTGCCTCCTCCATGTACTGGTCGAAGCTGACCACGCGCGGCGCGATGATGGGCGGCTGGTTAGGCCTGGTGACGGCTGTCGTGCTGATGGTTCTCGGCCCAACGATTTGGGTGCAAATCCTCGGCCACGAAAAGCCATCTTCCCGTATGAGTATCCGGCGCTGTTCTCCATCAGCGTTGCCTTTATTGGGATCTGGTTCTTCTCCGCTACCGATAATTCTGCGGAAGGTAATCGCGAACCGTGAGCAGTTCCGCGCCCAGTTCATCCGTTCCCAGACCGGGTACGGCGTTGAGCAAGGCCGCGCGCATTAATTCAGCGCACTCCTCCGGCCCTCGGGTCGGAGGACAACATCAGAACATCACTTTTGCGACCAGCGGCGCCGCCAGCACCATCATCACACCGGACAGCATCATCACCAGACTGGCGACGACGCCCCTCCTGCTGACCCAGTTTCATACGAACGCGCCGTACCTGCCCCATGTGATGCCGCGCCAAACCCGGCCCCTTTCGCCATTCCTTCACGAATAGACAGGCGCAAAAACAGCGCATCGCCAACCGCCATCCCGAACACGCCGGTCACCACCACAAAGAGCGCCACTAAATCCGGCTGACCGCCCAGCGGCTCTGCCGCCGCCAGCGCAAATGGCGTGGTGACGGAACGCACGGCCAGGCTGCGCTGAATCTCATCCGGCAGCGTAAACAGGCGCGCCAGCCAGACGGAACTGTAACCGCCACCACGGTTGCCGTTACCACGCCCGCCGTCAGCGACATCCAGTGGCGTTTAATGATGGCGAGATTATCGTAAACCGGAACGGCAAACGCGATGGTCGCCGGGCCTAACAACCACAGCAGCCAGTGCGATTCGCCAATGTAGTTCTGCCAGGAGATATGGCCGAACACCAGTATCAATACCAACAGCGCGGGCGTGAGCACCAGCGGCATCAACGGCAGCTTACGAAAGCGACGGTACAGCCGCTTATTGACGAAATAGATCCCCAGCGTGATGACCAGGCACAGTACGCTTAGCTGAAAATTACTCACGGTTTACCCTGCTCATCTCATAGCGGTATACGTTATCCACCACCCATGCGGTTGCGCCAAGCACCATCAGCGTGCTGATCGCAATCACGGCGAAGATGCGCCAGCCGTCCATCAACAGCAGTTGCGCATAGTTAACGACCGCCACCACGGCGGGGACAAAGAACAGCAGCATCTCCGCCAGCAGCCAGCGTGCGCCCGCACGAACCCAGTTAAGCGGGATCACCCGACAGACAATCAGCGCCAGCATCAACGCCATCCCAACCAGATTGGCGGGAAGCGGCAGATGCAGCCATGAAACAAGATATTGAGCAAAAACAAATAAACCTGCATACAGCAGTACCTGAGCCGGTATCTGGAGTCGTTGCATAACAGCAGGCGTAACGCGGCTTATCGCCACAGCCATGAGGGAATGTCCTGAAAAATAAAACGGAACGCCAGTATAGAGAGCGCCCGTCCGCTACTGAAATGAATTAAACTCATTGCAGGCATAGTCTTAAGGAATAATCATGGATATCAGAACGCTGCGTTATTTTGTCGAGGTGGTGCGCCAGCAGAGTTTCACCCGCGCAGCGGAGAAGTTATTTGTCACTCAGCCCACCATCAGCAAGATGCTGAAGAATCTGGAAGATGAGCTTAATTGCACGCTACTGATCCGCGATGGGCGACGTCTGCTGCTGACGGATACCGGGCGCGTGGTGTTCGAGCGCGGCCTGGCGATCCTCGCTGAATTTCGCCAGCTGGAAGCAGAGCTGGGCGATATTAACCATCTCAATAAAGGGCTACTGCGGCTTGGCATCCCGCCGATGGTCGGCATGCTGATGGCCGGGCCGATTAGCCTGTTTCGCCAGCGTTATCCGGGTGTGGAACTGAAGATTGCAGAATTTGGCGGTTTGACGGTACAGCAGGCGGTAATGAACGGCGAGCTGGATGTGGCGATGACCGCGCTGCCGGTGGAGGAAGAGAGCGGACTGACGACCTTGCCGCTGTTCAGCCACCCGCTATGCGTGCTGGTGCCGCGTTCCGGTAAGTGGATGGCGTGCGAGTCGATTTCCCCCGAAGCGTTGGCGGAGCATCCCCTGCTTATCTACAACGAAGATTTTGCGTTGAATCGCCAGCTGATGCGGCTTTTTAAGCAGCATGATGTGAAGCCGCGTATTGCGGTACGCAGCGGTCAGTGGGATTTCCTGGCCGCTATGGTGCAGGCCGGCGTCGGAATTGCGATTTTGCCGGAGCCGATTTGCCAACGGCTGGATAAACAAACCCTGCGCTGGCTCCCGCTGGAGAGTGATTTACGCTGGCAGTTGGGCATGATCTGGCGCGAAGGCGTTTATTTGTCCCACAGCGCCAGGGCGTGGTTGACGTGTTGCGAAGGGTTCTGGTTAACGCAGGAATAACGCCTCGCTCGCCGGATGGCGGCGCAAGCGCCTTATCCGGCCTACGGGAGTGTATTTTGTAGGCCCGGTAAGCAAAGCGCCACCGGGCGATACGGGTGCTTACTGATTTTCGATCAACAATGCTTCCAGCAAATCCAGGTCATGCAGCAGTTTTTGCAGGGTTTCGTTACTGATCTCACGCGTCGCGCGCAGGTGGTACAACTCTGCACGTTCCGAGCGTAGCGCCGCCAGGCGGAAGCGCCGTTCAAGGTTCTCTTCCTGCATTGAGCTTTCCACATCGTTACGCCCATCGGCGCGGCGACGCAGGTTACCAATCACACGGGAGCTGACCTCGGTGAGCAACTGGTTATCGATGTTCTCTTCGGTATCCGCCGCCAGACGCTCTTCCATCTTCTGAATCGCGACAATCGCCACTTCCGCCGTGGCGGCGCGGGCGATTCGCTCCTCTTTCTGCTGCTGTGAGTGATCGCCCACTTCCAGATGTTGCAGCAGAATCGGCAGCATCACGACCCCCACAAACAGCGAGAACAAAATCACGCCCGCCGCAAGGAATACCAGCTCATAGCGCGCCGGGAAGCCGTTACCATCCGGCAACAATAGCGGGATAGAGAGCACACCGGCCAGCGTAATCGCCCCGCGTACCCCCGCAAAGGAGGCGATGAGGACTTCACGCATCGTCCAGGCGCCAAACTCCATCGGCTTTTTCTTCAGGAAGCGATTACTGAAGTTCTTCATCGTCCACAGCCAGCCAAAGCGCACCAGCATCAGCGCGGCATAAATCAGCACGATATCGGTGAACAGCATCCAGGTTTCAACGTTGGGATCGGCTTCCGCCGCCACCAGCGACGACTCCAGAATCCCTGGCAGTTGCAGACCCAACAGCAGAAAGACCATGCCGTTAAAGACAAACTCCAGCATCGCCCAGGTGCTGTTGGCGCGCAGACGCATCGCCAGCGGCGCGCGACGCATAACGCCGGAGCGGGTGATGGTCATCCCGGCCGCCACAGCGGCAAGAATGCCGGATACGCCGATATGTTCCGCAATCAGGTAGGAGGCGAACGGCAGCAGGAACAGCAGGACGATTTGCGTCGCTGGCTCATCCCCGCCCCAACGGCTCAGGAAACGCAGGGAGCGACCGTATAACCAACTGACGACAAAGCCCGCCAGAATACCGCCCACTGCGACTTTGAAGAACTCCACCGTCGCCCCGCCGACGGTAAACACCATCGTCCCCATCGCCACTGCGACGGCAAATTTCAACGACACCAGGCCGGACGCGTCGTTCATCAACGCCTCGCCTTGCAGGATGCCCATAATTTTCTTCGGAATGCGCCCCTCGCCGACAATGCCGGAAAGCGCAACCGCATCGGTCGGCGACAGTACGGCAGCCAGCGCGAAGGCCGGTATCAGCGGAATACCCGGCACCAGCCAGTAAATCATAAAGCCAATTCCGACCACCGTAACCAGCACCAGCGCCAGCGCCAGGCCGAAAATCTCTCGCCCATGGTTCGAGAAACTCCCGGGTCGGCGTTTTCCAGCCGTCTGCGAACAACAGCGGCGGAATAAACAGCACCAGGAACAGTTCAGGGTCAAATTCCACATGCAAACCAAACGTCGGCCATGCCAGCAGCGCGCCAATGGCGATTTGCATGAGGGGTAAAGGAAGCTGGAAGGGCAATACACGAGTAAATACCCCCGACAGCGAGACCACAAGGGTCATGATGAGTATTGTGAAGAAGATTTCCATGCGTTCCCTGTTTGCGATATTTCTTATGTTTTAAAACGTGAGGCGTCGTGCCTCAATTCTATCTTCCTCAGAGTAACGCAAAAGACAACGGGATGTGTCCTGAAAATAAAAACGGGCGGCAAAAGCCACCCGTTTTTAGAGGACGCCAGGAATCAGATAGCCCAGCCGCCCGCATAGAAGGCGACCAGCGCTACGGCAATCACCACGGTGCCGACGTTCAGCTTACGCCATTCGCCCGACACAATGCGACCGATCACCAGCGTAGCAAAACCAATCATAATGCCGGTTACGATGTTGCAGGTCAGGACGATAAACACCGCCGTGATCAGACCCGCCATCGCATCCACAAAGTCAGCGAAGTCGATTTTCGCCACGTTGCTCAGCATCAGCAGGCCGACGTACATCAGCGCGGGCGCGGTCGCGTAGACCGGAACCAGATAAGAGAGCGGAGAGAGGAACAGGATCAGCAGGAACAGGACGCCGACGGTGATCGCCGTCAGACCCGTTTTACCGCCTGCCGCCGTACCCGCCGCCGATTCAATGTATACCGCCGCAGGCGCTGCGCCAAACCAGACCAGAGAACACGCTGCTCAGGGAGTCGGTGGTCAGCGCTTTGCCGCCATCGATAATCTGCCCGTCTTTATCCAGCAGGTTCGCCTGGCCAGCGACCGCGCGAATCGTGCCGGTGGCGTCGAAAACAGCGGTCATCACCAGCGCCAGCACGCTCGGCAGGACGATCGGGTTCAGCGCGCCCATAATATCCAGGCTGCCAATCAGCGAGTTGCCGTGTTCATCACTTAAAGACGGCATAGCAAAAAAGCCGGAGAAATGGACGGATGGATCGAAGATCAAACCCACAACCGAAATACCAATAATGGTCAGCAGAATGCCGCCCGGCACCTTCAGTTTTTCCAGGCCGATAATGACCGCCAGACCAATCAGCGACATGATAACCGGGAAAGAATCAAAGTTACCCAGCGCGACCGGCAGACCGTCCAGCGGGTTCTTAATCACCAGACCCACGCCATTCGCGGCGATCAGCAACAGGAACAGGCCGATACCGATGCCGGTGCCGTGCGCCACGCCATGCGGCAGATTGCGCAGGATCCAGCTACGGATACCGGTCGCCGAGATGATGGTAAACAGCACGCCCATCAGGAATACCGCACCCAGCGCAACCGGAACGCTAATGTGCTGACCCAGCACCAGGCTAAACGCGGTGAAGGCGGTCAGCGAGATGGCGCAACCGATAGCCAACGGCAGGTTCGCCCACAGACCCATAACAATAGAACCGACGCCAGCCACCAGGCAGGTCGCCACAAATACGGCGGCAGGCGGGAATCCGGCTTTACCCAGCATCCCCGGAACCACGATAACGGAATAGACCATCGCCAGGAAAGTCGTTAATCCGGCAACCACTTCCTGACGGACGGTGCTTCCACGGTGTGAAATTTTAAACCAGGCGTCGAGTGAACCGCCGGTACGCGCTGAAGGCGTAGACATAGAAAACATCCCCTGAGAGTTTATTTTTCGTCGAGTATGCGTGGTGGACAATCCACTGCCAGCGAAACGTCATCTCCTTGTGCTACGTTTGCAACAATAAGGGGTGTCGCAAAAAAGCAAACGTTTAACTCCGCGCATACAAAACGGGTAGTAAAAAAAGCAAACGATTATCCAGCGATAATACGGGGCTTTTCAACTAAACTTTGCGGCTTTTTGCTTATTTCTTTTCATCACGCTCAATAAATCGCCAGTCGATGCGCAAACGTTATCGTCAATGCGCAATCTGATAACATTTTTTCTCGGGCGGACGACTGACACATCCGTCTATCCGCCAGGGATCTCAAAAGGACCGCCTTGCTGGATAGCCCTTTGCCACGCCGGGCGCATCTCTACGCGCTTCTTCCAGGCACTAATGTGCGTCAGGTCGTTAATTCCGCCTCGGCTCAGTAACGCAAACAGAGGAAAACTCATCTGGATATCCGCCATGCTGATATGTTCCCCGGCAAACCAGGGCTGCGCGGCAAGATGCGCATCAATGTAGCGCGCATGCGTCTCCAGTTGCGGGTTGAGATACGCTTTTTGCACGCCCTGCCCCAGAATGCCGCCCAGCGTGCGTAACCCAAATGGCACCGGCGGTTTACCCAGGCTGACAAACACCAGTTTCATTAACAGCATTGGCATTAACGAGCCTTCCGCATAATGCAGCCAGAACCGATACTGCCGTTTTTGCCGGGCATCGGCAGGTTTAAACTGCCCTGCGTGGTCATAGGTTTCCTGCAAATACTCCAGGATGGCGCCGGATTCGGCGAGGATCTCACCGTTATCCTCAATAACGGGCGATTTTCCAAGCGGGTGGATTTTTTTCAGCGCCGGTGGCGCAAGCATGGTTTTTTCACGCTGGTAGCGAACAATCTGGTAGGGCAGCGACAGCTCCTCCAGCGCCCAGAGCACGCGCTGGGAACGAGATTGATTCAAATGATGCACCGTCAGCATGGCTGTCTCCTGTTTTTCATTCAAATTAACTATAGAAAAGAGCGGGAGATGGCGTAAAAATTTCGGCTAAAAAACAGACAATACACTGGCAAACGGGCGGGCATGGCATACAATTACAGTATCAACACAAACCGGAACCTCCACCACGTGCTCGACTGAGGGGTGTTGATGTCGGGGGAAACCCTCCCGTGAACCAACGGGATAGAGCGAAAGACAAAGACCGGAAACAAACTAAAGCGCCCTTGCGGCGCTTTAGTTTTATGCGCGGCGATATGGCGTTCGCTTATCCGGCCTACGCGCGTCCCGGCGAAACGACATTTAATCATCTTCCAGCAATCGCGCCCCTGTTCCCTGCGTACCGAGCTGATCGCCGGGGTTGCGCAGCGGGCAATCGCTACGCGACAAACAGCCGCAGCCGATGCAGCCGTCCAGCTCATCACGCAACGCCACCAGAGTATGAATACGTCTGTCCAGCTCCTCGCGCCATTGCGAAGAAAGCTGCTTCCACTCCTTTGCGCTCAACGTATGCCCCTCAGGCAATACGCCAAACGCTTCGCCAATGGTCGCCAGAGGAATGCCAATACGTTGAGCAATCTTGATGATCGCCACATAGCGCAGCACATCGCGCTTATATCGCCGCTGATTGCCGCCGTTACGGACACTGCTGATAAGCCCTTTGCTCTCATAAAAGTGCAGCGCCGATACCGCCACACCGCTACGTTTCGCCACCTCACCCGGCGTAAGCAGGGACTTTATACGCGGTAATTTCTTTTCCATAAATCGCTTTACCTCAAGTTAACTTGAGGAATTATACTCGCCCGCAGACAAAACGACGAATCGAACACTGAGAAAGAGGCAGCAATATGTCCCATCAGCAGATAATTCAGACCCTTATTGAATGGATTGATGAACATATCGACCAACCGCTGAACATTGATGTGGTCGCAAAAAAATCAGGTTACTCGAAGTGGTATTTACAGCGGATGTTCCGCACGGTGATGCATCAGACGCTGGGCGACTATATTCGTCAGCGCCGACTCCTGCTGGCCGCCGTAGAGCTACGAACGACCGAGCGCCCCATTTTTGATATCGCGATGGATCTGGGATATGTGTCGCAACAGACATTTTCGCGCGTCTTCCGCCGCGAGTTTGACCGCACGCCCAGCGACTACCGTCATCGTCTGTAACCTTACTGCCCGCGCTGCATCAGGAGTGCGGGCGACTGTTGCAGCCACTGAATAAACGCCTGCGGCGGCATCGCCTTCGCAAAATACCATCCCTGACAATACTGAACGCCGCGCTTGAACAGCCAGTTCACCTGATCTGCCGTTTCCACACCTTCGGCAATGGCCTTCAGGTGTAAGCTTTGCGCCATTTCGATGATATGTTCCGCGATCAGATGGCTGGTGCTATTGGTGGTCAGCGTGTCGATAAAGGATTTATCAATCTTCAGAATATCAACATTCAATGAATACAGGTTGTGCAGGTTTGAATACCCTGTTCCAAAATCATCAATCGCCACTTCAAAACCCGCCTGACGAAATGCCTGAATAACCGGCGTGGTTTTCGGCACGTCAATAAAGCCGCGCTCCGTCACTTCCACCTTAATTTGTTGCGCAAGAACGGAATGCTGACGGGCTTTCTCCGCAATTAATGCGATAAGCCGGGAGGAGTGGAAATCAGAAGCAGAGAGATTAATAGAGATATAAAGATGAGGTTGCGAGGCGAGAAAATGTCCCAGATCGTTGAATACTTCTTCCACCACGTAATCGGTAATCTGCGCAATCATCCCCTCTTTTTCAGCCAGCGGGATAAACTCTGCCGGGCTCATCACCTGCCCTTCAAAACCAGGCCAGCGCAATAGCGCCTCCGCCCCACGCATTTTTCATTTTGAATATCAATAATGGGCTGATAATAAAGACGCAGTTGACGTTTATCGATCGCTCGCTGCAACAAACGGCGCGGTGAATGATATTCCTCGCGCGTACGCGACCACATCAATAACACAATGATGCTACAGATAATGCCTAACGGCAGCGTTAACGTCGCCTGATAGTACAGGTTCTGATAGAAACGCGCGTTATCAGTGGAAACAATTATCGCGATCGGACGTTTTTCTGAATAGGCAATGGTATAGAAGCGATTATTTTGCTGAAAGGTAGATTCATCACGGTGCAGTAACGGTAATAATTGCTCGACGTTTGCCTGTTCGCTCACGGAGAAAAAGGAGTTCGTCACCGTGTCATATACGCCCCAGGCCAGAGTCGGATCGTCTGACATCACCTCGCTGTAAGACAACGGGTTTATTACCGCGACATAGTGCCCTCTTTGCATATACGTCATTTTGTAGCCAGCAAAGAATGGCGTATCACGATAGTAATAAATAGAAACGTCTGGTTCTCGTTTATAATCTGCGGCAGGGATAATATAAGGACTGGCAGGCGCCATTACCGTAGAGCATAAAAAATGATCGTCTTGCGCATAAATTAACTCGCTGATATACAAACGACCGCGAATAATATCCTGCATTCGTTTTTGATGCGCAGGAGTACAGGCTTTTCCCTGATACTGCTGTATCGCGTCGCGGGCCAGCTCCACCTGCTGGACAACCAGTTCCGTTTTTTCTAATGCCAGCTCGGCAAAAGAGTGCAGTTGATTACGGGTTTCAGACACCGCCCGTATGTGGGCAAACCATAGCGCCAGCATCACGGGGAGTAATACCACCATGATTGTTCCAAGGAATCTCAGCAACTTTCGTTGCGCGCTATGATTCATTTCGGCCCTGTATCCCTGAATTGTCTGTGCCTGTCATCATCAAGGCGGATGCTATAACAAACAGGTGATTACGTTGCATGAATTAAGCGACATTAGCAACAGACTTTTCCTGGTAAAAGTCTGATATTGACGGATGACGATAATATTTTCCCGTAAGGCAAACTTAAAGTTATGCTTATTTTTATTAGGGAATATTCTAATCCAAAAGGAGTAAGAATTTTCCAGGGTTTTTTCCGATTAATGCAGAAAAATTAAGTTAAATTTCCAGGCTGGTTAATTTTCCGGCGCTAATAAAATGGTAATAAAAATACATCTTCAATAACCAGCCCCATAATCTTCCGGTATAGCCCCCTCCAGATACCCATATTTAATTTGTGGTTATAAAGCGCACAAAAAAGGGTGCCCTGCACTGGCTAACAAACAATTTATTGTGATATAGTTCACAAAAATGATGAAACAGAAACGTTGTTTCATTCAGTGTCGATGTCATGCCCGTCGATAGCCAGAGTGTACCACGCCTTCCGTGAGCAACGCCGCGCTGTCCAGGGCACCTGCTATTCTCAGAGGAAATGTTTCATGGCTACCATAACTACTGGCGTGGTTCTTCTCCGCTGGCAACTGCTGAGCGCTGTGCTCATGTTTTTAGCCAGCACGCTCAATATTCGCTTTCGTAAATCCGACTATATCGGACTCGCGGTGATCAGTAGCGGCCTTGGCGTCGTGTCGGCCTGCTGGTTTGCAACCGGGTTACTCGGCATCACTCTGATGGATGTCTCCGCAATCTGGAACAATATCGAAGCCGTGATGGTGGAAGCCATGAGCCATACCCCGCCAGAGTGGCCGATGGTGTTGACCTGATGCTGATATAAGCCTCCGCCCGGAGGCTTTTTTATTCTCTCAAAAACAGCCAGTTAACCTTTCTCCCGCTAAAATCGCCGTATCATTTATTGTAATGAGAACTATTCTCATATTAACATCCCCGCCGTGATGATTAACTTTTGATACTTTTCCGCTATGCCGACTCCAGTTCAGTGCGCTCCTTTAACGTTTGAATCGCTGTATCGCGCGCATCACGGCTGGCTGACGCACTGGCTGGCGCGAAAGTTACAGTCGGCGTTCGACGCCGACGACGTCGCCCAGGACACCTTCCTGCGTATTATTAACGGTGAATCTCTGACGGCGATTCGCGACCCAAAGTCGTTTCTCTGCACCGTCGCCAAACGGGTGATGATCGACCTTTTCCGCCGCAATGCGCTGGAAAAAGCGTATCTGGAGATGCTTGCGCAGTTACCCGAAACGCTGGCGCCTTCCGCTGAAGAAAAGCAGTCGCATCTCGAAACGCTGCAACTTGTCGACAGGATGCTGGACGGGTTGAGCGCCAAAGCGAGAACGGCCTTCCTGCTTTCTCAGCTTGACGGGCTGACCTACAGCGACATCGCGCAACGTCTGAATGTTTCCGTCAGTTCGGTGAAAAAGTACGTTGCGAAAGCCACGGAACACTGCCTGCTGTTCCGCCTGGAGCATGACCTGTGAAAACCTCCCTCACCGATGCCCGCCGCCAGGCGCTACGTTCAGCCTCACACTGGTATGCCGTTTTAAGCGGGGAGCGCGTGAGCCCCCAGCAGGAAGCGCGCTGGCAGCAGTGGTATGAACAAGATCAGGATAATCAATGGGCCTGGCAGCAGGTCGAAAACCTGCGCTGCCAGATGAGCAGCGTCCCCGGCAAACTCGCCAGCCACACGCTGAAAGACAGCCGCCTGACGCGCCGCCACGTACTGAAAGGGTTGCTGTTGCTGGTCTGCGCGGGCGGCAGTTGGCAGCTCTGGCGATCGGAGTTGGGCGAAGGCCTGCGTGCTGATTATCGTACCGCCCGGGGGCAGACTCGCCAGCAGACGCTGGAGGATGGCACGTTGCTTTCGCTGAATACCGACAGCGCGGTTAACGTGCGATTTGACGGTAGCCAGCGCCAGATCCAGCTCTGGTACGGCGAGATCGCCATTACCACCGGAAAAGACGCGCTGCAACGCCCGTTTCGTGTACAGACGCGCCAGGGCCAGCTCACCGCATTGGGTACGGAATTTACCGTACGCCAGGACGGCGATGAAACCGTCCTTAGCGTCCGCCAACATGCCGTCGAAGCGATTCTCGCCGGAGATCCACAACAAAAACGGGTTATTCAGCAAGGTGAAACGGTGCGCTTCAGCGCCTCGCAGTTTGGCGACGTCGCATCATTGAATGACGAGTCTGCAAGCTGGACGCAGGGCGTATTAAGTTTCAGCGACAAACCTCTCGGCGACGTCATCGCCACGCTCTCGCGCTACCGGCACGGCATACTGCGTTGCGACCCGGTCGTTGCCGGATTACGCCTGACAGGGACGTTCCCGCTCGGCAACACCGATGCCGTACTGAATGCGATCGCGAAAACGCTTCCTGTGAAAATTCAGTTTGTTACGCGCTACTGGGTCACGCTGTCTCCCGCCATTTAAACGATAACGAAAAAAATTATCATTTTTATTGTCCCTTTTGCCCCGCTCGTTCGACTTCATAACTGAATACAAATAAAGAAATGATGATGGAGACGTGATGGCCTTTCATAACACAGCACCTCTGGTGATGGCGATTCGTTTAAGCCTGCTTCCGCTTGCCGGACTGGCTTCACTGCCTGCATTTGCCACGCAGTTCGATATTGCCGCCGGAGACTTAGACAAAGCACTTAATCAATACGCTGCCCGCAGCGGCATTATTATGTCAGTGGATGCTTCGCTCACGCGGGGCAAACACAGCGACGGACTGCACGGCGACTACGCGCTTGAAGATGGCCTGCGCACGCTGCTAAAGGGGAGCGGCCTACAGGAAAAATCGTTAGGCGATAACACCTGGACGCTGGAAGCCGCCCCGGTTGCCAGCGAGGACTCGTTGACCGTAGTCGGCGACTGGCTGGGTGAAGCCCGGGAAAACGACGTGTTCGAACATGCCGGCGCGCGTGACGTTATCCGTCGGGATGATTTCACCAAAACCGGCGCGACGACCATGCGCGAAGCGTTGAACCGTATCCCCGGCGTCAACGCCCCGGAAAACAACGGCACCGGCAGCCATGATCTGGCGATGAACTTCGGTATTCGCGGCCTTAACCCACGCCTGGCCAGCCGCCTCGACGGTATTGATGGACGGCATCCCCGTGCCTTTTGCGCCATACGGTCAGCCGCAGCTGTCGCTCGCGCCGGTCTCTCTGGGCAATATGGATGCCGTTGACGTGGTGCGCGGCGGCGGCGCGGTGCGCTATGGGCCGCAAAGCGTGGGCGGCGTGGTGAACTTCGTGACCCGCGCGATTCCGCAGGATTTCGGTATTGAAGCCGGCGTTGAAGGGCAACTCAGCCCCACCTCGTCGCAAAACAATCCAAAAGAGACGCACAACCTGATGGTAGGCGGAACGGCGGATAACGGTTTCGGCACGGCCCTGCTCTACTCCGGCACGCGCGGCAGCGACTGGCGCGAACACAGCAACACCCGTATCGACGACGTGATGCTGAAAAGCAAATATGCGCCTGACGAGGTACACACCTTCAATAGCCTGCTGCAATACTATGACGGTCACGCCGATATGCCCGGCGGCCTGTCCCGCGCCGACTACGACGCCGATCGCTGGCAGTCCACGCGCCCGTATGACAGCTTCTGGGGCCGCCGCCAGCTTGCCAGTCTGGGATATCAATACCAACCCGACAGCCAGCACAAATTCAATGTTCAGGGTTTCTACACCCGCACCCTGCGCAGCGGTTATTTAGAGCAAGGAAAACGCATTACGCTATCACCGCGCTACTACTGGGTTCGCGGCATTGAACCGCGCTACAGCCAGAGCTTTATGATTGGCCCGTCTGCGCATGAAGTCGGCGTAGGCTATCGCTATGTCAATGAATCCACGCATGAAATGCGTTACTACACCGCAACCACCAGCGGTCAGTTGCCGTCAACATCCAGCCCTTATGACCGTGATACGCGTTCAGGGACCGAAGCTCACGCCTGGTATCTCGATGACAAAATTGATATCGGCAACTGGACCATTACGCCAGGTATGCGTTTTGAGCACATTGAATCCTACCAGGACAACAACGTTAAAGGTACGCACGAAGAGGTGAGCTACAACGCCCCGCTTCCGGCGCTTAACGTCCTCTACCACCTCACTGACAGCTGGAATCTTTATGCCAACACTGAAGGCTCGTTCGGCACCGTACAGTACAGTCAAATTGGCAAAGCTGTGCAAAGCGGCAATGTGGAACCGGAAAAAGCGCGAACCTGGGAAGTCGGAACCCGATTCGACAACGGCGCGCTGACGGCGGAAATGGGGCTGTTCCTGATTAACTTTAATAATCAGTACGACTCCAACCAGACTAACGATACGGTCACCGCCCGTGGCAAAACCCGTCATACCGGGCTGGAAACGCAGGTACGTTACGATCTCGGCGATATGACGCCCACGCTGGAAAATGTCGCCGTTTACGCTAACTACGCGTACGTTAACGCCGAAATTCGCGAAAAAGGCGACACTTACGGCAATCAGGTGCCGTTCTCACCAAAGCATAAAGGGACGCTGGGCGTGGATTACAAACCCGGCAACTGGACGTTCAACCTGAACAGCGATTTCCAGTCCAGCCAGTTTGCCGACAACGTCAATACCAGGAAAGAGAGCGCGGACGGCAGCACCGGGCGTATTCCGGGTTACATGTTGTGGGGCGCGCGCGTGGCGTATGACTTCGGCCCCGAGATGGCCAACCTGAACCTGGCGTTTGGTGTGAAGAATATCTTCGACCACGAGTATTACACCCGCTCGTATGACGACAACAACAAAGGCATCTATGCCGGACAGCCACGAACGCTGTACCTGCAAGGGTCACTGAAGTTCTGATTGTTCATTTGTTGCCGGGTGGCGGCGTAAATGCCTTACCCGGCCTACAGAGTGACGTAGGCCAGGTAAGCGCAGCGCCATCCGGTAACCGGAGTTGACTATGTTTGCTTTTATTCGCGTTTATTTTTTCAGCCTGATCGTCCTGGCAGCGCCGGTTTTTGCTGTGACGGTGCAGGATGAACACGGCGCCTTTACCCTGAATAAAACACCGCAACGGATTGTCGTACTGGAACTGTCGTTTGCCGATGCGCTGGCGGCGGTGAACGTCAGTCCGGTGGGGATCGCCGATGACAACGATCCCACGCGTCTGCTGCCGGAAGTGCGCCAGATTATTGGGCAATGGCAGCCCGTCGGCACCCGCGCTCAGCCGAGCCTTGAGGCGATCGGCGCGCTAAAGCCTGACCTGATTATCGCTGACAGCAGCCGCCACGCAGGGATTTACGCCGCGCTGCAAGAGATCGCCCCCGTGTTGTTGCTCAAATCCCGCAATGAAACGTACGCTGAAAATCTGCAATCCGCCGCGATCATCGGGAAAGTATCAGGTAAAGATGCGGAAATGCAAAAACGGCTGACGTTGCATCGGGAACGTATGCGCGCGTTTGCCGCCCACTTGCCGAAAGGGGCCAGCGTGGTATTCGGCACCTCACGCGAACAGCAGTTTAATCTGCACAGCCGCGAATCGTATACGGGCGGCGTGCTCGCTGCGCTGGGTCTGCGCGTGCCGGAGGCAATCAACTCTGCGCCAATGACCACGATTAATCTGGAGCGGCTACTGGCGCTCGATCCGCAGTGGCTGATTGTCGCACACTACCGCCAGGAGAGCATCGTTAAACGCTGGCAGCAGGATACGTTGTGGTCCATGCTCCAGGCGTCGCAACACCACCAGGTTGCCGCTGTCGACAGCAACAGCTGGGCGCGGATGCGCGGGATTTTCGCTGCGGAACGCATTGCCGGCGATACGGTGAAAATCTTTCATCACCAGACGCCTGATACCACGCAATGAGGACATTGATCATTTGGGGAGCACCCATACTGGCGCTCCTGGCTGCGTTCTGGCTGAGCCTGTTCTGCTACTCGGCGATCCCGATTTCACCCGTCAGTGCTCTGCATGCCCTGTTTCCTTCTTCAACGCCTCCGCTTTCGGAGGCGTTGGTGCGTAATTTACGTCTGCCGCGCAGCCTGGTGGCATTGCTGATTGGCGCCAGCCTTGCCCTGGCGGGAACATTGCTGCAAACCCTGACCCATAACCCACTGGCCTCCCCTTCTCTGACCGGCATTAATAGCGGTGCGGCACTGGCGATAGCGTTAACCAGCGCATTCAGCCCCATGTTGCTCAGCGGGTATTCCATCGCGTTTATCGCCGCCGCAGGCGGAGGCCTCGCCTGGCTTCTGGTGATGCTGGCTGGCGGCGGCTGGCGACAGGAGCCCGACCGCAACAAACTGATTCTCGCCGGAATCGCGCTCTCCGCGCTGTGTATGGCGCTGACCCGTATCACGCTGCTATTGGCGGAAGACCACGCTTACGGCATTTTTTCATGGCTGGCGGGCGGTATTGCCCATGTGCGCTGGGCCGAGTTCTGGCAGCTCTTTCCTTTTGTTCTGGTGATTATTCCCGTCATGCTGCTGCTGGCGAACGCCCTTAATCTGCTCAACGTCAGCGATGTCGCCGCACACACGCTCGGCGTAAACCTGTTTCGGCTGCGGCTTACCGTCAATATCGGCGTGCTGGTGCTGGTCGGCGCTGCGTCAGCGTGGCGGGGCCGGTGGCGTTTATCGGCCTGTTAATGCCGCATCTGGCCAGGGCGTGGTCAGGTCACGACCAGCGTAAGTTGCTGCCGATGAGCCTGCTGATGGGCGCAACGTTTATGCTGCTGGCGGATATTCTGGCGCGAGCGCTGGCCTGGCCGGGCGAGCTTCCGGCAGGCGCAGTGCTGGCGCTGATTGGCGCGCCGTGTTTTGTCTGGCTGGCAAGGAGGCGTGGATGAAAGCCTTTATTCTGCTCATCACGTTGCTCCTGCTGAGCATCACCGCGCTGCTGTCATTGCGTCTGGGCGTGGTTCCCCTGCCCTGGTCCGCGCTGATCGATGGCTGGCATACCGGTCACGAGCACCACTATGTTCTGACCCAGTATCGTCTGCCGCGACTGCTGCTGGCGATATTCGTCGGCGCCGCCCTGGCGATTTCCGGCGTACTGGTGCAAGGCATCGTGCGTAATCCGCTGGCCTCGCCGGATATTTTAGGGGTGAACCATGCCGCCAGTCTGGCGACGGTAAGCGCACTCATGCTGCTGCCATCGCTGTCGGTCGTCTGGCTGCCGCTGCTGGCATTTGTGGGCGGGCTTTGTGCGCTGATCTTGCTGCGTGCGATTGCGGGTCGCTCCTCCCCCCTGCGCCTGGCGTTAATCGGCGTGGCGTTGTCGGCAACCTGGGCCAGCCTGACGGATTACCTGATGCTCTCCCACCCGCAGGACGTTAACAACGCGCTACTGTGGCTGACCGGCAGTTTATGGGGACGCGGCTGGTCGTTTGTGTATGTGGCGCTGCCGGTAATGCTGGCGCTTATTCCACTCAGCGCCTGGTTTTGCCGCGATCTGGATCTGCTGGCGCTGGGCGATGATCGCGCCAGCACGCTCGGCGTCCCGGTCAGTCGGATGCAGCGCCAGGGATTGCTCCTCGCCGTCGCGCTGGCAGCCACCAGCGTGGCAGTTTGCGGGCCGATAGCTTTCGTCAGCCTGGTCGTGCCCCACCTGACCCGACGCCTGCTGGGAGGGCGCCATCACTGGCTGCTGCCCGGCGCTGCGCTAATCGGCGCATTTGTCTTAACGCTGGCCGATTTGCTGGCAAGGATCATTAACCCTCCCACGGAGCTTCCGGCAGGCATGCTCACCGCCATTATCGGCGCGCCGTGGTTCATCTGGTTGCTTGTGAGGATGCGCTAAATGGATATCAGATGTGAAAACCTGACTGCCGGATACGGTGATAAACGCATTCTTGACGGCCTGTCGGTTACGCTACCCGCCGGGCAGATCACCGCATTACTGGGGCCTAATGGCTGCGGCAAATCGACGCTGCTGAAATGCCTTGCCCGCCTGCTCATACCGCAATCCGGCACCTTGCACATTGCGGGTAAGCCACTGTCGGCCTTCTCACCCCGCGCGCTTTCGCGTCACCTGGCGCTACTGCCGCAACAGCACATGACGCCGGAAGGGATCACCGTGCGGGAACTGGTCAGCTATGGCCGCAGCCCGTGGCTGCCGCTGTGGGGGCGGCTTTCTCGCGACGACCATCAGCATGTCAACCGGGCAATGGCGCAGACGCACACTGACGCGCTGGCAGACAGGCGGCTGACGGAGCTGTCCGGCGGTCAGCGGCAGCGCGTGTTTCTGGCGATGGTGTTAGCGCAGGATACGCCTATTGTATTACTGGATGAACCCACCACCTGGCTCGACATTAATCATCAGGTGGAGTTGATGGCGCTCATGCAGATGCTAAAACAGGCGGGAAAAACGGTCGTGACGGTACTGCACGACCTGAATCAGGCAAGTCGCTATTGCGATCATCTTGTCGTGCTGGCGCAGGGGAATGTGATTGCGCAAGGGCAACCTGTTGATGTGATGCAACCAGAATTATTACGCAAGGTATTTCAGGTTGATGCGGAAATTCACCCTGAACCGCTGACAGGAAAACCAATGTGTATTATTCGTTAGTCTGCTAGCCATATTTTTACCTGTCCAGAGCAGTCTGTTCATCCTGTCAGACTGCTCATCAAAAATATATTCTTATGCCCTTTATCTTTATTCTCTGTCATTAACCTTAAATATTTAAAAGTTATGTAAGGAACACTATATTTAGTGTTTTTCAACCCAGATATTTAACGAAAGCGTAGGTTGAAATCCCGCTAATTACCGCGATGATGATTGCAAAAATAACCAGTAACATCAATCGCCTACCGCTATATATTCCTAACATAATTACCTCCTTTACTAAATTTACACTTCCATCAAAACACTGAAAATATACGCTACAAGCGTTATCTAACCATCAAGATAAAATAATCTTTAACGAAACGCCATTGATTAATGTCAATAATTCAGACTCTTTATTTTAATAGTATAAGCGCGATTCAAAACATTATGCATTTTATACTTCGAGGAATTTTAAATTGACCAGAATGCCGAATAAAAATCGTCTCCATTCTGCGCCATGCGTTGAAAAAAAAACCGTACCAGCAATCTGTTAACGAGGTACTTGAAAAAAAGCAGAGTCAGCCTTCCGGGCTGACGCAAAATGAAGCCAGCGCGCGCCTCGCGCAGCATGGGCCTAACGCGCTGCCAGAAAAAGCAGGCAAACCGGCATGGTTACGCTTCCTGGCGCATTTCCACGATGTTCTGATTTATGTCCTGATCGCTGCGGCGGTGCTGACTGCGGTAATGGGTCATTGGGTGGATACGGCCGTCATTTTGGGTGTTGCCGTTATCAACGCGCTGATTGGCCACATTCAGGAAAATAACGCGGAAAAGTCGCTGAAAAGCATCCGCAATATGCTGTCGAACTCAGCGGTCGCTATCCGCAACGGTCAACATGAAACCGTCCCCACAACCGAACTGGTGGTGGGCGATATCGTCGTGCTGCGCGCAGGCGATCGCATCCCGGCAGATCTTCGCGTTATGGAAGCCCATAACCTACGGGTTGAAGAGGCCATCCTGACGGGTGAGTCCACCGTTGTCGATAAAACAGCCGACACCCTTACCGGCGAACTGCCGTTAGGCGATCGTAAAAATCTGCTGTTCTCCGGCACCACCATCAGTGCAGGCGCCGGGCTGGGCGTGGTTATTGCCACCGGTGAAGAGACTGAACTCGGCCACATCAACCAGATGATGACGGGCATTGAGAAGCACCGTACCCCGCTGCTGGTTCAGATGGATAAACTCGGCAAAGCCATTTTCGCCATTATCGTCGCCATGATGGCAGGACTATTTGTGTTCAGCCTGCTGCTGCGCGATATGCCGATGGGCGAACTGCTGCTTTCTCTGATTAGCCTTGCCGTCGCGGCCGTGCCGGAAGGGCTGCCCGCGATCATCTCAATTATTCTGTCGCTCGGCGTACAGACGATGGCCCGCAAACGCGCCATTATCCGCAAGCTGCCAACGGTCGAGACGCTGGGTGCGATGTCCGTGATCTGTTCCGATAAAACGGGCACCCTGACCATGAATGAGATGACGGTAAAAGCCATTATTACGGCGGACAAAAATTACCGCGTTCAGGGCAACAGCTATGAGCCAATGGGCGAGATCCATACTGAGGAGAGCGACGCTGCGGTAGAGATCCTGCCCGGCAGCCTGCTGGAGAACTACCTTCGCACTATCGACCTGTGTAATGACAGCCAATTGATTCAGGACGAAAACGGTCACTGGGGCATCACCGGCGGGCCAACGGAAGGAGCCTTAAAAGTGCTGGCGGCAAAAGCACGCCTTCCCGCCATTGAAACTGAACTGCGCAGCAAAATCCCGTTCGATTCGCAGTACAAATACATGGCGACGCACCATCGCATTGGAAATGAAGAGCGCGTACTGGTGACCGGCGCGCCAGATGTGTTGTTTAAACTGTGCCAGCTACAGCAAACCGCTACCGGTATTGAAGCCTTTACGCAAAATCACTGGGAAGCGGAGATCGCGCGCTATGCGAAAGAAGGTCTGCGCATGGTTGCGGCAGCCTGGAAGCCAGGGCGTGCAGAAGCCGCCTCTCTCACCCATGAGTGCCTGAATGACGGCCTGATCTTCCTGGGCATCGCAGGCATGATGGACCCGCCGCGTCCAGAAGCCATTGACGCAATCCAGGCCTGCCAGCAGGCGGGATTCGCGTGAAGATGATCACCGGCGATCACCCGCAAACGGCCATGAGTATCGGCGGCATGCTGGGGGATTCATAACAGCACCCACGCGGTAACGGGTTACGAACTGGAGCAGATGGACGATGCGGCATTAGCTGAAGCCGCTGTCACCTACGACATCTTTGCCCGCACCAGCCCTGAACATAAACTGCGTCTGGTGAAGGCGCTGCAAAACAAAGGCGAGATTGTCGGTATGACCGGCGACGGAGTCAACGACGCCCCCGCGCTGAAGCAGGCGGACGTCGGCATCGCAATGGGCATCAAAGGCACGGAAGTGACAAAAGAAGCCGCTGACATGGTACTGACGGACGACAACTTCGCCACCATCGCCAGCGCCGTACAGGAGGGGCGTCGCGTTTACGACAACCTGAAGAAAACGATTCTGTTCATCATGCCCACCAACCTGGCACAGGGTCTGCTGATCATCATTGCCCTGTTGGCTGGGAACCTGATCCCGCTCACGCCGGTACTGATTCTGTGGATGAACATGGCGACCTCCGCCACGCTGTCGTTCGGGCTGGCATTTGAAGCCGGTGAGCGCAACATCATGCGACGCCCGCCACGCCAGAGTAATGAGAACGTCATGGATGCCTTTGCTATCTGGCGCGTCGGTTTTGTCGGAACGTTAATTGCGGCCTGCGCCTTTGCGCTGGAAGCCTGGTTGCAGCCTCGCGGCCACAGCCCGGAGTTTATCCGTACCGTGCTGTTGCAGACGCTGGTCACCGCACAGTGGGTATATATGCTCAACTGTCGGGTTTCGGATGGTTTCTCGCTGGGACGCGGGCTGCTGATGAATACAGGCATCTGGATGGTCAGCGGCATTCTGTTGCTGTTACAAATGGCGATTATCTATATGCCTTTCATGCAGATGCTGTTTGGCACAGAAGCGCTGCCGCTGCGTTACTGGGGCATAACCTTCGCTATCGGCGCAGTGCTGTTCTGCATTGTGGAGATAGAGAAACCGCTCACCCGTAAATTCCGCCGGAAATAGCCAGCGGTTCACCGCGAAGCAAAAAGCCTCCCGTAGCGGAGGCTTTTTTTTACCGATAGGAGAGGGATTTTGTAGGCCCGGTAAGCGAAGCACCACCGGGTATGGCACCGGATGGCAGCACAAGCACCTTATCCGGCCTACGGGAGAGAGGTTTTGTATGCCCGGTAAGTGAAGCGCCACCGGGCATGGCACCGGATGGCGGCACAAGCACCTTATCCGGCCTACGGGAGAGAGGTTTTGTCGGCCCGGTAAGCAAAGCGCCACCGGGCATGACGCCGGATGGCGGCGCAAGCGCCTTATCCGGCCTACGGGAGTGAATTTTGTAGGCCCGGTAAGCGAAGCGCCACCGGGCATGACGCCGGATGGCGGCGCAAGCGCCTTACCCGGCCTACGAGAGAGGGATTTTGTAGGCCCGGTAAGCAAAGCGCCACCGGGCATGGCGACGGATGGCGGCACAAGCGCCTTACCCGGCCTACGAGAGAGGGATTTTGTAGGCCCGGTAAGCGAAGCGCCACCGGGCATAACGCCGGATGGCGGCGCAAGCGCCTTATCCGGCCTACGGGAGAGAGGTTTTGTCGGCCCGGTAAGCAAAGCGCCACCGGGCATGACGCCGGATGGCGGCACAAGCGCCTTACCCGGCCTACGGGAGTGAATCTTGTAGGCCCGGTAAGCAAAGCGCCACCGGGCAGGCAGATTAACGAATGACCATCACCGGAATTTTCGCGTATCGCAAAATATTCGCCGCAGCCGAACCGAGCAAATGCGTTGCAATACCCGGCTTGCGCGAACCGATGATAATCATCTCGGCGTTATGCGCTTCTACCGCGTTATTTACTTCATCACGAATATTGCCATGACGGACTTCAAAACGAATATTCTCCAACGGCGTTTTGAATTTTCTCGCAAGGTTAAGCATTTTTTCTTGCGCGTCATTCGTCATGTATTCCTCGTATTTTCTGATATCCGAGGCAAAACCACGCATTGGGGAGGTACCCAGTTTAGGGAACACATGCAGCAGATGGATCACGCCGTTTTCTTTGTCCACCATATGATCAGCGTAGGCAATGGCTTTGTCAGAGAGATCCATCGCCAGAATATCAACGGGCATTAAAATGACTTTATTCATGATGATTTCCTTAAGTTAGCTGACAGGCCAATCACATATCCCTGAAAAGACCTGGCAAGATTCAGCATTCATTTGACCAAAATAACGGGGGAATAATAATCAATAATACCCTGTCTTTTTTGATCATAAGCAAGAAAGGAAATAACCCATAAAGTCTGTAGATATATTTACGTCCGGTGACAAAACTGACAAACCTGCTATTTAATTGCACGCTATTTCAGCCAAAAAAAAGCTCCCGTAAAGGGAGCCTTTTTAATTCATCAGAACGGGATGTCGTCGTCGAAATCCATTGGCGGTTCGTTAGACGGTGCCGGAGCGGATTGTTGCTGCGGACGGGACTGCGTGCCGCCGCTGAACTGGTTGCCGCCCTGCGGTTGCTGAGGCTGACCCCAACCGCCCTGCTGCTGACCGCCGCCCATATTGCCGCCAGCCGGAGCGCCACCGCCCTGACGGCCACCCAGCATCTGCATGGTGCCGCCAACGTTGACCACCACTTCAGTGGTGTATTTGTCCTGACCGGACTGATCGGTCCATTTACGGGTACGCAGCTGACCTTCAATGTAAACCTGAGAACCTTTACGCAGATATTCGCTGGCCACTTCCGCCAGTTTGCCGAACAGCACAACGCGGTGCCATTCCGTCTGCTCTTTCATCTCACCGGTCTGCTTATCACGCCAGGATTCGGAAGTAGCCAGCGTAATGTTGGCAACTGCGCCACCATTTGGCATGTAGCGTACTTCCGGGTCCTGGCCCAGATTACCGACGAGAATCACCTTGTTTACGCCTCTGCTGGCCATGATCGAGTCTCCTGAAAAACGTTTCTGAATAAGTGTAAACGCGCGATTGTAGCATTACCAATAGCGTTTTTACTACGATGCGAGGCTGATTCCAGTAAACAACCTTGGGCGGACATTGTTACACAGTAGCCTGTGTTTTGCATTCCAATACTGTATATCCATTCAGGTTGAGTTGTGTCATAATTAACCGTTTGTGATCGCCGGTAGCGCCATGCGGCCGGGAAAAAGCGTTTTAATCCGGGAAAGGTGAATGGATAAGATCGAAGTTCGGGGCGCCCGCACCCATAATCTCAAAAACATCAACCTCGTCATCCCGCGCGACAAACTGATTGTCGTCACCGGGCTTTCGGGTTCTGGCAAATCCTCGCTCGCTTTTGACACCTTGTATGCCGAAGGGCAGCGTCGTTACGTTGAATCCCTTTCCGCGTATGCGCGTCAGTTTCTGTCTTTGATGGAAAAACCAGATGTCGACCATATTGAGGGGCTGTCGCCCGCTATCTCAATTGAGCAGAAATCGACATCCCATAACCCGCGCTCTACGGTAGGTACAATTACCGAAATACATGACTATCTGCGTCTGCTGTTCGCCCGCGTGGGTGAACCGCGCTGCCCGGATCATGACGTCCCGCTGGCGGCGCAAACCGTCAGCCAGATGGTGGATAACGTGCTGTCTCAGCCGGAAGGCAAACGCCTGATGCTGCTGGCGCCCATTATTAAAGAGCGCAAAGGCGAGCACGCTAAAACGCTGGAAAACCTGGCCAGCCAGGGCTACATCCGCGCCCGTATTGATGGCGAGGTCTGCGATCTCTCCGATCCGCCGAAGCTGGAGCTGCAAAAGAAACACACCATTGAGGTCGTGATCGATCGTTTCAAAGTCCGTAGCGATCTGTCCCAGCGCCTGGCGGAATCTTTTGAAACCGCGCTGGAACTCTCCGGCGGCACCGCGATCGTCTCGGATATGGACGATACGAAAGCGGAAGAGCTGCTCTTTTCCGCCAACTTCGCCTGCCCAATTTGCGGCTACAGTATGCGCGAGCTGGAACCACGTCTGTTCTCGTTCAACAACCCGGCGGGAGCCTGCCCGACCTGCGACGGCCTCGGCGTACAGCAATATTTCGATCCCGATCGCGTGATCCAGAACCCGGAGCTTTCTCTGGCTGGCGGCGCGATTCGCGGCTGGGATCGCCGTAACTTCTATTATTTCCAGATGCTGAAATCGCTGGCGGAACACTATAAGTTCGACGTGGAAGCGCCGTGGGGAAGTCTGAGTCAGAATGTGCATAAAGTCGTTCTGTACGGTTCCGGCAAAGAGAGCATCGAGTTCAAATACATCAACGATCGTGGCGACACCTCCGTGCGTCGCCATCCGTTCGAAGGCGTGCTGCACAACATGGAGCGCCGTTACAAAGAGACGGAGTCCAGCGCGGTACGTGAAGAGTTAGCTAAATTCATCAGCAACCGTCCGTGCGCCAGCTGTGAAGGCACGCGTCTGCGCCGTGAAGCACGTCATGTCTTCGTCGAGAATACTCCGCTGCCTGCGATCTCCGACATGAGCATCGGCCATGCGATGGACTTCTTCAACAATCTCAAGCTCGCAGGCCAGCGTGCAAAGATTGCGGAGAAGATCCTCAAGGAGATTGGCGACCGCCTCAAGTTCCTGGTCAACGTCGGCCTCAACTACCTGACGCTGTCCCGCTCGGCAGAGACCTTGTCCGGCGGCGAAGCCCAGCGTATCCGTCTGGCCAGCCAGATTGGCGCCGGGCTGGTAGGCGTGATGTATGTGCTGGATGAACCGTCTATCGGTCTCCATCAGCGCGATAACGAACGTTTGCTGGGAACGCTGATTCACCTGCGTAACCTCGGCAATACCGTGATTGTGGTGGAGCATGACGAAGACGCCATCCGCGCCGCCGACCATGTGATCGATATCGGCCCCGGCGCTGGCGTACACGGCGGTCAGGTCGTGGCCGAAGGGCCGCTGGAGGCGATTATGGCGGTGCCGGAATCCCTCACCGGCCAGTACATGAGCGGCAAACGCAAGATTGAAGTGCCGAAACAGCGCGTTCCCGCGAACCCGGAGAAAGTGCTGAAGCTGACCGGCGCGCGCGGCAACAACCTGAAAGACGTCACCCTGACGCTGCCGGTTGGCCTGTTTACCTGTATTACCGGCGTATCCGGGTCGGGTAAGTCCACGCTTATCAACGACACGCTGTTCCCGATTGCCCAGCGCCAGGTTAAACGGGGCGACCATTGCGGAACCTGCGCCGTATCGTGATATTCAGGGGCTGGAGCATTTCGATAAAGTCATCGACATCGACCAGAGTCCGATTGGCCGTACGCCGCGCTCTAACCCGGCAACGTATACCGGCGTGTTTACGCCCGTACGTGAGCTGTTCGCTGGCGTGCCGGAATCACGCTCACGCGGCTATACGCCGGGACGTTTCAGCTTTAACGTGCGCGGCGGGCGTTGTGAAGCCTGTCAGGGCGACGGCGTCATCAAGGTTGAAATGCACTTCCTGCCGGATATTTACGTACCGTGCGACCAGTGCAAAGGCAAGCGCTATAACCGCGAAACGCTGGAGATTAAGTACAAGGGCAAGACTATCCACGAAGTGCTGGATATGACCATCGAAGAAGCGCGCGAATTCTTTGACGCCGTTCCGGCGCTGGCGCGTAAACTGCAAACGTTGATGGACGTGGGACTGACCTACATCCGTCTCGGTCAGTCCGCCACCACGCTCTCTGGCGGTGAAGCACAGCGCGTGAAGCTGGCGCGTGAATTGTCGAAACGCGGCACCGGGCAGACGCTGTACATTCTGGATGAACCGACCACCGGTCTGCATTTTGCCGATATTCAGCAACTGCTGGACGTGCTGCACCAGTTGCGCGACCAGGGCAACACCATTGTGGTAATTGAGCACAACCTGGACGTCATTAAGACGGCGGACTGGATTGTCGATCTCGGCCCGGAAGGCGGCAGCGGCGGCGGGCGAAATTCTTGTTTCCGGGACGCCGGAGACGGTCGCAGAGTGTGAAGCGTCACATACTGCCCGTTTCCTCAAGCCAATGCTGTAATAATGCCCGATGGCGCTGCGCTTATCGGGCCTACAGAATATGCGTAATAGTTTGTAGGCTCGATAAGGCGCTTGCGCCACATCCGGCAAAACGGCTCACGGCTGCACCAACAGCTTACGCTTGTCCTCCGGCAGGGTACTTACCGCCAGTTGATAAGAGGCATCCACCAGATAATAGATTTGCGAATCCGGTAGCGAACCGTCCAGGTAGACGGTGCTCCAGTGCGCTTTATTAAGATGTCGGCTTGGTCGCACATCGCTGTGTTGCTGGCGCAGCAACTCCGCCAGTTCAGGGCTGGTTTTTCAAAGATACCGCCGGGCGATTTTCCACCTCTTTCACCATGGCAAAAAGCACATCTTCAACCTTGATTTGTGTGGCTTTCCAGTCACTGTGAACGCTCTGTTCCGCGCCTGTTTTTGCCATGCAATATTGCAGTAACTCCGAATTGGTCATCTTCTTATTCCCCTTTTAAGCATATTGCCCCACTGAGAACGTCTCTTACTCAGTTTGCAGCAAGTCCGCCAAAGGTAAAAGCCAGCAGCTCAATTTTGTTCAAAAAAACAGCGATTGAGAATCTTACCGGATGATGCCACTGTAGGCCTGATGGCGACGCTAATGCGTTTTATCAGTCCTGGGGCAAAAGGTTCCGCCGGTTTTAATATTCCGAGTTCACAATCACCTCTTCCCCAAACGCGCCGGCCTGCGGCAACGGTTTATAGGTAGAGTTGGAGGCGCGCAGGATGCGGATGCCACGGATGCCCGCGTCACGGGCTGCCGTAATGTCATTGTCGGAGTCGCCGTAGAAGATGCGGATATTTTTCTCCTGTAGCCACTGCGTTTTGGTGTTCTGGCCCGGTTTGTCGCCTGCAAAAATCACAGGATTCATATTGGCTGCGGGAATGTGGAAATCATCAGCCAGCGTTTTCGAGACGGTTTCGGTTTTCGTCTGGCTCCGCCCCGTGACAAAAAAGATGCTGTCGCCACGCCGGACGTGCATATCGATGAGCAGACGCGCCACCTCTTTCGGAATGCTGAACTCATCCCAGCCGTTGTTCATCTTCTCCCAGAATGCCGGATTTTTCAGATAATCCTCGCTTTCTGGCGAATAGACTTTTTTGCCGCGCCAGAAGCCAGGGCTGGAAAACAGCACGGTGTCATCAATATCAAACCCGACAGCAATGGGAGGACGACCCGCCAGGCTATTTTCGATCTGCGCGACAGAAACCCAGTGGATGGGAGACTGCTCGGCGAGTTTCGCAACGTTGGTGCCAGGATTTAGCGGCGACGGCGAGGACGCCAGGGCGATTGCTGAATTATTTAACGTGAAAAGTAAACAAAAGGCGCTCAAGGCCAGGGTTATCTTGCGCATATTTTTCCCTAAATAGTCAGTTAGTTATGATTTTTAATTATATTGACTGGTCAAAAAACTCTCTGACCATAACCCCAGCAGCAGGTGAAAGGAAGAATTTTCTGCGGTTTTGTTACAGAAAAAGAGGATGATCACATATGAATGGAAGGGGCAGCGCTGCTCGCCCGGTGGCGCTGCCGCTTACCGGGCCTACGGGCTGCTTTGTAGGCCGGATAAGGCAACGCCGCCATCCGGCAACACAATCACTTACATCACCGCAGCAAACGCCTTCGCCACGCGCTGGACATTGCCGGAATTCAGACCCGCCACGCACATGCGTCCGCTGGCGATCAGGTAGACGCCGAACTCATCACGCAGACGGTCCACCTGTGCAGCGCTCAGGCCGGTATAGCTGAACATGCCGCGCTGTTGCAGCAGATAATCAAAGTTACGGCCCGGTATCTCGGCGTTCAGGACATTCACCAGTTCCTGACGCATCGCCAGGATACGCGTACGCATTGCTTCCACTTCCGCCAGCCAGCTGGCTTTTAGCGCCTCATCGTTCAGTACGGCGGCAACCACCTGCGCGCCAAAATTCGGCGGGCTGGAGTAGTTACGGCGCACGGTGGCTTTGAGCTGACCCAACACGCGGCCTGCGGCCTCAGCGTCTTCACAGACCACCGAAAGCCCGCCCACACGTTCGCCATACAGCGAGAAGATCTTCGAGAAAGAGTTACTGACCAGCGCGGGTAATCCGGCGCTGGCAATGGCGCGAATCGCGTAGGCATCATCTTCCATACCGGCGCCAAATCCCTGATAGGCAATGTCGAGGAACGGAATCAACTCGCGCGCTTTCAGGATCTCAATAACCGCATCCCACTGCGAATGGGTTAAATCAGCACCGGTCGGGTTATGGCAGCACGGATGCAGCAGCACAATGCTGCGGGCAGGCAAGGTGTTGAGGGTCGCCAGCAAGTCGTTGAAACGTACGCCGTTAGTGGCGTTGTCATACCAGGGGTAAGTACTTACTTCGAAACCAGCGCCTTCAAAAATTGCGATGTGGTTTTCCCAGGTCGGGTCACTGACCCACACGGCGGATTCAGGAAAATAACGTTTCAGGAAATCCGCCCCTACCTTCAGCGCGCCGGAACCGCCCAGCGTCTGAATTGTCGCCACGCGTTGCTGCTGAAGAACCGGATGATCGGCGCCAAACAGCAACGGCGCAATGGTATGGCGATAGGTATTGAGACCTTCCATTGGCAGGTACAGCGACGCGCCGTGCGGCTGCGCATTAATCCGGGCTTCCGCTTCGGCAACGGCTTTAAGCTGAGGAATGATGCCCTCTTCGTTGTAATACAGACCGATGCTGAGATTCACTTTGTCGCTACGCGAATCCTCTTTGAAACGCTCCATAAGCGAAAGAATCGGGTCGCCAGCGTAGGCGTCAACTTTTTGAAACACGCTGTGGTTCTCCAGGTTTACAGGCAGGGGGTTAAAACACAATAAACCGGAAGCGTGAGAAGATCGAGAGGATGTTGATGTGAATATCGCCGGATGGCGGGGTATCCGCCTTATCCGGCCAGGGATCAATGCGCCACCCGGCACGCATTTAATCAATGTACTTCATCGCAACCCTTGATGTCAGGCGCGTGATAAGTTCGTAAGCACTCACTTTTGTTATTTCCGCAATGCGCTCAACGGGCAGACCTTCACCCCACAAAATGACCGGATCGCCTGCTTTGTCCTGCGCCTGAGGGCCTAAATCGACGCAGATCATGTCCATCGCCACGCGACCGACAATCGTCACTTCCCGACCGTTAACCAGCACCGGCGTACCGGACGGCGCCGCACGCGGATAACCATCGCCATAGCCCATAGCAACCACGCCCAGACACGTATCACGCTCGCTGATCCATGTGCCGCCGTAACCCACCGGTTCGCCCGCTTTATGCTCGCGAACGGCAATGAGGCTGGAGATTAGCGACATGACCGGCTGGCAGCCAAAATCTTCGCCAGTGGACTGATTTTCCAGCGGCGAGACGCCGTAGAGGATGATGCCCGGTCGCGCCCAGTCAAAATGAGACTGTGGCCACAGCAGGATGCCGCCGGAAGCGGCGATGGAGCGTTGCCCCGGTTTACCTTCGCAGAAGGTATTAAAAATATCGAGTTGCTGCTCGGTCGCACCGCATTCCGGCTCATCGGCGCGGGCGAAATGGCTGACGATATTTACCGGCTGGCGCACATTTTTACACTGCGTAAGCCGTTGATAAAACGCTTCGGCTTTTTCAGGACGCACGCCCAGACGATGCATTCCCGTATCCAGTTTCATCCACACCGTTACCGGCTCATCCAGCTCGGCGGCTTCCAGCGCGGCAAGCTGTTCTTCGTTATGCACGGCGGTATGCAGATGCTGTGCAGAGATGACTGGCAGATCGGTGGCTTCAAAAAAACCTTCCAGCAACAGAATGGGCTGCGTGATCCCACCCGCCCGCAGGCGCAGGGCTTCTTCAAGGCGGGCGACGCCGAAAGCGTCGGCATCAGGGAGCGTTCGCGCGGTCTCCAGAAGACCGTGTCCGTAAGCGTTCGCTTTCACGACCGCAACCAGCTTGCTGGCAGGCGCCAGTTCACGCAGACGTTGCAGATTGTGTCGCAGAGCGCGGCGGTTAATGACTACAGTTGCCGCTTGCATTTGAATTCCTTATAAAAAGAATCGCCAAAATCATTCGCGTTGCAGGACAAAACGCGCTGTCCCCGAAGGGGTAAGCGGGCTCAGTCAACGCATCTGCGGCGTGAATGATGAAGGAGATTTACTCGTCGTCGTATTGCGGTCCCGCATAGTTATCGAAACGCGACCATTGCCCGTTAAACGTCAGACGTACCGTACCGATTGGGCCGTTACGTTGTTTACCAATAATAATTTCTGCGATGCCTTTTAAGTCGCTGTTTTCGTGATAAACCTCGTCACGATAGATAAACATGATCAAGTCGGCATCCTGCTCGATGGAGCCGGACTCACGCAGATCCGAGTTGACCGGGCGTTTATCGGCGCGTTGTTCCAGAGAGCGGTTAAGCTGCGACAGCGCCACCACCGGCACCTGTAGCTCTTTTGCCAGCGCTTTCAGCGAGCGGGAGATTTCCGCGATTTCCAGTGTACGGTTATCGGAGAGCGACGGTACGCGCATCAGTTGCAGGTAGTCGATCATGATCAGGCTTAACCCGCCATGTTCACGGTAGATACGACGGGCGCGCGAACGAACTTCCGTCGGCGTCAGGCCGGATGAATCGTCAATATACATATTGCGCTTCTCCAGCAGGATGCCCATCGTACCGGAAATACGCGCCCAGTCTTCGTCATCCAGTTGACCCGTACGAATGCGCGTCTGGTCCACGCGCGACAGCGACGCCAGCATACGCATCATAATCTGTTCGCCGGGCATCTCCAGACTGAAGATCAGTACCGGTTTCTCCTGCAACATCGCGGCGTTTTCGCAGAGGTTCATCGCAAATGTCGTTTTACCCATCGACGGACGCGCCGCTACGATGATCAGATCCGAGCGCTGCAAACCGGCGGTTTTTTTGTTTAAGTCCTGATAACCGGTATCGACCCCTGTCACACCGTCATGCGGCTGCTGGAAAAGGGTTTCAATGCGCGCCACGGTCGCATCGAGGATTTGATCGATGCTTTTCGGGCCTTCGTCTTTATTGGCGCGGTTTTCCGCAATCTGGAAAACGCGAGATTCCGCGAGATCCAGCAGCTCGTCGCTGTTGCGCCCCTGCGGATCGTAACCCGCATCGGCAATTTCATGGGCGACGGAAATCATATCGCGAACAACGGCACGTTCGCGGACAATATCCGCATAAGCGCTGATGTTCGCCGCACTTGGCGTATTTTTGGATAACTCCGCCAGGTAAGCAAAACCGCCAACGCTATCCAGTTGCCCCTGAATTTCCAGCGACTCCGCCAGCGTGATCAGGTCAATGGGTTTCCCCATTTCCTGCAAACGGTGCATTTCGGTAAAAATATGCCGGTGCGGCCGGGTATAAAAGTCATCCGCCACTACGCGTTCGGCGACATCGTCCCAGCGTTCATTATCCAGCATTAAACCGCCCAACACCGACTGTTCCGCTTCAATCGAGTGCGGCGGCACTTTCAGCCCGTCAACCTGCAAATCACGGTCACGCGCATCAGTCTGTTGTTTGTTGAAGGGTTTATTTCCTGCCATAGTGAATGGAGTTACCGAGATAAAGAATGGGTCGAAACTTTACCATATAAGTGGACCCTTACGATACGTTCTGGAGGAAGCATGGCAACACGAATTGAATTTCACAAGCACGGTGGCCCTGACGTCCTGAAAGCAGTGGACTTTACCCCTGTAGACCCGGCGGAAAACGAAATCCAGGTCGAAAATAAAGCGATTGGCATCAACTACATTGATACCTATATTCGCAGTGGGCTCTATCCACCGCCATCCCTGCCCAGCGGGTTGGGCACTGAAGCGGCGGGCGTGGTGAGTAAAGTCGGCAGCAACGTTAAACATATTAAAGCGGGCGACCGCGTCGTTTATGCCCAGTCTGCGCTCGGGGCTTACAGTTCGGTACACAATGTTCCCGCCGATAAGGCCGCCATTCTCCCTAAAGCGATCTCTTTCGAGCAGGCTGCCGCCTCTTTTCTGAAAGGATTAACGGTCTTTTATCTGCTGCGCAAAACCTATGAGGTTAAACCCGACGAACCGTTTTTGTTCCATGCCGCCGCCGGGGGCGTGGGCCTTATCGCCTGCCAGTGGGCTAAAGCGTTGGGCGCGAAACTTATTGGCACGGTAGGCAGCGCGCAGAAAGCGCAAATTGCCTTACAGGCTGGCGCATGGAAAGTGATTAACTATCGTGAAGAAAATATCGCTGAACGGGTGAAAGAGATTACTGGCGGCAAAAAAGTACGGGTGGTTTACGATTCAGTCGGGAAAGATACCTGGGAAGCGTCGCTGGATTGCCTGCAACGCCGGGGGCTGATGGTGAGTTTTGGTAACGCTTCCGGCCCGGTGACCGGCGTTAACTTAGGCATCCTGAACCAAAAAGGCTCACTGTACGTCACTCGCCCTTCTCTTCAGGGTTACATCACCAGTCGCGATGAATTGACCGAAGCCAGCAACGAGCTGTTTTCACTGATTGCCAGCGGCGTGATAAAAGTCGAGGTCGCGGAGAATCAGAAATACGCGTTGAAAGATGCGCAGCGCGCGCATGAGGTGCTGGAAAGCCGGGCAACGCAGGGATCGAGCCTGCTCATTCCGTAGTATGACAGGGAAAAGAATTAGGGCTTCCACATGGGAAGCCCTTTCTTTTTTAGTTCGGCTGTATGTAGGGTACAGCTCGATGAATTCATTAGCCGCGCAATAGTGACAGATTTGATAATCAATTCCTATTTGCTTCTAAGAAGAAAGTTACAGGTTGTGATCCTCTGCACAATACCTTAGTAAAACCGACGGTTATTGCGCTGATACTGTGGGATTTTTGGCGTTTTTACCGCTTTGATGACCCACACCACGGCAACAGCCAACAGCAACCACGGCAGCAGTTTGATCACCAACGCAAACATCCCGCCCAGGAACATCACGGCGGTCGCCACCATCAGCGCGGCCAGAATCCCCAACAATGACACGCCGGTGGCCATCAGCATGATAAAAAAGCCCATCACAAAAAGTAGTTCCAGCATGATTCCCCCTGAATATGGAATGCCCGGTGGCGTAGCGCTTTGCGGGCCGACATATTCAGACCGTTACAAGAAACATGCCAAAATTAATCTATTGATTTGCAAACAAAACGCCCCGCGACTGTGCGCAGGGCGTGGTGAAATTGACTAACTTTTAGTGAGAACTTAACGCTTATCCGCCACCCGTTTCAGCGCATGTTCCAGCACGTCAATGTCGGCGCCTGCTTTATGGGCATTTTCACTCAGATAACGGCGCCACTGCCGCGCGCCAGGAATCCCCTGAAACAGCCCCAGCATATGACGGGTAATATGCCCGAGGTATGTCCCCTGGCTCAGTTCACGCTCAATGTACGGATACATGGCGCGAACGACAGCCACAGGATCGGCATCCGCCGTGGTCGCGCCAAAGATCTCACGGTCAACGGAGGCCAGAATGCCCGGGTTTTGATAGGCTTCGCGCCCGATCATCACGCCATCCATATGCTCCAGATGCGCTTTCGCCTCTTCCAACGACGTAATACCGCCGTTGATGGACATGGTCAGATGCGGGAAGTCACGCTTTAACTGGTAAACGCGCGGGTAATCCAGCGGCGGGATCTCGCGGTTTTCCTTCGGGCTGAGCCCGGAGAGCCAGGCCTTGCGCGCGTGGATAATAAACATCTCGCATTCGCCTTTACCGGCGACCGTATTGATGAAGTCACAGAGAAATTCGTAGCTATCCTGATCGTCAATACCGATACGGGTTTTGACCGTTACCGGGATCGACACTACGTCCCGCATCGCCTTCACGCAATCCGCCACCAGTTGCGCATTTCCCATCAGACAGGCGCCAAACATGCCGTTTTGTACGCGGTCAGACGGGCAGCCTACGTTAAGGTTAATTTCGTCATATCCTCGCGCCTGCGCCAGTTTCGCGCATTGCGCCAGCGCCGACGGATCGCTGCCGCCAAGCTGCAACGCCAGCGGATGCTCTTCCTCCGCTGTATGCCAGATAGTCGCCTTTGCCATGAATGATCGCCCCGGTAGTTACCATCTCGGTATAGAGCAACGTCTGGCGAGACAGCAGACGCAGGAAGTAGCGGCAATGTCTGTCCGTCCAGTCGAGCATCGGCGCGATAGAAAAACGATGAGCAGGGTACAGGGCTAATTTCTCTGGCATCACGTTGGTTTGCAACGTGTTTTGTGACTCTTTATTTTGATGCATTTTTAAACTTTTTAACGTATTTTTGCATTCTCGGTACCTCTGACAGCCCCCTAAAAATGGGAGCCTACAGAGGAGAATGGAATGAGATATGGCCTACTATAGCATAGAGAAACACCCGCACGCAGATGGCACATTGAGGTTAAAAAGATGCCATGAGAAATAATGCCTGAGCCATAACTGTTCGTGCGTTCATCATTGTTTCCCGTCCCTGTTATTACCACTCCCCGTAGGGGTAGGTTTTTCCTTTGATAAATGCTTCTGTATCGCTGGAATAACGGTATTCGCGCAGAAAGTCGCTGTTTGCCCCCTCCTTACAGATCGTCAGTTCATTACCCGACAGGGTGTGGATTTTCCGGGGCGTTACGGGGATGGCCGGATAATCGCCCACATCAGGGAACCAGATCCTGACCTTGCCGCCAGGCGCAAGGCCGAACAGAATATTGTTGTACCAGAAAGGATCTCCTGAACGATCAGTATGGTCTGCTGGGGTCTTCATCCTCTGCCATATGGCAGGAGAAAACATCACGCGGGTTTCGTAGGTCTGATGGTCAATGAGCGAATCCCAACAGAAGATCATATACTGTGGCGGTTTATTAACTTTGTTAAAAGTCACCCCTCCCCTATGGAGATTTGTCTTCCATTTGTTAACTGAATCCGGATCTCTGTCCGTATGGTCAACCGTGTTAAAAGTATAGAGATACCCGTCCAGTATCAATTATCCGCGCTTGTGTTACATCTGCAGGTAACTGCCAGGGGGTGATAAAAGAAAAACTCCATTTACCGTTAGGGTAAAGACCAGTCGCCGCTGGCGGCCTGTTTTCGACTGTAAGGGATACATCTGCGGGTGACTGCACCCCGCCAGCACCAGCAGGACTGCCAGAATATATAACCGTCGTGTGTTCATCATTGTTTCCTGTCCCTGTTATTACCACTCCCCGTAGGGGTAGGTTTTTCCTTTGATAAACGCTTCTGTGTCGCTGGAATAACGGTATTCGCGCAGAAAGTCGCTGTTTGCCCCCTCCTTACAGATCGTCAGTTCATTACCGACAGGGTATGGATTTTTCCGGGGTGTTACAGGAATGGCAGGATAATCTCCTGCATCAGGGAACCAGATCCTGACCTTGCCGCCAGGCGCAAGGCCGAACAGGATATTGTTGTACCACAGAGGCTCCCCACCAAACAGATGATCGGCAGGTGTCTTCATACGCTGCCACATTGCGGGTGAAAATATCACGCGGGTTTCATAAGTCCGGCGATCGATGAATGAATCCCAGCAGAACACAATAAACTGCGGAGGCTTGTTGATTTTATTGAAGTTAACGCTTCCGCCATACAAAATATCGTCCCATTTATCAATGGAAACTGGGTCACGGGATGTTGAGTCCAGCGTGTAAAAGGTATAAAGATACCCGTCGGTATCAATTACCCGTGCATGTCTTACCCGCGCGGGTAATGCCCAAGGGGTGATAAAAGAAAAACTCCCTTTCCCGTAGGGCAATGTCCAGTCGCCGCTGGCAGCCTGCTTCGACTGTAAGGGATACGTCTGCGGGTGACTGCACCCCGCCAGCGCCAGCAGGACTGCCAGGATATGTAACCGTCGTGCATTCATCATTGTTTCCCGTCCATGTTGTAAATTGTTCTGAGCCATCCCGCATCAGGCCGGTTAACGAAACCGATCGTTTCAGAAGCAGAAGCCCCGCCTTGTGGTTTACCCGTTTTACTTACGGCGACGGCATTCCAGTTTGCTGAACAGTGGATATAGGTTTTGGCAATAATTTCAATGTCCTGCTTAGTGAACCCGATAGTTGGCCGTCTCAAGCGTGCAGATTTTCCCATTGAAATTGCACGTTCCAGGAAGAGAGAAAGATCAGCAGGAATTTTAAGTTCATCCACTTCCAGGTTCTCATTAAACATCACCCCCGCCTCCTTCGCCGCATCGACCATCACCCGCAGAATTACCTTCGACCAGTCATTTCGGACAATGCGCTGGCGCAGCGTCCAGTGCGGCAAAGCTGCGCTTTTGCATCTGACCATAACGGTCGGTAGCGGCGGTAGTCGTCTGACCAAACTTCAGGGGGTGATTTCATTAGTACGCATAATCGGTGCGATAGCAGGAGAGGCTTCCAGAACCGGTAGTTGTGCCATGGTCTTCCGGTAAGCACCGGAACGTTCATCAGGTTGATTTGATGGTAAAGTGTCAACCTGCGGGCGGGTAAGAAACAGATCCTCACGCGTTTTAGGCAGGTAACCGCCGCCGATGTCGGAATGCACTCCGGGTAAGGTTATCTCCGGCCAGGCAGGCGCCACGCTGTTAAGCGCAAAGTTATAGCGACATTCATGCTGAGCGGTGATATGGAAAACTTTTTGCGCCACGCCGGGCCGCAAACGAATATTGACGTCGCCCGTATCAGCGCTGTGTGGATTCAGACCATTAAAGGGAGTTCCAACGGCCGTGACGGTATCAAAAATACCCATAAAGCGGGTCTTTCCTGCAGGTTTCCCCGTGTAGACCTGTTTTACCATGCCAGCATTAATGGCATTTATAATTGCGCCGTCTTCTGACTGTACGCGATTAGCAAAATGACGAGCCGCTGCCGCACCGCGGCTGAAGCCGAAAATATCAAACAGCAAGTTCTCAATAATAAATTTGCCCTTCAACATACGTATTGTGGCCTTTATTGCTTCAGCCAGTTGCGCTACCGCATCGTCAGTTTTAGCGATTACACCGTAATCAGACGTGCCAAGCCCTAAGCCGATCATGCTGTCCGCTTCACCAGCTTGCGTACCTATACCCTCAATATATACGGCATACTGAATATAATGCCCATCGGGAGGATACCTTTTCAGGTATAGCTCATTTAGCCAGTGTATATTTGTATAGTACCCGTAGTAGCTGGTTGCCTCTGTACCACTCAGCCCCATTTTTTCGGAAGCACTCTTTTGGAGAATTATTTCCGCATCAGGGCTATCAATGTCAAAATGCTGCGCGGTACAAGCCGCCAGCATATTTCGCGTATTGACCGCGTTATTGCCCGTGCCGTCGAAGAAGATCCCCAGCACCAGCGTGACCTTTCGTTTCTCCGGCTCCGGGGGAGGAGATATAACCTGCGCCACTGGAAAAAGCTGATTATATCGTTCAGGCGTGACAAGGTAATCGAACTCAGTACCAGCGAGAAGATGCTGACAATGAATATAATCATAATCCAGCGAAATATATTCATAATCCAAACTATTTTGCCGTGATTCAGATACCAGCCGATTTAATCTTGCCCCTCTCAGTTTAATGACATAATACTTCTCCCACCGGCCAAATCTATTGATCCGATAAATATCAAAGCGCATTTTAAGATTTTCATTATTATTGATCGCATTTGTCAGTAACGGTGACGCCCTGTCAATTACTTTACTAAAGGACAGCCCCTGATGCTTCACCCCCATTCCAGTGTTTGATATCCCCTGCGTAAGGCTAAAAACGAAAATTTCATCTTCATGTCCCTGCTGCCAACGATTCCCCACTGAAGTTGTGGTTCCACAACCAGAGGAAATATCCCCTTGATGCTCACCCTCAATGGTTACATAAATAATATCACCCATTTGTGCCCCTGATTTATTACACCACTTTTATGAGAGTAATTCTCTGGGGACAATGATATTTTGTGCATCGTCAAGAAATAACGTATTGCCACCACAACTTAAGAATAATAATGTCGCAAATAAAAAGCAGAACAATAAATACCCTTAAAGCATACTGAACATGAATATCATAAAATTCTCATAAGCATCACATTAAACCCTTATAACAGGCCCTCACTTAAGTTTCATGATAATTTTACTGAGCGATTTTAATAATACGATTAGCGTTAATAGATAACCGTTCAATGATAGAAAATAATACCACCGGGTGAAACCAGTGACTTTATGGGCTATTCCTCCCAGTTCAATTTACCCACTTACAGAAACCAGTGACAGACGCGCCGCCGTGCAGGTATTGCTTTTTGCATAAAACGGTTATGTGTAGCAACCAGGGCTGTGTTATGAGCTGCTTCTCGGCGTTTTACGCAGAACATGGTAAAGTAGAAGATTAACCTTTCACGCAATCCGAGGTGCCACATGGAAAAGACCACCACGCAAGAGCTTTTAGCGCAAGCTGAAAAGCTCTGTGCGCAACGCAATGTGCGGCTGACACCCCAGCGCCTCGAAGTGTTGCGTCTGATGAGTCTGCAGGAAGGCGCGATCAGCGCCTATGACCTGCTGGATCTGCTGCGTGAAACGGAGCCGCAGGCCAAACCGCCGACGGTGTATCGTGCGCTCGATTTTCTGCTTGAGCAGGGTTTTGTTCACAAGGTCGAATCCACCAACAGCTACGTGCTCTGTCACCTGTTCGATCAGCCGACCCATAGCTCGGCCATGTTTATCTGCGACCGTTGTGGCGTGGTAAAAGAGGAGTGTGCTGAAGGCGTGGAAGACATTATGCATACGCTGGCGGCAAAAATGGGGTTCGCTCTGCGCCATAACGTGATTGAAGCACACGGGTTATGCCCGGCGTGTGTGGAAGTCGAAGCCTGTCGCCACCCCGGCGAGTGCCAGCACGACCATTCTATTTTGGTGAAGAAGAAACCACGTTAAATAAATCGGGCGGCTAATCCGCAGACGCCGCCCAAAGCAAGTACGTTGAACAGAGGGGGAGTACGTCCTTGTACTCACGGGCAGGAGAAGTTGATTACCAGCGGTAGTCGTTACGGTTTTCCCATTCTTTCACTTCTTTTTCCGCCTCATCTTTTGCGTAACCATAGCGTTCCTGGACTTTACCCACCAGTTGATCACGCTTACCTTCGATGACAGTCATATCGTCATCGGTCAGTTTGCCCCATTGCTCTTTCACTTTACCTTTAAACTGTTTCCAGTTGCCGCCGATTTCGTCTTTATTCATCATCAAGTCCTCATCGTTCGGTTGTGAATAGCGGGAGAACGTCGCTCAAACGCATTACGTTTTCTGCTGAACGTGAGATTAATTGTAGTCAGTGATTCGGCCTTCGTTTTTTAATTCAGAGTTTTTAACCACTGGACTCAGGCAAACCAGGTCCCTTTTCGCCAGTGTCGCCGCCAGATAAATGCCAGAGAAAGCCCACGAAGCGCCAGAAAAACGGTTAGCGCAAGCCACAGTCCGTGGTTCCCCAGCAGCGGTATCGTCAGTAGGGTGAGCGCAAACCCGGCTGCGGCGACAGCCATGCTGTTACGCATTTCAGCCGCCCGCGTCGCCCCGATAAACATACCGTCCAGCAAATAGCACCAGACGCCCACCAGCGGCAGAACCACCTGCCAGATAAGATAGCGATCGGCCAGAAGCTGAATCTGCGGCAGCGAAGTCAGCAGTGCGATGATGTACTCCCCCGCCAGCACATAAACCAGCGCAAACAGCAGCGCCACAATTCCCGACTGGCGACACGCCGCCCGCCATACGTCCAGTAGCTGGCTGCCGTCCCGCGCGCCATAAGCCTGACCCGAATGGGCTTCTACCGCATAGGCGAAGCCGTCCAGCGCATAGGCAGTAAAGGTCAACAACGTCATAAGAACGGCATTCACCGCAATGATATCGCTTCCCATACGGGCGCCCAGTACCGTGATTGCGCCAAAACAGAGTTGCAGCAGCAGCGAACGCAGCATGATGTCGCGATTAAGCGCCAGCAAACGACGGAAGTTCCCGCGCCAGGCCTGTTTCAACATACCAGGAGAGACACCGCGCAAACGAAGGACTTTGCGTACCATCAGCAGACCAATTAACAGCGTGGCATATTCGGCGATGACCGTCGCCAGCGCAGCCCCTTGCACGTTCATGTGCAGCCCCATAACCAGCCACAGGTCGAGAACGATGTTCAGGATATTCCCGACAATCAGCAGGATAACCGGTGCACGGGCGTACTGAACGCCAAGCAGCCAACCAAGCAAAACCAGATTCGCCAGAGATGCCGGGGCGCTCAGCCAGCGGATCGCCAGAAAGCGTCTTGCCTGCTCCAGCACCGCTTCGCTACCGCCAACGATATGCAATGCCAGATCGATAATCGGCGTGCGCAGCAGCGCAATCAGCGCCCCCGCGCTCAGCGCCAGGATGAGTGGTTGCACCAACGCTCTCGCCAGCGCTTGCGGATTTTTTCGCGCCAAAGGCCTGCGCCGTTAACCCGGTAGTGCTCATGCGTAAGAAGAGCAACAGCATGAAAAGGAAGCTGGTTGCGGTTGCGCCAATGGCAACACCACCCAAGTAGACGGGGCTATCGAGATGACCAATAACAGCCGTATCCACCAGACCCAGTAAGGGGACAGTGATGTTGGAAAAAATCATGGGTAAGGCGAGGCGCCAGAGTGCTTTGTCAGAGGATGTGAAGAAAGGCATGCAGATGAGCCTGAGAAAAAGTCAAATAAACCAATCGATTAATCGCCGGATGGCGGCATAAATGCCTTATCCGGCCTACGGTACTATGAGCACATTTGCCGGATGGCGGCGTAAATGCCTTATCCGGCCTACGGTACTACGGGTACATTTGCCGGATGGCGGCGTAAACGCCTTATCCGGCCTACGGTACTATGGGTACATTTGCTGGATGGCGGCGTAAACGCCTTATCCGGCCTACGGGGATATTTGTAGGCCTGATAAGCGCAGCGCCATCAGGCGTTGTGCCAGCGCCTGATTACAGCCATTCACCGTTACGGATAACGCCTACCGCCAGTCCTTCGATGGTGAAGCTCTGCTCACGCAGGTCAACCACAATCGGTTTAAATTCGCTATTTTCTGGCAAAAGTTCAACTTTATTGCCCTGTTTTTTCAGGCGTTTTACCGTGACTTCATCGTCAATACGCGCCACAACCACCTGGCCGTTACGGACATCCTGAGTTTTATGCACTGCCAGCAGATCGCCGTCCATAATTCCAATATCTTTCATCGACATGCCGCTAACACGCAGCAGAAAATCAGCATTGGGTTTAAACAGCGAAGGATCGACCTGATAATGGCCTTCGATATGCTGCTGCGCCAGCAGCGGTTCACCGGCGGCGACACGACCGACCAGCGGCAACCCTTCTTCTTCGTCCAGAAGCAGGCGAATACCGCGCGATGCGCCGGAAACAATTTCAATCACCCCTTTACGCGCCAGCGCTTTCAGGTGTTCTTCAGCGGCGTTTGGGGAACGGAACCCCAAACGCTGCGCGATCTCCGCACGCGTTGGTGGCATACCTGTCTGGCTGATGTGATCCCGAATGAGATCAAACACCTCTTGCTGCCTGGCCGTTAACGCTTTCATTCCGCCCCCTGGGTGTATATACAGTTATGCTGTGAGTATATACAGCTAAAGGTGATTTTGGAACCATAAACTGCGCAGAAAACAGGAGTTTTATACCGTTATGGAATCTTTATCGAAAAAACCTTAGCGGAAATGTGACCATAGCAGGAGACCCCAGGTCATCAGCGCGACGAAAATAGACAGTAGCACCGCCGCAGACCCCATGTCCTTCGCGCGACCGGAGAGTTCATGGTATTCAGAGCCAATACGGTCAACAACAGCTTCAATGGCGCTGTTAAGGATTTCAACAATCATTCACCAGCATCACGGAACCAATCAGCAGTACGCGAGTAATGGCATCCACATCCAGCCAGCAGGCAATCAGCACACCTGCCAGCACGGCGATGCTTTCCTGGCGAAACGCCGCTTCGTTGACCCATGCGGCGCGAAAACCTTTCCAGGAATAGCCTGCGGCTTTAATGATTCGGGTGAATCCAGTGGTATTATTGGCCATCCAAAAGAACCTTTTTGCATTATTAGCGTCAATGAAATTATATCGTTGGCCCGTATGATTCGGGCGACGGCAACGCAGCGCGAAGTATGACGGGATACACCAGAAATTCACCAGACTTTCTGATATCCTTGCAGCGCATTTGCATTATTAACCAGAGGCTTTACATCGTTTATGTCCGGCTGGCCACGAATTTACTACAAATTACTGAATTTACCATTAAGCGTGCTGGTAAAAAGCAAGTCTATTCCGGCAGATCCTGCCCCGGAGTTGGGGCTTGATACATCGCGCCCTATTATGTACGTATTGCCGTACAACTCCAAAGCAGACCTGCTGACGCTGCGCGCCCAGTGTCTGGCGCACGATCTTCCCGACCCGCTGGAGCCGCTGGAGATCGACGGAACGCTGCTGCCGCGTTATGTCTTTATTCACGGCGGGCCGCGTGTCTTCACCTATTACACGCCAAAAGAAGAGTCCATTAAGCTTTTCCACAACTATCTCGATCTCCACCGCAGCAATCCCGATCTGGATGTGCAAATGGTGCCGGTATCGGTGATGTTTGGCCGCTCTCCGGGGCGCGAAAAAGGAGAAGAGAACCCGCCTTTACGTATGCTGAACGGCGTGCAGAAATTCTTTGCCGTCTCCTGGCTGGGACGCGACAGCTTTGTTCGTTTCTCGCCGTCCGTGTCTTTGCGTCGGATGGCTGACGAACACGGCACTGACAAGACAATCGCGCAGAAACTGGCGCGCGTGGCCGCGTATGCACTTCGCCCGTCAACGTCTGGCGGCGGTCGGGCCGCGTCTGCCAGCCCGTCAGGATCTGTTTAACAAGCTGCTGGCTTCAAAAGCCCATCGCTCGCGCCGTGGGAAGATGAAGCGCGCAGCAAAAAAAATCTCCCATGAAAAGGCGCAGCAAAACGCCATTGCGCTGATG
>UAVY01000001.1 GCA_900446925.1 Citrobacter koseri | reverse complement strand
TTCTCGCCAGCTACCAGAAGGTGAAGGACTATAACTACAGCAGTATTTATGGTCGCTATCATGACGGTACGACGCTCGATCGCATGACCCAGCGTAACCTGCAATGGGGTAATAACCTTATCGTGGGCACGGTTCCGTTAGCGCGGGCGTAGACTGGCAAGCAGCAGCGTTGACCTCATCCGATACCGTGATGTCGGACACATATAAACGCGATAACACCGGTTTATACCTGACCGTCAGCAACAATTCGGCGATGTAACGCTGGAGGCTTCAGGGCGTGAAGATCATGATGAACAGTTTGGCTGGCATGGCACCTGGCAGACGACGGCTGGATGGGAGTTTATCGACAACTATCGAGTAACTATCGGCTATGGTACCGGTTCCTGTCTCCATCTCCTGGGGCAGCAGTTTGGTTCTACCCGTTTTGGCATCAACGCGAATCCTAACCTGAAACCGGAAGAGTCTAAACAGTGGGAGGCCGGGCTGGAAGGGCTCACTGGTCCGCTGGACTGGCGCCTGTCTGCCTACCATTACAAGATTACTAACCTGATCACTTACTACTTTGATCCAAACACCTACCAGGGTGAGTATGACAATATTGATGCGGCAACCATTAAAGGCGTGGAATGGACGGGCAGCTTGATACCGGCATCTTTAGCCATCCGTGTTACGTTGCAATATGTCGATCCGCGTAATGACGACAACGGTGAAGTGTTAGCCCGACGCTCGAAGCGCCAGGCGAAGTATCAACTGGACTGGACGATGTTTAACGTCGATATGGATGTATCGTGGCAGTATTACGGCAAGCGCTACGATAACAACACCTCCCAGTACAATAACACCCAGCAAATCTTGCCGAGCTATAGCACTGTTGATGTTTCTGCATCGTATCCGATCAACCGATCGCCTGACAGTTCGTGGTAAAATCGCCAACCTGTTCGATAAAGATTACGAGACAGCTTATGGCTACCAAACTGCAGGACGAGAGTACTACTTGTCTGGCAGCTACACCTTCTGATCCACGTCCCACCCGTGCTGGTGTTTGATTCCGGCGTCGGTGGGTTGTCGGTCTACGATGAGATTCGGCATCTCCTGCCGAATCTCCACTATATATATGCTTTCGATAACGTCGCGTTTCCTTACGGGGAAAAGAGCGAAGCGTTTATTGTCGAGCGCGTCGTCGAGATCGTTACCGCATTGCAGCAGCGTTATCCTCTCTCACTTGCGGTAATCGCCTGTAATACGGCCAGCACGGTTTCTCTTCCTGCATTGCGTGAAAAATTCGCGTTCCCGGTTGTGGGCGTCGTACCTGCGATTAAACCCGCAGCGAGGCTGACCGCCAACGGCATCGTCGGGTTGCTGGCAACGCGTGGCACGGTAAACGCCCTTATACCCATGAGTTGATAGCGCGATTTGCGAATGAATGTCAGATAGCGATGTTGGGATCGGCAGAACTGGTGGAGCTGGCGGAAGCCAAACTGCACGGTGAACCCGTATCGCTGGAAGAACTACGCCGTATCCTGAGACCCTGGCTGCGGATGCCGGAACCGCCCGACACGGTTGTTCTGGGATGTACCCATTTCCCTCTATTACAGGAAGAACTGTTGCAGGTCCTTCCTGAAGGGACAAGGCTGGTGGATTCCGGGGCGGCGATTGCGCGTCGCACAGCCTGGTTGTTAGAGCATGAAGCGCCGGATGCCAAATCAGCGGAGGCTAATATTGCTTTCTGCATGGCAATGACGCCAGAGACCGAGCAATTAATACCCGTTTTACAGCGTTACGGTTTCGAAACGCTCGAAAAACTGGCGGTTTGAGGTGGTTTTGCTTAAAAAGAAAGCAGTCGGAAAATAATTTTAAATTTCCCCTTGTCAGGCCGGAATAACTCCCTATAATGCGCCTCCACTGACACGGAACAACGGAACAACGGAACAACGGAACAACGGAACAACGGCACACAGGCCGCCGGGTCAGCGGGGTTCAGCGATGAACGCCGGCAGAGAAAAGTGAAAATAAGCACTTGACTCTGAATGAGGAAAACGTATTATACGTCACCTCGCAACGGTGAGCTGAAAGCCGCGTTGCAGCTGCTCTTTAACAATTTATCAGACAATCTGTGTGGGCACTCAAAGTGACATGGATTCTTAATGTCTTCGGACAATAAATGAATACCAAGTCTCTGAGTGAACACGTAATTCATTACGAAGTTTAATTCACGAGCATCAAACTTAAATTGAAGAGTTTGATCATGGCTCAGATTGAACGCTGGCGGCAGGCCTAACACATGCAAGTCGAACGGTAACAGGAAGCAGCTTGCTGCTTTGCTGACGAGTGGCGGACGGGTGAGTAATGTCTGGGAAACTGCCTGATGGAGGGGGATAACTACTGGAAACGGTAGCTAATACCGCATAACGTCGCAAGACCAAAGAGGGGGACCTTCGGGCCTCTTGCCATCAGATGTGCCCAGATGGGATTAGCTTGTTGGTGGGGTAACGGCTCACCAAGGCGACGATCCCTAGCTGGTCTGAGAGGATGACCAGCCACACTGGAACTGAGACACGGTCCAGACTCCTACGGGAGGCAGCAGTGGGGAATATTGCACAATGGGCGCAAGCCTGATGCAGCCATGCCGCGTGTATGAAGAAGGCCTTCGGGTTGTAAAGTACTTTCAGCGGGGAGGAAGGTGTTGTGGTTAATAACCACAGCAATTGACGTTACCCGCAGAAGAAGCACCGGCTAACTCCGTGCCAGCAGCCGCGGTAATACGGAGGGTGCAAGCGTTAATCGGAATTACTGGGCGTAAAGCGCACGCAGGCGGTCTGTTAAGTCAGATGTGAAATCCCCGGGCTCAACCTGGGAACTGCATCTGATACTGGCAGGCTTGAGTCTCGTAGAGGGGGGTAGAATTCCAGGTGTAGCGGTGAAATGCGTAGAGATCTGGAGGAATACCGGTGGCGAAGGCGGCCCCCTGGACGAAGACTGACGCTCAGGTGCGAAAGCGTGGGGAGCAAACAGGATTAGATACCCTGGTAGTCCACGCCGTAAACGATGTCGACTTGGAGGTTGTGCCCTTGAGGCGTGGCTTCCGGAGCTAACGCGTTAAGTCGACCGCCTGGGGAGTACGGCCGCAAGGTTAAAACTCAAATGAATTGACGGGGGCCCGCACAAGCGGTGGAGCATGTGGTTTAATTCGATGCAACGCGAAGAACCTTACCTGGTCTTGACATCCACGGAAGTTTTCAGAGATGAGAATGTGCCTTCGGGAACCGTGAGACAGGTGCTGCATGGCTGTCGTCAGCTCGTGTTGTGAAATGTTGGGTTAAGTCCCGCAACGAGCGCAACCCTTATCCTTTGTTGCCAGCGGTCCGGCCGGGAACTCAAAGGAGACTGCCAGTGATAAACTGGAGGAAGGTGGGGATGACGTCAAGTCATCATGGCCCTTACGACCAGGGCTACACACGTGCTACAATGGCATATACAAAGAGAAGCGACCTCGCGAGAGCAAGCGGACCTCATAAAGTATGTCGTAGTCCGGATTGGAGTCTGCAACTCGACTCCATGAAGTCGGAATCGCTAGTAATCGTGGATCAGAATGCCACGGTGAATACGTTCCCGGGCCTTGTACACACCGCCCGTCACACCATGGGAGTGGGTTGCAAAAGAAGTAGGTAGCTTAACCTTCGGGAGGGCGCTTACCACTTTGTGATTCATGACTGGGGTGAAGTCGTAACAAGGTAACCGTAGGGGAACCTGCGGTTGGATCACCTCCTTACCTTAAAGAACCTGCCTTTGCAGTGCCCACACAGATTGTCTGATGAAAAACGAGCAGTAAAAACCTCTACAGGCTTGTAGCTCAGGTGGTTAGAGCGCACCCCTGATAAGGGTGAGGTCGGTGGTTCAAGTCCACTCAGGCCTACCAGATTTTCCCTGAATACTGCGTTGTGAAATGACTCACATACTTTAAGTATGCTTCGTCATTCCACGCCTTGTCTCAGGAAAAATCATCGGTAAGAGGTTCTGACTGTACTGTATGGGGCTATAGCTCAGCTGGGAGAGCGCCTGCTTTGCACGCAGGAGGTCTGCGGTTCGATCCCGCATAGCTCCACCATATTTTACTGCTCATATAAGAAAACTTCAGAGTGTACCTGAAAAGGTTCACTGCGAAGTTTTGCTCTTTAAAAATCTGGATCAAGCTGAAAATTGAAACGACACACGTAAAGTGTGTATGAGTCTCTCAAATTTTCGCAACGCGAAGTGTTTCACGAAACATCTTCGGGTTGTGAGGTTAAGCGACCAAGCGTACACGGTGGATGCCCTGGCAGTCAGAGGCGATGAAGGACGTGCTAATCTGCGAAAAGCGCCGGCGAGGTGATATGAACCCTTGACCCGGCGATGTCCGAATGGGGAAACCCAGTGTGACCTGTCACACTATCGTTAGCTGAATACATAGGCTAACGAGGCGAACCGGGGGAACTGAAACATCTAAGTACCCCGAGGAAAAGAAATCAACCGAGATTCCCCCAGTAGCGGCGAGCGAACGGGGAGGAGCCCAGAGCCTGAATCAGCTTGTGTGTTAGTGGAAGCGTCTGGAAAGTCGCACGGTACAGGGTGAAAGTCCCGTACACGAAAACGCACAGGCTGTGAGCTCGATGAGTAGGGCGGGACACGTGGTATCCTGTCTGAATATGGGGGGACCATCCTCCAAGGCTAAATACTCCTGACTGACCGATAGTGAACCAGTACCGTGAGGGAAAGGCGAAAAGAACCCCGGCGAGGGGAGTGAAAAAGAACCTGAAACCGTGTACGTACAAGCAGTGGGAGCCTCTTTATGGGGTGACTGCGTACCTTTTGTATAATGGGTCAGCGACTTATATTCTGTAGCAAGGTTAACCGTATAGGGGAGCCGAAGGGAAACCGAGTCTTAACTGGGCGTTAAGTTGCAGGGTATAGACCCGAAACCCGGTGATCTAGCCATGGGCAGGTTGAAGGTTGGGTAACACTAACTGGAGGACCGAACCGACTAATGTTGAAAAATTAGCGGATGACCTGTGGCTGGGGGTGAAAGGCCAATCAAACCGGGAGATAGCTGGTTCTCCCCGAAAGCTATTTAGGTAGCGCCTCGTGAATTCATCTCCGGGGGTAGAGCACTGTTTCGGCTAGGGGGCCATCCCGGCTTACCAACCCGATGCAAACTGCGAATACCGGAGAATGTTATCACGGGAGACACACGGCGGTGCTAACGTCCGTCGTGAAGAGGGAAACAACCCAGACCGCCAGCTAAGGTCCCAAAGTCATGGTTAAGTGGGAAACGATGTGGAAGGCCCAGACAGCCAGGATGTTGGCTTAGAAGCAGCCATCATTTAAAGAAAGCGTAATTAGCTCACTGGTCGAGTCGGCCTGCGCGGGAAGATGTAACGGGGCTAAACCATGCACCGAAGCTGCGGCAGCGACACTATGTGTTGTTGGGTAGGGGAGCGTTCTGTAAGCCGTTGAAGGTGTGCTGTGAGGCATGCTGGAGGTATCAGAAGTGCGAATGCTGACATAAGTAACGATAAAAGCGGGTGAAAAGCCCGCTCGCCGGCGAAGACCAAGGGTTCCTGTCCAACGTTAATCGGGGCAGGGTGAGGTCGACCCCTAAGGCGAGGCCGAAAGGCGTAGTCGATGGGAAACAGGTTAATATTCCTGTACTTGGTGTTACTGCGAAGGGGGGACGGAGAAGGCTATGTCGGCCGGGCGACGGTTGTCCCGGTTTAAGCGTGTAGGTGTGTGCTCCAGGCAAATCCGGTGCACTTTAACACTGAGGCGTGATGACGAGGCACTACGGTGCTGAAGTGACAAATGCCCTGCTTCCAGGAAAAGCCTCTAAGCATCAGGTAACATCAAATCGTACCCCAAACCGACACAGGTGGTCAGGTAGAGAATACCAAGGCGCTTGAGAGAACTCGGGTGAAGGAACTAGGCAAAATGGTGCCGTAACTTCGGGAGAAGGCACGCTGATATGTAGGTGAAGTGGTTTACCCATGGAGCTGAAATCAGTCGAAGATACCAGCTGGCTGCAACTGTTTATTAAAAACACAGCACTGTGCAAACACGAAAGTGGACGTATACGGTGTGACGCCTGCCCGGTGCCGGAAGGTTAATTGATGGGGTTATCCCTCGGGGAGAAGCTCTTGATCGAAGCCCCGGTAAACGGCGGCCGTAACTATAACGGTCCTAAGGTAGCGAAATTCCTTGTCGGGTAAGTTCCGACCTGCACGAATGGCGTAATGATGGCCAGGCTGTCTCCACCCGAGACTCAGTGAAATTGAACTCGCTGTGAAGATGCAGTGTACCCGCGGCAAGACGGAAAGACCCCGTGAACCTTTACTATAGCTTGACACTGAACACTGGTCCTTGATGTGTAGGATAGGTGGGAGGCTTTGAAGTGCGGACGCCAGTCTGCATGGAGCCGCCCTTGAAATACCACCCTTTAATGGCTGGTGTTCTAACGTGGGCCCGTGATCCGGGTTGCGGACAGTGTCTGGTGGGTAGTTGACTGGGGCGGTCTCCTCCTAAAGAGTAACGGAGGAGCACGAAGGTCAGCTAATCCTGGGTCGGACATCAGGAGGTTAGTGCAATGGCATAAGCTGGCTTGACTGCGAGCGTGACGGCGCGAGCAGGTGCGAAAGCAGGTCATAGTGATCCGGTGGTTCTGAATGGAAGGGCCATCGCTCAACGGATAAAAGGTACTCCGGGGATAACAGGCTGATACCGCCCAAGAGTTCATATCGACGGCGGTGTTTGGCACCTCGATGTCGGCTCATCACATCCTGGGGCTGAAGTAGGTCCCAAGGGTATGGCTGTTCGCCATTTAAAGTGGTACGCGAGCTGGGTTTAGAACGTCGTGAGACAGTTCGGTCCCTATCTGCCGTGGGCGCTGGAGAACTGAGGGGGGCTGCTCCTAGTACGAGAGGACCGGAGTGGACGCATCACTGGTGTTCGGGTTGTCATGCCAATGGCACTGCCCGGTAGCTAAATGCGGAAGAGATAAGTGCTGAAAGCATCTAAGCACGAAACTTGCCCCGAGATGAGTTCTCCCTGACTCCTTGAGAGTCCTGAAGGAACGTTGAAGACGACGACGTTGATAGGCCGGGTGTGTAAGCGCAGCGATGCGTTGAGCTAACCGGTACTAATGAACCGTGAGGCTTAACCTTACAACGCCGAAGATGTTTTGGCGATTTGAGAGACGATTTTCAGCCTGATTACAGATTAGAGTTTAATGCGAGAGGCATTAGACGAACAGAATTTGCCTGGCGGCCGTAGCGCGGTGGTCCCACCTGACCCCATGCCGAACTCAGAAGTGAAACGCCGTAGCGCCGATGGTAGTGTGGGGTCTCCCCATGCGAGAGTAGGGAACTGCCAGGCATCAAATTAAGCAGTAAGCTGATGTGAAATCAGTGGATGTAGAAAAATTCGGTGGAGCGGTAGTTCAGTTGGTTAGAATACCTGCCTGTCACGCAGGGGGTCGCGGGTTCGAGTCCCGTCCGTTCCGCCACTAATTAAGAGCCCTGAGCTAACGCTCAGGGCTTTTTTCTTGCCTGCTGTTCCATTATTGCTTATTTCGCAAAAATCCTCTGCGTTCTACGATCTTTTTCCGCATAAAAATAACCAAATTGAACTGTCTCCGTATCTGCAAAACCGCAAGGTCGTGGATTGGGCAAAAAAGGCGATTGCCGCACTGGACTGCAACGATCGCCTTGTCAGCCCGGAAGGTCTGGCGCCAGAGTGGGACTGATCGGCTAACACTCTCTCTGTATCCTTAATCCTCTTTTACAGCTCCTTCGGGGGCTGTTTTTACATGATCGCTGAGAAAATCGATAAATGCCCGAATGCGGGTACTGACCGCACGATCGCTGTAATAAACGGCACTGAAAGGCATCTCTACCGGTAGGCGCTTATCGGCCATCAGCTCCACAAGCTCTCCCGCGCGATTTCTTTATCAATCATATAGTCAGACAGGCAGGCGATCCCGTTACCACTCAGACAAAGCTGCTTGAGCGTCTCACCGCTATTTGACGACAGACCGCTGCTGATTTCATGGAGTTGCCCGTCGCTGCATGCTACAGGCCATGTATTGAGCGAAGCCGGTTCAGTGAATCCGAGACATAGATGCTGTTTTAACTCTTCAATGGTTTCGGGTTTGCCAAAGCGGGCAATATAATCCGGCGACGCGATAATCTTTCGATAACTGGTAAAGAGCGGGCGGGCGCGCAGGCTTGAATCGGTCAGCGTCCCGGCACGTATGGCGACATCGACCTTTCGTTCAATCAGATTGATGAATGTTTCTGAGGAAACCAGTGATAGCGTCATTTCTGGATAACGCTCGCGAAAAGGCTTAACCAGTGGCATCAGAAAGTGCAGTATCACCGGCGTGGCGGCGTCAATACGCAACAGGCCGCGTGGAGTGCTTCGCGTTTCCATCACCTCCGTTTCAGCGGCGGCCATGTCTTGTAGTATCGACTGCACGCGACGAAAATAACGTTCGCCTTCTTCCGTCAGACTCAACTGGCGTGTTGTGCGATTAAGCAGACTCACGCCCAGTTTCATTTCCAGCTTTTTTGACCGCCCGGCTGACCGCAGAATTCGCCTGTCCAAGTTGCTCCGCAGCGCGGCTAAAGCTACCGCTTTCGACTACGGCAACAAATATCACGAGTTCTTCTGAAGTGGCTTTCATTTTTGCACCTGAAGCAAAATTACATTGATATTTTGGCTATTTTTTTCATTAAAACATCCTGGGCTGTTGGTTTCAATCTACGCGTGAGGTGTGGTGGCCGGAGCGCCTGTTCTGACGGCGTTAACCCGTGATCGGTTGGATAGGCCAGTTCGCGTTGTTCCTGGTTAAATTTACGGAGGTAAGCGCTTGCTTACAAAACAATATGTAACTGCTCGTTGAAAGTGTGAGCTAAAATCCCTATAACAGAATAACCAGTCCGTGCCCGGACTGGTTGACGTTACAGAGGTTTTAAAGTCAAACGTGCGAAAAAATACTTATGCCATGCGCTATATTGCCGGACAACCCGCCGAGCGGATTTTACCGCCTGGGTCGTTTGCGAGTATTGGCCAGGCATTACCCGCCGGAGTGCCGTTAAGCAGTGAAGACCGCATTCGGATTCTGGTGTGGAATATCTTTAAACAGCAGCGGGCCGAATGGTTATCGGTGCTGAAAAACTTTGGCAAAGATGCGCACCTGGTTTTATTACAGGAAGCGCAAACCACGCCCGAACTGGTGCAGTTTGCGACCGCTAACTATCTTGCAGCCGATCAGGTTCCCGCTTTTGTGTTACCTCAGCATCCTTCGGGCGTTATGACGCTTTCTGCTGCTCATCCCGTCTACTGTTGCCCGCTGCGCGAACGTGAGCCCATCTTACGTCTGGCGAAGTCAGCGCTGGTGACCGTTTATCCTTTGCCTGATACGCGATTGTTGATGGTGGTAAACATTCACGCCGTTAACTTCAGTCTTGGGGTAGATGTGTACAGTAAGCAGTTACTTCCTATTGGCGATCAAATTGCGCATCACAGCGGCCCGGTGATTATGGCCGGTGATTTCAATGCCTGGAGCCGACCACGAATGAATGCGCTGTATCGCTTTGCGCGCGAGATGTCCCTGCGCCAGGTGCGTTTTACTGACGATCAGCGCCGACGGGCGTTTGGCCGTCCTCTTGATTTTGTGTTTTATCGAGGTTTGAACGTTAGCGAGGCTTCCGTTCTGGTCACGCGCGCGTCCGATCATAACCCGCTACTCGTTGAATTCAGTCCCGGCAAACCTGAGCAATAAGGTGTGTCAGGTCTGCCGTGGGGCAGGCCTGAAGTGGTGCTGCCCTTTATTTTGCAAACAACCAAAGGACAACACGATGACAACACACTCCCACCATGACAACGTCGAAAAGCAGTTTGGCTCTCAGGCAAATGCCTATTTAACCAGCACCGTTCATGCTTCTGGTCGTGACTTACAGCGACTGGCGGAACGGCTGTCCTCTTTTCCACATGCCAGCGTACTGGATATGGGATGTGGCGCCGGGCACGCCAGTTTTATTGCTGCGCAGAACGTAAAGCAGGTGGTGGCTTACGATTTGTCTTCGCAGATGCTTGAGGTCGTCGTACAGGCGGCGAAAGAGAAAGGTTTAGAAAATATCGCGACCCGACAGGGGTATGCTGAAAATCTGCCGTTTGAGGATCACGCCTTTGATGTTGTGATTAGCCGCTATTCTGCACACCACTGGCATGATGTTGGGCAGGCACTGCGTGAAGCCAACCGGGGTCCTGAAAGCGGGCGGCGTGTTGATTATGATGGATGTGATGTCGCCTGGGCATCCGGTGCGCGATATCTGGTTACAGACTGTAGAAGCGTTACGCGACACTTCTCATGTACGTAACTATTCCAGCGGTGAGTGGCTGTCCCTGGTTAATGATGCGAATCTGATTGTCGATACGCTGTTAACGGACCGCTTACCGCTGGAGTTCAGTTCATGGGTAACGAGAATGCGTACGCCTGCGGCGCTGGTTGAGGCTATTCGTTTGTATCAGGAGAGCGCATCCGCGGAGGTAAAAGCGTATTTCGCTTTGCTGGAGGACGGTTCGTTTACCAGCGATACGATTATGGTTGAGGCGCATAAAGCGGCATAAATAAAAAAGGCACTGGGGGGGAAACCAGTGCCTTTTTTATTTATGCTATCAGGAGTCAGGTGTGCTGCTGTTCTTCACAAACAACGTTAGCTGATCGCCTGGTTGCAGATTTGCTGTATCGCTGTTCCAGCGCATCACATCTTTGATGTTCACCCCGTGACGTTTGGCGATGCTCGAAAGCGAATCACCTTTCCGCACACGATAGGTAATGCTATCGCTGTTGTTGGCCAGACGCTGTGCGCTACTGCCTGCGCCAATCGTCAGACTTTGGCCCACTTTCAGGTTAGATCCGCGCAGACTATTCCACTGCTGCAAATCTTTCGTGCTCACGCCAAGGCGTGCCGCGATGCCGGAAAGCGTATCGCCAGAGCGAACTTTGTAGCTACGGCTGTTCAGCGGCGTATTGTCTGCGACCAGCGTAGACTGTACGGCAGCAATTTCGCCTGAAGCCAGAGACTCACGCAGTTGTTCTGCATGCTTCTTTGGCACCATCACGTACTGTGGGCCGCTAACGCCTAGCGTAGAGCCTTTCACGCCAGCATTAAACGCTTTCAGCTTGGTGATGGACATGCCCGCCATATCTGCAACCTGCGCCATCTCAACCGGGCTGCTCAAACGAACGCGCGCCAGCGCACGGCTTTCGTCTGTGGTTGGCAGACGCACGCCATAGCGTTTGCTGTTTTTGAGAATATCGCTCAATGCCAGCATTTTTGGCACGTACAGCTTCGTTTCCTGAGGTAACGAAAGCGACCAGAAGTCGGTGGCTTTGCCACGCGCCTTATTCGCTTTGATTGCCTTCATCACGCGACCTTCGCCGCTATTATAAGCTGCAACGGTCAACAGCCAGTCGCCATCAAACATCTTATTCAGACGCTGCATCATGTCTAACGCGGCCGTTGTGGAAGCCACAACGTCACGACGCGCATCATAATTGCGGGTCTGTTTCAAACCATAATTGCGCCCTGTGCTCGGAATGATCTGCCAGATGCCTGCGGCATTGGCGCCAGACGTTGCGTGTGGGTCAAAAGCGCTCTCCACTATGGGTAGTAGTACCAGTTCCATCGGCATGTTACGTTTCTTAACCTGCCCGGCTATCCAGTACATATACGGCTCTGCCCGTAAAGTTACATCGTGGAGATAGCTCTTATTGCGTAAATACTTCTGTTTCTGTTCGCGTATCCGGTTGTTCTCCGGAATTCCCATCTTTAGCTCGTCGCCAATGAAAGCCCACAAGTCTTGATCCGGCGCGAGAGACGTCCCATCGTCCATCCATCGTGCCTGACTCGTAAACTTTCCTGCTTCCCCTTGACCAGCTGCAGAAAGGCTCTGTGCGTGCTGTTGGACGTTGCCAGTGTTCTGAGACGACTGGCACCCCACAAGCAGGACAGAGGCGAGTAATATCGCTTTTGCCTTCATGTGTGTGTCAATAGTTGCTTAAAAGACGACCGATCATAACGGCGAAGTTCGCCAATGACAAGTAGGAATTGTCAGAAGCTGTCTTTCTTTGACCTTAACCAGGCAAAACGCTCTTCAGGTTGTTGCAACTTTGTTTCTTTGTTTATTTCATTAATTAAATCAGGATCTTCCGTTCTCAAAAAAATATTATTTTTCCGCTCATTTTTCAGAATTACGGGGAGTGTAATTTGGTTTTTTTGCGCGTAACTCATTAACTTTACGATAATATTCATTTATGAACGAATCGTGCGGTAGGATGCTCAATGCAAACTTCATGTTTGCTAAAGTATACTCATGTGCGCAACAAATCAGTGTATCGTCAGGAAGGGCGCTGATTTTTTTAAGTGATTGATACATCTGTGAGGCTGTACCTTCAAACAGGCGTCCACAACCTCCAGAGAAAAGGGTGTCGCCGCAGAAAAGGTAAGGATGGCTAAAGTAACAGATATGTCCTAAAGTGTGACCCGGTGTGGCAAATATACTAAATTCATGCCCTAAAACGAGGGCGCTATCGCCATCTTTGACTACGTACGTGGTTCCCTTATCTTGTGTTTCTGCCGGTCCGTAAACCACTACGTGCGGAAAATGTTGAAGAAGTTCTTTCACGCCGCCAACATGGTCGTGGTGATGGTGAGTGAGGAAAATCGCTTCCGGCTGCCAGTTCTTCTCTTTGATGGCGTTTAGCACGGGAGCCGCTTCGCCAGGATCAACGATCAGACAACGTCCTTCATTATTACTCAGAACCCAGATGTAATTGTCCTGAAATGCGGGAATACTGTTAAGATTCATAAATTACCTCTTAGTGCGTAGCGGAAGGTTGTGATGAAACCGGCAAGGATCCCTCAAACAGTCATAGCTCCCCATCGCTGGGGCGATTTGCCCTGGGGGTGAATACTATCGTGAGGCGCTGGAGCATCAGCTTAACCCGTGGTTCGCCAAAATGTATGGTTTTCATTTGCTTAAAATTGGTAATTTAAGCGCAGAAATCAACTCTGAAGCGTGCGCCGTTTCTCATCAAGTCAATATTTCCCTGCAAGGCGCGCCCGTCCAGGTTCAGGCCGATCCCTTACATCTTCCCTTTGCCGATAAGTCTGTTGATGTTTGTCTGTTGGCGCATACGCTACCGTGGTGCGTCGACCCACATCGGTTACTGCGTGAAGCCGACCGGGTGTTAATTGATGATGGCTGGCTGGTTTTGAGTGGTTTTAACCCGATTAGCCTGATGGGCCTGCGTAAGCTGGTGCCCGTCTTGCGTAAATCTTCACCTTATAACAGCCGGATGTTTACGCTGATGCGCCAACTGGACTGGCTCTCATTATTGAATTTTGAAGTGCTGCACTACAGCCGTTTTCATGTTTTACCCTGGTCAAAGCAAGGGGGGAAAGCTGCTGAGCACGCATATTCCGGCGCTGGGCTGCCTGCAACTGATTGTGGCGCGTAAGCGAACCATCCCGCTTACGCTTAACCCGATGAAACAAAATAAAAGCAAAGCGCGGATTCGCCAGGCCGTGGGCGCGACCCGGCAATACCGTAAGCCAGACGCTTAAGCCTCTGCCTGATAGCCAACGTCTTCCTGCGTAGGATTCATCGCTGCCGCACGCGCCAGCTCATCGCAACGTTCGTTTTCAGGATGGCCGGCATGGCCTTTTACCCATTCCCATTTGATTTGATGTTGGCCCAGCGCGGCATCAAGGCGCTTCCAGAGATCGACATTCTTTACCGGCTTTTTCTCTGCTGTTTTCCAGCCGCGCTTTTTCCAGTTGTGGATCCATTGCGTAATTCCCTGGCGGACATACTGGCTGTCCGTGCTTAATGTAACTTCACAATGTTCTTTTAACGCTTCCAGCGCGACGGATGGCCGCCATAAGCTCCATGCGATTGTTAGTTGTGAGGCTATATCCTTCGCTAAAGGTTTTTTCATGGCCGCGATAGCGTAAAATAGCGCCGTAACCACCTGGACCTGGATTTCCCAGGCAAGAACCATCGGTGAAAATCTCTACCTGTTTAAGCATCTCTGGTAGACTTCCTGTAATTGAAATCGATCGTAAAACGACAAGTCTGACATAAATGACCGCTATGAGCACTGCAATTACACGACAGATCGTCCTCGATACCGAAACCACCGGTATGAACCAGATCGGCGCCCACTACGAAGGCCATAAGATCATTGAGATCGGTGCAGTCGAGGTCGTGAACCGCCGCCTTACCGGCAATAACTTCCACGTCTATCTAAAACCGGACCGACTGGTGGACCCGGAAGCGTTCGGCGTACACGGTATTGCGGATGAATTTCTGCTTGATAAACCCGTTTTTGCCGATGTGGTTGACGACTTCCTGGAGTATATCCGTGGCGCGGAACTGGTGATCCATAACGCATCGTTTGATATCGGCTTTATGGATTATGAGTTCGCCAAGCTCAGTCGTGGTATTCCGAAAACAAGCGAGTTCTGCAAAATCACCGATAGCCTGGCGCTGGCGAGGAGGATGTTCCCCGGCAAGCGTAACAGCCTTGATGCGCTTTGTTCACGCTATGAGATAGATAACAGCAAACGTACGCTGCACGGCGCATTGCTCGATGCCCAGATTCTGGCCGATGTCTATCTGGCGATGACCGGCGGGCAAACGTCGATGGCCTTCTCAATGGAAGGGGAAACACAGCAGCAGCAGGGTGAAGCGACAATCCAGCGTATTGTCCGCCAGGCCAGCAAGTTACGCGTTGTTTTAGCGACTGATGAAGAGCTGATGGCGCATGAGTCGCGTCTCGACCTGGTGCAGAAGAAAGGCGGAAGTTGCCTCTGGCGGGCGTAATTCGGGGTTTTACGACGTAAAAATAGCCGTCCGGGTGATTTTTACAGCAAACGATTCAAAACGTGAGAAAAACCGTTGACGAGGTGCGAGGCAATCCGTAATATGCGCTTCGTTCCCAAGAGGAACACAACGCGGAGCGGTAGTTCAGTTGGTTAGAATACCTGCCTGTCACGCAGGGGGGTCGCGGGTTCGAGTCCCGTCCGTTCCGCCACTATTCAGAAAGCCTGAATCAGAAATGATTCAGGCTTTCGTCGTTTTTAGCCTTCAACAAAAATTATCCTTCTCTGTAGAAATGCCAGAATCGTTGCAGAGAAGGATGAACAATCATCAGCGTAACGTGAATGGGTCGGCGTCCTGCCATGCCGGAAATTTCTCGCGGTATTCCCGTAACGCCGGTGAGCGACAGGTCTGCATCAATACGTGTCGCCTGATGTGGTTCGGCGGTGGCGATAATCTCTCCTTGCGGGTTAATCACCCGACTGTCCCCACGGTAATGGTGCCCGTTGCCGTCAGTGCCAACACGGTTGCAGCCTGCTACATAGGCCTGGTTTTCAATCGCGCGTGCGGTGAGCAGCGCCTGCCAGTGTAGCGAACGTGGAGCAGGCCAGTTTGCTACATACAGCGCCAGGTCATAATCATTAAGATTGCGGGACCATACCGGAAAACGCAGGTCATAACACACTAACGGCAGAATACGCCAGCCGCGCCATTCAACGACAACACGTTTATCGCCCGCCTGGTAATGATGATGTTCATCCGCCATGCGGAACAGATGGCGTTTATCATAGCAATGAACGTTGCCGTCAGGTTCAACCAGTAAAAAACGGTTTACCGGGCCACGTTCGGTTTGCAACGCAGCGCTGCCCGCAATCAGGGCATCAGTCTGTTGTGCTTTGGCCTGCATCCAGTCGATCGCATCTTCTTGCGGGAGTGACTGAAGTGCGGCTTCCATCGTAAAACCGGTGGTAAACATTTCAGGTAAAACAATGACGTCACGTCCGGTGATGGTTTCCAGCAGTCTGTCAAAATGACGTAAATTGGCCGGACCGTCCATCCAGACCAGCGGTTGTTGCAACAGGGTAATTTTCAAACCAGGCACGATCGGGGCTCCTCGTTGAACAGCATTTTTACACTGTAGCATGAGCATCAACGAAAATGTGGCAATAAAAAGCCCCGCAGAAGCGGGGCTTTCAGGGGAGATGAGGATTAAGCGGCTTCTACTTTACGCACTTGCTTCTCTGGCAACTTTACCGGCTGAGTCGCCAGCGCGTCGGCATCAAAATCATCAACGTTAATGCTGCGCAGACGGCTTTCTTCCGCTTTCACCAGAATGGCGGCTTCATCGTTATCAATCAGCCCTTTTGCCAGCGCGTTATGCGCCAGTTCATCCAGACGGGTAAACGGCAGATTTTTACCCAGCTCTTTGCAGATCCGCTGGTGGATAGGATCTGCCGCTATCACGTCCAGCAGCGCTTCTTCCAGCAAGCCGACCGGGTTATGCTCGCTCGGCGTCAGGTATTGACCGCGACCGATACGTGAACGGGTTGCGCTCGGTACTTGTAGAATCTGCGCGACCTTATGATCCAGCTTGTCGGAAGGGGCAAGGTAGTGACGACCGGTTGGGAAGATCACCACGTTCAGCAGACCCGCAACAAAACGGTTCGGGAAGTTTTGCAGCAGTTCATCCATCGCTTGCTCCGCCTGATACAACGCATCCTGTACGCCCCAGTGCACCAGCGGCAGATCGGCTTCGTTACGGCCTTCATCGTCATAGCGTTTCAGCACGGCGGAGGCCAGATACAGCTGGCTTAAAATATCGCCCAGGCGTGCGGAGATACGTTCACGACGTTTCAGGCTACCGCCCAACACCGCCATTGAGACATCAGACAGCAGGGCCAGGTTGGCGCTCAGTCGGTTAAGGTGCTGGTAATAACGTTTCGTTGCGTCGCTGGTCGGGGTGTAGCTGGTCAGGCCGCGGGTCAGACCGAGCCAGAAGCTGCGTACTTTGTTGCTACCGACATGGCCGATATGTTTAAACAGCAGATTGTCGAACGCATTCACATCGTTGCTTTGCGCGGCGGCCATCTCTTCCAGAACATACGGATGACAGCGAATCGCCCCCTGACCGAAGATCATCATGCTGCGGGTCAGGATATTCGCACCTTCAACGGTGATGGCGATAGGCGCCCCCTGGTAAGAACGCGCCAGGAAGTTGCTTTCGCCGAGCATAATGCCTTTACCACCGGTAATGTCCATTGCGTCGATGATGGACTGCTGGCCGCGATGGGTACAGTGGTACTTGACGATAGCTGACAGCACCGCCGGTTTTTCACCCTGCATAATGCCGTAGGTAATCAGCGACGCTGCGGCGTCCATTACGTAGGCGTTACCGGCAATGCGCGCCAGCGCCTCTTCAATACCTTCCATCTTGCCGATAGAGATTTTGAACTGGCGACGAATATGGGCATATGCCCCGGTTGCCAGCGCGACGGATTTAACCCCGCCGGTCGAGTTGGACGGCAGCGTGATACCACGGCCTACCGACAGGCATTCCACCAGCATACGCCAGCCCTGGCCTGCCATCTTCGGCCCGCCAATGATGTAGTCGATCGGCACAAAGATATCTTTGCCGTGCGTAGGCCCGTTCTGGAACGGTACGTTCAGTGGGAAGTGACGGCGACCAATTTCGACGCCAGGCGTTGAGGTCGGGATCAGCGCACAGGTGATACCCAATTCTTCTTCGCCACCCAGCAGTTTTTCCGGGTCAGAGAGTTTAAAGGCCAGGCCCAGCACGGTCGCGATAGGGGCCAGCGTAATGTAACGTTTGTTCCAGGTCAGGCGCATACCCAGCACCTGCTGGCCTTGCCATTCGCCCATGCAGACGACGCCGGTATCAGGAATTGCGCCCGCATCGGAGCCCGCTTCCGGGCTGGTCAGCGCGAAGCAAGGGATCTCCTGACCACGCGCCAGACGCGGCAGGTAATGGTTTTTCTGCTCTTCAGTACCGTAGTGTTGCAGCAGTTCACCTGGGCCTAATGAGTTAGGCACGCCCACGGTAATCGCCAGAATCCCGGAAACGCCGGAGAGTTTTTGCAGCACGCGAGACTGCGCATACGCCGAAAACTCCAGGCCGCCGTACTCTTTCTTGATGATCATCGCGAAGAAGCGATGCTCTTTCAGGTAGTCCCACAGCTCCGGCGGCAGATCGGCTAATTCGTGCGTGATCTGGAAATCATTCGCCATACGGCAGGCTTCTTCTACCGGGCCATCCAGGAACGCCTGTTCTTCAGCAGTCAGATGCGGTTGCGGATAGTTGTGCAATTTTTTCCAGTCAGGTTTGCCCTGGAAGAGATCGCCTTCCCACCATGTTGTACCGGCATCAATGGCCTCTTTCTCCGTGCGCGACATCGGCGGCATCACTTTACGGAAGCTACGAAACGCTGGCGCAGAGATCATCGACTTACGCATCGGCGTAACGTTAAACGGTACGAGGATAATGGCCAGAGGAACCAGCACCCAGATAGACCACAGGCCAGCAACGCCCAGCGCGGCTGTCCATGCGAGTAAAATCAGGCTGCTGAGGAATAAGCTCACGCGGTGATAAAACAGCGCGCCGAGCAGAACAACCGTTGCGAGAATACTCAAAATCATCATAACGAAAAGCTCCCTTGCTTGTAGGAGGTCTGACCACTTGTGATGATATGGTTGTAGTGGATGTCATTTCTTTTAGCAATGTGTTTACAAAATAATTACAACGAAGCTCACATTGTTGCCGTTTTCACCGGCACAAAAAATCAAAAGCCAGCGGCATTCCTGTGGCTTGTGCTTCTCGCTTTCTGCGCTATCCGGTACACTGCATCTGTCAATTACATTCATGCTGAAGGATATCCTCATGTACCAGGATCTTATTCGTAACGAACTGAACGAAGCGGCGGAAACGCTGGCCAATTTTTTAAAAGATGAAGCCAATATTCACGCTATTCAGCGCGCGGCGGTCCTGCTGGCAGACAGTTTTAAAGCGGGTGGCAAGGTACTTTCCTGCGGTAACGGCGGCTCTCATTGCGACGCGATGCATTTTGCCGAAGAGCTGACCGGTCGCTACCGCGAAAACCGTCCAGGCTACCCCGGCGATCGCTATTTCTGACGTCAGCCATATCTCCTGTGTCAGTAATGATTTTGGTTACGACTATGTTTTCTCCGCTACGTTGAAGCGGTTGGCCGTGAAGGGGATGTGCTGTTAGGGATCTCAACTTCGGGCAACTCTGGTAACGTGATTAAAGCGATTGCCGCAGCACGCGAGAAGGGAATGAAAGTCATCACCCTGACCGGGAAAGACGGCGGTAAAATGGCAGGGACGGCGGATATTGAAATTCGCGTGCCGCATTTCGGTTATGCTGATCGTATTCAGGAAATCCATATCAAAGTGATTCATATCCTGATCCAATTGATCGAAAAAGAGATGGTTAAGTAAGCGGATAATTCTTTACTGTGTTTTTGCCGGATGATGACGTTAAAGCGTCTTATCCGGCCTGCATTTGATTTGTCCAGGCCTGATAAGCGCAGCGCCATCAGGCGGTTCAGCGTTTTAAGGTAGGTGATGTATGTGCGAACTGCTCGGGATGAGCGCCAATGTGCCAACCGATATTTGCTTTAGTTTCCACCGGGCTGGTTCAGCGTGGTGGAGGAACCGGGCCGCACAAAGACGGCTGGGGCATTACGTTTTATGAAGGTAAAGGGTGTCCGCACGTTTAAAGATCCGCAACCCAGTTTTAATTCGCCCATCGCCAGACTGGTGCAAAGACTATCCCATCAAATCCTGTTCCGTCGTTGCCCATATTCGCCAGGCGAATCGTGGGGAAGTGGTGCTGGAAAATACGCATCCGTTTACCCGTGAGCTTTGGGGGGCGTAACTGGACGTATGCGCATAACGGGGCAGCTCAACGGCTACAAATCGCTTGAAACCGGTAATTTTCGCCCCGGTTGGTGAGACGGACAGCGAAAAAGCGTTCTGCTGGCTGCTGCATAAGCTGACGCAGCGTTATCCGCGCACGCCGGGCCAATATGATGGCGGTATTTAAATATATTTGCGACGCTGGCAGAAGAACTCCGTAAGAAAGGTGTCTTCAACATGCTGCTGTCAGGACGGGCGCTATGTTATGGCCTATTGCTCGACCAATTTATTCTGGATCACCCGCCGCGCGCCGTTTGGCGTTGCCACGCTGTTGGACCAGGATGTGGAAATCGACTTCAGTTCACAAACCACACCGAATGATGTGGTTACCGTGATTGCAACGCAGCCGCTGACGGGAAATGAAACCTGGCAAAAGATTATGCCAGGCGAATGGCGATTATTTTGTCTCGGGGAGCGTATAGTTTGACGCCAGCTGTGGCTGAACCACTTCATGGCTCAACGGTTTGCTGACCACGTAACGGCCATCAACAACGGAAACCGTTGGTGGCTTACGGGTTTGCTCAAAGTAGTCGTAGCCCGGTTTTAGCTGCGTCCAGAAATCTTTGTAATACGAATACTTATGGCGCTGCATATTTGCATCGGTCATGCGGAAGGGATAGATGCTCACCTGTACGCTGGATTGCCCGAATACCAGGGCGCCGGTTACAAACTGGAAAATCTCATCAATGCCGCTGTCGGTCATGGCATAGCAACCGACGGAGACGCAGGCGCCGTGGATCATCAGATACTTACCTTCATAACCGTGTGCGCGGTCATAGGCGTTCGGAAAACCGATATTAATGGCCTTATAGAAACGGCTGTCCGGTTTGAGCTGATTACGCTGGACGCTGTAAAAACCTTCCGGGCTTTTAAAGTCACCCTGGCGCTGTTTGGGGCCTAAGCCACCGGAATAGTTGCAAATTTTGTAGCTGTCGAGCAATTGATATTGCTCACCCATCTTGACGTACAGATCGAGCGTACGCTCTTCTTTAAAGATCTGAATATAGACAGGCGACCCCATCAACTGCTGCTTATATTCTTTACTGACTGGCGTGGTTGGGCTGCTACTGCTTAGCAAACCGGCAAATGAGACGCACGGGATCAGAAGCATCGCAAGAAAAAATGCGATTTTACGCATACTGCTTATTCCTTGATAAAACGGTTACACACGCCAGAACGGCAAACAGAGTCCCCAAATCAGACTAATCCGTATTTGGTGCGCTCACATTATCACCACGGCAGTTTTTCGCAAGCCCCAGGCGATGCGTTTACAATTTAGTTTCTCTTTATACTGAAATTTAGCCGTCAAGGCAGTCAGAACCCGGCGCATTCTGCCGCGGCTTAATTTCCACTCGCTTCTCACAATACAAAATATACTGTATACTTAAACAGTATTGCAGAGGTGAGCCATGCGCAAAATCATACATGTTGATATGGACTGTTTTTACGCGGCGGTTGAAATGCGCGATAACCCGGCCCTGCGTGATATTCCCATTGCTATCGGCGGCAGCCGCGAGCGCAGGGGCGTTATCAGTACGGCAAATTATCCCGCCCGCAAATTTGGCGTGCGCAGCGCGATGCCGACCGGTATGGCGCTTAAGCTTTGCCCGCACCTCACGCTATTGCCGGGGCGGTTTGAGGCGTATAAAGAAGCGTCGCAGCATATCCGTGAAATCTTCTCTCGCTATACTTCGCGTATAGAGCCGCTTTCGCTGGATGAAGCTTATCTGGACGTTACCGACAGCACTTATTGCCACGGCTCCGCCACGCTTATCGCTCAGGAAATCCGTCAGACGATTTTTAACGAACTCCAGCTCACCGCATCAGCAGGTATTGCTCCGGTTAAGTTTCTGGCAAAAATTGCTTCTGATCTTAATAAACCGAATGGGCAATATGTGATTACCCCCGCCGATGTTCCTGAGTTTCTCAAAACCTTACCGCTGGGGAAAATTCCGGGGGTGGGTAAAAGTGTCTGCGGCCAGGCTGGAAACGATGGGGCTGCGTACCTGTGAAGACGTGCAAAAGTACGATCTGGCGATGTTACTCAAGCGCTTTGGTAAGTTTGCCCGCGTGTTATGGAGCGTAGCCAGGGGATTGATGAGCGGGATGTAAACAATGAAAGACTGCGGTAAATCGATAGGCGTTGAACGTACGCTGGCGGAGGATATTCACGAATGGCGGAATGCGAGGCGATCATTGAGCGGTTATATCCAGAGCTGGAAAGGCGGCTGGCAAAAGTGAAGCCTGACCTGCTCATCGCCCGCCAGGGGGTTAAATTAAAATTTAACGATTTCCAGTTGACCACTCAGGAGCACGTCTGGCCGCGTTTAAGCAAGGACGATTTAATCACGACGGCGCGTAAAACCTGGAATGAGCGGCGGGGAGGGCGGGGCGTGCGGCTGGTAGGGTTACACGTTACGCTACTGGACCCACAACTGGAAAGACAGCTTCTGCTGGGGCTGTGACTTTGATGTATTGCCGGATGGCGCTGCGCTTATCCGGCCTACAAATCAGCGTGTAGGCCGGATAAGGCGTTTACGCCGCCATCCGGCAATGTTTCGTAGCGACTTACTTCGCCGGAATAGACTTCAGCAGTTCAGTCAGAAGCCGCCAGTAGTGACCGACGCTTTCGATATGAACCTGCTCATCTGGAGAGTGCGGGCCGGTAATGGTTGGCCCGATAGAGACCATGTCCATATCCGGGTACGGTTTTTTGAACAGACCGCATTCCAGACCCGCGTGAATAATCTGGATGTTCGGCGTCTTATTGAACAGACGCTGGTAAGTTTCACGCACCAGGTGCATTACCGGCGAGTTCGCATCTGGCTGCCAGCCCGGATAGCCGCCTTTTGCTTCGGTTTTCGCGCCAGCCAGTTTACCCAGCGAATCCAGCATGCTCACCACGTAGTCTTTACCGCTGTCGATCAGCGAGCGGATCAGGCAGTGGATTTCCACGTTGTTGTCGGTCATGGTCACAACGCCCACGTTCAGGGACGTCTCAACCACGCCTTTCGCTACGTCGGAATTGCGAATCACGCCGTTTGGCGTGGCGTTCAGCAGACGGATAAAGCCATCGCGGGACGAGGCAGTCAGCGCCGCTTTGTCGTTAGCGGCTGCTTCCAGCAGAACCACCAGATTCTTCTCTTTCTCTGCCAGTTCGTTTTTCAGGATCTCCTGATAAGCGTTCACCCGTGTTTTCAGCGCATCGACGTTATCTGCCGCTACAGCAACGGTGGCGAAGGCTTCACGCGGGATAGCGTTACGCAGCGTACCGCCGTTGAAATCAACCAGACGCAGACCCAGTTCTTCAGCATGATCCGCCAGGAAGCGCACCAGCAGCTTGTTGGCATTGCCGAGACCGACGTGGATTTCGCCGCCGGAGTGGCCGCCTTTCAGGCCTTTCAGCGTCAGTTTAAAGCTCTGGAAACCCGCCGGAATGGCTTCACGGGACAGCGGCAGGTTAGAGGTAAAATCGATACCGCCTGCACAGCCCATGTAGATCTCACCTTCTTCTTCGGAGTCGGTATTGATCAGAATATCGGCCTGTAGCCAGCCAGGTTGAAGGCCGAATGCGCCGTCCATACCGGCTTCTTCCGTCATGGTCAGCAGCACTTCCAGCGGGCCGTGCACGACGTTGTCGTCAGCCAGAACGGCCAGCGCGGAAGCCATACCAATGCCGTTATCCGCGCCCAGCGTGGTGCCGCGGGCTTTTACCCACTCGCCGTCAATATAAGGCTGGATCGGATCTTTGGTGAAGTCGTGTACGGTGTCGTTGTTTTTCTGCGGAACCATATCCAGGTGCGCCTGCAAAACCACTGGTTTGCGGTTTTCCATACCTGCGGTGGCAGGTTTACGAATCAGGATATTACCGACCCGATCGCGCTCAGCGTGGAAACCTTTCTCTTTGGCCCAGCCCATAATGTGTTCAGCGAGCTGCTCTTCATGGTAGGACGGATGAGGAATAGAACAGATTTTTGCAAAAATATCCCACAGCGGTTGTGGAGATAATTGAGACAGTTCAGACACGATAAGTCTCCTTGACGATGTCCTGCAAAACTTTCTTGCAGGCCACAGGGTTAGCAGATTGATTGTCACCACAAGTCGGGCTTGCGAGATGCGATTGAGAATACCACTTTCCTGGTCTTCGGGTAGTATAAAGCACGTAAAAAGAGGGCTGGATTCCGCGAAACACTGGTTTTTAGCGCGTCAGGTCTCTATAATCTCGCGCAACCTGGTTCACCCTCAATTTTTAAGCCGTAGATAAACAGGCTGGGACACTTCACATGAGCGAAAAATACGTCGTCACCTGGGACATGTTGCAGATTCACGCACGCAAACTGGCAAGCCGCCTGATGCCTTCTGAACAATGGAAAGGCATTATTGCCGTCAGCCGTGGTGGTCTGGTACCGGGCGCATTGCTGGCGCGTGAGTTGGGTATTCGCCATGTCGATACCGTTTGCATCTCCAGCTACGACCACGACAACCAGCGCGAACTGAAAGTGCTGAAACGTGCGGAAGGCGATGGTGAAGGTTTCATCGTGATCGACGATCTGGTCGATACCGGCGGTACTGCTGTTGCTATCCGCGAAATGTACCCTAAAGCTCATTTCGTCACTATCTTCGCTAAACCGGCTGGCCGCCCGCTGGTGGATGATTATGTGATTGATATCCCGCAGGACACCTGGATTGAACAGCCGTGGGATATGGGCGTGGTATTTCGTCCCGCCAATCTCTGGTCGCTAATCACTGAAATTTTCAACGCCTGGCAATGCCGGGCGTTGTTTTTTTTAGCCGCACACACGTTACAATAGGCCTCAGTAAGTACCCTTGGAGGCTGCACGAATGTCACAGGCTAACCTCAGCGAAACCCTGTTTAAACCCCCGTTTCAAACATCCTGAAACGTCGACGCTTGTCCGGCGCTTCAATCACGGAACGCAGCCGTCCGTGCAGTCCACTCTGGATGGTAAAAACGTGCCGCACTGGTATCGCATGATCAACCGTCTGATGTGGATCTGGCGCGGTATCGATCCGCGAGAAATCCTTGATGTGCAGGCGCGTATCGTAATGAGCGAAGCCGAGCGAACCGACAAAGAGCTGTACGACACGGTGATTGGCTACCGTGGCGGTAACTGGATCTTTGAATGGTCGAAACAGGCGATGGAATGGCAGCAGAAAGCCTGCCAGGAAACAGACTCACAGCGCAGCGGGCGTCACTGGCTGCACGCTTCCTCGCTCTACAACATTGCGGCTTACCCGCATCTTAAAGGGGATGAGCTGGCGGAGCAGGCGCAGGCGCTGGCGAACCGCGCGTATGAAGAGGCCGCGCAACGCTTGCCGGGCTCGCTGCGTGAAATGGCGTTTTCGATCCCCGGCGGCGCGCCTGTCACTGCGTTTTTGCATATGCCGAAAGGGGATGGCCCGTTCCCGACCGTACTGATGTGCGGCGGCCTGGACTCCATGCAAACGGACTATTACACCCTGTTCGAACGTTACTTCGCGCCGCGCGGTATGGCGATGCTGACGCTGGATATGCCGTCGGTTGGATTCTCGTCAAAATGGAAACTCACCCAGGACTCCAGTCTGCTGCATCAGCATGTGTTGAAAGCGCTGCCTGGGGGTGCCGTGGGTTGATCATACCCGGGTGGCGGCGTTTGGTTTTCGTTTTGGCGCTAACGTTGCGGTACGTCTGGCCTACCTGGAAGCGCCGCGACTGAAAGCGGTAGCCTGTCTGGGGCCGGTGGTCCATGCGTTGTTAAGCGATTCACAACGTCAGGGGGACGGTGCCGGAAATGTATCTTGACGTGCTGGCAAGCCGTCTGGGGATGCATGATGCGTCAGATGAAGCGCTGCGCGTTGAGCTAAATCGTTATTCACTGAAGGTGCAGGGTTGCTCGGCAGACGCTGCCCAACGCCGATGTTATCTGGCTTCTGGAAAAACGATCCGTTTAGCCCGGAAGAGGAGTCCCGGCTCATCACCTCGTCATCTTCCGACGGTAAGCTGATGGAGATTCCGTTTAATCCGGTGTATCGCAATTTTGACACTGCGCTGAAAGAAATTACCGGTTGGATCAATCACAGATTGTGTTAATGGATTGCTAAATTTTATTGTTTTGGTAAAACAGTTGCTTCACCAAAGGAGATCGCAATGACGTTACCGAGTGGACACCCGAAAAGTAGATTGGATCAAGAAATTCACTGCGCTTGGCCCGTATATACGCGAAGGGCAGTGCGAAGATAATCGTTTTTTTTTCGATTGCCTGGCTGTTTGCGTCAACGTGAAGCCAGCGCCTGAGAAACGTGAATTCTGGGGCTGGTGGATGGAACTGGAAGCGCAGGAAAAACGCTTTACCTACAGCTACCAGTTTGGCCTGTTTGACAAAGAAGGTAACTGGACCGCCGTGCCGATTAAAGAGACCGAAGTGGTTGAACGCCTGGAGTACACCCTGCGCGAGTTTCATGAAAAATTGCGTGCACTGCTGACTTCGCTGAATCTGGCGCTGGAACCCGCCGATAACTTCAAAGAACCGGTGAAGTTAACGGCGTAACATAGAATAATGCCGGATGACGCTACGCTTATCCGGCCTGCAACAGTGCAAAAGAGTAGGCCGGATAAGACGCCTGAGCGTCGTCATCCGGCAAATTAAGACAATCAGAACTGGTACGTCATACCAATCGCGACGATATCATCGCTGCTTACGCCCAGCTTGTTATCATCGTCAATCTGGTTGATTTTATAATCAACGAACGCAGACATATTTTTATTGAAATAATATGTTGCGCCCACATCGATATATTTCACGATATCTTCATCACCGATACCTTCAATATCTTTGCCTTTAGACTGAACATAGCCCAGGGAAGGACGCAGACCGAAATCAAACTGATACTGGGCAACCGCTTCGAAGTTTTGCGCTTTATTGGCGAAACCACCGGAAATAGGCGCCATGTTGCGGGTTTCAGAATAGATAGTCGCCAGGTAAATGTTATTGGCGTCATATTTCAGACCCGTCGCCCAACCTTCCGCGTTTTTACCTTGTCCGCGAGATTGCAGGTTCTGCTCATTGGTGCGGTCTGAATTGGCGTATGCGCCGATGATGGCGAAGTCGCTGCCGCCGAAGTCATAGCTCAGAGATGTGCCGAAACCGTCGCCATTCTGCTTTTTGACGTCGCGGTTTTCGTTTTTACCCTGATATTGCAGGGTTAAGTTCAGACCATCGATAACGCCGAAGAAATCGGTGTTACGGTAAGTTGCCAGGCCACTGGCGCGTTTGGTCATAAAGTTGTCGGTCTGTGCAAGGCCGTCGCCGCCGAATTCAGGGAACATATCCGTCCACGCGGCAACGTCGTACAAGGCGCCCAGGTTACGACCATAATCTAACGAACCGAAATCGTTCAGCTTCAGACCCGCAAAAGCCAGACGGGTTTTCTGACCGCCTTCGCTTTCTGTTTTGTTACCGGCGAACTCAGCTTCCAGCGACCGTAACCGGTCAGCTGATCGTTAATCTGCGTTTCGCCTTTAAAGCCAAAGCGGATATAAGTCTGGTCGCCATCTTTGCTGTCATCATCACTGATGTAGTGCATCGCTTTTACTTTGCCATACACGTCCAGTTTATTACTGTTTTTGTTATACACTTCTGCTGCCTGCACGGATGCCGATGCAACAATACCCATCACCACTAATGCCAGAGTGCTCTTTTTCATTTTCATTCCTGATTTAAAATTACGCGCTAATATTCGCTGGGAGTGATCCCCGTGAAAAACAGGATGGGTTTTTAACGCTCTGCAATGAAGGTTTTATGACAAATTAAGAATATTTTTAAAAAAGGATGATTTATTATTGCGGTAATAAAATTGTCAGAAACTGCCGCTACGCTTGCTGATCCTGCGCAACAAAATTTTCATGCTTTGTGCTCTGGTTGTTGGCAACCGGGGCCAGTCCTGCTAAAACGTTCGTTTGATATCATTTTCCCCTATTTTGAATGGCAGAGAATCATGAGTGACAGCCAGACGCTGGTGGTAAAACTCGGCACCAGTGTGCTAACGGGCGGATCGCGCCGCCTGAACCGTGCCCATATCGTAGAACTTGTTCGTCAATGCGCGCAGCTACATGCCGCAGGCCATCGTATTGTGATCGTCACGTCGGGCGCTATTGCCGCCGGGCGTGAGCATCTTGGCTACCCGGAACTCCCGGCGACCATAGCGTCTAAACAACTGTTGGCGGCGGTGGGCAGAGTCGTCTGATTCAGCTTTGGGAACAGCTATTCTCTATCTACGGTATTCACATCGGGCAGATGCTGCTGACGCGTGCGGATATGGAAGACAGAGAGCGCTTCCTGAACGCGCGTGACACCCTGCGTGCGCTGCTGGACAACAATATTGTCCCTGTCATCAATGAAAACGATGCCGTGGCGACCGCTGAAATAAAAGTGGGCGATAACGACAATCTTTCCGCGCTGGCCGCCATTCTGGCGGGCGCCGACAAATTGTTGTTACTGACCGATCAGCAAGGGTTGTTTACCGCCGATCCGCGAACCAACCCGCAGGCTGAGCTGATTAAAGACGTGTACGGCATTGATGATGCGCTGCGTGCGATTGCGGGCGACAGCGTCTCTGGCCTGGGAACCGGGGGAATGGGCACCAAATTGCAGGCTGCCGACGTTGCCTGTCGTGCCGGAATCGACACCATCATCGCGGCGGGTAGCAAGCCGGGCGTGATTGGCGATGTTATGGCAGGCATTTCTGCGGGAACCCGTTTCCATGCGCAAGCCTCCCCGCTGGAAAACCGCAAACGCTGGATCTTTGGCGCGCCGCCTGCCGGTGAAATCACGGTGGATGAAGGGGCGACATCTGCGATTCTGGAACGCGGTAGCTCATTATTGCCAAAAGGCATTAAAAGCGTGACAGGTAACTTTTCGCGTGGTGAAGTGATCCGCATCCGTAACCAGGAAGGGCGCGATATCGCCCACGGCGTCACCCGTTATAACAGCGACGCGCTGCGCCGTATTGCTGGTCACCACTCTCAGCAGATTGACGCGATTCTTGGCTATGAATATGGCCCGGTCGCTGTCCATCGCGATGACATGATTACCCGTTAAGGAGCCGACGTATGCTGGAACAAATGGGCATTGCTGCCAAAGCGGCGTCCTACAAACTGGCGCTACTCTCCAGCCGCGAGAAGAACCGCGTACTGGAAAAAATAGCGGACGAACTGGAAGCGCAAACTGAAAGCATCCTGAGCGCTAACGCCCAGGACGTTGCCGAGGCGCGCGAAAACGGCCTCAGTGAAGCGATGCTGGATCGTCTGGCATTGACACCGGCGCGCCTGAAAGCGATTGCCGATGACGTCCGTCAGGTGTGTAACCTGGCCGACCCGGTCGGACAGGTGATTGATGGCGGTCTGCTGGACAGCGGGCTGCGTCTGGAACGTCGTCGTGTTCCGCTGGGCGTCATTGGCGTGATTTACGAAGCGCGTCCCAATGTGACCGTTGACGTCGCCTCGTTATGCCTGAAAACCGGCAACGCGGCGATTCTGCGCGGCGGTAAAGAGACGTATCGCACCAATGCGGCAACGGTTGCGGTGATTCAGCAAGCGCTGGAAGCCTGCGGCTTACCTGCTGGCGCAGTCCAGGCGATCGACAGCCCGGATCGCGCGCTGGTCAATGAAATGCTGCGTATGGATAAATACATCGACATGCTGATCCCTCGTGGCGGCGCGGGCCTGCACAAGCTGTGCCGTGAGCAGTCGACGATCCCGGTGATCACCGGCGGGATTGGCGTATGCCATATCTTTGTTGACGACAGCGCGGAGATCGAGCCGGCGCTGAAGATCATCGTCAATGCGAAAATCCAGCGTCCAAGTACCTGCAACACGGTGGAAACGCTGCTGGTGCATCAGGATATCGCTGCGCGTTTTCTGCCTGCGCTGAGCAAGCAAATGGCGGAAAGCGGCGTCACGCTGCATGCTGACGATGCGGCGCTGGCCCAACTGAAATCAGGCCCGGCTAACGTGGTGGCGGTGAAAGCCGAAGAGTATGACGACGAGTTCCTGTCGTTGGATCTGAACGTGAAAATCGTGGCCGACCTGGATGATGCGATTGCGCATATTCGTGCACACGGCACTCAACATTCCGATGCGATCCTGACGCGCACTCTGCGCAACGCCGATCGTTTTGTGAATGAAGTAGATTCGTCCGCCGTTTACGTCAATGCTTCAACCCGATTTACCGATGGCGGACAATTTGGCCTTGGCGCGGAAGTGGCTGTCAGCACGCAAAAATTACACGCACGCGGCCCAATGGGGCTGGAAGCGCTGACCACCTACAAGTGGATCGGCATTGGTGACGATACCATTCGTGCGTAATTAAAACCGGAGTGATGCAAAATCAGCCACTTGATTCACAAGGCTATTGACGCATCATCCGGTTAGTTTTAACCTTCTACCCCGTGATTCACACTCGTGGTCATGTCCTTTCAGGGCCGATATAGCTCAGTTGGTAGAGCAGCGCATTCGTAATGCGAAGGTCGTAGGTTCGACTCCTATTATCGGCACCATCTTTTCCTATAAGATCATCAAGTTACCGTTGCAGTGTTTTGCCTTATTTAACACTTACGTGCGTTTTTGCGCGTTGTGAGTGTGGCAAAATTGTGGCAAAGTCCTTTTTCTGAATGAAAAGATGAGCTAAACATCGCAACTCTTTTCATGATGGCTTGAACCGGCCTATAGATGTTGTAAGATTTTTAGATGGTTCTACGGGTCTACCTGAGTTCATAATATCGGATTATTGATAACTTAAGGATAATATTTGTGAACAGAACTCTTTATTTTAATTTATGTGAGAGAAAGCTAACATTTTTATGTTGTAGCATTGAAGTAAGAGGTAAGTTAAATATACTTGACTATCATCTTCATTGTGAAGACTTTTATGTGCACTTTTTTAATTTGCTATTCGGATATTCCCTAGAAAATACAAATCAAGAAACTCATAATTTTGAAGGCATAGATCTAATCGATAAGAATAGTAAGATAGTTTTACAGGTTTCTTCCACCGCGACTAAAACAAAAATTGAATCGGCTTTAAAAAAAAGATTTAAGTCTATATCAAGGGCATCAATTCAAGTTCATATCAATTTCAAGAGACGCTAGTGATTTAAGAACTAAAACATACGAAAATCCTCATTCTTTAATCTTCATACCCCAAAAAGATATCCATGACGTAAAAACAATACTTAATGTCATCCTACATCTTGATATAACAAAGCAGAAAGAAATACATAACTTTCTTAAAGCGAATTACAAGAAGAACCTGATGATGTTCTAGTTGAGACTAATATCGCAGCTGTTATAAATACGTTAGCAAAGGAAGATTTTTCTAATATTGAAACTACAGATTTTCCGCAACCATTCAGTGTGAATGATAAAATTTCATTTAATAATTTGAATGTGGCCGAATATCTTATTGATGATTACAAAATTCACCATGGCAAAGTTTCTCGTATTTATTCAGAGTTCAATCAAATGGGGAGAAACACCAGTCTTTCTGTTTTATCTGCATTTAGAACAATCTTTATTAAATTAAGTTCTCAATACACTGGTGATGAACTATTTTTTTAAAATAATTGAAGATTCTGTAGAAACGGTCAGAAAAAGTGCGAATTTTACACAAATACCATTAGAGGAATTGGAACTATGTGTTAGTATACTTGCAGTTGACGCGTTCATACGCTGTAAAATTTTTAGAGACCCTAACGGAGTGAATGATGCTGTTACCAAAGGACATTCATCCTAAAGATAGCTTATATTATAACGGCGGTTTTATTATAGATGCGCTGAAAGGTTTCGATGAAATTGATTTAATCGATCTTTTTTACGAAACAAAGAAAAAAATTGAAATGTCTATATCAATTTTTGTTTTATCTCTTGACTGGTTATACCTAGCAGGAATAGTTGAATTAAATCCAAAGGGGAAATTGGAATATGTTCATAAAATCTCTCCAGATAGCCAATAAAGATGGGATTATACGCTTAATAAAGTTTCATGCTGGTTTGAATTTGATCGTTGATGAAACGCCAGTTGATGAGGCATCAATCGAGTCAACCAAAACCACTGGCAATAATGTTGGTAAAACAACAGTATTAATGTTAGTCGATTTTTGTTTAGGCGCAGATGCTAAAGGCATTTATACTGACCCAGAAACTAAAAAGGGCGAATATACACTTGTTAAAAACTTCTTGATTGAAACTGAGGTTTTAATAACCCTAACACTTGTTGAGAATTTAGATGATCCGCTAGCTAAGACCATCGTCATTGAGCGAAATTTTCTCTCTCGTAAAAATGTATCAGAAGAATTAATGGGCTACAAAAAACTATCGAAGAGTTTGAAGAGACGTTAACAGACGTATTAGTTCCTGGCCATTATGGTAATAAGCCTACCTTTTCCCAAATAATATCTAATAATATAAGATATAAAGAACTCAGTGTCACCCATACGCTGAGAACACTAAGCTCATTTACTCGTGATGATGAATATGAGACCCTTCATTTATTTCTTCTTGGATGTGATTTTGGAAAAGGAGCTCTTAAACAAAATTTGCTAGCTAGCATCCGAATGGAAACAACCTTCAAGAATAGGTTGGAGTCTAAACAAACTCGCACAGCGTATGAGACATCACTAGCATTATTGATTTCGGAAATTAATGATTTAGATCTGAAAAAGTCTACTTTCTATATCAACCCTAACTTTGAAAATGATCTCAATGCGTTGGATGATATTAAGTATCAATTGAGCACTATAGGTTCAAAATTAAGTAAGCTTAAATTACGGAAAGAACTCATAGTTGAGGCGGTAAAAGATATTGAAAGTGGCAAGATGGAAATTGACACTAATCAATTGAAAGATTTATATACTGAAGCCAGTAATAATATAAAGAATATTCAGGTGAAATTTGAATCATTACTTTCCTTCCACAACCAAATGGTTGAAGAAAAAGTTAAATTCATATCAAAAGAATTACCTGTAATAACTAGTGAGATTAGTAAAACTCAAGAAGATTTAACTACACTTCTTGTCAAAGAAAAAGAACTAGTTGAAAATATAAATAAAAGCGGTTCGTTTGATGAACTTGAAGAATTAGTCTTAGAATTGAATGAAAAACACCGAAAAAAAGGTGAGTTCGAAGCCATTATTAACCAAATTGAAAAAACTGAAAAGAATATCGAAGAGTTAAACGCTCAAGTAGATGCTATTAACAATAATTTATTTTCTGATGATTTTGAGCTAGAAGTTCAATCTCAGGTAAATAAGTTCAATAAATATTTTTCAACTGTATCTCAAGAGTTATACGGTGAACAATATGCTTTGAAATATGATATTGTTACAGCATCCAAAACAGGAAAAAAAATATACAAATTCAGTTCATTTAATACCAATTTTAGTTCAGGGAAAAAACAAGGAGAAATTGTTTGTTTTGATATTGCATATATTTTATTTGCAGATGAAGAAAACATTCCTTGTTTTCATTTTTTGTTAAATGACAAAAAAGAACTTATGCATGGCAATCAACTGGTCAGAATAGCTAATCTTGTTGAACGTTACAAATCTCAAATTCAGTATGTTGCATCTATATTGAAGGATAAACTTCCAAAAGAATTGAGCGACGAGAAAAACTTCATTGTGAAGTTATCTCAAGAGAATAAATTATTCCGCATTGAGAATAATTAATCTTGTTAAATGCACGCCGTTGATAATACACATTATTAACGGCAGATTTTGATATCAGTTTCATTTTTGATGCCAGTCATGATGAAAATTTTGTAAGTTTATCCAAAAATCCGGATCTGTGTGAAATACTTCAGCAAGTAATAATGCTTCTTTTATGTATATTGGATCATTATGTATTATAATTTTTCTTATTCTACTATTAGACATTCCTGTCAATTCTGCTAATTTACATAAAGACATATTCATAGGTTTCAAGAATTCTTCATTAAGTATTTCACCTACAGTGCTTGGTTCAGCCTTTTTTGTCCTCACAATTCTCACCTTTCTACTTGTTAGATAACAACTTTTACATCAGCGATAACTTGTTTTAGATAATACCTAATTGCTTACCTCAACAATTCATTATAGAATTTTTTCGTCTAATGTGGGATGTCCCCTTCGCCCAAAGCTACAAATACTCAAGCCCGGCCTCACCTGTCGGGTTTTAGTATTCCTATCTTTCTGGTTTTATTGCGAGTAGCGTTGCTATGCAGCAAAAACACCTATCCATTGACCATTCCTTTCTATTTGGGATCAGGTTTTGTCCTTCATACATACTTAGTAAAGTTTAGATTTTTTGCTAAACAAGCCATCGAGGAGCATTTACTGTTACTCGTTTCGATATATCCGTTGTTAATGATGGTACTCTCATAATTATGAGATACCACAAAGGTTAGCTAACCTTTGTGGGTAACTATAGCCAAAATCCATAATTTACATTTTGTTTCATTTATCTTATTGCTATTTTGTTTAGCTAAACAATTTATATTTTTTGCGTATATCCTGTGTATTTATCAACAAATTCTGTTAGTAACTATGTTTATAACCTGTTCTTGTTTTTTTGTGTTTATGACATATGAGGGCCATTTCATGACATATGAGGTACGCTTTCATGACATTTGAGGTACGCCTGTGGATGAAATTTATTATAATATTCAATTCGTAAAACGCCTTTTCCACAGCCATCTAACCAGATCTTTAACCATATATATAACCAAAACACTAAAAGACTTATTAAAACCTTATTGCTGTGCAAAAAACGAACAAAAAAATAGAGCTGGTCCAGTGGTTTTTTTATTTCCTCTGGCTGTTGAGGTGTTGACAGAAATATTTCAGGTGATAATTTTTGGGTATTCTCAATTCTTAACGTTGGTTTGCAAAATTTAGCGGCTAAAATTTTAGCGGCTAAAATCCTGAAAATATTTTCTGAGAGATAGGTTCTGCTATGAAACCAGTTATGCCTGAACTTATAACCGTCGAAGAGTTAGCTTTTGCTTTGAAGAAAACAGTGAAAAGTATCCGTAGTGATGCAACTCGGAATCCTAAATGCCTCCCTCCCAGATGCCGTCTTCCTGGCAATAAGCGGCTTTTGTGGCGTCGAGAAGATGTTAAAGAGTGGATAGATAATTCTGTTGAATCAGAGTTGGAAAACCGCGATTTAATGCAGCGTGCTGAAATGGTTCAAAAGAAACGAGGTAGGCCACCGAAGATAAAACCGAGAGAATAATTATCTTAAAGTTTGGTATTTAAATCAGTTTCCTTTCAGAAAACACATGCATTACACACTTAATATATGAATAAACCTGCAGAAATACATCAAGAAAACACATTGCTTACACCGAAATACACAATGGGTACACAGATATACAACGGCAACAGTGGGGCAGGACATGTAAAGTAGGCCCACCGTAAACGGTGCTTCTACTTTACCTTCCCTTATTCGCAGCTGGGCTGCTCAATGGAGTCCTGCTCTTCGAGGCTGATCGGCTACCGCCTGTATGGAGAATGATATGACCGTTTCTCAGACTAGAAAAAATAGTAACACCAATTAAAGTTTATTGTTTGCCAGATGAAAAAAGCGCAAATCCAAGAAAATGCAGAAGCATCTGGCTTAAGTGTAGCGAGTTTCATTCGTAAAGTAGCAATGGGTTATCAGGTTGAGTCTATTGTAGATATTGATCAGGTTGTAGAGCTTAGCCGAGTAAATGCTGATCTTGGTCGACTTGGTGGGTTACTTAAACTGTGGTTAGCTAACGATCCACGCACAGTTGATTTTTCACCCTCATTAATAAAAACGTTGCTTGCTAAAATAGAATCAACCAGACAAGAACTAAGAAATATTATGGATAGAATCTTGGATAAAATAAATTTATGGCTTCCTAAATATCTGTATCTGTTAAAAGTACGAGTTTTCAATATCAATAATCAGTTAAAATTAAGGTGGGCAAATGAAGTTAATGCTCCTAGTATTTACATCACTGAGAGGGATTTTAGCAGCTAAAAAATCTTTAGCAGCTTCCTTCCTGGCATCCATCATGGCATTACCGGCGACTGCCGGTATCCCTGTCATCGATGGTACTAATGTGGTGCAGACCACAATCAAGCGCAGTCCAATAACGTTCAGGCTGTGGCTAAAACAGATCCAGCAGTACCAGACGCAGCTGCAGCAGTATGAAAACATGCTGAAAAATACAGTCGCACCTGCGGCATATATCTGGGATCAGGCCAATTCGACCATCAACAAATTATTGCAGGCGCAGGACACTCTTAATTACTACAAAAATCAGGCCGGGAGTCTCGATTCATATCTGAAACGTTATCAGGATATTAACTATTACAGATCGTCGGCCTGCTTTAACAGTAATGTTGAATGTACTGCGGATGAAATTAGCGCACTGCGTAAAAGCTGAACAGAACAACTCTGAGGCACGTAAAAAGGCGAACGACGCCGTGTTTAAGGCTCTCGATCAACAGCAGGAAACACTGCAAAGCGATGCTGATAACCTGACAGATTTGCAAACTCAGGCCAACCGGCGCGCAAGGGCAAATGGAAGCTATTCAGGCCGCTAACCAGCTTGCCAGTGCTCAAACAAACCAGCTGCTGCAAATCCGCTCGCTTCTGGTAGCTCAACAAAACGCTGCAGCAACACTGGCGCTGGCTCAGGCCGATAAAGAGGCCCAACAAATAGTCGCTGATGAAAAAGCGTTAGCTGGCGAGAACACACCAAGCCCGAAGCGAATTTGGTGAGGGATAGCTGAATGAAAGATAAACTTTTGGTCATTTTTATTCTAATCATTCCATTGATTCTATGCTCTTGTGATAAAAAAGATGAAGATTGTTTATCGACGCCAGAGAATAAATTGAACGAACATAGCTACGATAAATGTGCCCTGCGCAGTAATAACAATCCTAGCCCTAAGCGAGAATGGTAATTATGAGAATAGTAAGCAAACTCACTTTTTTGGGAATGATTTTTTTGTTTTCTGTAAATGCTTATGCTGGTCAATTAGATAGTAGCGGATTACTTGATACGTTATTAGATAAGTTTCAACAAGTAGCCAGCACATGGTCATTAGTAATTGGTGATTATGCGAATTGGCTCTTCTGGGGGCTGGTATTAATCAGTATGGTTTGGACATTTGGTATGTTGGCGATGCAAGGGGAAGGTTTAATCAATGCACTTGCAGAAATAGTTCGTTTTTTTGCCGTGATTGGTTTTTTTTATTATCTTTTAATCAACGGCCCAGCCATAGCACAATCTATAATTAACTCAATGAGACAACTTGCAGCAAATGCTTTAGGAACAAGTACTGGTATTTCACCCTCCAGCATAGTTGATATAGCTTTTGTGATATTAACAAAGGTCAGTTCAGCAGCATCAATTTGGTCTCCAATGATTTCGACCATTATGATAACCGTCGCGATAATAGTATTAGTAGTAATGGCGCTTATCGCGATAAATATGCTAATAATGTTAGTTTCTGCATGGGTGTTGTGTTATGCAGGAGTTATTTTGCTTGGGTTTGGTGGCTCGAAATGGACTTCTGATATAGCAATAAATTACTTACACACAGTATTATCGATTGGTATTCAGTTATTTACAATGACATTAATCATTGGGATTGGGCAATCATTTATAGATCAGTATTTTTCTATTATTAAAAATGATATTCCTGATCTTAATAGTCTTATTGTTTTACTTCTGGCGTCAATTATTCTTTTAGTATTGACGAATAAATTACCGTTGTTGTTATCAGGCGTTGTTGGAGGAGCGTCCTTACAAGGGGATCGGTGGTTTTGGAGCAGGTATGGTTACTGGCGCTGCTACTACTGCAATCAGTGGCGCTGGGGCAATGGCAATGAGCGCTACAGCTCAAGTCAGTGGTGGTGCTTCCGCTCTAAAAGCAGCATTTGAATCTGCACAAGCGGCGATGGCCGAAGAATCTGGTTCTGGTGATAAAGGTGGTTTAGGTGGAGGATTTGGCGGCGGGGAAGATACCGGTTCCGTAGATACTTCTGGAGGACAACCATCAGGCGGTTCCGGTGGTTCTTCTGCAGGGAGCAATACAGGTAGCGTCAGCGGAGGAAGCCAGGGGTTTGCTTCATCATTCTCACGAGCTGGCCGCATGGCTTCTCACATGGCGAGCGGGCTGTCTAATGGAGCATCGGAGTATCAGATGATGAAGGGAAGTGCTAATTCTATCCGAACACAACAGACTGTTGGTGGGGGAAATAGCGAATCAAATACGTAAACACACAGCCGAATCGTCAGAGTAACCACGAACAGGATGAGTTTGGAGGGTGATAGTTTTACTGGCAGTAAAAAATCTTGATTTAGGCGCGTCAGTTAGCGCGCGGTAACGTTAACTGACGCTTCCACTAAACACCTGTAAGGAGGTGGATAATGGTTGATTATAATAGCTTAGTTTTGGAAGGGCTAAAAATCCTTTTTTCCGACAAAAATAATGAATTTGTAAAAAAACTCTATGACTCCCTTGATAAATATTCTGTGCATTGAAGACTATTATTTTGCTACCGGAATTTATGATTCAGAAGATGCGTCCAAACAAATTGAAAAGCTAAAGAAAGCAATAAATGATTATAGGTTTAATTATTAGTAATTAGAAAGAGGCTAACAAAGGTTAGCCTTTCTTTTATTTTGATTTTCCAGTGTAATAGTTAAATACCTCAAGTCTAGCTTCTTCATAAGTCAATTCTCCATTAATGACCTTGCTCTTTATTAGTTCATAGTATGGTAACCCTCGCGGATCTTTGTTTGATAAATATAAACTCGCCTCCGCTTTCTTGAAAGCTTTAGTACGCTTATCATATATTGAATTCATTTATTCAAAACTCATTATCGTATTTTTTTTCATTAACTGTACTACTGATTTCTTGAGGTTCGTAATCATCTTCTTCATGATAGTCTTTCACAGAACTCCCAATCTCTTCAATTTCTGCTTCTCCTATGGCAAACTTGCCTAGTATGATTTTACTTTTATTTGTAAAGGAGACATCAATTTCTTCACCGCAATAAGGCTTGTCTTCATGAGTGGTTCCTGAAAGGATACACTCGAACTTGACTTTAAACGATTCATCAGTGAGTTCGCTGTCTATAATTTGCAGGTTTTCTACATATTCAAAGTAAGCGTTAGTTTCTGCTATGCTACCACTTACTTCATCACAATGAATCAAGTCGTACATACCATTTTCCTCAAGATTGTCACGTATTTTTTCACTGACCTCATCTTTTGTAAGGATTTTTATATTGAGATCCTCTTCGAATATATTCTGTAAATGTTCAAATAAAGTGTAGCTGTCAGTATCTTCATCAATATTTTCGTCTTCGATTATTGATTTAATATCCGTTATTAAACTTTCTGAGTAAATTATATAATCAATCGCCTCTAAAGAATCTGTGTTGAAATTTTCATCTTCGAGTAATTTTGTAAAAGATGTGTATCCAAAAACACTAGCGATTACTGCGCCTAAACCCGAAAGCGATATTTTAATTGAATCAGCAGTAAGTATTAAGTCAAGTTTATTAATTAAATAGAAGGCTGAAGAAAGTTGTGATATTTTCTTTTTTTCCTCGATTTGATATTTCAGTTTGTCATAGCTCATTTTTTCTCTCTCTCTGCTCATAGCCTCTCGTGAGAGTTTGATTTCTGCTGCTTGTTTTTTCTTTGATAGAAGTCTCCAGTTCAATTTTCATTTTCTGAGATTTTTCGTACATCGCTTTAATAATTACCGAGGATGCTTTAGAGCGTTCCTTTATATCTTCAGTTAGTGTTTTTTGTTGTTCGATTTTTTCATTGCTAAATGCTATTTCTTCGATGATTTCTTGAGCTGCAATTTCACTCTCATGCTCAGCCTTATATTTTGAGTTAATAAGCCGTGCTCTTTCTTTCTCTTTTTTTACTTTTTGATTAATGCTAGAACAATATCTTATGTGTTCTATCTCACCTTGAATTAACCCAGTAAGATAATTTACTAAGGGTAATAAAAATAAATATGCTAGTATCAGAAATGCTATCAATAAATATTCTGAAGTGGTAATCCCAGTTAAGAATGATTTAAATTGAGTGACTCTGGAGTCGATTGTTCCAGTTCCCCAAAATAGCAATGTGAATTTATCCCAGTATAAAATTACAAATATAGCACTCAATGTACCTAAGATTGGACTATTTATTCTGGTGTCAATGTGTTTATACATACTAGAGATTAAATCTTTCAAAAATTGCATTTTTTTCTCTTAGGTTGTTAGTCTAATTTTTTTGCCAAATCTTCAGCCTTTGGATGATAATAGCGCATAAGCATCCTGGGGTCTTTATGTCCCGTTATTTTTGTCAACTCATGCATGGGGAAGATTACCGCAAGTCGTGAAGTGGCTTCATGCCGCAGGTCATGAAATCTCAGATCTTTTAGGAAAGTGTCATCACAGTGTGGATTAGTTTCTACATACCTTTCTCGGGCTCGCTTTACAGCTCGGTCAAAAGCTTGAGTTATCGCGTCCGCACGCATATTGAAAACCTTGTCAGTCCCAAGTTTAGCGTGTTCCTTGAGATTGGAGAGCATTTTTATTGCTTTCGTTGATAAGGGGACATCGCGGGCATTCCCATTCTTAGTATCTGGTAAATGTGCAACTCGCTTCTCAAGGTCGATAAAGCGCCAGCGTAGTTCTGCGATCTCGCTACGGCGCATGGCTGTCTCTAACGCCAGAAGAATGATTGCTGGCAATACTACGGAATGTGTTGCGGCGATAATATGTTCGATCTCGTTAGCTATTTCCTTTCCTGACGTAACACCGGTTTTCTCTGAAAGTACTGGCTGCGTTTCCAGGCGCCTAGTTCTGGCATTCTTGGGTTGGGGTTTGCGAATGGCTTCTACAGGGGTTAAGCAGGCTTTCCATGCCCCATTCTTTACGCGAAACGTTGAATACGTGAGAAAGTAACGCCAAACGCCTTAAAACGGTTGCAGGAGCATAGATTTTCAACCATTCATCCCTGAGTTTGGCGACATCAGCGCTCCTGATGCTGGCCATATAGTTTTTCGCCAGCTGAGTACCTTTTAGTATCCGCACTAGGGAGTGATCTTGCACTGCTCCTTTTTTGCCGGGAACAATCTCTTTTTCATAGCGCGTTAGGGTTTCATACAGTGTTGTAGATTCCGCTTCGCTCCGGCTGAGCCAAACACCTCTCGCCATTTCTGACTCGATCATTTTGGCCCATGCCTCTGCTTCCACTTTGGTGTTAAAGGTTTTGGTTTGGGAGGGAAAACCACGTTTACGGATCTGAGCTTCCCATTGGTAGTTACCACGTTTGCGTATAGTCGCCATTTCAACCTGATTCCTAACGAACTGTGGCGATATTGTGGCAAAAAATCCATTTAAATTCGATAGGTATTGATTTTATTAGATCAATTTACGCATTCGTAATGCGAAGGTCGTAGGTTCGACTCCTATTATCACTTCCAAATTCTTCCCAGGTCTACCGAAATCAACTCAAAGCCCGTATACTGCGCCTTCTGGCCCGTATCTTATCTCCTGTTATCAACTGGACTCAACCGGAATCAAGTTACAGTTGGGGGCACAAGTGGGGGTATTCTGTGCTCGGTCCAGGGATATGCCCCCAATGAAGCTAAAATGCCCGACAGGTTGATGTCGCTAAATCCAGAGAGAAAGCCTGCAAGCTGGCAGACGGAGCTGGTTTGTATCTTGAAGTCGTTCCCTCTGGTTCTCGATACTGGCGGATGAAATATCGCTTCAATGGAAAAGAGAAGCGTATGGCTTTTGGTGTCTATCCGGCAGTCTCCCTTGCACAAGCCAGGGCACTACGTGATGAAGCCAAGAAAAAGCTGGCCGAAGGTATCGATCCATCATTTTGCCAGGAAAGAAGAAAAGCGGGTTGATGTGCAGCTCAACAACACGTTTCAGGCCGTGGCGCTTGAATGGCACGGAACGAAGCCGATGGTCAGAAGGGTATGCTTCTGACGTTCTGGAGGCCTTTAGGTTCTACTGAATGTGCTACGTCGAATGGAAAGCCGTGGGCGCGACAGAGAAGGCAAAGAAGGTTCGCCAGCGTTGTAGTGAAGTCTTTCGCTACGCTATCGTTTAAACTTATAGTTCCGAAGGAACGATACCGCATCTGTGTGAACACGTTCACATACGTTATCTTCCTCATCACGCCATCGCTGTACTATATTGATATCAAGCTCAATACCTATATTTCTGTCGGCCGGTAATTTATTGCGCATGACAGTCCCACCACCTGGATGGGTTTCAATATAAGTATGGTGCTGCGGCATAATATTAATGAGCCGCTGAAAGCACTTGCTTTTTCCGCCTGGATATTTCATTACTCAATCATCGCCATAAATGATGATATAAAGTTATTGTCCCGTTCATTATATCTCTCATCATGTAGTTAAATTCATGACATTTACTCTGTCAGGTGTTGACATTGCACATGATGGGGTCCGTTTGGAAAAAGGAAAATATCTCAAGCTAAGACTTTTTTGTACTACCCAGTGTCAACTGTGCGTAATGACCGATGCCCAAATATTTGCAGCCTTTTACCGTCATTACTTTCAGTTTTTTGGGTTGTCTCTACGGAGGTGTTTGCACTCGATGTCACTGCGTATCATCGCGTTCAGTTTCATATGTCTGAAGAGGAAGCTGCAAAGTCGCTGAAGCAGATTACTCCGCCTGCAGGTTAACCAGCGTATATACCGGGTGGTCAGAATTAGCAAATGTAAGCGCGAGGAAGATCTGACCATTTTGTTGCATAAGATGGTGAGAGCATTTCACTATTCATTTGCCATTCCGGCGCTATCCCTCCGAGGTTGTAACTCGTCAAACAGGTTAAGCTGAGAAACGCCAGAAGGGGTAAAGTCATTCAGCATCACACCTGCCTTCGCGTAACAATGGCCCTCAAGAAAGATACGATCCAGAGCCTTTACAGCGGCGGGTGATGATGTCACATGTATCGTGGGTGGGAAGACGCAACTTTTCGCTGGCCACGTTGCTGTAGTAAGTCTCTTTGACTGCAAATAGTGACGTTTTTTGACGTGCCGGCAATATTGTCGTTCTCCTCGCAGCTTAGCGGTCTTTCCGGGGATCTCTAACCCATGTATTTCCCAGTATCCTGGCTTGTGCTTAAATAGCTAAATCGGTTTAACGTTATTTAGCTATGAGGATTACATGGAAAAGATCTGGGTGCTTGGCGACGCGGTTGTGGATCTTCTGCCGGATGGTAAGGGCAGATTACTGCAATGCCCCGGGGGCGCACCGGCCAATGTCGCGGTTGGCATTGCCCGCCTCGGCGGCAAAAGCGCGTTTATCGGCAGAGTCGGTGATGACCCATTCGGCAGGTTTATGCAAAAGATGCTTGCGGACGAACAGGTCGACGTTCAGTGGATGCGGCGGGACCCGCAGCATCGCACATCAACGGTGGTGGTTGATCTGGACGAACAGGGTGAACGCTCGTTTACGTTTATGGTACGCCCGAGCGCCGATCTGTTCCTGACATCTGATGATCTCCCGCCATTTCAGGTTGGGGAGTGGCTGCATGTCTGTTCGATTGCCCTGAGCGCAGAACCCTCTCGTTCCGCTACACTTCAGGCAATGGAAACCATCAGAAAGACCGGTGGTTTTGTCAGCTTCGACCCCAACATCCGCCACGATCTCTGGCGTCATGATGCCGAGTTGCGCCAGTGCCTTGCGCAGGCATTGACCAAAGCCGATGTGGTGAAACTTTCCGTGGAAGAGTTGAGCTATTTAACGGGGGAGCATCAGGTACAGGACGGTCTGACGGCGTTAATGCAAAGCTGTCCTGCCAGTCTGGTGCTGGTAACTCGGGGTAAAGAGGGGGTGATTACCTGGCATGAGGGCACGATGACCCACTATCCCGCGACGTCAGTGGAATGCGTTGACACCACCGGCGCAGGGGATGCCTTCGTGGCGGGACTTCTCTACGGACTGGCGTCAGCAGGCTCTGCCATTCCCCATCATCTCCCCCCGATAATCGGACTCGCACAACGCTGCGGCGCACTCGCCACAACGGCCAAAGGGGCAATGACTGCACTGCCGTATCTCCACGAACTGTAATATCCCTCCGCAGGCTGCCTATCGGTGGCCTGAATTGTTGCCCTGATCACAATTGTTAAACCGGTTTAGCAAAAAGCATTGCCGATTCAGAATCCATCAGTTTAGTATCACTTTCCTAAACCGGTTTAGCTGATTAGCAATATTCAATAACTTCTTTCAGGATGCGACAAAATGTATAAAAAAACGCAGAATTGCCGTGATGATAGGCATGCTGATCGGCAGTACCTCTGTTCTTGCCCAGACGGATATGACGAGTATCGAATCACGCCTTGCGGCGCTGGAGCAGCGTCTTCAGGACGCAGAAACCCGCGCACAGGTGGCTGAGAAACGTGCCATAGCAGCAGAACAAAAAACGCAGCAGTTGGTTGCCGCCCAGCAACAGGCGCAAACCATCACCCGGGAGGTGGCGCAGCGGACTACCGCGCTGGAAAAGAAAGCCGATCAGAGTAGTGGATTTGAGTTTCACGGCTATGCTCGTTCCGGCCTGCTGATGAACGACGCAGCCTCGAGCAGCAAAAGTGGCCCGTACCTGACGCCAGCCGGGGAAACAGGCGGGGCGATTGGGCGTCTGGGGAATGAAGCAGATACCTACGTCGAGCTAAACGTGGAACACAAGCAGACCCTGGACAACGGCGCAACCACGCGCTTTAAGGCCATGCTGGCCGACGGGCAGAAAACCTATAACGACTGGTCAGCGGACAGCAGTGATCTCAATATTCGCCAGGCCTTTGCTGAACTGGGCAATTTGCCTGATTTTACCGGTGCGCTGAAAGGCAGTACCTTCTGGGCGGGAAAACGTTTTGACCGCGATAACTTTGACATTCACTGGCTGGATTCTGACGTGGTGTTCCTGGCCGGTACGGGCGGCGGTGTGTATGACGTGAAGTGGGACGACACGCTGCACAGTAACTTCTCTGTCTATGGGCGCAATTTTGGCAGCGAGGAGGAGATCGACAACAACGTTCAGAACTACATCCTCAGCATGAACCACTTTGCCGGACCGTTCCAACTGATGGTGAGTGGTCTGCGGGCTAAAGACAACGATGACCGTAAAGACAGCAACGGTGACCTGATTAAAACTGATGCGGCGAATAACGGTGTTCACGCTATGGCTGGCCTGCACAACAAGAGTTTCTACGGCCTGCGGGAGGGATCTGCCAAAACGGCGCTGCTGTATGGCCACGGCCTGGGTGCGGAAGTAAAAAGTATTGGTTCCGATGGCGCACTGCTGGTCTGAAGCTGATACCTGGCGCTTTGCCAGTTATGGTGTCACGCCTCTGGGCGGCGGCTGGCATATTGCACCTGCAGTCCTGGCGCAGAGCAGTAAAGACCGTTACGTCAAAGGCGACAGCTATGAATGGGTCACGCTCAACACTCGTCTGATTAAAGAGGTCACGCAGAATTTCGCCCTGGCGTTCGAAGGTAGCTATCAGTACATGGATTTGAATCCTGAAGGCTACAAAGACCGTAATGCGGTCAACGGGGAGTTTCTACAAGCTGACTTTCGCCCCGACATTAAAAGCAGGCAAGATCGGCGATTTCTTCAGCCGTCCGGAGCTGCGTCTGTTCGCCACCTGGATGGACTGGAGCAGTAAACTGGATAACTACGCCAGCGATGACGCCTTTGGCAGCAGCGGCTTCAATGCTGGCGGGGAATGGAACTTTGGGGTTCAGATGGAAACCTGGTTCTAAGCCTTCACGCTCCTGCGTGGCGGGAGCGTTTTAAACACCATAAAAATGAAGTCAGGCAGAGGTATATATGGATTTTGATAATATCGCCCGCGAACTCATCCCGCTGCTCGGAGGCAAAGAGAACATCGCAAGCGCCGCTCACTGCGCAACGCGTCTGCGTCTGGTTCTGATTGACGACGCGCTTTCCGATCAGCAGGCCATTGGCAAGGTCGAAGGGGTGAAAGGCTGTTTTCGTAACTCCGGGCAGATGCAGGTGATTTTTGGTACCGGTGTGGTTAACAAGGTCTACGCCGCGTTTATTCAGGCTGCGGGGATTAGCGAATCCAGCAAGTCCGAAGCTGCAGATATCGCCGCACGTAAGCTGAACCCGTTCCAGCGTATTGCTCGTCTGCTGTCTAACATCTTCGTGCCAATCATTCCTGCCATTGTGGCGTCCGGGTTTGCTGATGGGCCTGCTTGGGGATGGTAAAAACCTACGGCTGGGTGAATGCGGATAACGCGCTTTACATCATGCTGGATATGTGCAGCTCGGCGGCGTTTATTATTCTGCCGATCCTGATTGGCTTTACCGCAGCCCGGGAATTTGGCGGTAACCCGTATCTGGGGGCGACGCTGGGTGGCATTCTGACGCACCCGGCGCTGACCAACGCCTGGGGCGTGGCGTCCGGCTTCCACACCATGAACTTTTTCGGTTTTGAAATCGCCATGATTGGCTATCAGGGAACCGTGTTCCCGGTACTGCTGGCGGTGTGGTTTATGAGCATAGTGGAGAAACAGCTGCGCCGGGCGATCCCGGATGCGTTAGATCTGATCCTGACCCCGTTCCTGACTGTTATTATCTCCGGCTTTATTGCGCTGTTGATCATTGGCCCTGCGGGCCGCGCGCTGGGGAGACGGTATCTCCTTCATCCTGAGTACCCTGATTGCTCATGCAGGCTGGCTGGCCGGGCTGTTGTTTGGTGGTCTGTATTCGGTAATTGTTATTACCGGTATTCACCACAGCTTCCACGCCATCGAGGCCGGACTGCTGGGGGAATCCGTCGATAGGCGTTAACTTCCTGCTACCAATCTGGGCGATGGCGAATGTGGCGCAAGGCGGGGCGTGTCTGGCGGTGTGGTTCAAAACCAACGATGCCAAAATCAAAGCCATTACATTACCGTCGGCGTTCTCTGCGATGCTGGGCATCACCGAAGCGGCGATTTTTGGTATCAACCTGCGCTTCGTGAAGCCGTTTATCGCGGCGCTGATCGGTGGCGCGGCGGGCGGTGCTTGGGTGGTGTCGGTGCATGTCTACATGACCGCCGTGGGACTGACTGCTATTCCGGGCATGGCAATAGTACAGGCCAGCTCGCTGCTTAACTATATTATCGGCATGGTGATTGCTTTCGGTGTGGCGTTCACCGTCTCCCTGCTGCTGAAATATAAGACGGACTCTGAATAATGACTTTAGCTTCCCGCTGGCCTGCCGTGTTGCAGGCAGTAATGCAAGGCCAGCCGCGTGCACTGGCGGACAGCCATTATCCGCAGTGGCATCCCGCGCCGGTAACGGGGCTGATGAACGATCCGAACGGGTTTATCTGGTTTGCCGGGCGCTACCACCTGTTTTATCAATGGAACCCACTGGGCTGCGATCATCGCTATAAGTGCTGGGGACACTGGAGCTCCGTGGATCTGGTGCACTGGCAGCACGAGTCAATTGCCCTGATGCCCGACGAAGAGTATGACCGTAACGGCTGTTACTCCGGCAGCGCCGTGGATAACAACGGCGTGCTGACCCTGTGCTACACCGGCAACGTCAAGTTTGACGACGGCGGTCGCATCGCCTGGCAGTGTCTGGCGGTGCAAAATGACGATGGTAGTTTTACCAAGCAGGGGCCAGTGTTGCCCCTGCCGGAAGGGTACACCGGGCATGTACGGGACCCGAAGGTGTGGTGCCATGATGGGCAGTGGTACATGGTGCTCGGTGCGCAGGATCTGCAAAAGCAGGGCAAAGTGCTGCTGTTCACATCCGATGATTTACACCACTGGCAGCCCTGCGGTGAGATTGCTGGACAGGGCGTGAACGGTCTTACGGACTCCGGGTATATGTGGGAGTGTCCGGATCTGTTTGCGCTTGATGAAACACATGTGTTGATCTGCTGCCCGCAGGGGCTGGCGCGCGAACCGCATCGCTATCTCAATACCTATCCGTCAGTCTGGATGAGCGGGGCATTTGATTATGAAACGGCTTCGTTTGCCCACGGCGAGCTGCATGAGCTTGACGCCGGTTTCGAGTTTTATGCGCCACAAACCACGGTGGCGGAAGACGGAAGACGCATCCTGATCGGCTGGATGGGCGTGCCGGACGGTGAAGAGATGCTTCAGCCCACATGTGCGTACGGCTGGATCCACCAGATGACCTGCCCGCGGGAATTGAAGTATCGCGACGGCAGGCTCTGGCAAACGCCTGCCAGAGAACTTGAACAGCTTCGCGAAGCCGAACACCAATGGCAGGGCCGCGCCAGCGATGCGCCAGAACTGGAGGCGACGCGTCTTGAGTTTGAACTGAGCACTTCGTACGTGAATGCCGATTTTGCCGGCGCGTTGCGTCTCACGGTCGATGACCACGGTGTGCGTCTGGAACGCGCCAGTCTGAAAACCGGTGAAATGTTGACCCGCTACTGGCAGGGCGACGTCAGCCATTTACGCGTTCTGTGCGACAGCTCCAGTATTGAAATTTTCATCAACCATGGCGAAGGGGTGATGAGCAGCCGCTATTTTCCTGACCATCCGGGCCGGGTACGCTTCGAAGGTGCGTCCGACATCACATTACGCTACTGGTCGCTGCGCCGCTGCATGATAGAATAGGAGTTTTGGCAGCCGGATCTAAGTCGTTGTGAGAAAAACAAAACGCGTCACAATAAAAGACATCGCGGAACTGGCGGGGGTCTCAAAAGCCACCGCCAGCCTGGTACTGAACGGACGCAGCAAAGAGCTACGGGTGGCGGAAGAAACACGGGATCGTGTACTGGCTATTGCAAAAGAGCATCACTACCAGCCCAGCATTCACGCCCGCTCGCTGCGTGATAACCGCAGCCACACCATTGGTCTGGTGGTTCCGGAAATCACCAACTACGGTTTTGCCGTCTTTTCTCACGAACTGGAAACCCTGTGCCGGGAGGCGGGCGTTCAGTTGCTGATTTCCTGTAGCGATGAAAACCCAGGCCAGGAGACCGTAGTGGTCAATAACATGGTGGCGCGCCAGGTGGACGGGTTGATTGTCGCCTCCAGTATGTTGAATGATGCGGATTACCAGAAACTGAGCGAGCAGATGCCCGTGGTTCTATTTGATCGCCACATGAACGACAGCTCTCTGCCGCTGGTCATCACCGATTCGATTACTCCCACGGCTGAACTGGTGGCGGATATCGCCCGCCAGCATCCTGACGAGTTCTACTTCCTCGGCGGTCAGCCGCGGCTTTCCCCGACGCGTGACCGTCTGGAGGGGTTTAAGCAGGGGGTTACGTGAAGCCAACGTTGAACTGCGCCCGGAGTGGATCATCCACGGCAACTATCACCCAGGTTCCGGTTATGAGATGTTCGCTGAACTTTTGCGCCCGACTGGGACGTCCACCTAAGGCGCTGTTCACCGCCGCCTGCGGGTTGCTGGAAGGGGTGCTGCGCTATATGGGCCAGCACAAACCTGCTGCAAAGTAACATGCGGCTGGCCAGCTTTGACGATCACTATTTGTATGACTCACTCACTATTCCTGTCGATACCATCCGCCAGGATAATCATCAGCTGGCATGGCACTGCTTTGATCTTATTGGCAAATTGATTGAAGGGGAAAACCCGGAACCTCTCCAGCGTAAGCTGAAAGCAACACTGCAACGGCGATATAAAACAGAAAAAACAGACGCAATAGTCTGTCCTGACACGTTAATAAAAAGAATCGGAGAACCACTGGCTAACGGTATTTTTTTCAGACACGAAACTCAGATTCTAAACTCTTCGGGATAACGCTTACCGTCCATGGGCACCTCTTTTTAAGCCATCTTAAACGACTCTGAGGGTGTCTGTTAAACCCGTGGCGATTCAGGATTCAAGCCATTCGGCACCTATATTGATGAGAAGTCTGCGTATCCGTGGCAATTCATATTGGTAAAACGGATAAAGTTAACTGTGCCCCCAGTTGAGTCCAGGCATTCAGTCATGTTTTCATCGGATCAATACCAATTATTTTACTTGAATTTAATGGGGTTTTAGACTGAATGCCAAAGAAGTATCGGTGAACCTACCAACATTATAAGATTTTTTTCGCCATTAGGGCTGTGGGTTAAAAGCCTTACCACCCGGCAGGAAGGCGGTAAGGTCAGGAAAAAAGTGGCATAAAAGATGAGAACAAATACCTGAAAGGAGGGGGGATGAAACTCTCTGTCAAAGTGCCTTAAAGGACGTAACGAACGCCGAACACAAATTCATTGTTGACCAGGCGTCCACGCAGATTTTCATCCTGTAGAGCACGGGCGTTTACAAAGGTGTTACGGCCGCTTTCGATATTGCCCATATCGACATAACGATAAGTGGCGTACAGGGTCAAATCGTTAATAACTTCATAAGAAGCACCCCGCACCAACGGAGTACGTAAAGTTGGTTTGCGTGTTGCCGGCGAACTCGCGGGTGTCATTACCCTGCCAGCCACCTACTTTCACTTTCGCTACACCGGCGCCAGCCGTTGCGTACAGGGGCGAATTTATCGGGAAACTTAAACTGCGACTTGAACAGCGAGACCGTGACAAGGTTGGCCGCATGGCACACCGGATTAACGGCGGTGCACGGATGATGAATTATACGCCGCTGAAAGAGACCTGTGAGGCGCTTGAAGTTGCCTGCAATAACGAGCAGGACTGGGAAACGATTGAACAGTTGGTCGAATGTGTGCTGGAAGATATGGTGCGCTTTAATAAGTGGCTGGCAGAAAAATCTTAACCCCCCTCCGGGCAGTTATGAACTGTTTGAAAGAGGGCGATAAACAGCAGCTGTCTGGCTGACGCCTTCTGCGCCAGCATGCGGTTCTGCCGCTCCAGGGATATATTACCCCACTGCGGTTTATAGCCCGTATCTTATTAACAGAGTCATTTAGCCGAAAGTTCTCTTCGGATGATTTCTGCGCCTGCGCTTAGGGCATCGAGCTTACCTCTGGCTACCTGACGAGATAAGGGAGCCATACCACAGTTGGTAGAAGGATAGAGCTTGTCGGCATCGACAAACTGAAGCGCTTTACGTAACGTACTGGCGACGTCCTCTGGTGTCTCAATGGTGTTGGTTGCCACGTCAATGGCCCCTACCATGACTTTTTACCGCGAATCAGTTCAAGCAGATCCATTGGAACATGCGAGTTATGACATTCCAGTGAGATGATATCGATATTAGACGTTTGCAGTTTGGGAAAAGCTTCTTCATATTGTCTCCACTCTGACCCCAGCGTCTTTTTCCAGTCGGTATTGGCTTTGATGCCATATCCATAGCAGATATGCACAGCGGTCTCGCATTTTAGCCCTTCAATGGCTTTTTCTAACGCGGCGATCCCCCAGTCATTCACTTCATCAAAAAACACATTAAATGCGGGCTCATCAAACTGGATAATATCGACGCCGGCAGCTTCTAACTCTCTGGCTTCCTGATTGAGAATTTTTGCAAATTCCCAGGCCAGCTTTTCGCGGCTTTTATAGTGGGCATCGTAGAGCGTATCGATCATCGTCATAGGCCCTGGCAGCGCCCATTTAATCGGCTGACGAGTGAGCTGGCGTAAATACTTTGCATCTTCAACAAAAACGGGTTTTTGACGCGCTACCGCATCAACAACGGTCGGTACGCTCGCATCATAGCGATTACGAATTTTAACAACCTGACGTTTCTCAAAATCAACGCCGCTGAGGTGTTCAATAAACGTGGTGACAAAGTGTTGGCGCGTTTGCTCGCCATCACTAACAATATCAATGCCTGCCCGTAGTTGATCATCCAGGGATAAACGTAGCGCATCTTGTTTTCCCTCGATTAATTCCTCATTTTTGCAATTTCCAGGGCGACCAAAGCGTCTCAGGTTGAGCAAGCCACGAAGGTTTAGGTAAACTGCCAGCCGTTGAAGTGGGTAGTAATATTTTCATAATCGATGACCTTTTATTTTCGGTTAATCAAAGAGCGTAGTGAGCAGACCATTTTTCAAGAATATCTTTGTATGGTTTGATGAAATGCTCTTCTGTAAACTTTCCCTGCTCAATAGCCAGCTGGCTGCGTTCTTCCCGATCATAAACAATTTTTGTTAATGAATGATCCTGGTGGTTCAGATTTGGTTGATAGCATTGACCTGCGGCGGCGTTAGCATTGTAAATTTCAGGTCGGTAAATCTTCTGGAACGTCTCCATCGTGCTGATGGTGCTGATAAGTTCAAGATTCGTGTAATCACTAAGTAAATCACCAGAAAAATAAAAGGCTAAAGGTGCAACGCTATTTTGGGGCATAAAATAGCGAACCTGCAAATCCATTTTTTTGAAGTATTTCTCAGTTAACCGAAGAACCACCTGGCTGGTATTCGATAACCAATACAGGGATGCTGATTTCCAGTCCGATGATAGATATCGTTACTTGACACGCTGAGACATATCACAGGTGGTTTTTTGAAATGCTCTTTGTATTCATTTGAGTTTATGAAATGTTTAAATATGTTCCCATGCAAATCACCAAAATTATCTGGAATGCTAAACTCAGGTTTGTTTTTGTTATGCTCTGGCAGTAATACGCTAAAATCATAATCTCGCACGTAAGAGGAGAAATTATTCCCGACAATACCTTCAAATCGTTCGTTGTTCTTTTGTCAATAATATTGGTTTTTAATATTTCAATTGCAGGGAATGTATCGCTGTTGCTATCAACGTTAATATTCATCGCAACAGAAATGATATCAAGTTTCCACAGAATAACGATCGCTTTTGGGGTTATCCCAATACGCCAGTGTATTGAAGCGATTGTCAATCATCACTAACGTGTTGCGTAAGTTTTCCTGGCGGTTCTTTCCTCTGGCCAGATTCGCAAAGTTGGTAGTAATACGCGTATTTTCCGAAGGGTTATAATGTTCATCGAAGCGACTGCTCTTGATCGTAAATGTAAAATCGTTATTCATCGTGATCCTGCATCCTAAGTCATGATATGAAAACTGAATTAATTTATTGATTTTTACAGAGTTACCTGACTTTATTATTTAGCAGTCTTCATGTTATCAATAAGTGAGTAAGGTCTCTTTTTATGCCCAGAGTCACTGGATGAGTGAAAGAGACTTAATTTCATTACAACATGAGTCATATATTCATGGTCTGCTGTACGGTCAAACCCGGTCATGCTTGTAATCGATTAAGTTGAATAGTGATTCTTCTGATGACCGGTTCACCTGGCTCTGTTATTCAAGCGCAGCCGGCAGGAGGCTGTGGCAGCAGAACATTAGCGCCTTTTTCTGCCCATTCCGGCTGAATATTTTCTGCCTCGTTATGGCTGATGCCTTTTTCGCAGGGGATAAAAATCATGCTGGCGGGCGCGATTTTGCTGATATAACAGGTATCGTGACCGGCGCCGGACACCATCCGTTTGCTGCTGTATCCCAGTGCCTGGGCCGCGTTTGCGCTGCGCTGTAGACAGGTCTCGTCAAATGCGATGGGGGCGTAATCGAAGATACGCTCCACGTCGAGCTGAATGCCGCGCTGATTCAGATCGGCGGTTGCCTTGCGAAGCGCCGTTTCCATTGCCTGGAGGGCGGCAGTCTGTGGATGACGAAATTCCACGCTGCAATGTACTTCCCCTGGCACTACGTTACGCGATCCCGGTGAAATCTGCGCCATGCCGATTGTCGCTCTGCCGTCAGGTTCGTGCTGATTGCCAATGTCTTCCACCGCCAGCGCCAGACGGGCGAAGGTGGTCAACGCATCGCGGCGGCTGGCCATTGGCGTGGTGCCGGCATGGGCGGCAAATCCGCGGATTACAACGTTGAACCAGCGCTGGCCCATAGCGGCATGCACCAGGCCGATATCAATACCTTCCTCTTCGAGAATCGGGCCTTGCTCGATATGTAGCTCGTAACAGGTGTAGACAGGGAAGGCGACGGCGGGCTGGTCGCCACGGTAACCGATGGCCTCAAGCGCCTCGCCGACGCTGATGCCGTCCTGATCTTCACGCGCCCATGCGTATTGTTGTGTGAACTGCCCGCTCCAGACGCCGGGAGGCCAGCATTGCTGGCGCGAAGCGTGCGCCTTCTTCATTGGTCCAGTTGACCAGTACAATATCGCGTTCGGTCTCAATGTTCTGATCGTTTAAAGTACGCAGCACTTCCAGCCCGGCCAGCACGCCGTAAATTCCATCATATCGCCCACCCAGCGGCTGAGAATCAACGTGTGAACCGGTCATCACCGGCGCAAGCTGTGGTTTTTTACCGGCGCGGCGAATAAACATGTTGCCCATGCTATCGATTTCGCAGCGAAATCCGGCTTCCTGCGCCCAGTCGCGCAGTAAATCACGGGCGAGTCGATCCTCATTGCTTAATGCCAGTCGGGTGACGCCACCGGCTGGCGTGCCGCCGATTTGCGCCATTATCTCAAGCGTTGACCATAAACGCTCTGCGTTCACGCGGATCATACGTCTTCCTTTTTGGTGCGATAGCGAAAGTCACAGCATGCGCCACCCTGCATGATGGTGGTCGTACGGGTCAGCTCCACGTCGGGCGCGTAGCCGACGATAAATTTCTCATCGCGGGCGCAGGAGAGCAGGTGACCAATCTCACCGAGGCCCATCTCGTGGTACATCTCGGCATAACGGCAGCGGGTGACGTTATAGTTGTACTGCTTGTCGTCGGCGTCGATCACTTTGACATCCAGCGCGTTATCCTTCTCCCACAGGTATTGCAGGGCGATAAAACTCTTCACGTCTGTGCCATTCGGCTCCTTGCGCGCAAACTCTTTACCGGCATCGATCGCCGCCTGCTCAATGGCTTCGCCAATGACCGCCTGGGCGCGGGCTTTCCCTATCTCGCGCACCAGGATTTCATAGATTGGTTTAATAATCTCTGCTTCTATTTTGCGGCGGGCGAGAATGCCCAGCTCATTATTATCACTCATCACATTGCCTCACTGCGTTACTTCGTTTTGGCGCCGCCCAGTACCGTTTGCGGCTGCCATTTACCATCCACGACTTTGTAGACGGTGAAAGACGGCGATTTCAGGTTGCCTTCATTATCAAAAGCGATCTGCCCGGTAACGCCGGAATAGCTCATTGCGCGCAGAACCGGCAGATACTCAGCCGGATCGACAGAGTCGGCTTTTTCCATCGCAGCAACCAGAACGCGGGTGGCGTCATAGGCGAATGGGGCGTGGAGTTCAATATGGGTGTGGTAGCGAGACTGATACTCTTGTTCGAACGCCTTACCGCCCGGCATCTGCTCAACTGGCAGGCCCGGCTCCAGCGCCACGACGCCTTCGCCTTCTTTCTGGGCCAGTTGCAGGAAGGTCTGGCTGACGAAGCCGCCTGCGCCCATCAGCGTGGCGTTCATACCCAGCTGTTTGATACGACGCGCCAGCGGCGCAGCCTGGCTATCCACGCCGCCGAAGAAGATCAGGTCAGCGTTTTTGCTACGAATGGCGGTCAGCACGGCGCTGAAATCCACGGTTTTGTCGTCAACGTACTGACGGTCAACAATCTTCACGCCCTGCGCTTCAAGTGATTTTATAAACTCGTCAGCCAGCCCCTGACCGAATGCGGTACGGTCGTCGATCACGGCAATACGTTTTGCCTTCAGGGTATTCACCGCGTACTGACCGGCAAACTGGCCGCCGTCGTCGTCATGCCCCATCACACGGAAGCTGGTATCAAAGCCCTGTCTGGTATAGGCATGACCGGTGGCAACAGGCGCGACCTGGGCGATACCCGCATCGTGATAAACGCGTGCCGCCGGAATACTGGTGCCGGTATTCCAGTGGCCGACTACGCCCGCCACGCCGCTATCGACCAGACGCTGCGCCACAGCCACGGCAGTGCGCGGGTCGGACTGATCGTCTTCAGATTGCAGCCTGAAGGTCACCGCTTTACCACCGATGGTCGGGTGCTGCTTGTTGATATCGTCAATCGCCAGTTGGGCGCCGTTCTCCAGATCTTTACCAATACGGGCAGACGGGCCGGTAAGCGGGCCTGCAAGACCGATGGTCACGGTTTCGCTTTTAGCTGACCATGCACCTGTAGAGGCAAAACTACTGAGCAGAATAGCGGCGCTGAGCGCACTGATTTTTACTGTTTTCATTGTTTTTCCCTGCTGTTGGTGAGTGTGTTAAACAGGCATTTCGCCCAAATAAATCTGTGCAATTTGATCGTCATTAAGCATCGCTTTCGACTCGCCGTGATGCACAATGCTGCCGCTGTCCATCACCCAGGCGCTGTCGGTTACTTCCAGCGCCAGTCGGGCGTTTTGTTCAATGAGCAGCAGGGCGACGCCGCGTGCGCGCAGCCCGGCGATCACGGTAAAAATGTTTTCCACCATCCTGGGGGCTAACCCCATAGATGGCTCGTCGAGGATCAGCAAACGCGGGCGGCTCAGCAGGGCGCGGTTGAGCGCCAACAGCTGCTGTTCGCCGCCAGAGAGCAGTCCTGCAAGCTGGTGCTGGCGTTCGCCAAGACGCGGGAAACGCTCAAAAATCTCTGCCATTTCGCGCTTAACGCTGGCGGCGTCACGCCTTAACCATGCCCCCATCTGCAAATTTTCAAGCACCGTCATGCGGGCAAAGATGCCGCGACCTTCCGGCACCATCACCAGCCCGTTGCGCAGCAGCGTCTCCGGTTTCTGTTTGCGTACGGCTTTGCCATTGAACTCAATGTTGCCGTTAAAACTTTCCAGCCCGGTGATGGCGCGCACGGTGGAACTTTTACCCGCGCCGTTGGCGCCAATCAGCGTGGCTTGTTCACCCTCATGCAGGGTAAAGGAGATATCGCGAACGGCCTGAATACCGCCGTAATGCACATCCAGGCGTTCCACCTTCAGTAACTCAGACATGCTTATTGCCTCCAAGCCAGGCTGCGATAACTGCCGGGTCGCGACGCACGCTATCCGGTGTGCCGCAGGCCAGCGTTTTGCCGTAATCGAGCACCGTCAGGCGGTCGCAGATGTTCATCACCAGCTTGACGTCGTGCTCGATCATCAGCAGGGTTTTGCCATCTTCACGAATACGAATTAACAGCTCGCCAAGCGCGACCTTCTCGGCGGCATTCATCCCCGCAGCAGGTTCGTCAAGCGCCAGAAGCAGCGGATCTGTAGCCAGCGCGCGGGCGATCTCAAGACGACGCTGGTGGCCATAGGCCAGATCGCAGGCGCGGTAATGGGCAAACTTTGCAATGCCGGTGTACTCCAGCCAGCGCCAGGCCTGTTCGCGGGTTTGCGCTTCTTCCTTACGGGCGCGTTTATGGCGGCTCAGTGCAGCCCATAGCCCATTACGGGTACGAACGTGGCGACCGACCATCACGTTTTCCAGCACCGACATCTCGTTGAACAGACGCACGTTTTGAAAAGTGCGTGCAATCCCGGCGGCGGTGACTTTCTCTATCTGTTTTGGGTAATAGGGTTGGTCTGCAATAAAAAACGCCCCCCTGTCTGCCGGGTAAAGCCCGGTAATTAGGTTAAAACAGGTGGTTTTTCCGGCTCCGTTGGGGCCGATCAGACCGTAGATCTCGCCTTTATTGATGGAAAGCGAAACATCGTCCACGGCGGTCAGGCCGCCAAAGCGTTTGGACATATTGCTCACGGTTAACAGGCTCATGCTTTCACCTCTTTGTGGCGAACCGGCCAGATACCGGATGGGCGAACCAGCATCACCAGCACCAGTGCAAGGCCGTAGAAGAGCTGACGCAAAATTTCCGGGTCAATCAGTACCGTGCCGAACAACATCTGTTGAACAGGGGGCCGCCTGGCTACGGAGGCAGTTCCGGCAGGGCGGTCAGGAGTACCGCACCGAGGATCACGCCGGGGATATGGCCCATACCGCCCAGCACCACCATCGCCAGCACGGCAATGGACTCTTGCAAGGTGAAGGATTCCGGGGGAGACAAATCCCTGAAACGCGCCAAACAGTGCGCCAGCGACGCCGCCAAACGAGGCGCCCCATAGCAAAAGCCAGCAGCTTATAGTTGCGCACGTTAATGCCCATCGCGCGGGCCACGTCTTCGTCCTCACGAATCGCGTGCCAGGCGCGACCGATACGTGAGTGTTGCAGGCGCAGGCAGACAAAAATGATCGCCACAATGACCAGCATCAGCAGGTAGTACCACAGCCACAACGCGGGTACTTTAAAGCCGAGCCAGTGATAAACACCGCTGAACTTCAGGCCAAACAGGTTAAGCGTATCCACGCCGGTGATGCCTTTGGCCACCGTTGGTGATATTCACCGGGCGATCGAGGTTGCGCATCAGAATGCGGATAATTTCGCCAAAGCCCAGCGTAACAATTGCCAGATAATCCCCGCGCAGCTTCAGCGTCGGTGCGCCAAGCAAAATGCCGCATACGGCAGCGACCAGTGCCGCAGCCGGAACGATCAGCAGATACGAGGTATGTAGCCCGTCCGGGAACCAGACGGTGAGGATTGGGAACACCTCAGACAGATGGGGAGAGGCCAGCAGAGCGGCCAGATAAGCCCCAACGGCATAAAAGGCAATAAACCCCATATCCAGCAGGCCGGTATAGCCCACGACGATATTGAGCCCCAGCGCCAGCATGATGTAGAGCAGGGCGAAATCGATCACGCGGACCCAGTAGTTACCGCCAAGCTGACTGGCAACGACAGGAGCGATCAGCAATGCGATGCAGAACAAAGCCATGCCTGACCAGAATTTGCGCGTCGTGGCTGGAGCTTGCAGTTGTACGGTTGTCATTGATTTTCCCTTACGCTCTGTGCGCCACGCGCTCGCCCAACAAACCTGCCGGACGGAATACCAGCACCAGGATCAACACGATGAAGGCAAACACGTCCTGGTAATTACTGCCAAAGACGCCGTTAGTGAGCTCACCGAGATAGCCCGCACCCAGCGCTTCTATGACGCCCAGTAAAATCCCGCCGATCATCGCGCCGCGAATATTGCCAATGCCGCCAAGCACGGCGGCGGTGAACGCTTTAATTCCGGGGAGAAAGCCCATTGAGAAGCTGGCGTTACCGTAGTTGCTCGCCATCATCACGCCGGCCAGCGCCGCAAAAATGCCGCCGATAGCAAACGTCAGGGTGATGATGGCGTTTGGGTTAACGCCCATCAGCGTGGCGACCCGCGGATTCTCAGCCACTGCGCGCATGCCTCGCCCGAGGCGAGTGTATTCAACCAGCAGCCACAGACCGGTCATGACCGCCAGCGCCAGCCCGACGGTGACAATGCCGGTGAGAGTGATAATCGCGGGTGGATGAGTTTCGCCACCGGAGGTCACGGCGATCGGGGCCATTGACAGGATCTGCGGGAACATCAGCGGGTTGCGGGTCCAGACGATCATCGCCACGGTTTGCAGTAATACGGAAACGCCGATACCGGAGATCAGCGGAGCCAGTCGTGGGGCGTTACGCAGCCTGCGATAGGCGAAACGTTCTACCGCCATTGCCAGCAGGGCGCAGACGGCCATCGCAATGAGCAGCGCTACACCGAGTTGCAATAACTGCGGCATAGCAGGGAAGGTATGATTCAGGACATTGATGGCGGAGAGCGTAGTAAGCGCGCCAACCATCAGGATATCGCCGTGAGCAAAGTTAATAATACGCAAAATACCATACACCATGGTATAGCCCAGCGCGATCAGCGCGTAGATGCTGCCCAGCATCACACCGTTTATCAGTTGTTGTATGAGTGTGTCCAACGTTTGTACCCGACAAATTGCTCTTTCAGTGGGTACCATCCAATAATTGAATAAAATTGTAAAAATACACATATATTATTTCTTATGATAAACAGATATTTTTATATCTTAATGATTAATATGATTATTTTATTAATCACAAAAACAAGCTTATAGCCTAAAGAAATCAATATATGAATAAAACAGAACAATTGACGACATTGCCCTCCTTTGCGGAGAGTCGCCTTGCCAACGATCCTCCGTTGCGGGCGGTGCGCGCCTTTGAAGCCATTGCCCGGTTAGGAAGCGTGACGCAAGCCGCGAGGGAACTGGCGATTTCTCCATCTGCGGTTAGCCATCAGCTCAAGTTACTTGAGGGATATCTGCAAATCGCGCTCACCCGAACGGCATGGGCGACGACTGGCGCTGAGCCAGCAAGGGCGTGAATATTATCGTTCGATCCGTGCGGCGTTTAACGTTTTGCGTCAGGCGACGGAGCATCTGGTGGAGCAGGAGCAGACCCGGCAGGTAACGATTAGCCTGATTCCGCTTTTTGGGATGGGCTGGTTTATTCCTCGCCTGCCGATGTTTATGCGCGCGAATCCACATACCGAGATTAACGTGGTGTATGCCAATCACCGCAACTATCTGAGTGATGCTTCAGACATGTCGATCCGCTTCGGCAATGGCAAACTGGGCGGGATACCAGAGTGAAAAACTGATTTCCGGGCGCATGGTGCCGGTATGCAGCCAGGCGTTTTTGCGACTGCATGGTCATATTGATACCCCCGGAGCAACTGATGCAGATGCCGCTGCTGCATGATGAAGAACGAACCACCTGGCATCAATGGTTTATTCAGCAGGGCGTGAAGCGTTCCCCGCCGCGCAGCGGCCCCCTTGTTTGAGGACGGTCTGCTGACGCTGGCGGGCGTACAGGCAGGACTGGGATGCGCCCTGATGCGCGAACCCCTCATTATGCCGTACCTGGATAAAGGCGAGCTGGTGAAGATTTTCGATCTGCCAATAGATGACGGGCGCGACTACTATTTGTGCGTCCGCCAGGATAGTGAAATGACGCAGGATGGCAAACTATTACAGAACTGGTTAAGGCGCGAAGCGGCTACCGTATAACGATGTCACTGCGGATGAAGCGAATAGGGGCGACATAATGAAATGCCGTTTTCAGCGCAGCGTTGCATAGCCTCTGGAGAACGCAATTTCTTCCCGGTCGCAGACGACTTGCCAGGCGTCTGCTGACGGGGTGATAAATCCCCGCAGCCCCAGAGGCCGTAATAGCGTGGCGTCGCGCTCTGTATTCAGCGTCAGCAGCGCCGTTTGCAGCGCCGCAATGGCCTGTGGATTAACGGTATCGCTTGCCACCAGTAAAGGCATCGGCGCGGGAACGCTGCGCGTCAGTATGCGCACATGGCGCGTTAGTTCCGGCTCATACCGGCACAGAAGCGACCAGGCATAGCTGTCCAACGGGCCGACATCCGCTTCGCCCGCCGCCAGCGCTTCCACCACGCGTCGCGGGGTGATTAGCGGCCCGACAAGCGTGCGATAGAGCGTCTTTCGCGTCTCGTTAATGTATGCCGACAAATGATAGCGTACCGCGTTATAGCCGGAGTGCGACTCCGGGTTGGTATACGCCAGCCGCCCGCCGAACGTCTCTTCCAGACATCTGGCGGTAGACGATGTCGGCACCATAAATAGGGTGCGGTAGTGCCCTGGAATCCCTTCCCTGGCGGCCTCTTCCGTAACCGGCGCGGCCACCGGGCGTACCGAAAAGCGCCGCTGCGCGAAGGGCCAGCCGCACATGAATACCGCCAGCAGATCGGAACGAGCCCATAGCCCCTCCAGCCTGGCCGGGGCCGGGTAGTCAACAATCTCTGCCGTCAGCCCGGCGCGGCGTACGGCTTCGGGCAGGAGTCTTTTCCACCCCTCCGCCGCCGCCGGAGTTACCGAGTACATTCTTGCGTTAACAATCATCGGTAACGTAGCTCCTGACCAATACCCAGCGCACGCGCTTTCTTCAGCATCGTATGCCCCAGTGCAATATCGCTTAGCGACAGCCCCCGGTGCCAGAAGAGGATGGTTTCATCATCATTTTCACGGCCTGGCTTCGTGCCCGCGACAATGTCGCCCAGCTCGGCATGCAGGGTATGCTCACTTAATTTTCCCGCTTCTACGTGGGCTCGCAGTGAACCAAACATGCCGCCTTTGCACTGCCCCCAGTCGTCCACCACCAGCTTGTCCATCATGTCGGTGAGCGACAGCTCCACGGCGCTCATGGTGCCGTAGGGCACAACAAAGGCGCCGGGCTTTATCCATTCTGTTTTTAACAGCGGCGTCGGCGCATTAAGACGCGAGGCTTCGACCACAATATCCGCGCCGCGCACGCAGCTTTCCCAGTCATCGGTAACGATGATTTTTTTGCCGAGATCCTGCTCCAGACGGCGGGCAAATGCGGTACGGCTTTCCGGGCGACGCGAATGAATGCGGATTTCATCAAAATCATAAATGCTGTTGAGCAGACGAACATTCCACCAGGCGGTTCCCCGCGCGCCGATATGTCCCAGCACTTTACTGTTGCGGCGGGCAAGGTGGCGTGCGCCCAGCGCGGTAAGCGCGCCGGTGCGCATATCGGTGATTGCCGACGCGTCCAGAATGGCGACCGGCATCCCGGTGCGCGGATCGAACAGGTTCAGCAGCGCCATTTCCGAGGGTAGCCCGAGCGTATAGTTATTGACGTAATCGCCGACGATTTTTACCCCGGCGAGTCCCAGCGGTTCGATATAACCGCGCAGCACGTTAAAGTGGCCGTTAAACGCTTTATCGGGAATTAAATGCATGCGCGGTTCAATGACTGTTTTTTTCTCTCCCTGTGCCCGCAGCCCGTCCTCCACCGCCGTGAGGATTTCTGTATCCGTGAGCTTCAGTTGGTCAACGTCGGGGCCGTTTAGCCAGGTTAAATGGATGGGTTGAGTCATAGATTTCTCTCACTGGTAGCATGGTTCGCATCGGGTCGTACGTGGGTGAAAAGCCGCTGGCGAGTTAATACGCCAACGGGCGCGCCGCATTTGGTGACGGTGATGCTGTCGGGCGCGCCGGGAAAGCATCAGCGCCAGCGCGTCTTTCAGGGTAGCGTTGACGTCAAGCCGTTGTGGGTGGTCAGCGCTCAGAGACGTTTCCATCGCCTGGGCTACCGGGGTAATAGCAAGAAGTTTCAGCGCCGCATCGCTGCCGACAAAAGCCGCGACGAACTCATCTGCCGGGGCTGAGAGCACTTCAGCGGGCGGGGCATACTGGCACAGGCGTCCTTCGCGCATAATGGCGATGCGATCGCCCATTTTGATGGCCTCATCAAGATCGTGAGTGACGATAATCACCGTCTTTTTCACGCGTTGCAGAATCTGCTTAAACTCGGTCTGTAATCGCCCGCGAACCAGCGGATCGATGGCGCCGAACGGTTCATCCATCAGCATGACCGGCGGGTCCGCCGCCAGTGCGCGGGCAACGCCGACCCGTTGCCGCTGACCACCGGAAAGCGCGGCAGGAAATCGACTGGCGTATTGCCGGGCATCCAGCCCGACCAGTTCCAGTAATGTTCCACTCGCGCCTGAATACGCGAGGCGCTCCAGCCCAGCAGGCGCGGCACCGTGGCAATGTTGTCCGCGACGGTCATATGCGGGAACAGTCCGACGTTCTGAATAACGTAGCCGATATGCCGACGCAGCATCACCGGATCTTCCGTTGCGACGTCGCGCCCGTTTACCCGGACACGCCCGGAAGTGGGTTGTTCCAGCCGGTTGATTAAGCGCATGGTGGTGGTTTTACCGCAGCCGGAAGGGCCAATCAGGGCCGTGGTGGTTCCCTCTTCAAATGTCATGGAGAGATCGTCAAGCGCTTTACGCGGCGAACCAGGATAAATTTTGCTAATATTTTCCAGTGTAATCATTGTATTAGCCTTTTACGTCGGCTGAGAAAACAGGCGCTCAAGCAGGGCGAAAAGCGCTTCGATAGCCACAGCGAGCAGAATAATCGGCACCGCGCCGACCAGCAGGCGCGACATGTCCATGATGGCAATGCCGGTGGTGACAAAATCCCCCAGACCGCCGCCACCGATAAATGACGCCAGAGCCGCACCGCCGACAACCTGTACGGCGGCGGTACGGCAGCCGGCGAGAATGCCGGGAGCCGCCAGTGGCAGTACGATTTTGCCTGTGACCTGCCAGGGCGTCAGCCCCATGCCGTGCGCCGCTGAGAGCGTATCCGGGTTCACGGACTGAATGCTGGTGCAGGTGTTGAGCAAAATCGGCGGCACGGCCAGCACCACCAGCGCGACGACTGAAGGCAGCAGGCCAATACCGAGAAACGGCATGACCGCTGCAAGGATCGCCAGACTTGGGATCGTCCGCAGCGTGCTGGCGCCGCTGGTGATGATAAAAGCGAGGCGAGGGATGTTCGCGATCAGCACGCCCGTCGGGATAGCAATAATCAGGGCGATGCTGAGCGCCAGCCCGCACATCATCAGATGCTGCCACACTGCCTGCCAGAACAGCGGCTGGTTATCCAGCACCCATAGCCATGCCTGGGTTATCATTGGTCTCTCCCCTGTAAAACGCGCCGCTGTAGCCGGACAAAAAACAGATCCGCGCCGATCGCCAGCAGCGACGTCAGGCCGCCGCCGATAAATATTTTCTCTGGATAGCGCTGATCCAGCCCGGCGAGAATAATTGCGCCAAGTCCACCGGCGTTGATATATGCCGCGACCGTAGCGATGCCGATAAGCGTGGTGGTGGCAATGCGTAGTCCGGTGATGATGAACGGTAGCGCCAGCGGCAGTTCCACTTCGCGCCAGATTGCGCCAGGCGCCATATCCCATTCCGCGCGCCGCTTCGCGGACGTCCAGCGGAATGGCATGAAAACCGGTGGCAATATTGCGGGTCAGGATCATCAGCGCATAGGCTGTCAGCCCGACAATCGCCGGGAGCATTCCGATGCCGAGCCACGGGATGAGCAGTGCGAATAGCGCCAGCCCTGGAATGGAAAAAATCATGCCGGTGACCGCCATCACCAGCGCATACAGTCGCGGGCGGCGGGCGGTGGTAATGCCGAGAAACAGTGAAATAGCGAACGCCATCAGCATTGCGGCGCCGACCAGTACCAGATGCTGCCAGAGCGCCAGCAGAATGTCGTCATAGTGTCGCGTCGCCCAGCGCATCAGGAGGTCTCCAGCAATACGGCCTGGCCTGCAAGCCATTCCGGCTGCATTATCGCGTCGGCCAGAACGGAAATATCGCCAGCGCTGGCGCGATCTTCATCCAGCGGCGCCACCCGAGCGCGAATCTTGTCGTGTAATGCCGTTGCATAGCGTCCTGGCCGTGGCGACGCCTGAAGATCCAGCGCCTGCGCGGCGACCAGCAGTTCAATGGCCACCAGATAGCGCAGGCTTTCCAGTAGTCGTGTGGTTTTGGCGACCACCCCCATTGCCTGCGAGGCGTAATCTTCAATCCGATCGGCTACCGGCATCGTCAGCGGGGAGAGCGGCTGGGCATGATGGGCGATATCGCTGACCAGCGCGGAAACCGTTTTTTGCAGCGTGGCGAAGCCTGTCTGCCCGGCGTGGCGGGTGAGAAAACGCGGCAGGCCGCTGGCGGCGGGTGACATCAGTTTCATGATGCGTTCACCGCTGCATGCGGCATGGCGGGCGAGAGCCAGCCCGAGGCTTTCCAGCGCCAGCGCCAGATGCGTGGCATCAAAATTGGCATTTGCCAGGACCTGTTCAGACTCAGCCAGCAGGCCGGGATTGTCGTCGGCGCTGTTGAGTTCCAGTTCCACCGCCGCGCGGGCATTCAGCCAGGCATGGCAAACGCAGGCCAGCACCGGCGCGACGCAGCGGAAGCTGAGCGGATCCTGCAACGAACGCGCGCTGCCGGGCTGGAGTAGCGAGCTGCCTTCCAGCAGTGCCAGCAGATACGCGGCGGTGCTGGCCTGTTGCGGTGCGGGGCGCATCCGCGCCGCCCAGGGCGTCAGCGGCGAGATATTAGCGCGAAATGCTTCAAACGAGAGCGCGATAGCACCCGCGTGGGCGTTCATAAGCCGGGCGGCGTCGTGCAGCAGCAGCGCGGCGAGGCCGACGCTGGCGGCGTTAGACGACACCAGCGCCAGCCCGTCTTTTCCACGCAGTGGCGCAGGCGTCAGACCCGTCTGGTTCAGCAGTGCGGAGACCGGCACCACCGTACCCTGATATTCCGCTTCGCCATCGCCGATGAGCGCGCGTCCGATATGCGCCAGCGGCGCGAGATCCGCTTCGCCGATAGATCCGATAAGCGGAACGCGCGGATGGATGCCTTCGTTGATAAAGGCCAGCAGCGTCTGCGCCACGGGCAGAGAAATACCCGATGCGCCCTGCACGAAACCCGCAAGACGCGCCAGCATGATCGCGCGAACCTGTGCGGGCGTTGCCTGCTGGCCGACGCCGACCGCCCGCGCCAGCGGGATCCGTCGCTGAATCGCCTGTAGCAGATCCTCATCGTGACGGTCATTTTGCGTGTGCAGCAGCGTCGTATCGACATTAGCGCCAAGCCCGGTGGTGACGCCATAGATATGCTTTCCGGCGCTGATGCTGTGCAGCAGAAAATCAAAGGACGCGCTGATGGCCTGCTGCGCCTGCGCCCCCAGCGCGACGGTCTGGCCGCAGTCAGCGACAGCTCGCACGTCATCAAGCGTGAGCGGCGCGTCGCCCAGAAAAAGTGTCGTTGTCACGGTCGTACCCTATTTAATTACGCCTTTTGCGCGCAAAAAGTCTTCCGCCACATCGCGCGGTTCTTCTTTATTCTTTTCCACTTCCGCATTCAGTTTTTGCATCGTGGCGTTATCAAGCAACTGGCTGATGTTATTTAAAATGTCGCGAACCTGAGGATGTGCCTGTAGCGCGGCATCGCGCACGACCGGCGCAACTTCGTAGGGAGGGAAGAGGTGTTTATCGTCTTCCAGTGCGACATACTGGTTTTCCGCGATTTGCCAGTCGGTTGCGAAGCCGTTTGCGACGTCTATTTGCCCGGCAGCAAGGGCGTCGTAGCGCAGGCCGACTTTGGCAAACTGGCGGAAGGCTTTAAATTTAATGCCGTAGGTCTGCTCCAGCCCTTTCAGGCCGTCCTGACGGTCGCCAAACTCCGCACCTGCGCCGATGGTCAGTTCCGGCGCGGCTTTGGCGAGATCGGAGAGCGTTTTCAGGTGGTATTTCTCTGCGGTTTGTTTGCTCACCAGCAGTGCGTAGCCGTTGTTCACGCGGGCTGGTTGCAGCCAGGTGAGATGATATTGCTGCTGGTAGGCGTCGCTGACCTGCTTAAACACCTGTGCGGCATCGGAGGAAGGCTTTCCTTTGACCACTGCGCTGAGCGCCGTACCGGTATATTCCGGGTACATATCAATTTCGCCTTTCAGCAGCGCGGCGTGGGCGATTAACGTCCCGCCCAGGTTTGTTTTGCGTTCAACGGAAAGACCGGATTGCTCCAGTGCCTGGGCATAGATTTCCGCCAGAATATATTGTTCGGTAAAGTTTTTACTGCCCACAACGAAATCCGCTGCCTGCGCCTGCGCTGCGAACAACCCCAGCGCTAGCCAGGAGGCTGCCAGTTTGTTTTTTATGCTCATCCCCGTTTCCCCGCAAAGAAATGCATGAATTTACTTGTATATACAAACCAGCGAAGCTAGCAGCATATTGACGGCGCATGAAATAGGGATTCGTTCTTTCTTATAACGAAACTTTAAATGTTTACTATTTGGCTGACTTCCCCATGATGTGCCGTTTATTGATGCTGATTACAATATGGATAATGGGTTCGAACGTGTGAAACCGTAAATTTCAGGGAAGGGAGTTGTATTATGGAAAGGAGTAAAGCCATTTTTTTGATAATGGCTTAGTCAATGGGGAATACCCGCTTACCCCGCTAAATGATGAAGGGTAAAGGCCCGATTGCCGCAGAATGTATACGCAGGCCCGGAGAGCAGGCTCCTGAATGTTATTCACCTATCGGTTGATAACCCTGCCATTCTGGTTGGTCACGACGTCCTGTCGGGCAGGGTGTCAGATGAATAAATAGCCCGCCTACCTTTTCAAGTAACAGGCAATCATCGACATCCTTCAGATTGTCTTTATGTTGCTGTTCAACGCCGCAGAGCAACGTTTGTAGTGCATTCTTTCTGGCCTGTTGTGCGTCTTGCGCGACAAAAAGATCAAATTCATGTAATTCAGCTAACGTATCAGGCCGATATCCACCAACGTTAACAAAAAATAACCTGTTCGCCGTTGGGGAGGGTTCAGGAGAGAGTGTGACAGAATAGCCATTCACCCACGTAATACGGCTGTAACCATCAATGTGAATCTTATCCTTGTCACCAAACCATGCTTCTCTTAGCGCAGGCCAGGCGTCTTGTGGCTCGTTGGCTGCGACAAACTGAATATCGTGTACTTCGATATTGGATTTACCGGCATTTCCACCGATATAAAACATATACAGGTTCATGGAAACTCTCTTTTAGCATTGATGTCGTTATGCATTTGACTACATAACGATTGTGGTCGCAACCTGATAAACAATATCGGGAGTCTGGGTATCCCCGGTATCAAAGTGTACCAGCATCGCCAGACAAGTTTCAGACGGGGCTCAGTGCCGTTGAATGGTCTTAACAGCGGAGAGCGCCGGGTGGATACATAAGTAATTTTGGCTGCTCAGTAATCCCATCTTTTTTAATGCCGACCTCTTGTAGTAAGAGACCGTTTTTTCAGAGATGTTTATTGCGCTGTACATTCGTTTCACATTCCCGGCGCGGACTAACTCGCTGAGAATAAAAAACTCTTTGTCAGTGATGGTGTTATTTTCCGTATTTTTTCTATTTGAAATAGCTATCAGAATATCGTTTAATTCTGATAATGTTTTGTTTTTATTGAAGTAATATACACCATACTGGCAAAAGAAATGGCGACGGGAATGCAGGCCTGACGGTGATATGCACAGCGTAACCTTACTAAAGAAAAAGGTTATTAACCTGTCGAGTAAACCCGGCTCTCTGACGGAGAGCAACACAACGGTATCTTTTGATAGCGAAAAAGAGGTGGTTAGTGTGAAACGTTCAAACTCGGCAGCATCGCTTAAAAAAATGCTCTCAACACGCGTACCTGACTCTTTCATCCCTTTCGATATACCCGTCAGATAATAGACGTCATCAGACACTATCACTATTTTCGACTTCATTTGAATCCCTTTTTTATATTTGAAATATGCTGGTTTCCTTAATATTTAAATCGTTATTACGAATGATTCTCGCTCATCAACGGGCCAGAGAAATCCCTGGGCATAATGTACGTCGCTCTCCGAAATAAAGCGGTGCTGGTATTCATTTTCAACGCCTTCCACCAGAACATGATCCGTCAGATATTCCACCTGCTTTACCAGCGTTGTCATTGCTGGGGTATCCTGTTCAGCGGATATTCTCCAGAGTTCATGTTTATCAATCTTAATCCCATCAAAGCGAAAGGGGAGTTGCGCAATTAACGGAATATGCCTGACATAGAGATCGTCCAGCCAAAGTTGAGTATTAAAAGCGCGCATTAGGGTCAGAATTGCATCAATATGCGGTACAAGTCGCGGAAAATAAGACTCGCTTTGCTGGCAATCAATTTCAATGACCTTTGGGCCGGGTAACATGGCAAGAATCGATCTGAGCCACATCAGATTCATAAGCAATGGAGTCGTAATATTCAAAAATAAAATGCCATTGCGATCGTGCTGATTTGCTACTCCCGTGCATATCTGTTCCTGAACAATATGTGACAGGAGTTCTGGCGAAACAGAGCGGAAAAATAGCTCTGGATCTGCCCCTTCCGGCTGGCAGAGCACCTCACCGCCAATCCGTCTACCGGTCTGGACATGAATGATAGGTTCGATACGGCACATGAGTTTCATAATAATGGCATATCCTTTTTAATTATAAACGGTGCATCGGGCTTTTCTGGGATTAATTAAATCGGTCGCGATAAGATATGCTTGCACTTTTTAGTGGATTACTGTTTATCGCTTTCAGCATTTTTATGTGTTCATTTTTAGTGCTTAGATGCAGCTTTTTATTGATCTTTTTGATGTAGTAAAAAAGCGTGTGATAGCGTTTATTTATTATTTTTGCGATGTCATGGGTAGGCGTGCTGTGGGCCAGTTCGGTCAGCACGGTCCATTCAATGTCGTCAAAAGAATCCGGCTGTTCTATTTCAGCCATGAGATCGTTAATGTACTGGCTGTAAAAAGCCTCATCCAGCCAGCAGGCATGAACGGCATGATTAAGCTCAGACATGGGTTCATACTTAGAAACGATATTGATATAATGAAAACTTCGCAAAACCTGAAGCAGGTAACTGTTACGCGTAAAAGTAAACACCGTTAAGCGAATGCCAGGATAGTTTATCTGCATATCATAAATGAAATTAAGCGCCTCCAGCGCACTCTCCTCCAGCGTAAAAACTTCCATGACGACATTATCAATAATATGGTTTTCTATTTTGTATTTTGCTTCTCTGAATGTCGGGCTGGTGTGTAATACCAAAGGGTTGATCAGGTGTTTGCAAAGAAAATTAATCATATAGTTATCGGTATCAATAATTAACGTTGAATGGAGCGGCTGCGTAACGCTATTTAATGACTTGACAGAGTTTTCTATCATGACTAAATCAAATCTTGCAGTGGAAGGATTACAGGATGAGTCCTCACTGCTGAGATAAAGAAATTGATCGTTCTGTAGTGTACGCATTATATTTTTCGATCCGCATATCGTTTACAATAATGACAAGATGTAAAATTTAACTGTAACTATTTATAAAATAAGAAAATAATAGTGATGCTATTAAAACACACCATGATAAGGCGTTGATATACACTTCATCCTTCAGGCTGCCTCTTTGTTGGCTGCGCTCATTCACCCTGGTCACGTACTACGTGTACGCTCCTGGGGACTCATTCACTTGCCGCCTCGATGCTTCTCAAATGATTTTGTGTATAAATATCTTTCTTTTTTTTGTTGAGGCTTCTGATTATTTCAGTGGATGACTATTCTGTTTCTCGCCTTTTATCATGGGTAAATGATGTTTACTTTCGCCGTGGTTTGTATTCTGCCTTCCGTCGGTTTTGCACCATAGATGTAATAATATGCTCTCAATGGAATATCAAAATTGCTTCCCCACTGCGCAATCTTATAGAGCTCATACTCGCTGGTAATATTACCTGCGGTAAGCTCTGTCTGGCTGATGGCAATTTTTTTACTGGTATCGGCATGCATAATTCGCACTCCAATATTCCTTGCCGTTCCCTGGGTGTTTTTCAGGGTGTATTTATCCGTATCGACGCTGGCGCTACTGAGATAAAACTGAATGGTGCGTGTGCTCATGCCTTCTAACAGGTCGCTGCATTCGGCATGCAGAGTGAAGTTTTCATAAAACTGCGCTTCCTTTCCTGCGGATATCAGGCTGGTAAGATCGGTTTCCGGTAGCGTGACCGTCGTATCCGGGATGCTACAGGTGCTGACATGAGGACGATAATTGATCGTGATATTCTGGTAGAACAGGCGTTTCTCTTCGTCAGAACCGATAAGGCCTAATATCCATTTAATGAATTCGGCTAAATTAACGCCGGGAAACCAGAAATCGATACCTGAAGCATCAACAACGGATATAGCGTGAGCAAGAGTGATACTGGTTGCGTCCGGGCCAACGTTATAGACATAGGCCGGGTTGGCGCCGCTCGGTACGCTTTTGAGTAACTTAGCCTTATAGGTATAGACCACGTTATTCAGCGAAGTACCGGGAATATGACTTTCTCCAGAGCGACTATAGTCTTTTTTCGTGGGTACAATATTGCCGATGGTGAATTGCAATACATAGTTACCATAATTGATATAGGCCGTGCTGTTGGCCATTTCAGAGATAATGGCAACACGGTTAGCATAACCAATCCATTCGCCGGTACAGCTAAACGTACCGGATGACAGCGACAGGTTCTGCGAACCTGTGGTTTCGCTGCTGAGGGAAAGTGAATCCAGGTTGAGCACCAGATTGCTCTCTTTTTGCGCGCCGGAATCGCTTGTACAGGAGGCCTGTACGCCATAGCTTATCGATCCCAGTAGCCAGGCAAGAATTAACGTTATTGTACGGATAGTGATTTTCATCCTCTGCTCCTGCCATTAGCGGCAAATATTTATCTGACCATCGTGGGTCGGCTGGCTAATAACACAGCTTTGGCGGCCGTCACTGCTGGTTTTGATATGTAAACGTGACGGGAGCTGTTCCGTTTTCAGGTACAACATTCCTCCCTGGGCGACATATCCGACGCTGGCGCCAGCATCGTCAAAAATTTCGGTGCCGAAGGGGGGAGGGCGCCCGTTAACGGCCCGTGCTGGCAACATGAACTGCCGCCGTTGGTCGGTATCGAAGCGCACATAGGTGACGGAACCCGCATAAGGCACCACTTCCTGGATATTGCCTTTCAGCTCAACGCCTTCCTTCATATGGGTGGTATCTAACTGGATTCGGTTTTTACGGTACGGGGACAGGTAAGGAACCAACGCTTTCCCGGCGGTATTCGTGGTGCGTGTGCCGTCGCCGCCCAGCGTGGCCCCTTGAGCGCCTGGCGCGTCGATAATCGCGAAGGTATCGCCCAACTGGCTGGACGTCAGCAGGCCGCCCCGATAAGCCACCAGGCTACCGCTGGCTCCCGCGCCGATCTGACGATAGTCTCCTGACTCGCTATAGCTGCCGTTTAAGGTGGTAAACGCAGTGCGATAGCTCAGGCTGCTGCTGGCCGAGTTATTTCCACCGCGACGGTTGCTGCCGCTGACGCTATAGGTCGCCTGATTAAATTCGCCTGCGGTTCCGCTGATCCCCACGTTCGTGTCGGAATAGCCGTCACGATTAAATGTAACGCTGCTGTTGAGGAAAACGGGCCGTTCAAAGAGACTCAGGGGCACCGAGAATGTGAGGTAATAACGTCGCTCTTCGCGCTGATTATCGTTACGCATGCTGCTGGGCTGAGAGGGTATAACTTACGGCGCCAACGTGGTTGGAATACCCCAGTTGATACTCTTTTGTTGTGCCATGACCATTCCAGTAGTCCCGCCAGGTTCCTGATAAGTAAAGGGAACCCAGTTCCTCACCCAGAGACTGGCTCAGGTTGATATTAAAGGTGTTTTTCTGGCGCATATATCTGGCATTAGGGCTGTCAGCGTTCTCTTTTTGCCAGTTGTGCAAAGCGATTGCATCATTGAAGCTGTAATAGTTTTTCGTGGAATAGCGATACGCCGCCAGCGCAAAGTTCGTCCCGGTGACATTGAAGAAACGGCTAAAGGCGACTTTGTAACTTTGCCCACGGACTTTTTTATCTGCCGGAATTTGCGTTTGTGACTGTGTGACGTCAAAAGACAGCGCGCCAAACGGGAGGTTAAGGCCGCTCCCGAGAAGAAACGCGTTATAGTCTTCGCTGTAAATTACCCCCGGTATAACCGGTGATCAGGTTATTGATCCCGTATTGATAGCTGCCCTGGGCAAACTGGGGGCGATAGCGGCTTTCTTCCGTGCGCGCTTCCCCCAGCAACAGACCATATTTTCCCAATCCCTTCTTGCAGCATGTTTGGCACCGAAGAAAAGGGGACGATGAAACTGCTGGTGCGCCCGTCTGCTTCAATGACTTCGACATTCAGATCGCCGCCTGAGCCGGTAGGAAGGATATCCGCAATTTCAAACGGGCCAGGCGACACGTTTTTCTGATAAATAACCTGCCCGTTCTGACTAATTTTAACCAGCGCGTTAGACTGTGCGACGCCGCGTACAATTGGGGAAAAGCCCTGCTGAGAATCGGGTAACATGCGCATATCCGTGCCCATGCTGACGCCGCGAAAACGCAAAGAATCAAAAAGATCGTTGCTGGAATAGCTGTCGCCCATGCGGATGATCGATTTAAGCGCAGCGATCCCGCGCTCAACGTAGCGTGTATTGTTTGTCCATGATCCTTCCACGCCCTTGCTTTTGTTATAGCTGGAACTATCGCGAAATTGCCAGCCAAACGCATTCAGCCCGCTGTTTAACTGGAAATAGGCGTTTTCCTGATTGCGTCCGCCGCCTTTGGCTTCGTTGTAGTTATAGTTGGCATTGTATCCAGCATCAGCGCCGGAATGCCTTCATCCCAAAAGACGGGATCGACATAGCCGCGCAGCGTCTGGCGAATATACGCCTGGGGAATGGTCAGACGTAGCGACATATCGGCCGCATTGACTTTCATACTGCCTCCGTGCAGTAACGTATTCACATCCACTCGCTCGCTGGCGCTGTTTGCGGCAGGGACTATTGAGGAAAGAAGCCCAAGCTGGGCAATATTTTCATGCTGGAAAAACGTTCCTTCATCCGTGATATAAATAGGGGAGGCGGCCTTTCCACTCCTCGTTAATAAAAACATCAAACGGGTATTCACCAGGAGGAAGCGCAGAGGCACGATAAAAACGCGACATATCGGCATTTTTAGAGTCACCGGCTAAAAAGTCAGTATTGAAAGCCACGGCATACGCCCGACTATAAATAGACATCATCGCCAGTATTGGCAATAAACATACGTATTGACTCTTTTTACCAGCCATTGCCATCCCCATTCATTTGGACATTATTATATTATTTTGTGGTGAATGAATATTTTTGATATGAACCGTAATCATCAACTAACAGAATATCCAAAGCCTGCCCCGATAAAACCGCCCCTGTCGTGGGTATTGTCAGTGTTGACAATGGCGCAATCATTTTAGGCTCGCCAGTAAGAGATTTACCTCGTGAACTCATTGTGGCAATCGATGCGAAATAAGGAGCCCGGTTTGTGGCGACAATTTGATTACCCTGCGCGGTAAACGATAAATACTTATGTAAATCGCTGGCCGGAATCGTGAGTTCGGTCGGGCGATAAAATAATTTGATGCGCGACTTAATGGCGATTTGCATCGTGTTTTTGCCATCAAGATTTTCCTGTTTTGGCGGAATATCCAGCACATTCAGGTAATAAACGGATTCCCTGTCCTGAGGCAGTGCGTTGGCTGAACCGGTATAGCGAATGCGCAGCTGCTGGCCGCTACCGCCTTCAACTTTCACCACTGGCGGCGTCAGCAAAAAGGGAACCTGAGCGGTTTCTGGCGTAGAGTCTGGATTACCTTCGTCTATCCAGGCCTGAATTAACGCCGGACTGTTGCCACGGTTAATCAGCTGAACCGTTGTTTCTTTTTGTTCTTCAGGATAGATAACCCTGGTATTGCTAATAATAACATTCGCCAGACTGCTAAAGCTGAAGGCAATAAGCGTTAGAAAAATGAGAGAACGTTTCATATTAACCTGAAAAAAGAGAGCCTAATCTAATCAATATACCTGGTCGCGTTTATTTTCTCTCTTCCCTCCTGAATTGCAGGTATAAGAATACCTCACCAGAAGGTGAAAATAATTCGCGAATACAATAAGTCAATAATGACGGATCAGGCTCTTTATTTATATGAGTAAATTAACCCGTTGCTTATAAATACGCGACGGTATAAGTCAGCATGGTGTTAACGGCACCGGTATCGGCAGCGTCTGAACCGACTTTATAGTAGTTCGCATACAGATCGACAGTGGCGCTATCACCTTCAACATTCGTATCAAGGTTAGTATGCAGGTTCAGCGGCGTCTGGCTATTGGCCAGCGTGCTGAGTGCGATACCCACGTTTTTTCTTCGTGCCGTCGGTTCTCAACTGTGTGTTGTTCAGATACAGACCATCGTTAGAAATACTGTCTGAACTCAGGATCAGATTCAGGGTATTTTTATTTCCCGCGCCATCGTCCTGCCCCAGGGAAGCAGAAGTACAGCCGGTAAATTCCAGAGTAAATTGTTTACGGTTTTTCTGGATCAGACCTGCGGTAGATGCATCGCTAACGGCGATGGGATCTAATGGAATCGTCAGGTCAGCAGAGTTTCCGCCGTTAATTGTACAGGTTGTATCAGTAACCTGGCCGGTAAAGGTGATAGTACCGCCAGAAGCCTCGGTTGCAGCGCTGACATTAAAGGCTGCGAAGGATGACGCGATAACGAAAGAAGAGATAGCGAGCTTTTTCATTGATATTAACTCCAGTATGTTTGCTCCCGTCCTGGGGACAAACATTTCATGTCACAAAACCGTCCTGGTCTTGCTGTCTACATCCGTAAAATCCCTGAAAACGGAAAAATGGAGCCTGCATCATTATTTCCATCAGGTTAGGTGATGATCCTAATTGATGTAACACAATCTTAAAATATCAGTTTAAGAATTTACTTAAATTAAGTGTATAAGTCTGCTGTTTTGGTTTTTTTTCTTGTTTATCAGCATATGGCACTGATCGTGTAACTGAGATGTAACTTTAAATTTTAAAATTCTTATAAAACGAAAGGCAAAATGGAAAAAATCTGATGCTTACATTCAGTAATATTGATTTACACAATCAGGTAACGACAAAAAAAGAGAATATTTTGCGCGCTAATGTTATATTTATAAAGAAAAGTAGTTAAATGTTCTTTGTTTTGTTTTATTTTTGTTTCATTATTCAGGGTGGATTATTTTAATTAATAAGATTTATTAAAATGAAAGTGGGTGAAGAGGATGAGCAAAAGGGATAAAAACGCCCAGGCATGCAATATAAAATGGCGTTTTTAATAAAAAGGAGAGCGGAGGGGGATTGCTGCTTATTCTTACAGGTACGCACTGACGCTAACTAAATAGCGCAATGGCAGGGGAGCAGAGTGTACGGCTTTGCCATATGGGGACTGTTATATACCGTAAACTCCGTATTTTTATAGGCGGGGCTGCGTTCTGTCGTTGCATTCCGGCCTTTATCTGCCCCTTAATTCGCTCCCGATCACCGCAGACTTCCCAGCATTTTATCTTCTTCGGCGCCGCTGATTAACCGGGTTAATTCCTGACAGGCAGCAATACGGCCATTTTCTAATGTGAAACAGGCAAAGACTTCGGTTTGTGCCTGTTCGCCGTTCGTTTTGATGACGGTCACCAGGTGATGGGTCAGAACGTGATTGCCCTGCTGAGCGATGGCCAGAATGTTCACCTTCATGGTACGAGTAACCTGTTTTAGTTTTGCCATGTGTGCGACGAAGTTCTCGTAATCAAGGTCGATGCCATTTACCGTCTGGCGATAATCGGGCGTGAAAATAATTCGATAGTGTGTTCATCGTGCCCGGCCGGGAAATAACGGCATCAAGCGCCTGAGCAACGCGTTGCATCATATTTTTCAATGTTCTCTTCCTCATCGTGATTGTGTACAGGGAAGATTACCCTCAGACTGAAGCGGCAAAGTAACCGTAGTAAGACAATAAATACGCTAAATCGGCCATGATGATAGAAAGCATTCAACCTTTACATCACTCCTCTAAGCATATGACTCAGTGGCATCATCACCCTGGCGGGCAGTTGTACTGGATCACGCGTGGCATGGTGATGGTCGAAACGGAGCAAGGGCAGTGGGCGTTGACGCCCGGTTCGGTAGGGTGGATTCCGCCGTCGTTACCCCATTGCGCGTGGATGCCGGTGAGTGCATATGGCGCCAGTCTGCACTTCAGCGCGGAATATTGCGGGGTCTTTCCCTCCTCACCGTGCGTTCGGGCAGCGTCGCCTTTTTTACTGCTGTTGCTTGAGAAAATTTTGTGGGGAGGGAACCATCGGAGAGTCTTCAGAGCGGCTGGCTCACCTGTTGCAGGTTATGGTCGATGAGATTCGCTATGCTGATGCGCTCTCTTCACAATTGATCCTTCCCGACGACAGAAGGGTCAGACAGATTGCGCAAAAAATACTGGCCGACAGGGCCTATACGCTGAGTCAGGCAGAGCTGGCGAAACAGGCCGGGCTGAGCGTCAGGACGTTGAGCCGCCTTTTTATACAGCAGACGGGATTAACATTCGGTCAGTGGAAGCAAAAAGCGAAAGTCATTTTGTCGCTGGAATATTTACTGCGCGGAGAGCCTGTCAGCCTTGTCGCGCAATTAGCGGGTTATGAGAATGTGAGTGCATTTATTGCCGTGTTCAGGCGTTTTATGGGAATGACGCCAGGGGCAGTTCTATCTGCGTTTCGGTCATGGTACGAATGTGGTTTAAAAAAAGGTCGCATAAATAGAGTTACTTATGCGACAAGGCACACGGAGTCAGACATCCCTGCCTGTATAATAGAATCTTATGATTTGTTCTTCGTTTTCTCCAGAATGACGCCTTCCAGAAAAATAATTCTGTTTTCCAGCAGATTAATATAATCCTTCATCAGGACATTTTCTTGTCGCAACGTTTTAAAGACATTGATTTTTAAGTTAAGGTCGTGGTCTATTTTATTTCTTCCTGTTTTTTTTATGTTTAACAGTTCCCTTTTCATAAATATTCCTTATGCTTATAAGGTTATGCCTTTATTTCTTGTTGCCCATATTTATGCTGTGTAATTATCTTGTCAAGATTATTATTTTTTCTCATTGGATTTAAGATGCAAGGACAATGTACCGGAGAGAATAAATGAGACTCTGGACTCAGGCGTGTTCTGTTTACATTGATGTATTACGCTTTTATCAGTGTTGACATGTTATCAGTTAGTTGTTTATATAACATATGTTTTACAGGGAAAAGTTCATAATTGTGATATGGTCACTTGAACTCTTTTTTATTGGACTGCATGTCTTTCATTTTTTTGCTTATTTAGCACGCTCATACAGATCTTTTCTAAACTTTACCTGATGTGCGCCTGTCTTCTTCTTCCTGAAAAGACGTATAATTGTGAAACACAATTCGTACAAGGATAATAATTATGCCGAAAATCATTCAGTCTTTATTATTATTTATTGCACTAAGTAATATCTCAATGGCATCGACGCAGGAAACGGCGTTTTTGGCTGAACGCGGGCTGGCGGGAAAATCGGTTGAGCAAATGGTGGATGCTATCGATCAAAACCCTCAGGCTCGTCCTTTACCGTATACCGCTTCTGTGACCAGCACGGATCTGAAACTGTCGGCGAATGGCGAAACGTACACCTTTCCGCTGGGTGAGAAATTTTATCTCTCGCTGGCGCCTTATGAATATCAAACCCATCCCTGTTTTAACCACAGTCTTTCAGGTTGCCAGGGAGAAATGCCGGACACCTGGTTTGATGTGAACGTGACAGATCGGAACGGTACGGTGTTGATACATAAGAAAATGAAAAGTTATCAGAATGGCTTTATCGGGTTATGGCTGCCGCGTAACACTGAGGGGATGATTGAAATCAGTCATGAGGGGAAAAAAGCGGCTTATTCGTTTAAAACCGCGAATGACAGTCAGACTTGCCTGACCGACCTGCAATTACGCGCTGCCTCGTAAAGGGATAAACAGCCTGAAGAGATGACTGACGATGTGCTGCATTCTTCGCCAGTCTCTATCTTCAGGGCGATTCCCTTGCCGGTGACTCAGCCCCGCATCGGGTGCGAATCACGTATCATGTAATGGTGACTTCTTTTCGGATTTTGTTTTGAAATTCCGTAGACAGCGATTTAAATTGCGCTCGCTTTTCTGTCAGTGTGGTAATGACTTTATTGCTGCTGGTACATCTGCCGTAGATAAAGTCAAAATAGATAGAGCAGTTTGAAACTTTACACAGCGTATTATAATCATCCTGTAGATGCGGAAAGTAAATAGATATTAATGCTTTTATTTTGGAGTAAAGTTTGCTGTCGCCGCTTATTGTCGGTTGTGTTATCGGCGTTTCTGTGGCGCTTTTACTCTTCACTTTTGTAATGAAAAACTCAATGGTGGATATTCGATACGTATGCCATTCGATTTCCATTGCTAACAGCTCCTCATATTTTTGCAGAATTTTATTATTCTGATCCTCTTTCCTTTTGAGTTCCAGCCCATCCATTATTTTTTGTTCTATTTTAGCTTCGGCTTTCAGAATGAGTATCCATCCTCCAGACAGTGCCAGGATGCAGCCAATTATGATTAAGGAGATAATAAATATTATATCCATACATCAGACTCCTTCATTTGTTATTTTGCTCCAAATTTCCTGAGTACCATTGCGACACAATCCGGCCTGTACTTAAATCTTATGTTGTATGATTGCTATAAATTCTGTTGATATTTTAAAAAATAGATGCAGAGTTAGCTGATATGTTTCATTAAGTCAAATCAGATCGCCTTGTCAATGTGTAAATAAAGTATTTGTTTTCTGTTCAAGCGTAAGGTTTTTGATTTTTCTTATTTCTGTTAGACATGAGGCAGAGTATTAGTAATTCTCTTAGGGCGTTAATGGACGAACATACAACAAAAGGAGTTTGTTATGGAGTGGAGCGTCGAAAATAACCTGGTGTGCCCGACAACGGGAACCGCCTTTGCGCTGACCAGCGGAGCGGAAAATCTTAAGTTCATTCTGTGGTATAAGGGCGATTATTTTTTACGCACAGGTTCCGTTATCTCCCCGGAGGATTCAGGCGTCCTGGCGAACGGGAAAAAAAGAAACATCAAAATCCTGCACGTTTTTCCCCTACAGCAATGCGTTATGGGCCTCTTTTCATAACCGAATTGATTGGCCCGGGAAATGGCGTTGTTACCATCAATCACTGTGCGCGACAGCAGCGGTGCGTATTCACGCTTTGTCCGTATGGCGCGAGGACTGTCACCGGATAAAATAATTTTATGGCGTGACTATTCTGGCATCGCAGAACGTCGTCGTTACATGCAAATTGGGTATCCATCCTTTTTATTGCTGTCATTTAAGACGGGCCGGTTTTGTGTCGCCTGAATACAGAGTGCCCTGAGTAGAAAAGAAGCGACCTGATATGTCTTTAAGGTTTATAACAAAATCAGATAAAAGAATCCTTACAGCTTCTGTCTTTCTGTTTTTTCTGGTATTTGCCAGCGTGCTGTGGCTGGAGTTAACGAGCGTACAGCAAAGTAAGCAGGCGCTGCTGCAATCTGAGGTCAAAAGTCTGGCTTTTGTCGTCGATAAAGTATTAGGCGATGCCCGACTGGCGATTGCGCAGGCGCAAACCGTTACTGGGTCAGCCCTGTAATACGACACTGGAAAAAAAGCTCAATATTATCCCCACACGCTACCCGCATCTTCAGTCGCTTAACTTTACGCAGGGCAATACGATTTATTGTTCCTCGCTACTCTACAACAAAGGGTACACCCTGAGTCCTGCTCTCTCTTTACAGCAGGGCATAAGGGTTGATCGGGTGATCACCTCTCCGCATGATTTCATCATGATGCTTTATGTTTCTTATCCGGCGGGAAGAATATTTGCGGCTTCTGATGTGCGCATTATCGTTGAGCACATCAAAAATATGGCGTTCAGCGATCGTATTGTTTTACGCATGAACGATAAAATTTTAACCGCCTCTGGCGTTAAACCGGGGGAGTTTGCAGGAGTCGCATTTTTCACACTATATAAAAGCGGAAAGTAATAACAAACTTTATACGATTGCCTGGCGAAAAACCGAACTGGGGGATGCGCTGGCCGTGATCGCCCACTCATGGCGCTATATTGCGATGATTATCGCCAGCGCGCTCGTATCATCCATATTGCTCTGGTTACTGTTATCGCATCGGGCATCATTACCTCATCACCTTGCGGTAGCCATCAGAAGAAATGAAATCCAGCCTTACTACCAGCCGATTGTATGCGCCAAAACAAACCGCGTGATTGGCGCGGAAGTTCTGGCCCGCTGGCAACATTGTGAAGCGGGTTCTGTTTCTCCCGATATCTTTATCCCGGTGGCAGAACGTGCCGGGTTGATTGCCGACCTGACGAAAGGATTACTGGATCTGGTGGTCATCGATATTCAACGCTCGGTCACGGTATTTAAACCGGGTTTTAAATTTAACCTGAACATCAGCCATGCTCATCTGGTGAAGGACTCTTTTTATTCATTCATCGGAACGTATTCAGGTGTGTTTCGCGAACAGAACCTGCAACTTGTTTTTGAAATCACCGAGCGTGGAGAGATCGAAGTGAATGATGATATCTCCAATAAAATTGATTATATGAAGATTCATAATGTCGGGCTGTCGCTGGATGACTTTGGCACGGGATTTTCTAACCTGTCTTATATCACTGACCTGCGGCCAGAGAATATTAAAATAGGTCGCATGTTTATTAATCTGATTTCGGAAGGGAAAAATACGCCGCTTGTTGATTGTGTGGTCGAGATGGCACAAAGAATGCGTATTCAAACGACTGCGGAAGGGGTGGAGCATAAGTACCAGGTTGATTATCTTCGATCTAAAAATGTTGATTTCTTCCAGGGCTATTTCTTCTCCCGGCCACTTTCATTCGCGAATTTTATCCGCTTTATCAGAGGTTATCAGGTTGTCACGTAACATACTGATTATAGGAATTATATCCTGAAGGACTCTGCGCGGGGGAGGGGGCGTGATATGAACGATAAGCTATCTCAAGTGCGTGACAGATTACCGCTCATAATAATTATGCTGTATAGCGATGATTCAGACTGGCGTCTCTTTACCTAAATCATACTGAATTAACTGCCATTGCACGGGCGAGCCCTGATAATAAGGCATCATTTCCCCTTTTTTTAGGTTCACTACAGCCGATACCGCGGTGCTGGACAATTGCCAGTAGCCGCTTTGTGGACTGGCCTGCCCGCTGTTACGCGTGATGCCGAGAGGTTTGCGACTGGCATCGTTTTGTGACGAACCTGAGGAGAGTGTCGAAAGCATGTAATTACTACTGTCTATCTTCATAACCTAACAATCCATGAGGAACACATATTGTTATCAAGCGGCATTTACCGGCAACAACTTAAATCAGGGAGGTGATTATTCATAGTGTGAATAAAATCTTGTGACTTATTGCAAATAAAACATAATTTAGCCAAAATAAGCCCCTGTATTGGTTAAAGATTATTCATAATGATTGGTCGCCTGATTAACTGTCTGATACTCCTTGTGTCATTCTCCGCTGCCAGCGCTTATGCGGTTAACTGTCAGCGTGCTTCTATGCCTTTAGAAAACACCATTTGTAACAACGACAATCTTCATTGGCTGGACAGCACAATGACGGTTATCTATCACACGATGTTGGTCAGAAACCCTTCTCAACAGGTTCACAAGAAGTACCAGGAATGGGAAAAGTCGCTACAGGCGTGTACCTCCGACAGCTGCATTGAGCGCGCCTACTATCAGGGCATCAGTTCTATTTCAGACGTTGCCCCGGATTTTGACTGGGAAGGGCTGTGGTGGAACACCAGTGTGTCCAATTTAAGTGGCGGAATGATCCAGTTCAGCCGGAGCGCGGAATGGTCAGTCACGACGGATATTCGCGTCTGGTCGGGATTGAATAAAGATGAGTTTACGGCCGAAGCCCGAAAACTGTACGGCATGGCGCTGGTCGAACGTATTGCCGATACCAGTAATTGCAAACTGCTGTTTATCCCCCGTAAAAGCGGCGCGCTTCAGGTCTACAGCAACGCGGACTGGGGATGCCGGATTTCGATGCCGACGGGGGCATTTATTGATGGGCGCTATCTGCGCTCGGATCACGATCCCCGCCCGAAGGCGACGCTGTACTCGCTGGGAATTTTCTCCGACCCCAAAATGGATGAGCGCTTCCGCGCGCTGGTGGGGGATGATTACCAGAAGTTTGTGGATACCGCCAACGTTTACATTTATCAGGATGATATAGATAACATCGGCGCAACGGTCGTCTCTATGTGGGTGCGTGGCGCGGCGAACAACCATACGGCCATTATTATGTACACGCAAAGCAATATCTGGGCGGCGAGGGTAGAACGCGACAGCGCCGGAAAAATGCAGTTGTACTACTTCAGCACCAGAGGTAACGATATCAAGAAAATGCCGCGTACGCTCGCTGGCTGGAAACTGCGTTACCTGGATCAATAAAACCTGTCGTTATGGGAAAGGAGATCGTCATCGCGATCTCCTTTGTCGATCTCCTGCCGGTTATGCCAGCGTCCCTACGACGTTCAGATCCGCGTCATCCGGCACTTCATTATAAGAAAGAATATGCAGCCCGCTGGCGAACAGCCGGCCATAGCGGGAGATCACCGGACGTAGCTGCGGCGTTACCAGCAGCAGCGGCGGCAGCCCTTTCGCCTTCATCTGCTCGTAAATCATCGGCATTGTCGTCTGCAACTGGGTCAGAATGTTCGGATCGACAGGGAAGCTATCCAGCGCCACTTTTCCGGCCTGCTGCGCCTGGTTGAGCGCGCCCAGCAGCATATTCTCCAGTTGGCTGTCGATGGTGTAGGCCGCGAGTTGTTGACGATCGCCGTTAATGGTGTGAACGATGGCGCGGCGCAGAGCATAGCGCACGTCGGAGGTCAGCAGCACGGGATCTTTCGTCACGGTGACGCTTTCCAGCAATGTGGACGCGATGGTGACGATATCCTTCAGTGAAATCTGCTCCAGCAATAACTGGCGATAAATGCGCAGCAGCAGACTGTAGTTAAACGCGGCATTTAAATCCTCCGCCAGCTTTGGCGCCTGGAGCGCCAGGCGCGCATGCAGGTGGGTAATATCGTCATAGTTAAACAGATCTGGCAGATGTTCGCGGGCGACCTTGTTGACGTGCGTCGCCACCACGCTCGCGCAGTCAACCACCTGATAACCAAGATTCAGCGCTTTCGCCTTTTGTTCCGGGTCGATCCAGACAATCGCCATGCCGTAAGCGGGGTCGGTATCCAGTATGCCGTTGATCTCCGCGTACAATTCAGTGCCGGGAATCGCCATCAGTTTTTCAGCCTGGACTTCGCCGAGCGCGGTACGAATGCCGTTGATATGAATCGCGTATTGCGCCGGTTTCAGGCGGAAGTTTTCCCGGATGCGGATCTCCGGCAGCAGTACGCCGCAGTGCTCGGAAATGACCTGGCGAACGCCGCGTATACGTTGTGACAACGGACTGCCCTTCGACTCATCCACCAGCGTGACCAGTTTATAGCCGAGATTCAGGCCAATGGGCTCCACCAATGGAATGCTTTCCCAGGAAACGCCTGGCGTCGCATCCGGCGCGATGGCTTCGGTGATGGCCTCCATATCCGTCTCTTCCTGGGCGGGCTGCACCGCTTTGCTCTGCCGCCAGGCGGCAAACAGCAGCAGGGCGGTGAAGCTCAGGAAGGCAATGTGCGGCATTCCCGGCACAATCGCGAGAATAAACATCACGAAAGCGGCGGTATAGAGCACCTTCGGGCGAGAGAGAAGCTGGATTTTTATCTCATCGCTGACGTCATTGCCTTCGCTGACGCGGGTCACGATAATCGCTGCGGCAGTCGCCAGCAGCAGCGACGGGATCTGGGCGACCAGACCGTCACCAATAGTCAGCAGTACGTACTGGCGGAACGCGTGGCTGGCATCGAGATCGTATTTAAAAATACCGATACAGATACCGCCGATCACGTTGATGATCAGCACCATGATCCCGGCGATGGCGTCACCGCGAACAAACTTCGACGCGCCGTCCATCGCACCGTAGAAGTCTGCTTCTTTCGATACTTCCTGTCGGCGGTTTCGGGCCTGCTGCTGGTTAATCAGACCCGCGTTCAGATCGGCGTCGATAGCCATCTGTTTGCCCGGCAACGCATCCAGGGTAAAGCGCGCGGAAACCTCGGAAATACGTTCCGCCCCTTTGGTGACTACCACGAAGTTGATGATCATCAGGATGATAAACACCACGAAACCGACGACGAAATCGCCGCCGATGACCACCTGACCAAAGGCTTCAATGACCTTACCCGCCGCGCCTTCGCCTTCATGACCGTGCAGCAACACCACGCGGGTAGAGGCGACGTTCAGCGTCAGACGCATTAACGTCGTGATCAGCAACAGCGTCGGGAAAATCGCAAAGTCCAGCGGACGCTGCATATTCACCGATACCAGCAGCACGATGACCGCCAGGACGATATTAAAGGTAAACAGAATATCCAGCATCAGCGGCGACAACGGCAGAATAACCATTGCCAGCACGCAGAGAAGCAGAATAGGCACGCCGACTTGCCCCTGACGGAGCACGCTCAGCGCGTTGCGCAATTTACTGTTCGCCATTGGCTTTCAGTACCTCTTGAGGAATGTTGATTTGCCTGTTCAGGCGGGGCTTTTGTTCCACGTTGCCTTCGCGCCAGGATTTTAATTGCATGACGTAGGTCAGTACGTGGGCAATAGCGCGGAAAAGCTGCGTGGGAATCTGTTGGTTAACGCGGGTGGTGTAATAAACTGCCCGCGCCAGCGGCGGAAATTCCACCACCTCGATATTGTGATTAGCGCCCACTTCACGGATCCAGAGCGCAACATCGTCGATTCCTTTAGCAACGATGTAAGGGCTTCGGCACGCTGTGGATCATATTTCAGCGCAACGGCGTAATGCGTCGGGTTGGTGATGATAACGTCTGCCGTTGGTACGGTTCGCGCGATTTGCCCCATCGCCATCTGACGCTGAAGCTGGCGGATGCGTCCTTTAATCTGTGGATTACCGTCGTTGTTTTTATACTCTTCTTTCACTTCCTGTTTGGTCATGCGCATTTTTTTGGTGAACATGAACTTACTGAGCGGTACATCCAGCAGGGCGAAAATGACGATAACGGCGATGAAGTAGCTGAAGACGTGACGAAAAATGGCAAACCCTTGTCCGATCGCCTGACGAAGATAAAGCTGTTGCAGGTGCAGCAGAGCGTGCATGGAGTCATGCACCATCATGTACAACACGGTAAGAATAATGCCGCACTTGAGCAGCATCTTGCCGACTTCCGTGTAGTGGCTGGCGGAAAACATCCGCTTGATGCCGCTAATGGGGCTGAGCTTTTTAAAATCCGGCTTCAGTTTTGTGGGGGTAAAAATCCAGCCGCCAGGCACCAGGCTTGCCACTATGCAGCACAGCGGAATCGGAATCAGCGTTGCGATAAAGCGCAGTACAACCCAGACGTTCAGCAGCATAAACTGATTCAGCGCCGTGGGATCGTCGAGCCTGCCCGCCATTTCACCGACAGCGGCAAACGATTCACGGATTAACTGCTGGTAATAGGGCAGAAATGCGGCAAGGGTGAAAAACGACGCCAGCAGTCCCGCCGCCATCGTCAGATCTTTTGAGCGCGGGAGGTCGCCTTTTTCACGCGCTTTGCGCAGTTTTCCGGGGGTGGGTTTTTCGCTTTTGTCGCCGCTGGAGGACATTACGACACCCTTATGGCGTCGAGCTTCGCCAGTATTTCATTGGTGAGATTGAGATAGTGATCAGGAATGTTGGTCACCATCATCGAGATACAGAGCAACCCAAACAGCATACTGATCGGAAAACCCAGCGAGAAAAGGTTCAGCGTTGGTGAAACGCGGTTTAGCAGGCCAAATCCGCCCTGCACAATCAGCATGACGAACGTCGTTGGCAGCGCGATAAGCGTCGCGGATGCCATAATCCAGCCCAGTCCCTGAACAATCAGCGTCAGCGTTGGCTGGTTAATCGCCTGACCAATAGGCCAGTAGCTAAAGCCTTTGAACAGAATCGTGACCAGCAGCAAGTGCCCATCCATGATGAAAAAGAGCAGTGCGCAGAAAACATAAATGATCTGCGAAATCACCGTGGTGGAGCTGCCGTTGACCGGGTCGTTCATCATCGCCATCCCCAGCCCCATGTTCATCGACAGAATATGCCCGGCGGTTTGCAGCGTGACAAAGACGAGCTGGAGCGCCATGCCGAACAGGAATCCCCACAGGAGCTGCTCGCCGATCAGCAAGACGGTGCGCATCGAAAGCAGTTCGCTGAGCACAACATTATTGGGCAGCATGGGGGTGATAATGATCGACAGCGCCAGCGCTGCGGCAATCTTAATGCGACGGGAAAAAGCCCGGTTGTCCAGTACGGGCGCGAACTGCAAAAACGCCAGGATGCGGAAAAAGGGCAGCACCAGAGCCGTCAGCGGCGTGAACAGCGCCTGTATATCGATTCCCATCGCCGCTTAACCGACCAGCGCCGCCGCCTGGTGAAAGATCTGGATCGTAAAATCCACCAGTTGCGTCAGCATCCATTTACCGGCGAAGATCAGCACGCCCAGGGTGACGACCAGTCGCGGCAGAAAGCTCAGCGTCTGTTCGTTAATTTGCGTGGTGGCTTGAAAAATACTGACGCACAGCCCGACAATCAGGCTGGGAATAATGGCGACGGCGGAAATCAGCAGCACCAGATGGATGCCGGTTGCCATGATATCGCCTGCCGTGTCCATGTTCATCATCGCTAAAGACCCTGAACGCTGGAGGCCAGCGTACCGACGATCAATGTCCAGCCATCGCACAGGACGAACAGCATCAGCTTAAAGGGCAGCGAGACGATCAGCGGCGAGAGCATCATCATCCCCATTGCCATCAGGATACTGGCGACAATCAGGTCGATCACCAGGAAGGGGATATAGATCATAAAGCCGATCTGGAAGGCGGTTTTCAGTTCGCTCAGCAGATAGGCCGGAGTCACGATCGTGAGATCCTGCTCGCGCGCATCGCCCTCGATCCCGGCGATGCTCATCATTTGCGCCATCGCTTTATTGTTCGTCTGGGCCAGCATGTAGTTCTTCAGCGGCACTTCCGCCTTCGCCAGCGCCTGTTTCAGCGTGATTTCATCTTTTTGAAAAGGGTCAATGGCGTCAGTATAAATCGTGGTCCAGACCGGGCGCATCACCAGCAATGTCAGCGCCAGCGCAATCCCGGTAAGAATTTTATTGGGTGGACTTTGTTGCAGCCCGAGCGCCTGGCGCAGAATCGCCAGAACGATAATGAAGCGGGTGAAACAGGTCATCATCAGCACCATGATCGGCAATAAGCCGAGCAGGGTCATCAGGATCAGGATCTCAATTTTAACGTTGTAATCCTGACCTGCGCCGTTGGCGGCGGTGCTAAAGAGGGTAATGTCGCCATTTGCAGCCAGTGCCGGTTGTGCGACAAGCAGACCCAGGAGCAGCAGAGCGATGCCGCTTCTGTTAAACAAGCGGTTCATCGCGTGAGCTCACCGAGTTCTTTGGCGTTGAATTCAATGATTCGCAGGCCGTATTTATCGTTGAGCACCACCACTTCTGCTTTACCAAACAGAATGCCGTTCACTTTAATGTCCAGCGGCTCGCCCGCCATCTTGTCCAGTTCGACCACCGAATCGCTGTTGACTGACATTAATTCAGCAAGCGAGATATTTACGGAAGCGACTTCCAGTGTCAGCGTCACGGGAATGCGGCTAAACAGCGCCATTTTACGGATATCCGTCATCGCGGTGTTGCGCGTTTCAGGCTGCAAATCCAGGCGGATATTCCCTTCGACGGTGTCTTCCTGCGTCATATCGCTAAGGTTCAGGTCATCCAGGTCAAGAGACTGGCTTAGCTCGTGTTGCAAATCACTCATATTGCTTCTCGGTTGTCTTATCATAGATATCGCACAAAAACAGCTTGCTACGATCTTCAACGATAGCAGCCTCAAAAATCTGTTCTTTGCCGATAAATACCGGTAAAGGTTCGTTAATGGCGATGGGGATGATATCCCCGGGTTTAATATCGGAAATCTGGGCGACGGTCAGGTTCAGGCTGGCCAGACGCCCGCTCAGTTTTAACGGCAGACTGTCGAACAACCGTTCTATCTGCGCAGGGCTCAGGGGCACGCTTTTCACGGCGCGGCTATCGGCCGCATCTGGCGAACGGAGTATCGCCAGCATCTGATCAACATGGTGGTGATCGAGCAGGATTGTAAAAGAGCCGTGATCGTACCCTTCGAGGGTAAAGGTAATGCACCAGGACCAGTGGCTAATGACCGTTGAATAATCGACCTTAATATCGAGATTTTCGCCAAAGGTTTCTTTGCAAATCACCAGTTGCGTGAGTTCCTGACCCAGTTTACTTCTCAGGCGTTCTTCTGTTTTTGTCACACGCAACGATTCATCTGGCGCAACATGGCTGCTGTCTTTACTTAAACCGTAATAATCATGAAGGATGTTCAGCAATAAGATGCGATCAATAACAAAGGCGACATTTCCGTAAGGCGTCGAAAAAACCTGCGCATTCTTATATTGCTGGTCGATTGCGAAGGTCATCGACTTCAACGCGGCATTAACACGGAGTTTCTTCAGAAAATAAATGCTCAGGCGTGCATCAAGTATGTCAAAACTGTCATTCATCAACTTGGGTAACTTGTGCCACGGCCGACCGAGTTTACTGGTGTCGAGCTTTACCAGAGAAGGTAAATCCTTTCTCTGATGAATTCTGACTCGCTGTGATGCAGGGTTCATGATTATTCCGGGTTACCAAAAGTTTAGATGAAAAATAACGCCACTTTTTGGTTGTTGTGTAGCGTGAACCGTAAAATTTCCTGGAGGTATTTGAGTTTTAAAAATTATGTGTCGCTCTTGAACAACACAGAAGAAACGTCGCTGTCGAAAACTCTCACACATTACGTCAGGATGTAGATTAGACAATCTTAACCCTGCTATTGCAAGCATCCAGGGGTTATTAATCCATTATTTCTCTAGGAATTTTCTCATTAATAACTTTTTTAATTTATTGATTTTTATAGATTAATATTTTAATACCCATTAAAAACAAGACAATTCCTATTCGCTACGTATACTGCCTTTACTTTATGAAAGTTGCCTGATTCATGAGTTAAAAAAACTGTTTATTTTTATTAACATCTTATAAAAACCCATTAACAAACTGGGTTTGTGATGTTTTTAAAAGATGCTTTGAATAATGGCTGAACAGCATATTTCTTATTTTGTTTTTTCTGTTGGTACACCTAAATGAGTATTATCATTGAATGCGAAGATCGTAATAGAAATGGCTTTATCGCCGTTTCTCCTGCCAGCGTTAGCGTAATGTCGTTAGCGCGTCGCGTTGCTAAGTATAATGTATCAGTACTGATTACGGGCGAAACGGGAACAGGGAAAGAGTGTATCGCCAAATACATTCACGAGAATGCCTGCGGCAGTGACGCCCCGTATGTCGGCGTTAACTGTGCAGCTATTCCAGAGAGTATGCTGGAAGCCATTTTATTTGGTTACGAGAAAGGCGCGTTTACCGGCGCTGTTGCGAGCGTTGCCGGTAAATTTGAGCAGGCTAATGGCGGCACGCTGCTGCTTGATGAGATTGGCGATATGCCGTTGGCGTTGCAGGCAAAATTACTGCGCGTATTGCAAGAGCAGGAAGTTGAACGTCTGGGGAGCCATAAGCGTATTCCGTTGGATATTCGCCTGATCGCTTCTACAAATAAAGATTTGCAGCAGGAAATTGCCGAAGGCCGTTTCCGCCAGGATCTTTTCTACCGTATTTCCGTCGTGCCTATTCATATTACGCCGCTGCGTGAACGCAGGCAGGACATCCTGCCGTTGGCCCAGCGTTTTATCACTAAATACCGCGCTTTTCATAAAGGCGATCTGCGTCTGAGCGATGAGGCGCGTACCGTCCTGCTCAGATACGACTGGCCGGGTAATGTCCGTGAACTGGAGAATGTGATTCAGCGCGGCATGATTTTGTGCAACGGCGAAGAGATTCACGCCGCCGACTTTGGCCTGGCCGTTCGCGCTTCCCAGCCTGAAGCGGCGGTTATCGAAATGATGCCTGCCTATCGCGAGCAGGAGACGGGCAACCCGTCGATCCGCGATGTCAAACTGCACGGACGGCTGGCGGAATACCAGTACATCATCGATCTGCTTAAACGCCATAAAGGCAACAAATCCAAAACCGCAGAGTTTTTAGGCATCACCCCACGCGCTCTACGTTATCGTCTCGCCTCCATGCGCGACGAGGGTATTGATATTGAATGTTATTCCTGAGGCCAGGAAGGATTGATGAATGGATAAGATTACTGCCGCAGGCATCAACACGACACACCAGGCGTTGCTGGACAGAATGCAGCAGACCGCTTCATTAGCGTCAGCCGGTTCGGTTGACGCTTCTTTAACTATCGCTCCCGCCAGCAACGCGTTTGGCGTCAGTGAACCGATTTCCTTTGCGGGCGCGCTGAATAACGCTATCGATAACGTCGATGCGATTCAACACAGCGCAGGCGCAAAGCAAAAAGCGATTGATATGGGGCTGAGCGACGACTTAGCCGGTGCGATGATCGAAAGTCAGAAAGCCAGCGTGGCTTTTTCGGCCATGATGCAGGTGCGTAATAAGCTCACCACGGCACTGGACGAAGTAATGAATATTCCGCTCTAAGGTTTTAACCGTGCTTACTAAGATTAAAAGTCGTCTCCCTTCCGTGTCGGTGCCATCCGGTCTGAATAAGCCCCAGCTCATGGCGATTGTGGGCGGCGTGGTGCTGGCGGCCGCGATTATTCTGTCGCTGTGGAACCGCAATCAGGGTTATGTCGCGCTCTACGGTTCGCAGGAACATCTGCCGGTGTCACAGGTGGTGGACGTTCTGGGGGCAGAAAACATCGCTTACCGCATTAACCCGGACAATGGCCAGATTCTGGTGAGCGAAAGCAAACTGCCGCAGGCGCGAATGGCGCTGGCGGCAAAAGGCATCAGCGCGGCGACGCCCGATGGCTACGAGTTGATGGACAAAGAAGAGATGCTCGGCAGCAGCCAGTTTATTCAGAATGTCCGTTACAAACGCAGCCTGGAAGGGGAACTGGCGAAGAGCATCATGGCGTTGGACCCCGTGGAAAACGCGCGCGTCCATCTTGGGCTTAACGAGTCCAGCTCCTTTGTATTGACCAACAAACCGACCAGCAGCGCATCGGTCATGGTGCAACTGCACTATGGCAGAAAACTGGATGAGCAGCAGGTCGCTTCTGTCATTCAACTGGTGGCCGGAAGCGTACCGGGTATGCAGCCTGGCGCGGTGCGGGTGGTCGATCAGAGCGGTAATTTGTTGTCTGACGGCATCGAAGGCCCGGATGGCGGCATGACGAGCAAGCGCATGGGCGATGACGTCATGCAGCGCATTCGCGAGGATACCACGAAAAATATCACCAGCCTGCTGACGTCGTTAGTGGGGCCGGGCAACTTCCGTATCAGCGTCGCGCCGACCGTAGATTTAAGCCGTGTGGAAGAGACTCAGGAACGGCTGGGTAAAGATCCGCGCGTTAGCGATGAACAACTGAGCCAGGAAAACACCACCAATGAAATGGCGTTTGGCATTCCCGGCTCGCTGAGTAACCGTCCGGTCAACCCGACGCCGCAGGCTCCCGCCAACCCGGCGGAGGGCAATCCGCCCGCTGAAAACGCTGCAAACGCCGCGAATAACACCGACCCGCGCTCGCTTTCCAGCCGCAGCCAGGAACAGCGTAAGTACGCGTTTGATCGTGATATTCGCCATATCCGCCACCCGGGTTACAAGCTGGAAAAACTGAGTGTCGCGGTGGTGCTGAACCAGGCCGCTCCTGCGCTGGCGAAAATTACGCCGGAACAACTGACGTCGATGACGCGCCTGGTGGAAAGCGCGGCGGGTATCGAAAAAGCGCGCGGCGATGCCTTAACGCTGGATGTTCTGACCTTCACGGCCCCGGCAGACGATGTCATGCCAGACCTGAAATGGTGGCAAGACCCTTCCATGCAGTACTGGGGGCAGAATGGCGGAATTGGGCTGCTGGCCTTGCTGACATTGCTGTTTGGCGTTCGCCCGCTGGTACAGCGCTTTGGACGTCGCGACCCGATCACCCTGGATGGCGAGGCGACGAAGAAAGAGCTGGAAGCGCCTGACAATGGGGTGGTGATGAACGATGACGAGTTCGCCAGCCTGTCGAAAGCGGCGTTCAACAATAATGAAGATCTGCTGCCGCCGCAAAGCTCCGGCCTGGAAGCCAAAGTGGAATTCCTCCAGCTGTTGGCCCAGAGCGAAACCGAGCGCGTAGCAGAAGTACTGAAACAATGGATCAACAGCAATGACCGAAGCAACAGTAAGCCGGAATGATAAAAACCACTCAGCCTCAGCCGGGCGCAGCCGTCTGGAGCAGGCGGCGATCCTGCTGATGAGCGTAGGCGAAGAGGCCGCCGCGCAGGTGATGCAGAAGCTGAACCGCGAAGAGGTTATGTTGTTGAGCGAAACGATGGCGCGTCTCCATGATGTGAAGGTGCATCAGGCGCGTCTGGCAATGAACAATTTTTTCTCTGATTACCGCGAACAAAGCGGGATCAACGGCGCCTCACGCACGTATCTGCGCAGCATTCTGGAAAAAGCGTTGGGCGGTGAGATTGCCCGCAGCGTGATCAACGGTATCTACGGAGATGAAATTCGCTACCGTATGGCACGCCTGCAATGGGTCGATATCCCACAGCTGGCGGCATTGATTGAGCAGGAACATCTCCAGCTCCAGGCCGTTTTTCTCGCCTTCCTGCCGCCGGATATTGCCGCCAGCGTGTTAAGCGTTCTGCCGCAAGAACGGCAGGATGAAATTATCTATCGCGTCGCGCGTCTGGACGACATCAACCGTGACGTTATCGACGAACTGGACAGACTGATCGATCGCGGCGTCGCGGTGCTTTCCGAGCATGGTTCAAAAGTGATTGGCCTCAAACATGCCGCCAACATCGTTAACCGTATCCCCAGCAATCAGCAACAGCTGCTGGATCAACTGCGCGAGCGCGACGAGAAAGTGGTCGAAGATCTGAAAGACGAGATGTACGAGTTCTACATTCTCAGTCGTCAGACGCCGGTGACGTTGCAGCGTCTGATGGATGAAATCCCGATCGAAGAGTGGGCGGTAGCCCTGAAAGGGACGGAGCCGGTTCTGCGTCAGGCCATCTTTAACGTGATGCCGAAACGCCAGGTCACGCTGCTGCAAAGCACCACGACCCGCCTGGGGCCAGTGCCGATCAGCCGTATAGAGCAGGTGCGCAAAGAGATCATGCAGGTTGTGCGCCAGCTGGCTGAAGAAGGTGAAATTCAGGTGCAACTGTTTGCCGAGCAGACGGTGGAGTAAACCATGTTCAAGAAACGGAGTTTACCGCTGGATGCCCTGACCGCCAGCCGCCAGGCGGTGGTTAAGCCACGCTTATACCGCTTCCCGCCCCTGCGTAATCGCAGGATGCCTGCCGGTGTTGTCGCTGATGAAGACGCCGCACCGACGCTGGACCCCGCCGACTACCAGTTACAGGTAAAAGAGGGGTTCCAGGAAGGGATGAACCGGGGGTTTGCCCAGGGGATGGAAGAAGGCCGGGAAGAGGGCTACCAGGAAGGCATTCGTCTTGGTTTTGACGAAGGGATGCGCAAAGGGCTGATTGAAGGTAAACAGCAGGCGCGTCAACAGTTCCTGGACGCCGCCGCCCCGTTTGAACGCCTGACCGCAGAGGTGCAGAACTACCTGGATCGTTACGAGCAGCGTCGCCGCGAAGAGTTGCTGCAACTGGTGGAAAAAGTGACCCGCCAGGTGATCCGCTGTGAACTGGCGTTGCACCCGACGCAACTGCTGGCGCTGGTGGAAGAGGCGTTGACCAGCCTGCCGCATCAGCCGGAGCAGGTACGTGTTCATCTAAACAGCGAAGAATTTATGCGCATCAGCGAGGCCGAACCGAAGAAAGCGCGTGAGTGGGGACTGGTTGCCGATCCTTCTCTGGAGCCGGGAGAGTGCCGCGTTATCACCGATACCACGGAGATGGATGTGGGCTGTCAGCACCGTCTCGATCAGTGCGTAGATGTACTGAAAAACAGTTTGCTGCCGGAATCGCCGCATGAGCAGCCTTGATTTTGAAGAGGCGCTGCGCTCTATCGAGCAGATCGATCTGGCGCGCGTCGCCGGGCGGTTGGTCAGGGTCAACGGCATTCTGCTGGAGTGCGTCGGTTGTCGTCTGGCGGTAGGGCAGATGTGCCACGTTGAAAGCGTCGATCAGGAGATGATGGATGCGCAGGTGGTTGGCTTTGATCGTGACGTGACCTACCTGATGCCCTTCAAGCATCCCTCTGGCCTGATCGCTGGCGCACGCGTGTTTCCCGCAGGCAAAACTGAAGGGGTTATGATCGGCGATCAGTGGCTGGGACGCGTGGTAAACGGTCTTGGCGAACCTCTTGATAATAAAGGAAAACTCGGCGGAGATACGCTGTTAGCGCAGCAGCTTCCGCAGGTGCATCCGCTTAAGCGTCAGCCTGTTCATGCGCCGCTGGACGTTGGCGTTCGCGCCATCAACGGCTTGCTGACTATCGGTAAAGGCCAGCGCGTCGGGCTGATGGCGGGCAGCGGCGTCGGTAAAAGCGTTCTGCTCGGCATGATCACGCGTTACACCCGGGCGGAAGTCGTGGTGGTAGGGCTGATCGGCGAGCGAGGCCGTGAAGTCAAAGAGTTTATTGAAAATGCTTTGCAGGCTGAAGGGCTGGCGAAGTCGGTGATTGTCGCCGCACCAGCGGATGAATCGCCGCTGATGCGCATTAAAGCCACCGAGTTATGCCACACCATTGCCAGCTATTACCGCGATAAAGGGAAAGACGTTCTGCTGCTGGTGGATTCCCTCACGCGTTACGCGATGGCGCAGCGCGAAATCGCCCTGTCGCTTGGCGAACCGCCTGCGACCAAAGGCTATCCGCCGTCGGCGTTTGGGATGATCCCGCGGCTGGTTGAAAGCGCCGGAAACAGCGAAAGCGAGGGATCGATGACCGCGATCTATACGGTGCTGGCGGAAGGGGACGATCAGCAAGATCCGATTGTGGACTGCGCCCGCGCGGTGCTTGACGGGCATATCGTGCTTTCGCGCCACCTTGCCGAGGCCGGGCATTATCCGGCGATTGATGTCGGCCAGTCTATCAGCCGCTGTATGGAGTCAGGTGACGGAGCGTGAGCACCAGCTCGCCGCCCGCACGCTGAAACAGCTGTATGCCGAATACCAAAGTATTAAACCGCTGATCCCGCTGGGGGGATACGTTGCAGGCGCCGATCCGCTGGCAGACAGAGCGGTACGCCTTTCGCCCGCGATCAATCAATTCTTACAACAGGAAGTCCAGGATGCCGCGCTGCTTGAGCCGACAATCAGCGATCTGTGCGCCCTGGCGCAGGCAGGGTAATGCACGATGAGCAAACTGATTTCTACGCTTGAGCAACTTCACCTGCTGCGCACCCGCGCGGTAGAAGACTTAAGCACGAAGCTGGCATCGCAAAACCAGCTGTGCCAACGGTTTGAGAAAAATATCGATACGCTGACGTCGCTTGCTGCGGGTCTGGTGTCCCAGAGCGCCAACAGTGCGGCCATGATGATTAACCAGTCGAAATATAAACATAACATTCAACGCATTATCGACTGGCAAAAACAGGAGCAGGCGCTGGCGCGCCTGGAAGCGCAAAAAATTCAGGGCAACCTGCTGGCGGAGGCGAAGCGGGAAAAAAGCATTGAGCTGGTTCTCGACGCTAAACGCGCTGACCGGCAGGCTGAAATCAACCGTCGGGAACAGAAAAATGACCGATTCACTCTCTGCCCAGTGCTGGCTGCGTCAACAACGTCTGATTCGTCAACGATAGCGCTATGAAAAGAAACAAACCGGGTTTCCCGCAAACGTCTTCGCGTTCTCTGATGGGGACGCTGATTCACCGTCAGCAGACGGCACGCGTCCACAGCACGCCGTTCGTTAGCGTCGTCTGCCCGACGTATAACCGACGCGAGTTCCTGCCGTATCTGCTGTATATTCTGGCAGTACCAGGACTATCCGGCCGACAAACGCGAAACTGATTATTCTGGATGATTCTCCGGTCAGCAATGCCGATCTGATCGAGATGATGACGGACCCGTCGCAGCCCAACGTGCGTTATGTCCACAGTGAAGCGCGTCTGGTACTGGGGCAAAAACGTAACATGCTCAATGCGATGGCGCAGGGAGAGTACATCCTGTGTTTTGACGATGACGATTATTACCCGCCGGATAAAATTTCCTGGCAGGTGGCGCAGATGCAGGCCAGCAACGCGCTGTTCTCCGGCAGCGATCAGATTTATATCTGGTACAGCCATCTGGACAAAATCTATATCACGCACCCTTTCGGGCCGAGACATGCGCTGAACGGCACTTTTGGGTATCACCGCAATTTGTTGAAAAAAAATCGTTATGACGACGATGCGACAAAAGCGGAAGAGACGGGATTCCTGAAAGGCTTTACCACGCCGGTTCACCAGATAGATCCGAAGCGCGCCATTCTCTGTATTTCGCACAGCAGCAATACCTATGACAAAGATTTCATCATGGCAGCTCCACGCCGGTGGATCTGACGCTGGAAGACATTGTCGATGACGCGAACTTGCTGGCGCACTACCGTCGACTGAGTCATGCGCCGCTGAATGTTCAGGTGAACTGGCAGGCTTTTGAAAAGGTGGCGGTGCTCTACGACCCGGCAAAAGAGGCGGAGCTGGCCCGTCGCTGCGAGGCTTTACTGGATTTTGGCCTGCGCGGCGAACAGATCTGGCCAGTAGCGAAAAACGCGGAGGCGTCGCGGAACGGGCGGAACTGGCAACGCACTGCCAGGTGCTTGAGCGGGCGCAGAAAGAAGGCTGGAAAAATGTGCTGCTGCTGGATGCCGGACGTGCAGTTCGTCAAAAAAGAGAACGCCGTTAACGACATCAACAAGCTGCTGAATGGCCTGAACCAGCTTAACTGGCAGGTGCTTCTGCTCGGCGGGGCGCTATGAAAACTTTACGCTCACCCAGTCATTGAAGGGCGTAGCGCGGATCTATAACGCGGCTGCGGCTGCGCGTATGCCGTTAACGCAGGTTATTACGATGCCCTGCTGGACGCCTATCGCCAGGCGATGGACTATCCGGCAAGCCTGGATCGCTGCTGGGCGGCATTAATGAATAAGGGGGATTTGTGGCTGGGATTCAGCCCGAGCTTTGCCTTCCTGCAACATCACCCGGACCCTAAAAGTGGCGAAATCATCGATTGTACGCACTGGTTTTTCCGTAAACACCGCTAACCGCAGGCCAGAATACGCCTGGAGAGAGCAAACATGGAACTGATAGAACATTACCAACCTGAATTTGTGTCACGCTTTGATGCGCGAGAAACCCCGTGCCAGTGCCCGGCTTGCCAGCATGCGCAGCAAAACTGGCCGCGTATTAGCGTGAAGCTGAAAAACCAGCAGCGTGAAAGTCTGGATATCACCTGTGAAGCGGCGGCCAGAGAGATGCTGCTTAACCCGGAGGCCTTTATCCTGCACACCTCGCAAGGGGAGGCGCAGGGCGAAGATGAGTTATCCGCCTGGAGCGAAACCCTGAACCAGCAATGTATTAACCTGGCGGTACATCCTGCGCTGTCGCTGGAAGGCAGCCTGTATGCGATCGGCGTTTTGCTGAGTAAGGCGCAGCAGTATCTGGACGGCGGCGAGCACGATCCGGCCCTGCTGTCCTCTATGGGAGAGCAACTGGCAATGCTGGCAGAACAAGGCGTGCTGACACAGCAGTTTGCGCTGTTGCCTCCGATTGCTGAAAACCGCATTGCCGCGCTAAAAGAGATGGGCCGGTACGCCTGAATCTGAATCTGCCGCTGACTGAAAAAATGAGCGTGGCGCTGAAAATGAGCGAGCTGTCGGTGATGCAGCCAGCGCGGTTGGCGGATCGTCTTCAGCAACTGGAATCGCTCTGGTCAACCATTCCGCTGTTTGATGAACAGCCACACATCCTGCGTAATGCGCTGATTTATCAACTGTATAACGATGTATTCCCCGGCATTCAATGCACCAATTACGGTGAGGCGCTACTGGGGCTGGCCAACCAGTTCTTCCCAGATCAAAATGCTGTGCGCAATCCGCTGCGAACAGAGAGCGCTGACGCAGGATGATGTCGTGCTGCTGATTAACGCGCTGAAGGGGTGGCAGCAGCAGAATCCGTTCTCCGCGGAATGCGGCGCATACCTCTGACTACAGCCTGCTGTGCGGGTTGTCGCTGTTGTAATAAATCATATGGATACTGTTTATTTACATCTTAATGCTGCAATGGGAGATACCCTGTATCTCCTGGCAGCGTGCAGAGCCATCAAAAATAAAACAGGCGCGAGCATCATTATGTTGAGCCAGCCGCACTTTAGCGCGCTGGCGCGGGCATGCCCGCATATCAGCGAGGTCTGGCCGGTGGACTCTCTTAGTGCGGAGCAGCATCAATGCATTCAGCGGGCGCAGGCGCAAGGGCGACTCTTTGACTTTACGCATTGGGGCCCATGCGCTCAGACCGCTACATATGATCGATGCTTTTCTCGCGCAGGCAGGGCTTGAGGCGTCCGCAGCGGATAAACACCTTCGATTTAGTCATTCCAGAATCTGCCCACAGTGCCGTTGACGCGTTCTGGCAGCAACATAAATTAGAGAACGCGCCGGTGTTATTAATGCACCCTAATATCGGACACCCAAACCGGACCTGGCCGCAAAATAACTGGCATGAGCTGGCGCAAATGTGGCTGCAAACGGGGTGGCAAGTTGTGTTCATTGGGAGCAATAACAACTCTGAGGCGGGAAAAATCGATGGCGGAAGCGTATCCGGCCGGGGTTATCAATGCTATTGACCGCTTTTCAGCGCTGGAAACGGTTGCGCTTATGCAGCGAGCGAACATGCTGGTTTCCTGTGATTCAGGGCCGGTCATGCTTGCGGCGGCAACAGATATCCCTGTGGTAGCCCTCTATTCAACCGTGGCTGCGGAACACCGGTTGCCGTTTCGCCGTAGGGAAGCGGGCTGGCGTTGTATGGGAATTGATCTCGCCTGTAGTCATGGGCCATGTGCGCGTTTGCTGATGAACGATGTCATTTTCACCACCGTGCTTAAACGCCCTTTTGATGTGCCGACGACTCAGGAATTTGCAAACTGGTGCGTTCATAAAACCCCTTTCCGTTGTCTGCGACAATATGAACCGGCGATGCTGTATACCCAAATGGTCAGTTTTGTTTTATCGCTCCAGGAATAACGTTATTTCTTGTCGTGCCGGTTCCTGAAGGAATATCTGGTAAAAGCGATTGGCTATGCGGCATAGCCAATCGTATTGCTAAATAGCGTGGTATGAAGACTAAAAACCTTCGGCTAATATTCTTCTTTTGTTCTTTATCGCCAGTTCAATTCTGCCTGATAGCGCGATGAATTCGCTCTCATCAATAATATTGCTGTCGCGAGCAATTTGGTTAATCAAGGCATGGCAGCAACACAAGCCCATTCTCTGTTGGCGTGTCTACATACAGTTCATGAAAAATGGATGCCAGATAGTGAATCATCTTCTGTGCGGAAAATAAAGGCAGCGTTTCGGGCAAATTACGGATTATCGCATCCTGATATAGCATACCCGTATATCGGTTTAAACATTGTACGGTTTGGGGATTGCTGATATTTCCGGCCCGGGGAAGCAGCAGTCGGAAGGTATCAAGGATAGCCAGCGCGCGTTTTGCTTTGCTGCTGGAAGTGGTGATTGAGCCGTTACGAATGGTATGGAAATACAGTCTGTCGGCAAGGCACCTTACTTTTGCGTCGGGCACGCTGAGCAGCAATTCGGTGGTGAAGTATTCATCCTCAAAAAACGGTGTCTTAAACCGCATATGAGCATATGTTTTTCGCCGCCAGGCATATCCCCAGACCACAACGGAGTAACCGTGTCCTGTTCGGGCGCGTTCGGTAATGCAGTGATTAAAGAACGTTTCGGCATGAAATGTTTTATTAATCAGATTACGCGGCCGTTGATAATACCCGGAAACCATATTGTTGCTGATATGGTGCAGGTGAAATTCCAGATGGGTGGAGAAAAACAGGACATCCAGGTGATGCTTTTCCATTTCGCGCACAATGGTTTCGATACCATCCGAAGCGATATGATCGTCAGAGTCCAGGCAATAAATATATTCACCTGATGCGCTTGCTAACGCGGCGTTGCGGGCCTCGGCGAGTCCTCTGTTTTCCTGGTCAACAATACGCATACCCGGCAGACGGCTCTGATAACGCGCCAGAATATCCCGGGAGTTATCTGTCGAACCGTCATTAACCGCGATAATTTCCAGATGCCGCCAGGTCTGCGCAACGAGTGAATCAAGGCAGCGCTCAAGGTATGCGCTGACATTGTAGACCGGCAAAATAATCGATACGACAGGGTGATTCATTGGCTACTCTCCCTGTTGCTATGATTTCAGCTTTTGGATGATTATCTCAATTGCGGATTCAGCAAACGCCGTCCGCGTTTGATCGAATCGAGGCATACCTTTTAAATGGCTATGATTCAGCCTCTCTATTTTCTCAATGCTGAAGTTCCCTGGCAGGGTTTGTAATAACGATAATACGTTGACGGAAACAGGCGACCAGCTCCGATGCTTAAAGGGCGTAAAAGTATGTTTATGATCGTCGTTGAAGGTTGATGGCCAAACGCCTTGCTCGTATAAATCTTCGTCTGGAATGGTTAAAACCAGATGACCGCCGGGTTTTACGACCCTTAACCAATGAGGCAGCGCGACATAGGGGTCCATAACATGCTCCAGGCAATGCCCTGAATAAACGAAATCAAATTCGTTATCCGGTACTCTGGCTAAATACTGCGCGTCACCTTGTTGAAGATCGAATACGGTTATTGATTGGATTAAAGGAAACAGGCTTTGATACAACGCAATACTGTCATCGCCGCCGCCAATATCCAGACCTTTTCCTGACAGCCAGCGAGTACTGAAACGCGCATCAAGCAATCGCCTGTTAATTGACATACAGGTTGATCCTGGTATCCCCGTTCGAAATACGGGGGCCGCAGTCCGGTCTCCTGCCAGAATATGGGTGTCAACGCCGAATTCTCGCCAGCTTTTAGGCCAAAGTACAACGTAGCCCTGGTCATCGGGATAATGTTTGATGATATGCGTCCCGCTATAGGCCTCAAGCGCTTCCAGAAACGCGTTCTCAGCGTCTTCTGTGGGAGGAGGGAGCGCTTTGCAGCCGGTGGCCTCATGCATAACGCGAAGATAGATACGGCTATCATCAATAATAATCAGCGCATTATCCGCAAATTCTTTTAGCTGGCGTAACTCATTGAGCAGAGGAAGGCGCGTTTCCTCATTGTATTTATTGCTCTGGTAGTCCTCGAATTTAAAATCCGCGCCGGGGAAGTGTGCATCCAGAAAAACAACGGCGCGCTTGATGAAAAGAGTGCGTTTAATTTCTTCATGGGACAAAAATGTCAGGCTGTCTTCATTGTACAGATGCAGATTGTCTATTTTTGGCGCGGCATCAAATAACGGTTTATAGATTTCACAGGAATAAACTTCTTCAGCACCTGAGCGTAAGGCATATACACTTGATGCACCTTTACCAAAACCTGTTTCAATTACATGAGTAACACGATAGTGACGAATCAGGTGGGGAAGGTTGAAGCGTCGTAATTGCCCCATAATATTGGCCTCGATGAAAATTACGGATAGAACGCAAACGGAACAAAGCTACAAATCAATAAATTACAGCGCATTACCCCTGCTGATACAGCCAGTTTTCGGGTTCGCTGATATTCAACAGATTGGTCAGAATCTCCTGCTGCATATTCATCAGCATGGCGTTGTATTCATTGGTGGCCTGACATTGCGCGACCTGTTGCTGGAGACTTTGCCAGAGAGCGGAAACGGAAGGCTGGTGGGCGGCAGGCAGGCGGGCAATGAGCGTTTGCATGCCCTGCGCGTTGGCGTTAACGCCTAACTGCTCAAGCAGGCGATAACGTTGCTGACTGTGCTGCGACAAGTGCTGGTAGCACGCCATGATTTGCGCGTTCAGCACGTCAAGCTCTGCGGCGCGGCGCGCAATAATGTGGTCGCGCTGCTGTATGAGTAAATCATTCAGGACATGGTAATGCTTACGGTCTTCGGCCATGTCCTGTATCAGTGTTTTAACGCTCTGAGCGGCGTTAGTCATAATTACCTCTGGAAATACTTCTGCATCGCATCCGTCAGCGAATCGAGGTTAACCGCGATTTTACCGCTGCTGATAGCGCCTTTCATTTCAGCTACGCGCGCCATATCCACTTCCGGCAGCGCAGAGAGTTGTGTTTGCGCATCGCCCAGTACCGGATCGATCGCGGCGCTGCGCTCAATTTTCGTGCCTTCCTGAGCGACAGTGCGGGTCTGTTCTGCGGCGCTGCTCTTGTTGATTGCGGTTGCCAGATTGTATTGATTCGCTACTACTTTCATCGCTTCGCCTCTTTTTCATCTTTTCGTTATGGTTGCGGATGAATCCTGCCCTGCGGAAGGAGGACTTCCGATGCCCTCACCGTTAAAGAGCGGCCTGTTGCCGGTAAAACTTAAACCGCGAATGAATATTTTTAGTTTCCGCTGGCGTAGACCATTTTGACGACGCCAGCGTCCGCGACAATTGCGCTGACCACCCGCTCGCTGCTCTCATTTTTCACCTTAATCATTTCGCCTTTACGTCCCTTTTTCATGGCTTCCCCCATCGTACGGGCCTCTACGCCTCCCTGTTCGGCGATCATCAGAACGCGCTGACCGCGTTCAACCAGCACCGGAGATTCCAGTTGCGTCAGGGTGATCGGCTGTAGTTCACGAATGCGGCGCTTCACGGTCAGCCCAATGGCCTCATCCGGGTCGGTGAGGTAGTTGCCGCGCGTGCTGCTGATGTTGAGCTTTTTGATGGATACGTCGCTGGCGGATAACACCTGGCCGCGCTCCAGCGAATTTTTGGCGATCACCACCGGAAGATAGACATCCGGTTTGACGGTGACGGCGACATCCCAGCCTTGCGGCCCTTCACAGCGCACATCAAAACGCAGGCGGTTGAGATCGATGCGTTCGCTGCCAGGCAGCGACACGGTTAGCGCGTCAGGGCAGGGAGCGTACCGGGAGACGTCGGAAGGGATAAACAGGTTCATCTTCGCCTGGTACTCGGGCCACTTGCGGCGCCCGGCCTCCTGGCGAAGGGCTTGCGCTGCGTGATGTTGAACGGCGGCAGTGACCTGCTTACGCGCGCTCTGCACTTTTTCCGGGGCGGCGAAGGATGGCAGCGCCGTAAAAAGTATCAGCAGGAAGGATAACGTTCCAGGGCGGAAGCAACGCTTCACCCGTGTAGGGATAAAACCAATAAAGCCATTAAAAATCATGATGTTAAAACCTTGGCATGAATATTGCTATACAGGGAAGCAGATCATTGCAGGTTTAGCATCACGAGGGTGTGAGTTGTGAGTATTACTTTTGACAAAGCATTGGGCGTTCATCCACAGGCTGTAGCGCTTCGACTTTCCCGAGCAGAGTTGCTGTCAGCCAATCTGGCAAACGTCGATACCCCCAATTTCCAGGCTAAAGATATTGATTTTGCCGCTGAGATGCAACGTTCATCGTGGAGTTTTTCGAATCCGTCAGCGCCGCAAGAGATGTACCGCGTGCCTTATCAGCCCTCTTCCGATGGCAACACCGTTGCGCTGAACGTCGAGCAGGCTGGAGTTTGCGAAGAATACCCAGGATTATCAGATGAGCCTGGCATTTTTAAACATGAAATTCACGGGCCTGAAAAAGGCCATTGAAGGTAAGTAATCCTACGCAGGTGATAACGGAATATGGCTTTTACCGATATTTATCGCGTTTCGGGGTCGGCGATGACGGCGCAAACCGTTCGTCTGAATACCATCGCCAGTAACCTCGCTAATGCGGAAACCGCCTCCGCCACCGAAGACGGCGTCTATAAAGCCCGTCGTCCGGTGTTTGCTGCGGTTTATAAGAATGATGAGTTAATGAATAGCAGGGCGTTAACCGGCGCGCGCGTCCAGGTGATGGATGTTGTCGAAACCGGCAATGCCGTACAGCGTTATGAGCCGCATAACCCGATGGCAAATACGGATGGCTATGTCTACTACCCGGATGTCAACGTGGTGGAGGAGATGGCGGACATGATGTCGGCGTCGCGCGGTTTCGAAACCAATGTTGATGTTCTGAACAGTGTTAAAAGCATGCAGCAAAGTCTGCTGAGACTCGGAGAGGTATAAGGATGAATGTAGACGGCACGTCCACCAGAAGCCAGACAGGAACGTCGGATAGCAGCATTGCCAGTAACAACAATAACAGCAGCGCAGCCGGCATGAACACGCTGTTCATGCAGCTTCTGGTCGCGCAGATCCAGAATCAGGACCCGCTGAACCCTACCGATGGCACCGAGTATGTCAGCCAACTGGCGCAGCTGACGCAGGTTCAGTCAATGGAAACCATGTCGCAACTGATGGCGAACAGTTCCGTATTGATGGACAACCTGCAAACGCTCACCACCGGCAACCTGGTCGGGCAGCATGTGATGGTGCAGACCGACGCTATCAACTCTGATGGCGAAACGACGATTAACGGACGTCTGACGCTGGATCACGCTTCCGGTGTGACGACGGTCATCGTCAAAGATGCGGCCGGCACCGAGCACAAAATTGAGCTGGGGAAACAGGACGCCGGGCAGGTGGACTTCACCATTGACCCGCAGGAGCTGGGCCTGAGCGAAGGGAAATACACCCTTAGCGTTGTGACCGATACGGGCGAAGAAGGCATTCCTGTTGAAGTGGGCGGCATCGTCAACAATGTGCGCATCCCGCTTGATGGCAGCGCCATCCAACTGAATATCACCGGAATCGGTGAGATTGCTTACAACAATATTACCCAGTTTGGCAGCGACTCGCAGAAACGTGCGTAAGTCGGGTTAAACGTTGAGTTAACAGGAATTTATTATGAGTTTTAATATTGCGACCTCCGGTCTGAATGCGATTACCGAGCAGTTGAACGCCATTTCCAACAACATTGCGAACTCCGGCACCGTAGGATTCAAATCCGGCCGTGCGGAATTTTCCTCACTGTATGCGGAAAGCCAGCCGCTGGGCGTAGGGGTTTCTGGTGTGACCCAGAGTATTACCCGAGGCGGAAATATTTCTACCACCGGAAATGCGCTCGATCTGGCGATCAGCGATAGCGGATTTTTCATGGTGCGCGACAGCACGGGGACCACGGCATATACGCGTGCGGGCTACTTCGGCACCGACAGCAGCGGCAATCTGATCAACAACCTGGGGATGTATCTTCAGGGCTACCCGGTTAATGCTAACGGCGAGATAGAAGTGGGGGACGATTGGCAATCTGACGATCAGCAGCGGCTCTATTCCGGCGAAGGCGACCGACAGCCTCGACTTCACCGCCAACCTGGACGCGCGCGCCGCCGAGCCGGAGACGGCGCCCTTTCAACCCAAAAGACAGCACTTCCTATAACAATACCTACACCACGCAGGTTTTTGATTCCCTGGGACGCGAGCACACGCTGAACCAGTATTTTGTGAAAACCGGCGGAGAACACCTGGCAGGTTCACTATTACATGGACGACGTGGAAATCCCGGACAGCAGCCAGGCGATAGAATTTACCGAGCAGGGCGTCCTGAAAAGCCCGGTTGGCCTGACGAACCTGACCACATCGATCTCCGGCGCGGCGGATCTCTCTATCGATCTGAGCTACAACGGCACCAGCCAGTACGGTTCTGACTTCTCCGTCAGCAAAAACAACAGCAGCGGCTACGCATCTGGCGAACGTACCGGTCAGGCGATTGGATGAAGGACGGCAGCGTTTACGCGACCTTCTCCAACGGCGAACGGATGTTGCAGGGGCAACTGGTGGCTGGCGAACTTTGCGAACCCGAATGGTCTGGCGGTCAAAAGACGGCACGACGTGGGTACAAACCGCCAGTTCCGGCGCGCCGCTGACCGGAAACGCCGGGCACCGGTTTGCTGGGTTCTGTGAAATCCGGCGCGCTGGAATCCTCAAACGTGGATTTGACCTCTGAGCTGGTTGGTCTGATGACCGCGCAGCGTAATTACCAGGCGAACACGAAGGTTATCAGCACCAACGACAACATGATGAACGCTCTCTTCCAGGCGGTGTAATGGATCGTTTGATTTTTACCGCCATGAGCGGCGCATCGCGCAGTTTGTCGCAGCAGCAGATCCATGCAAACAACCTGGCGAATGTGAATACCCAGGGGTTTCGTAGCGATCTTGATAATGCGATTTCTCAGCAGGTTAACGGCGAGGGATATGCCTCGCGTTATATGGCGCTGCCTACTCAGGGCGGCGTGGATATGACGCCTGGCGCGGTACGTGAAACGGGGCGCAATCTGGATATCGCCATTAAAGGCGATGGGCTGATTGCGCTGGCCAGCGGCAACCGTGAGGTTTACACCCGCAACGGGCAGATCGACGTCAGCCCGGAGGGCGATCTGTCGATCAACGGCCTGCCGGTTGAAGGTGACAACGGCCCGATCGTTTTACCGCCGTTCTCGTCCGTCAGCATCGGTGAGGACGGTGTGATCACTATCGTGCCTGACGACGGCGATATTGCCGCGCCGGTTGATGTTGACCGCATCAAGCTGGTGAACATTCCGGTAAGCGATCTGAGCAAAAATGTGGATGGCTTTCTGGTGAGCAACACGGCGATTAACCCACGCGATGAAGAGGTGATGGTGGCGTCCGGGCATCTGGAAACCGCTAACGTCTCGGCCATTAATGAGATGGTCGCCAGCATCGCGCTGAATCGTCAGTTTGAAGCGCAAATCAAGATGATGAAAGCCGCTGAAGATCTCGCTAATTCAGGCAACCGTCTGATTCGTGGCACCTGATAACAATAAGAAGGAATAAAGATGAATCCCGCTTTATGGATCAGTAAAACCGGCCTGGCGGCGCAGGACGCCAAAATGACCGCGATTTCCAACAACCTGGCGAACGTCAACACCACCGGGTTTAAACGCGATCGCGCGATGTTCGCCGATCTGTTTTATCAGAATCAGCGCACGCCAGGCGGGCAGCTCGATCAGAACAATATCGCGCCGACCGGCATTCAGTACGGCACCGGGGTGAAGATCGTCGGGACGCAGAAAGAGTTTACCGTCGGCAGCATCCAGAACACCGGGCAAACCTTCGACGTGGCGATCACCGGGCAAGGGTTCTTCCAGGTGGAAACTGCGGATGGCGATATCGCGTATACCCGCGCCGGTAATTTCCAGAAAACGCCAGATGGCGTGCTGACGAATGCGCAGGGGCTGCCGCTGGTGCCGCAGATTGAATTGCCGGAGAACGTCAAAGATTTGCAGATTGGTAAAGACGGCACCATCACCGCGACGGTGGCAGGTGAAACCGATCCGGTGGAGCTGGGGCAGTTGACGCTGGTGAACTTCGTCAATCCGGCCGGTCTGGAGGCGATAGGCGGCAACTTATACCGTGAAACGGCGGCCAGCGGCGAAGCGGTTGAAGGCGTACCCGGCGAGGACGCGCTTGGACAGCTGGAGCAGGGCTCTCTGGAAGGTTCTAACGTACAGGTCGTTGAAGAGATGGTCGACATGATCACCGTTCAGCGTGCCTACGAAATGAACGCCAAGATGGTCTCTGCCGCCGATGACATGTTGAAGTTTGTCACCCAGTCGATGTAACGACAGGGCTTTAAAGTGAAAGAGAAATGAAAAAGCAGTTAGTTATCAGTCTACTGGCGCTGTTTTTGTCGGGCTGCGAAAGCCCGGCGTTGCTGGTGAAAAAAGACGATGCGGCGTATGCGCCGCCGGAAGATATCGTGGTGCCTGAAACGCAGGTGCGCGGCGGTGGGTTATATAACGGCAACTACAACTGGTCGTTGACCCAGGATCGCCGGGCTTATCGCGTAGGCGACATCCTGACCGTTAAGCTGGATGAGTCTACTCAGGCCAGCAAGCAGGCGCGCACTAACTTTGGTAAGAAAAACGATGTTTCCCTGGGGATACCGGAAGCATTCGGCCATTCAATCGATAAGCTTTCCGGCTCGATTGACGGCAACCGAAACTTTAACGGTAATGCCACCTCGCAGCAGCAAAACAGTCTGCGCGGCGCGATCACCGTTGCGGTTTATAAAGTGTTGCCAAACGGCGTGCTGGCGATTCGCGGGGAGAAATGGCTCACCCTCAACCAGGGGGATGAGTATATGCGGGTGACGGGCCTGGTGCGCGCGGAAGATATCGAACGCGACAACTCCGTCTCTTCACAGCGAATCGCCAATGCCCGTATCTCCTATGCCGGACGCGGCGCGCTCAGCGACGCGAATGCGGCAGGCTGGCTGACCCGCTTCTTCAACCACCCGCTGTTCCCAATTTAATGGAGGCCATGATGCGTAAACTGGCACTCTTTTTCCTGCTGATTTGCAGCATGAACGCGGCGGCGCAGCGTCTTGGCGATGTGGTCGATATTCAGGGCGTACGCGGCAACCAACTGGTGGGCTACAGCCTGGTTGTGGGGCTTGACGGTACAGGGGATAAAAACCAGGTCAAGTTCACCAGCCAGTCCGTTACCAACATGCTGCGCCAGTTTGGCGTGCAGTTGCCTGCGAAGATTGATCCGAAGGTGAAGAACGTCGCGGCCGTGGCGATTAGCGCCACGCTGCCGCCGGGCTATGCGCGTGGGCAAAGTATTGATGTAACCGTCTCCTCGATTGGCGATGCGAAAAGCCTGCGTGGCGGTACGCTGCTGCTGACTCAACTGCGCGGTGCCGATGGCGAAGTGTATGCGTTGGCACAGGGGAATGTGGTGGTAGGCGGCGTGAAAGCCGAGGGCAACAGCGGCTCCAGCGTGACCATCAACACCGCGACCGTTGGCCGTGTGCCAAACGGCGGCTCGGTGGAGCGCGAAGTGCCGGAGCGATTTCCAGCAGGAGCCGGTGGTGATGCTGAACCTGAAACGTCCCAGCTTTAAGACTGCCAACAGCGTCGCAGTCGCGCTGAACAACGCCTTTGGTTCCGGCACGGCGACTGCGCAAAGCGCGACTAACGTGGCGGTACGTGCGCCGATGGGCGCGGGCGATCGGGTGGCCTTTATGTCCTCTCTGGAAGATGTGCAGATTAACGCCGGTAAACAGCCGCCACGCGTGGTGTTCAACGCCCGAACGGGAACGGTGGTCATTGGCGATGGCGTAGTGGTGCGCGCTGCGGCGGTATCACACGGCAACCTGACCGTCACCATCCGCGAGTCGTCGAACGTCAGCCAGCCTGGCGCATTCAGCCAGGGAAGAACGGTTGTCACGCCGGAAAGCGACGTCAACGTTAACCGTGGCCGGGGTCAGATGGTGACTATTGCGGCGGGAACCAGCCTGCGCAGCATCGTGAATACCATTAACAGCCTTGGCGCGGCGCCGGACGACACGATGGCTATCTTACAGGCGCTGCATGAAGCCGGCGCGCTGGATGCTGAACTGGTCGTGATTTAAGGAAATACCATGCTGAATGCCATTAACCGACAAACCGCGATTCTGCCCGGCGATCTCTCCGGGCAGGTAAAGCCGCAGAATCTTGAACAGGCCGCCGAACAGTTTGAGGCGCTGATGCTGCGTTCCATGCTGTCGCAAATGCGCAAGGCGTCCGATGTGCTGGGGGAAGACAACCCTTTCAACAGCAAACAGCAGCGGATGATGCGTGATTTTTACGATGACCGACTGGCGTCTGATCTGGCATCTCAGCGCAGCACCGGGATTACCCAGATGATCATCAACCAGCTTTCGCCGCAGGTGAATACGCCGCTTAAGAAAACGGATGAAATGGCCGCTTTAGAAGAGCAACCGAAAGAACTTAAAACGCCTGTGGTTCCGGTAATGCGCGGGCAGGAGTAAGCCATGAGTATGATTAATATTGCCTTCAGCGGTTTGCAGGCAGCCCAGGTGGGCATGAATGTCACCTCGATGAACATCGCTAACCTGCTGACGCCGGGGTACAGCCGCCAGGGCATTATCCAAAGCTCCATCGGCCCAATGGGGGGAAGCGGGTTTTACCGCCGGGAACGGGGTACAGGTCGACAGTATTCGCCGCATCTCCAGTCAGTATCTGGTTAATCAGGTGTGGCAGACCAACTCGAAAGCCAGCTATTTCGAAACCGGAAATCAATATATCGGCGCGCTGGAACAGGTGATCGGCACCGACTCTACCAGTCTTGGTAACGGGCTGGATGATTTTGTCAGCGCCCTGAGCGCATTGACCCAGACGCCGGAATCCCCGGCGCTGCGTCAGCAGCTTATTAACCAGGCGGGCGCGCTGGCGACCCGTTTCAATAACGTTAACAACTTCATCTCCAGCCAGAAAGAGTCGATCAACACCCAGCGCAACGCGATGGTTGACCAGATCAACACCCTGAGTACCAGTATTGCGGACTACAACAAAAAAATTACCGACATGGAGTCAACCGGCGGTAACAGCAGCGTACTGCGCGATCAGCGTGATGAACTGGTAAAACAGTTAAGTACGCTGGCGGACGTGAAGGTGACGGACGATGGTTCCAGCGGGTACACCGTCTCAATGGCGAACGGTCAGCCGCTGGTGAGCGGTAAGGTCGCCGGGCAGCTCAGCGCGGGGCAGGACGCCAACGGCAACTCCACGCTGACGCTGAAATTTTCCACCAGCGAGTTCACGCTGAACCCGTCGGCGGGCGGTCAACTTGGCGCGCTGTATGATTATGAAACCGGCACCCTCCAACAGATGAAAGATTCGGTGCAAGGGATGGCGGAATCGGTGGCAAAACTGTTTAACGATCAGCTGGCGAAGGGCTATGACCTGAATGGCAATTCAGGCAAGCCGTTGTTTACTTTCGATCCGAGCAATCCTGCGGGCATGTTGCAGGTGACGGATCTGAAGCCTGAAGAACTGGCGCTGTCCGGCATCCAGGCCGACGACGGCACGGGCGTACCGGGCAACGGCGATAACCTGAAGGCGCTGATCGAACTGAAAAACCAGAAAACGGATATTCCGGGTCTGGGAAATATGAGCCTGAGCGAAGGGGCTGCGGCGATCATTTCCACTATCGGTATTGCCAGTAAGCAGAGCAAAACAGAAATGGAAGCGGCGTCGACGGTGCGCGACCAGGCGCAGAATCAGCGCGATAACCTGAGCGCGGTAAACCAGGATGAAGAGGCGATTAATCTACAGATCTACATGCAGGCTTACCAGTCGAACATGAAGGTGATCTCCACCGGAAATCAGATCTTCAGCGACCTGCTGGGGATGTTTTAAGCGCCATCAGAGAATTTAAATTATGCGTATTAGTAGTCTTTACAACTCAAATGCCATGCTGGCGCAATTAGGCGTTAACGGCACGCGTATCAGTAAGTTGATGGAGCAGATGTCGACGCAAAAGCGTATTAATGTGCCGTCTGACGATCCTGTTTCCGCAAGTCGTCTGGTGCAACTGAACCGTGAGCAGTCTGCGATTAAACAGTATCAGAGCAATATTTCCAGCCTGAGCGGCGCGCTGTCGATTCAGGAGTCGAACATCACCGCGCTCAGTAACCAGATGCTGGCGGTCGGCGATAAGCTGAAGCTGGCGAATAACAGTACGCTCAGCCAGAAAGATATGGCGGGTTACGGCATGGAGCTTTCTTCAATGCTGGATTCGCTGGTCGCCACCCTGAACGCTAAAAATGAAAACGGCAGCTATCTGTTTTCCGGCACGCAGACTGACAGCCAGACGGTAACGTGGGATGAGGCGAAAGGGCAGTATGTGTATGGCGGCAATGACAGCAGCCGCGAAACGATTGTCGCGAACGGCGTCTCTATTACGGAAAACACCCATGTTGCTCAGGCATTCTCCGGTTCAGGAAACGACCTTGAGATGCTGAATAAATTGAAAGCGCTCAGCGACAAAATGCAGGACCCGAACGCGAATTACGCTGACTATAAAGACGAACTGGAGGAGATGATCGGTGTCGCGCAAAATACCAGCGATAACATCTCCAGCCTCTTCACCGATCTTGGCGGTCGTCAGAACCGCCTGACGCTGCTCAGCGATGCGCACAGCGATGTCAGCCTTGCGAACGATCAGGTTGTACGGGACCTGTCCGAAACGGACTGGGCGACCACCAGTATCAACCTGCAACTGTATACGCAGTCGGTGCAGATCACTAATAAGGCTTACAGTATGGTGAGTCAGCTTAACTTGTTTAGTCTGTTGTAATTGTTATGCAGGTAGGTTTAAAAACAACGTCCCTTACGACTTCTGCGCCCGCAACCGGGCGCGGAAGCATTGATGCGCCGCAAACGGTCGGCCGCGTCAACGCGCCAGAAATCACCGCGACCCGCAATGCGTTCCCCGAATCGGCGCTGTTGTCCCGCCGTCCGATGCGCTACAACGTACAGCTAAATCAACAACTCACGGCAGTGCAGCAGGCTGACAGCTATCTGGCGCAGACGGAAACACAATTGTTGCAGGTGCGTCAGTCGTCGCTTCGCGGCGATGCGACGCAGCCGGCGAATACGCTGCAAAAGCATTTGATGCGTCGGACGCAGCTTTCCGGCGGCACTGTCGATCGCCATCTGACCGCGTCGCTGGAGCAAAAAAGCACGGTTAACTTTACGCTTCCCGGCAGTGAGAGGCTTCTCAGCCAGCCGGGGGGAGAAACGCTGGTATTTTCACTGGGCGGGCGACAGCGTGAGATGACCGCCATTTCTTTGCCGGAAGAGGCGACGCCGCGTCAGACGTTGACCCAGTTGAATGTGGGGCTGGGCCGTCTGGGGATTCATGCGCGTCAGACGGCAAACGGGCAACTGATGTTCAGCGTGGATGAAAGCCGTTGGGAGCGGGTCAGCCAACAGCTCACCGTGCGCGGAGAGGGCAGACATTTCCCCGCCGATGCGTTTACGTTGCTCACGCCACAGGCGGAAACGGCAAGCAGTGATGAGGTTGTTTCGCTGGCGACGCGTCGGGAAAGGGAAAGCCAGGTAAAGCTGCAAAATACGCTGGAGCACATTACCACCCAGCGCAGCAGGCTTCGTCAACAGCAGGAGCGCGTGGCGTCGCGCATCAATGATATGGCGACGGTATACAGCCCGGCGCAGGCCCGGGAAACCGCGCGCGGCCTGGGGGAAGCGCTGGCGAGCAGCGCCAGCAGCTACAGCACCCTCTCCAGGGCGCTGGGCGCGCAGGCAAACGTCAGGCTGGCGACGGTAAAAAATTTGCTGGGGTGATTATCGTAACCGGAAGCGGGCCTCCGCCTCCGGTTTTGACTTACTGCTGGATAGGGTAGAGAAAAATCGACCCGCTTTGCCCTACTACCAACGGTTGCCCGTTAAATGCCAGCGGCTCCATCCAGAAATTGGTGTTCATCAGCATATCGACCAGACCATCTATCATCAGCCCCTTGTGCGTGGTGGTGTAGTAGATGGGTGTCAGGTAAAAATAGAGTTTGCCGTTTTTCCCTGACGTCGGCGTAAATTTTTCCTTTAGTACGAAACGATTGTCATCAGGGCTGGTAATGGTCGCCAGAATGGTGCCTTTCGTTGTTTTCATCCGCGAATTATAAATTTCTTTCGTCTGCGACATCAGGTCATAGAAACCAAGCTGGAAAGTCCCTTCCACATCCGTATTGGGTCGCTCTGCGCCGCCTGTGAGGGTGCTGGTGCCGAATGCGATGGCGAGAAGCACGGAAATACTCAACAAAATCAAAATATTAACTTTCTTTGCATGTTGCCATTTCATTCAGTTTTCTCCGGGTTTCACGCATAATCAGGTTGTTCAGCCGTGTCGGATCGATACGCCAGTGATAAATCGTCATCGCTAACTGCTTTTTGTCGCACTGGCTGGTAAGGGCGAACGTGTAGTTCAGCGATGAATTGGTGATGCTAAAGTAGACGCTCATCCTGACTGACTGCATTTTGATCTGCTGATTAATGGTATAAAAAGTGTCTTTCAGCTTGGTGTACAAGTTATTGGCGTCATAAGACGGCTCGCTGCTCGTCCCAATGGAATACAGGTTGATGTTGCTGTAAACGTTAGGCTGTATCTCCTGGGCGACCAGATGCTCATGGCCTTTCAGTTTCATGTACCAGCCGGTAAAGAGTATGCTGCCGATCGCCGTCAGCGCGAGCAGTAAAAACACGGTGGTCCAGTGGATGGATTTTTTCACTGGCCTGGTCGTTGCAGGCGGCGTTACGCGGACGATATCGTTCACTTGTTCCGCGACAGGAAGTGACGTCTCGTCGACAACCTCATATTCCCCGGCTAAATCGGAGGGGGCGTTTTCTTCCAGCGGAAGATGATTTTCTTCGGGGTCGCGAACCTCGCTCTCTTCTTTTTCGATAAAGCAGCAATAATCAGGCTCAAGCAAATACCCTTTTTTAGGGATGGTTTTGATGATTTTTTGCTTTTTGCCGTCGTCTTCCAGTGCCGTACGCAGCGCGTGGATGGCATTGGGCAGACTGTTATTACCGATGACGCGGCGTTCCCAGACCAGCGTGGTGAGTTCTTCACGCGTAAAGATCTTTCCCGCATCTTGCATGAGCGTTTCAAGGAGCTTGAGTTGATATTCTCCCAGACGTTTACGTTCCCCTGTTGTTAAATGGAGAATAGATCCCGAGGGGATATCAACCAGCCAGTTATTAACGGAGTAATAGCGTTTATTCATTTATTCATCGATGGATATACCACCCCAGTAAATGCAACGGCTAAATATCGCAAGAAAATATAGCCTGAACACGGATGTTGACTATCTGTTAATTCCATTTGAAATTCTTAATGAATGCCGCTTGCCTGCGGGAGGTGAGGAAACGAAAAGCGCTTTTGCCGATGGCTGAGTTTGTTTTTCAGCCTGAACAGCACTCAGAAACAAGACACCAGCGGCCTGCTGTTGTTCTGATTATCGCGGAATCATCTTTTCCTGGCGCTCTTTTTACGCGATAAAAATGTGATGTGCAACCTCATTTGCAGTGAAAGATTCGCCTTATTATTAATTCTTCTGATTAAAAGTTAATCGAAATAGTTAAAAGATCCTTATGTAAAATCAGGCCCTGCGAATGTGAAAAATTTGTGTTCATCAATCTCCTTTCATGGGGTGTGGGTATATTTTTTGGCAGATTAAAACAATAAACAAGAAAAAATAAAGGAGCGGAGTTAATTTTTTTATCGTTTGTGTCGCCTGATTGAATAATTATGGGGTTGGTTTTATTGCCGGGCTAAAGGTGGTTTATTGAGGATGGTATAATAAGAATAATTAATTGGATAATTTTCGTCTTGAAAAAAGAGGGTGACAAATCTTTAAATAAATTTTCATTAAATGAATTTAATTTTTCGTTGTGGTGGGTCGTTTTTATCAGTCAGCAACGACAAGAACCTGATAAAACAGACAGGTAATCCAAGGAGAAATATATTATGTCGCTTTCGATTTTCACCAGTGCTTCTTCTATGGCATCCACCAATGCCCTGAATAAATCCAACAATCTGCTGTCTACCGCAATGGAGCGTCTGGGCACCGGCAAACGCATCAACTCCGCAGCGGACGATGCGGCGGGCTTGCAGATTGCCACTCGCCTTCAGGGTCAGACCAACGGCATGGCCGTTGCGCAGCGTAACATCTCTGATGCCACCGCACTGCTGCAAACCGCAGAAGGCGCGTTCGACGAAGTGAGCAACATCATGTACCGCATGAAAGATCTCGCCACCCAGGCAGCGAACGACACCAACACCACCAAAGACCGTGATGCCATCAACGCTGAAATGAACGACCTGAATGCCGAACTGAAAAACATCATGGGCAACACGTCTTATGCAGGCGATAAATTATTCGGTACTGGCGGTAAATTTGCCGATTCCCTGAACTTCCAGATTGGTTCTTCCTCTGGAGAAACCATGACCGTGAGCCTGGGTGATGAACTGGGCGGTACAGCGAGTGGCCTGTTTAGCGCTTCCGGTTTCTCGGGTATCGGTGACTGGAACAACACCGCTTCCGGTATCAACATCGGGAGCGCCTCCGACGCTACGGCGATGATGAACTCTCTGGAAACGGCGCTGAATGACGTCGGTGCCGTGCGCTCCAAAATGGGTGCGAGCATTAACCGTCTGGGCCACACCGCGGCCAACCTGGCAAACATGAAAGACAACACCGATCTGGCGCTGAGCAATATTCAGGATGCGGACTTCGCCAGCGAAGCCTCCTCCATGACGCGTAACCAGATGCTGGCGCAGACCAGCATGTCCATGCTGAAACAGTCCAACAGCATGTCCAGCATGGTGATGTCTCTGCTGGGTTAACAGTAAGCCGCCGCTTGCCTGGAAAGGCAGGCGATGTGTTCTTATGACGCTGCATCCTGCACGGGGTGCGGCTTTTTTTGTGTCTGCTGTTGCAGTGCAGCTCCTTTTTGCCGTCTTTCTTCGCCATTTTTCCCCGGGTTGCCTGAAAAATGGTCATTCGAACGTCGTCGGATTTAATTTTCGAAATGGATGTGTCGTTTTGAGTCAGTACAACGAATGAATGACCTGAATGAATAAGGAATATCTATGTCGCTTTCTATTTTCACCAGCGCTTCTTCCATGGCATCCACCAATGCCCTGAATAAATCCAACAATCTGCTGTCCACCGCAATGGAACGTCTGGGTACTGGCAAGCGTATTAACTCCGCAGCGGACGATGCGGCGGGTCTACAGATTGCCACCCGTTTGCAGGGCCAGACCAACGGCATGGCCGTTGCACAGCGCAACATCTCTGATGCCACTGCGCTGCTACAGACCTCCGAAGGTGCGTTCGACGAAGTGAGCAACATCATGTACCGCATGAAAGACCTTGCCACCCAGGCAGCGAACGACACCAACACCACCAAAGACCGCGATGCCATCAACGCCGAGCTGAACGACCTGAACTCTGAGTTGCAGAACATCATGAACAACACCTCCTATGCAGGTGACAAACTGTTCGGCGCTTCCGGTAAGTTTGGCGAAGCGATGAACTTCCAGATTGGCTCTTCCACCGATGAAACCATGCAGGTTGATCTGTCTAAAGAGCTGAAAGGTTCTGGCACCGACTCGCTGATTGATGCCAGCGGCGGTTTTGGCACGATTAGCGATACAAGCAGCAGCTACTACTCGGCCAGCGGCATCAACATTACTGACGCTGCCGGCGCGAAAGATCTGATGAACAACCTGGAAACTACGCTGAATGACGTCGGCGCCGTGCGTTCCAAAATGGGTGCGAGCATTAACCGTCTGGGCCACACCGCGGCCAACCTGGCAAACATGAAAGACAACACCGATCTGGCGCTGAGCAATATTCAGGATGCGGACTTCGCCAGCGAAGCCTCCTCTATGACCCGTAACCAGATGCTGGCGCAAACCAGCATGTCCATGCTGAAACAGTCCAACAGCATGTCCAGCATGGTGATGTCTCTGCTGGGTTAATCCTTCGCGGATATCTGCCCCCTAAAACACCGCTGTATGGCGGTGTTTTTGTATCCGGCAATGCGCTTCCTTCTGCCGGAAATTGCGGAAGGGGACATTCCTCCTCTTACGTAACTCATTGAAAAACACTTACTAAAAAATTGGCACGATAGTTGCTTTATCTACTGTATGTTGAAAGCGGCGCGCGTGCCCGGAGAAACCCACTATGTCTGATTTTGATCCAACGACACTGGCCACACAGTTGGCAGGCTATGACATTCTTGCGCTGCAAACCTCGCTGAAATCACAGACTTCCACGCTGGAAGCGCAGAAAAAAGCGCTTTCCTCGCTGCGTACCGCCCTGTCGGATTTCCGTTCGGCAATCACCGGGCTGAATTCCTCCAGCACCAGCGTGCTGAAAAATACCGCGACCATGAACCAGGAAGGGATCGCGACCATCACCGCCAGCGCGTCTGCCCGTAAAGGGACATACAGCCTGAACGTCACCCAACTGGCTTCTGCGCAGCAGAAAGGGTTTGACGGGCTTGATGATGAGGCGATTAAAAACGCCAGCGGTACGCTGAAGATCAATCTCAACGGCGAGAGCCTTGAAATTGAGATGGATGATTTAGACAGCCTCGCTGATTTTGCCGACGCCATCAATAATGCGGATTTCCCGAGCGCGTCTGACACCGCGACCTCTGACGACGGTCAGAACGGCGTTACCGCTTCGCTGATGCGTATTGATGGCAAGGTGACGCTGATGATGAGCAGCGATCAGAGCGGCGAGAAATACGATATTCAACTGGATACCAGCGGCATGACCAACGGTCAGGATATCTTTAATGGCGAGAATGTGATTACCGCCGGTAAAGATGCCAAATTCACCGTTGGCGATTTCCAGCACCGTTTACTCCAGCAGCTCCAATACCCTGGATAACCTGGTAGACGGCGTTTCGATCAAACTGACCGGCACCACCGAAGCCAACAAGCCGCTGGTTATTTCAGTCGACACGGATGCCACGGGGACAAAGGAGCAAATCCAGGCCTTTATCGATGCCTATAACACGTTGCAGGACACCATCTCCGGGCTGACGGCGACCGGCAGCAGCTCTGATTCGCGCGGCGCGTTTGCCGGTGATGCCAGTATCTCCTCGTTAACCAACGATCTGAGCAACATGCCTGCGTGGCACCTTCGGCGATCCAAAACATGACGAAGTTCGGCATTACTGCCGACAAAGACGGCAAGCTGTCGATCGACCGCCGACACGCTCCAATGAGCAACTGAAATCAAATCCGCCAATCGGTCGCTGATTTCTTCAACGGGAATAACGGGCTGATTAAAGCGATGGATAAATCGCTGGATAAATACCTGAACACCAGCACCGGTTTATTAAAAGGTCGCCAGGAAACGCTCCGACAGACAGCCAGCGCGACATCGACACCAAAACCGAAAAAATGAACACGCGTTATGAGTCCTCCTATAACCGCTACCTGAAGCAGTTCACGCAGTTGCAGTCGATTCATGACGCAGATGAATAACACCATGAGTATGTTTAGCTAATTCTTAGGGAATTTAACTTTCAATGTACGGTAACGAGCAGGAAGGCTTCGGCCTCTATCACCAATCTGACCTGGCGATTCAGGCCGCAGCAGCGAATCCGCATCAGTTAGTGCTGATGTTGTTCAATGGCCTGATGGATGAACTGGTACGCGCGAAAAGCCATATTGCGGCGCGTCGCTACGAACGTAAGGCGCAAAGCATTAATAAATGCATCGACATCCTGAACGCGCTGACCAGCGCGCTGGATTTTGAAAAAGGCGGCGAGCTGGCATTAAGTCTGGCGAATCTTTATGACTACTGCGTTTACCGCCTCTATGACGCCAGCCACAAGCTGTCTGTCGAAAATATTGAAGAGGTGGAAGTTTATCCTCGGCAATATTCAGGACGGCTGGGAAAAAATGGGTCAGGGAACATGAGCTATGCGTTGACGATGCGAACGCTGATGCAGGCGTTACGCCAGGCCGCAGCCGACCATAACTGGTCTGCCGTACGGAATGTTGACCTGAAGATTGCTGAATTGCTTACCGCTGTCCGGGGTAAACCCCTGGACGCGGCAGACAGCAAAGCCCTGGACGAGCTGCGGGAGATTCACCGTCAGGTGCGCGATTACTGTCAGGGGCAGAGCGACATTATCGCGAACAAAATGGCGCTCGCCATGCGCAATCGTGAAGGTGCGACGGCGTATGCCGCGTTTATGGACGCAGAGGATATGGGGTAATGGATATTCTCAATCTTTCTCAAAATGCGGGGCACGCTTCCGGTTTGCCGATGCAGGCGGAGACGATCGCCGGGCAGAGCGGCGCTCAGTCATCTGCCGGGCAGACGCAGCCAGGATTCAACGATGCGTTGATGAATGTTGTCAGCACGCTGATGGGCGGGCAGGGGCAAAAATGCCCTGGGGATTACCGTCAGCGCGCAGCCGGTGAGCGTGCAGGACGAGGACGATACGGGCGATCGGCATCAGAAGGATGCCTCTCCGTTGAAAGACGATGCGCAGCAGCAGCTGTTGCAGGCGCTGTTGATGACCGGGCAGATGCTGGTTAAACCCGTCAGCTACGCGGGTCGTTCGCAAAACGAGATGAATGCGCTGACGTTGCAGACGCAGCCGTTACTGGCGGGACAGTTGCAGGATAAGGGGGCGTTATCGCCAACGCTGCGCCCGACGCTGGCGGCAGGGGTTAACGTAACGCCTGCGACCGAGTCGCCGCAGACGCCAACCGCAGGGTTGCAGCACATTACGCCGCAGCTTATGACCGCAGTCGCTGTGGCGACGCCGACAGTGAATGCGCAGCCGGTCTCCGTTGTCTCCACGACGCCAACGGCGGCGGTGACGCCTGATGCAATGTCTGCGCATACCTCGACATTAAAACTTGATACGGAAACCTCCCGCTGGACGCAGCAGTTGCAAAGCGCGTTGGGCGATCGTCTGCAACTTCAGGTGAAGAACCAGATCCAGCACGCCACTATCCGTCTCGATCCGCCTGAAATGGGCAAGATCGACATCTCGTTGCAGCTTGATAACGGGCGTGTACAGGTACAAATCAACGCCAGCCATGCTGAGGTCTATCGTGCGCTTCAGCAAACGAGCAACGATCTGCGCCAGAGCCTGACCGAACAGAACTTTGTTCAGGTAAACGTGCAGGTCTCCTCTCAGTCAGGGCAGCAGCAGGGCAAAGAACAGCAGTTCGCACAACAACACGCCATCATTCAGGCGGGAGATGAGATCGCGGCAGGTCTGCCGGAATCAGAAAGCACCCGCCGTGAAGATGATTCGGTATTACTGACCGTTTAACAAAAAGACATTTATGAACGCAAAAACAATCTCCTTTGGGCTGGCGATCGCTTTGGTTACCGCTTTACTGACGGCATGTTTAACCGTTGCCGGCACCTGGCTACTTCGCGCGGACACGGCATCGGAGAGCAATCCGTTGACGAGCTTATTTAAATCCTCCACGCCGCAACAGGTGGAGTTCGTGGAAATTAAAAACATCCTCATCACCCTGAAAGGGAAAGGTAATGCGGAGCGTTATCTGATGCTGGAACTGAACCTGGCGACCATGAGCGCGGAAAACGCGCGGACGGCGCAAGACATGATCCCTGCGATTCGTGGAGCGACCGTCAATCTGTTTTCCGAAATGGACTATGACGCCGTGCGTGCGCTAAGCGTCAGCAACCTGCACGACAAACTCAAAGCCGCCTATGCCGCCAGATTCGACAGCCTGAAGATGGACGTCCCCTTTGATGACGTCATCATCAGCAAAATGGTCTTCCAGTGATTGATAAGCCGTATTGGACATGATGGATTTTATCGCAAGTGAAACGCTGACGCCTGCGGATGAAGCGCGCTATGTCAGCACGTATCTGCCGCTCGTCAACAAAGTGGTGAAGCAACTCGCTTACCAGACCAGTAGCGTTATTGATCGGGATGATATGGAACAGATCGCGCTAATGGGGTTATTAACCTCGTTGCGCCGTTACGGTCATCCTGATGAGCAGTTTGCCGCTTATGCCATACAACGCGTTCGCGGCGCGGTACTGGATGAGCTGCGGTTGCTTGACTGGCGTCCGCGTCGTTTGCGACAGAAAACGCATAAGCTCAATGACGCGATCCGCGAGATTGCGCGTCAGCTGGGGCGTACGCCCAGCTTTGAGGATATCAGCCACCATCTTTCCATTACGGCTGAAGAGTATCAGGAATATCTCTTACTCGATTGCGCCAAAACGCTGGAGAGTCTCGACGATCTTTTGGGTAATGACGTATATGCGGGGGCGCTGGATAGCCGTCCGCTTGAAGAAGAGATCATCGTCAGCAGAACGTTACGCAACGCGTTGGCGAGTCTTGATGAGCGTGAGCAACTTATTCTCACGCTCTATTACCAGCATGAAATGAGCCTGAAGGAAATTGCGCTGGTCCTCAATTTAACCGAGGCCAGGGTATGTCAGCTCAATAAAATCATTGCGCAAAAAATTCAGTCTTTTTTCCAGAAGTGAAAGGTTTATGCAGAAATTCTTAGGTATTCTCATCATCATGGGGTGTGTTGTCGGCGGCTTTATTTTGTCAGGCGGACACCTCGCCTCATTCTGGCAGCCGGGTGAAATCATCATTATTCTTGGCGCGGGACTGGGGGCGATGGTACTGGCGAACCCCAAAGCGGTGCTGAGCGAAATGTACCGTCAGTTTCGCGGCATTATGCGCAAAAACGAATATACCGATGAGTATCAGCGCCAGCTGCTGATGCTGCTGTATGAACTGCTGGAACTGGTGCAGGACGGCGGCCTGAAGGTGCTGGATGAGCATATCGAAGCACCGGAAAACAGCGCGTTATTCCAGAAATACCCCCTAATGCTGCACGACAAAGCGCTGGTGACGTTCATCTCCGATAACTTCCGCCTGATGGCGATGGGGAAAATCAACGAGCACGAGCTGGAAGGGATTCTCGAACAGGAACTGGTGGCAATGGAAGAGAACCTTCTGCAACCGTCCCGCTCTTTGCAACGTACTGCGGAAGCGATGCCTGGATTCGGCATCTGCGCGGCGGTACTTGGCATCATCATTACCATGCAATCCATTGACGGCTCTATTGCGGTCATCGGTGTGAAGGTTGCGGCCGCTCTGGTGGGAACCTTCCTCGGCGTATTCTTCTGTTACTGCCTGATGGACCCGGTGGCGAACGCTATGGAGCAACGCACCAAAAAGCAAATCTCGGTGCTGGAGTGCGTGCGTACCGTACTGGTGAACCACGTTGCCGGTAAGCCGACGCTGCTGGCGGTCGATGCCGGGCGCAAAATGCTGCCGATGGACACGAAACCGACATTCGCGACGCTGGACGGTTGGGTAAACCAGATGATGGGTGATGCCTGATGCGTAACCGCAGCAAAGAACATACCACGATCATCAAACGCTCCTCGCGTAAAAGCCATGATGAATTTCATGGCGGCGCCTGGAAAGTGGCCTTCGCAGACTTCACGCTGGCAATGATGGCGCTGTTTATGGTGCTGTGGATCATGGGCGCGGTAACGGAAGAAGAACGTAAAGAGATTGTCTCCATGCTTAATGGCGAGTCGGTCTTTGAAGGCAACTCATTAACGCCCATTACGCAAAAAGAGGGGCAGGGCGGGCAGCTTTCGCTGATTGACAGCCGTCATCCGAAAACGCCTAAACCGTCGAAAACGGCAGAGTCGTCAAAACCGTTGACCGATGCGGAGAAGCAGGTTGCTCAGCAGGCGAAACAGACGGAAAGCCTGGACGACGTGAACGCCCGCTCGCGTAATGAAATTGAAGATCTGGCGCGCATTATCATGAAAATCACCTCGACGTACGATGCGCAAGCCAACCTGAAAATGGAAATTGTGCCGCAGGGGCTGCGTATTCTGGTCTCGGACGATCAAAAACGCGAGATGTTCCAGCGCAGTAGCGCAATCCTGACGCCGTTTTTCAAACGCTTACTGACGGAGTTCGCGCCGGAGCTGAACAAGATCGACAACAAGATCATCATCACCGGCCATACCGATGCCACGCGTTTTCGCGATCAGGTGCTTTATAACAACTGGAACTTGTCCGGCGAACGCGCCATGCAGGCGCGAGCGGTTCTGACCACCGGGGGCTGGATCAAAGCAAAATTCTGCAAGTGAGCGGCATGGCGGATCAGATGTTGCTTGACCCGCAACATCCGCTGAGTTCCGCGAACCCGCCGCATTGAAATTATGGTGCTGACGCATTCCGCCAGTGATTCTCTGTACCAGTTCTTTGGGCAGCATGGCGAAAAAAGTCATTAAACCGCTGACCGATAAACTGACGAAAAACCATTAATCAGATCGTTATTGCTGTGAAACGTTTCATCCGTTCTGTCCGTTTTGTACCTGCCCGGCATGTTCTGTGCCGCCAGGTACCTTTTTTTTCTCTCATCCTGTTATTGCTGATGCCGACTGGCTACAGCATCGCAAAGCCGAAGCCTGTAGAAGCGGGTATGACGCAGCAGGAAAACGCGTTGCAGATGCGGAAAAAAAATCGCGAGCGGCTGATGGCGAAAGTGAAAAAACGGACTGCCGTCGTACCGTTAACGCCGGAACAAAAGCAGCGGGAAACGGCGAAAAAACTGGCTGACCGCACTAAAAAACCGCGAGATGCTGGCAATGCATGCCCGCTGGCAGCCCGGTAGCCTGGGCGGCTCCGACATGCTGTGGAGTCAGGCGCGCAAAGGGAAGGACAAAACGGGGGCGCATCAGCCCGAAACTGGCGTCCCGATTACATACCGTCATCAAGCGTCTGGAAGACCAGTTAGGTAAGCCCTATGTCTGGGGCGGTAAAAATCCGCTGGAAGGATTTGATTGCAGTGGCCTGGTTTTCTACGCCTTCAATCATGTGCTGGAGCGCAAGCTACCCCGCACGGCAAACGGCATGTATCAGGACCCCACTCTTAAACATATTCGCGTAGATAAACTCCGTCGCGGCGATCTGGTGTTTTTTAACATTAACCAGCGACCGGGCGCCGACCATGTTGGCGTCTACCTTGGAAACGATGAGTTTATTGAGGCCCCGCGTAGCGGGCTAAATATCCGCATTAGCCAGCTTTCAGATGATTTCTGGCAATCGCATTACCTCGGCGCTCGCCGCATTCTGACGGAAGAGGCGACGCTGTAAAAATGACCCTTAGATTGAGTTAAAACCCATGACCGCAACACGTATGAAATTCGCCATTGATGATGGCTCAACCAATGTGAAAATTAGCTGGATTGAAAACGGTACGCTGAAGACCGTTGTTTCGCCGAACTCCTTCCGTAAGGACTGGAAAAGCGCGGCGCTGCTGCGTGGTCAGTCGGTATACAACTACACCATCGGCACCACGAAATACACCTATGATGCGACCTCGGATAAAGCGCTTTCCACGACGCACATCGAATACCAGTATGACGATTTGAATCTGCTGGCGGTTCATCATGCGCTGCTGCAAACCGGCCTGACGCCGCGTGACGTTGAAGTTATCGTCACACTGCCGATTACGCAATTCTACAAGCCGGACGATTGCCAGCGTAACGATGAGCGCATCGAAGCGAAACGTCGCAACCTGATGCGTGAGATCTCGCTGAATAAAGGCGAGCTGTTCCGTATCGTTGATGTGCATGTTATGCCGGAGAGCCTGCCTGCGGCGCTGTCGCATCTGCTTAACTCCAACGTGAATGAATTCACCAAGTCGCTGGTCATCGACTGCGGCGGGGACAACGCTGGATATGGGGGTGATTGTCGGCGAGTTTGACGATGTTTCCGCAATTTACGGCAACAACGAAATCGGCGTGGCGATGGTGACGGACGCCACGCGTAAATTACTGGCGGCGGCGGACAGCGACTCCAGCTACCTGGTGGCGAACGAGCTGATTAAGCGTCGCAACGATCTGGATTTTGTCAGAAGCGTCATCAACGATGAATCGCGGATTGACGAGATCCTTGAACGGATCGAGATCAAGATTCAGGAGCTTGGCGATCAGGTGGCTTATGAAGCGAAGAAATTCGCTAAGAACCCTAACCGCGTTTATCTGGTTGGCGGCGGCGCGCATCTGATCGAATCCGCTCTGCGCCAGGCCTATTCGACGCTCGGCGATCGCGTGGTGACGCTCGACAACCCGCAAAGCGCGCTCTCTCGCGAGATCTGCCTGTACCATGCTGAGTCAGGCGTTGAGCAGATTGATTCGCCGCAAATGGTTGAGGTAGGCGACGATGAGTAACAGGCAGATCCGCCGTGTTAACCTCTCATTGCATTTGTCGCCAGAGCGATCGCGCGCGGATTTGCGCGCGATGCTGCAACTAAAAAAATGGTATGGCGCAGTGCAGCGGGACGGGAGCGACGTCAATGACGCCAACATGGAGATCCGCCAGTTTCATCGCAATATCTATCTGTCCGGCCTGCAATTGCATCTTCTCAACCCGCAATTGTGCAGCCATGTTGCAGAATCCCTGAGCCGGGAAGGTTTGAGCCTCGAATCCCTTTGCGCGGAATTGCAGGAGAGCAATTTGCTGCCCGTCGCCCTCATGACCGGCGATGGCGATGCAGAAAAAGAGAAAGACTTCAGCGAACAGCAGCTGGCGCAAATGCGTACGCTGATGGCGCAGACCCTGCAAAAACAGCAGGTCGCCGCAGCGCCATCGGATAACACGCAGCATGAGGAGACGGCAAAACTGCGCGAAGAGGTCGCCCAGCTCAAAGTCTTGCTGGAACAGCAGCATCTGCTGTTGCAACAGCTGCGCGTGACGGGGCGCACGTCAACGGCGGAACCGGCTAAATCCGTAAATGCTGAAGAAGTCGATCTCAGTACCGTAGATGCGCCAACGCAGAAGATGAGTAAAGTGCGTCAGAAAGGGATCTTTTAGACTTTCGCCCGGCGCGTCACCAGTGCTGAAAAGGGAACCCGGCGGTTCCCTTTTTATTTTATGCCGCCGCGCACGGCGTACTACCGGTATACCGGCAGAAGGTTAATGCTGGATAGAATATGGATAAGCGCGTTAGCTGCCCCAAAGCATAAAATCAGGACGATCATCGCGTTGCCTCCCCATACCCGATAGTGCGGGCTGTTAAAGCGTTTGCGCGATGCGCGCGCCAGCAGCGCCGGGACAATCGCCGCCCAGACGGTGGCGGCCAGCCCGGCAAAACCGATGGCGTAGATAAACCCATTTGGCCAGATTAAACCGCCGGTGATGGGCGGAAGAAACGTGACCAGCGCAGTTTTGAAACGTCCTTTTGGCGAGTCGTCGAACCTGAAGAGATCGGCGAGGTAATCAAATAATCCCAGCGTAACGCCGAGGAACGAACTGGCGACGGCAAAGTTGGAGAAGACGGTCAGCAGCAGATCGAGCGTTGAGCTGTTCAGCAAAACCGCTCAGCGTCTGTACCAGCACGTCGATATTGCCGCCTTTTTCGGCGATCTCAATAAACGCCGGACGCGGAATATTCCCCATCGTACCGACCAGCCAGATGATATACAGCACCAGCGCCATCAACGTTCCCAGCAGCAGGCAGCGGCGGATGGTCAACGGATCTTTGCCGTAATATTTCATCAGACTGGGCACGTTGCCGTGATAACCAAATGAGGCGAGACAGAACGGCAACGTCATCAGGACGTAGGGCAGGTAGCTGGGGCTGACTTCAGCGGTATTGAGTAAAAATCGTCGGCTGGACGTGCCAGAGCAAACCGCCAAACGTCATAAAGAAGGTGAGAATTTTAGCGCCCAGCACAATGGTTGTCATACGGCTCACCGCCCGGGTGCTTAGCCAGACAATAAACGCCACCGCCAGGGCGAATAATAACCCGCCGAGCCTGGCTGGAAAGACGATCCCCATTTGTGCAAAGGTATGGTGAATAACCGAACCGCTGGCGGAAATATAGGCGTAAGTCAGAATATACAGCACGAACGCGACGGTCAGACCGTTAAATAATATTCCAGCGATTTCCCAGCAGGTCTTTGGTAATCGTGTCGAAGCTGGCGCCAATATGATAATTCAGGTTTGCTTCCAGGATCATTAACCCGGAATGCAGCATACAAACCCAGGTAAAAATTAATGCCAGTAGTGACCAGAAAAACCAGGCGCCAGACATCACCACCGGGAGAGAAAACATGCCCGCGCCAATAATGGTTCCACCGATAATCATTGCCCCGCCGATCAGCGACGGCGCTTTATTTGCGACCGATAATGTAGCCATAGTGCGTTTTCCTCGCGTGGCTATGCCCGTCATTGTGCAGAGAAAAGGGCGATCCCGCTTTTCTCATGCCTGAATGCGTTGAATATCGTATTAAATAGCGGAATCGCGCTCCCGCAGGGGAGCGCGTATCAGAACGTTATTTCACCGGTTTCAGCCGGGCCACAAAGTGGCGCAGCACCGGCGGTTCATAGGTGAAAGTCAGCCCTTTGATCGATGCGGCGCGGGCTTTTACGGCGATTAACGCATCCGCGATATAGTCCATGTGATCGTTGGTGTAGACCCGGCGTGGGATCGTCAGACGCAGTAACTCCATTGGCGACGGTTTTTGTTTGCCAGTGGCCGGATCGCGCCCAAGCAGCAGAGAGCCAATTTCCACGCTGCGAATCCCGGCTTCCAGGTACAATTCGTTATTCAGCGCATGAGCCGGGAACTGTTCTGCCGGAATGTGCGGCAGCAGCAGCTTCGCATCGACAAATACCGCGTGGCCCCCGGTTGGATACTGGATTGGAATCCCCCCTTCGCGCAGCCGTTCGCCCCAGGTATTCCACCTGGTTAATCCGATAGGCGAGGAAATCTTCATTCATCCCTTCTTCGAGGCCGATCGCCAGCGCTTCCATATCGCGCCCCGCCAGCCCGCCGTAAGTGACAAACCCTTCCATCGGCACGCAGCGAATGCGCACGTCGTTGAACAGATCTTCATCATCACGGAAGCAGCACAGCCCGCCGATATTGACCATCGGATCTTTCTTCGCCGACATGGTTAGCATATCCCCATACTGGTACATCTCACGGACGATCTCTTTCACCGTTTTATCCGCGTATCCCTCTTCGCGCTGTTTAATAAACCAGGCGTTTTTCGCAGAAGCGGGCGGAGTCGATGACCACCGGAATATTGTGCCGCTTCGCTATTTGATACACCTCGCGCATATTGGCGATGGAAACCGGCTGGCCGCCTGAGCTGTTGCAGGTGACGGTGGTGATAATCGCCGCGACGTTTTCTGCGCCATGTTCCGCGATGGTGGCGTTGAGCAGGTCGATATCAAAGTTGCCTTTCCAGTCGTACCATGAGGTGGTGTCGAACGCTTTTGGCGTCACCACGTTGATGGCTTTCGCGCCGTTTAATTCGACATGGGCGGCGGTCGTATCAAAGTGGAAGTTGGAAATAAAGACCGGTTTTTCAGCGTTGCGGCGGGCAATCAGGCAGGGAAACAGAATTTGCTCGGCGCCGCGTCCCTGGTGCGTAGGGATCGTGAACGGGTAGCCGATCAGCTCTTTTACTTTGTCGCACAGATGGTAATAGTTGCGTGAGCCGGCGTAGGCTTCATCGCCCATCATCAGGCCTGACCATTGACGATCGCTCATTGCGCCAGTGCCGGAGTCGGTCAACAGGTCGATATATACATCATCGCTTCTGAGCAGAAAAGGGTTATATCCCGCTTCTTCAAGCGCTTTAACACGGTCGTCCCAGGTGGTCATACGAATGTTTTCTACCATTTTAATGCGGAACGGCTCAGGAATACGTTTCATATTATTTCTCCAATAGCATGTCGCGCTACGTGAACGTTATTTTTGTGCCTTTAACAGGCGCAAGAAATACCGACCAAACGTAGTGTTCAGTTAATTTTTTATTGATGTTGAACGGCTAAGGAGAATTAACGCGGAAAGTCGTTAGAAATACGCGGATCGAGGTTATACCAGAAGTGCAGACCGCCTGCGGCAATGAGGCGATAAAACGATTTGTGTTTCATTACATCGTCCTCCATGAGTGAAAGGGAATTTAAAAATAGCGGAAGATTAAAATTTATCCGCGATAAAAATCACAAAATGTTAAATCTGATACAGTTCAGTTAAGAAAGTTGATGAGGCGCGCATTTTTGCGTTCATTGGGCGGTGTGAGTTTATTCATCTTAATGTGAGGGAATAGCGGGAATACCCTGCCAGAATTGACAGGGTATTTGGATGAGAAGGATCAGAACTCCATTTTTACCGTGAACTGAACTTCACGCGGGTCGCCAATCTGATTACCCAGATTATTGGTAGCAATGGATGAGGTGTAATACGTTTTATCAAACACGTTTTTCACGTTGAGTTGCAGAGTCACCGGGTATTGCAGTTTCATCTTATAGGCTGCAAAGGCATCGGCCACAAAATAACCAGGCAGATAATAGTCCGCGCCGTTGGTGGCGGAACGACGGCTTACGCCATGTCCGCCGCCGCCAATGGTCAACGTATTGCCCATAAAGGCGTTGTGAATGTCATAGGTCAGGAACAATGAACCGGTATGACGCGGTACGTTAGGCAGCGGTTTCCCTTTGTAATCGGGATCTTCCGTGACTTTCGCTGCGGTATAACCGTAGCTGGCGATGATATTGGTATTGGGCGTCAGCGAGCCTGCGACATCCACTTCCACCCCCTGTGAGCGTACGCGCCCTGCGGTTTTCGCCACGGTTTCGCCATCCACGATTTCGTTGTACAGCACGTTGCGCTTATCAATATTGAACAGGGCGATATTGGCGGTGATGCCGTCAAAGAGATCGAATTTCGCCCCTACTTCATAGGCGGTAGAGGTTTCCGGCGGCAGATCGCCAATGTAGCTGGCAATAGAGTATTGCGGCATAAAGGCGCGCGATACGTTGCCAAACAGTGACACAGAAGGGGTCAGCTTATAGACCATGCCGAATTTCGGCACCCACTGCTGATCCGTGCTGTCGGTGTTGACGTTGAACGGGCGGCCCTTCCCGGCATATTCGGTGTAGTACTGATAGCGCATCCCGGCGACGGCGATCCACTTATCGGTCAGATACAGCGCATCCTGTACGTAAGCGGAATAGCTCTCCTGCTTAATCGTCTGGTCGCTGTCGGAGGCCGAGACGCTGGTGCATTTGCCGAGCGTACCGTAGACCGGATTGTAAATATTAAAGCCTTTCACGTTCTTACAGCGAATCATATCCGTGCGCAGCAGATCGTAATTCTCATAAGAGACGCCGGTCAGGATCTCGTTATAGAAACCAGCGATATCCACGTTTCCTTGTAAATCGGCGCGGGTCGCGTGCATCCGTTGGGTGGAGCCTTGCGTCGCATCCACGCGGCGGGTCAGGTTCCCGGTAGCGGAATCATAAGCCATCACGCGAGCCTGGTTATCGCTGTATTTATCCTGGCTGAAGCTGTAATCAAACTTCGCCGTCCACGCGCTGTTGAAGCGATATTCGGCATTGAGCTGCGCCAGATCCGATTCGCCGTCGGTGATATTGAATTTCTCATCAAAGCGGGTTTTCCGATCCACGTTAACCGGCTGTTTGGTATTGAGATCGAAAATGGTGCCGCGATCGAACGGGGCTTTGTAATTACGGTGCGAATAGAGCACGCTGACCGTCGCGTTGTCGCCAAACCAGGTCAGGGAAGGGGAGATGAAGCTGCTCTGGTTAGTGCCATAGTTGCGCCAGTAGTCCTCGTGCTGATATTCACCGATCAGGCGATACGCCAGTTGGGTGCCTTCAATCGGCCCGGTGATGTCAAACTGACCTGTGCCGCCGCCGAAGCTGGAGGAGGTGGCGGAAATCGAGCCGCCAAATTGCGTTTGCGGACGTTTGGTTACGACGTTAATCAGGCCGCCGGGATCGAGAATACCGTACAGCGTGGAGGCCGGGCCTTTCAGCACTTCCACCCGCGATGTGGCCGCGTTGAAACTGCGCGGCAATACGGTTTTAAGGCCGTTGGTCATCACGGAACCATCACGATTCGCGCCGAAACCACGGCGAACAAACGCATCCTGCGTTCCGCCCAGCGTGTTGGTTTGCACGACGTTGCTGACGTTATACAGCGCTTCATCGAGCGTTGTGGCGTGCTGATCTTCCAGCACTTTGTCGCTGACGGTATTGACCACCTGCGGGATATCCAGCAGCGGCATCGACGTCAGCGTGGCGGTGGACGAACTCAGCGGTTGATAACCTGATGTGACGGCCTGATCGGCAGAAGAGGCGTCTGCGCGCACGGTCATCGTCTCTTCATTTTTGAGCGGCGAGTTTTCTTTTTCCGCCGCCATGACCGCAGGAGCCGTCGTGATACCCAAAAACAGAGCGGAGCACAGCGCTCGCCCTTTCATCCCAGAAAAATAAGGAGTTAACTTAGCCATCTTTTATTTATTCCGCAAAATACCCTGCCAAAAACGGGAGGGGAAACAGGTTTATCCAGTTCATTGCCCGGCTTGCTAGCCATGCGTTTTATCCATCTTTTAACCAACGTAAACGGCGTCAGATGTGTAATTGAGAATCATTCAATCATGGGCGTTTGTAGTAGTAAACGTAAAAATGAAAAAGAAACTACAGCGGGGTTAACGTCATAAAACCGTAGTGTTATTGCGGGAAAATAATTTTTAATTTATTGATATTTATCTGTTTTTATAAGTTTGTTCGTCTTTTTCTGCGGCGTTTTTGTTGCGTGCGTACGGTGATGTAACTACAGGGCGTAATTGCTTGACTACTACAGCGCAACCCAGCAAGATCTTAAAGAGAATGAGTTTTATTTTTATTTGAAAGGCTGCGCGCGCTGGCTTTGCCAGGCTGCGACGGCGCAGGAGTGAACATGCCACAGCATGTGGAAAACACCGCCCACAGAACGGGCATTGAGCTGAAACAGCTTTCTGCTGGCTATCGTCAGCACGCCATCGTGCATGACGTCTGCCTCACTATCCCGCAAGGTAAAATGACGGTGCTGGCCGGGGCGAACGGCTCAGGCAAATCCACCTTATTAAGTACGATTGCCCGAATGCTGAAGCCGTTGGGCGGCAGCGTGCTGCTTGATGGTAAAGCGATTCATCAACAGCCGACCAAAGCGGTTTCGCGTCAGCTTGGCATCCTGCCGCAATCCCCGCTGGTGCCGGAGGGATTAACGGTTTTTGAACTGGTTTCGCGCGGGCGTTTTCCCTGGCAGAATTTTCTCCAGCAATGGACCGATGATGACGCACAGGCCGTAGAGCAGGCGTTACAGCTCACCGGAACAAGCGACTTCGCCCATTTGCCGGTGGAGAGTCTCTCCGGCGGGCAGCGCCAGCGGTGCTGGATTGCGATGGCGCTGGCGCAGCAAACGCCGTTTATTCTGCTGGATGAGCCTACAACCTTTCTCGATCTGCGTTATCAGGTAGAGATCCTTGAGCTTCTGCACTCCCTGACCCGCCATCATGGTCGTACCGTGGTGGTGGTGTTACATGATCTCAATTTCGCGGTGAATTACGGCGATATGCTGGTCTTTCTCAGACAGGGACGGCTGGAGGGGATCGTACATGAAGGAGAGCACTGTACGCCGGAGCTGATCAAATCGGTGTTTGACGTCGATGTGCAGATGTCGGTGAATCCGTTGACCGGAAAGCCGTTCTTCATGCCGTTTCGTGCCAAGGCTGGAGCGGAAGAATGACGGCTATGGTCATCGCATCAGGCCGCCGTCGTGGTCGATTTCTGCTGGCGCTTCCTGTCTTGCTACTGCTGCTGTTTATGCTGGCGGTGATTCATCTGGGCGTCGGGGCGCGTGCCGTCAGTCCGCAGACCGTCATTCAGGCGTTATTTCACTTCGATGCCAAAAACTTTGATCACCGAATCGTTATCTCTCTGCGTCTGTTGCGTATGGCTGCGGCCATGCTGGTTGGCGCGGCTTTGGGCGTAGCCGGCGTTCTGTTACAGGCATTGATTCGCAACCCGCTGGGCGAACCGCACATTCTGGGGCTGAATGCGGGGGCCGCGTTCTCCGTGGTGCTGTGTACCGCGCTGGGCGTCGCGGGGCTCAGTCAGTCACTGGTTGCGGCAGGGGGCGCAGCGGCACTCTTTTCGCTGGTGATGGCGCTCTCTTCCGCCGGGCGTGGCGGAGTGACGCCGCTGAAGGTCACGCTCTGCGGCGTGGCGCTGTCGGCGATGGTGTCGTCGCTCACGGCGGCAATCCTTATTCTGGATGAGCAGACGTTGCTGGCGATGCGCACCTGGCTGGTGGGCGATCTCGCGGGGATGAGTTGGGAAAAAGTACGCCAGGCCCTCCTGCCGTCGCTGGTTGGCGTTGTACTGGCGGGTAGCGATAGCGCCGGGGCTGAATATTCTGGCGCTAGGCGACCGGATGGCCTGTGGGTTGGGCGTTAATATTCTGCGCATTCGTCTGATGGCGATGATCGCCATTGCGCTGCTGTGCGGCGCGGCGGTATCCGTCGCGGGCCGCTGGGTTTTATCGGGCTGTTGGTTCCGGGCGTCATCAGACGTCTGGTGACGGAAGACATTCGCCAGATGCTCCGCTGGCGGCGCTGCTGGGGGCGGCTGTGCTGCTACTGGCGGATATTGTTGCCCGAACCCTGCTTGCCCCGCAGGAGCTGGCTACAGGGGTGATGACCGCGCTGGTCGGCGCGCCGGTGTTTATTTTCATTGCGTCGAGATTTCTTAAATGAGCGTTGTTCTGGCGGCGTGCCGGGCTGCGCGCATGGCGGGTGGGGAAATTCTCACGCCTTGTCCGGCTGAAAACGGTGTGGTGTGTGCTGGGGTTTGCCACGCTGGCCGCCGTACTGCTGGTTTCGGGCGTGTTGCAGGGTCGCTTCCCGTTCCGGCTTCCGCCATCGGGCGTGCGTTGTTCTCTCCGCAGGCGTTAACGGAGCAGCAGCAGTATGTTGTCTGGGATGTCCGTCTTCCGCGTTTGCTGATGGCGCTGCTGTGTGGAGCAATGCTGGGGCTGGCTGGCGCGGCGATGCAGTCGATTACCCGTAACGGCCTGGCGGACCCCGGTCTTATCGGCGTGAAAAGAGGGGAGTAGCGTGGTGGTACTGGCGTTAGTGCTGCTCTTCCCGTCGGTCAGCCTGGTCTGGCGACCGCTGGCGGGTATTGCTGGCGGATTACTGGTCGCCGCGCTGGTCATGCTGCTGGCCCGTGATTTCTCCCGCCCGCGATTTGTGCTGATCGGCATTGGCGTCTCGTGGTTCTTTGCTGCGGGAATGGGCGTTTTTATGACGACAGCCGATGTCCGCGATGTGCAAACGGCGCTGGTCTGGCTGGCCGGAAGCCTGCATGCCGCCACCTGGCCGTTGCTGTGGGTGGCGCTGGGGTGGGCGTTGCCTGCGGCTGTTCTGCTGTTTGCGACCGGCGAGAGCATCGGATGTGGCGCTGCTGGGTAATCACACCGCGACCGGGCTCGGGGTGCGTCTGTCTCATCTGGCGCTGCTGCGTTTTATGGCGCCGGTCTTTCTGACCGCCGCCAGCGTCTCCTGCGTGGGCAGCCTGGGGTTTGTCGGCCTGATGGCGCCGCATATGGCGCGTTTTTGCCTGCGCGGAGGGCAAATGGCGCTGCTGTGGGGCAGTGCGCTCATTGGCGCTCTGCTGGTGCTGCTCACGGATACCATTGGGCGTCTGGCCTTTGCGCCGCTGCAAATACCGGCGGGGATCGTGATTGCGCTGGTCGGCGGCCCTTTCTTTTTACTGTTGCTCTGGCGTCGTCGGGATCGTTTGTAATTTTTAAGAGGGTGTATGCGTTTACTTTTTTCGCTGTTGCTGCTGCTGGGGGGCTCTGTACAGGCAGAGGTTGCCACCCGGCCTTTTACCGACGATCTCGGACGCGTGGTGAACGTGCCGCTGCATCCGCAGCGCATTGTGTCGCTACACGATCTTGATATCACCATTCCGCTGATTGAGCTGGGCGTTCCGCCGGTCGCCAGCCACGGCAGAACGCGTCCTGACGGCAGCCATTTCCTGCGTTCGGGCGCGCTGCTGACCGGCGTCGATTTTGATCATTCGACAATAAAGTTTATTGGTACGGCAGACATTGATATTGAAGCGATTGTCGCCGCGAAACCCGATTTGATCATCACCGAGCCGAGTCGCCATACGCCCATCGAACAACTGGAGAAAATCGCCCCGACGGTGAGCATTGATCATCTCGACGGCGGCGCGCCGGAAATTTACCGCAAGCTCGCGCAGCTTACCGGAACTCAGGCGCGATTGGCTATTCTGGAGCGTCGCTACCGGGAAGAGATTGACCGGTTGAAGCACACGGTGGATACCCAACACATTACGGTGTCAGTCATTCAGGCAAACCAGGGAAAAATCAATGCGTTGCACACCTATCATTCGTTAGGACGCGTCCTGGCGCGATGCCGGGTTTTCCTTCCCGAAACTGATCGACAGCATTCCGCCGGGAGGGCGGATTGACGTGAGCGCGGAGCGTCTGCCAGAGATGGATGCGGATTTTTGGTTTTTGCCACCCTGGCGCGGTGATACCGGTGGGTAAGCCGCAGGATGAAATTGCCGCGATGGATGCCGTGTTGCCGGGCTGGTGCGAGTTTCTTACCGCTTGCCAGCGCGGGCACTACGTTTTGATCTCCCGTGAAGAGGCGATTTCGAACTCCTTTGCATCACTCAGCCTGATGGTTGCACAGATACAGTCGCATATTGCCGGGCGCCACTTACCGGAGGGGAAATAACCATGCTGACGGCGAAGAAAGTGAAAAATCGTATTGATGTTTTACGGCGATCGCTTCCGGGCGCGGGCGCATCTGCTTTCGCCGAGGATGCAGGCGGTGGCGCGTTATATCCATGAGAACCGGGAAGTGGTACTGGAATTTACGGCGATAGAAATTGCGGCCGCCACTCAAACTTCTGACGCGACGGTTGTCCGGGCGATTCAGGCATTGGGGTTTGCCGGGCTGCGCGATTTAAAACAGACCATCGAACACTGGTTTGGCCCGGGTATCACCTCGGAAGAGAAAATGACGACCACGGTGAATACGCTTTCCTGCGATGTAAATTCGAGCATTGATTTTGTTCTGCAAGGGCATCAGCGCACCTGCGACGTGCTGTCTACGCCGCAAAACCGTTACGCGATTGCGCAGGCGGTCGCACTGTTGGTGGAGGCGCGTCAGGTGGGGGATATTTGGCATTGGCGCATCCGGGATACTTGCGGACTACACGGCGCGTCTGCTCAGCCGTATTGGCTTGCCGTCGGTGGCGTTTAATCGTACCGGGATTAATCTGGCGGAACAGCTGATTGCGCTACAGCGGGGGGATGTGCTGATTATGATGGCGCAGAAATCGCCGCATCGCGAAGGGTTGACGACCATCCGCGAGGCGAAGCGGTTGGGCGTGCCGGTGATTTTACTGACCAATGCGCTGGAATCACGTTTTAGCAAGGAGGCGGATGTGGTGATCAATGTGCCGCGCGGCGGTGAGAACGGGAAAATGCCGTTGCACGGTACGGTGCTGGTTTGCCTGGAAATGATCGTGTTGTCTGTCGCTTCGACAGCCCCGCAGCGTTCGATTAAGTCCGTTAAGCGCATCAATGAATTGTACCGGGGGAATTGGAAAGTCAGGGGCAAAGAAATAAATTTAAATATTCTCTCCATTTGATTTTCAGATTTTTTTCATTAAATCTCCATAATCTCTCCATTATTTTCCTGGCAAATAATGCAGGAAAATAATAAGCAAAAAAATCCTTTTCAATGTGCGCAGGAGACGTATAATTAGCCAAAATGAGAACGATCATTCTCACTTTAGAGGTGACGAGGAGATGCGATGAGCAGCAAGCTGGAAATCCGCCAGAAACAACGACAGGATGAGATCATCAACGCCGCGCGCCAGTGCTTTTCGCGCCAGCGGATTTCACGGCGCCAGCATGTCGCAGATCGCTGCTGAAGCCCGTCTCAGCGTGGGGCAAATCTATCGCTACTTCGCCAGTAAAGATGCCATTATCGAAGAGATGATCCGCCGTATTATCGACTATCGCATCACGCAGATAGAAGATAAAACCCAGACGGAGCGTATCCCCGGAATCCTGGCCTGGCGGCAAACGCTGAGCGAGGATGATGATGCGCTGATGCTGGAGATGGCGGCTGAATCGACCCGCAATCCTCATGTTGCCGCGATGCTCGAAGAGGCGGATGCGCGGATGTTCGACAACGCCTGCGCGCACCTGAGAAAAACGTGTCCGCAACTCAGCGAAGCCCGCATCCGTTGCTGTGTTGAAGTGATTGCAACCATGATGGAAGGGGCGGTTTACCGTCGCCTGACGCCGCAAAAAAGTGACCCTGATGCGTTACAGGAGATATATCGGGATATCGTTACCATGCTTGTGAATGGCTGAATAAAGAATCTAATAATCAAAGGGAAATAAATTATTTCCCTTATTGTCGTTGTGAGAAATAGCTCATGACGCGATACCGCTGTACCTGAAATAACGTTCAGTCGCCTGGTGCTACCTTGTTAATTTTAACGGGGCAGGCGTTTCTCACCCTGGAAAAAAGATGAAATACATAACAACATCAATTATCGCGCTATTGTTATTATCCGGCTGTGATAATACACAAACCGACAATACCGCTTCTCCGTCTCAGGAAGTGGGCGTCGTGACCCTTAAAACAGAACCCGTTTCTGTCGTCAGTGAACTGACCGGACGCACCAGCGCAGCGCTCAGTGCCGAAGTTCGCCCGCAGGTGGGGGGGCATTATTCAAAAACGCCTGTTTAATGAGGGCGATATCGTCAAAGCGGGGCAGGCGCTGTATCAGATCGATCCCGCCAGCTATCGCGCCGCATGGAACGAAGCGAATGCCTCGCTCAGACAGGCGCAGGCGCTGGTGAATGCCGACTGCCAGAAGGCGCAACGTTACGCGCGGCTGGTTAACGATGACGGTGTTTCCCGCCAGGATGCCGATGATGCGCAGGCCACCTGTGCCCAGGACAAAGCCAGCGTGGAGGCAAAGAAAGCCGCATTAGAAAGCGCGCGTATCAATCTGGACTGGACCACCATTACCGCCCCGGTTTCCGGGCGCATTGGTATCTCATCCGTCACGCCCGGCGCGCTGGTGACGGCTTCACAGGAGACGGCGCTGGCGACCATTCGTGGGCTCGACACCATGTATGTCGATCTTACCCGCTCCAGCGTGGATTTGCTGCGCCTGCGTAAGCAGTCTCTGGCGACCAACAGCGATACCCTGAACGTGACGCTGACGCTTGAAGATGGCACGACCTATAGCGAAAAAGGAAAGTTAGCGCTGACGGAAGTGGCGGTAGATGAGTCTACAGGCTCAGTCACGCTGCGGGCGATTTTCCCCAACCCTCAACAGCAGCTGTTACCCGGTATGTTCGTTCGCGCCCGCATTGATGAAGGGATCATGAACGATGCGATCCTCGCGCCGCAGCAGGGGATCACGCGCGATGCGAAAGGCAATGCGACAGCGCTGGTGGTTACTAAAGACAATAAAGTGGCGCAGCGTACCCTGGAAACAGGCGATACCTATGGGGATAAATGGCTGGTGCTGGACGGTTTACGTAGCGGCGACCGGTTGATCGTTGAGGGATCAAGTAAGGTCACACCGGGTCAGCAGGTTAACGCCGTTGATGTACAACTGAACGGAGGCAAAGGCTGATGTTCTCCCGTTTCTTTGTGCGCAGGCCCGTTTTCGCCTGGGTTATCGCCATTCTGATCATGCTGACCGGTATTCTGGCGATTAAAACGCTGCCGGTTGCGCAGTATCCTGACGTGGCGCCGCCGTCGGTGAAAATCTCGGCGACCTATACCGGCGCTTCCGCCGAAACGCTGGAAAACAGCGTGACTCAGGTGATTGAACAGCAGCTTACCGGGCTGGATAACCTGCTCTATTTTACCTCGACCAGCAGTTCCGATGGTTCGGTCAGTATTGATGTCACCTTTGAACAGGGCACCGACCCTGACACCGCGCAGGTGCAGGTACAGAACAAGGTGCAGCAGGCGGAATCCCGCTTGCCGAGCGAGGTTCAACAATCCGGCGTCACGGTGGTGAAATCGCAAAGTAACTTCCTGCTGATTGCCGCCGTGTATGATAAGTCCGACCGGGCGAGCAGCTCAGATATCGCTGACTGGCTGGTGAGTAACGTACAGGACCCGCTGGCACGCGTGGAAGGGGTCGGGAGCCTACAGGTGTTTGGTGCGGAATACGCCATGCGTATCTGGCTGGACCCGGCGAAACTGGCCTCCTATTCTTTTGATGCCGTCGGATGTGCAGAGCGCCATTGAAGCGCAAAACGTTCAGGTTTCCGCCGGGAAAATCGGTGCGTTACCTTCCCCTGACACACAGCAATTGACCGCTACGGTTCGCGCGCAGTCGCGCTTGCAGACGGTAGAACAATTCAAAAAGATCATTATCAAAAGCCAGTCTGACGGGGCCGTGGTACGCATCCAGGATGTGGCGCGCGTGGAGATGGGCAGTGAAGACTACACCGCCATCGCTAAACTCAACGGTCATCCGGCTGCGGGGGTTGCGGTCATGCTTTCGCCGGGGGCGAACGCGCTGGATACCGCCACGCTGGTAAAAGATAAAGTCGCTGAATTTAAACGGGATATGCCGCAGGGCTATGACGTGGCGTATCCGAAAGACAGCACCGAATTTATTAAGATCTCCGTAGAGGATGTGGTTCAGACGCTGTTTGAAGCCATCATTCTGGTGGTCTGCGTGATGTACCTGTTCTTGCAGAATCTTCGCGCCACGCTGATTCCGGCGTTGGCGGTTCCGGTCGTGCTGCTCGGTACTTTTGGCGTGCTGGCGCTGTTTGGCTACTCCATCAATACGCTGACGCTGTTTGCAATGGTGCTGGCGATAGGTCTGCTGGTCGATGACGCCATTGTGGTGGTGGAAAACGTCGAGCGTATTATGCGCGATGAAGGGCTGCCCGCGCGCGAAGCCACCGAAAAATCGATGGGAGAAATCGCTGGCGCGCTGGTGGCTATCGCTCTTGTTTTGTCTGCGGTATTCCTGCCGATGGCGTTCTTTGGCGGCTCTACCGGCGTCATTTATCGCCAGTTCTCTGTGACGATTATCTCAGCAATGCTGCTCTCGGTCGTGGTGGCGTTGACCCTGACCCCAGCCCTGTGCGGTTCGATTCTTAGCCATACCGCGCCGCATAAAAAGGGCTTCTTCGGGATATTCAACCGATTCTATAGCCGAACTGAACAGGGTTATCAGCGCGGCGTCCTGCATGTGCTGCGTCGCAGCGTCAGCGTGATGGGCGTTTATGCGCTGTTATGCGGGGCGATGGCGCTGGCGATGTGGAAGCTGCCCGGCAGCTTCTTACCGACCGAAGATCAGGGTGAAATTATGGTGCAGTACACCCTGCCCGCAGGGGCGACGGCGTCGCGAACCGCAGAGGTCAATCGTCAGGTGACAGACTGGTTTCTCAATAAAGAGAAGGCCAATACGGACGTTATTTTTACCGTCGATGGTTTTAGCTTCAGCGGCAGCGGGCAGAATGCCGGGATGGCGTTCGTTTCGCTGAAAAACTGGTCGGAGCGTAAAGGCGAAGAAAATACCGCACAGGCTATTGCGCTGCGTGCCAGTAAAGAACTGGGCGCCATTCGCGATGCGACGCTTTTTGCGATGACGCCGCCGTCGGTTGAGGGGCTGGGGCAAAGCAACGGCTTCTCTTTTGAGCTGATGGCGAATGGGGCGACCGATCGCGATACCCTGTTACAGATGCGTAATCAGCTGATCGCCCAGGCAAACCAGAGCGATATTCTGCACGCCGTGCGCGCAAATGACCTGCCGCAAATGCCGCAGCTTCAGGTGGATATCGACAGCAATAAGGCCGTCTCGCTGGGGCTTGGCTTAAGCGATGTGACCAGCACCTTATCCAGCGCCTGGGGGGGAACCTATGTCAATGACTTTATCGATCGCGGTCGCGTGAAGAAGGTCTACATTCAGGGCGACAGCGAGTTCCGTTCTTCACCTGCGGATCTGGGCAAATGGTTCGTGCGCGGCAGCGATAACAGCATGACGCCCTTTTCCGCCTTCGCCACTACCCGTTGGGAGTACGGCCCGGAAAGTCTGGTGCGCTACAACGGCTCTGCCGCCTATGAGATTCAGGGAGAAAACGCCAGCGGTTTCAGCTCCGGCGCCGCGATGGACAAAATGGAAGCGCTGGCAAAACAGCTTGCCTGCTGGCACCACATGGGCGTGGAGCGGGTTGTCATTGCAGGAAAAGCTGGCCAGCGGTCAGGCTATGAGCTTGTACGCCATCTCTATTCTGGTGGTTTTCCTCTGCCTGGCGGCGCTGTATGAAAGCTGGTCGGTACCGTTTTCGGTGATTCTGGTCATCCCTTTGGGGCTGTTAGGCGCGGCGCTGGCGGCCTGGATGCGTGATTTAAATAATGATGTTTACTTCCAGGTCGCGCTACTGACCACCATCGGCCTGTCGTCGAAAAACGCCATTCTGATCGTCGAATTTGCCGAAGCTGCGGTTGCGGAAGGCTATTCCCTGAGCCGGGCTGCGCTGCGAGCGGCGCAGACCCGTTTGCGCCCAATCATTATGACCTCTCTGGCCTTTATTGCCGGGGTTACGCCGCTGGCTATCGCCACAGGGGCCGGGGCGAACAGCCGTGTGGCGATCGGGACCGGAATCATCGGTGGGACATTAACCGCCACGCTGTTGGCTATCTTCTTCGTCCCGCTGTTCTTCGTGCTGGTTAGGCATCTGTTTACCCGCAAGTCCCGTCGTCAGGAGTAAGTTATGTTGCGTATTTTTCTCTTTGTTTTCGCTCTCCTGAGCGCAGGGTGTGTGTCGCTTGATCCGCACTACAGCACGCCCGATGCGCCGGTTCCGGCAAGTTTACCGGGCGCGCAGGGGCAGGGGAACGCTGTCAGCCGCGACTGGCAGCAGATTGTTAACGACGCGCGGCTGCAACAGGTGGTGAACACCGCCCTTAATAGTAACCGTGATGTACAAAAGGCGATTGCTGATATCGACTCCGCACGGGCGTTGTATGGCGAAGCGCGTGCCTCGTTGTTCCCGACGGTGAATGCTTCACTCAGTTCTACACGCAGCCGTACGCTGGCGAACGGAACCGGAACGAGCGCTGAAGCCGATGGCGCGGTGTCCAGCTTTGAGCTGGATCTGTTTGGCCGCAATCAGAGCCTGTCGCGGGCGGCGCGAGAAACCTGGCTTGCCAGCGAATTTACCGCGCAGAACACCCGTTTGACGTTAATTGCCGAGATCAGCACCGCGTGGCTGACCCTGGCGGCAGATAACAGCAATCTGGCGCTGGCCAGGGAGACGATGGCCAGTGCGGAAAACTCGCTGAAAATTGTTCAACGTCAGCAGCAGGTCGGGACAGCCGCCGCAACGGATGTCAGTGAAGCGATGAGCGTTTACCAGCAGGCGCGCGCCAGCGTAGCCAGCTATCAGACTCAGGTGGCGCAGGATATCAACGCCCTGAACCTGCTGGCGGGCACAACGCTGCCGGAAAGCGTGCTGCCCGGTACGCTGGAAAGCCTTGATGCGCAGGTGATTACGCTGGTGCCCGCTGGCGTCTCTTCTTCCGTGCTGTTGCGTCGGCCGGATATTCAGGAAGCGGAACATAACCTGAAAAGCGCCAATGCCGATATTGGCGCGGCGCGAGCGAATTTCTTCCCGACCATCTCCCTGACGGCAAGCGCCGGTGTTGGCAGCGATGCGCTCTCGTCCTTGTTCAGTCATGGCATGAAGGTGTGGTCGTTTGCGCCTTCCATTACGCTGCCGCTGTTTACCGGCGGCAGCAACCTGGCGCAGCTCCGCTATGCCGAAGCGCAAAAACGGGGACTCATTGCTACCTATGAAAAAACGGTGCAAAGCGCGTTCAAAGATGTGGCTGATGCGCTTGCCCGGCGTGCGACACTGGATGAACAGCTGGATGCCCAGCGCCAGTATGTCGCCGCAGAACAAAAAACGCTGGATGTCGGGATGCGTCGTTATCGCGCCGGGGTCGGGGATTATCTGACCGTACTGACGGGCGCAACGCACGCTGTGGTCGGCGCAGCAGACGCTTATCGCCCTGCAACTGACGGACAATGAAAACCGCATAACGCTCTGGCAGTCGCTCGGCGGCGGGGCCCGGTAATCAGAGGGAGGTGTTTTTATGGCGCGCGTGTCGCTTTCGTGGGTGCTGATCCTCGGTTTGTTAAACCGGGATCGGGCCGCTGTGTACCGATCTTTATCTGCCCGCTCTGCCGGAGATGTCCGAACAGCTGGCAAACGACGACCACCCTGACGCAACTGACGCTGACGTCTTCGCTGATCGGTCTTGGGCTTGGGCAACTGCTGTTTGGCCCGCTCAGCGACCGGATTGGTCGTAAGGTTCCGTTGATCCTGTCGCTGTTGCTGTTTATTGCCTCTTCGGTACTGTGCGCGACAACTCAGGATATTCACTGGCTTGATCGTCTGGCGTTTTGTGCAGGGCGCGGCGGGGGCCGGTGGTTCGGTGCTCTCGCGCTCTATTGCGCGGGACAAATATCAGGGTGTGACCCTGACCCAGTTCTTCGCGCTGCTCATGACGGTGAACGGCATCGCCCCAGTGCTTTCTCCGGTTCTGGGCGGCTACATTGCCACCGCGTTTGACTGGCGTATGTTGTTTTGGGTAATGGCGGGGATTGCGACACTGCTTTTGCTCTGCTGCATCCTGTTTATCAGTGAGACGCTGCCGGCAGCGAACGCGCGGCGCATCGTTATTTTCGACCGGGCGCAGCGTGGTGAAAAATCGTCTCTTTATGCGCTTTTGCCTGATGCAGGCCTTCATGCTGGCGGGGTTGTTTGCTTATATCGGCTCTTCGTCATTTGTGCTGCAAAGCGAGTATGGCTTAAGCCCGATGCAGTTCAGCCTGCTGTTTGGCCTTAATGGGATCGGGCTGATCGTCGCCTCGCTGATTTTTTCCCGTCTTGCGCGTCGAATCACGGCAATGACGCTGCTGCGCGGCGGCTTGCTGTTGGCCGTCATCTGCGCGTTAATCACCTTGCTCTGCGCCTGGCTACAGCAGCCGGTTCTGGCGCTGGTGGCCGCTCTTTTTTACCGTCGCCTTTTGCAGCGGAATTGGCACCGTGGCGGGCGCAGAGGCGATGAGCGTGGTGGACGTTCAGGAGTCAGGAACCGCCTCCGCGCTGATGGGGATGAGCATGTTTGTTTTCGGTGGCATCGCCGCGCCGTTGTCGGGGCTGGGGCGGCGAAACCATGCTGAAAATGAGTCTGGCGGTGGCGCTCTGTTATGTGGCCGCTCTGCTACTGGCTAGCGGTGGTTCACACCTTCGTAAATCAGCCTGAGGGCGAACACGCGATGATCGCGCCAATCACCCTGCTGGCAATGCGCTGAATTCGCCCGTAAGCGCGGCGTACCGCCGGTTAGGGAAAAGGCCTGGCTCAGGAAGATGCGCCAGATGACGGAAGAGAGCACGATGCCGGGCCCAGGCCATCAGTCTTGCCCATGTCGGGGGTTTCCGTGCTGAGCGTGACCGAGAAAATACTGATGAAAAACAGCACCGTCTGCGGATTTGACAGATCGGTTAACAGTCCCCGGCGGAAGAATACGCTCCAGGGGGCGGAAATGGGCTGTTGCAGAGTCGGCATTTGCGGGGTGGCCTGATGGCGGATGCTGTTCCAGGCAAACCATAACAAATATGCGCCGCCGACGATTTTGATCAGTGAGAAAATTTCTTCGCACTGGGTAATCAGGGTCGCCATGCCAAACAGTCCCAGCCCGGAATAAATCGCATCGCCAAGCGCCACGCCCAGCCCTGTTAATACACCGGCCCGACGCCCGGAGGCGAGGCTGGTTTGTACCACCACAAAGAGGTTTGCGCCGGGGTTAAAGAAGGTTAAGACGAACAGGCTGACGGTCAGGACAACCGCGTGCAGAGGTTCCATAGTGAGATTTCCAGAGCCTGATAGTTAACGCCATACTATTTATAGTAAAAGTGCAGGGGTGAGAGAAAGATCACAAATTATGATACATCCGGCTGACTGGATTTTTCCGCTAATCTCAACTAGTTATTTAATCACTCAGAACAGAGCATCCGTTCCGAGAAGGCGATGATAGCGTAATAACACAACCGGAGCTTTTATATGAAGACAGGATATAAAGTATTGATTGGTGCGTTAGCGTTTGTCGTAACCAACGTCTATGCCGCGGAGCTGTTGACAAAGGTCGAGTTTGAGAAAGTGGAGTCGCAATACACGAAGATAGGCACCATTAATACCAGCAACGAGACGTCAACTATGGAGGCAAAAAGAGGATCTGCTTAAAAAGGCCGATGAAAAAGGGGCTGATGTGGTCGTACTGACCTCCGGGCAAACCGAATAATAAAATTCATGGTACTGCGGATATCTACAAGAAAAAATAAGCTGTCATTGTTGCCGGATGGAGACGTAAAACGTCTTATCCGGCCTACGGTTCAGTGCTGCTCGTAGCTCGTAGGCCGGATAAGCGCCAGCGCCATCCGGCGATAAACCTTCACTCTTTTAATCGTCGCCAGAATGTCGTCCGGCTAATACCCAGATATCGCGCCGCCGCGGTTTTATCGCCGTTAAACTGCGCCAGAACCTGCTGCGGCGTAAGCGCTGATGGCGCTTCGGGAATTGTCGCCAGCTCGGGTAAAAACTGCTGTAAAAACTGGCTATCCAGACTGGGCTGCGGCTCGACGCTTAAAAAAAGCGCCAGGCGCTCCATCATATTACGCAGCTCGCGAATATTGCCGGGCCAGGCATAGCGCAGAAGAATGGTCTGGCTTTGCGCCAGCCCCTCGCGCACCGATTCGCCAAACGGCGCGTCTAATGCCGCCAGGGACTGTTTCAAAAATCCCTCCGCCAGCGGCACGATATCTGACGGGCGCTCCCGAAGGGGCGGAAGCGTCAGGCGCAGAATGCTGAGACGATAAAACAGATCGGTGCGAAATTGTCCCTGCTTTATCGCCTGTTCCAGATTGCAGTGCGTGGCGCTGATGACCCGTACATCCACCGGGACTGGCTGATGCCCGCCAACGCGCGTCACCTCTTTCTCTTCCAGTACGCGCAGCAGACGAGTCTGTAAGGGCAGGGGCATTTCCCCGATCTCATCCAGAAACAGCGTCCCGCCGTGGGCGATTTCAAACAGGACCGGCGCGTCCGCCGCGTCGGGAACCGGTAAATGCCCCCTCCTCATAACCGAATAACTCTGCTTCAAGCAGCGATTCGGTAATTGCGCCGCAGTTAATGGCCACAAACGGAGGCGTTTTTTTACCGCTGCGCTGGCCCCGACGGGGCAAAAAACTCGCGGTGAATCGCCTGCGCCGCCAGCTCTTTACCGGTGCCGGTCTCGCCCTGAATCAACACCGCCGCGCTGGAGCGGGCGTACAGCATGATCGTATGGCGAACCTGCTCCATTTGCGCGGAATGGCCGCGCATATCTCCCAGATCGTAGCGGGTGCGCAGCCCGTTGCCGGAGGCATATTGGCCGCTATGTTGCAGCGTCAGCCGGGTCATATCCAGCGCATCGCTAAACGCCTGACGCACGGTGGCCGCAGAATAGATAAAAATGCCGGTCATCCCGGCTTCTTCCGCCAGATCGGTAATTAGCCCTGCGCCGACTACCGCCTCAATGCCGTTGGCTTTCAGTTCATTAATTTGCCCACGGGCATCCTCTTCGGTGATGTAGCTGCGCTGTTCCAGACGCAAATTAAATGTTTTTTGAAAGGCGATCAGCGCGGGGATCGTCTCCTGGTAGGTGATAACGCCAATGGACGAAGTCAGTTTGCCGGCTTTCGCCAGCGCCTGGAGCACGTCGAATCCGCTGGGTTTTATCAGGATCACCGGTATGGAGAGGCGGCTTTTTTAAATAAGCGCCGTTGGAACCCGCCGCGATAATGGCGTCACAGCGCTCGGTCGCCAGTTTTTTACGGATATAGTTCACCGCTTTTTCAAACCCAAGCTGGATGGGGGTGATGGTCGCCAGATGGTCGAACTCCAGGCTGATGTCGCGAAACAGCTCGAACAGACGCGTTACCGAGACCGTCCAGATCACCGGCTTGTCATGATTATCGCGAGCGGGAAGGTGCGTGTCAGCCATAGCAGTTGATGTTGTATTGAGGGACCGAGATTTTGTTTTAGTCGTGTTTCATAAATGTTGCAATGAAACAGCCGCGAACCGTTTCATGAAACGTTAGCTGACACGCTTTTGTCCTGATGAAAGGTATGGTTAAGTTTGTATTTTTTGTTATTTGTTTGAATTATAAGAAAAAACAAAATTCTCTCTTTTTCAGCGACCGCTCTGGCATTCCCTTTGCTTTATGTGAATCAACATTAAATAACAAGTTGATAACAAGAGGACGGGATATGTCTCTACACTCTCCGGGCCAGGCGTTTCGCGCTGCGCTCACCAAAGAAAACCCCTTACAGATCGTCGGCGCCATCAATGCCAATCACGCATTGCTGGCCCAGCGCGCCAGGCTATCAGGCGATTTACCTTTCCGGCGGCGGCGTGGCGGCGGGATCGCTGGGTCTGCCTGATCTGGGGATCTCCACGCTGGATGATGTGTTGACCGACATCCGCCGTATTACCGACGTCTGCCCGCTGCCGCTGCTGGTGGATGCTGACATCGGCTTTGGTTCCTCCGCCTTTAACGTGGCGCGCACGGTGAAGTCGATGATCAAAGCCGGCGCCGCTGCGCTGCATATCGAAGATCAGATCGGCGCGAAACGCTGCGGCCATCGCCCGAATAAGGCGATCGTGTCCAAAGAGGAGATGGGTGGACAGAATTCGTGCGGCGGTGGATGCGCGTACCGATCCTGACTTCGTGATCATGGCGCGTACCGATGCGCTGGCGGTGGAAGGATTAGAGGCGGCGATCGATCGCGCGCGGGCTTATGTGGAAGCGGGGGCCGACATGCTGTTCCCGGAAGCGATTACTGAGCTGTCAATGTATCGCCAGTTCGCCGATGCCGTACCGGTGCCGATCCTGGCGAATATCACGGAGTTTGGCGCGACGCCGCTGTTTACCACCGACGAACTGCGCAGCGCTAACGTGGCAATGGCGCTCTATCCGCTGTCGGCATTTCGCGCCATGAATCGCGCTGCCGAGCGTGTCTATAACGTGCTGCGCCAGGAAGGCACGCAAAAAAAACGTTATCGACATCATGCAGACCCGCAACGAGCTGTACGAAAGCATCAATTATTACCAGTACGAAGAGAAGCTGGATGCGCTGAACCTGAAGTAGACCCGTAGGCCGGATAAACGAAGTGCCATCCGGCAATGCCCGATGGCGGGCTGCGCCTTATCAGGCCTACGGCGGCGAAACGTACACCCCTCAATACCCTACCATATAACAATGACGAGGACAACATGAGCCGATACGACGATCCTGCAAAACAACACCCCATGTCATTAAGCCCAAGAAATCTGTCGCATTATCGGGCGTTCCGGCCGGAAATACCGCGTTGTGTACCGTGGGAAAAAGCGGCAACGACTTACACTATCGCGGGTACGATATTCTCGATCTCGCGAGCATTGTGAATTTGAAGAAGTTGCGCATCTGTTAATTCACGGCAAATTGCCCAATAGCGATGAACTCCATGCCTATAAAAATAAGCTGAAAGCATTGCGTGGATTACCGGCCAATGTACGCACCGTGCTGGAAGCATTGCCTGCGGCGTCGCACCCGATGGACGTCATGCGCACCGGCGTGTCGGCGCTCGGCTGTACGCTGCCGGAAAAAGAGGGGCATACCGTTTCCGGCGCGCGCGATATCGCCGACAAACTGCTGGCCTCGCTCAGTTCCATCCTGCTCTACTGGTATCACTACAGCCATAACGGCGAACGTATTCAGCCGGAAACTGACGACGACTCCCGTTGGTAGCCATTTCCTGCATCTGCTGCACGGCGAGAAGCCGTCGCAAAGCTGGGAAAAGGCGATGCACATCTCGCTGGTGCTGTATGCCGAGCATGAATTCAACGCGTCCACTTTCACCAGCCGGGTGATTGCAGGGACGGGCTCCGATGTCTACTCCGCCATCATCGGCGCGATTGGCGCGCTGCGCGGCCCGAAGCACGGCGGGGCGAATGAGGTATCGCTGGAAATTCAGCAGCGTTATGAAACGCCGGAGGAGGCCGAGGCGGATATCCGCAAACGCATTGAAAATAAAGAGGTGATCATTGGTTTCGGTCATCCGGTATACACCATTGCCGATCCGCGCCATCAGGTGATTCAAACGCGTGCGAAACAGCTTTCGGAGGCCCGGTGGTTCGCTGAAGATGTACAACATCGCCGACCGTCTGGAAAACGTGATGTGGGAATCGAAAAAGATGTTCCCCAACCTCGACTGGTTCTCGGCGGTCTCCTACAACATGATGGGCGTCCCCACCGAAATGTTCACCCCGCTGTTTGTGATCGCCCGCGTCACCGGCTGGGCGGCGCACATCATCGAACAGCGTCAGGACAACAAAATTATCCGACCTTCCGCCAATTATACCGGCCCGGACGATCGCGAATTTATTCCGCTGGATCAGCGCCAATAACTTTATTTCTCTAACGATAAAACGCAGGAAATGTACCCTATGTCCGCACAAATAATGAAACATTCGCCCGGAATTTGACCGTGAAATCGTGGATATCGTCGATTACGTCATGAACTACGACATCACCTCTAAAGTGGCCTGGGACACCGCCCACTACTGCTTGCTCGACACGCTGGGCTGCGGTCTGGAAGCGCTGGAATATCCGGCCTGTAAAAAACTGCTGGGGCCGATCGTTCCGGGCACCGTCGTGCCGAACGGCGTACGCGTACCGGGGCACCCCAGTTTCAGCTCGATCCGGTGCAGGCGGCGTTTAATATCGGCGCGATGATCCGCTGGCTCGACTTCAACGATACCTGGCTGGCGGCAGAGTGGGGCCACCCCTCTGATAACCTCGGCGGGATTCTGGCAACCGCGGACTGGCTGTCGCGTAATGCGGTTGCCGCAGGCAAAGCGCCGCTGACCATGAAGCAGGTGCTGGCCGGGATGATCAAAGCCCATGAGATTCAGGGCTGCATCGCGCTGGAAAACTCCTTCAACCGCGTCGGCCTGGATCACGTACTGCTGGTCAAAGTGGCTTCGACAGCGGTTGTCGCCGAAATGCTGGGGCTGACGCGTGATGAGATCCTCAACGCGGTGTCGCTGGCGTGGGTGGATGGTCAGTCGCTGCGCACCTATCGCCCATGCGCCAAACACCGGAACACGTAAGTCCTGGGCGGCGGGCGATGCCACCTCCCGCGCGGTGCGTCTGGCGCTGATGGCAAAAACCGGTGAGATGGGCTATCCGTCGGCGCTGACGGCGAAAACCTGGGGCTTTATGACGTCTCTTTCAACGGTGAGGCGTTCCGCTTCCAGCGTCCGTATGGTTCTTACGTCATGGAAAACGTGCTGTTCAAAATCTCCTTCCCGGCGGAGTTCCACTCGCAGACGGCGGTTGAAGCCGCCATGACCCTCTTTGAACAGATGCAGGCGGCGGGCAAAACGGCGGCGGATATTGAGAAAGTGACGATTCGCACCCGATGAAGCCTGCATTCGCATCATCGACAAAAAAGGGCCGTTGAATAACCCGGCCGACCGCGACCACTGCATTCAGTACATGGTGGCGATCCCGCTACTGTTCGGGCGCTTAACGGCGGCGGATTATGAGGACGGCGTAGCGCAGGACAAACGCATTGACGCCCTGCGCGAGAAGATAACCTGCTTTGAAGACCCGGCGTTTACCGCCGACTATCACGGACCCGGAAAAACGCGCCATCGCCAACGCTATCACCCTTGAATTTACCGATGGTTCACAGTTTGCCGAGGTGGTCGTGGAGTACCCGATTGGCCACGCTCGCCGCCGCGCCGACGGCATTCCGAAGCTTATCGATAAATTCAAAATCAACCTGGCGCGTCAGTTCCCGACCCGTCAGCAGCAGCGCATTCTGGATGTCTCCCTGGACAGAACTCGCCTGGAGCAGATGCCGGTCAATGAATACCTCGACTTATTTGTCATCTGAGCCAGCAGGCAGTAAGTTCAACAGGAGAGCTTCATGTCTTTTAGCGAGTTTTATCAGCGTTCCATTACGCAGCCGGCGTCGTTCTGGGCCGAGCAGGCTCGACGTATCGACTGGCAGCAGCCGTTTACTCAAACGCTGGATCACAGCCATCCGCCTTTTGCCCGCTGGTTTTGCGGCGGAACCACTAATTTGTGCCATAACGCTATCGACCGCTGGCTGGACAAGCAGCCGGATGCGCTGGCGCTGATTGCCGTCTCTTCTGAAACGGAAGAGGAGCGCACGTTTACCTTCAGCCAGTTGTATGACGAAGTGAACGTGGTGGCGTCGATGCTGTTGTCGCTGGGCGTGCAGCGCGGCGACCGGGTGTTGGTTTACATGCCGATGATTGCCGAGGCGCACATTACGCTGCTGGCCTGCGCGCGGATTGGCGCGATTCATTCGGTGGTGTTCGGCGGTTTTGCCTCGCACAGCGTAGCGGCGCGAATCGACGACGCTAAGCCGGTGCTGATTGTCTCGGCAGACGCCGGGGCGCGCGGCGGTAAGATTCTGCCGTATAAAAAGCTGCTGGATGATGCCATCGCGCAGGCGCAGCATCAGCCGCGCCACGTTTTGCTGGTGGATCGCGGGCTGGCGAAAATGGCGCGAGTACCGGCGCGCGATCTCGATTTTGCGTCGCTGCGTCAGCAGCATCTCGGGGCGCGGGTGCCGGTGGCCTGGCTGGAATCCAATGAGATCTCCTGCATTCTCTATACCTCCGGCACGACCGGAAAACCGAAAGGCGTACAGCGCGACGTCGGCGGCTATGCGGTGGCGCTGGCAACCTCGATGGATACTATCTTCGGCGGCAAAGCGGGCGGCGTGTTCTTTTGCGCGTCGGATATCGGCTGGGTTGTGGGGCACTCCTATATTGTCTACGCGCCGTTGCTGGCAGGCATGGCAACCATCGTTTATGAAGGATTGCCGACGTACCCGGACTGCGGCGTCTGGTGGAAGATCGTAGAGAAATACCGCGTCAGCCGGATGTTCTCTGCGCCAACCGCCATCCGCGTGTTGAAGAAGTTCCCGACGGCGCAGATCCGCAATCACGATCTCTCCTCGCTGGAGGTGCTCTATCTGGCCGGTGAGCCGCTGGATGAGCCGACGGCCGCCTGGGTGACGGAGACGCTGGATGTGCCGGTTATCGACAACTACTGGCAGACCGAGTCCGGCTGGCCGATTATGGCGATCGCCCGCGCGCTGGACGACCGGCCTTCACGGCTGGGCAGCCCCGGCGTACCGATGTACGGCTATAACGTGCAGTTGCTCAATGAGGTCACTGGCGAACCTTGCGAGGTGAACGAGAAAGGGATGCTGGTCATTGAGGGGCCGCTGCCGCCTGGCTGCGTTCAGACTATCTGGGGGAGACGATGCGCGTTTTGTGAATACCTACTGGTCGCTGTTCTCGCGTCAGGTGTACGCCACTTTCGACTGGGGGATTCGCGACGCGGACGGCTATTATTTCATCCTCGGGCGCACCGATGATGTGATCAACGTCGCCGGGCACCGTCTGGGCACGCGCGAGATCGAGGAAAGCATTTCCAGTTACCCGAACGTGGCGGAAGTGGCGGTGGTGGGGGTGAAAGATGCGCTGAAGGGACAGGTGGCGGTAGCGTTTGTGATCCCGAAACAGAGCGACACGCTGGAGGACAGGGACGTGGCGCAAACGGAAGAGAAGGCGATTATGTCGCTGGTGGACAGTCAGATCGGTAATTTTGGCCGCCCGGCGCACGTCTGGTTTGTTTCACAGTTGCCGAAAACACGCTCTGGCAAAATGCTGCGTCGTACGATCCAGGCGATTTGCGAAGGCCGCGATCCGGGCGATTTGTCCACGCTTGACGATCCCGCTTCGTTGCAACAAATCCGTCAGGTGATTGAGGAGTAACCGAGGTGCCCGGTGGCGTTATCGCTTATCGGGCCTGGAAGAAAATGTATCGCAGGCCGGATACGGTGCTTGCACCGCCATCCGGCAATTTCCCTTTTACCGCCAGCTTATCTGGTAGTGGGTAGCGCCCGGCGCTGAGCTGATATTCCGCTGAAACGGAAGGGCTCCAGGAGTCATCGCCGCCCACGCCCATATGGAAACCGTCAATATTGAGCCAGGAGCCCGCTTCCGGCTGGAGCAGATGGCGGTGGCTGGTTTCCATCAGCTGTTTCTGGCCGTAGCGACCGATGTTGAACTGAAAATCGCCGCGCCACTGATGCGCGCCATAACGCAATTCACGCGTTCCGCAGCGCAGGCCGTTTTCGCTCGGGAAAACATACGGGGTGTACATCTCTTCCAGCGGCAGATCCCAGCGATCAAAACAGGCGGCAGAGAGACGATCCGGGTAGTTTTCGTGCGGGCCTAACCCCAGCCAGTTGACCCGCTCCGCCACCTGCGCAAGCTGGCAGCTCAGGCCGATGCGCGCCGGATGCGGTGTCCCGCCGGCGACATCAACATCTACTGTTATCTGCATTTCACCGTTGCCGTCGATACGGTAGGTTTTCCGGCTGATGAACAGCGTTTCGCCCTGATACTGCCAGGCGTGGGCGGTGGTAATCAGTACCGCGCTGGCAAGCGTGTCGGCATCGCATTGCAGTAATACCGCTTTAGCCTGGTAATGGCCGGCGGCCTTCCAGCGTTCAACCCAGGCGTTAGGGTCGATGCGGGTTGCCTCGCTCACGCCGATGTCGTTGTCCAGCGGCGCGCGGGTGAACTGATCGACAAGCGGAGTCAGCAACTGTGCCTCTTCGCCAATCCAGAATTGCGTCAATACGCCCTGCTGGCGGCTGAACTCCCAGCGTTTCTCGCCTGCGACAATACGGAATGCCGTCCCGCTACTGGTGAGCTGTGGCGCGTTGCCAGCGTGCTGCGGCCACTGCGTAGCGAGTTTTTCGCCGAGCTTCCACTGTTGCCAGGCGCTGATATGTCCGGCTTGCGACCATGCGGTTGCCTGCGGTTGTTCAACGCGTACCGTCAGCCATAGCTGGCCTGCGGTTTCCGCTTCCGGGAGCGCTGGCAGCGCGATGATCTGACGTCCCTGCGGCGGGATATCCAGCGTCACAACGCCTGCGGTCAGCGGGTTGCCATCCAGCGCCAGTGACCAGTGGAGCACTTCGTTATCGCTATGGCGGAACAGGTATTCGCTGGTCACTTCAATCTGGCATTCGGCTCCCGGCAGCAGTGTAAACTGGAAAAACTGCTGCGCGTGTTTGGCTTCATACAGTGACGGATGCGGCGTTCGGTCGGCGAACACCAGGCCGTTCATACAGAACTGACGGTCGTTAGGCGCGTCGCCAAAGTCGCCGCCGTAGGCTGACCACGGCCGACCGTCGTCGTCATATTTGATAAGCGACTGATCCACCCAGTCCCAGACAAAACCGCCTTGCAGGCGCGGATACTGGCGAAACGCCTGCCAGTATTTCGCGTAACCGCCGAGGCTGTTGCCCCATCGCGTGGGCGTATTCACACAGGATCAGCGGGCGCTGCTCGCCCGGCATCGACAGCCATTTTTTGATCGACCATTTCGGTACGGCGGGGAAGGACTGATCCTGATCGACGCGGGCGTACATCGGGCAAATGATGTCGGTTGCCGCCGTATTCGCGCCGCCGCCTTCATACTGCACGGGACGGGAGGGATCTTCCGACTTAATCCAGCGGTACAGCGCGTCGTGGTTGGCGCCGTGCCCGGACTCGTTGCCCAGTGACCAGATAATAATGCTCGGATGGTTGCGGTCGCGCTGTACCATCCGCGTCACGCGCTGGCTCATGGCGGGCAGCCAGACCGGATCGTCGCTCAGGCGATTCATCGGCACCATGCCGTGGGTTTCGATATTGGCCTCATCCACCACGTACAGGCCGTAGCGATCGCACAGGGTGTTACCACAGCGGGTGATTCGGATAATGGGAGCAGCGCACGGCGTTAAAATTGTTCTGCTTCATCAGCAGAATGTCTTTAATCATGGTCTCTTTATCCATCACCTGGCCGTTTTCCGGGTGATGTTCATGGCGGTTGGCGCCGCGGATCAGCAGCGGCTTACCGTTTAACAGCAGCAGACCGTTTTCAATGCTGACCTGACGGAAACCGACGTCGCAGGCTTCGGCTTCAATCAGCGTGCCATCGGCGGCGTGTAGCTGTACAACGGCACGATACAGATGCGGGGTCTCCGCGCTCCACAGCGCCGGATGTTCGACATTCAGACGAAGGGTTGTGCGATCAGGGTAAGCGCCGCGCTCATCAATGATCTCGCTGCCGAGCGGGGCGGTTTTTTCTCCGACGAATGTTTCGCTATCCCACAGCTGTACCGTCACGCGTAAATCATCGCGTCGTTCCCCCGTTGTTCTGACCTCCGCTTCCAGCACTGCGCGGCTGAAATCATCGTTGAAGCGGGTGTTGATGCGCAGGTCACGGATTTGCGTTGCCGGTTTATGCAGCAGCGAGACGTCGCGAAAGATGCCGCTCATCCGCCACATATCCTGATCTTCCAGATAGCTGCCGTCACTCCAGCGCAGCACCATTACCGCGAGGCGGTTTTCACCCTTAAGCAAAAAATGCGTGAGATCGAATTCAGACGGCAGACGGCTGTCCTGACCGTATCCGACCCAGCGACCGTTGCACCACAAATGGAAGGCGGAGTTCACGCCATCAAAAATGATCCGCGTCTGGCCTGCCTGTAGCCAGTCTGCGTCAATACTGAATGTGAGCGAGTAACATCCGGTTGGGTTATCTGCCGGAACGAACGGCGGGTTAACCGGAATGGGATAGGTGACGTTGGTATAAATGGGGGCGTCGTAACCGTCCATTTGCCAGTTAGACGGCACGCGCACGCTATTCGCCTGTTGCAGATCGCTTGTCCGCCAGCTCTCTGGTACTGCTTCAGGCGATGAAAACCAGGCAAACGTCCATTCACCGTTCAGGCTGCGCTTTTGTGCGGAGTCACGGTTCACGCGGGCGTCATCGGCATTACGCCAGCTGCAAAAAGGAGGGTGCGCCTCCAGGCGATTAAGTTGTGTTACGCCAGGGTTTTCCCAGTCGCGACGTTTCAGAACGACGGCGAGTGAATCTGCATTCTGGGGCATAGCGGTATCCTGATTGGGTTTGTTATTCGCTCACAATTTCAGTCAAAATACGAAGAAGGGATTCCTGCTGTAAAGGACAGGAGGTTCAATGAGTGAACTGACTCACACAATTGTTATGCGTTCACATTTTCGGCGCTAACAGCGAAACCTGCCGAGCCAGTTGGATCAGGGAGTCGGCCAACGCCTGCGGAGAAGTGACCTGAGCATTGGGGGGCTGCACGGTTTTACGCTGAACCAATGAAACGGGGAGTCGCTGGTTATCGGTGGCGGGCTCGCCACGGGAGAGTTGCAGCAGTTTGTCGACGCTGGTTGCGCCAAGCAGGGGGAAATTCTGTCTGATGGTGGTCAGCGGTGGGATGTAGCAGGCGCTGTCTTCGGTGTCATCGTAGCCTATCACCGAGATATCCTGCGGGATGCGCAGGCCAAACTCGGCGATCGCCCGCATGGCGCCCAGCGCCATCTGATCGTTAGCCACCAGTATTGCGGTGGGCATCGTTCCGTCATTGAGCATCTGCATGGTTTGCTGGAAACCGGACATCGCGCTCCAGTCGCCTTCCGTTTCTGCCACCGGTCGCAGCTGATAGTGGGTCAGATATTTATGCCAGCCCGCCAGTCTTAGCCGTGCAGAGACGGACGAGCGCGGCCCTGTCAACAGCGCGATGCGCTGGTGCCCGTGTTCTACCAGATGCTCAACGCCCAGACGCGCGCCGTCGTCATGGGAAAAAATAATGCTGTTAACGGGGAACCGATCGGACACGTCGAGAAACAGTACCGGCACGTTGCCGCAGGCGGCGGCAACGGCAATGGCATCGTTCTCATCAAGCGGGTAGTTGATGATCAACCCGCTTACCCGCTGCGCCAGCAGGTTATGTACCGCCGCTTTGCAGGCGTCTACCCCGTTGCGCTCCACCATCGCGATCACCACGCTGGCGCCTGACCTGTCGGCGCGGGATTTAATCGCCGCGACAATTTGCGACGGCGCGTGCAGCGCGAGGTTAGCGGTGGCGACGCCGATGAGCGGAGTTTGTTTACCCGCCAGCTGCTGCGCGACGCGATTGGGAATGTAATTCAGCTCCGCCATCGCGGCTTCGACTTTTTCACGGGTTTTGGCGGAAACGTGGCTGGCCTGATTCACCACGCGAGAGACGGTCTGATAAGAGACGCCTGCACGGTCTGCAACATCATAGAGCGTTACCGGTTTCACATTCATCACCCTGAATTTGTTGTTATCTGCGCGTTATGATGCCACACCCTGAAGGTTTTTCGCCATTCTGCCGGGCTGACGTCAGTTTGTCGGCTGATATTGACCCCGGATCCTGACGTTGTCCTCATTCCGTCGTATGAGTGGGGACGGTATGTTCCCACTTCTGTCTGAGCGCCGGTGCGCCGCCTTGTTGCCAGAGTTGTAAGATATTCTGGCAGCGGAGGCATTATGAGCTGGCGACCCTTTCTTTACCTCATTGTTACTCCTCACCCGGTGCTGAGCGCCCGGCGCGCGCGTTTGCGGCTGGTACAAGGCTGACGGGTCTTTAATAATTGCGTAGCGCTCCCGATTACCACCCGGCGCGCTGTGTTATGGTGCTTGTTTCATTGCCGATTTCATAAGCAGAAACAGGAGCCAGACTATGTCGCAACATAATCCGTTGAGCGCCATCCTTGATAAACAGGATTTCCTGTTGCTGGACGGGGCGATGGCGACGGAACTGGAAGCGCGCGGCTGTGATTTAGCCGACAGCCTGTGGTCAGCGAAGGTGCTGGTAGAAAACCCGGCGCTGATCCGCGAAGTCCACCTTGATTACTACCGGGCGGGGGCGCAATGCGCGATTACCGCCAGCTACCAGGCAACGCCCGCAGGACTTGCCGCGCGTGGGTTTGATGAAGCGCAGTCGAAAGCGCTGATCGGCAAGAGCGTGGAACTGGCGCGCAAAGCGCGGGAAGCGTATCTGGCTGAGAACCCGCAGGCGGGCACGCTGCTGGTGGCGGGTTCCGTCGGGCCATATGGCGCGTATCTGGCCGACGGTGCGGAATATCGCGGGGATTACGTATGTACTCCCGAAACGTTCCAGGCTTTTCATCGCCCGCGTGTGGAAGCGCTGCTGGATGCGGGCGTTGACCTGCTGGCCTGCGAAACGCTGCCGAATTTTATTGAGATTAAAGCGCTGGCTGAGTTGTTAACCGAATATCCACGGGCGCGGGCATGGTTTTCGTTTACGCTGCGCGACAGTGAGCATCTGAGCGACGGTACGCCGCTGCGTGACGTGGCGGCGTTTCTCAACGCCTGCCCGCAGGTTGTGGCGACAGGCGTAAACTGCATCGCGCTGGAAAACGTCACCGCCGCATTGCAGCATTTGCACGGGCTGACCGCGCTGCCGCTGGTGGTTTATCCCAATTCGGGCGAACGGTACGATGCGGTAAGCAAAACCTGGCATCATCACGGCGAAGCGTGCGCCACGCTGGCAGAGTATTTACCGCAGTGGCTGGCGGCGGGTGCGAAGCTGATTGGCGGCTGTTGCCGGACGACGCCGAAGGATATTGCTGAATTGAACGCGCAACGTTGAGTGTGTGCCGGGTGGCGGCTGATGCCTTACCCGGCCTACAACGTGCACGAACCGTAGGCCGGGTAAGCGTAGCGCCACCCGGCATCAATTACACTGCGTCTGCTAAAACAAACATCCCGTACGGGTGGATTTCGAGGTAATAATTTTCCCCCCACGTCTGGCTGCAATCGGGTGGCGTTAACCTGCAATAGAATCTCCTGTCCGTGCCACGCCACCGTCACCTCATACTGCGGCCCCATATAGGCGACATGCTGAATCACACAGCGCTGGCTCTCTTCGCCGCGATCGCTCAAGGTAATCGCTTCCGGGCGCACGCCAACGGTGCCGGAACCCTGGACGGCAAAGTGCGCCGGGCGCGGCAGCCGGTAGCCGTAGATATCCACATACTCCTGACTGAACGTCGCCGGGAACAGGTTGGCATCGCCCATAAAGCTCGCCATAAAGCGTGACGCAGGTTGACGGTAGAGATCCTGCGGCGAACCGATCTGCATAATATGCCCCTTGTTCATCACCAGTACGGTATCGGAAACCGCAAAGGCTTCGCTCTGATCGTGGGTGACGTACAGCGAGGTGATATCAAACTGCTTTTGCAGTTCGCGGATCTTGTCGCGCATGCTGCGACGCAGGTTGGCGTCGAGGTTACTTAACGGCTCATCAAACAGCAGCACCTTCGGCTTGAGGATCAGCGCGCGCGCCAGCGCCACGCGCTGCTGCTGACCGCCGGAGATCTGATCAACATAGCGATCTTCGAATCCTTCCAGATCCACCATCGCCAGCGCCTCTTGCACACGGGCTTTCACTTCGCTGCGCGACACGCCAAGCATCTTCAGACCGTAGCCGACGTTTTCTCCCAGCGACATGTGCGGGAACAGGGCATAAGACTGAAAGACCATACAGATATCACGCTGCTGAATAGAGCGATGGGTGACGTCTTCGCCATCAATGAAAATCTGCCCTTCGCTCGGTTTTTCCAGCCCGCCACCAGACGCAAAATGGTCGTTTTGCCGCAGCCGGAAGGGCCGAGCAGCGTCACCATTTGCCCCTGCGGGATGGTGAGATTGATATTATCGATAACCGTGTTGCTGCCGAATCGTTTGGTGACGTTGCGCAGTTCAACAAAATTTTTCTGACTCATAGTGCGCTCCATTACGCCTGGTTTTTGGCTTTTGAACGGGAGATACGCGCTTCCCCGATCAGCCAGTCAAAGATGAAAATAATCGCCAGCATCACCACGATCAGAATCGAGCCGTAGGCGATCGCCACGCCGTATTCGCCGTCTTCCACGCGGTTGAGGATGTAGGCCGTCGCCACGCGGGTGTCTGGCGTGACGAGGAATACAATGGCGCTGACGGTGGTAAATGGCGCGCACAAAGCTGTAGATCAGCGCTGAGAGGATCGCCGGGCGCAGCAGCGGCAGCAGGATGTGCGTGATGGTGCGTAAGCTCCCGGCGCGCAGGCTGAGCGACGCTTCATCCAGCGATTTATCGATCTGGCCTAATCCGGCGATCCCGGCGCGAATCCCAACCGGCACGTTACGCATCACCATCGAAATAATCACAATCGCCGCCGTTCCGGTGAGGTACACCGGGGCGCTGTTAAAGGCGAGGATGTACGACACGCCCGCCACGGTGCCCGGTACGGCGAAGCACAGCATGGTGGTGAACTCGATAGTCTTTTTGCCTTTGAACTGCTGGCGTACCACAATCCAGGCGATCAGCAGACCGAAGATGGCGGTGATCGGCGCGGCAATTCCGGCGTAGAGCAACGTATCAAGCAGGGAAGGCCACGCGCCGTCGCTCATTCCCTGGCCGAACAGCTTGATAAAGTTCGCCAGCGTCAGGGTGTAATCCACGCCCCAGTTGACGGTGAAGCTACCGTAGAAAATGCTGCCGTAGAGCAGGGCGTTGAAGGCTATCCACACGGCCAGAATGGCGATGACGCTCCACACCAGGGTGACCGGCAGCGGCTGGACGTCGCCACGGTACGATTTCCCGGAGACCGTGACGTAAGAGCGCTTACCGATCCACATATACTGCACACAGAACACCAGCAGCGAGAACAGCAGCAGGAACGCGCCCAGCGTACTGGCGGCCTGATAATCAAGCTGCGAACCGGTGATATAGAAATAGATCTGCGTCGCCAGCACGTCGAAGTTACCGCCGAGCACCAGCGGGTTACTGAAGTCGGCCAGCGACTGCACCACCACGATCAGGAAGGCGTTCGCCAGCGCCGGTTTCAGCAGCGGGACAAACACACCGTTAAAGGTCTGCCAGCGGCTGGCGCGCAGGGTATATGACGCTTCTTCCAGCGATGGATGGATAGTTTTGATCGCCCCGTCGAGGATCATAAACGCCATCGGCGTAAAGGCCAGCACCTGCGCCAGCCAGATGCCGGTAAACCCGTACAGCCAGTTGCTGTTGGTCAGCCCGAACCACTCGACCATAAATTCGGTGACGTAGCCGGAGCGTCCCATCATCAGCGTAACGCCTAAACCCACTACGAACGGCGGCGTGACGATTGGCAAAATCGAGAAGATGCGGCCAATAATGGCGCTGCGTTTGGCAATGCGGGTGGTGTAAATCGCCAGCACCAGGCCGAAGAAGGTACAGCCTACGCCCACCGCAATCGACAGGGCGATGGAGTTGAGGATCACCTGGATGATATGCGCCTGCGACAGCACCGTCATAAACGCCAGCGGCGGCGAATTCCCCGGCGTCGTTGGTGAACATCGGGGATGAAAATCGCGATACTCGGCCAGACGATAAAGATGCCGATCAGAGCCACAATGGCGGTAAGTGAGCCGATCACGAAGCGGTCGCCGCCCAGCCATTCCAGACGGGTCCAACGCCAGCGTCATGATCGCGCCCAGCGCGGACGAACAGCACGATAGTGGCGTAGCCTAAACCACGGCCTTCAACGGTGGCCGCTGACGACGATAAAGGCCATACACAACAGCGGCCCAGCCCGCATCAAGGTAATGGCGGCTGCGCTGTTCGCGCCTGGCTTTCATGGAACGGGCGAATCAGCAGCAGGCTTGGCAGCAGATACCACAGCCCAACTGATATTGCGCTGTGAACCAGCCGTAGGACTCAAGGATTTCATCCGCCCGTAGACTCCAGCAGGCCGTAATCCAGGCTCCAGCTCGGCAGCAGGGCAAACGCCAAGCCAGCCCAGCAGAACCCAAAAGATATCGCATCCCGTTTTTTCACGGGATGGTGTGCAAGTGTGTGTGACATAGCGGTTCCGGTATTGTAGGCCGGGTACGGCGTTACGCCGCCACCCCGGCAAATGAACGCAATGTGGGCTTATTTACCCATCTTCACTTCGCTAACCCACTTATTGATAAGCTGCTTACGGACGTCGGTAGAACCGTATTTATCCATGTCGTAGTTGATGAGCTTCAGGTCGTCGAGCTTCAGCGAGTTCGGTGACGTTTCCGCTGTGGTGTTGGTCAGGATCTGATAAGACTTGCCTTTCTTCCACGCCAGTTCTTGTGCTTCTTTTGACAGCACCCAGTCCACGAACAGTTTGGCGTTGTCGAGATTGCGCGCGCCTTTCAGGATGCTGACGCCGCCAATTTCATAGCCGGTGCCTTCGCACGGAGAGATCAGCTCCAGCGGCGCGCCCTGTTCTTTTTCCAGCGAATAGTCGTGCAGGAAGCCGATGCCGATAGCGGTTTCGCCACGGGCGGCGTTACGTGCCGGGGCAATACCGGATTTGGTGTACTGAGACACGTTGGCGTTGAGCTGTTTCAGGTAATCAAAGGCCTGATCTTCTCCCCACAGCTGGGCGAAGGTTGCCAGTGCGGTATACGCGGTGCCTGAACTTTGCGGGTCGGCAATCTGAATCTCGCCTTTGTATTCCGGTTTGGTCAGATCCTTCCAGCATTTTGGCACCGGCAGATTTTTCTCTTTCAGGCGCTGGGTGTTGACGCCAAAACCGAGAATACCGACATACACCGCTGAAGAGAGGTTGCCTTTTACTTTCGCCGGATCGCGGAATTTCTCCATGACCTGCTCAAGATTGGGAGACTTGTAGGGTTGCAGCAGCCCCCATTTCACCCGCCTGAGACTGAGGGTCCAGCGTCCCGCCGTACCAGACGTCCGCCTGCGGGTTTTTCTTCTCGGCATCCACTTTCGCCAGCGTACTGCCGGAGCCGTTGCGAATGAACGAGGTTTTGACGTCATATTTGTCGCCAAACGCTTTGGTTTCTGCTTCGCACATTTCGTTGGTGGCGCTGCAATAAACCACCAGGCGGCCTTTGGCCTGCGCGGCGCCGGTTAAGGTTGCCAGCGCAATGCCGGATGCAATCAGGGTAGAGGTAAGCGTCAATTTCATTGTTTTATCCTTTGACTGAGCGAGGTGGTGATGCCCGCCATCAGCAGCGGCATCAGCAATAAACCCATAAGTACCGCGGCGACCGAGAGCAAACTGAACATGCCCGACCAGCCGTAGCGTTCAATGACCAGCGACAGAGGCCAGCCCGCCAGCGCTGCCCCCAGATAGGCGAACAGGCCGAGAAACCCGGTGATGGAACCGGCCGCCGCTTTGTGCCCACACTCGACGGCGGCAAGGCCAATCAACATTTGCGGGCCAAAAACGAAAAAGCCCACCGTGAAGAAACAGACCGCCAGCAGTGCGTAATGGTGTACCGGCGCTAACCACAACGCGGCGACGGACACCATCAGCCCCAGCGTGAACAGCAAAATCATCGGCGCGCGCTGGCCGCTGAACAGCAAATCCGACCCCCAACCGGCGAACAATGCGCCGAGCAGACCGCCAACTTCAAACAGCATCACCGTGGCGTTGGCGCTGAGCAGATTGACGCCGTGGCTTTCCGTGAGCCAGATGTTGCCCCAGTCGTTGAGGGCGATGCGAATCAGATAGACCAGCACATATGAGACGCCCAGCAGCCAGATCATCGGGTTTTTCAGCATCGTGGTGCGCAGCATCTGCCACAGCCCCATCGGCGGGCTTTGCTGCTCCTGGCGCAGCTCCAGCGGGTCATGACGCCATGCGCCGACCGTTGGCAATCCTTCTTCCTGCGGCGTGCCTTTCAGCTGTAGCGTGAGCCAGATACCTAATGCCATGCTGATGATCCCGGCGCCAGCATCGCCGCCTGCCAGCCCCACCAGTGGGCGGCGAAAGCGCTAATCAGCGGGATAATCGGCCCCGCCGATGTTGATCGACATATTCCAGCAGCCCCACCAGAAGCCGCGCTCGTTGCGCGAATACCAGTGGGTCAGCAGTCGGGCGCAGGGCGGCCATCCCCAGCCCTGAAAGAAACCGTTCAGCGTCCAGACCGCCAGCAGCAGCGTCAGCGACTCGCCAAAGGCGAACACCACATTCAGCAGGCCGGTGGCGAACAGGCCAACGCCCATAAACCAGCGCTGCCCGTGGCTGTCGTGCCACAGCCCGGCGGTAAACTTCGACAGGCCGTAGGTCAGGTAAAACAGTGAACCCAACAGGCCGATATCGCCTTTATCGAGTCCCAGATCCGTTTGCAGCGCCGGAAGCACGTAATTCACGCTTTTTCGCGTCAGGTAAAACGCGGCGTACCCGATGACCATGCACATCAGCAACCGCAGGCGTAGCGCCCGGTATCGTTGGTCTGTTTCGTTTACTGGGCGTGGATGCATGGCCGTCTCCGTTTGTGCTGACTATAGGAAAGTGAAAACCAAAGGGGATGAGAGAAAGTCCGCAGTGACTAAGACTTTTTCCTGTCAGGACGTGGTTTGTTGCAAAATTGTGGGCAAGTTAACAATTACCCGCGTGCCGTGCAGCGATTCGAGCGTCAGTTCGCCGCCCAGCGCGCTGACCCGTTCGCGCATCCCCTGAATACCGAATCCCGGCATTTTTTCAGGCTGGATGCCGGTGCCGTTGTCCCGAACTTCCAGATGGAGGGTCTGTTTCTGCTGGCTTAACAGAATCGTGACCTCGCTGGCTTCGGCATGTTTACAGACGTTGTTCAGCAGTTCCTGCAACAGGCGGTAGAGAGTAAACCTGACGGTTTCATTTTCCGGGGTAAGCGTAAGGCGATACTCAAACTGGCAGCGAATCCCACGTTCGGGGAACGCGAATTCGTTGACCAGATGATGCAGCGCCTCTTTGAACGACAGCTCATCCAGCGCGGGGGGACGTAGCTGGCGTAACAGCTGGCGGGTAGAGTGGTGAATACGGCGGGCGAGATCGTTTATCTGGCTGGCGGCGGCCTGCGTCTGCGCCGGATCGCGCGCGCGTTTCACGAGCTGTGACTGGATCTGAATGGCGGTGATGTTCTGCCCGATCTCGTCGTGCAGCTCGCGCGCCAGGTTTTTGCGCGTATCCTCTTCGGTATGGATCAGCTTTTCGGTCAGCGCCCGCGTGCCGCCAGCTCCGCCTCCAGACGCTGGCGATAGTGGTGCAGGTTTTGCGCCAGATGCTGCTGGCGGCTGATGGCGATCCCAAGACCTATACCGAGTAGCGCCTGGGTGGCGAGGAAAATCTCCAGTTCGACCAGGTTGTTAAACCCGACGCCGACCTGGCGGGCGATGGTGATCATCATGCTGCCCAGCAGCCCGGAGAGCACGCCGCCCTGCCAGCCAAACTTCCACGCCATCACCACGTTAGGCAGGAACACCCACGATCAGCAGCAGGCGTTCAATTTCCGGCGACAGCACCATTTGCGTGCCGATGCCGATAATAAAGAACAGGCTGCACCAGATGATCAGCGAAGTGCGCAGCGGCGGGTTGTTGGTATCCAGCCCCAACAGGTGATAACGGTGCTGCTGGCGTAAAAATTCAAATACCAGATAAACAAAAGGGGGTGAGCAGCACGCCGCCGGTAAACGACGCCAGGCCAGTCAGCATTGCCGGGCTTTTTATAAAGGGCGACAGCAGGCGGTATTCAGCAGCGAGGCCAGCGTGACGGCGGCCAGCAGCAGCGTGAGACGCTGCCAGTAACAGGGAAAACGGTGCCAGAATTTTTGTCCGATGCTGGCCGGGATCAGGCAGATCAGCGGCGCCGCCAGCAGGACGTAGCCGCTGAGCAATTGCTCGCTATGGAGCCATAACGGCATCAGCACCGGCGGCAGTATCAGCGCGGGCCAGTAACGGCGGGAGAGTAAAATCAACAGCGCAAGATAAACGCCGTGCGGCAAAAAGAGCGCCGCCTGTTGGCCGTTATGGGTCAGGTAAAAGCCCAGCGTCCATAAGCATCAGCCAACCTGTTCCCCAGGCCAGCAGGATAAACAGTGAGATCACCCCAGTAACGCACGCCGCGAGACATCAGTGCCCCGTCAGCAGCTGGTGGTCGAGGGCGAAATGCACCAGTTCGATGGTACTGTGGCACTGCAACTTACCCAGTACGTTAGCACGGTGGACGTGAACGGTTTTATGGCTGAGGTCGAGCTTAAATGCGATCTCTTTGACGCTGTCGCCTTTGACCAGTAAATCAAAAACTTCTCGCTCACGGGGGTTAATACCTCCAGAACCTGCGCCGGCTGTTCGCCGCCGCGCAGCGCCCGCAACGCATCGGCGCACAGATAGTGGCCGCCCATACCAACGGAACGCACCGCCTGAACCAACTCTTCCGGCCCGCAGCGTTTGGTCAGATAGCCGCTGGCGCCTGCATCCAGCGCGCTTTGCACCAAACGCTGGCGTGTCGTAAATGCTGAGGACGATGGCGCGAAACGTGGGTTTTTGCGCGCGTAGCCGCTTTAACAGACTCAGCCCGTTTTCGTCCGGCATCCGCGATATCCAGCACCGCGACGTTAACGTCATCGCGCAATAATGCGGGCCAGGCTTCCGCCGCGCTGCTGTACTGGCCTGCTACGTCCAGATCGTCTTCAAGACTTAATAATTGCGCAAAGCCGGAACGCACCACCACATGGTCATCAACCAGCACCACACGAATCATATGCTTACTCTCTTGCCGAATAATGCCCCTATGATGCCTGCCCCCGCTGTGCTGGCAATCATCCGGGTGTGGTTATGGAATGAATGTAACAAAATCGCAATAATTTGCAGGGGGTTGTTGTCGTGGTAGGCCGGATAAGCACAGCGCCATCAGGCATGGATTGTCGGATGGCGGCGCAAACGCCTGATCCAGCCTACAACTCAATGCTAAATACATTTCCACACTAAACCATTCCCGTTTTTTTTCTAAAAACGCTTTGCTATTAGCAAGAATTTTTAATTCCTTTATCAAACCCCGGCCCGCAACGAAAATACTGCCCCCATAACAAGACAGGGGAGCAGACAATAATGGGTATTTCATCGCGTAACACACTTCTCGCCGCACTGGCGTTTATTGCATTCCAGGCGCAGGCGGTTAACGTCACCGTCGCGTACCAGACATCCGCCGAACCGGCGAAAGTGGCGCAGGCGGATAACACCTTCGCCAAAGAGAGCGGGGCGACCGTTGACTGGCGTAAATTCGACAGCGGCGCGAGCATCGTGCGCGCGCTGGCTTCCGGTGATGTACAGATCGGCAAACCTTGGCTCCAGCCCACTGGCGGTCCGCCGCCAGCCAACAGGTGCCGATTGAGGTTTTCCTGCTGGCGTCAAAACTGGGGGAATCCGAAGCGCTGGTGGTGAAGAAAAACGATCGCTAAGCCGGAGGATCTCATCGGCAAACGCATTGCGGTGCCGTTTATCTCCACCCACCCATTACAGCCTGCTGGCGGCGCTGAAACACTGGGGCATTAAGCCCGGGCAGGTCGAAATCATCAATCTGCAACCACCGGCGATCATTGCCGCCTGGCAGCGTGGCGATATTGACGGCGCTTACGTCTGGGCGCCCGCCGTTAACGCGCTGGAAAAAGACGGGAACGTGCTGACAGACTCGGGGAAAGTCGGCGAATGGGGCTCGCCGACGCTGGATGTGTGGGTAGTGCGTAAAGAACTTCGCGGAAAAAACATCCAGAGGTGGTCAAGGCATTCGCGAAAAGCGCCATCGACGCGCAGCAACCCCTACATTGCCAATCCTGAGGCGTGGCTTCAGCAGCCGGATAACATCAGCAAACTGTCGCGCCTTTAAGCGGCGTGCCGGAAACGGACGTGCCGGGGGCTGGTGAAAGGCAATACCTACCTGACGGCGCAACAGCAGGGCCGTTGAGCTGAACGGGCCGGTCAATAAAGCGATTATCGACACCGCGCAGTTCCTGAAAGAGCAGGGCAAAGTGCCCGCCGTCGCGACGGATTATAGCCAGTACGTCACCGATCGCTTTGTGCAATAAGGAGGCGCGGATGCTGCAAGTTTCCCATCTCTTTGCTGATTACGCCGGTAAACCGGCGCTGGAAGATATCAATCTGACGCTCGACAGCGGTGAGCTGTTAGTGGTGCTGGGGCCGTCAGGGTGTGGGAAAACCACGTTGCTGAATCTGATCGCCGGTTTTCTGCCTTATCAGCACGGCACGATCCAACTGGCGGGCAAACGGGTCGATGGGCCGGGTGCGGAGCGCGGCGTCGTCTTTCAGAACGAAGGGCTGCTGCCCTGGCGCAACGTGCAGGATAACGTCGGACTTGGCCTGCAACTGGCGGGAGCGGACAAAACCCGGCGTCAGCACGTTGCGCAGCAGATGCTGAAAAAAAGTCGGGCTGGAAGGGGCGGGAAAACGCTTTATCTGGCAGCTTTCCGGCGGGCAGCGCCAGCGTGTCGGCATCGCCCGCGCGCTGGCGGCCAATCCTCAACTCCTGCTGCTGGATGAGCCTTTCGGCGCGCTGGACGCTTTCACCCGTGAGCAGATGCAAACGCTGCTGCTGAAACTCTGGCATGAGACCGGCAAACAGGTTGTTGCTCCATTACGCATGATATTGAAGAGGCTGTGTTTATGGCGACGGAGCTGGTGCTGCTTTCTCCTGGCCCCGGTCGCGTGCAGGAACGGCTGTCGCTTGATTTCGCCCGCCGCTTTGTGGGGGGGCGAATCCTGCCGCAGTATTAAATCCGATCCGCAGTTTATCGAGACGCGGGAGTATGTGTTAAGCCGCGTCTTTGAACAACGGGAGGCCTTCTCATGAGCGTGGTCATCAACGATAAGCTGCGTCAACGCGGGTTGAAATGGCGCTGGCCGTTCTCTCGTCGCATTACCCTGAGTATCAGCACATTAGCGGTGATTCTGGCCGTGTGGTGGAGCGTAGCGGCGTTGCAGTTAATCAGCCCGCTGTTTCTGCCGCCGCCGGGGCAGGTGCTGCAAAAACTGATCGCTATCGCCGGGCCGCAAGGGTTTATGGACGCCACGCTGTGGCAGCATCTGGCGGCGAGCCTGACGCGTATTCTGCTGGCGCTGCTGGCTGCCGTGATTATCGGCATTCCGGTGGGCATTGCGATGGGGCTAAGCCCAACGATACGCGGCATTCTCGATCCGATCATTGAACTCTACCGACCTGTTCCGCCGCTTGCGTATTTACCGCTGATGGTGATCTGGTTCGGGATTGGCGAGACCTCCAAGATCCTGCTGATCTATCTGGCGATTTTCGCCCCGGTCGCCATGTCGGCGCTGGCGGGCGTCAAAAGCGCGCAGCAGGTTCGCATTCGTGCGGCGCAGTCGTTAGGCGCCGGACGAGTACAGGTATTGTGGTTTGTGATTCTGCCCGGCGCGCTGCCGGAGATCCTCACCGGATTACGCATTGGCCTGGGCGTGGGCTGGTCAACGCTGGTGGCGGCTGAGCTGATTGCCGCCACCGGGGTTTAGGGTTTATGGTGCAGTCCGCCGGGGAATTTCTGGCAACCGACGTGGTGCTGGCGGGGATCGCGGTGATTGCAGTGATCGCGTTTATTTTAGAACTGGGTCTGCGTGCGCTTCAGCGCCGCCTGACGCCCTGGCATGGAGAAGTACAATGAGTGAACGTCTGAGCATTACCCCGCTGGGGCCGTATATTGGCGCGCTGGTTTCCGGCGCGGATCTGACCCGCCCCGCTGAGCGATAATCAATTCGAACAGCTGTATCACGCGGTGCTGCGCCACCAGGTGGTTTTTCTGCGTGAACAAGCCATTACGCCACAGCAACAGCGCGCGCTGGCACAGCGTTTTGGCGATCTGCATATTCATCCGGTCTATCCCCACGCCGAAGGCGTCGAAGAGATTATCGTGCTGGATACCCATAACGATAACCCGCCGGATAATGATAACTGGCACACCGATGTGACCTTTATTGAGACGCCGCCAGCAGGGGCGATTCTGGCGGCAAAGGAACTGCCCTCTACCGGCGGGGATACGCTATGGGCCAGCGGTATTGCCGCATATGACGCGCTTTCCGAACCGTTTCGCCAGTTGCTGAGCGGTTTGCGAGCGGAGCATGATTTCCGTAAATCGTTCCCGGAATACAAATACCGCAAAACTGATGATGAGGATCATCAGCGCTGGCTTGAGGCGGTAGCAAAACATCCGCCTTTGCTGCATCCGGTGGTGCGTACCCATCCGGTGAGCGGCAAACAGGCGCTGTTTGTGAATGAAGGCTTTACTACGCGGATTGTCGATGTGACGGAGAAAGAGAGCGAGGCGCTGCTTGGATTCTTGTTTGCGCACATCACAAAACCGGAGTTTTCAGGTGCGCTGGCGCTGGCAGCCTGATGACGTAGCCATCTGGGATAACCGCGTCACCCAGCATTATGCCAACGCTGATTACCTGCCGCGGCGGCGCATTATGCACCGGGCGACGATTCTGGGAGATAAGCCGTTTTATCGCGCACTGTAATAGATAATCACACTATTCGGTTAGGGAACGGTTAGGGAAATTCAGGCCTGGTAAGCGCAGCGCCATCGGGCACGATGTGGCACCGCGCCGGATGGCGGCGTAAACGCCTTATCCTGCCTGGAAACCCAAATGCGCGCCAATATAGCGCTGATACCTGTTTGCCTTCAGATAGGTTAAATCGACCAGCACCAGACCATCCACGCAGTTGCTGAATGCCGGATCGTTACCGAAATCAATAAACTGCACGCCGCCGGGGTCGCAAAGTTCGGAGTATTGTTTGTAGAGCGGGGGAATACCGCAGCCCAGATTGCCGAGCAACGATTTCAGCCGCGTCAGATCGTCGTTGTAGCTTTTGCCTTCAAACTGCGCCAGTACGTCCGGCAATGACGCGGGGTAGGGCTGGCGTGATATTGCCAGCGGGTGCGTCGGCGGGAACCACAGGCGATAAAAGGCCACCAGTAAATCCCGCGCATCCGCAGGCAGACCGCCGGAAATAGACACCGGGCCGAACAGGTATCGGTATTGCGGATAGCGCGCCAGATAAGCGCCAATGCCAGACCAGAGATAGTCCAGCCCGCGACGTCCCCAGTAACGCGGCTGGATAAAACTGCGACCCAGCTCAATGCCGTGCTGCATCACTTGCGCCATCTGCTCGTCGTAATGGAACAAACTGTAGCTGTAAAGCCCTTCTATGCCACGTTTTTCCTGCTGCTGCGCGCAGGAATGAACCGATAGGCGCCAACAATTTCCAGATCGTCTTCGTCCCATAAAATCAGATGCAGATAGTCGTCATCATAGCGGTCGGTGTCCCGACGCTTTCCGCTGCCTTCGCCAACCGCGCGAAAGGCGATTTCACGCAGCCGCCCCAGTTCCCGCAGGATGGGGACATCCTCTTTGCCGTTGCGCTGCCAGAGGTAAATGTGCTTCCCGTCGGCGGTGTGCCCAAGGCATTCCGTCTGGGCGAGATCGCGTTTGAGGTGCGCTCTGTCTTCTGCGCGGGCTATCGTACTTTCGGTGGTGAATAACCCAGGGCGTCCTTTACCTAATGCCGCGACGTGCTGACGGCATTTTTCGGCCTGCTCGCGGACGTTGGTTTTCGTGGCGGACCACTGTGTCCAGGCGATTTGTTGGCCGATGCGGAGCGGCAGGCTGCTGCGACGCCGACGAAACATCTGCTGCATCAGGAGCAGCAATGCGAAGGTGGGGGACACCAGGCTGCTGGCGTAAAACAGCGAGCTGTTACGTGCGTTGATATGTACGGGAAGCAGCGGCGTGCGGTATTTCTCCGCCACCCGGATAAACCCGGAATGCCATCGGCCTTCCCTGATTCCCTGCGATGTGAAGCGCGCTACTTCGCCCGCCGGAAAGAAAATTAACGCTCCGCCAGCCTGTAAATGCGCATCTATCTGTTGTAGCGATGATTTTGGCGTGCGCCCGCCGATGTTGTCCACGGGAATGAAAAGTGAGCTGAGCGGTTGCAGATGCGAGAGCAGGCGGTTGGTCACTACTTTCACGTCACGGCGCACACGCGAGATGGCATACAGCAGGGCCAGCCCATCAAGCGTGCCTGTCGGGTGGTTGGCAATGATGACCAGCGGGCCATGTGTGGGGATGTTTTCGAGGTCGTGTGCGGGGATATCGCAGCGTATTTCAAGGTGTTCGAGAACCTGTTCCACCATGTCCACCCCTTTCAGATGGGGATGGCGGGATGCAAATTGCTGAAATTCTTCTTCATACAGCAACCGCCTGAGCAGATTTTTTTGCCAGGGTGTCGGCCTCGCCTGAGGCCACAGGTCGTCGAGTACGTTATCGAGACTAAACATAGCGGCTCCTCCTCCCGTCCTGTGCTGACAGTAGAAGGTACAAATGTCGTTTGTATGACGATGAGGTGACGTTTTGTGACAGCGCCGGATGGCGGCACCCGGCCTACAGATGTCAATCCCGTAGGCCGGATAAGCGCGGCGCCAGCAGGCACCGCAGGTCAGAAAGGATTAACGCAGGATTTTTTTCTCCGCCAGATCCAGCGCGAAGTAGCTGAAGATCAGATCCGCGCCCGCGCGTTTGATCGAGCCTAAGCTTTCCAGCACCACTTTCTCTTCGTCGATCGCGCCCGCCATCGCGGCGAATTTGATCATGGCGTATTCGCCGCTGACCTGATACGCGCCGAGCGGTAATTCGGTACGATCGCGGATATCACGCAGAATATCCAGATAAGCGCCAGCGGGTTTCACCATCAGGCAGTCCGCGCCCTGCGCTTCGTCGAGCAACGACTCGCGAATCGCTTCACGGCGGTTCATCGGATTCATTTGATAGGTCTTACGATCGCCTTTCAGTGCCGTACCGGCCGCTTCACGGAACGGGCCGTAGAAAGAGGAGGCGAACTTGGTGGAGTAGGACATGATGGCTGTATCCGTAAACCCGGCGGCATCCAGCGCCTGGCGAATCGCCTGCACCTGACCGTCCATCGCGGCGGAAGGGGCAATAAAATCAGCGCCCGCAGCGGCGGCGACCACCGCTTGTTTACCGAGGTTCGCCAGGGTTGCATCGTTGTCGACGCCGTGTTCGCACAGCACGCCGCAGTGGCCGTGGGAGGTGTACTCACAGAAACAGGTGTCAGACATCACGATCATTTCCGGCACGGTTTGCTTGCAGATGCGCGACATGCGCGCCACCAGGCCGTCTTCTTTCCAGGCATCGCTGCCGGTGTCGTCGGTATGGTGGGAAATGCCGAAGGTCATCACTGAACGAATGCCGGCGTTGGCGATGCGTTCAATCTCGCGCGCCAGGTGTTTTTCAGGAATGCGCATGACGCCAGGCATGGCGTCGATCGCTTTGTAGTCGTCGAGTTCTTCTTCAACAAAAATCGGCAACACCAGGTCGTTTAAACTGAGTGTTGTCTCTTCAAACATGGCGCGCAGCGCAGCGGATTTGCGCAGGCGACGAGGGCGTTGGATTAGGTCTGTCATGGTATGCCTGATGTTTGTGGAATCGAAACGTCGAGTATACCTGAACCTGCCGCGAGGTGTTTTACGAAAGTTGTCCTTATGTGAAGTATTGCGGGTTGCTGTTAATGAAGCGATTAAATATTCGCAATTAGTATTTCTATGAATAAGATTATTTTTGTTAGTGATACATTTATTTCTGGTTTTAATTTTATTAAATGTTGTTTTAAGCTCTTCTGTCCTTTATTTATTGGTGATTTCTTTATTTCTTCATCATATATCATTCAGTTAAATAAGTAACTTCTATTTCCCTTTCTAATTTATTGAAAACTGGCGATTTAAAAAATATCTGTGATTTTGCTGGTGATTTTTTAATTGTCCGCTTTCGGACATTAAACAAAGAATAATTGAACCTTTCAATGCTGACGCCGCATAATCGACCTGCGAAACATAAAATGTTTTCTATGCATTGATAATTGATGGATCAACTATATTACGTCCCTGAGGAGGGATGACAAATGCACTCCTGGAAAAAGAAACTTGTAGTCTCACAATTAGCACTGGCCTGCACTCTGGCAATCACCTCTCAGGCAAATGCTTCTACGGATATTTCTGGAACCACCTACACAACATTCAACCACTATAACGACGCAACCTACGCTGATAGTGTTTATTATGATGGTTACGTAGGCTGGAACAACTACGCGACTGATAGCGTTTATAACGGTGATATTTATCCGGTTATCAACAACGCTACCGTTAACGGCGTAATCTCAACCTACTATCTGGATGATGGTCTTTCTACCAACACCAACAGTAATAGTCTGACAATCAAAAACAGCACCATTCACGGGATGATCACCTCTGAGTGCATGACCACCGATTGCGTGGGTCGCGATGCGACCGGTTATGTTTATGACCGTCTGGCGCTGACTGTTGATAACTCAACCATCGATGATAACTACGAGCATTATACCTATAATGGCACGTACACTGGATGGTACGGCGGATACGCATGTTGTTGACGTTTACAACCTGGGTACTGCGATTACGCTGGATCAGGAAGTTGACCTGGTCATCAAAAATAATTCCCACGTTGCGGGTATTACGCTGACTCAGGGTTATGAGTGGGAAGACATTGACGATAATACCGTTAGCACCGGCGTCAACAGCGCTGAAGTGTTCAACAACACCGTCACGGTGACTGACTCTACGGTGACCTCTGGCTCATGGTCAGATGAAGGGACTTCCGGTTGGTTCGGTAACACCAACAACGCGAGCGATTACAGCGATTCTTATACTGCTGATGACGTGGCGATTGCGGCGATTGCGCATCCGAATGCGGATAACGCAATGCAGACCACTGTTAACCTCAGCAATTCTACCCTGATGGGCGACGTTGTTTTCTCCAGCAACTTTGACGAAAACTTCTTCCCGAACGGGGCGGATACTTATCGCGATACGGACGCTGACCTGGACACCAAACGGCTGGGATGGTACTGACCGTATGGATGTTACGCTGAACAACGGCAGCAAGTGGGTTGGCGCGGCAATGTCCGTACATCAGGTTGATTCTGATGGTGACGGCGTGTACGACAGCTTTGCTGCGGGCACCGATGCCACTGCGACGCTGATCGACATTGCGGCTAACAGCCTGTGGCCTTCCTCCACTTACGGCATTGACAATAATGACACCGCGTATGGCGAAGATGGTCATGTTGTTGGTAACGAAGTCTATCAGAGCGGCCTGTTCAATGTGACGCTGAACGGTGGTTCACAGTGGGATACCACGAAAACCTCGCTGATTGATACGCTGAGCATCAACAGCGGTTCCGTCGTGAATGTGGCAGACTCTGATCTGGTTTCTGACAGCATCTCCCTGACCGGCGGCGCGGCCCTGAATATCAATGAAGATGGTCATGTTGCAACTGATGAACTGACAATCAACAACAGTACCGTCACGATTGCTGATGATGTGTCTGCTGGCTGGGGCGTGTACGATGCCGCATTGTATGCAAACACCATCAACGTCACCAACAACGGCGTTCTGGATGTGGGCAACAGCACCGCGTATGCGCTGCAAGCTGATACCCTGAATCTGACCAGCTACACCGATGCTAACGGTAACGTGAATGCAGGTGTCTTCAACGTTCACAGCAACAGCTTTGTGCTGGATGCCGATCTGACCAACGATCGTACTAACGACATCACTAAGTCTAACTACGGCTACGGTGTGATCGCGATGAACTCTGATGGCCACCTGACCATCAACGGTAATGGCGATGCCTGGACTGGCGATCAATCTGAAGTCGATAACGCGGGTGATAACGTTGCTGCGGCAACCGGTAACTACAAAGTGCGTATCGATAACGCGACCGGTGAAGGTTCTGTCGCTGATTACAAAGGCAAAGAGCTGATCTACGTTAACGACAAGAACAGCAAAGCCACCTTCTCCGCAGCGAATAAAGCTGACCTGGGGGCATACACCTATCAGGCTCAGCAGGAAGGCAACACTGTTGTTATGCAACAGATGGAACTGACCGACTACGCGAACATGGCGCTGAGCATCCCGTCTGCAAACACCAATATCTGGAACCTGGAACAAGACACCGTTGGTACTCGTCTGACCAACTCTCGTCATGGTCTGGCTGATAACGGCGGCGCATGGGTGAGCTACTTCGGCGGTAGCTTCGATGGCGACAACGGCACCATTAACTACGATCAGGATGGTGAACGGCATCATGGTCGGTGTTGATACCAAAATTGACGGTAACAACGCTAAGTGGATTGTCGGTGCGGCGGCTGGCTTTGCGAAAGGCGACATGAGCGACCGTACCGGTCAGGTGGATCAGGACAGCCAGTCTGCCTATATCTACTCTTCCGCTCGCTTTGCCAACAATGTCTTTGTTGATGGTAGCCTGAGCTATTCTCACTTCAACAACGATCTGTCTGCCAACATGAGCAACGGCCAGTACGTTGATGGCAACACCTCTGCGGATGCGTGGGGCTTTGGTCTGAAACTGGGTTATGACTGGAAACTGGGCGACGCTGGCTATGTCACGCCGTACGGTAGCGTATCCGGCCTGTTCCAGTCCGGCGACGATTATCAGCTCAGCAACGACATGAAAGTTGACGGTCAGTCTTATGACAGCATGCGTTATGAACTGGGGTGTTGATGCAGGTTATACCTTCACCTACAGCGAAGATCAGGCGCTGACGCCTTACTTCAAGCTGGCCTATGTTTATGACGACGCGAATAACGACGCCGACGTAAATGGCGATTCCATCGATAACGGCGTAGAAGGTTCTGCGGTACGTGTTGGTCTGGGCACTCAGTTCAGCTTCACCAAAAACTTCAGCGCTTATACCGATGCCAACTACCTCGGTGGTGGTGATGTCGATCAAGACTGGTCCGCGAATGTGGGCGTTAAATACACCTGGTAATTGTTTTTCATGATGAAAACACAGGTGATTTAATCAAAGGAAATGCCCGTCATGGATATGGCGGGCATTAATGCAAGGATGCGCATATGCTGTCTCTGAATAAACCACTTCAGGAATTTAGTAAGCTCGATAAGTGCCTGTCTAAATACGGCACGTACTTTGAATACGCCGATGAAAAGCAGGTTGTCTATTCGAATGATGCCAATCAAGGCGATACGTTTGTCATTTTAGACGGTCTCATCTCTTTGCGCAGAGGGGAGAACGTGCTTATGGGGATAACGCAGGCTCCCTTTATTATGGGTATTGCTGATGGCGTGATGAAAAATGATATCGAATATAAATTAGTCACGGAAAGTCGTTGTACCGGTTATTTTCTTCCTTCTTCCCACGCGATAAAAATCCTTGAGCAACACCAGTTATGGCGTGAAGCCTTTTGCTGGCTGGCATGGGAAAACAGAACTCTGGAACTGCGCGATCTGCAATTAATTGGCAACAACTCGTATGATCAAATTCGGGCGACGTTGATCGCAATGGTTGACTGGGATGAAGGGTTGCGAGCGCGTATTGGCGTGATGAACTACATTCATCAGAGAACGCGAATTTCCCGTTCCGTAGTGGCTGAAGTGCTCGCCGCGTTACGCAAAGGGAACTACATCGAAATGAAAAAAGGCAAACTGGTCAATATCAACCATTTGCCTTCAGAGTATTGATCAGGACGCAGGCACGATCAGCGGTTTATTTCCGCTCAATTCTGTTACCAGGTCGTTGATGCCATCGCTCATATTAGTAAATCGCGTAAGCGGTGAGCGAGTGACGACCACAAAAGCGCCAACGTTGTGTTGCGGAATCATCGCCATATAGGTGATGAAACCACCGCCGCCGCCGGTTTTTTGAATAATCCCCGGACGTCCGTTTTTAGGCGCCATATAGACCCAGCCTAAGCCCAGCGCATCGGCTTTGCCCGGCACGTCCATACCTGTCACCCGTGTGAGCTGAGTTCGCTGATAAATCAGCGTCTGCATACGATCGGCCTGATTACTGCGATGATAAAAGTCGGATGAGAGATATTGCTGCATCCAACGCATCATATCTCCCGGCGTGGAATAGACGCCGCCGCTGCCAATTGCTGCCAGCGTGTTGTTACAGGGACTGGCCCCTTTCTCCGCCACCATCAGGCGCTTGCACTGATCGGGGGAGGGGGTAAAGGTTGTGTCTTTCATCCCCAATGGGCGCGTAATCTGTTCTTCAAATAACTGCGTGTAGGGTTTGCCGGATGCGGTTGCCAGCGCGTCAGCCAGCAGGTCAAACGCAAGGTTGGAATAAGACGCCTGCGAGCCAGGAGCCGCTTTTAGCGTTGCGGTAGAGAGGTAGCTCCAGCGCTGTTCGCGGGTTGGCCAGACAAATACCGGGCGATGCGGCGCGCCGCCGGGTTGCTCACGCGGCAGGGCGCTGGTATGGGTCGCCAGATTCACCAGGGTGATAGGCGTTCCGTTGTAGGTCGGTACGCGCGCCCCAGGCGGGGCATACTTGCTCAGCGGGTCGTGTAATTTCACCGTCCCCTGATCGAGCAGTTTGACCAGCATCTCGCTGGTCATGAGTTTCGTGATAGACGCAATGCGAATAACGGAGTCCAGTTGAGGATGTACGTTATTGCCGGGGCGAGTCTCCCGAAACTGCGGAACACGCGTTGATTACCATCAATCACTACCAGCGCCATTCCCGTCGCGCCGCTGCCGTAAAAGATATGGTTGGCATAACGATCAACGATATCGGAAGCGAAAACCGGATCGGTGATTGGCTGTGCCGCCTGGACAGATGTCAATGACGCCGCGCACAGCACGGCAGAAAAAAGCAGACTACGTTTCAACGGTTGTGTCCATCAGTTAAATGAAAAAACTATGCGTATTTATACTACCTGGCGGCGCGTTGCAAAGCGCTAAAAAGACAATAATAGTGTGAAAAACGTAACGACGAGTAAACAGGGCATTTTTTCCCAATCGCGAATGTCCGCTTTTGTGATCCCGCGCTTGTGGTAACCTTGGTCGGTTTTTGGGTTTCGCCTTCCTGTTGCCGTTGAAGGGAGCCGAAACTCGCTGAAACAATTCTGAAAAAACGATGTGCGAACTAAGCTGGTGAATACGGGTCACAATGCTCGGTTTCCGTCGCGGTTTTGTTGGGCCTGGCCCGTCTTGTCGCGCTCAGCGCTGCGGCAAAAGCACAGCAGTCGTCATAACGATAAGAAGTTAGCAGGAGAGCATCATGTTTAAGTCTTTTTTCCCAAAGCCGGGGCCGTTTTTTATCTCGGCGTTTTTTTGGGCGCTTGTCGCCGTCATTTTCTGGCAAGCGGGCGGAGGCGCCTGGGTTGCGCATCTTACTGGCGCTTCCGGTGATGTTCCCATCAGTGCCGCACGCTTCTGGTCGCTGGACTACCTGATTTTCTACGCGTATTACGTCCTTTGCGTCGGATTGTTTGCGATGTTCTGGTTTATTTATAGCCCGCATCGCTGGCAATACTGGTCGATTCTGGGCACCTCGTTGATCATCTTTGTGACCTGGTTTTTGGTGGAAGTAGGCGTGGCGGTCAACGCCTGGTACGCGCCGTTTTACGACCTGATCCAGACGGCGCTGAGCTCGCCGCATAAGGTCACTATCGAACAGTTTTACCGTGAAGTCGGCGTGTTCCTCGGAATAGCGCTGATTGCCGTAGTGATTGGCGTGATGAACAATTTCTTCGTCAGCCATTATGTGTTTCGCTGGCGTACCGCGATGAACGAGCACTACATGGCGCACTGGCAGCATTTGCGCCATATTGAAGGCGCCGCGCAGCGTGTGCAGGAAGATACGATGCGTTTTTGCCTCTACGCTGGAGAATATGGGCGTAAGCTTTATCAATGCCATCATGACGTTGATCGCCTTTTTACCCGTACTGGTTACGCTGTCTGCGCACGTACCGGACCTGCCGATCGTCGGGCATATTCCTTATGGGCTGGTTATCGCGGCTATCATCTGGTCGCTGATGGGAACAGGATTGCTGGCCGTGGTGGGGATCAAACTGCCGGGGCTGGAGTTTAAAAACCAGCGGGTTGAGGCCGCTTACCGTAAAGAGCTGGTCTACGGGTGAAGACGACGCCAGCCGCGCTACGCCGCCCACCGTGCGTGAGTTGTTTCAGCGCGGTGCGCCAGAACTATTTCCGCCTCTACTTCCACTATATGTACTTCAACATTGCGCGCATTCTCTATCTACAGGTGGATAACGTTTTCGGTCTGTTCCTGCTGTTTCCGTCGATTGTTGCCGGTACGATTACGCTGGCCTGATGACGCAGATTACCAACGTGTTTGGTCAGGTGCGCGGTTCCTTCCAGTATCTGATTAACTCCTGGACCACGCTGGTGGAACTGATGTCCATCTATAAACGTCTGCGCAGCTTTGAGCGCGAACTGGATGGGCAGGATATCCAGGAAGTAACGAATACATTTAGCTAACAAACAAAGGAAACGTTATGTCGGCGGGCGTCCCGTCTTTACCCTTTATCATTCCTGGCTGCGTTGGTGCTGGCAGGGTGTAGTAGCCAGCCTTCGCAACCGCTGAAAAAAGGGGAAAAACCTGTCGATGTGGCAAGCGTGGTGCGCCAGAAAATGCCTGCCAGCGTAAAAGACAGGGACGCGTGGGCGCAGGACATCGCAAAGACCTTCGAAAGCCAGGGGCTGGCGCCAACGGTTGAGAATGTCTGCTCGGTGCTGGCGGTGGCGCAGCAGGAGTCTAACTATCAGGCGGACCCGGTGGTGCCGGGGTTGAGCAAAATCGCCTGGCAGGAGATCGACAGGCGTGCTGAGCGGATGCATATCCCTGTTTTTCTGGTGCATACCGCGCTGAAAATTAACTCTCCGAACGGAAAAAGCTACAGCGAACGTCTGGGACGCGGTGAAAACGGAAAAACAGCTCAGCGCGATTTTTGATGATTTTATTAATATGGTGCCGATGGGGCAGACGCTGTTCGGTTCGCTTAATCCGGTGCATACCGGTGGGCCGATGCAGGTCAGCATCGCCTTTGCCGAACAGCACACAAAAGGTTATCCGTGGACCATGAACGGGACGGTTCGCCAGGGAGGTCTTTAGCCGCCGTGGCGGACTGTGGTTTGGAACCTGGCATCTGTTGAACTATCCGGCGAATTACAGCGCGCCTGTATTCCGTTTTGCTGATTTTAATGCCGGTTGGTACGCCAGTCGTAATGCGGCATTTCAGAATGCGGTCAGTAAAGCCAGCGGCGTTAAGCTGGCGCTGGACGGCGACTTGATTCGTTATGACAGCAAAGCGGCCGGGAAAACGGAACAGGCAATCCGTAAGCTGGCGGGCAAGCTGGACATGAGCGACAGCGCGATTCGACGTCAACTGGAAAAGGGAGACAGCCTCGCTTTTGAGGAGACGGCGTTGTACGTGAAAGTGTATAAGCTGGCGGAAGCCAAAACCGGTAAGGCATTACCGCGCGAGATGTTGCCAGGGTATTCAGCTGGAAAGTCCGAAGATCACCCGTAATCTCACTACCGCGTGGTTTGCTAAACGTGTGGACGAGCGTCGGGCGCGTTGTATGAATTTGTAGGCCGGATAAACCTGGCGTCATCCGGCACAGGGAGGGTTACTGATGACGGTGACGCCAGCGCAAAATTACGGCAATGACGCCAAAAATCAGGCAACCTGTCAGGGAAAGGCACCAGTCCGAAAATGGTGCCGACGCCTAATCCAATTTCCACGCGGGGCGTCCGGTCTCTTGCATCTGCATCAGATGTTCATAAACGCCAGGCGCGTGAACCAGAAGGTTCAGGATCTGCGCCCCTGCCCAAAAGCAAAACAGCACAAACACGGCATAGGCGATATTACCTGGCGTGGAGGAGGTATCTCGATGTTTCCCGCTAAACAGGGATTTTGAGAGGGTAAAGTCAGCCATAAAGACCTCCGGGATAGTCTTCTGCACGAATCTGGCGTCATGCCAGCGGCTTATCGTGAAGTCTGACAGGTCATCGTGTTTGTCAATATCAGAATGATGGTAATTTCACTCAGGGATGACTCCTGGATTGCGGATTTTTTGTTTTATGTCACAATTTTGTTACCTTAATCTAAATTGATTAACATTTGAGAAATTCCGCACAGGCCACAGACGCTCAGGCAGAAATGTGCGAGGATGATTTTTTATTGTTTTAGCGTCGGAGCTGTCATGAACCTGCCTGTAAAAATTCGCCGTGACTGGCACTATTATGCTTTTCGCCATTGGGCTGATCTTTATTTTGAATGGCGTGGTGGGGTTGTTGGGCTTTGAAGCAAAAGGATGGCAAACCTACGCGGTAGGCCTGGTGACGTGGGTATTCAGTTTCTGGCTTGCCGGACTGATTATTCGTCGCCGTGAGGATGATAAAACCGAAGAAGCTTAATGCGGTGTGTGCCGGATGGTGGCATCGGCCTACGGGCGTAAAACGTCGTAGGCCCTGATAAGCCAAAGCGCCATCAGGCGATCAACACCAGATGGCGCATCGTCATCATGACATGCTGGTTTTCAGGGCGTTATCCGCCGCATGACGTTCCAGCGCCAGTTCAATCAGACGGGTAATCAAATCGGTATACCCTAAGCCACTTGCCTGCCAGAGTTTCGGGTACATGCTGATGTTGGTGAATCCCGGCAGCGTATTGATCTCGTTAATCACCACCTCGTTTTCCGCCGTTAAGAAGACGTCCACGCGCGCCATTCCCGCGCAACCTAACGTCTGGTACGCCTGAATGGCGATCTGGCGGATCTTGTCGTTCACCTCTTGCGGGATTTGGGCGGGAACCACGACCTGCGCCCCGTTGTCGTCGATATATTTGGTGTCGTAAGCGTAAAAATCGCTGTTCAGGACGATCTCGCCGCAGGTGCTGGCCTGCGGGTGATCGTTGCCCAGCACGGCGCACTCGATCTCACGGCCTTTGATCCCTTGCTCAACAACCACTTTGTGATCGAATTCGAACGCCAGCGCGACGGCCTGTTCATATTGCGCTTCGCTGGTGACTTTGCTGACGCCCACAGAGGAGCCCTGATTTGCGGGTTTCACAAACAGCGGCAGACCCAGCCGGGACGCCACTTCCGCAAAACGGATCGCATCGCGATTCGCGCGAGTCAGCGTAATAAACGGCGCGATGTTCAGCCCGGCATCGCGCAGCAGACGTTTGGTGACGTCTTTATCCATGCAGGCGGCGGAACCCAGCACATCGGAGCCGACAAACGGTAAATTCGCTACGCGCAGCATCCCTTGCAGCGAGCCGTCTTCCCCCAGCGTGCCGTGTACGATCGGGAAAATGACGTCCACCGTCGGCAACGGCTGGCCGTTCTGTGCGTCAATTAACTGGTGTTCGTGTTTGCCCGGAACCTGCGCCAGGCTGGTAGAAGAGGGGCGCAGCGTAATGTGCGCGGGGTCGTTTGCATTCAGCAGATAGTTTTCGGCATCGCTGACATGCCATTGCCCTTGTTTATCAATTCCTAACAGCACAACGTCAAAGCGGGCTTTGTCGATGGCATCGACAATATTTTTTGCCGATTGCAAAGACACTTCATGTTCCGCTGATTTACCACCAAATACGATACCTACCCGCAATTTTGCCATCTTAAAAACCCATTCCATCGAACGCAAAGCGTATACATTACCACGACAAAACGTCGGATTCGCGGGCTTCTGCCATAATGTTTAAGGGAATCAGAGAGGAGGGGGCGTGAAAGGTAAGGGTTGGCTTGCGATTGTGCTGCTGGGGGCTGTGGGGTGGTGGGTTACCGCTCTCTTCCGTCGTATTACAATCCTTTTGTTCCCTTGCAACTGTCCGACCCTCCGGGCTGGCTCACCAAATTCAAACTACAGCGTCTGACGCCGCAACAGTGCCAGGGATTACTTGAGCAGGCCAATCGCCAGGGAATGATCTCGTCGCAACCCGTTGCCGACAGCGCGGGCGAATGTCCGCTGTCAGACGTGGTACGGGTCAGGCATTTTGGCTCCGTGTCGTTGAGCAGCAGTTTCCTGGCCTCTTGCCCGCTGGCGCTGAGTTCTGCGCTGTTTGTGGCGCGCCAGGCGAAACCGCTAACCCAGTCGTTTATGGGCAGTCAACTGACCCGTATTGAGCACCTTGGCAGCTATGCCTGTCGCAATATCTATCACCGGGCGGATGCGCGTCGCAGTGAACATGCCAGCGCGCAGGCGTGGGATATCAGCGGTTTTCAACTGGCGGACGGTCGAAAAGTTACGGTTCTGCGGGGATGGAAGGATGAGAAAACCGCCCCCTGGCTGCGCGCGATGCTTAACGCCAGTTGCACTTATTATGGCAATGGACTGGGGCCGGAGTACAACGCCGCGCACGCCAACCATTTCCATCTCGGTATGCGCGGATACGGGCTTTGTCGTTGAAGCATAAATCCCTGTTCTGATCGGGTATATAATGTGACATGTTTCACAAATCTGATGAACGGGGAGATAAAATAGCAAAATAGAGGTTACCGCATCTCTGGAACCGCTTCTGCTGGCGCAACTTGCTAAGCTGGTGAGCGTTTTCAGCTATTTATCGTTATGAGCACTTATGGAATCCTGGAAGGTTAATCTTATCTCCGTCTGGTTCGGCTGCTTTTTTACCGGGCTGGCGATCAGTCAGATCCTGCCATTTTTACCGCTGTATATCTCGCAAATGGGCGTCACTTCGCATGAAGCGCTCTCCATGTGGTCTGGCTTAACCTTCAGTATTACCTTTCTCATCTCCGCGATTGTTTCGCCCATGTGGGGCAGTCTGGCTGACCGTAAAGGCCGCAAACTGATGCTACTGCGCGCATCGCTCGGCATGGCGATCGCGATTTTACTTCAGGCGTTTGCGACCAATGTCTGGCAACTGTTTCTTTTGCGCGGCGTCATGGGGCTTACCTCCGGGTACATTCCTAACGCGATGGCGCTGGTGGCTTCGCAGGTGCCGAGAGAGCGTAGCGGCTGGGCGCTCAGCACGCTTTCCACCGCCCAGATCAGCGGGGTGATCGGCGGGCCGTTAATGGGCGGAGTTATTGCCGATCATATCGGGCTGCGGGCGGTCTTTTTTATTACCGCCACGCTGTTGATGGTGAGCTTTCTGGTAACGCTGTTTTTAATTAAAGAGGGCGTTCGTCCGGCTCTCAAAAAGAGTGAACGACTGAGCGGCAAAGCGGTTTTTGCCTCATTGCCCTATCCGGGTCTGGTGATTAGCCTGTTTTTCACGACGATGGTGATACAGCTCTGTAACGGTTCGATCAGCCCCATCCTGGCGCTGTTTATCAAATCCATGCTGCCGGACAGCACGAACATTGCCTTTTTGAGCGGGTTAATTGCGTCGGTGCCTGGCGTTTCAGCGCTCATTTCCGCCCCCCGCCTTGGCAAACTTGGCGACAGGATCGGGACGGAAAGGATTTTGATGGCGACGCTGGTCTGTGCCGTGGTGCTGTTTTTCGCCATGTCGTGGGTGACGACGCCGTTCCAGTTGGGGGTTCTGCGTTTTCTGTTAGGTTTTGCCGATGGCGCGATGCTGCCTGCCGTACAGACCTTATTGGTGAAGTATTCCAGCGATCGAATAACCGGCCGTATCTTTGGTTATAACCAGTCGTTTATGTATCTCGGAAATGTGGCCGGGCCGTTGATGGGGGCGTCCGTATCGGCGATGGCGGGCTTTCGCTGGGTATTTGTCGCGACGGCGCTCATTGTGCTGGTGAATATCTGGCAACTGGCGATTGCGTTGCGCCGCCGTCACGCTGCCTGAGATCCGCTGTTAATCGTGATCATGTGCAGAAAGCATTCTGTACATGATCCTTTCTTTGCTGCCAAATCCAATGTAGATCACAAATTGACCATTAGTTGTGTAAGAGAACTTCTTTTTTCTACTGTTACGCGTATACAGTTACGCGTAACAGCTATCGAAAAAGAGGTTTTTGATGAAAAGTATTTTTAGTCTTGCAGGTAAACGCGCATTGATTACGGGGTCAGCGCAGGGAATCGGTAATTTGCTGGCAAGGGGGCTGGCAGAGCATGGCGCCAGCCTGGTGATTAACGACATTACGCAGCAGCGGGCGGAACAGGCCGCGAGCACTCTGACGGCTCTGGGTTATGACGCCGTGGGTTATGGGTTTGATGTCACTCACGCGGCGGAGGTGGAAAAAGCGATTGCGCATATTGAGCAGGAAATTGGGGCGATTGATATTCTCATCAATAATGCCGGTATCCAGCGTCGTTACCCCCTGACGGAATTTCCTGAAGCAGAGTGGGATCGCGTTATTGATGTCAATCAGAAATCCGTCTTCCTTGTTTCTCAACAGGTGGCCAAATATATGATGGCGCGCCGGGAAGGGAAGATTATTAATATTTGTTCCATGCAGAGTGAATTAGGCCGGAAAACAATTACACCCTACGCTGCCTCAAAAGGCGCGGTGAAAATGTTGACGCGAGGAATGTGCGTGGAACTGGCGGAATATAATATTCAGGTTAACGGTATTGCGCCGGGCTATTTTGCCACAGAGATGACGGAAGCGCTGGTAAACGACGACGCCTTTTCCGCCTGGCTGTACCAGCGCACGCCTGCCGCGCGCTGGGGAAAGCCGGAGGAGTTGATTGGCGCGGCGGTTTATCTTGCGGCCCCGGCCTCGAATTTTGTTAACGGTCATATTCTCTTCGTCGACGGCGGAATGTTAGCTGCGGTATAGACTCATTATCAAAAGGAATGTGTATGAATGCTCTTGCTAAATTACCAGCCCGGCGCTGGTGGTATTTAATGCCGATTATTTTTATTACTTACAGCTTAGCGTATCTCGATCGCGCCAATTATGGTTTTGCCGCCGCAGCAGGTATTGAAACCGATCTGGGTATTACGAAAGGAACCGCATCCTTAATTGGCGCGCTTTTTTTCCTCGGGTATTTCTTCTTTCAGGTGCCGGGAGCTTTGTACGCCGTTAAACGCAGCGTACGGAAAATGATCTTTTTCAGCCTGATTCTGTGGGGAATATGTGCCGCCGCGACGGGGTTTGTCAGTAATATTCCCATGCTGATGGCGATCCGTTTTACTCTTGGCGTGGTTGAGGCGGCGGTGATGCCAGCCATGCTGATTTATATCAGCAACTGGTTTACGAAAACCGAGCGCTCGCGGGCGAATACCTTTTTGATTCTGGGTAATCCGGTCACCGTGTTGTGGATGTCGATTGTCTCCGGTTATCTGATTCAGGCCTGGGGATGGCGCGAGATGTTCATTATTGAGGGCATCCCGGCGGTACTGTGGGCATTTTGTTGGTGGGTGCTGGTTCGTGATAAACCGGCCGATGCCAGCTGGCTGACGGCGGAGGAAAAAGAGACGCTGCAACAGGCGATGGATCGTGAGCAAACCCATATTAAACCGGTACGTAACTACGGGGAAGCCATGCGCTCGCGTAACGTTGTCATGCTGTGCGCGGTACATGCTTTGTGGAGTATCGGCGTGTATGGATTCATGATGTGGATGCCATCCATCCTGAAATCAGCGGCCCAAATGGATATCGTATCCGTCGGCTGGCTGGCCGCCGTGCCTTATCTGGCGGCGATCTGTCTGATGCTTACCGTGTCGTGGTTATCGGATAAGTTTCAAAACCGTAAGCTGTTTATCTGGCCGTTGCTGCTGATTACCGCCATCGCTTTCTTATGTTCCTGGCTGTTGGGGAGCAACGCTTTCTGGCTCTCTTATGGATTGCTGGTGGTTGCCGCAGCCTGCATGTACGCACCTTACGGCCCGTTTTTTGCCTTAATTCCTGAACTGTTGCCGCGTAATGTGGCGGGCGTGTCGATGGGCTTAATCAACAGTTTCGGCGCGTTAGGGGCATTCCTCGGCGCATGGCTGGTGGGGTATCTCAATGGCCTGACGGGCGGGCCGGGCGTTTCGTACACCTTTATGGCGATTTCCCTGCTGGCCTCGGTGGTCTTGATGTATAACGTGCGCGCTAATCAGGCGCCGTCGTCCACATCCTTACAAACCGGGAAAGCGGTGGGCTAATCCGGTCGGATAAGATGCAGTCCCTCGCTGGCTGTGTTAAGGTTCTCTGCGAATTGATCACGCTGTCTTTCGCAGAGAACTTCATGAAAAACAATCGGATGACCTTGCAGGATATCGCCACGCTGGCTGGGCTAAATAAGATGACGGTAAGCCGTTATCTTCGCGATCCCAATCAGGTCTCGCAGCGTAGCCGCGAGCTGATTTCGAAGATCATGGAGGAGAATAATTATATTCCCAATCGCGCCCCCGAGATTTTGCTTAATGCGCGCAGTAAAACGATCGGGGTGCTGATTCCCTCCTTTCGCAACCAGATTTTTGCCGATGTCCTGGCGGGGATTGAGTCGGTGACTTCCGCTCATCAATACCAGACGCTGATCGCTAACTATGAATATGACCCGGAGCGGGAAGAGCGCGAAGTGCTTAACCTGCTCTCCTACAACATTGATGCGCTGATTCTGACCGGAAAACAACATACTGAACGTATGGTGCAGTATGTGCGCGCCAGCGGTATCCCCGTGGCGGAGTTAATGGATATCACCGAGCATTGTCTGGATATGCAGGTTGGTATTGATAACGAAAAAGCCGCGTGGGATATGACTCAGGCGTTTCTGGAGGCGGGAAAACGCGCCGTGGCGTTTTTCGGCTCAATGGACGACCCGCGTGATGTCAGTCGCTATCGCGGCGTTGAGCGTGCGCTGAGCGAGCAGGGGTTACAGCCTTACCATGTGGTGCCAAAAGCCATTTCGTCACTGGCCTTAGGTCGTCAGTTGTTTTTGCAGACGATGCGCGACAGACCGGATATTAACGCGATTTTTTGCACCAATGACGACTTAGCCGTTGGCGCGCTGCTGGAGTGTCAGTCGCAGCAGATCCCCGTTCCGCAACAGGTTGCTATTGCCGGATTTCATGGCCTGGAAATCGGCCGCGCACGTTTGCAAAAAATAGCGAGCGTGATTACCCCCCGCTACGATATGGGAAGCGTAGCCGCAGATATGCTGATTAAACGTCTGGGCGGAAAAGAGACGCTGGACAGGGTCAATCTGGGATATCAAATATATTATGGTGATACGCTTTAAGTTAAATTCTGGCGTATTTACCATAACTTTAATTTATGTAATGGCGTGACTATTTATACCCTGATTTTTTACGGTTGAATTATTTTCTCGCGAGAAACGTTTCGCTCCATTTTGTCAGCGCATTATTTACAGAAAGTCTTTCCTTTATCATAAAAATACTACTTTTACCCTCTAGGCAGTCGTGAACCATAATGATAACGTCAGCATTCCTCGGATAAGGAAATACGGTCATGAAAAATCTCATTTCAGAGTTGTTGCTGAGGCTCGCCCAAAAAGAAGAAGAGTCGAAAGAACTGGTTGCTCAGGTAGAAGCGTTAGAGATTATTGTCACGGCGATGTTGCGTAATATGGCGCAAAATGAGCAGCAGAAGCTCATTCATCAGGTTGAGGATGCGCTCGACGGCGTAAAGCCGGATGCCAGCGTTCCAGATTACGATACGGAATTGCTGCGCCAGTATGTAAAAAAGTTACTGAGGCATCCTCGTAGCTGATCGTATTCAGAGTAAACACTGTCATAACCTTGTCACGTCAGTTACCTATAGTCGCTTTGTTTTTATTTTACTGTATTTATACCCGTTGTACTTCAGGTTGCATATGTATTGGCTTTCTGTAACCCGAATTATTTAGGGTAGGCACATGGAGAAAATAAAGTGAAACAAAGCGCTATTGCTATTGCCCTGTTACCTCTGCTGTTTACCCCCATTACGCATGCCAGGACGTCCGCGATGACGGTGCTGGATAATCGTGCCGCACAGGGAGATATTACCACGCCGGGCGGGGCGCGCCGATTAGCGGGCGATCAAACGGCGGCGCTGCGAGATTCGCTGAGCGATAAACCGGCCAAAAATATTATCCTGCTGATTGGCGACGGTATGGGGGATTCTGAAATCACTGCGGCGCGAAATTATGCGCAAGGGGCCGGCGGCTTTTTTAAAGGAATTGATGCTTTACCGTTGACCGGGCAATACACCCATTACGCGCTGGATAAAGAAACGGGCAAACCGGATTACGTCACAGACTCCGCCGCGTCGGCAACGGCGTGGTCTACGGGAGTAAAAACCTATAACGGCGCGTTAGGCGTCGATATCCACGAAAAAGATCACACCACGATCCTGGAGATGGCCAAAGCGGCAGGTCTGGCGACGGGCAACGTCTCGACCGCAGAATTACAGGATGCGACACCCGCCGCGTTAGTCTCCCATGTAACCTCACGCAAATGCTACGGCCCCAGCCTTACCAGCACTCTTTGCCCGACAAACGCGCTGGAGAAGGGTGGAAAAGGGTCGATCACCGAGCAGCTGCTGAATGCGCGGGCGGACGTCACGCTTGGCGGCGGCGCGGCCACCTTTGCTGAAATGGCGACCGCAGGCGAATGGCAGGGGAAAACGCTGCGTGAGCAGGCGCTGGCGCGGGGATATCAGCTGGTGAACGATGCCGCTTCGCTGAAGGCGGTAACGGCGGCAAATCAGGATAAGCCGCTGCTGGGCTTGTTCTCCGACGGCAACATGCCGGTTCGCTGGGAAGGCCCGAAAGCCTCTTATCACGGCAACCTTGAACAACCTGCGGTGACCTGCAAGGCAAACCCGCAGCGCGATGATACCGTGCCTACGCTGGCGCAAATGACGGACAAAGCGATTGAGCTGTTGAGTAAGAATGAAAAAGGCTTCTTCTTGCAGGTTGAAGGCGCATCCATCGATAAACAGGATCACGCCGCCAACCCATGCGGGCAGATTGGTGAAACGGTCGATCTGGACGAAGCCGTACAGCGTGCGTTGGCATTCGCTAAAAAAGAGGGCAATACCCTGGTTGTGGTGACTGCCGATCATGCGCATTCCAGCCAGATTATCGCGCCGGAAAGCAAAGCGCCGGGACTGACGCAGGCGTTAAATACCAAAGATGGCGCGGTGATGGTCATCAGCTACGGCAACTCGGAAGAGGAGTCGCAGGAACATACCGGCAGCCAGTTGCGCATTGCCGCATACGGCCCGCATGCGGCGAATGTCGTCGGATTAACGGACCAGACCGATCTGTTCTACACCATGAAAGCGGCGTTGGGACTGAAGTAAACGGACTCCTGACGGCAATACTTTTGCCGTCAGGTGGTATTTTCGTCGTCAGCAGCCAGACTTAGAGTTAGCCTCCTTCGGTTACGGCGCACGTAACCAGAAGGATGACGTGTAGTGTCAACACTCACAGAAGGATGGTGCTATGAAAATAACATTACTGGTTACCCTGCTGTTTGGGCTGGTTTTTTTAACCGCCGTCGGCGCTGCCGAGAAGACATTAACCCCGCAACAACAGCGTATGACGAGCTGCAATCAGCAGGCGACGGCGCAGGCGTTAAAAGGGGATGCGCGTAAGACCTACATGAGCGATTGCCTGAAAAACAGTAAATCCGCCCCTGGTGAGAAAAGCCTGACGCCGCAGCAACAGAGAATGCGTGAGTGCAACCAGCAGGCGACGGACCAGTCGCTGAAAGGCGACGATCGCAGCAAGTTTATGAGTGCCTGTCTGAAAAAATCCGCATAGTGCTAACGGGTGAGCTGAGAAAATCACTCACCCGAAATTTCATACTTCCTTCACAATCCCCCTCTCTATAATTTGGGAAAATTGTTTCAGAATGTTCCCAAAAAATAATGAATGATGAAAACTTTTACAAAAAAGCGGTCGCACAGAGTGAGCCACCTCACTCTCCTCAAAATGACCATCAACGCTCCGGGCTGCGATTCGCCAGGCGGGTGAGACTGCCGCGTGCGGTAGGACTGGGATGGATGTTTCTCCCGATCGCCGCCGTACTGGCTTCACAACAGATTGCGGGAGGATGGTGGTTGTTTCTGGTCGGCTGGTCTTTCGTCTGGCCGCACCTGGCATGGCAACTGGCGAGTAAAGCCATCGATCCCTTAAGCCGGGAAATATACAACTTAAAGGCGGACGCCATTCTTGCTGGCGTCTGGGTTGGGGTGATGGGCGTCAACGTGCTGCCCTCCACGGCTCTGCTGATGATGATGTGTATGAATTTGATGGGCGCGGGAGGGCTGCGGCTCTTTATTGCCGGTATGGTGTTAATGGTTGTGTCATGTCTGGTGACGTTACAACTGACCGGAATTACCGTGGCTTTTCGCAGCGCGCCGCTGGAGTGGTGGTTCTCCCTGCCGGTGATTGTGATTTATCCCTTGCTGTTTGCCTGGGTGAGTTACCAGACGGCGACCAAACTGGCGGAACATAAACGCAGGCTACAGGTGATGAGCATGCGGGATGGCATGACCGGCGTCTATAACCGGCGTCACTGGGAAATATTGTTGCGTAATGAATTTGATAACTGTCGCCGCTACCACCGGGACGCCACGTTGCTCATCATCGATATCGATCACTTTAAGAGCATTAACGATACCTGGGGGCACGATGTCGGAGATGAGGCGATTATTGCCCTGACGCGCCAGTTGCAGATGACGCTGCGCGGCAGCGATGTGATAGGACGTTTTGGCGGCGACGAGTTTGCGGTGATCATGTGCGGTACGCCAGCGGATAACGCGATTGCCGCGATGTCGCGGGTTCATGAGCGATTAAACGCGTTACGCCTGCCGTGCGCGCCACAGGTTATTTTGCGCATCAGCGTGGGCGTTGCGCCATTGACCACGCAAATCGGACACTATCGGGAATGGCTGAAATCGGCGGATATGGCGCTTTATAAAGCAAAGAACGCCGGACGTAACCGTACCGAAGTGGCGGCCTGACGTCCGGCAACTGGCTCAGGACTTACTGAGTTTCTCTGATTTTTCCATACACTTCGCCATCGCTTCGATAATTGACGCCCGGAACCCTCGCTCCTCCAGCACGCGAACGGCTTCAATGGTCGTCCCGCCAGGCGAGCACACCATATCTTTCAGTTCACCCGGATGTTTACCCGTTTCGAGCACCATTTTGGCGGAGCCCATTACGGCCTGTGCGGCGAATTTATAGGCCTGCGCGCGAGGCATTCCGCCCAGCACTGCGGCATCGGCCATCGCCTCAATAAACATGAAGACATAAGCCGGAGCGGAACCGCTGACCCCAACGACGGGGTGGATCATCGACTCGGCAATCACTTCCGCTTCGCCAAAGCAGCGGAAAATGTTCAGCACGTCAGCGGTATCTTCCGGCGTGACCAGCGCATTTGGCGTTATGGAAGTCATGCCCGCGTTGACTAAAGACGGCGTGTTTGGCATCGCGCGAACAATTTTGCGATCGTGCCCCAGCGCGCGCGCCAGCTGATCGAGCGTGACCCCCGCAGCGATAGAGACGACTAATGAGTCCTTGTTCAGGCTGGAGCTGATTTCGCTCAGCACTTTAATCATGATGCCCGGCTTCACGGCGCCGAAAACGATATCCGCAACCTGCGCGACGTCCTGCGCACTCTGCGCCGCATTGATGCCGTACCGATCGTGCAGCGCGGCGACGTTATCCGGGGACGGGGTATAGACCCAGATTTGCCCGGGGAGAACCTGACCGCTGGCAATCAGGCCGCCCAGAATGGCTTTTCCCATATTACCGCAACCGATAAAACCGATTTTCTTCTCCATTTCGTCACTCCCTATGCGTATTTTTAGTTGGGGTTATTAGCTTAACGTGGATTGAAAGTCTCATGAAGGAGAAACAGCACTTTGACGGAAGACAAAAGCACGAGACAATAGACGATTGCACATGAGCCTGGAGCGGTTATGACAATATGGGTGGATGCGGATGCGTGTCCGAATGTGATTAAAGAGATTCTGTACCGTGCGTCTGAACGTATGCAGATGCCGCTTATTCTGGTGGCAAACCAGAATTTACGCGTACCGCCTTCGCGTTTTATCCGCACACTGCGCGTACCCGCCGGATTTGATGTCGCTGACAACGAGATTGTGCGTCAATGCGAAGCCGGAGATTTGGTCATTACGGCGGATATCCCGCTGGCCTCTGAAGTGCTGGAAAAAGGGGCGGCGGCGCTGAATCCACGCGGCGAACGCTATACGGAGTCAACGATCCGCGAACGCCTGACAATGCGTGACTTTATGGATACCCTGCGCGCCAGCGGGATTCAGACGGGCGGGCCGGACAGCCTTTCTCCGCGCGATCGCCAGCATTTCGCCGCCGAGCTGGATAAGTGGTGGCTGGAAGTCCAGCGCAGAACGCGCTAAATGTAATGTTATTTTTACACTTTGCTGCTGATGATTTCTTGTTATAGTAAGCGCGTACAATCTTTCACGGTTTTTGTGGAATGATTTATTTACATTTAACGATGTACTAGTTTGGTGGTATGATTATTACTTTGATGACATCAGATCCCGCACCTTTGCGGCTCTCTGGGGAAAGCCCGCTATGACGCAACCTCTCTTTCTTGTTGGCTCTCGCGGCTGTGGTAAAACAACAACCGGTATGGCGCTTGCGCAGGCAGTGGATTTCCAGTTTGTTGATACCGATCGGTGGTTGCAATCGCACGTCCAGATGACGGTTGCGGAAATTGTTGACCGGGAAGGGTGGGACAGCTTTCGCGCCAGAGAAACAGCAGCGCTGAAGGCGGTTACCGCGCCGTCAACGGTGGTTGCGACGGGGGGAGGGATCATCCTCACCGAATACAATCGTCGCTATATGCGCGAAAATGGCATTGTGATTTATTTAAGCGCGCCAGTGTCCACGCTGGTGAACCGGCTGGAGGCCGCGCCAGAAGAGGGACTGCGCCCGACGCTAACCGGCAAGCCCTTAAGTGAAGAGGTGCAGGAAGTGCTCGAACAGCGCGACGCGCTGTATCGTGAAGCCGCGCATTACATCATCAATGCGAGCCATGCCCCTGACCAGGTTGTTTCTGAAATTCTTGCGGCGTTGTCGCAGGCGGCGCAACGATTGCAGGGCGGCGTCTATAATTAAAGTTCATCCAGTAAAAAGGAAGAACTATGCCAACAAAACCGCCTTATCCCCGGGAAGCGTATATCGTCACCGTTGAGAAAGGAACGCCAGGTCAGACGGTGACCTGGTATCAGCTTCGCGCCGACTATCCCGAACCTAACGCACTGATCAGCGAGCATCCTTCCGCGCAGGAAGCGATGGATGCCAAAACGCGCTATGAAGATCCCGATAAAAGCTGATAAATCCTGACGTGTGGAACGCCCGGCAAGGCGCCTGAGTCACGTCACAACGTACTTGCATCACACTTTTCACTCATTGCCGCATTCTGCTAAAACTGAAAATTAAACGATAACAATATACTACTGGAGTGATTTGGAATCTTTACACAATGCATTGCCGATCTCCTGCTACGCTTTTCTGCATTTGTAGCGCAGGGCAGGTAAGTGTTCAGGCATTTACCCGGGAATTAACGACGAAGTAAAAAGAAGGTGGAACAGAAAATGAGTGCGTCGTTGGCTATCCTCACGATCGGCGTTGTGCCAATGAGCGAAGTGCTGCCGCTTCTGACGGAGTATATCGATGAGCAACATATTACCCATCATAGTCTGTTGGGTGAGATCAGCCGTGAAGAGGTGTTGGCGGAGTACGCCGTCGAGGCCGGAGACGATCCGCTATTAACGTTGCTCAGTGATAACCAAATCGTCCATGTTTCGCGCCAGAAAGTGGAGCGCGACCTGCAAAGTATTATCGAAGTGCTGGATAACCAGGGCTACGATGTCATTTTATTGATGAATACCGCCGCGATTAACAGTATGACCGCGCGTAACACGATCCTGCTGGAGCCGTTGCGTATTATCCCGCCGTTAGTGGCGTCGATTGTTGATGGCCACCAGGTGGGCGTGATTGTGCCGGTTGAAGAGTTACTGGATGTGCAGGCGAGAAAATGGCAGGTCTTACAACGTCCTCCGGTCTTTTCTTTGGCGAATCCCGTTCAGGGATCGGAACAACAACTGATTGATGCCGGTAAAGATTTGCTGGAACAGGGCGCGGATGTGATCATGCTGGATTCCATTGGATTTAATCAGCGTCATCGTGATTTATTGCAAAGAGCGCTGGATGTTCCGGTCTTGCTCTCTAATGTCTTGATTGCACGACTGGCTTCGGAGTTACTCGGTTAATTTTGCGTGACAGGCAGAAGGTCGCGACCCTATATTGGTGCTTAACGTAACCATGAGAAAGGGCCAGTTTATGCTACAAAGTAACGAATACTTTTCCGGCAAAGTGAAATCCAATCGGCTTTACCAGCAGCAGTACTGGTCGCGCCAGTGTCGGCGTGATGGCGGAAGGCGAATATGCCTTTAGCACTGCCGCGCCGGAGGAGATGACGGTGGTCAGTGGCGCGTTGAACGTACTGCTTCCGGGGGAAACCGAGTGGAAAGTCTACGCGGCGGGCGAGGTGTTTAACGTCCCTGGCCAAAGTGAGTTCCATTTGCAGGTGGCTGAACCGACGTCCTATCTTTGCCGCTATTTATAATGGCGCTTCCCTCTCCCGGCGGAGAGGGAATATTCACTTAGCGTTGCGCTTCGCCGCCCAGACCTTCAACCAGGCTTTGAATTAACGCCGCCAGCTCACCTGTCATCAGAATGAAATCGGCATCAAAACGCTGAGCGTAGTCTTCGCGATCGATATCTTCGTTTTGATCGCGCAGTTCATCGCTGAACTTCAGGCGTTTGATCGAACCGTCATCGCAGATCAAAAACTGAATGCGCTGCTGCCAGTCGAGCGCCAGTTTCGTGACCACTTTACCCGCTTCAATGTGCACGGCGATCTCGTCGCTGACCAGATCCTGTTTCTTCGCGCGGATCACGCCGCCGTCTTCCAGCATTGCTTTCAGCTCTGCTTCGTCCAGCAACTGGAATCCCTGCGCCACCGTACCGGAACGCACCCATTCGGTGAGCGTCAGCTCGATAGGATTTTCCAGCGCCAGCGGAACCACCGGCAGCGAGCCGAGGCTTTTACGCAGCAACGCCAGCGTATCTTCCGCTTTTTTAGCGCTTGCGCAATCGACCATGATCAGACCGTTAACGGTGTCGATCCACATCATTGTCTGACTAAAACGGCTAAAGGCGCGCGGCAGCAGTGAGTGCAGCACTTCATCTTTCAGCGAGTCTTTTTCCGTTTTTTTCAGCTTGCGCCCCCTGGTCAGCTTCCAGTTTGGCGATTTTCGCTTCCAGCGCTTGCTTGATCACCGGCGACGGCAGAATTTTCTCTTCTTTGCGCGCGCAGATAATAATTTGGCCATTGGCAGTATGCGTTAACGCATCGCTGTGCGAGCCCATTGGCGGAACCCAGCCCGTTTTTGCCATATCCTGGCTGCCGCAAGGGGTAAACGTCATCGAGGCTAGCTGTTTTTCCATCTCCTCGGCGCGCAACGAAATATCGCGGCTAAGACGGTAAACCATTAAATTTTTGAACCACAGCATGATAATTTCCACGGCCTTGTCGTTAAATCCAGCGGGTATAATAACGAATTGTCGGCGGGCTTGCATTGCCAACCAGAACACCCGCCTCTACTCTGTTGATATTCCCTAAAAAATGAGGAGCGATGTGTGCGTATAGGTATCGATTTAGGCGGCACGAAAACGGAAGTGATTGCGCTCGGCGATGCGGGGGAACAGCTGTTTCGCCATCGTCTGCCTACGCCGCGGGATGATTATCGACAAACGATAGAGACCATCGCTTCGCTGGTCGAAATGGCGGAAAAGGCGACGGGCCAGACGGGTACGGTAGGGATGGGTATTCCCGGTTCGATCTCGCCCTATACCGGCGTGGTAAAGAACGCCAACTCAACCTGGCTTAACGGTCAGCCGTTCGATAAAGATTTGAGTGCGCGTTTGCAGCGGGAAGTGCGCCTGGCGAACGACGCCAACTGTCTGGCGGTGTCCGAAGCGGTGGATGGCGCGGCGGCCGGAGCGCAGACCGTTTTTGCGGTGATCATCGGCACCGGGTGCGGGGGCTGGCGTGGCGCTGAACGGTCGGGCGCATACCGGCGGCAACGGTACAGCAGGCGAGTGGGGACACAATCCCTTGCCGTGGATGGATGAAGATGAACTGCGCTACCGTGAAGAAGTGCCCTGCTACTGTGGCAAACAAGGCTGCATTGAAACCTTTATCTCAGGAACCGGGTTTGCCACGGATTACCATCGTCTGAGTGGTCATCCGCTGAAAGGGAATGACATTATCCGTCTGGTTAACGAGCAGGACGCGCTGGCGGAACGGGCGCTTAGCCGTTATGAACTGCGCCTGGCGAAATCGTTAGCCCATGTGGTCAACATCCTCGACCCGGACGTTATCGTGTTAGGCGGTGGGATGAGCAATGTCGACCGGTTGTACAACACCGTGCCATCGTTGATTAAACCGTTTGTTTTTGGCGGCGAATGCGAAACGCCGGTTCGTAAGGCGTTACATGGCGATTCCAGCGGCGTTCGCGGCGCGGCATGGTTGTGGCCGCAGGAGTAAATCGTTTTTTGCCGGATAAGGCATAATGCCCGGTGGCGCTATGCTTACCGGGCCTACAATGTGCTCCCTGTAGGCCGGATAAGGCGTTTACGCCGCCATCCGGCGTAATGCCCGGTGGCGCTACGCTTACCGGGCCTACAACGTTCTCCCTGTAGGCCGGATAAGGCGTTTACGCCGCCATCCCGGCATAGTGCCCGGTGGCGCTACGCTTACCGGGCCTACAACGTGCTTCCTGTAGGCCGGATAAGGCGGTTACGCCGTCATCCGGCATAGTGCCCGGTGGCGCTACGCTTACCGGGCCTACAACGTGCTCCCTGTAGGCCGGACAAGGCGGTGACGCCCGCCATCCGGCGTAATGCCCGGTGGCGCTATGCTTACCGGGCCTACAACGTGCTCCCTGTAGGCCGGATAAGGCGTTTACGCCGCCATCCGGCAAAACAACCGTCATTCCACAGCAAACATCTTATCCAGTTTGCTGTAACCCAGCCCGTTGATTTTCTTCACCTTAATTTGCACAGGAATGCGTTCTTTCATCGCTTCCACATGGCTTATTACGCCAATCGTCTTACCGGTGGCATTCAGCGCGTCCAGGGCATCCAGCGCGGTATCCAGCGTCTCGCTGTCCAGCGTGCCGAACCCTTCATCAAGGAACAGAGAGTCGATGCGCGTTTTGTGGCTAACCAGATCGGACAACGCCAGCGCCAGCGCCAGACTGACCAGGAAACTTTCGCCGCCGGACAGCGTGCGGGTATCGCGAACGGCATCCGCTTGCCAGGTATCGACCACCTCCAGTTCCAGCGCTTCGCTGGCCTTGCGCTGGAGCAGGTAACGACCATGCAGGCGAGTCAGCTGATTGTTCGCCAGCCAGACCAGGTTATCCAGCGTCAGTCCCTGAGCAAATTTGCGGAATTTATCGCCCTCTTTAGAGCCGATTAACGCGTTCAGATAACCCCAGTCTTCCACCTGCTGCGAGGCGTTTTCAATCTCCAGCATCAGAGACTGCTGCTGTTGGCGGTTATCCGCATCCTGTTTGAGCTGCTGGCGGATCTCCCCCCTGACGCGTCGTATTGTCCCGCAGTTGTCCGGTTAATTGCGTCACGGCCTGCTGAATGTGTTCAGGTGTGAGCGTGAGATCCAGCCCCTCGGGCGGATGTTGTTGATGTTCTGCCAGTACCTGGTTCGCCTGAGCGGCTAAGGCCTGCGCCTGCTGTAACTGGTTTTCCAGCGCCTGGCGATGTTGTTCGAGGCGGGCGATGGCCTCATCATCCAGCAGCGCGGCAAGGAAGGCGGCGCGATCGTCAAATACGCTGGCCTTGAGCGCGGCGTCAAAGTGCGCCTGCGCCTGTGCTATCCGCTGCATTTCCTGCGCTTCCTGCTGCTGCAAGGTCTGCCACTGGCTCTGTAGCGAAACGCAATCATCATGTACCTGCCGCCAGTTATCCAGCGCCACGCGCTCGTCGCTCTCCGGGAGAATATCTGTTTCCGGTAGTGTCTCCAGCAGGGGAGCCAACTGCGCGATGCGCGTTTGTAGCTCACCCAGTTCCGTCTGGCGCTGTTGCCATGCTTGCGCGTCATCCGCGCGGGCGTTTAACCACGACGCTTCTTCTCCGTCGGCGGGCAGGGATAACCCGTAGCGGCGTAGTTCAGACAGCAGCGTGGTTTGACGCTGGTCGATTTGCTGCTGAAATTGCGTAACCTGCCCGGTATGGGCGGCGATCTGCGCCTGCAACATATGGCGCTGGCTGAGCTGATACAGCTGTTGTTCATAGTCCTGCCGGGCGGTCAGCCACGGTGAAATATCGTCCTGAGGGTGCAGCGTAACTTTTAGCGCGCCACACAGCGTCTGCCATTCTTGAGTGAGTGCTTGCTCCTCTTTTACCAGTGCCTGCGCTTCGCTTTCGTCGCGGTGTAGCTGCTGCGTTAATGTTTCCAGTTGCCCGCGTAAGGCGGCGCCTTCTTCCGCCAGCGTCTTGACCTCTTTTTCCAGTGCATCGCGCCGCGCCTGATTCACGCCGGGTTCGAGTGCCTGATAGGATGCAATCGCCGGATGCGAGGTCGATCCGCAGAGCGGGCATGGCTGGCCGGATTGCAGCAGTGCTCGCTGGCTTTCCAGATCTTTGATGCGCGCCTCCTGCTCGCAAATCGTTTTTACATCCATGAACTGCTGATTTTTTTCTTTATATTTCTGTCGCTTATCCTCCAGCGCCGCATTGCGTCTGGCCAACTCCTGCTGACTATTCTGGATCGCAGTTTGCAGTTGTTCCCGTCGTTTTTGCTTAGGCGCTATCTGCCCATGCAGGCTGGCGAGCCGCTGACGCAGCGGCTGCTGCTGCGTATGCTGCGCCAGCGCTGCCGTGGCCTCTTCTGGCGTAAGCGTCAGAGGATTCGGTGGAAGCGCGTCACGCTTGCGGATATCGCTTGCACACTGCTGCTGCCATTTAAGCAACTGCACTTTATCGCTGGACTGTTGAGCAAACAGCGCACGCCAGCCTGCCAGTTCACTGCTCCACAAGCGGAAGCGTTCATGCTCGGTGAGCCACCCGGTCAGCGTCTGCATGGTGGCGCGCAGTTCGGCGGATTGTTGTTGAGCGCTGTGTCGAATGCGGCTGCGCAGGTGTAATACGCTTTGTAAGCGAGCATTCACTTCCTGAATTTGCTGACGTGTGCGCCCGGCGGCAGCGGTTTGTTCCTCAATGCGTTCCCAGTGTGGGCGTAACTGCCGGGCAGGATGCGCCAGGTTCAGCGCGGCCAGCTGCGGCTGCGCGTTTTCCTGTTCTTCCTGGGCGACCCGCAGCGCCTGCTGGCGGCGATTCATTTCAGCCTGCAACTCATTCTGACGGGTCAGCCAGTGCAGATGTTGCTGGTGAAGCTGCTGGCGGGCGAGCAGCTGTTTTTCTTCGTCAGTGAGCGCCTGCAAACTTTCATTGAGGGAATGCTGCTGCTCCGGCGCTAACAGCGAGACGCCGCTGGCCTGCGCCTGAAGCTTTTCCAGGTCGGTGCGGGCGGTCTTGTGCTTTTCAAACACCAGTGCGGAGATCTGCCCGTAGATTTCGGTTCCGGTCAGCTCTTCCAGAAGCTCGGCGCGCTCTTTTGGCTTCGCATTGAGAAACGCAGCGAACTGCCCCTGCGACAGCAGCATGGAGCGGGTAAAGCGTCCGTAATCCAGCCCGGTAAGCGATGCCGTCATCTCCAGCTTATCTTTGACCTTATCGGCGAGGATTTTTCCGTCGGCGCAGCGCGCCAGCTCCACGCGCGGCACTTGCAGGTTTCCGTCCGGCTGATTGCGGGCGCGGTTCTGGCTCCAGAAAGCGCGGTAAGACTCGCCTTTAACCTCGAACTCCACTTCGGCGAGGCATTCGGCCGTATCGCGGGTCATCAGATCGTTTTGCGATTGCGAAACGGTGCTCAGGCGCGGCGTCTCGTGATAGAGCGCGAGACAGATGGCGTCGAGCAGCGTGGTTTTCCCCGCGCCGGTCGGCCCGGTGATGGCAAACAGCCCGTTGCTGGCAAAAGGTTCTGCCGTGAAATCGACTTTCCATTCTCCCTTCAGGGAGTTGAGGTTTTTCAGGCGCAGGCTGAGAATCTTCATGCATCATGCTCCCCGGCCAGCGAATGTAGGGTGGTGGTAAAAAGCTGCGTCAGACGTTCACGCTGGGGCTCATCCAGCTCTTCCAGCGCCAGACGGCGGGTAAAAACGTCTTCCACGCGCAGTTCGCTCAGGGTTTCACGTCGTTCGTTAGCCATAATGCGTTCGCGATTTTCCCGACTGCGGCGCACCAGTAAAACCTCAACGGGCAGCGACTCCGTTAATGCCTGAATTTTGCGCTGCATATCGTGAAGGTATTCGTCAGTGGTGATTTCAATATCCAGCCAGACGGGAGGCTCCTGGTGAGCATCGCGCCATTGCTCAAGTTGTTCGGTGATGGAGGCCAGATCGCCTTTCAGCACCGCCAGCGGTTGAGTGACGGGAACGGTGAGGTTCTCTACTTGATGTAATTTGCCGTTTGCAAAACTGACCAGATGGACGCATTTGCTTTTGCCGCACTCATCAAAGCTCAGCGCGATCGGAGAGCCGCAGTAGCGGATGTGTTCCGTGCCGCCAATGATCTGCGCCCGGTGAATGTGTCCCAGAGCGATATAATCGGCAGGAGGGAAGTTTTGCGCCGGGAAGGCATCTAGCGTGCCAATATAGATGTCACGTACCGCGTCACTTTTACTGGCGCCGACGGTGGTCAGGTGCCCGGTGGCGATAACCGGCAGAGTTTGATCGCCGTCGCCGCGCAGCTTACAGGCTTCCTGATACTGTTGTTGGTAATAATCAGTGATCGCCCCGAGCAGATGCTGCTGTTTTTCATTACCCGAAAGCCCCGCCTGGCTGGTGATGATGTCGCGCGGGCGTAAAACGGAATCGGGCAAAGCACGGCGCCCGGCGTGCCGTCGCGACGGTAAAGGTACTGCGGCGCGTGGCCTGCGCTGGCGACCACGGTGGTGTTGAGAAACGCCAGAATATCGCGGGATTCGTTGAGCGTGGCGACGGAGTCATGGTTTCCGGCCAGCACCACCAGATGACAGCCGGTTTGCTGTAAATTGACAACAAACCGGTTATACAACTCGCGGGCATAGCTTGGCGGCGATCCTGTATCAAAAATGTCACCCGCGACAATAATCGCATCCACCTGGTGAGATTGGCGCGGTTTCCAGCAGCCAGTCGAGAAACGCCTGGTGCTCGGCGGCGCGGCTTTTGCTGTAGAAGTTTTGTCCCAGATGCCAGTCAGAGGTGTGAAGGATGCGCATAACGGTTCCATGACGAAAAAGCGTGGGCAGGATTATAACCCGTCGGGAACGGTAATATCTTGTTTCGTGACTGTCATAAATCAATAACCTGAGCCGAATGTCGACTATCTTTTTTCATAAATCTGTCATAAATCTGACGCATAATGGCGCCGCATTGATGACAACGACTTATTTAAACAGGGCAAATCATGGCGAGACGTATTCTGGTCGTAGAAGATGAAGCTCCAATTCGTGAAATGGTCTGCTTCGTGCTCGAGCAAAATGGCTTTCAGCCAGTAGAAGCCGAAGATTATGACAGTGCTGTGAACCAACTGAATGAACCCTGGCCGGATTTAATCCTCCTTGACTGGATGTTGCCCGGCGGGTCGGGCCTTCAGTTTATTAAACACCTCAAGCGTGAAGCGATGACCCGGGATATCCCTGTGGTTATGCTGACGGCAAGAGGAGAAGAGGAAGACCGCGTGCGCGGGCTGGAAACCGGGGCGGATGACTATGTCACCAAGCCGTTTTCCCCTAAAGAGCTGGTGGCGCGTATCAAAAGCTGTGATGCGCCGCATTTCGGCCGGATGGCGGTAGAAGAGGTGATTGAGATGCAGGGGGCTTTAGCCTCGATCCAACCTCACATCGCGTGATGACCGGGGGAAAATCCGCTCGATATGGGGCCGACCGAATTTAAATTGTTACACTTCTTTATGACGCACCCTGAGCGCGTCTACAGTCGCGAGCAGCTCCTCAACCATGTCTGGGGAACGAATGTGTATGTTGAAGACCGTACGGTCGATGTACATATTCGTCGTTTGCGTAAAGCGCTGGAGCACAGCGGTCACGATCGTATGGTGCAAACGGTACGCGGAACCGGGTATCGCTTTTCGACCCGTTTTTAATACCTTGCCGTCAGACCGGCATCTCGGTGTGGCGGGCGGGTTTACTATTCTGAAGGGAGAGTGACGCGTGCTGGAACGGCTGTCATGGAAAAGGCTGGTGCTGGAGCTGATCCTCTGCTGCATCCCCGCTTTTATCCTCAGTGCTTTTTTTGGTTATCTGCCCTGGTTTTTACTGGCGTCGGTAACGGGATTGCTGATCTGGCATTTCTGGAATTTATTGCGCCTCTCCTGGTGGCTGTGGGTCGATATGAGTATGACGCCGCCGCCGGGACGCGGGAGCTGGGAGCCGCTGCTGTACGGTCTGCACCAGATGCAGTTGCGTAATAAAAAGCGGCGTCGCGAACTGGGAAACCTGATTAAACGCTTTCGCAGCGGGGGCGGAATCTCTCCCCGACGCGGTGGTGCTGACAACCGAAGACGGCGGGATTTTCTGGTGTAACGGACTGGCGCAACAGGTGCTTGGGCTGCGCTGGCCAGACGACAACGGGCAAAACATTCTGAACCTGCTGCGCTACCCGGAATTTACGCAGTATCTCAAAACACGCGATTTTATCCGGCCGCTCAACCTGGTGCTCAACACCGGGCGGCATCTGGAGATCCGTGTGATGCCCTATACCGATCAGCAACTGTTGATGGTCGCGCGCGACGTGACGCAGATGCACCAGCTTGAAGGCGCGCGGCGCAATTTCTTCGCAAACGTCAGCCATGAACTGCGCACGCCGCTCACCGTCTTGCAGGGCTATCTGGAGATGATGCAGGAGCAGCCTCTGGAAGGCGCGACGCGGGAGAAGGCGCTGCATACGATGCGTGAGCAAACGCACCGGATGGAAGGGCTGGTGAAACAACTGCTGACGCTGTCGAAAATTGAGGCGGCGCCCGCACTGCTGTTGAACGAAAGGGTGGATGTGCCGATGATGCTGCGTGTTGTTGAGCGTGAGGCGCAGGCGCTCAGCCAGCAGAAACACACCTTTACGTTTGAAGTGGATGCCCGGCTGAGCGTATTGGGCAACGAAGAACAGTTGCGCAGCGCGATTTCGAACCTGGTCTATAACGCGGTGAATCATACGCCTGCGGGAACGCATATTACCGTGCGCTGGCAGCATGTGACCCACGGTGCGGAGTTCAGCGTGGAAGATAACGGGCCGGGGATTGCGCCTGAGCATATTCCGCGTCTGACGGAGCGTTTCTACCGTGTGGACAAAGCGCGGTCGCGGCAAACCGGGGGAAGCGGATTAGGTCTGCGATTGTGAAACATGCGCTGAATCATCACGAGAGTCGATTGATTATCGACAGTTCGCCGGGTAAAGGGACGCGCTTCAGCTTTGTGCTGCCGGAACGATTAATTGCCAAAAATTGCGCTTAATTGTGGTTCGTAAGGTTAGCTTTCCATAAGCCAGCGGATGCTGGCTTATTTTCTTTGCAGTAAAGAAGACTCTGCTGAATTTTTCAACGTCTGATGCTTTTTTGTTCGCATGATTAGCCATGACTTTTTCTTATGTATAGCGTTTTGTACTGGTTGCTGATTTCATATCGCTATATTCTTCTGGTTTTTGGATCTCACCTTGCTTTAAAACGTTATAAGCGTTTAAATTGCGCTCCAGATGCTGTCATACCGACTGCATTTACGCGGTAAATCGAAAAACTATTCTTCGCCGCGCCAGCCCAGGAGCATATCCCGCTGGAATTGCTTAAAAATGCCGCTGTATCGTCCCGCAGGGAAGGGCAGAAAATTTAACGTTTTCAACACCACATCCACAGGCAGTAAAACTTTATGACCCATCAGTTAAAATCGCGCGATATTATCGCTCTGGGCTTTATGACATTTGCGCTGTTCGTTGGCGCAGGCAATATTATCTTTCCGCCGATGGTCGGTTTGCAGGCAGGCGAACACGTCTGGACTGCGGCGTTCGGCTTTCTGATTACTGCCGTTGGTCTTCCGGTACTTACCGTTGTGGCGCTGGCGAAAGTCGGCGGCGGCGTTGATAGCCTGAGCACCCCGATTGGTAAAGTGGCTGGCGTTCTGCTGGCGACCGTCTGTTATCTGGCGGTGGGGCCGTTATTCGCAACGCCGCGTACGGCGACCGTCTCCTTTGAAGTCGGGATTGCGCCGCTGACCGGCGATTCCGCACTGCCGCTGTTTATCTACAGCCTGGTGTATTTCGCCATTGTGATTCTGGTATCGCTCTATCCGGGCAAGCTGCTGGACACGGTGGGTAACTTCCTGGCGCCGCTGAAAATCATCGCGCTGATTATTCTCTCCGTTGCGGCAATCATCTGGCCTGCCGGCCCGATTAGCGACGCGATGGACGCCTACCAGAACGCGGCGTTCTCTAATGGCTTTGTGAATGGCTATCTGACGATGGATACGCTGGGCGCAATGGTGTTTGGTATCGTTATCGTCAATGCGGCGCGCTCGCGCGGCGTTAAAGAAGCGCGTCTGCTGACCCGTTATACCGTCTGGGCGGGCCTGATGGCGGGTGTGGGTTTGACGCTGCTGTACCTTGCGCTGTTCCGTCTGGGATCGGATAGCGCGACGCTGGTCGATCAGTCTGCTAACGGCGCGGCAATCCTGCACGCTTACGTTCAGCATACCTTCGGCGGCGCGGGTAGCCTGCTGCTGGCGGCGCTGATTTTCATCGCCTGTCTGGTGACGGCGGTTGGCCTGACCTGCGCATGTGCGGAGTTCTTTGCGCAGTACGTCCCACTCTCTTATCGCACGCTGGTGTTTATTCTGGGCGGCTTCTCAATGGTGGTATCGAATCTGGGTCTGAGCCATCTGATTCAGATTTCTATTCCGGTGCTGACAGCCATCTATCCGCCGTGTATCGCACTGGTTGTATTAAGCTTTACCCGCTCATGGTGGCATAATTCTTCCCGCGTCATTGCTCCGGCGATGTTTATCAGCTTGGTTTTTTGGTATCCTTGACGGGATTAAAGCCTCTGCGATTGGTGACATCTTACCGGCCTGGACCCAGCGTTTACCGCTGGCGGAACAGGGGCTGGCGTGGTTGATGCCAACAGTGGTGATGGTTGTTCTGGCAATTATCTGGGATCGCGCCGCAGGTCGACAAGTGACCTCCAGCGCTCACTAAGATCACTGACAGTATGTTTTAACCACGGGGCTACAGGCCCCGTGGTTTTTTTATTATTTTGATGGGTTCGGAATTGATGGAAAGCAATAACAAGCTAAAGCGTGGGCTGAGCACCCGGCACATTCGCTTTATGGCATTGGGATCGGCAATTGGCACCGGATTATTTTATGGCTCGGCAGACGCCATCAAAATGGCCGGGCCAAGCGTGTTGCTGGCCTACATTATCGGCGGGGTCGCGGCGTACATTATTATGCGCGCGCTGGGCGAAATGTCCGTGCATAACCCCGCCGCCAGCTCGTTCTCGCGCTATGCGCAGGAAAACCTCGGCCCGCTCGCCGGTTACATTACCGGCTGGACTTACTGTTTTGAAATTCTGATTGTCGCCATTGCCGACGTGACCGCCTTCGGTATCTATATGGGGGTCTGGTTCCCTACGGTGCCGCACTGGATCTGGGTGCTGAGCGTGGTGCTGCTTATCTGTGCCATCAACCTGATGAGCGTGAAGGTATTCGGCGAGCTGGAATTCTGGTTCTCGTTCTTTAAAGTCGCCACTATCATCATCATGATTGTTGCCGGCTTCGGCATCATTATCTGGGGGATTGGCAACGGCGGGCAGCCGACCGGGGTCCACAACCTGTGGAGCAACGGCGGGTTCTTCAGCAACGGCTGGCTGGGGATGGTGATGTCGCTGCAAATGGTGATGTTCGCTTACGGCGGGATTGAAATTATCGGCATCACCGCCGGAGAAGCGAAAGACCCGGAAAAATCTATTCCGCGCGCCATCAATTCTGTGCCGATGCGTATTCTGGTGTTCTACGTGGGCACGCTGTTCGTCATCATGTCTATCTACCCGTGGAACCAGGTTGGCACCAACGGCAGCCCGTTCGTCCTGACCTTCCAGCATCTTGGCATTACGTTTGCCGCCAGCATCCTGAACTTTGTGGTGCTGACCGCTTCGCTGTCGGCGATTAACTCCGACGTGTTCGGCGTGGGACGTATGCTGCACGGTATGGCGGAGCAGGGCAGTGCGCCGAAAGTGTTCGCTAAAACGTCGCGTCGCGGTATTCCGTGGGTGACGGTTATGGTGATGACCATTGCGCTGCTGTTCGCGGTTTACCTGAACTACATCATGCCGGAAAACGTCTTCCTGGTGATTGCTTCGCTGGCGACCTTCGCCACGGTATGGGTATGGATTATGATCCTGCTGTCGCAGATTGCGTTCCGCCGCCGTCTGCCGCCGGATGAGGTGAAGGCGCTGAAATTTAAAGTGCCGGGCGGCGTGGCGACAACCGTTACGGGCCTGATTTTCCTGGTCTTTATTATCGCGCTTATCGGCTACCATCCAGATACCCGTATTTCGCTGTACGTCGGTTTCGCCTGGATCGCACTGCTGTTGGTCGGCTGGATGTTTAAACGCCGCCGCGACCGCCAACTGGCTGAAGTGGGGTGATTCCCCGCCGGATGGCGCTAACGCTTATCCGGCCTACAGGCAACCGTAGGCCGGGTCAGGCGAAGTCGCCGCCCGGCAGTATCAAACAATATCCTCCCCCGGACTCCTCCCCCAATAAACATTAAGATGATGAGTTATCCTTGATGTCGCTATGGCAAGGTGGCTTCATTTTCATCAAAGGGATACGTGATGTTGAACGCCTGGCACCTTCCGGTTGCCCCATTTGTTAAGCAAAACAAAGAACAACTGACCATAACGTTATGGCTGAGCGGGGAGAACCCGCCCCAGCGTGTGACGCTACGCGCTGAGAACGATAATGAAGAAATCTCGCTGGCGATGCATCGGCTGCGCAGTCAACCGCAACCGGGCGTCACGGCATGGCGGGCGGCGATCGATCTCGCCAGCGGACAGCCGCGCCGTCGCTACAGCTTTAAGCTGCTCTGGCACGATCGCCAGCTGTGGTTCACGCCGCAGGGATTTAGCCGTTTCCCGCCCGCGCGGCTGGAGCAGTTTGCCGTCGATGTGCCGGACAATGGCCCGCAATGGGTCGCCGATCAGATTTTCTATCAAATCTTCCCGGATCGCTTTGCCCGCAGCCAGCCGCGCGAAGCGGAACAGGATAATGTCTATTACCATCATGCCGCCGGTCAGGATATCGTCTTGCACGACTGGGACGATCCGGTGACTGCGCAGGCCGGGGATCGACGTTCTACGGCGGCGATCTGGACGGGATCAGCGAGAAACTGCCGTACCTGAAAAAACTGGGGGTGACGGCGCTGTACCTGAACCCGGTCTTTAGCGCGCCAAGCGTTCATAAATACGATACGGAAGATTATCGTCACGTTGATCCGCAGTTTGGCGGCGATCGGGCGCTGCTGCGCCTGCGGCAGCATACGCAGCAGCAGGGAATGCGCCTGGTGCTGGACGGCGTCTTTAACCATAGCGGCGACTCGCACGCCTGGTTTGACAGGCACAATCGGGGAACCGGCGGCGCATGCCACAACCCGGATTCGCCCTGGCGTGACTGGTACTCTTTCTCCCCGGAGGGCGTGGCGCTGGACTGGCTGGGGTATCCGAGTCTGCCCAAGCTGGATTTCCAGTCGGAAAGCCTGGTCAATGAAATCTACCGTGGTGAAGACAGCATTGTGCGTCACTGGCTGAAAGCGCCGTGGCATATGGACGGCTGGCGGCTTGATGTGGTGCATATGCTGGGCGAGGCCGGAGGCGCGCGCAATAACCTGCAACACGTTGCCGGTATTACGCAGGCGGCAAAAGAGACGCAGCCTGACGCCTATATCGTTGGCGAGCATTTTGGCGATGCGCGGCAATGGCTCCAGGCGGATGCGGAAGATGCCGCCATGAACTATCGCGGCTTCACTTTCCCGCTGTGGGGATTTCTCGCCAATACCGATATCTCTTACGATCCGCAGCACATTGACGCGCCAAACCTGCATCGCCTGGATGGATAACTACCGCGGCTGGCCTGTCGCATCAGCAGCAGTTACGGATGTTTAACCAACTGGACAGCCACGATACCGCCCGTTTTAAATCGCTGCTGGGCAAAGACGTGGCGCGTTTGCCGCTGGCGGTCGTCTGGCTGTTTACCTGGCCCTGGCGTTCCCCTGCATCTATTACGGCGATGAAGTGGGGCTGGACGGCAATAACGATCCGTTCTGTCGTAAGCCGTTCCCGTGGCAGGTTGAAAAACAGGATGCCACGCTGTTGGCGCTGTACCAGCGTCTGGGGAAACTTCGCCAGCGCACGCAGGCGCTACGTCACGGCGGTTGCCAGGTGATTTATGCCGAAGAAGATGTGGTGGTCTTTGTGCGAGTCTATCACCAGCAGCGCGTACTGGTGGCGATCAACCGGGGCGAGGCCTGTGAGGTCGTATTGCCTGCCTCACCGTTGCTTAACGTCAGCGAATGGCGAGGCAAAGAGGGGAAAGGCCAACTGGCTGAGGGCGTTCTCAGCCTGCCCGCCATTTCCGCTACGGTCTGGGTGAATCACTGATAGAGCTGCGCGACTTCCGGGCTGGCGAGCAGGGCTTCTCGCCACCAGCGCTGCGCCAGACCGTCGCTGTGGTTGCGCCATGCCATATAGGCGACATCTTTCTGCCGGAAAGAGATGACGGATTTTTCCACCAGCTCGCCGGTGGCAAGCCACGGTCTGACAATATGGCGGGGGAGGAATCCGCACCCTAAACCGGCGCGCAGCAGCGTCACTTTGCTGTCGAAGTCATCCACGCGAATTTGCGGCTGCTCATCCATTAAATTGGATTGCAGGGGATGGCAGAAGCGGGCGCTGTCGCTGATCACCACCGCCCGGTGCAGACAGAGTTGCTCATTGGTCAGGCCGTCCGTGGCGGCGGCCAGCGGGTGCGAAGGCGCGACCACAAATACGTTGTCCAGGGTGCCGAGCATTTTATATGACCAGGCGGCGGAGGTCGGAGGCTCGTTAATTGCGCCGAGAATGATGTCCGCGCCGTTGTGCGTCAGCTCTTCCCACGATCCCGCCAGCGTATGGTGTGTAAAATTGAGGCGCGTTTGCTTATTCAGCGCATAAAACGCATCAATAACGGGCCAGCAGCGTCTCGAAAGGGAAAGGAATCATCCAGCGCTATCGCCAGTTCTTTTTCCCAGCCAGAGCTTAACTGCACGGCTTGTTTCTCCAGGTCTTTTGCGGCGTTGAGCAGCAGACGTCCTTTTTCCAGCATCATCCGTCCGGTATCGGTAAATTTCGCCCGGTGGCCGGAGCGATCGAGAAGCTCAATATCGAGATCGTTTTCCAGTTTCTGAATCATATAGCTAAGCGCCGCGGGGGTTTTAAACAGCGATCCGGCCGCAGCGGCAAACGAGCCGTGTTTGTCGATAGCATCAAGAATGAGCAGAACGTCCAGATTGATTCGCATGATCTGAAAATATCCTGAAAATGAAATAAGTACGTTGTACAGACTGTCGAAAAACAATGCCAGTGAATAATTTAGACCAAAGCATGGCATTTTTTTGAGGGTGTCTGTTATGCAAAATAAGATGAAATAACCACGTCATTAGCATGGTTCATTTCCTCAATAATGCATTAAAAATGGTCGGCTCTATTCGCCCCGAAGCCGCGTTCTGGTTTACGCTGCGATCCGGCATTTTCACCTTCAGGGATGGCAAAAATGTAATAATCTATGTCATTCTGGTCTGTCCTTGTACAGTGAAGGTGGAAACATGGATGAGCTTTTAATCCTTGGCTGCATTGTTTTATTCTTCGCGCTGGTGGTGGTTCCCATTCTCGCGATTGTCGCGCTCAACCGCAGCGCGTCGGTTCGCTTTGAGCTGGCGGTGTTGCGCCGACGGGTTGAGCAACTTGAACAGCAGCGTGCGGGAGAAGCGCCAGCGGTACAGGTGACGGCGGAACCTTCGTTACCTGCGAAAGAGCGTGTCGCGCCATCGCCGCCTGATGCCATCGAAGCGGCCATATCTGAGCCGGAAAATCCCTGGGCTGCGCAGGAAACCCTCGCAAAACCGCTCCCCGGCGCCTGCGAAAACGGCGAAACCTTCCGCGCTCGGCGGCGTTTTCACCTCGCTGGCGCGCTGGTTTATGCAGGGAAATCCGCTGGCGAAGCTGGGCATTCTGCTCCTCTTTTTCGGTTTATCCCTTCCTGTTGCGTTATACGGTTGAACACGCGCTGTTTCCGCTTGAACTGCGTCTTGTCACTGCGGCGCTGTGTGCCGTAGTGCTGCTCGCGACAGGCTGGCGTTTGCGACACAAACAGCCGGTTTATGCGTTGATCCTGCAAGGCGGCGCGACAGGCGCGCTCTATCTGACCGTCTTTGGCGCATTCCGGCTGTGGCAAATGCTGCCGATGACGCTGGCGTTTGCGCTGCTGGTGCTGATTTGCGCCGCAAGCGTAGGGCTGGCTATTTTGCAAAAAGCGCTTAGCCTGGCGATGCCTGGCCAGCCCTGGGCGGCTATCTTGCGCCGCTGCTGCTGTCGACGGGCGGCCGGGAACTATGTGGCGCTGTTCTCGTTCTATCTCCTGGCTGTCGGCAGGCATTCTTGCCATAAAGCGTCTGGCAGCACTGGCGTGAGCTTAATCTGCTGGGGTTATTATTCACTTTCGGGGTCGGCGGCCTGTGGGGCGTCAGCGACTACCGGCCTGAATACTGGCTCAACTGCCAGCTTTTCCTGATTGCCAATATCATTATTTTCGGCGTGCTGAGCGTGGCGCTGTCGCTGCGGGCGCAGGAAAAAGGCAAACATATTGTTGATGGCGTGCTGTTGTTTGCGCCGCCGCTGGTTGGGTTTGGCATGCAGTACGCCATTACCCAACATATGGATTATGGTCCGGCGCTCAGTGCGCTGGGCTACGGCGCGTTCTATATGGCGCTGGCGTGGCTGGCGCTGCGCCGCTACCCGTCGATGGAAGGCCGCTGGTGCTGGCGGCGCTCGCGTTGGGTGGCGCGTTTACCACCCTCGCCATCCCGCTGGCGCTTTCGGCGCGCTGGACGGCAATGCCTGGGCGCTGGAGGGGCTTGGCGTATTGTGGCTGGGTATGCAGCAACAGCAGCGGCGGATGAGCTATAGCGGCACTGCGCTAATGCTACTGGCTGTGGGCAGCGCGCTGTGGGCGCTGGCCGATGACGCCGCGCCGCTGACGGTGATGATTATCTTCGCCGTGCTGAGTTTGTGCTGCTGGGCGGCGCGTGGCTGTGGCGCAGCGAGAAGAAGGAGGTCAGTTGGGCGCTGCTGGCGGGCGGCATCGCCTTCTGGATCGTCGCGCTGACGGGGGCCTCGCAACTGGCGCTGGCGCGTTATGCTGCCGAATGGTCTGGCGTGCTGGCGCTACTCGCCGCGTCCGCCTGGCTCTGGCGTTATCTGAGCGGGCGGCTCGCCTGGCGGGCGTTAGGTTACAGCCCCTGGCTGCTGTGGCCTGCGATGCTGCTGGCATTGCTGTACCAGATTGAAGAACGGCAGATTTTCGCCGCAGGCTGGCAAAATCTGGCGTGGTGCGTGGCGCTGCCTTGTGCGGTGCTCATGCTTTATCGTGATGATGCGCATCTGCCGCCGCGCATCTCCCGGACGCTGCATTTATCCTTGTTCTGGGTGGTGCTTTTAGCGCTTGGGATGGAGCTGTTCTGGTTTGTGCAGTCGTTGCCGTGGGGAATGGACGCCTGGCGCAGCGGGTTGATGATGGCGGCGGGCGGAATCGTCATACTGCTGGTACACGCCGCGCTGCGCCGCGATTTGTGGCCGTTCAAATGCTGGCCTGCGTTGTACGGCGCGCTGGCGCTGGCGCCCGTGGCAGCGATCCTGCTGTTGCTTCTGGTGCTGGCGAATTTACAGGATGGCGTGGTTTTCCAACAGCGCTATCTGCCAGTGGTGAACCCGCTTGAGGAGGGAGCCGCTTTCGCCTTGCTGGGATTGTTCCTCCTTGCGCGTTTCTCTCGTCGTTTTCTGCCGTCGCCGTTAGTGAAATATCGCGCATGGGCGCCTGTGGTGCTGGCGGCGCTCGCATTCTGGTGGTTGAACGGAGGGCTGATGCGGGCGCTGGCGTGGTATGGCGAGGTGGCGTGGAGCATGGAGACATTGTGGCATTCGCGGTTGATCCAGACCTGTTTCGCCCTGTTCTGGATGCTGACGGCGTTAATTATGATGTTGCTCGCGACCCGTCGCCGTTCGCGGCGGGAATGGTTATGCGGCGCGGTGCTTTTGGGGATCGTCATTGTTAAGCTGATGCTGGTGGATAGCGCGCGCGGCGGCGGGCTGGCGCGCGCCATTGCTTTTATCGGCGTGGCGATCCTGGTACTTATCGTCGGGTATTTTTCACCGTTACCGCCCCAAAGCAGGAGAAGAAAAATGAAATGGATGAAAGCGGTAGTCTGGAGCGCGTTGCTGAGTACGGCGTGGCCGGCGTTCAGCCGTGACAAAGCCCCGGAAACGCCGCAGGATTACGCCACCGGCATGATGCTGGAAGCGACGGGTTCATCGCCGTGGTATCGCGTTTCGCTGCCGCTGGCGCTTTACCAACAAAGCGCCTGGCCGGATTTACGCGATGTGCGGGTTTTTAACCGCCAGGGCGATACGGTGCCCTTTGCGCTGACGGCGCAGAAAACGCCGTCTGTCACGCCAAAGACGGTGGCGCTGCGGCTTTTTCCTCTGGATATGTCGCCAGTATCACCGCGGGAAGGGGAGCGCCGTGGAAGCGAATCCTTTGTCTTGCGTTCAAAGACCGGCGTGGAAATTCATCTGGAAAGCGATGACGTTAACGCGGTTGGGCAGAGCTATTTACTGACTCTGCCGGAAGAGATGACGGCGGCCTTTTCGGCTGGCGCAACTGCGCCTGAACTGGAACACGCCTGCGGGCAACTGGCAGGGGAAGGCGTCCGTTTATGCCAGCCGTGATTTACGTTACTGGCAACTCGTGCAAGAAGACGCGCCGCTGATGGATCTGACGCGCGATAACGATCGGCTGAAAATGGACACCATCAGCGCCAGCCTGACGCTCTCTGCGGAAGGCCGTCGCTACCTGCTGGTGATTCTCGATTCGCAAAGTCCGCCGCTGACCTTAAACAGCGTAAGCGCCATTGCGGGCAGCGGAGAACCGGCGGCGGAGCGTATTGCGCTGGAGGCCCACGCAAAGAAAGTGTCGGAAACAGAAGCCGTATGGCGCTGGAATCAGCCGCAGCCGCTGACGTCGCTCAGAATTGCGCTGGAAAACGAGGGCGTTTTACCGGGTTGAGCTGGCATGGCGCGGCGGGGAAAAAGAGGCGTGGCGTCCACTGACGAAAACGATCCTGTACCGCCTCGACGGAAGCGTTCGGAGGATATTCTTCTTTCAGGTCAACAGGTTGAAGCTATCCGTATGACCACCATCAACGCCCGATTGCCGGAGACGCTGCCTGCGCTGAGCGGCGCGCGGGACAGTTATCAACTGGTGTTTAATACGCAGGGGAAAGGCCCGTATATGCTGGCCTGGGGAAACCGGGCGGCGGAAAAAGCCGATGTTGAGCTGGATATGCTGATCCCGAGCGTCGCTGCGCAAAACGCAGGATGTTAACGACCTGCCCTGGGCGATGACGCAGCAGCGCGTAACGCTGGGCGGTGAGGGCGGCTGACGGCAACGTCGGCTGCGGAGCAGCAAAGCCGCTGGAAAACGTTACTGGTGTGGGGGGGCGTTGATTGCTGGCGTCGCGGTACTGTTGGTGATGGCGTGGCGGATCTGGCGCGAGGTGAAAAAGGGCGGCGCGGCGTAAACGCGACATGTTTGTAGGCCCGGTAAACGGCGTGCCACCGGGCACTACGCCGGATGGGCGGCGGAACGCCTTATCCGGCCTACAAAAATCCATAGGCCTGATAAGCGTAATAAAAAAGCTCGCCATAGCGAGCTTTTTTCAATTCGAGCCGATTACAGGCTGGCGACGTTTTCAGTCAGGTATTTTGCCACGCCGTCTGGAGAGGCGTTCATCCCTTCTTTGCCTTTTTCCCACTGTGCCGGGCACACTTCGCCGTGCTCTTCGTGGAACTGCAACGCGTCAACCATACGCAGCATTTCGTCGATGTTACGGCCCAGCGGCAGGTCGTTAACTACCTGGTGACGAACCACGCCGTTGGCGTCGATCAGGAAAGAACCGCGCAGGGCAACGCCCGCTTCCGGGTGTTCGATACCGTAGGCTTTCTGGATTTCACGCTTCACGTCAGCAACCATTGCGTATTTCACTGCACCGATGCCGCCTTTATCGACAGGGGTGTTACGCCATGCGTTGTGGACGAATTCAGAGTCAAAAGAAACGCCGACAACTTCTACGCCACGCGCCTGGAACTCTTCATAACGTTTGTCGAAAGCAATCAGTTCAGACGGGCAAACGAAGGTGAAGTCCATCGGCCAGAAGAACAGAACGGTTGCTTTGCCGTTGGTGTGCTGTTTGAAGTTGAAGTTTTCAACGATCTCACCGCTACCCAGTACGGCGGCTGCTGTGAAGTCCGGGGCCTGACGAGTAACCAGTACCATATAAATACTCCTGCAAAGTTAAGGGGTTTGGAACGCAACGCGGGCAAGTATAGGGAGGGGAAGAGGGCAACTCAACGCGGTGCTGACAATCAATGAGACAGGTTTCACCTATCAATTTTTTGCCTGATGGCGTTACGCTTATCAGGCAACTAAAGCGATTTCTGACGCGCCTGTGCCATCATGCGCGGGTAGAAGCGCCAGAAGCGCGCTTCTAACGCATCGTAGTGCGCATCCAGATCGTACCAGGAGTCGCGCAGGGCATCGAGGCGTGGGCGGCGATTCGCCATCCCGTTGAGGACATTCTGGATAAAATCCATATCGCGATAACGCTCCAGCCACTTTTCCGACCACAGATAATCGTTCAGATTCACAAAACGCGGCGGCGAGTCGGGCAAAATAGTGCTGACCTGCGCATGGGCGTAGCCCACGAACGCCTGCAACGGGAAATCGGGAGATATTGTCGCCCAGTGGCGCGACAGGAAGTGGTCCCACATCACATCCAGAGTGATGGGGGCTACACGACGGGTTTCGCTGCGAAACCATTCCCGCGCTTCACGCACTTCCGGCAGATTATCGGTCATGACGTCAATCCGCCGATGCATATAAATCCCTTCCACCACGTCAGGGGGAAAATTCGCCTCCGGGTTTCCCCGAACAAAATCAGCCAGTAAATTGCCGGAAAGCGAGCTGTCGGCGAGATGCGCTAAGTGCAGGTGTGCAAGAAAATTCATATCCACTTCATCCTTCAAACTGCCTCTTTGTTGGCTGCGAGTTACTCGGCCCATCCCCGGGCCTCACCCCTGCGGGGCCGCTGCAAGCAGCGTTCAAATTCGTTCCTGACGAATTTGTCATTCAGTTGCCGCCCCGATGCATCCTGAATGATTTTGTCTATAGCTTATATCTCTTAACTTGAGGGGTAACGGTTGCAGGGAGCGCGCCCCGGCACTAGACTACCCGCCTCTTATTTTAGTCTGAGTCAGTGTCATGCGCGTTACCGATTTTTCCTTTGAATTACCCGAATCCCTGATTGCCCACTATCCGCAGCCTGAGCGCAGTCGTTGCCGCTTGCTGTCACTGGACGGGCCGACGGGCGCGCTGACGCACGGTACTTTCACCGATCTGCTCGATAAGCTCAACCCTGGCGATCTGCTGGTCTTTAATAATACCCGCGTCATCCCGGCGCGTCTGTTTGGCCGTAAAGCCAGCGGCGGCAAGATTGAAGTACTGGTTGAGCGGATGCTGGATGACAAACGCATTCTGGCGCATATTCGCGCTTCCAAAGCGCCGAAACCGGGCGCGGAACTGCTGTTGGGCGATGACGAAAGCATTAACGCCACCATGACCGCACGTCATGGCGCGCTGTTTGAAGTTGAGTTCAACGACGCGCGCCCGGTTCTGGAGATTCTCAACGCGATCGGCCATATGCCGCTGCCGCCATACATCGACCGCCCGGATGAAGACGCCGACCGTGAGTTGTATCAGACGGTCTACAGTGAAAAACCGGGGGCCGTTGCCGCGCCAACCGCAGGTTTGCACTTTGACGATCCGCTGCTGGCCGCGCTGCGCGAAAAAGGCATTGAGATGGCGTTTGTGACGCTGCACGTCGGCGCGGGGACGTTCCAGCCGGTGCGTGTGGAGACCATTGAAGATCACATCATGCACTCGGAGTACGCCGAAGTCCCGCAGGAGGTGGTTGATGCGGTGCTGGCGGCAAAAGCGCGGGGCAATCGGATCATCGCGGTAGGTACCACCTCGGTACGCTCGCTGGAGAGTGCGGCGCAGGCGGCGAAAAACGACCTGATCGAACCGTTCTTCGGCGATACGCAAATCTTCATCTACCCAGGTTATCAATACAAAGTGATTGATGCGCTGGTGACCAATTTCCATCTGCCGGAATCGACGCTGATTATGCTGGTGTCCGCTTTTGCGGGTTATCAGCACACGATGAATGCGTACAAGGCTGCGGTAGAACAAAATTATCGCTTTTTTAGCTACGGGGACGCGATGTTTATCACGTACAATCCGCAGGCTTTGAATGAGCGTGTCGGGAAGTAGGTTCGCGGCACAGGTTTAAACGTCAGACTGTTTTTCTGGCGTATGGAGAGAAAATGAAATTCGAACTGGATACTACCGACGGACGCGCTCGCCGTGGCCGCCTGGTGTTTGATCGTGGCGTAGTGGAAACGCCTGCTTTTATGCCTGTCGGTACGTATGGCACCGTTAAAGGCATGACGCCGGAAGAAGTTGAAGCCACTGGCGCACAAATTATTCTCGGCAACACCTTCCACCTGTGGCTGCGCCCGGGTCAGGAAATCATGAAACTGCATGGCGATCTGCATGATTTCATGCAGTGGAAAGGCCCGATCCTGACGGACTCCGGCGGTTTCCAGGTGTTCAGCCTCGGCGATATTCGCAAGATCACCGAGCAGGGTGTGCATTTCCGCAACCCGATCAACGGCGATCCGATTTTCCTCGATCCTGAAAAATCTATGGAGATTCAGTACGATCTCGGTTCCGATATCGTCATGATTTTCGACGAATGTACGCCGTATCCGGCGGACTGGGACTATGCTAAACGCTCTATGGAGATGTCTTTACGCTGGGCGAAGCGTAGCCGCGACCGTTTTTGATGGTTTGGGCAACAAAAATGCGCTTTTTGGCATCATTCAGGGCAGCGTTTACGAAGATTTACGCGATATCTCCGTCAAAGGTCTGGTAGAGATTGGCTTTGATGGCTACGCTGTCGGCGGTCTGGCTGTGGGTGAGCCGAAGGAAGACATGCACCGCATTCTGGAGCATGTCTGCCCGCAAATCCCGGCGGACAAACCTCGTTACCTGATGGGCGTCGGCAAACCGGAAGATCTGGTGGAAGGCGTGCGTCGTGGTATCGATATGTTTGACTGCGTTATGCCAACACGCAATGCCCGTAATGGTCACCTGTTCGTGACTGACGGCGTGGTGAAAATTCGTAATGCGAAGCATAAAAGCGACACCAGCCCGCTCGATGCCGAGTGTGATTGCTACACCTGTCGCAATTATTCGCGTGCCTACTTGCATCATCTCGACCGTTGCAACGAAATATTGGGCGCGCGACTCAACACGATTCATAACCTGCGTTACTACCAGCGTTTGATGGCGGGTTTACGCAAGGCTATTGAAGAGGGTAAATTAGAGAGCTTCGTGACCGATTTTTACCAACGTCAGGGTCGACCTGTTCCACCTTTGAACGTTGATTAATTTTAATAATGAGGGAAATTTAATGAGCTTTTTTATTTCTGATGCGGTAGCGGCAACAGGTGCTCCGGCGCAGGGCAGCCCGATGTCTCTGATTTTGATGCTGGTGGTGTTTGGTCTGATTTTTTACTTCATGATCCTGCGTCCACAGCAGAAGCGCACCAAAGAACACAAAAACCTGATGAGCTCCATCGCAAAAGGCGATGAAGTGCTGACTAACGGTGGCCTGGTGGGTCGTGTAACGAAAGTAGCGGAATCCGGCTACATCGTTATCGCGCTGAATGACACCACTGAAGTGGTTATCAAACGTGACTTCGTAGCTGCCGTTCTGCCGAAAGGCACTATGAAGGCGCTGTAATCTATTGTTTTCCCAAAGGGAACTGCCGTGTTAAACCGTTATCCTTTGTGGAAGTACATCATGCTGGTCGTCGTGATTGTCGTCGGCCTGCTTTACGCACTTCCCAACCTGTATGGTGAGGATCCGGCTGTTCAAATCACTGGCGCGCGCGGCGTCGCCGCCAGTGAGCAAACGCTGATCCAGGTCCAGAAAACGTTACAAGAAGAAAAAATTACCGCTAAGTCTGTGGCTCTGGAAGAGGGCGCTATTCTTGCGCGCTTCGACACCACCGACATCCAGCTGCGCGCCCGTGAAGCGCTGGTTGGCGTGCTGGGTGATAAATACGTCGTGGCGCTTAACCTTGCTCCGGCAACGCCTCGTTGGCTGGCGGCCATTAAAGCCGAGCCGATGAAACTTGGCCTTGACCTGCGTGGCGGCGTTCACTTCCTGATGGAAGTGGATATGGACACCGCGTTAGGTAAGCTTCAGGAGCAAAATATCGATAGCCTGCGCAGCGACCTGCGTGAAAAAGGCATTCCTTATACCACTGTTCGCAAAGAAGATAACTACGGTCTGAGCATCACGTTCCGCGATAACAAAGCGCGTGATGAAGCGATCTCTTATCTGAGTGGGCGTCACCGCGATCTGGTGATTACCAGCCAGGGCAATACGGCGCTGCGTGCGGTCATGTCTGATGCGCGTCTGAGCGAAGCGCGTGAATATGCCGTTCAGCAGAACATCAACATTCTGCGTAACCGTGTAAACCAATTGGGCGTGGCTGAGCCGGTTGTCCAGCGTCAGGGTGCGGATCGCATCGTCGTTGAGCTGCCGGGTATTCAGGATACCGCGCGTGCGAAAGAGATTCTGGGCGCTACCGCGACCCTCGAATTCCGTCTGGTAAACACCAACGTTGACCAGTCTGCGGCGGCATCCGGGCGCGTACCGGGTGACTCGGAAGTGAAACAGATGCGCGAAGGCCAGCCGGTTGTGCTGTACAAACGCGTGATCCTGACCGGTGACCATATCACCGACTCCACTTCCAGCCAGGACGAATACAACCAACCGCAGGTTAACATCTCGCTGGATAGCGCAGGTGGCAACATCATGTCTAACTTCACCAAAGACAATATCGGCAAGCCGATGGCGACCTTGTTTGTGGAGTACAAAGACAGCGGTAAGAAAGATGCCAACGGTCGTGCGGTACTGGTGAAGCAGGAAGAGGTGATTAACATTGCCAACATCCAGTCTCGCCTGGGCAACAGCTTCCGTATTACCGGTATCAACAACCCGAACGAAGCCCGCCAGCTCTCTCTGTTGCTGCGCGCCGGTGCGCTGATTGCGCCGATTCAGATTGTTGAAGAACGGACTATCGGCCCGACGCTGGGTATGCAGAACATCAAACAGGGCCTGGAAGCGTGTCTGGCCGGTCTGGTGGTCTCCATTCTGTTCATGATCTTCTTCTACAAGAAGTTCGGTCTGATTGCGACAAGCGCGCTGGTGGCCAACCTGGTATTGATTGTCGGTATCATGTCGCTGCTGCCGGGAGCCACGCTGAGTATGCCGGGGATTGCCGGTATCGTGCTAACCCTTGCGGTGGCGGTCGACGCCAACGTACTGATCAACGAACGTATTAAAGAAGAGTTGAGCAACGGGCGTACGGTTCAGCAGGCGATTGATGAAGGTTATAAAGGCGCGTTCAGTTCCATCTTCGATGCGAACATCACCACGCTGATTAAAGTCATCATCCTGTACGCAGTCGGCACCGGGGCAATTAAAGGGTTCGCGATTACTACCGGTATCGGTGTGGCGACGTCGATGTTTACCGCGATTGTCGGTACGCGTGCCATCGTAAACCTGTTGTATGGCGGCAAACGCATCAACAAGCTGTCAATCTGAGGAGTGCGATGTGGCACAGGAATATACTGTTGAACAATTGAACCACGGCCGTAAAGTCTATGACTTTATGCGCTGGGACTACTGGGCTTTCGGCATCTCTGGCTTCCTGCTGATTGCGGCCATCGTGGTGATGGGCGTGCGCGGTTTTAACTGGGGTCTCGATTTTACCGGTGGTACGGTTATCGAAATCACGCTGGAAAAACCGGCCGAAATGGACGTGATGCGCGATGCGCTGGAAAAAGCGGGCTTTGCTGAGCCGCTGTTGCAGAACTTCGGTAGCAGCCACGACATTATGGTGCGTATGCCGCCGACGGAAGGTGAAGACGGCGGTCAGGTGTTGGGTAGCAAGGTGCTGAGTGTCATTAACGAAGCCACCAGCCAGAACGCCGCCGTGAAGCGTATTGAGTTTGTCGGGCCGAGCGTGGGCGCCGATCTGGCGCAAACCGGTGCGATGGCGCTGATTGTCGCGCTGATCTCTATCCTCATTTATGTCGGTTTCCGCTTTGAGTGGCGACTGGCTGCGGGGGTGGTTATCGCGCTGGCGCACGACGTGATTATCACCTTAGGGATTCTGTCGTTGTTCCATATTGAGATCGACCTGACGATCGTTGCATCGTTGATGTCGGTTATCGGTTACTCGCCTGAACGACAGTATCGTGGTATCTGACCGTATTCGTGAAAACTTCCGCAAAATTCGTCGCGGGACGCCTTACGAAATCTTTAACGTGTCGTTGACCCAGACGCTGCACCGTACGTTGAGTCACCTCCGGGACGACGTTAGTGGTGATTCTGATGCTGTACCTCTTCGGTGGTCCGGTACTGGAAGGCTTCTCTCTGACCATGCTGATCGGTGTTTCTATCGGTACGGCATCGTCGATCTACGTGGCCTCGGCGTTGGCGCTGAAGCTGGGCATGAAGCGCGAGCATATGTTGCAGCAGAAAGTTGAGAAAGAAGGGGCGGATCAGCCGTCTATTCTACCTTAATCACGCAGTCACGTTATTACTGGAATCCCGGTCGTATGGCCGGGATTTTTTTATCGCTAAAAAAGCCTGCGGTTAAGCGGGCTTCTGCATCCTTCACGGGCAATGGGGTACGCAGAGTGTTAAACTTGCTCATAACCCTACATTCAACGCAGATACAGAGTCACTATGGCGATTATCCCTAAAAACTATACGCGGCTGGAAAACGGCTATCGTGAAAAGGCGCTCAAATTATTTCCGTGGGTATGCGGGCGATGCTCTCGCGAATTTGTTTATTCTAACCTGCGCGAATTAACCGTCCATCATATCGATCACGACCATACCAAATAACCCGGAAGACGGCAGTAACTGGGAGTTGCTGTGTCTGTACTGTCACGATCATGAGCATTCGAAATATACCGAAGCCGATCAGTATGGCTCAACCGTTATTGCCGGGGAGGATGCGCAGAAAGATGTCGGCGCTGCGATGCATAACCCTTTCGCTAATCTGAAAGCGATGATGGATCAGAAGAAATAAAAAAGCACCGGCGCGTTGCGCGTTCGGTGCTCTTTCTGTGCCCGGCGTTGTGCTGGCCGGGCGTAAACAGCTTAGAAGTTGTAACCGACAACCAGGTAGCCACCCCAACCGGTAGCTTTAACCGTTTCGGATTGCCATACCGGCTGAGCGCCGTTTTCCCACTGTCCGCCGTTATGGAAGTAACGAGCCACCACAGAGTAGTGCCAGTGATCGTAATTCAGCGCCAGGATGTGGCTGGATGCGATAGAGTTGCTGGTACGGTACTGAGAGTCGCCCAGATCGGAGCCCCAGTCAAAGTTAGTGAAACCGATGTAGCTCAGGTTACCGCCCCACAGCTCGGTGAGTGGCACGAAGTATTTCACTTTGAAACCGGTAGCCGTCCCACTCGTTTTCGTTATCAGCCAGGTAGTTCTGCCACTGGTACTTCGCATAGACGTTCAGAGACAGGCTCATCGGCAGACCGGTTTCGATGTCAGTACCCAGACCCATTGTACCAGGTGCTCTGACGGCCAGACTTGTTACGACCCATGTCATAGATGTAGTTGTTAGCGAAGTACCACTCTTTGAACGGGCCAAAACTCAGGTCGGCTCCGGTCAGTTTGTCGATAGAGAAACGCGGTTCAATTTCCATGAACAGCGGGGAACCGTGGTTCCAGATACCCTTCGCGTTGGTGTTACCGCCGAAGAATACCGGCGCATCCATATAGCCGTAGAAATCGAACCAGTCTTTTTTCGCGAATGCTTCATATTCCAGATAGGTATCGTTACGGAGCTGCGGTCCGAAACGGGTATGGTAGCTGCCTACGACGTTAACGCTCTGGTGCCACCAGTCTGAAAGGTATTGCGGTTTGTCATTTTCTGCTGCGTTAACAGTAAAGGACGATGAGAGCGCCAGCACTGCACCGGCTGCAAGTAATGTTTTTTTCATATTGTATGCCACTGTTTGAAATCCCTTGAAGGGAATGAAAAAGGCGCAATTTGCGTTTCTAAATATTTCGTGTTTCTGCGGAGCCTATTATAGAAATCATTGCTCACAAAAATATGTCTTGTTTCACAGATCTATCATCTACGTAATCGATTGCGTTCACGTTTGCGTACTTTAAGCGCGGCGATTGTACTGACTTTCATGAATGTTGCCAACTTTTAGCAAAAATTGCGGTGATGTCAGGGGAGTAACAAAAAGCCGGGGAGGATGTTGCGGAACGCACAAAACGCTCCGCCGGAGGTTTATTGATTAACAGGCTGGATATCGTGAACGCGGACAAAACCTAACTGGTCGGGCGTTAATCCATTTAATTGTAACGGGATGTCCACATCGCTCGGCGCCAGGATGCTGGCCGGGGCGTTAATCAGTTGATTCTGGACATTCACTTCCTGATAGTTATCCGTGGTGCCCTGAATCTGCCCGTATTCGACAGTACCGCTAAACGCCGGTAACGGATCGTTGGATTCTCCCTGAATGCGCAGCGTCACGCGTGTGCCGTCGGTATTGGGCGCGATATTCACCAGGGACATACGCAGCGTACCAATCTGGCTGTTCAGGCGGGCAGGCGTTTTTGAACCCGGCAGCAGATAGACCCCGCTGGTGGATTTCGCATTCAACATATTTTGCTGAGTAATCTTCACGGTTTCCTGGTTTAACTGCGCCATTTCCGTATTCAGCGTGCTGACGCTTTGGTTCATCTGGCGAACTTCGTTCTGCTGCGCGCAGGCGCTCAGGCTAAAGAGGCTTCCCACCAGGAGAATTCTTAGGTAACGTCTTGTCATGTAGATTATTTCCTTCATGGTCGCGATACCCTAATGGTAGATCGCAAAGGGGCGTAAGGTATCGATCCTTTGTCTCAAAAGTGCTCCGCCTTTGTTGTCGCGCCAGTTCAGGGTAAAATAGATTTCTGTTAACCACCTGGTCAGGACGCCGTATGCATTGCCCATTCTGTTTCGCCGTAGACACTAAGGTTATTGACTCTCGTCTCGTGGGTGAGGGCTCTTCCGTACGCCGCCGTCGGCAGTGTCTGGTCTGTAATGAACGTTTCACTACCTTTGAAGTGGCAGAGCTTGTTATGCCGCGCGTAGTGAAAAGTAACGATGTGCGTGAACCTTTCAACGAAGAGAAGTTGCGCAGCGGTATGCTAAGAGCGCTGGAAAAACGCCCTGTCAGCTCTGATGACGTCGAAATGGCGTTGAATCACATCAAATCACAGCTGCGAGCCACCGGGGAACGCGAAGTTCCCAGCAAAATGATTGGCAACCTGGTGATGGAGCAACTGAAAAAGCTCGATAAAGTGGCTTACATCCGCTTTGCCTCCGTCTATCGGAGTTTCGAAGACATCAAAGAATTCGGCGAAGAGATTGCTCGCCTACAGGATTAAGCCATGCTGGATGAGTTTTACATGGCGCGTGCGCTGAAGCTGGCGCAGCGCGGGCGTTTCACCACGCACCCGAACCCGAATGTAGGCTGTGTGATCGGTCAAAGATGGCGAAATCGTTGGCGAAGGCTACCATCATCGCGCGGGTGAACCGCATGCTGAAGTCCATGCGCTGCGTATGGCGGGAGACAAAGCCAAAGGCGCGACCGCGTATGTCACGCTTGAACCGTGGCAGCCATCATGGCCGTACGCCGCCGTGCTGCGATGCGTGATTGCCGCTGCGTGGCGCGGGTCGTTGCGGCGATGCAGGACCCCCAATCCGCAGGGTCGCGGGACGTGGGGCTGTACCGTTTGCAGCAGGCGGGGATCGACGTCAGCCACGGGCTGATGATGAGCGAAACGGAACAGCTGAACAAAGGTTTCCTCAAGCGGATGCGCACCGGCTTCCCGTATGTGCAGCTCAAGCTCGGCGCATCGCTGGATGGCCGCACGGCGATGGCCAGCGGTGAAAGCCAGTGGATTACCTCCCCGCAGGCGCGGCGCGATGTGCAGCGTTTACGGCGCAAAGCCATGCGATTCTGACCAGCAGCGCGACGGTGCTGGTCGACGACCCGGCGTTAACGGTTCGCTGGCCTGAACTGGATGCCTCAACCCAGACTCTCTATCCGCAGGAAAAACCTGCGTCAGCCGATTCGCATTGTCCTCGACAGGCCAAAAACCGCGTGACGCCGGAGCACCGTATTGTACAGCAGCCGGGAGAAACCTGGTTTGCCCGTACACAGGACGATTCCCGCATCTGGCCTGAGACGGTTCGCAGCCTGCGGGTGCCGGAGCATAACGGTCATCTGGATCTGGTGGTGCTGATGATGCTGTTGGGTAAACAGCAGATTAACAGCATCTGGGTGGAGGCCGGGCCGGTGCTTGCGGGCGCGCTGTTGCAGGCGGGCGTGGTGGACGAGCTTATCGTCTATGTTGCGCCTAAACTGTTAGGAAGTGATGCGCGAGGATTATGTGTGCTGCCGGGGCTTGAGAAACTGAGCGAGGCACCCCATTTTAAATTCAACGAGATACGCCATGTAGGCCCGGATGTTTGCCTGCATTTGATTCCCGCGTAAAGGCTTCGAAATAGAGAAGCGGCGCGTCGAGTATTATGATAAAATCCGCCCCCCTGCGGGGCCATATCGAACCCGAAGGAAGAATATGAACATTATTGAAGCTAACGTTGCTACCCCGGACGCTCGCGTCGCCATCACCATTGCGCGTTTCAACAATTTTATCAATGACAGCCTGCTGGAAGGCGCGATTGACGCCCTGAAGCGTATTGGTCAGGTAAAAGATGAAAATATTACCGTGGTTTGGGTTCCTGGCGCGTATGAACTGCCGCTGGCGGCTGGCGCATTGGCAAAAACCGGTAAATATGACGCGGTGATTGCGCTGGGTACAGTGATTCGTGGCGGTACCGCGCACTTTGAATATGTGGCTGGCGGTGCAAGCAACGGCCTGGCGCACGTCGCCCAGGACAGCGAAATCCCGGTAGCCTTTGGTGTTCTGACCACTGAAAGTATTGAACAAGCTATCGAACGTGCTGGCACTAAAGCTGGCAACAAAGGTGCGGAAGCCGCACTGACCGCGCTTGAAATGATTAATGTATTGAAAGCCATCAAGGCCTGATTTTTGTAAGGGGAAATCCGTGAAACCTGCTGCTCGTCGCCGCGCTCGTGAGTGTGCCGTTCAGGCGCTCTACTCCTGGCAGTTGTCCCAGAACGACATCGCTGATGTTGAATACCAGTTCCTGGCGGAACAGGACGTAAAAGATGTCGACGTTCTGTATTTCCGTGAACTGCTGTCCGGGGTGGCGACTAACAGCGCGTACCTGGACGGATTGATGAAACCGTACCTGTCTCGTCTGCTGGAAGAGCTGGGTCAGGTAGAAAAAGCTGTGCTGCGTATTGCGCTGTTTGAACTGTCTAAACGTAGCGATGTGCCATATAAAGTGGCCATCAACGAAGCGATTGAACTGGCGAAGACCTTCGGCGCCGAAGACAGCCACAAGTTCGTCAACGGCGTACTGGACAAAGCAGCACCTGTGATTCGCCCCAACAAAAAGTAATCTCCAGGTCGGCTGGTGGCGGGATGTATTCCCGCTATCTCCGGCCTTTTCTTTTTTTCTGCTGAGGCATAACGTATGGCATGCGGCGAGTTCTCCCTGATTGCCCGTTATTTTGACCGTGTTAGAAGCTCTCGTCTCGACGTCGAAACCGGTATCGGTGACGATTGCGCTCTCCTGAATATTCCTGAAAAACAGACGCTGGCGATCAGTACCGATACGCTGGTGGCGGGCAACCATTTCCTGATTGATATCGATCCTGCCGATCTGGCCTGGAAAGCGCTGGCGGTTAACTTAAGCGATCTGGCGGCGATGGGGGCCGATCCGGCCTGGCTGACGCTGGCCCTGACGCTGCCGGACGTTGACGAAGCGTGGCTGGAAGCGTTTAGCGACAGCCTGTTTGACCTGCTGAATTACTACGATATGCAGCTGATTGGCGGCGACACCACGCGTGGGCCGCTGTCGATGACGCTGGGTATTCATGGCTATGTGCCCGTGGGACGCGCGCTCAAGCGTTCCGGGGCAAAACCTGGCGACAGGATTTACATCACCGGCACGCCGGGGGACAGCGCCGCTGGGCTGGCGATTTTACAACATCGCTTACAGGTGGCGGATGCGAAAGACGCAGACTACTTGATTAAGCGGCACCTGCGCCCGACGCCACGTATTTTGCAGGGGCAAGCCCTGCGCGACCTGGCGAATGCGGCGATCGATCTTTCCGATGGCCTGATTTCTGATTTGCGGCATATCGTTAACGCCAGCGGCTGTGGCGCGCGGGTGGATGTGGATGCGCTGCGGTATTCTGAGGCGGTTACCCGTCATGTTGATCCCGGGCAGGCGCTGCGCTGGGCGCTTTCCGGCGGTGAAGATTATGAATTATGCTTCACTGTACCGGAGTTGAACCGTGGCGCGCTGGATGTGGTGCTGGGGAATCTTGGCGTACCGTTTACCTGCATCGGACAAATGAGTGCGGATGTGGAAGGCATCAGCTTCATGCGTGACGGAAAGCCTGTCACTTTTGACTGGAAAGGATATGACCATTTTGCCACGCCATAAAGATGTTGCCAAAAGTCGGCTGAGCCTGCGTAATCCGTGGCACTTACTGGCTACCGGGTTTGGCAGCGGCCTCAGCCCGATTATTCCGGGAACAATGGGGTCGTTAGCGGCGATCCCATTCTGGTATCTGATGACATTTCTGCCCCTGGCAGCTCTACTCGCTGGTGGTGATGTTGGGGATCTGTATTGGCGTTTATCTTTGCCACCGAACGGCGAAGGATATGGGCGTTCACGATCACGGCAGTATTGTCTGGGATGAGTTTATCGGGATGTGGATCACCCTGATGGCGCTCCCTACGATGGACTGGCAGTGGGTTGCCGCCGGATTTGTGATTTTCCGTATTCTGGATATGTGGAAACCCTGGCCGATTCGCTGGTTCGACCGTAACGTACACGGCGGAATGGGGATAATGGTTGACGATATCGTCGCAGGGGTTATTTCCGCCGGTCTGCTTTATTTCATCGGGCACCATTGGCCCATCGGGTTGTTTTAAACCTGTAGGCCCGATAAGCGTAGCGCCATCGGGCGTGGTATGGCCGGATGGCGGCATACATGCCTTATCCGGCCTACATGCTCATCGGGCAATATTATTTAAATCCGACCACCGGGTGCTGTTTGTACGGCGTTTCCAGCTCGGCAATCTGCTCTGGCTTCAACGTCAAATCCACCGCGCCGAGCAACTCATCCAGCTGTTCTTCCCGTGATGTACCGATAATCGGCGCAGCGATGCCTGGTTTACTCAATAGCCATGCCAGCGCCACCTGCGCACGCGTTGCGCCAAGATCCTCACTGACGCCCGTCAGACGCTCTGCAATCCGTGCGTCATTCTCATCGCTCTCGCTGTACAGCGTCTTGCCGAACTCATCGGATACCGAACGTGCGGTGGTTTCTCCCCACGGGCGCGTCAGTCGTCCTCGTGCCAGCGGGCTCCACGGAATCACCGCGATCCCTTCGTGATAGCACAGTGGCAGCATTTCGCGCTCTTCTTCGCGATAGATGAGATTGTAATGATCCTGCATACTGACAAACTGCGCCCAGCCGTGCTGTTTTTGCAGCGCCAGCGCTTGGGCAAACTGCGCGGCGTGCATGGAGGAGGCGCCGATATAGCGCGCCTTACCGGCCTTCACCACATCATTCAGCGCTTCCAGCGTCTCTTCTATCGGCGTGTTGTAATCCCAGCGATGAATTTGCAGGATATCCACATAGTCCATACTCAGACGTCTCAGGCTGTCATCAATGGAACGCAGGATTTGCGCGCGGGATAATCCTTCTGGCAGGTCGCCGACGCGATGAAAAACTTTGGTGGCGACCACCACTTCTTCGCGGCGGGCGAAATCACGCAGCGCGCGACCCACAATCTCTTCGCTGCTGCCTGCGGAATAGCTATTGGCGGTATCAAAAAAGTTAATACCGCCTTCAAGCGCGCGCTTAATGATGGGGCGGCTGCTTTCTTCCGGTAGCGTCCAGGCGTGATTGCCGCGATCCGGTTCACCGAACGTCATGCAGCCCAGACAAAGGCGAGAAACCCGTAGATCTGTTTTTCCTAAGGTGTTGTATTGCATTGTTCCGCTCCTGTTATACCCGTTATTGATTAAGCATAGCAGGAGCGAGGAGGGGATTATGCCAGCCAGTCCTTGATTTTGGCCTCAATTCCGGCGGCATCCAGACCGAGTTCCGCGCGGGCCTCGTCCTGTGTACCCTGCGGGATAAAGAAGTCCGGCAGGCCGATATTCAGTACCGGAATGACTTTACGATGCGCCATCAGCACTTCGTTAACGCCGCTGCCCGCGCCGCCCATAATGGCGTTCTCTTCAAGCGTGATCAGCGCTTCGTGACGTTCAGCCATCTCCAGAATCAACGTTTCATCCAGCGGCTTCACAAAGCGCATATCGACTAAGGTCGCGTTCAGGGATTCGGCGACTTTTGCCGCTTCCGGCAGTAGCGTACCAAAGTTCAGAATTGCCAGTTTTTCACCCTGACGTTTGACGAGTCCTTTGCCGATCGGCAGTTTTTCCAGCGGCGTCAGTTCCACGCCAACGGCGTTGCCACGCGGATAACGTACTGCCGTTGGGCCATCGTTATAGTGATAGCCGGTGTACAGCATCTGGCGGCACTCGTTTTCATCGCTCGGCGTCATAATGACCATTTCCGGGATGCAGCGCAGGTAAGAGAGATCGAACGCGCCCTGGTGCGTCTGCCCGTCAGCGCCGACGATACCGGCGCGGTCGATAGCAAACATTACCGGCAGTTTTTGGATCGCGACGTCATGCAGCACCTGATCGTAGGCGCGTTGCAGGAAGGTGGAGTAGATCGCCACGATCGGCTTATAACCACCGATCGCCAGACCGGCGGCAAAGGTCACTGCATGCTGCTCGGCAATCGCCACGTCAAAGTAACGGTCGGGGAATTTACGTGAAAACTCCACCATGCCGGAACCTTCGCGCATTGCCGGGGTGATTGCCATCAGCTTGCTGTCTTTGGCGGCGGTTTCGCACAGCCAGTCGCCGAAGATCTTTGAATAGCTCGGCAGGCCGCCGCTGCTTTTTGGCAGGCAGCCGCTGGACGGATCGAATTTTGGCACCGCGTGGAAGGTGATCGGATCTTTTTCCGCCGGTTCATAGCCACGACCTTTTTTGGTCATGATATGCAGGAACTGCGGGCCTTTCAGATCGCGCATGTTCTTCAGCGTGGTAATCAGCCCCAGCACGTCGTGACCATCGACCGGGCCGATATAGTTAAAGCCCAGCTCTTCAAACAGCGTGCCTGGCACGACCATGCCTTTGATATGTTCTTCGGTGCGTTTGAGCAGCTCTTTGATAGGCGGCACGCCGGAGAACACTTTCTTCCCGCCTTCACGCAGGGACGAGTAGAGCTTGCCGGAAAGCAGCTGCGCCAGGTGGTTGTTCAGCGCGCCGACGTTTTCCGAGATCGACATTTCGTTGTCGTTGAGAATGACCAGCATGTCCGGCTTGATATCGCCCGCGTGGTTCATCGCTTCGAACGCCATCCCGGCGGTGATCGCCCCGTCGCCAATGACGCAAACGGTGCGGCGGTCTTTGCCTTCTTTTTCTGCGGCGACCGCAATGCCAATGCCTGCGCTAATGGAGGTAGAGGAGTGGCCGACGCTCAGTACGTCGTATTCGCTTTCACCGCGCCACGGGAAGGGGTGCAAACCGCCCTTTCTGGCGAATGGTGCCTATTTTATCCCGACGCCCGGTGAGAATTTTGTGCGGATAAGCCTGATGCCCCACGTCCCAGATTAACTGGTCAAACGGAGTGTTATAGACATAGTGCAGCGCCACGGTGAGCTCCACCGTGCCCAGCCCGGAGGCGAAATGTCCGCTGGAACGACTGACGCTGTCGAGTAAATAGCGGCGCAGTTCGTCGCAGAGTTTCGGCAGACTCTCTTTTGGTAGCAGGCGTAACTCCGAAGTGGAGTCGACCAGTGCCAGGGTCGGGGTATTTGGCTATATCAAAACTCATCAGAGGCCTATTAAGTAAGACTTGTTGTTTGTTTATTTATCACGCTGGATTATGTAGTCCGCTAGCGCTTCCAGTGCCGAGGTATCGAGTGAGAGGTCTGCCAGCTGCGTTAACGACTGGCGGGCGTCTTCGATCAGATCCCGGGCTTTATTCCGGGCTTGCTCAAGGCCCAGAAGTGCAGGGTAGGTACTTTTGCCAAGTTGCTGGTCAGCACCCTGACGTTTACCCAACGTTGCAGTATCGCCCACCACATCCAGAATGTCATCCTGGACCTGGAAGGCAAGGCCGATACTTTCTGCGTACTTATCGAGTATCGGCAAGGCGTTTCGTCCGTTTTCTCCGGCACTTAGCGCGCCAAGACGAACCGCAGCGCGAATCAGCGCGCCCGTTTTATGACGATGGATACGCTCCAGCGCCTCCAGCGGCACCTGTTTCCCTTCGGCAGCAAGATCCAACGCCTGGCCACCGCACATTCCGGCGATGCCGCTGGCGTTCGCCAGTTCAGAAATCATAGCAATGCGGTCGCGGTCGGCCACTTCCGGCATCGGGGCATCACTGATGATAGAAAACGCCAGCGTTTGCAGGGCATCTCCGGCCAGAATGGCATTCGCTTCGCCCAAATTTGACGTGGCAGGTCGGCAGACCGCGACGCAGGTCGTCGTCGTCCATCGCGGGTAAATCGTCATGAATCAACGAATAAGCGTGAATGCATTCAACGGCGGCTGCCGGGGCATCCAGCGTGGGCAGGCTTACGCCAAACATCCTGCCCGTTGCGTAAACCAGGAACGGGCGCAGACGTTTACCGCCTAATAATGCGCCATACTGCATGGTTTCGACCACGGGAGTGTTCTGAAAGGGCAGTGGTGCGATAAAACGGCTCAGCGCCTGGTTGGCCTGCTCGACGCAGGCCTGTAGCTGCTGCGAAAAATCCATTTACTCATTATCCGGTGTAAAAGGCTCAGGAGATGCATCTTCATTGTCAGACAGCAGAATCTGCACACGCTGTTCGGCCTGTTGCAACTTTGCCTGCCCCTGACGCGCCAGCTGCACGCCACGTTCAAATTCGTTCAGCGCCTCTTCCAGCGGCAGGTCGCCGCTTTCCAGACGGGTAACAATCTGTTCCAGCTCGCTCAGCGCTGTTTCAAAGCTGGCGGGCGCCTCATTTTTCTTCGGCATAATGAATATCTGACTCTCAATATTTTCAGCTCTGATATGGTAACGGACTCAGAGCAATTATCAAATAACGCGCAATGTGCACAGGACGACCATGATGGTGGTATACTTCCGCGCCTGGATGCAGCTCCATGTATGGGCTGCTGTACTCTTTTCTCCACGACAAGCCTTGATGCTTGCTTAAGAACCATTGCCGCCATGAAGTTTATCATTAAATTGTTCCCGGAAATCACTATCAAAAGCCAATCTGTGCGTTTGCGCTTTATAAAAATTCTGACCGGGAACATCCGTAACGTGTTAAAGCACTACGATGAGACCCCTCGCCGTTGTTCGCCACTGGGATAACATTGAAGTTCGCGCCAAAGATGAAAATCAACGCCTGGCGATTCGCGACCGCGCTGACTCGTATTCCGGGCATCCACCATATTCTCGAAGTCGAAGATGTGCCGTTTACTGATATGCACGATATCTTTGAGAAAGCGCTGGTGCAGTATCGCGATCGGCTTGAGGGCAAAACCTTCTGTGTGCGTGTTAAACGTCGTGGTAAGCATGAGTTTAGCTCCATTGAGGTGGAACGTTACGTCGGCGGCGGTTTAAATCAGCATATTGAATCGGCGCGCGTGAAGCTGACCAACCCGGATGTGACGGTACATCTGGAAGTGGAAGACGATCGTCTGCTGCTGATTAAAGGCCGTTACGAAGGTATCGGCGGTTTCCCGATCGGCACCCAGGAAGATGTCCTGTCGCTGATCTCCGGCGGTTTCGACTCCGGCGTTTCCAGCTATATGCTGATGCGTCGCGGCTGCCGCGTACACTACTGCTTCTTTAACCTCGGCGGCGCGGCGCATGAAATCGGCGTTCGCCAGGTGGCGCATTACCTGTGGAACCGCTTTGGCAGTTCGCATCGCGTGCGTTTTGTCGCCATCAACTTTGAACCGGTGGTCGGCGAGATCCTCGAAAAAGTCGATGACGGTCAGATGGGCGTGGTGCTGAAGCGCATGATGGTGCGCGCGGCGTCGAAAGTGGCGGAGCGCTACGGCGTCCAGGCACTGGTGACGGGTGAAGCGCTGGGGCAGGTTTCCAGCCAGACGCTGACTAACCTGCGTCTTATCGACAACGTTTCCGATACGCTGATCCTGCGCCCGCTGATCTCTTACGACAAAGAGCACATCATCAACCTGGCGCGCCAGATTGGTACGGAAGATTTTGCCCGCACGATGCCAGAATACTGCGGCGTTATTTCGAAAAGCCCGACGGTGAAAGCGATCAAGGCGAAGATTGAAGCGGAAGAAGAGCACTTCGACTTTAGCATTCTCGATAAAGTGGTTGAGGAAGCGAGCAATGTCGATATTCGCGAAATCGCCCAGCAGACCGGGCAGGACGTGGTGGAAGTGGAAACCGTCAGCGGCTTTGGCCCGAACGACGTGATTCTGGATATTCGCTCCGTTGATGAGCAGGATGACAAACCGCTGAAAATCGAAGGCGTGGATGTGGTTTCTCTGCCGTTCTACAAGCTGAGCACGAAGTTTGGCGATCTCGACCAGAGCAAAACCTGGCTGCTGTGGTGTGAACGCGGCGTGATGAGCCGTTTGCAGGCGCTCTATCTGCGTGAGCAGGGCTTCCAGAATGTGAAGGTGTATCGTCCGTAATTGTTAGCATGATTGCAGGCCTGATATGCATCGCGCTATCAGGCGCAACGTATTGCCGGATGACGGCGTAACCGCCTTATCCGGCCTACACACCGCCATTCGGCGCTATTCGTAGTAATTATAAATTCCTGCCGCCATCACCAGCTGTGACGCCACTTCATGGGCTTTTTCACGGCCAACCAGCAGATCGATAATTTTCAGTCCGAAGTCAATCGACGTCCCTGGCGCCTGGCTGGTCAGTAGCTTCACGCGCGGGTCCCACACCACACGTTTATCCTGCCACTGTTCGGCGGGAATGTTGTCTTTCAACGCCGGGAAGCCGGTCATATTGCCGATGGGAAAGATATCGTGCGGAACGAGAACCGTGGCGGCCGCTGCGCAAATCGCGGCGACAATACGCCCGGAACGGTGGAACTGCTTAACGGTTTCGACCAGCAACGGGCTGTCGCGAAAACACTCCGCGCCCTTAATGCCGCCAGGCAATACAATGATGTCGTAATCGCCGTCGGCCACCTCGACCAGCGGCGCATCCGCCAGCAGTTTTACGCCACGCGAACAGACAATGGTGAGATTTCCGTCGCTGGCGACGCTCGCGGTCGTGACCTGAATACCGCCACGAACCAGCAGATCGATAGTGGTGACCGCTTCGGTCTCTTCACTACCAGGGGCGAGGCATACCAGTGCCGATGCGCTCATACTCACTCTCCTTTCGCTTTACCATTTCAAACAGACGGGCATTTTCCGGGACGGCGATGCCATGCGCGCGGGCGCGTTTTAACAAATAACCCGTAATATAGTCGATCTCGGTATGACGCAAGGCACGCATGTCCTGCAACATAGACGAGATATTTTCTGCCGTACTCTCAATCACTTGATCGACATAATAACGTAAATCGTTCGCCGACGTATGGTGTCCTTCGCGCTCGATAACCGCAGCGACCTCCTGACATATCGCCATTACCGCTTCCGGGTGGTGGCGTAATTCGCCGTTGGGGCAGTCCCATAGCGCGGTAAGGGGATTAATCACACAGTTTACCGCCAGTTTGCGCCACATCTCTGCGCGAATGTTGTTGTGCCAGGCGACGTCAGGCAGCACGCCCTGCAAAATATCGGCCAGATAGCTGTAGTCCCCGTCCTGCTCACGCGCCGGGCCAATATGGGTAGTGCCGTTGGCGACATGAATGATGACATTCCCGTCGCGTCTGGCGGCATGCGTCGTGGTGCCCATCAGTAACGGCTGCGGGATGTTTTGCAACTCTTCGATTGTGCCCATCCCGTTGTGAATCAGCAGGATCGGCGTGGTTTCAGGCAGAGTGGCGACCAGACCTCTTACGGCATCGTAGACCTGCCAGGCTTTCAGCGTGACCAGCAGCAGATCGCTGTTGGCCAGAAAATCAGGATCGTTCGCCGTCAGGGATTCGTTAAATATTGAACCGTCCGTCTCTATCAGATTCACGCTGCAATAGGGTTGCGGTACGCGCAGCCAACCCTGTACTTCATGTCCATGTTTGCACAGCGCTGTAAGCCAAAGTTGCCCTAAGGCTCCGCATCCCAGTACGGTAATTTTCATTGTTCCTCCTCACCTGCAACAGCGCCAGGTGTTATGGCCTAAGTATAGCGCCATCAGCTAAGCTTCTCGTTATGTCTCGTTACGGGTATTATGCTTCGCATCAAAAACGAAGGGAGAGGAAAAGATGCCATCTTTCGATATTGTCTCTGAAGTCGATCTTCAGGAAGCGCGTAACGCAGTAGATAATGCGACTCGCGAAGTTGAATCACGCTTTGATTTTCGTGGCGTTGAGGCCACGTTTGAATTAAACGACGCGAACAAAACCATCAAAGTACTGAGCGAATCGGATTTCCAGGTGAATCAGCTACTGGATATTCTGCGCGCGAAGCTGCTCAAGCGCGGCATTGAAGGCAGTTCGCTGGATGTGCCGGAAGCGTTCGTCCACAGCGGTAAAACCTGGTTTGTGGAAGCGAAGCTGAAGCAGGGCATTGAAAGCGCGGTTCAGAAGAAGATCGTGAAGCTGATTAAAGACAGCAAGCTGAAAGTGCAGGCGCAAATTCAGGGGGAAGAGATCCGTGTGACCGGAAAATCCCGTGACGATCTGCAATCCGTCATGGCGCTGGTGCGCGGCGGGGATTTGGGACAGCCGTTCCAGTTCAAAAACTTCCGCGATTAAGTTGTGATGCCTGATGGCGCTGCGCTTATCCGGCCTACGGACAATGCGGTCTTGTAGGCCGGATAAGGCGCAGCCGCCATCCCAGCATTATGCCCGGTGGCGCGATGCTTACCGGGCCTACAACGTGCGTGCTCTGTAGGCCGGATAAGGCGGTAGCCGCCATCCGGCACTTCTCACGCCAGCCTGATCGCCTGCTCAACCTCAAAACGGTTGGTCACTTTGCTGTCGATCTTCACATAGGCGGAATGCTCTTTCTCTGCGATCAGTACCTCACTCACACCTTCAGTCGCCAGCAAACGCTGTTTCAGCGCGTTATCGGCGGCAATCTCCGGCGGAATTTCCACGCGTAAACTGCTGACATACGGCGGCTCTTTCATCGTACTTGCTACCGCCAGCCAGGACGACGGTCAGCAATGCGCCAGCCAGAAATACCGCCTGACCGCCGAACAGACCATTCACCCAGCCGCCCAGCGAGCCGCCAATCGCGACGCCGAGGAACTGGCTGGTGGAGTAAACGCCCATCGCAGTGCCCTTATAACCGGCAGGAGACTCTTTGCTGATCAGCGAGGGGAGGAGGGCTTCCATCAGGTTAAAAGCGAGGAAGAACAGCTGTACCCCGGCAATTAACCCCCAGAAGTGCACGCCTGCGCCCCACAGCACGACTTCGGCAATCCAGTATCAACGCGACGCACAGCAGAAAGACCTGCTTCATCCGGCGTTTGACTTCGGCGTAGATAATGAACGGGACTACGGAGCCAAATGAGATCAGCATTGTGACCAGATAAATCTTCCAGTGTTCGGCGGCGGGGAAACCGGCAGCGGCAAGCTGGCCGGGAGGGCGACGAAGGTCGACATCAGCAGAATATGCAGACACATGATGCCGAAGTTAAGCTTCAACAGCTTAGGTTCGGCCAGCACTTTGCTGAAACTGCCTTTCACCATGCCGGATTCACGGTTCAATACGTGGGTCGTGCTGTTAGGGACAACCCAAACGGTCAGGCGATGCCGAGCGTGGCGAGTGCGGCAATCATCCAGAACAGGGCGTTCAGCCCCAGTTTGTGGGTGACGATCGGCCCAAGCACCATCGCAATAGCGAAGGTAATACCAAAACTGACGCCGATAAACGCCATCGCTTTGGTTCGGTTTTGCTCGCGGGTTAAGTCAGACAGCAGCGCCATGACGGCGGGCGGCGATTGCGCCGGAGCCTTGCAGCGCGCGGCCAAGAATAATCCCCCAGATGGAGTCAGACAGCGCGGCGATCACGCTACCCAGCACGAACACGGCCAGACCGCCGATAATCAACGGCTTACGCCCGACGCGGTCTGAGAGTAACCCGAAGGGGATCTGGAAAACGGCTTGCGCCAGGCCGTAAATACCGATAGCAATGCCGATCAAGGCTTCGCTGGCGCCCTGAAGCGCCATACCATAGGTGGTCAGAACCGGCAGGACCATAAACATGCCAAGCATGCGCAAAGAAAATACAGTCCCTAAACCCCAGGTGGCGCGCAACTCACCCGGCGTCATTTTGTAATCGTTCATTCCCACCTCTGTATAAAATCCGCGACTAGTGTAAAGCGGTAAACGGGTGGGGTAAATACGTGCTTAATGAACAAATGTTGCGTTTGTGAGGGGGATTTTATCAGGCAATAAAATGCCGGATGGCAACGCGAAAGCGTTTTATCCGGCCTACTTGTTGAGCGCGTTGCGTAATGCCCGATGGCGCTATGCGGTTTCCGTAGGCCCGGATAAGGCGTAAGCCTCCATCCGGCAGAAGATTTGTTGCAGGGCGGGTGTTACCAGACCGAAGCCAGCAGGCTGTGTGAGTCCGGCACCATAAAGTCGACGGACATCATCACGCTTAACGCAGTGATGGCGATGATGGAAAAGCCGAACAGCTTACGCGCCCAGACTTTGTCATCTTCCACTTTGTAACCGCGCAGGGCCATACCGAGCCACCAGACGCTCACGGCTGCCGCGACCACCAGATATTTATATCCGGCATAGCCGCCCAGGGAGAGCATCAGCGTCGCAACGGCAAAGGCGATGATATACAGCGTGATATGGTTCTTCGCCACCGAGATGCCTTTCACCACCGGCAGAACCGGAATGTTGGCAGCCTGATAATCCTTGAAGCGGAAAATCGCGATGGCGTAAGAGTGCGGCATCTGCCACAGGCTAAAGATCGCCAGCAGAATCAGCGCGCCGCTGTCGAACTCGCCCGTTACGGCGCAGTAGCCAATCACCGGCGGCGCAGCGCCGGAGAGAGAACCAATCAGCGTGCCGTAAACGGAGTGGCGTTTCATGTACAGACTATAAATGCCGACATACACCACGAAGCCCATCACCCCCAGCCAGCAGGCCAGAGGATTCGCGCCAAACCACAGCAGCATAAAGCCAGCAATACCCAGCAAGGTGGCGTACACCAGCGAGACAACAGGAGAAATCAGGCCTTTGACCAGCACCCGATTCTTGGTCCTTTCCATCTTCCTGTCGATATCCCTGTCGATGTAGTTGTTAAATACACAACCCGACGCCACAACCAGTGACACCCCGACCAGCGTATAGATAAACAGGGGATAGTCGATGCTGCCTTTAGAAGCCAGCAGGAATCCCCCAATCACCGAGATCAGGTTGCCAAAGATGATGCCTGGTTTCGTTACTTGCAGGTATTGCTTAAACATCATAACCGCCGCTCTTAGTGCATCATCATATTGTAGTTCAGGTTCCACATAATCCAGATGGGAGCCCACCACCAGAATGGCAATGATCAGCACGGTAAAGACAAAGGCCGTCATGTTCCAGCCTTCGTCAGATTTCGTATTCATGTGCAGGAAGCACACCAGATGCACCAGAATCTGCACCACTGCCATCGCCAGGATAGTCCCCAGAATCACGGCCGGGGAACCTGTACCCGTCATCACCATCCAGAACGGAATGACCGTCAGGATGATCGACAGAATAAAACCTGTCATGTAGGTTTTTACGCTGCCGTGGGACGCGCCGCTGTGATCGGTAGAATGACTCATTACATCGCCCCCATCAGATAAACAACAGTGAACACACAGATCCACACCACATCCAGGAAGTGCCAGAACAGGCTCAGGCACATGATGCGGGTACGGTTAGTGCTGGTCAGGCCGCGACGGGCGATCTGCACCATCAGCACCGCCATCCAGATAAGACCGGAGGTGACGTGCAGACCGTGCGTACCGACCAGCGCGAAGAACGCAGACAGGAAGCCGCTGCGATCCGGGCCCATGCCTTCAACAATCAGGTGATGGAATTCGTAGATTTCCATCCCGATAAATCCGGCACCGAACAAGAAGGTCAACGCCAGCCAGGAGACAACCTGGCTCTTGTTATCCTTGTGCATGGCGATAGCCGCCATGCCGTAGGTGATGGAGCTGAACAACAGCAGGAAAGTTTCAACCAGAACGAACGGCAGTTCAAAAATGTCCTTACCTGTCGGGCCGCCTGCGGTGCCGTTCACCAGAACGGCATAGGTTGCGAACAGAATAGAGAACAGAATGCAGTCGCTCATCAGGTAGATCCAAAATCCGAAGATTTTGGTCTGGCCTGCATCGTGGTGCCCGTGTTCGTGCGCGTGGGCAGTCGCGTGCGTTTGCGCTAAAGTATCAGTTGCCATTTTTCAGCCCTGCCTTAGAAATCTCATCGAAATGCTGGTTTTCCAGTTTTTCGACTTCCGGGACTGGTACGTAGTAGTCCACGTCCTCGTCAAAGCTCTTAACAATCCAGCTGATGATCATGCCTGCGAAGCTTGCAATCGCCAGCCACCAGATATGCCAGATCATGGCGAAACCAAAAATAGTGGAGAAGGCGGCGATAACGATGCCCGCACCGCTGTTTTTCGGCATATGAATTTCTTCATAATGCGCAGGCTGTTTGTACGCTTCGCCTTTTTCTTTCATTTCCCAGAAGGCATCACGCTCGTGAACGTGCGGCACAACGGCAAAGTTATAGAACGGAGGCGGAGAAGAGGTTGCCCACTCCAGCGTACGCGCGCCCCACGGGTCGCCGGTCAGGTCGCGGTTCTGCTCGCGGTCGCGAATAGAAACGAAGATCTGAATCAGCTGGCACAGGATGCCCAGTGCAATCAGCGCGGCGCCACAGGCGGCAATCAGCAGCATTGGATGGAACTGCGGGTCAATCTGCTGGCTGAGACGACGGGTCATCCCCATGAAGCCCAGCACGTACAGCGGCATAAACGCCACGAAGAAGCCGATGATCCAGAACCAGAATGCGCGTTTACCCCAGGTCTCGTTCAGCGTGAAGCCGAATGCTTTTGGCCACCAGTAGGTCATACCGGCGAAGCACCCGAAGACCACACCGCCGATGATAACGTTATGGAAGTGCGCAATCAGGAACAGGCTGTTGTGCAGAACGAAGTCCGCGCCCGGAACCGCCAGCAGAACGCCAGTCATACCGCCGACCGAGAAGGTCACGATAAAGCCGATCGTCCACAGCATCGCTGAGTGGAAGACGATACGCCCCTGGTACATGGTGAACAGCCAGTTGAAGATCTTAACCCCGGTCGGGATCGCGATAATCATCGTGGTAATACCGAAGAAGGCGTTTACGTTCGCACCCGCACCCATGGTGAAGAAGTGGTGCAGCCAAACGATGAACGACAGAACGGTGATACACACGGTCGCCCAAACCAGCGAGGTGTAACCAAACAGGCGTTTACGCGAGAAGGTTGCGGCGATTTCGGAGAACACCCCGAAGACCGGCAGAACCAGGATGTACACTTCCGGGTGGCCCCAGGCCCAAATCAGGTTGATGTACATCATCATGTTGCCGCCCATATCGTTGGTAAAGAAATGGGTGCCCAGATAGCGATCCAGGGTCAGCAGCGCGACGGTGACAGTCAGAATTGGGAAGGAGGCGATAATCAGGATGTTCGCGCACAGCGATGCCCAGGTAAATACCGGCATCTTGAACATGGTCATGCCCGGCGCACGCATCTTCAGAATCGTCACGAAGAAGTTGATACCGGTCAGCGTCGTACCGATACCGGATAGCTGGAGACTCCAGATCCAGTAATCGACCCCGACACTCGGACTGTACTCTATTCCCGAGAGCGGCGGATAAGCCAGCCAGCCGGTCTGTGCGAACTCACCAACGCCCAGAGACAGGTTAACCAGGATAACGCCGACAACGGTGAACCAGAAGCTCAGGTTGTTCAGGAACGGGAACGCAACGTCACGCGCGCCGATCTGCAACGGAACCACCAGGTTCATCAGACCGATAACGAATGGCATTGCCACGAAGAAGATCATGATCACGCCGTGAGCGGTGAAGATCTGATCGTAGTGATGCGGCGGCAGGAAGCCCGCTTCACCCGCAGAAGCCAGCGCCTGCTGGCTACGCATCATGATGGCGTCGGCAAAGCCGCGTATCAACATAACAATTGCGACGATGACATACATGATGCCAAGACGCTTGTGGTCAACCGAAGTAAGCCACTCTTTCCATAGGTAGGTCCACTTACCGAAGTAAGTGATCAAGGCTAAAAGCGCCAGACCCCCGACGATAATGGCAGCGATCGTAACCATGACGATAGGTTCATGGAACGGGACTGCATCCAGTGTCAATTTTCCGAACATCGTTTTCTTCCTCGGCCCCTTAGTGAGCGGATTCCGCGTGGCTCATGTCCATGCCTTCCATGCCTTCATGCGAGCTGTGCTCACCTTCCGGTTGGGTCATGTCCATGCTCTTACCGTGAGCCATAAATTTGTTAATGACGTCTTTAAACAAATCCGGTTTCACGTTGGAGAAATATTCCACCTGGTTGTATTCGCTTGGCGCAGCCACTTTCTCGAACGCAGCCATGTCGCTCATGGTGTTCGGTGACTGTTTAGCTTTAGCAACCCACTGGTCGAATGTGGCGCGGTCCGGCGTGGCGATAGCTTTGAACTTCATACCGGAGAAACCAGGGCCGCTATAGCTTGCGGAAATACCATCATAGGTACCGGCTTCGTTGGCGATCAGATGCAGTCGAGTCTGCATACCGGCCATGGCATAAATCTGGCTACCCAGACGCGGGATAAAGAAGGAGTTCATCACGGAGTTGGAGGTCACTTTGAAATAAACCGGAGTGTTCGCCGGGAAGGCGATTTCATTCACGGTTGCAATGCCCTGTTCCGGGTAGATGAAGAACCATTTCCAGTCCATGGAAACCACTTCGATGGTAATGGGCTTCTCGTCATGCGCCAGCGGCTTGCTTGGCTCAAGAGCGTGAGTGGTTTTCCAGGTAAGTACAGCAAGGAAAATGATGATCAGAATCGGCACCGTCCAGACCACAGCTTCCACTTTATTGGAGTGTGACCAGTTCGGGCTGTACTTCGCATCTTTATTGCTCGCACGGTACTTCCAGGCGAAACCAACAGCCATCAAGATGGCGGGAATAACGACAATCAACATCAGGCCAAAAGCCGTCAGTATCAGTGAACGTTGTTCCAGTCCAATCTGTCCTTTGGGGTCAAGAAGTGCAGAATTACAGCCACTGAGTAATGCAGTGCCTGCAATTAATGACAACCATCCCAAACTTTTATTGTATTTCCTGAGTCTCATTTAACGACCTCAATTCCACGGGACCTGGTGGCGTTTAAAGTGTGTGGGCATTTTACGGGAAGGTTACATTACTGTAAACATGATTGGATCTGTGTTACTGGGTTCTGCCGGGCATGTCACATATGTTGCAGGATATGTCGCGTTGACTTTAAGAACCTGTTGCAACATCACGTTATAACGAAAGAGGGCTGGAAGGCAGGGCTTACAGGGTAATTGGTATAACCAATGCGAAATTAAAACAATTGTTTAACAATTAATTATCAACAAAGAGACAAATGAAAAACAAAAAATAAAACTATATTGGCTGAATCGAGTAAGGAAAATAAAATCTATAAAAGGCGTCAATAATTTCCAGATGCTATTGCGCACAAAACAACAAATATTATTTTTCGCAACTGCTGCTTATTTAGCCGTTATAATTTCGCTCTGTTATTACAACGGCAAATAACGTTGCCCGCTTACACAAGACGTGTTTTGCGTAGCGCCAGATAATCCAGCACCCCGCCGAACAAAATGCCGCATATCGCCACCATGACCCCCGCCTCAAGCAGTTCGGGCAGGAAGGAGAAGCGAGTGTAGTCCACGGCGTTCATCGTCAGCAGCAACAGCCATACCGCCAGCAGGCCGCAACCGATCATTAGCGTCAGCAGCGCCAGACCATACGCCCCGCGAAATTCCGTACGGGGGATGAAGCTTTCGCTTTCCCAACTGTGTTCAAGGGTTTGACGACAAACCAGCAGAAGCAGAAGGCCAGGCACGGCCGCTGCGACGGAGAAGAGATAAAACGTGGGCCAGCCATGCGCTTCGACAAACCATCCGGCAACGGGGCCGACATACACGCGTCCCACCGCAGAGAGCGCGGAGAGCAGGGCAAACTGGGTGGCGGAAAACGATTTGTTGCACAGCGTCATTAACAATGCGACAAAGGCCGCTGTTCCCATTCCGCCGCACAGGTTCTCGAAGAAGACCGCTGCGGCCATGCTGAACATATGCTTGTCCGTCACGGAAAGCAGCCAGTAACCGGCGTTGGAAACGCCTTGCAGAATGCCGAAAATCAGCAGCGCGCGGAAAAGGGAAAGGCGCTGCATCAGGATGCCGCCGTACAGCGCGCCGACAATCGTCGCCAGCAGTCCCAGCGTTTTATTGACCACGCCGACTTCACCGGCATCAAAACCAACGCCGCGAATCAAAAAGGTGGTGGTCAGGCTCATGGCGAACGCGTCGCCCAGCTTATACAGCACGATTAACAACAAGATCAGCCAGGCGTTGTTGCGGCCAAAAAAGTCGCGCAGCGGGGCGGCAACAGCCTGTTCCAGCGTTTTAGGCACTGGAATGGAATCTTCAGGTTCAGGGGCCAGGAGCGTGGCGATAATACAGGGCACAAGCAGCGCCGCCATCAGCCAGTACATCCCCTGCCAGCCGAGCCAGCGATCCGCCAGCCACAGCGCCAGACCACCGGAGACCAGCATTCCTAGCCGATAGCCCAGTACGCTAATCGCCGCTCCGGTGCCGCGTTCTTCCGCAGGCAGAACATCCGTTTTCCACGCGTCAAAGACAATGTCCTGAGATGCGGAACAGAAGGCGATGATAACCGCCAGCGCCGCCATCCAGCGCAACTGCGTGCCGGGTTCCAGAAAACCCATCGCCGCAATGGCGAGCAGCAGCAGAATCTGCGTGGTGACCAGCCAGCCGCGACGACGACCTAAAAAAGGCGGCGTGTAACGGTCCATGACCGGAGACCAGAGGAATTTAAAGACGTAGGCCTGGCCCACCAGAGAGAAGAAACCAATGGTTTTGAGATCGATATTCTCAACGGTCATCCAGGCCTGTAGCGTGCCGGAGGTGAGCGCGAGGGGTAAACCTGATGCAAACCCCAGAATCAACAGGATAGCTGAACGCGGTTGCTGAAAAATACGTAAATATTGGTTGGGCATGGGCATCTACAGGCCCGACAAGCGCCGGGCCATCTGGACAGAAATTAACGTGCGTTCTGCTTAATGAATTCGTGAATGCTGGTGTCCTGAGACATATCAGCGATGGTGTCGGTCAGGACGCTGTTAACCGCGTTGGCGATATTCTGGTTGGACGCCTGGAATGCGCCTTCAACAGAGTAGCTCGCACGGTAGTTTTTCGTCATCTTGTTGCCGTTTGCCGCCGTCGCGATGATGGCGATATCCGCTTTGGTGGCGATGTTGTAGCGAACGTTACCCTGAGATACATCGGCATACAGCTGATTTACGATGATTTGCAGGTTCACAGCGCCGTTCGGCCCCACCATATAACCGCGTGCGGTCATCTGTTTTTCCAGCACTTCTTGCAGTAGGAAGCGCAGATCGCGGGAAGCGGTCAGAGTAACCAGTTGGTTATTACGCGTAACTTTCGCCAGCGCCTGATCCTGACGCTGGTCGGCGCCGTTGATGCTCACAGTAACGCCCATCAGGCTTGGATCCTGTTGCGGCAGTGTGATTTTCGGCGATACGTCAATGGTTGTCGGCGGTGTTGCGCACCCTGCCAGCATAACCAGAGCAATTAATGGAAAGAGGATTTTCTTTAACATGTTCGGGCTCTCAGTGACTCTTAAGCGTGATAGATAAAAATTCCCGCCATCATAACATTGCCAACGGCGAGGGGAAGTGGTCAACGCATGTAAATTCATCGCGTTGTCTGTTTTCTGACCCTCGGTACACCTTACTTCGGGTTTTCGCAACCAAATGAATGGATAAGTCAGTAAACTTCATACGTTTGAATGAAAATATCAGACGAACGCTAAATTTTTGTTGTCATGATGTAATGTAAACGGTAAAAGCGGCTAGTATTTAAAGGGATGGGTGACATCTCAGCGTTGTCGGAGGAGATATTTCATGATGATACGTGAGCAAATAGAAGAAAAATTAAGGGCAGCGTTCGAACCCGTGTTCCTCGAAGTTGTGGATGAAAGCTATCGTCACAATGTTCCGGCAGGCTCTGAGAGCCACTTTAAGGTTGTACTGGTCAGCGATCGCTTCACCGGCGAACGTTTTCTTAATCGCCACCGGATGATTTACGGCACGTTAACGGCAGAACTCTCCACAACCGTACATGCGCTGGCCCTGCATACCTATACCATTAAGGAGTGGGAAGGATTGCAGGATACGATCTTCGCATCGCCTCCTTGCCGTGGCGCAGGAAGCATCGCGTAGAAAAACGCATTTGCAACTGTTGGCGCTTTTCCAGTATGTTGCTACAGATTATGTGAAAACGGCCTGCGGGCCGTTTTGTTTTGTCTGAATTTTGAGCGAGATGTACAGTATTCAGACCAAAATTAGCCGGGAATTGTGAAAAAAGCCGCAGCAACGCGCGATAACCGTTCTCGACTCATAAAAGTGATGCCGCTATAATGCGGCGTCTTATTTTTCGGAATGTCTTCGGGATGATTCTGACGACAGGGAATGTGATTGATTATGAGAACATCCCGGTTCCGCGAAGCCAACAACCTGTGCTTGCGGAGTAGAGTTGACCGAGCACTGTGATTTTTTGAGGTAACAAGATGCAAGTTTCAGTTGAAACCACTCAAGGCCTTGGCCGCCGTGTAACGATTACTATCGCTGCTGACAGCATCGAGACCGCTGTGAAAAGCGAGCTGGTCAACGTAGCGAAGAAAGTGCGTATTGACGGCTTCCGCAAGGGCAAAGTACCGATGAATGTTGTTGCTCAGCGTTATGGCGCTTCTGTTCGCCAGGACGTTCTGGGTGACCTGATGAGCCGTAACTTCGTTGACGCGATCATCAAAGAAAAAATCAACCCGGCTGGCGCACCGAACTATGTTCCGGGCGAATACAAACTGGGCGAAGACTTCACCTACGCTGTAGAATTTGAAGTCTACCCGGAAGTTGAACTGACCGGTCTGGAATCCATCGAAGTTGAAAAACCGGTTGTTGAAGTGACCGACGCCGATGTTGACGTGATGCTGGACACCCTGCGTAAACAGCAGGCAACCTGGAAAGACAAAGACGGCGCTGCTGATGCAGAAGACCGTGTAACCATCGACTTCACCGGTTCTGTTGACGGTGAAGAGTTCGAAGGCGGCAAAGCGTCTGACTTCGTACTGGCGATGGGCCAGGGTCGTATGATCCCGGGCTTTGAAGACGGTATCAAAGGTCACAAAGCAGGCGAAGAGTTCACTATCGACGTGACCTTCCCGGAAGAATATCACGCTGAAAACCTGAAAGGTAAAGCCGCTAAATTCGCTATCAACCTGAAGAAAGTTGAAGAGCGCGAGCTGCCGGAACTGACCGAAGAATTCATCAAGCGTTTCGGCGTTGAAGATGGTTCTGTTGCTGGTCTGCGTACTGAAGTGCGTAAAAACATGGAACGCGAGCTGAAAGGCGCTGTGCGTAATCGCGTGAAGTCTCAGGCGATTGAAGGCCTGGTGAAAGCGAACGACATCGACGTTCCATCTGCGCTGATCGACAGCGAAGTTGACGTTCTGCGTCGTCAGGCTGCACAGCGTTTCGGCGGCAACGAGAAACAAGCGCTGGAACTGCCGCGTGAACTGTTCGAAGAACAGGCTAAGCGTCGCGTTGTTGTCGGCCTGCTGCTGGGCGAAGTGATTCGCACTCAGGAGCTGAAAGCTGACGAAGAGCGCGTTAAAGGTCTGATCGAAGAGATGGCTTCTGCGTACGAAGATCCGAAAGAAGTTATCGAGTTCTACAGCAAAAACAAAGAGCTGATGGACAACATGCGTAACGTCGCTCTGGAAGAGCAGGCCGTTGAAGCCGTTCTGGCGAAAGCGAAAGTGACTGAAAAAGCCACTTCCTTCAACGAACTGATGAACCAGCAGGCGTAATTCGTCGCTTAATTAGCACGAAATTCGCACAAGAGCCCGTCACCTCCAGGTGGCGGGCTTTTTTTTGTCACGCATTTTGCATGGAAGAGTGCGAAAACAGCGTTTCAGTGTTAGCGTTACAACAAAAGATTGTTATGCTTGAATTATGGCGATGCCGTACCCATAACAGAGGGACTAGCTGATAATCCGTCCATAAGGTTACAATCGGTACAGCAGGTTTTTTCAATTTTTATCCAGGAGACGGAAATGTCATACAGCGGCGAACGAGATAACTTTGCACCCCATATGGCGCTGGTGCCGATGGTCATTGAACAGACCTCACGTGGTGAGCGCTCTTTTGATATCTATTCTCGTCTACTTAAGGAACGTGTCATTTTTCTGACTGGCCAGGTCGAAGACCATATGGCTAACCTGATTGTGGCGCAGATGCTGTTCCTGGAAGCGGAAAACCCGGAAAAAGATATCTATCTGTACATTAACTCCCCAGGCGGGGTTATCACCGCAGGGATGTCTATCTACGACACCATGCAGTTTATTAAGCCGGACGTTAGCACGATTTGTATGGGCCAGGCGGCTTCTATGGGCGCGTTCCTGCTGACTGCTGGCGCAAAAGGCAAACGTTTCTGCCTGCCTAACTCTCGCGTCCATGATTCACCAGCCTCTCGGCGGTTATCAGGGCCAGGCGACAGATATTGAAATTCATGCCCGTGAAATCCTGAAGGTGAAAGGGCGCATGAATGAACTTATGGCGCACCATACGGGTCAGTCTCTTGAGCAGATTGAACGTGATACCGAGCGCGACCGCTTCCTCTCCGCGTCTGAAGCGGTGGAGTACGGTCTGGTCGACTCGATTTTGACCCATCGTAATTGATGCCCAGGGCGCAGGTGTGCCGCTATAATACTATCCAGGGGCGGCACAACGCTGACAAGCGACTTGCGCCTGAGAATGGCATTTGCGTCGTCGTGTGCGGCACAAAGAACAAAGAAGAGGTTTTGACTCATGACAGATAAACGCAAAGATGGCTCGGGCAAATTGTTGTACTGCTCTTTTTGCGGCAAAAGCCAGCATGAAGTGCGCAAGCTGATTGCCGGTCCATCCGTGTATATCTGCGACGAATGTGTTGATCTATGTAACGACATCATTCGCGAAGAGATTAAGGAAGTGGCACCGCACCGGTGAACGCAGTGCGCTGCCGACGCCACATGAAATTCGCAACCATCTGGACGATTATGTTATCGGCCAGGAGCAGGCGAAAAAAGTGCTGGCGGTCGCGGTATACAACCACTACAAACGTCTGCGCCAACGGCGACACCAGTAATGGCGTTGAGTTGGGCAAAAGTAACATTCTGCTGATCGGGCCGACCGGTTCCGGTAAAACGCTGCTGGCCGAAACGCTGGCGCGTCTGCTGGACGTACCGTTCACCCATGGCGGACGCCACTACCCTGACCGAAGCCGGTTATGTGGGCGAAGATGTTGAGAACATCATTCAGAAGCTGTTGCAAAAATGCGATTACGATGTGCAGAAAGCGCAGCGCGGTATTGTCTACATCGATGAAATCGACAAGATTTCCCGTAAGTCTGACAACCCCGTCCATTACCCGTGACGTCTCCGGTGAAGGCGTACAGCAGGCGCTGTTGAAACTGATCGAAGGGACGGTTGCCGCCGTTCCGCCGCAGGGAGGACGCAAGCATCCGCAGCAGGAGTTCTTGCAGGTTGATACCTCTAAGATCCTGTTTATCTGCGGCGGCGCGTTCGCCGGTCTGGATAAAGTGATTGCTAACCGTGTTGAAACCGGCTCCGGCATTGGTTTTGGCGCAACGGTTAAAGCGAAATCCGACAAGGCCAGCGAAGGCGAACTGCTGGCGCAGGTTGAGCCGGAAGATCTGATCAAATTTGGTCTGATTCCTGAGTTTATTGGTCGTCTGCCGGTTGTGGCGACGCTGAATGAGCTGAGTGAAGAAGCGCTGATCCAGATCCTGAAAGAGCCGAAAAACGCCCTGACCAAACAGTATCAGGCGCTGTTTAATCTGGAAGGCGTCGATCTGGAATTTCGTGACGAAGCGCTGGATGCTATCGCGAAGAAAGCGATGGCGCGTAAAACCGGCGCCCGTGGTCTGCGTTCCATCCGTTGAAGCGGCGCTGCCTTGATACCATGTACGATCTGCCTTCTATGGAAGACGTCGAAAAAGTGGTTATCGACGAGTCCGTCATCGGCGGTCAGAGCAAGCCGTTGCTGATTTACGGCAAGCCGGAAGCGCAGCAGGCATCTGGTGAATAATTAACCAACTCATACAATCAGTTAACGAAAAAGGGGGGATTTTATCCCCCCTTTTATTTTTCCGTAAACATGGCGTTGAATGTGTGGGAAACATCCCCATATACTGACATACATGTTAATGGCTGCGTGAAGCACAGTCGCGCAGTCTGATTACCTGGCGGACACTAAACTAAGAGAGAGCTCTATGAATCCTGAGCGTTCTGAACGCATTGAAATCCCCGTATTGCCGTTGCGCGATGTGGTGGTTTATCCGCACATGGTCATACCCTTATTTGTAGGGCGGGAAAAATCTATCCGTTGTCTGGAAGCGGCTATGGACCATGATAAAAAATCATGCTGGTCGCCCAGAAAGAAGCATCAACGGATGAGCCGGGTGTAAACGATCTTTTCACCGTCGGGACCGTGGCCTCAATTTTGCAAATGCTGAAACTGCCTGACGGTACTGTCAAAGTGCTGGTTGAGGGGTTGCAGCGCGCGCGTATTTCTGCGCTGTCAGATAACGGCGAACACTTTTCCGCTAAGGCGGAATACCTTGAATCGCCGGCGATTGATGAGCGCGAGCAGGAAGTGCTGGTGCGCACTGCCATCAGTCAGTTCGAAGGCTACATCAAGCTGAACAAAAAAATCCCACCGGAAGTGCTGACGTCGCTCAATAGCATTGACGATCCTGCGCGTCTGGCGGACACCATCGCAGCCCATATGCCGCTGAAACTGGCGGATAAGCAGTCTGTGCTGGAGATGTCCGACGTTAACGAACGTCTGGAATATCTGATGGCGATGATGGAATCTGAAATCGATCTGTTGCAGGTTGAGAAGCGTATTCGCAACCCGCGTTAAAAAGCAGATGGAGAAATCTCAGCGTGAGTACTATCTGAATGAGCAAATGAAAGCCATTCAGAAAGAACTGGGCGAGATGGACGACGCGCCGGATGAAAACGAAGCGCTGAAGCGTAAAATCGACGCGGCGAAAATGCCGAAAGAGGCAAAAGAGAAAGCGGAAGCAGAATTGCAGAAGCTGAAAATGATGTCTCCGATGTCGGCGGAAGCGACGGTTGTACGTGGCTACATCGACTGGATGGTGCAGGTGCCGTGGAACGCGCGTAGCAAGGTCAAAAAAGACCTGCGTCAGGCGCAGGAAATTCTCGACACAGACCATTACGGTCTGGAGCGTGTGAAAGATCGTATCCTTGAGTATCTCGCGGTACAAAGCCGTGTAAACAAAATCAAAGGGCCGATCCTGTGTCTGGTTGGGCCGCCGGGGGTAGGTAAAACCTCTCTGGGCCAGTCCATCGCCAAAGCGACCGGGCGTAAATATATCCGTATGGCGCTCGGTGGCGTGCGTGATGAAGCAGAAATCCGCGGCCACCGCCGGACATACATCGGCTCTATGCCGGGTAAACTGATCCAGAAAATGGCCAAAGTGGGCGTTAAAAACCCACTGTTCCTGCTCGATGAGATCGACAAAATGTCTTCCGACATGCGTGGCGATCCGGCCTCTGCGTTGCTTGAGGTGCTGGACCCTGAGCAGAACGTGGCGTTCAGCGATCACTACCTGGAAGTGGATTACGATCTCAGCGACGTGATGTTCGTTGCCACCTCCAACTCCATGAACATTCCGGCGCCGCTGCTGGATCGTATGGAAGTGATTCGTCTGTCCGGTTATACCGAAGACGAGAAGCTGAACATTGCTAAACAGCACCTGCTGCCGAAACAGATCGAGCGTAACGCGCTGAAGAAAGGCGAGCTGACGGTTGAGGATAGCGCCATTATCGGCATTATCCGTTACTACACCCGTGAAGCGGGCGTGCGTAGCCTGGAGCGTGAAATCTCCAAACTGTGCCGCAAAGCCGTGAAACAGCTGCTGCTGGATAAGTCGCTGAAACACATTGTGATCGATGGCGATAACCTGCATGACTACCTCGGCGTACAGCGCTTTGACTATGGCCGCGCGGACAACGAAAACCGTGTGGGTCAGGTAACGGGTCTGGCATGGACGGAAGTGGGCGGTGACCTGCTGACCATCGAAACCGCCTGTGTGCCGGGTAAAGGCAAACTGACTTACACCGGTTCTCTCGGTGAGGTTATGCAGGAATCTATTCAGGCTGCGCTGACCGTGGTGCGTGCGCGTGCGGAAAAACTGGGTATTAATCCAGACTTTTACGAAAAACGCGACATCCACGTTCACGTACCGGAAGGGGCGACGCCGAAAGACGGCCCGAGCGCCGGTATTGCGATGTGTACCGCGCTGGTCTCCTGCCTGACGGGTAATCCTGTTCGCGCTGATGTGGCGATGACCGGGGAAATTACCCTGCGAGGCCAGGTACTGCTATCGGCGGCCTGAAAGAGAAACTGCTGGCGGCGCACCGTGGCGGGATCAAAACCGTGTTAATTCCGTTTGAGAATAAACGCGATCTGGAAGAGATTCCAGACAACGTTATTGCCGATCTGGACATTCATCCGGTGAAACGCATTGAGGAAGTTCTGACTCTTGCGTTGCAAAATGAGCCGTCCGGCATACAGGTTGTCACCGCAAAATAGTGACCTCGCGCAAATAGCGCTAAGAAAAACAGGGCTGGCAGGGCATTTCGTGCTTGCCAGCCCTTTTTTTGTATAGCTAATTTAGATGACGGATCGGGCTTGCCATCATTAACGGGTGTTGTAAGGGCATGGCAGGCCTGATATAACTGCCTGCGCGGTCGCACTTTGAAGGATTCCGGTGCGATATAAATTATAAAAGAGGAAGAGAAGAGTGAATAAATCTCAACTGATCGACAAAATTGCTGCAGGGGCTGATATCTCTAAAGGCTGCGGCTGGACGTGCGTTAGATGCAATTATTGCTTCTGTCACTGAATCACTGAAAGAGGGTGATGATGTAGCGCTGGTAGGTTTTGGTACTTTTGCTGTTAAAGAGCGTGCTGCCCGTACTGGTCGCAACCCCGCAAACAGGTAAAGAGATCACCATCGCCGCCGCTAAAGTGCCGGGTTTCCGGTGCAGGTAAAGCGCTGAAAGACGCGGTAAACTAAGAGCTTCTCCCCCTGGGATGTGACAAAGTACAAGGGCGCATCATCTGATGTGCCTTTTTTATTTGTCCAGTACTACTTTATTTGAGTTTATGCTGGTTGTGGGCTGACAATTACCCCGGTTTCTTGTCACAATACAGCTTTCCGCGCAGCGTTCAGAAAACGCTATGCTGGCGTGAAGTATGAATACGCAAAACAGTCACCTACAGCGGAGTGTGGTTACACCATGATGGACAGCTTACGCACGGCTGCTAACAGTCTCGTGCTCAAGATTATTTTCGGTATCATTATCGTGTCGTTCATTTTGACCGGCGTGAGTGGTTACCTGATTGGCGGAAGCAATAACTACGCCGCAAAAGTGAATGACCAGGAAATCAGCCGCTCGCAGTTTGAGAATGCGTTTAACAGCGAACGTAATCGTATGCAGCAGCAGCTGGGCGATCAGTATTCTGAACTGGCGGCGAATGAAGGCTACATGAAAACGCTGCGTCAGCAGGTACTGAATCGTCTTATCGATGAAGCCTTGCTGGATCAATACGCGCATGAGCTTAAACTCAGCATCAGCGACGAACAGGTTAAGCAAGCCATCTTTTCAACGGCGGCTTTCCAGGTTGACGGCAAATTTGATAACAACCGCTACAACGCGATTGTGAATCAGATGGGGATGACAGCCGATCAGTATGCTCAGGCATTGCGTAACCAGCTCACCACCCAGCAACTGATTGCTGGTGTTGCCGGTACTGATTTCATTCTGAAAGGTGAAACGGACGAGCTGGCGGCGTTAGTCGCGCAGCAGCGTGTGGTGCGTGAAGCGACGATTGACGTGAACGCACTGGCTGCGAAGCAGCAGGCTACCGATCAGGAAGTGTCCAGCTACTACGAGCAGAACAAGAACCGCTTTATGACCCCGGAGCAGTTCCGCGTGAGTTACATCAAGCTGGATGCGGCTGCTATGCAGGAAACGGTCAACGATGCGGATATCCAGTCTTACTATGACCAGCATCAGGATCAGTTCACCCAGCCGCAGCGTAACCGTTACAGCGTCATTCAGACCAAAACGGAAGATGAAGCGAAAGCGGTGCTGGACGCGTTGAACAAAGGCGGTGATTTTGCCGCGCTGGCGAAAGGAGAAATCCGCAGATATTATCTCTGCGCGCAACGGCGGCGATATGGGCTGGCTGGAAGACGCCACCACGCCGGACGAACTGAAAAATGCCGGTCTGAAAGAAAAAGGCCAGCTGTCTGGCGTGATTAAATCCTCTGTTGGCTTCCTGGTTGCGCGTCTGGATGATGTTCAGCCTGCGAAAGTGAAACCGCTGAGCGAAGCGCGTGATGACATTGCCGCGAAAGTGAAGCAGGAAAAAGCGCTGGATGCCTATTACGCGCTGCAACAAAAAGTCAGCGATGCGGCGAGCAACGATACCGAATCTCTGGCGGGCGCTGAACAGGCCGCTGGCGTGAAAGCGGTTGAAACCGGCTGGTTCAGCCATGACAACCTGCCAGAAGAGCTGAATTTTAAACCGGTTGCCGATGCTATCTTCAACGGTGGTCTGGTTGGCGAGAACGGTACGCCGGGCAGCAACTCCGATATCATCACCGGTGGATGGCGACCGCGCATTCGTGCTGCGCATCAGCGAGCATAAACCTGAAGCGGTTAAGCCTCTGGCTGACGTGAAAGAGCAGGTGGCTGCGCTCGTTAAGCACAACAAAGCAGAGCAGCAGGCAAAACTGGATGCTGACAAACTGCTGGTTGAGCTGAAAGCGGGTAAAGGCGCAGAAGCGATGAAAGCGGCCGGTCTGAGCTTTGGCGAAGCGAAAACGCTGAGCCGTACCGGGCAGGACCCGGTAAGCCAGGCTGCGTTTGCGCTGGGTCTGCCAGAGAAAGATAAGCCGAGCTATGGCGTCGCTAACGATATGCAGGGCAACGTTGTGCTGCTGGCGCTGGACGACGTGAAAGCGGGCTCTATGCCCGGAAGAGCAGAAAAAAGCGATGGTTCAGGGTATTACCCAGAATAACGCGCAGATTACCTTTGAAGCGCTGATGAGTAACCTGCGTAAAGCGGCGAAAATCAAAGTCGGCGATGCGCTGGAACAGCAGTAATCACCGAGACGCTTCGCAAAAAAACTGCAAAAAGTTGTAACCCTCAAAGGCCGCCTTCGCGGCCTTTTCCATTTCTGATATTTGCTATTTGTTTGCCTTTCGCCGCCCCGCTATCGTGATGCCACTGTTAACACACAAGGAGAAAACAGTATGAAACATGGAATCAACGCACTGCTGGTCACGATAACTCTGGCCTGCGCAGGCATGACGCACAACGCGCTGGCTGCCGGAACGGTAGAGAAAAATCAGGCGGTACAAACAAAGGCGGATTCGTCTGCGTCCGTGCAGACTAAAGCCTCCGTGCCTGCAAAGGCCAGCGATGATGAAGGCGCGAGGGTCAGTATCAACACGGCTTCAGCGGAAGATCTGGCGCGGGTGATGAATGGCGTCGGGCTGAAAAAAGCGCAGGCGATAGTCAACTATCGGGAAGAGTATGGGCCGTTTAAAACGGTGGATGATTTAAAGCAGGTTCCGGGGATGGGAGTTCGCTGGTGGAACGCAATCTGGCGGTGCTGACGCTGTAATAACTTGCACTGTGGCAAAAGTTTGCCAGGATAATGAGGTCATACCAGTTATGGCCTCTGTTCCTATAACAACAACGTAAGGTTATTGCGCTATGCAAACACAAATCAAAGTCCGTGGTTATCACCTTGATGTTTATCAGCACGTTAATAATGCCCGCTATCTTGAGTTTCTTGAAGAGGCACGCTGGGATGGGCTGGAAAACAGTGACAGCTTTCAATGGATGACGGCCCGCAATATCGCTTTTGTGGTGGTGAATATTAATATTAACTACCGTCGCCCCGCCGTGCTGAGCGATCTGCTGACCGTCACCAGTCAGGTGCAGCAGTTAAACGGGAAGAGCGGCATTTTAAGCCAGGTCATTACGCTTGAGCCGGAAGGGCAGGTTGTGGTGGACGCACAGATTACTTTTGTCTGTATTGATTTGAAAACGCAGAAAGCATTGCCGCTGGAAGGTGAGTTACGCGAGAAACTGGAGCAGATGGTGAAGTAACGGAAAGTTGCCTGATGGCGCTTCGCTTATCAGGCCTACGGGCGACATTGACCACGGTGAATGTCGCCAGGCCGGATAAGGTGCGTGCACCGCCATCCGGCAAAACGATCACTTTAACCCTGTTTTCTGCTTCATTGCCGCCATCACTGCCGGTTTATCCGCCAGATAATGGTTCAGGCCGTTGGCGCGCAGATTACAGGCGGCGCACTGCCCGCAACCGTCACCTTTGATGCCGTTATAACAGGTCAGCGTCTCTTCACGCACCAGATCCAGCTTGCCCCAGTAATCGGCGAGTGCCCAGGTTTCGGCTTTATCAATCCACATCAGCGGGGTTTCAAAGCGAATATCCTTCGCCATACCCAGGGTGACGGCATGATTCAGCGCTTTGACAAACTCATCGCGGCAGTCCGGGTAGCCGGAGAAATCCGTCTCGCAAACGCCGGTGATCACCGCTTCGGCTTTCACCTGATAGGCGTAAATCGCCGCCAGAGTCAGAAACAGAATATTACGCCCAGGGACAAACGTATTCGGAATACCGTCGGCATCCGGTTCATAGTCCGGTACGGGAATGTTATCGCGCGTCAGGCTACTGACCGCCAGTTCGCTCAGCAGCGTTACGTCCAGCACCTTATGCGCACGCGCGCCGAGTTTTAAGGCCAGATCACGTGCGACATCAATCTCAGCGCGATGGCGCTGACCATAATCAAAGGTGACGCAGTGCACTTCATCATACTGATGCAGCGCTTGCGCCAGACAGGTTGTGGAGTCCTGGCCTCCACTGAATACAACGACGGCACGTTTCATAACTTATCCTGACAAAAACGAAAAACGCTATGGTAGCGCCTGCGGATGGCCGCGACCAGCTTCTTCACCGCGCGGCGGCGGAAGCCATGCTTTCTCAAACTCAAACCAGCCGCGTGGATTGAGTTGAACGCCATTGACGCCCGGCGGCGCGCTAATACGGTAGTGATAGTTAAAAAGCGGCGTAAGCGTGGCGTCATTCATCAGACTCGTGAATACCTGTTGTAACGCAGTATAGCGGTCGTCTTCACCGAGCTGCGTTTGTAAGGCATCCAGCGTGGCCTGAAGATGGGCGAAAGCAGGGGCATCCAGCACATGCGGCCAGAGTTGATCGCAGCGTAGCCACTGCTCAAGCGTATATTCCGGCGCTTCGCCAATCAGCCTGTCGCCCATCATGAGATCCGCTTTTGCCAGCGAAGGGCAGTTATCCCAGTTTTTCGCGTTGTGGAAAATCAACGTTAATTCACAGCCCGAGCGTTGCCAGATATTGCTGGAGTTGCTCCGCCATGGTGTGCAACTCAACGGGAAGGTGGTAGACCAGCGTCAGTTTTTTCGGTAATTCAACGGATTCCAGCCCCTTCCATTGCGGCATTACCCAGCCTGGCAGCAGCGCGTTGCTGGGCGTGATCAGATTTTCATCTACCGGCAGCGTCTGTAATAACGACGTATGATGAATGATGTCTACCAGGCGACGCGCCTGTTGCAGGCTGAGTTTCGAGCCTTTTTTAAGCGTCAGGTAGCAAAATCCCAGGCTAATACCGCTGCTCACCTGGCTAAGTGAGGCCAGTTCTTCAGGGTTGCCAATGGCAATCTGTACCGGATGACGGCAGCTGGTGCCTAAATCCTGGTCAAAAAGCTGAGGCGTGATCCAGTATTCAATCGCCTTTAGCAGCGGGTGGCAAAGGTGGTAATTGTCGTGGCTTTCCAGGCGTACCAGCTCCGGCGTAAATAACGTCAGCCGAAAAGGTCCGGTGCCTGACAGCGGCTGATGCGGGTGCGCCAGGTGGCTACAGTAGCTTGCCAGACGGTGCGCCAGCCAGTAATCAGGGCGATGGAGAATGAACGTCAGGCATTGCGGATGGGTGACTTCAATACGCTTGACGCTGATAAACAATTTATTGAGGGCTGGCAGGTCAAGCAGCATCAGCAGGCGCGCGTGCAGCTGCGCAGTTTCTACCGTATCGCCATTATGCCAGTGCAGGGTAGAGCGAATATAAAAATCCCAGCGCATACCGTCGGCGGAGATATCCCAGTGATGTGCTAAATCCCCGCAGGGGCGCTGGCTGGCGTTGTCAAAGCGGGTGAGGCCGGAGAAAATTTGTCCCGCAAGATGCTGTTCTGCGCGACCGGGCAGAAATCCCGGATGCAACGGGTCCAGCGGACGATAGTAGGGAATACGCAGGGTCGGCGTGTCGTTTTGCCACTGCCCGCCCATAAACGGTTGCAGCATGGTACGCAGTTCGCCTGGCGCCAGCTGTGCCAGCGCCAGCACATTAAGCTGCTGACCTTTTTCCAGCGCTTGTTCCATCATGGTATTGCGCAGTGACTCCGGCGTGACCAGAAATTGCAGTTTACCGCGCTTACCCCGCCCGGATTGCGCCTCCCATGTTAACCAACCGGCTTCCTGCGCCTGGCGTAGTAGCGTACGGATGTGGCGTTCGCTACAAAAACAGCGCTCCGCCAGTTCCCCAACGGTGACCGACTGAGGTTCTCCGGCCGAGGGCTGCCAGAGACGTTGATATTGTTTTAAACGGTTGAGAAGTCGCATTGAAACCCGGAACAATTCATTTTATCTATTCACTATTACTTCCGTATATCTCAGGTGATACTCAATCACAAGTTAATTGCGTCACGGTGTGGAGAAAGAGATGGCTCGTCTGGCTGCATTTGATATGGATGGCACGCTTTTGATGCCGAACCACCATCTGGGTCATGAGACCCTTGCAACGCTGGCGCGCCTGCGTGAACGCGATATCACTTTGACGTTTGCGACCGGTCGGCATGTGCTGGAAATGCGGCATATTCTGGGGGCCATCTCAATGGATGCGTTTTTGATAACCGGCAACGGGACGCGCATTCATTCGCAGGAAGGCGATATGCTGCATCGCCAGGATCTGGACCCCGCCATTGCGGATCGCGTATTGCACCAGGCGTGGGATACCCGGGCCAGTATGCACGTATTCAACGATAACGGCTGGTTTACGGGGAGCGCGATCCCCGCGCTATTACAGGCGCATGTCTACAGCGGGTTCCACTATCAGATCGTGGATGTCAAACGTATCCCGGCCCACCAGGTCACTAAGATCTGTTTCTGTGGCGATCACGACGATCTGATCCGGCTGCGTATTCAACTGAATGAGGCGCTGGGGCGAGCGGGCGAATCTCTGCTTTTCCGCTGTGGATTGTCTGGAAGTGCTGCCGCTCGGCTGTAATAAAGGTTCCGCGCTGGCGGTATTAAGCGACCATTTGGGGTTGTCGCTGACGGAATGCATGGCGTTTGGCGATGCGATGAACGATCGCGAAATGCTGGAGAGCGTGGGACGTGGTTTGATTATGGGCAACGCGATGCCGCAACTGATCGCTGAACTGCCTCATCTTTCAGTGATTGGCCATTGTCGTAATCAGGCGGTCTCTCACTTTTTAACGCATTGGCTGGATAATCCGCATCTACCTTATTCCCCCGAATGAGCGATCCTTTCCAGCAAGCCAGACCCGTAAAGCCTGGCTTTTTTTTATGCCGCTTAACGGACGTTCAGCAGTTGGGCAATTTCCGCCTGCCACGGCGCTAAATCGCCAATGTGATCGTTAACCCACTGGGGATTGTAATAGGTGTCGAGATAGCGTTCGCCGCTGTCACACAGCAGCGTGACGAGAGAACCGGTCTCTCCGGCGTCGCGCATTCTGGCTGCGATCTGCAACGTTCCCCACATATTAGTGCCGGTGGAGGCGCCCACTTTACGGCCCAGCTGTGTTTCCAGCCAGTGCGCGGTCGCGACGCTGGCGGCGTCGGGTACGCGCAGCATTTCGTCCACCACATCCGGGATGAAGGAGGGTTCCACGCGCGGGCGACCAATCCCCTCAATTTTGCTGCCCACCGGGCTGCGCAATGTGGCGTCGCGATCCTGCCAGTAGGGCAGGAAGACCGAGTTTTCCGGGTCAACCACCATCAGGCGTGTGTCATACCCATGACAGCGAATATAGCGGCCAATTGTCGCTGACGTGCCGCCCGTCCCCGCGCTCATCACGATATGCTTCGGCACCGGATTCGGCTCACGCTGCATCTGATGGAAAATACTGTCGGCGATATTATTGTTGCCGCGCCAGTCGGTGGCGCGTTCGGCATAGGTGAACTGATCCATATAGTGACCGTTCAGTTCGTGCGCCAGCTGCTCAGAGGCGGCGTAAATCTCGCAGGCGCTTTCGACAAAGTGGGAGCGACCGCCATAAAACGCAATTTGTTCGATTTTGCGTTTTGCCGTGCAGGAAGGCATTACCGCGATAAACGGCAGGCCGAGCAGTCGGGCGAACCAGGCTTCGGAAACCGCCGTTGAACCGGAGGAGGATTCAATAATGGTCGTGTTTTCTTTAATCCAGCCGTTACACAACCCATACAGGAACAATGAACGCGCCAGACGGTGCTTCAGGCTGCCGGTCGGATGGGTGCTTTCATCCTTCAGGTAGATCTGGATGCCCGGAAACGCCGGTAGCGACAACCGGATCAGATGCGTGTCGGCTGAACGCTGATAGTCAGCGTTAATTTCATTAATGGCGTTTTTAACCCAGGTGCTATTCATCATTAATTTCCATTTGTCATTTTGTGCCCAGATTAGCGAAAAGCACGGAAAAAATTGTTGCCATTTCACCTTTAAAATAGAATGTAGGGAGAAAAATCTTCTCTGTGGGGTGGGTATGTTAGATAAAATTGACCGTAAGCTGCTGCTTTTGTTGCAGCAGGACTGCACCCTCTCTTTGCAGGCGCTGGCCGATGCCGTTAATCTGACCACCACACCCTGCTGGAAACGGCTGAAACGTCTGGAAGACGACGGCATTCTCCTCGGTAAAGTCGCGCTACTGGACCCAGAGAAATTGGGTCTGGGGTTAACGGCGTTCGTACTGATCAAAACCCAGCATCACAGCAGTGAATGGTACAGCCGCTTCGTGACGGTGGTCACCGAAATGCCGGAAGTGCTGGGGTTCTGGCGTATGGCCGGGGAATACGACTATCTGATGCGGGTTCAGGTAGCAGATATGAAGCGTTATGACGACTTCTACAAACGTCTGGTGAACAGTGTTCCGGGATTGTCAGACGTAACGTCGAGCTTTGCGATGGAACAGATTAAGTACACAACCGCTCTGCCTATTGAATAATTCTCCCGGAAAATATTGCCGGAAATCATGTCAGGATATAACGCGTGCGATTATTTGCTCAATTAAGCTGGTACTTCCGTCGGGAGTGGCGTCGCTATCTCGGCGCCGTGGCCTTGCTTATCATTATCGCTGTCCTCCAGCTGATCCCGCCCAAAGTGGTCGGGATCGTTGTGGATGGCGTCACTGCGCAACATTTCACTACCGGTCAGGTATTGATGTGGGTGGGCACGATGGCCATGATTGCGGTAATCGTCTATTTGTTGCGCTATGTCTGGCGCGTGTTGCTGTTCGGCGCCTCTTATCAACTGGCGGTTGAACTGCGTGAAGATTACTACCGCCAGCTCAGTCGCCAGCATCCTGAATTTTATCTGCGACACCGCACCGGCGACTTAATGGCGCGCGCGACTAACGACGTCGATCGTGTCGTCTTTGCCGCCGGTGAAGGGGTGCTCACGCTGGTGGATTCGCTGGTGATGGGCTGCGCCGTGCTGATCGTGATGTCAACGCAGCTCAGTTGGCAACTGACGCTGTTCGCGCTGCTGCCTATGCCGATTATGGCGCTGATGATCAAGCGCTACGGCGACCGTCTGCATAACCGCTTCAAACTGGCGCAGGCGGCGTTTTCCAGCCTGAACGATCGTACCCAGGAGAGCCTGACCAGCATTCGCATGATCAAAGCTTTTGGCCTTGAAGATCGACAGTCGTCGCTGTTTGCGGCGGACGCGGAAGACACCGGGAAGAAAAACATGCGGGTAGCGCGTATCGACGCCCGTTTTGATCCCACGATTTATATTGCCATCGGCATGGCTAATCTGCTCGCCATCGGCGGCGGAAGCTGGATGGTAGTGCACGGTACGCTGACGCTTGGGGAACTGACCAGCTTTATGATGTACCTCGGGCTGATGATCTGGCCTATGTTAGCGCTGGCCTGGATGTTTAACATTGTGGAACGCGGTAGCGCAGCGTACAGCCGTATCCGCGCGATGCTGGCGGAAGCGCCGGTCGTCAACGACGGAACGGAGACGGTGCCGGAAGGTCGGGGAGCGCTGACGGTCTCCATTCGTGAATTCAGCTACCCGCAAACCGCGCATCCGGCGCTGGAAAATGTGCAATTCCAGCTTGAGCCAGGGCAGATGCTGGGGATCTGCGGGCCGACGGGCGCGGGGAAAAGCACCCTTCTTTCGCTTATTCAGCGCCATTTCGATATTACGCAGGGGGATATCCGTTTTCATGATATTCCGCTGACGCGCTTGCAGCTTGATAGCTGGCGCAGTCGCCTGGCGGTCGTCAGCCAGACGCCGTTCCTGTTCTCCGACACGGTCGGCAATAACATCGCGCTGGGGCGCCCAAACGCGACGCAGGAAGATATTGAACAGGTGGCGCGGCTGGCCAGCGTGCATGAGGATATTTTGCGTCTGCCTCAAGGATATGACACCGAAGTGGGCGAACGCGGCGTCATGCTGTCCGGCGGGCAAAAACAGCGCATTTCTATTGCGCGCGCGTTACTGCTCAATGCGGAAATCCTGATTCTGGATGATGCGCTGTCGGCGGTGGATGGCCGTACCGAACACCAGATTCTGCATAATTTACGCCAGTGGGGAGAGGGGCGCACCGTGATTATTAGCGCGCACCGCTTATCCGCTCTGACGGAAGCCAACGAGATTATCGTGATGCAGCATGGCCATATCGCCCAGCGTGGCGATCACGATGAATTAGTGCTGCAAACGGGCTGGTATCGCGATATGTATCGCTATCAGCAACTGGAGGCGGCGCTGACTGACGCTCCTGAAATCAACGAGGAGACGGCAGATGCGTAGTTTTGGACAGTTATGGCCGACCCTGAAAAGGCTGCTGGCGTATGGTTCGCCGTGGCGTAAACCGCTTGCCATCGCCGTGGTGATGCTGTGGATCGCGGCGGCGGCGGAAGTCAGCGGCCCGTTACTTATCAGCTACTTTATCGACAATATGGTCGCGAAGAGCCACCTGCCGCTGGGCATGGTCGCGGGTCTGGTGGCGGCGTACATTGGCTTACAGTTTCTGGCGGCGGGGCTGCATTATGCGCAGTCGCTGTTGTTTAATCAGGCGGCCGTCGGCGTAGTGCAACAGCTGCGTACCGATGTGATGGATGCCGCTTTGCGCCAGCCACTGAGCGCCTTTGACACGCAGCCGGTGGGGCAACTGATCTCTCGCGTGACCAATGATACGGAAGTCATCCGCGACCTTTACGTCACGGTCGTGGCGACGGTGCTGCGTAGCGCGGCGTTAATTGGCGCGATGCTGGTCGCCATGTTCAGCCTCGACTGGCGGATGGCACTGGTCGCGATGGCGATTTTCCCGGCGGTGCTGGTGGTGATGGTGATTTACCAGCGCTATAGTACGCCGATTGTGCGCCGCGTGCGGGCATATCTGGCGGACATCAATGATGGCTTCAATGAAGTCATTAACGGCATGAGCGTCATTCAGCAGTTCCGCCAGCAGGCGCGGTTCGGCGAGAGAATGGGGGGAGGCCAGCCGCTCGCACTATATGGCGCGGATGCAGACCCTGCGACTGGACGGCTTTTTATTGCGCCCGCTGCTCAGTCTTTTTTCCGCGCTGATCCTCTGCGGATTACTGATGCTGTTTAGCTTTACCTCGCGCGGCACCATTGAAGTCGGGGTGTTGTACGCCTTTATCAGCTATCTGGGGCGTCTGAACGAGCCATTGATTGAACTGACGACCCAACAGTCGATGTTGCAACAGGCTGCGGTGGCGGGGGAGCGCGTATTCGAACTGATGGACGGCCCACGCCAGGATTATGGTCGGGATGAGCGCCCGTTGCAGTCGGGCAGGATTGACGTTGATGATGTCTCCTTCGCCTACCGTGACGACAATCTGGTGCTGCAAAACATTACGCTCTCCGTTCCGTCGCGCAGCTTTGTGGCGCTGGTCGGGCATACCGGCAGCGGCAAGAGTACCCTCGCCAGCCTGCTGATGGGGTATTACCCGCTTACACAGGGAGACATTCGCCTTGACGACCGTTCGCTGTCAACGTTGAGCCACGGGGTTTTACGTCAGGGAGTCGCGATGGTGCAGCAGGACCCGGTGGTGATGGCGGATACGTTCCTGGCAAACGTCACGCTGGGGCGCGATATTTCGGAGGAACAGGTCTGGCAGGCGCTGGAAACCGTGCAACTGGCGGAGCTGGCGCGTAGTCTGAGCGAGGGTATCCACACCCGGCTGGGCGAGCAGGGCAATAATCTGTCCGTCGGGCAGAAACAGCTGCTGGCGCTGGCGCGGGTGCTGGTTGATACGCCGCAGGTTCTGATTCTGGATGAAGCCACCGCCAGCATTGACTCCGGTACTGAACAGGCGATTCAGCAAGCGCTGGCGGCAGTGCGTGAACACACCACGCTGGTGGTGATTGCACATCGCCTGTCAACCATTGTCGATGCGGACACCATTCTGGTGCTGCATCGCGGGCAGGCGGTCGAGCGCGGTACGCATCAACAACTGCTCGAAGCGCAAGGGCGTTACTGGCAGATGTACCAACTACAGCTTGCCGGTGAAGAGCTGGCGGCCAGCGCGCGTGAGGAATCGCTCAGCGCCTGATGGCGCTGCGCTTATCAGGCCTACGGACAATGCGCTCTTGTAGGCCGGATAAGGTGCTTACGCCGCCATCCTGCAATCAACAATCTGGTGCAAAAATGTAACGTACCATGCACCGTTATAGTGCGTTTTTTCTTTTCCTTCCCCTGCCGTACCCTACAAGCCTGAATTATCCCGCGTTTTTCATTTCTGGCACACCCCTTGCAATATCCCTGTCGTGAAGCGGCAGACATTATCGAATTCTGACAGGAGGGGATCTATGAAGCTGGTTACCGTGGTAATCAAACCGTTCAAACTGGAAGACGTCCGTGAAGCACTGTCTTCGATTGGTATTCAAGGGCTGACAGTCACCGAAGTAAAAGGCTTCGGGCGTCAGAAAGGTCATGCCGAGCTGTACCGCGGTGCGGAATACAGCGTCAACTTCCTGCCCAAAGTGAAGATTGATGTGGCGATTGCCGACGACCAGCTTGATGAAGTCATTGAGGTCATCAGCAAGGCGGCCTACACCGGAAAAATTGGCGACGGCAAAAATTTTTGTCGCTGAGCTGCAACGTGTCATTCGTATTCGTACCGGCGAAGCCGACGAAGCGGCACTGTAACTCCTGGCACACAGTGATAGGGAACGAAAAGATGAAGATAGCAACGATGAAAACTGGCCTTGCTTCACTGGCTTTGCTTCCAGGTCTGGCAATGGCGGCTCCGGCGGTTGTGGATAAAGCCGACAATGCCTTTATGATGATTTGCACCGCGCTGGTGCTGTTCATGACCATTCCGGGCATTGCCCTGTTTTATGGCGGATTGATCCGTGGAAAGAACGTGCTGTCGATGTTGACGCAGGTTGCCGTCACCTTCGCGCTGGTCTGTATTTTATGGGTTGTTTACGGCTATTCGCTGGCCTTTGGCGAGGGGAACAACTTCTTTGGCGACTTCAACTGGGTGATGCTGAAAAATATTGAGCTCACGGCAGTGATGGGCAGTTTCTACCAGTATATTCACGTTGCTTTCCAGGGCTCTTTCGCCTGCATTACCGTCGGGCTGATCGTGGGGGCGCTGGCTGAACGTATCCGCTTCTCTGCGGTACTGATTTTCGTGGTGGTGTGGCTGACGCTCTCCTATATCCCGATTGCGCATATGGTCTGGGGCGGCGGTTTGCTGGCTTCTCACGGCGCGCTGGATTTTGCGGGCGGTACGGTCGTGCATATCAATGCGGCGATTGCTGGTCTGGTGGGCGCTTATCTGATTGGCAAACGTGTCGGCTTTGGTAAAGAGGCGTTCAAACCCCATAACCTGCCCGATGGTTTTCACCGGCACCGCGATCCTCTATATCGGCTGGTTTGGCTTTAACGCCGGGTCGGCAGGGATGGCGAACGAGATTGCTGCACTGGCCTTTGTTAACACCGTGGTGGCAACGGCTGCCCGCTATTCTGGGGTGGATTTTCGGCGAGTGGGCGCTGCGCGGTAAACCGTCTCTGCTGGGCGCCTGCTCCGGCGCTATCGCGGGACTGGTCGGCATAACGCCAGCCTGTGGTTACATTGGCGTCGGCGGCGCGTTGATTCTCGGTGTCGTTGCGGGCTGGCGGGTCTGTGGGGGCGTGACGATGCTTAAACGTCTGCTGCGTGTGGACGATCCTTGCGATGTGTTTGGCATCCACGGCGTTTTTGCGGCATCGTTGGGTGTATCCTGACCGGGATCTTTGCGTCCACCACCCTCGGCGGTGTAGGGTTTGCCGAAGGCGTGACGATGGGGCATCAGCTGCTGGTGCAGCTGGAGAGTATCGCTATCACCATCGTCTGGTCTGGCGTAGTGGCGTTTATCGGGCTACCAAACTGGCGGATATCACCGTTGGGCTGCGCGTACCGGAAGAGCAGGAGCGCGAAGGTCTGGACGTCAACAGCCACGGCGAGAATGCGTATAACGCCCTGATCATCAACAGGCCGGAGGCGACGCTTTTGCGTCGCCATTCGGCCATTTTCAATTGCGATTGCGCATCACGCCTTCCTGAACGGTCGATGCGACCATCACGCCATCTCGCGTGTAAAACTCCCCACGAACAAAACCACGGGCGCTGGAAGCCGAGGTGCTCTCTACGCTGTACAGCAACCATTCGTTCATGTTGAAAGGGCGATGGAACCACATTGAATGGTCGATCGTGGCAATTTGCAGACCTTTTTCCAGGAAGCCGATGCCGTAGGGTTGCAGCGCGACGGGCAGGAAATTCAGATCGGAAGCATAACCCAGCAGATACTGATGAATGCGGATATCATCCGGTATCGTACCGTTGGCGCGGATCCAGACCTGGCGCGTCGGGTTCGCAACGTGGCCTTTTAACGGGTTGTGGAACTCTACCGGGCGGATCTCCAGCGGGCGGTCGCTGATAAATTTCTCTTTCAGCACGGGCGGCAGCAGATGCGCCAATGAACGGGCGATCTCCGTCTCCGATTGCAGCGTTTCCGGCGCAGGGGCGTCCGGCATGGTTTTCTTGATGCTCAAATCCCTCTTCCGGCGCCTGGAAGGAGGCTGTCATATAGAAAATAGGCTTCCCGTTCTGGATGGCGGCGACGCGACGCGCGCTGAAACTGTTGCCGTCGCGCAGAACTTCCACATCGTAAATAATGGGGCTTCAGGCTGTCGCCGGGGCGCAGAAAGTAGCTGTGAAAAGAGTGAACCAGACGTTGTTCAGGTACGGTCTCTTTGGCGGCATACAGCGCCTGACCGACCACCTGACCACCAAAAACCTGACGTAATCCTAAGTCTTCACTTTGGCCCCGAAAGAGTCCTTCTTCAATTTTTTCCAGATCTAACAATGACAGCAAATTATTCAGTGCCTGACTCATACGTGCTCTCCAGGTAACAACGGCGCCGAAGCGAGGTAGGCAGAGTATAACGCAATTTTGAAAGTGGTCCGATGGGTGCAATAGTCTGAATTACGGACTAATTCCAGGCAAAAATAAGTGAAATATGCCACACTTAGTCACGTTATGTCTTTGTTAACCACTCTTCCGGCGGGTAAAGCACCTCCCGCTGATGCATTGATGATAAGGAGAATTTAATGAAACTCGTGCACATGGTAAGTGGTTTAGCGGTTGCGGTTGCTCTGGCAGCCTGCGCAGACAGAAGCGCAGATATCCAGACGCCTGCGCCTGACCCAAATACTTCTGGCGTGGCTACACAGTCAACTATTCAGCAACCTAATGTCTCCGGTACTGTCTGGATCCGTCAGAAAGTGGCCCTGCCACCGGATGCCGTACTGACCGTGACGCTGTCTGATGCCTCACTGGCGGATGCGCCGTCGAAAGTGCTGTCGCAGAAAGCGGTGCGCACCGAGGGGAAACAGTCGCCATTTAGCTTTGTACTGCCGTTTAACCCGGCTGACATCCAGCCAAATGCGCGGATTCTGTTGAGCGCCGCCGTGACGATTAATGATAAACTGGTCTTTATCACCGATACCGTACAGCCGGTCATTAATCAGGGCGGCACGAAAGCGGATCTGACGCTGGTGCCGGTTCAGCAAACGGCAGTGCCTGTTCAGGCCAGCGGCGGCGCAGCGACAACCGTACCGTCAACGTCGCCGACGCAGGTGAACCCGTCTTCCGCCGTACCGGCGCCGACACAGTACTAAGCTCTCACAGGACAACCCTCTCCGGCCGGAGAGGGTTAATAAACCCAGCGATATCGTTGCATATCGATTTGCCCACTCCCCGAGACCACCACGCCTTCTGACAGTAACGCCTGACGTTGGCGTTGCAGGTCTGGCCCGGTCAGGGAGATGGCGCCATGACGATTCACGACCCGATGCCAGGGGGAGGGGTGCTGCCTTCCGGCAATCGTTTTAATACGCCGCCGACCTGGACGCGCGGCACGAGGTGAACCGGCGAGGCGGGCGACGTCGCCATAAGTCGTGACAAACCCTTCGGGGGATTGAGGCCACGATTTGCCAGACGCGTTGGGGGAAAGTGTCTTGTCTGTCCATCATTCATTCCTGCGATAATCTTTCAGCATAATCGTGAACCGCCGGGGAGTGAAGCCTCATTGCGCAAGAAAACAGCATCCGATGTTGGGATGGGTTGCATTTACAGGGGCCAGCAGTGATAATGCGCCTGCGCGTTGGTTAACAACGCTCTCAATGGGGGGCTCTGTTGGTTCTCCCGCAACGCTACTCTGTTTACCAGGTCAGGTCCGGAAGGAAGCAGCCAGAGCAGATGACGTGTGTGCCGGGATGTAGCTGGCAGGGCCCCACCCAATTCTGCCGTCCGGCAACCTCTTCATTTTCCTCCTCTTTGTCATATTAACGTCATTATTTTGTCATCAAATGCTGGCAGAGTGTTATCGGGACGTTATTAATCAGTTTGTGCCCTGATATTCACGCGGTGACGATAGCTGTGTCGCACACGACGTGTTTTGCCTGTTTACAAGGACTCTTTACGATGGCTACTGCTGTACTAAATGTCAAAATCGATGAGACGTTAAAAGAGAAGCTTCGCCATTATGCCGAAGCAAATAATGAGAACTTAAGTATCACCACAGAAAAACTGCTGCTGATTGCATTTGAGGGCCGCAGAAGAGGCGGGGAGTCTCGGCGAGTGATATCGACAGTCAGCATACGGAAGAATCCGTAGATGAGCCGCTTACTCCTAAAGAAATCAAAGCATTACGCAGATTACTCAAGGAAGAAAAAATGAAACAACAACTCTCAATCGCCAGTAATTATGGCGAAGCCTGCGAATTACTGCGTTTCCGGCTATGTGAAGCATGTTCGTCTTAACTGGAATGTTGGTAGTGATGAATTCTTTCGTATTGCCTCCGACTGGTGCGATGCCGGGGCAAAAATAAAGAAAGACGGCGAGAACTTCATTATTTCCCTGAAAGGTTTTCCCCGTCCCACGCCAGCAATAAAACGACGATGACAGGCCATATTAGATAATTTTGCGTATTTTCCCTGCGCTGTTTTGTGAGCGCAGGTTGTCCCATATCGGCTGTAATGTCTGAAAAGCCGATCGCAGTGTTTCATCCGGCAGGGTGAACGGCATACGTAAGAAACGATCAAACGCACCCGCGAGACCAAAACGCGTACCGGTGCCCAGTTGAATCCCTTCGCTTTCGGCACGCGTTGCAAAGAGCGTGGGCCAGCGTGTCGGGTAACTCCACCCAAAAAGAGAGCCCGCCCTGCGGCTGCCTGGAAGCGCCATTTCAGGAAAATTGCGCGTGCATCAGTTCACAACACAGGTCGCGTCGTTGGGACAGCAACTGCCGTCTGTCAGGAAGAAAAGCTGGCGGCATTATCAAGCAGCCAGCCGGTCGCTAACTGCTCCAGTACCGGCGATCCTAAATCAAACGTATCCCGGGTTTGTACCAGCGCGGCGATTGTCCGTGATGAGGCGCGAACCCACCCCAGACGTAACCCCGCCCCAGAAACTTTTTCCTGCCGATCCCAGCATAATAATTGGCGCGTCGGCGTTGTAATGCGCGAGCGGGGGCGGCGGCGGGGCGTCGTACCACAAATTAACCATCGTCCTCGTCCACAACCAGCGTGGTATGCGTTCTGGCGGCAATATCCGCGACCGCTTGCCGAGTGGGCGGCATCCATACAGCGCCCGGTGGGATTATGGAAATCCGGCATCAGATAAGCCATTCTCGGCGCGGTCTGCGCAATGGTCGCCATCAGACCGGCGGTGTCCCAACCCTGTTCGGGCAATGAGACGCCAACGGGGCGACAGGAGGCTCCCTGAATCGCGGCGATTGCGAGCGGGTAGGTCGGGTGATCCACCACCACGCGATCGCCCGGGCCCGTCAGGAGTCGCAGGAGCAGCGCCAGCCCGCTCACGGCGCCATTGACCACCATGATTTCATCAGGGCGGGTTGGCAAGCCGCGCTCGCAATAGTGCCGGGCGATAGATTCACGTAAAGAGAGCAGACCTTGCGGCAGATACCCGGAACTCAGCAGATGCTGCGGCATTGCGCAAAGCGCCTGCTGGTAAGCCTGGTGAATTTCAGGGCCTGCGCTGAGCGCGGCGGTAAGAGAGATCCAATGCCATATTGGCTCCGCCGCGCGTGGGCACAGGGTGGATGGCATCCGGTAAGATCACCCGCGAGCCGCTACCCTGACGGCTTTCCAGATAGCCTTCTTCCCGAAGTTGCGCCATTGCGCTGGCGACGGTGGTTCGGCTGATCTTCAATACGGCGGGCCAGTTCGCGTTCGCCGGGCAGTCGGCTATCGAGCGCCAGTCGGCCATCAAGAAATCAGCAGACGCAGGGCCTCCGCCAGCTGACGCCAGACAGGAGTACGTGAGGGGGTCTCCTGCCAGTGCCCAAGCAGGCGCTGAAGAGACTGGCTTCCATAGCGGCGTGATGACATAGCAGTCCACTTTTTTAAAACTGGACATTAATCATAGTGCCAATTGCGGTGAAGATGAAAGGTATCTGAACGGGGAGAATGGAAGAATGCTGCGTCGTCTGATTCAACTGTATACCGGTCTGGCTCTTTATGGCGTATCGACCGCAATGTTTGTGCGTGCGGACTTAGGGGCCGATCCGTGGAACGTTTTCCACCTTGGCGTGGCGAATTTACTGTCAATGAACATTGGCATGGTGATTATCGCCGTTGGCGTGCTGGGTGTTATTACTGTGGATTCCGCTGCGCCAACGACCGGGTCTTGGTACCATCAGCAACGTGATCGTTATTGGGCTGGCGGCGGATGTTGCGCTGGCCGTACTGCCCGCTTTTGAGTCGTTGCTGGTCCGCCAGTGTTCTGTTGATCTCCGCTGTAGTGGTCAACGCGCTGGCGACCAGCATGGTATATTGGGGCCGGTTTCGGCGCAGGCCCGCGAGATGGCCTGATGACCGGGATTCACGCGCGCACCGGTTGGTCGATACGCGCCATCCGCACGGCGATTGAAGTTTCGGTATTGCTGAGCGGCTGGTTGCTGGGGGGGACGCTGGGCGTCGGTACGGTATTGTATGCGCTGGCTATCGGGCCGCTGATTCAGATTCTGCTTGCCGTGGTTTCGCTATCAGCCCCGGGCACGCATTCGGGCTCGTCATTTGCCCACAGCAGAGTAACGCGATGGCGACTAGACTTAACAACGACTGACGCGGCCAGAATTGGCTTGCCGCGCAGTACGCTTCGGAGGTTTTTCTCATGAAGTATGTTGATGGTTTTGTGTGTTGCCGTACCTGCTGAAAACAAGGAGGCGTATCGGGAAATGGCGGCAAAAAGCGGCTCCTCTCTTTAAAGAGTTTGGGGCGTTACGCGTCGTTGAGTGTTGGGCTGATGATGTGCCGGACGGCAAATTGACCGACTTTCGCATGGCGGTGAAAGCGGAAGATCACGAAGAGGTGGTGTTTAGCTGGATTGAATACCCTTCGAAAGAGGTTCGCGACGCGGCGAATCAGAAAATGATGTCAGACCCACGAATGAAAGAGTTTGGCGATGCCATGCCTTTTGATGGCAAGCGCATGATTTACGGCGGATTCTCTCCCATTCTGGATGACTGAAGCGACAGGCTGTGCGGCGTGCCGCCAGCCGTCCCCATTCTAAATCCGTTTTTCCGCCCACAAAATAAATTCTGCGGCGGGCAGCGCTTTGCTGTAAAGCCATCCCTGACCATACTGCACGCCGTGCTGGCGTAACCAGTCCTCCTGATGCGTCGTTTCAATACCTTCCGCCACCATTTTCAGCTTCAGCGTTTTCGCCATTTCAATAATATGCGGCGTCACATTTTTGTAGGCCAGCGCATCAACAAAGGACTTGTCGATTTTCAGAATATCCACGTCCAGATTCTGTAAGTAGCAAAGACTGGAATAGCCGGTGCCAAAGTCATCAAGATAAATCGCGTGACCGGCTTTGCGGTATCTGGCAATGACTGGCGCGCTTGGTTTTGGGATCGGCAAACTCACGCTCGGTCAGCTCCAGCGCGATTTGCGACGGTGAAATCTGACTCCGGTTAAGCAACTGGCTGAGATGTACCGGAAGTTTCTCCGACGCAAGGGTCGTTGCCTCAATATTGATAGAAATGTGCTGCTCAGGGTGTTGTCGCAGCCATGTTCCCATCTCCTCAAAAACGGTCTCTAAAATCAGGTGGGTGAGCGGTTCGGGAAAGCCCCGTTTGTTCTGCGGAGGGGAATAAATATTTCTGGCGAAAGGTAGCTGCCGTCGGTTTGCGGCCAGCGAGCCAGCGCTTCCGCGCCTGCTATCTTCCCGCTACTCAGCGAAATAATCGGCTGATAATGCACCTTAATATCACGGTTATGGATGGCGTCCAGTAAACGGTGGTGTGGTGATTGTAAGCGGCGAAGAATGCGCAGAATAAACGCCGCCGCCAGCAGGCTCGCCATCATCCCCAGCGGTAGCCAGATAAAAGCCTGGCGATACCAGTTCTTTTGTAGCGGTAGCGTGGAGGCCCAGGTCACGATGGCGATGTTCATTTCAGGAGAGCGCTGAATTGTGTAGACACTGTTGCGATCTTCCCGGTATTGACCGGGCGACTGCTGCAATTGTCGAATAATGTCGGGATCGAGCCGATTGCTACTGGCGGCCACGATGTTATTTGCTTCGCCAATAATAGCGGCATCAATATGCCATGAACTAAATGGGATCACATCAATGAAGGAAGGCGGGGTCCATCATGACCACATAGTGTCCTTTACCCACAGCGACCATAAAGCGCTTGAGCCCTAAATCACTTTGCGAGGTAAAGCCATATGCGGTAGCCGTCCTGGGTGATCTTTTCCGGTTTGGGGAAAACGAAGGGGGCGCTTTTTTGCTCCAGCGATGAGCAAACAGGCATATTTTTGGTCGAGGTATAGCACTTCCTGAATGTAGCGCAGACTGTAAGATATTCGGCGCATTGTCAGTAAATGCGCATTACTACAAGGCGTACCGCGAAAGGCGTTTAGCTGGCCTAACGCCAGTTTGCTCTGGGAGGCAACTTTGTCAGCGCGTAAGGCTACGCGTGATGAATAGACGTTAAGTTCCTCAATAAATTTCTTTTTCAACCTGGCGATGAGCGAGCCAGAGGCTTAATCCCACAGGGGCAAGGACAGACAGAATGAGCACCCCTGTGACCAGGCTGACCAAATGTCGTGTTGTCACGGTGATATCCTTATTGATGCAGCATATGGCGAGTATATCTGAACGTAAAAAAGCCCTTCGTTTAATCACGTTATTCTAACTGCTTTTGCTCTTTCTGGCTCAATAAGGGCTTGTTTCGACTTAAAACGTACAATGTTGAAGGATAACCACATCATCATGAGGGTTGAAAAGCGGCAATTTGCGGCGTATTTTATTGTTACGTTATAACATAATATTGAGGCTGTCATGAAACCGAATATCCATCCTGCCTATCGCACCGTGGTGTTCCACGATACCAGTGCGAATGAATACTTTAAGGTGGGGTCAACGATCAAAACCGAGCGTGAGATTGAGCTTGAGGGCGTGACCTATCCGTATGTCACCATTGAGGTGTCTTCTAAATCACACCCTTATTACACCGGAAAACAAAAAACCTTTGATAACGAAGGCAGCGCAGCACGTTTCCAGAAACGTTTCGGAAATTTTATTGGCGCTAAGCGAGGATAAGATGCAGGTACTGAATTCATTGCGTAGCGCAAAGCAGCGGCACCCGGACTGCCAGATAGTTAAACGCAAAGGGCGTTTATATGTGATCTGCAAATCCAATCCACGTTTTAAAGCGGTGCAGGGTCGTAAAAAAAGACGTTAATGATTTGCCAACATTGCAGGGACTACAGTGCGTGCCAGGGACGGTACGCACTTTTTACATCTGCAACAGTGAGAAAACTAGTGGCTTGTTTCTGTGCGAGTGAGCGTGAAAACATCGTAGAAAGAGAGTTCGCCTTTACGCGTTATCATCTTCTGTAATTGTGCTTTCTGGTCGCTGCCAACATGCGGTGACTGAAGAATAGCGTGGATCAGCGTAGGGGGAACGAAGCGCGTGTTATACCATTCTCCGTTATAGCAAACCCTGAAATCCAGCACGTCGATATCCTCGTAGCGATAACGCGGGGCGACATCAAAAAAGAAAAAACCATTCAACAGGACGAATAATACGACCAGCAGCCACACTGAATCCACCAGCGTGTCTGATTGCAGCATGACGGCCAGCGTGGCAAACCAGGCGATATACATGCCAATAAACAGCCCCGGATGTTTGCGAATAAAACTAATACTGAAACGCGGTCTGTTGTCGCGTTTCTCGCGAGCATTGAGATCGTCAATCGTTTCGTCAGCAGGCGCTGTATTTCTGTCATCATTTGCCTTTGTGATTTCTGTAACATTCAGGGAACAGCCCATTTTAGAAGGGCGAACTTCATGAAAAAAGTAACAGATTAACCACAATTTATCATAACAGTTACAATTTGCTTTACAGCGTTTTAATGATTCGCGCGGGATTTCCACCGACCACAACGTTGGCCGGAACGCTTTTGGTCACGACGGCGCCTGATGCGATAACGGCGTTATCGCCAATGGTGACGCCAGGGTTAATCACGGCGCGACCGCCGATCCAGACATTATTCCCAATGGTTACAGGTTTACCCAGTTCCCTACCGCTGTTGCGTTCTGTGGCATCCAGCGGGTGCGTCGCCGTATAGATATGCACGCCAGGCGCGAGCATACAATTGTCGCCGATATGAATCGGGCAGACATCCAGCATCACACAGTCGAAGTTAGCGTAAAATGCTTTGCCGAGGTAAATATTGTAACCGTAATCACAGCGGAAGGAGGGCTCAATATACGCACCGTCGCTCTGGCCTAGCAGGTCGCTCAGAATAGCCTGTCGCGCATTCTTCTCGTCCGGTGCGGAGTGGTTGTATCGATGAAGCAACTGGCGCGCCCGCAGGCGGTCGTTGCGCAATGTCTCATCGGCCGGGCAATATAACTCACCGGCAATCATCTTCTGGCTTTTCTTCGCTCATTATGCACTCTTCTGTTTGTGGATTAACTGCCGCAGTACAGTAAAGCGCAACGCCTTTTAAGGGAACGTTCCCGTTGCCTTGATGTGATCTAAATCACGAGACGTAAAATAGGAATTAACGGTAAATACAGGGAAACCCTCGGTCAGGCAGAACGAACGTATTCTCCATAGCGTTATGCAAAAATTAGCGAATGAATTTCCACACGGAGGTGGGAATCTTGTCGTAGAGCTTATTCATCGTCAATTCTGCAAGACGGTGATCTGCTGCTGAGTAAAATACAGCCAATTCATTGTCAGACAATTCATATTTATTTTTCTCTATTACACGTTCCAGCGTGTCTATTGTCTGGCAGCGTCGTAAACGCATCAAATAATCTGTTTTCGTTAATGGTTTATCGGACATAAATCTTACCTATGATTGTAATAATTTTTAACATGACAAGCTAACAGGATTCGCCCTGGTGGCATTGACGAAGCAGCGAAACAGGCGGTTTCCTGATTTTCGCCATTTTTGCAGATCCTGCGCATTAATGCCGTAACTGCTGAACAACATAAAGGTGTCATCCAGATATTCATCTATCTGTGCAATCAGCTTATTGTCCTCATTATACTTAATTTTATAATTAAGTGCGAAGGTTGCAATATGCTCTATCAGTTCATTGAGCTGAAGATTGATTGCCGAAGTAGGGTCATTAACCCAACCGTGGTTGCTTTCTTCAAGGTTTGCAAGACAGTCATGATACAGGGTTTCACAGAGAAATTTAAGCTGTGCGATATCATGTCTTTTGGGTGAGTACTCATCCATAACGCATCCCCTTCTTAGTGGCTTGAACTAACCGAACACCTTTCGGGATGGATACAACTAACTGACCTGGAACTTGCGCTCTTCTCCTGATGTTTTAACTATAATCCACTCTAAAAAAGATTTCATCGTCCTATTACGAAAAATTACAATTAGGTAAAAGTATGTTGCCCCAACGCAATTTTACATTTTAACCGTAAAAGATGATGCCTGAAATGAGGCGATCTTTTTATTGTTTTTGCAATCATTGAGTTATCGTCATTTGTGCTAACAACGATTGTTAAGAAGGCTGTTACACTCACGATATACCAGGAATAATCTTAATGATTTCTTAATTAACGGAAAAAATAAGAAATGACCAGACTCTCTAAGAATAGCCTTTAGCACGCTGGGGATTATATGTCTTATTTATTCTACGGTGAATAAACAAACTAACAATAAGCGCTTTTTATGATTTTTATCCAGAAAAAAGGCCGCTTGCGCGGCCTTTTCACAGGAGATGAATCAATGATGCTCTACCGAATGGCTGTGCTCAATGTCTTCGCTCTTGCGGCTAAAGCGGCGGCGTACCACCACAAAGAAGACCGGAACGAAGAAGATAGCCAGAACCGTTGCGGTGACCATCCCGCCCATTACGCCGGTGCCCACAGCGTTCTGCGCGCCGGAACCTGCGCCAGAGCTGATAACCAGCGGCATAACACCGAGGATAAACGCCAGAGACGTCATCAGGATCGGGCGTAAACGCATACGTACCGCTTCCAGCGTTGCTTCTATCAGACCTTTGCCTTCTTTATCCATTAAGTCTTTGGCGAATTCGACGATAAGTATCGCGTTCTTCGCCGACAACCCAATGGTTGTGAGCAGGCCCACCTGGAAGTAAACGTCGTTGGTCAGGCCACGGAAGGTTGCCGCCAGCAGCGCGCCGATAACCCCGAGCGGCACCACCAGCATAACGGAGAACGGAATAGACCAGCTCTCATACAGCGCCGCCAGACACAGGAAGACCACGATCAGTGAAATGGCGTACAGGGCAGGCGCCTGGTTGCCGGACAGTCGTTCCTGATAAGACATCCCGGTCCAGTCGTAGCCGATGCCGGATGGCAGTTTGCTTGCCAGCTCTTCCATCATCGCCATTGCTTCACCGGTACTCTTACCTGGTGCCGCCTGGCCGAGGATTTCCATTGAAGGCAGACCGTTATAGCGTTCCAGACGCGGTGAACCGTATTCCCAGCGCGAGGAGGAGAAGGCCGAGAACGGCACCATCTGACCATCGCTACCGCGCACATACCAGTTTCCGATATCTTCCGGCAACATACGGTATTTCGCTTCAGACATGACGTAAACTTTCTTCACACGACCACGGTCGATGAAGTCGTTCACATAGCTGCCGCCCCATGCTGCGCCCAGCGTCGTGTTAATATCGCTAATGGAAACACCCAGCGCCTGCGCTTTTTCCTGATCGATATCGACCTTGAACTGCGGCGTATCTTCCAGACCGTTCGGACGAACGCCGACCAGCAGATCCGGGTGTTTTGCCACTTCGCCAAACAGCTGGTTACGCGCCTGCGTCAGTTTTTCATGACCGAGGCCGCCCTGGTCAATCAACTGGAAGTCGAAGCCCGTTGCCGTACCCAGTTCGACAATCGCTGGCAGGTTAAAGGCGAACACCATCGCATCTTTAATCTGGGAGAATGCGCCCATCGCGCGACCGGTGATCGCATCGACTTTATTCTCATCCCCCGGACGGTCGGCCCAGTCTTTCAACGAGACGAACGCGATACCGGTGTTCTGACCTCGACCAGCAAAACCAAAGCCGTTAACCGCAAAGACGGATTCAACGTTATCTTTCTCTTTGGTGAGATAATAGTCGGTCATCTCATCGAGAACTTTCTGCGTACGCTCCTGGGTTGCGCCCGCTGGCAACTGCGCCATGCTCAGGAAGACCCCCTGGTCCTCGTCCGGCAAGAAGGAGCTTGGCAGACGAACGAACAGGTAAGCCATGCCGACAACGATGATCAGATAGAGCAGCAGATAACGACCGGTGCTGCGCAGGATGTTGCCTACGCTGTCGGTGTAGTGGTGCGTGCTCTTCTCGAACATGTTGTTGAACCAGCCAAAGAAACCTTTGGTTGACCCGTGGCTGCCTTTGGCAACCGGCTTAAGCATGGTGGCGCACAGGGCTGGCGTCAGGATCAATGCCACCAGCACTGACAGCGCCATTGCGGACACAATGGTGATGGAGAACTGACGATAAATAGCCCCTGTAGACCCGCCGAAGAAGGCCATCGGGATAAATACCGCTGACAGTACCATTGCGATCCCCACCAGCGCGCCCTGAATCTGGCCCATTGATTTTCGCGTGGCTTCTTTCGGCGGCAATCCTTCTTCGGACATTACACGCTCGACGTTCTCTACCACCACGATGGCGTCATCTACCAACAGGCCGATGGCGAGCACCATCCCGAACATTGTTAGCGTGTTTATCGAGAAACCGAACGCCGAAAGCACGGCGAATGTCCCCAACAGCACCACCGGCACCGCGATTGTCGGAATCAACGTCGCGCGGAAGTTTTGCAGGAACAGGTACATGACCAGGAACACGAGGATGATGGCTTCTACCAGCGTTTTCACCACTTCGTGAATGGAGATCGTCACGAACGGGGTGGTGTCATACGGGTAAACGATCTTCATCCCTGACGGGAAGAACGGTTCCATCTTCTTCAGTTCTGCACGGATGGCGTTTGCGGTATCCAGCGCGTTCGCACCGGTCGCCAGCTTGATCCCCAGACCAGACGCAGGCTGTCCGTTGAACTTCGCAATGATGTCGTAGTTCTCACCGCCCAGTTCAATTCTTGCTACATCGCGCAGGCGAACCTGGGAGCCGTCCTGGTTCACTTTCAGCAGAATTTTACCGAACTCTTCCGTAGAGGTCAGACGCGTTTGCGCGATGATGGAGGCGTTCAGTTGCTGGCCTTTCACCGGCGGCGTACCGCCAAGCTGACCGGCCGCAACCTGGGCGTTCTGCGCTTTGATCGCGTTAATCACATCCACTGGCGTGAGCTGGAAGTTGTTCAGCTTCGTTGGGTCCATCCAGATACGCATCGCGTACTGCGAACCAAACAGCTGCACGTCACCCACACCTGACGTACGGCTGATGGCGTCTTTCATGTTCGCCGCAACGTAGTCAGAGATATCCTCCTGGGTCATGGTGCCGTCGGTGTTAATGACGCCCACAACCATCAGGAAGCTGCTGGATGATTTCTCAACGCTCACACCCTGCTGTTGAACCTCCTGAGGAAGCAGCGGCATGGCCAGTTGCAGTTTGTTCTGCACCTGAACCTGCGCGATATCTGCATCCGTACCGGATTCGAAGGTCAGGGTGATCTGCACGGTACCCGTGGAGTCACTGTTTGAGGACATGTACATCAGGTTATCGATACCGTTCATGTTCTGTTCGATAACCTGCGTCACCGTGTCCTGCACGGTTTTTGCATCAGCGCCAGGGTAAGTCGCGGAGATCGTCACTGCGGGCGGCGCAATCGTTGGATATTGCGCTACCGGCAGTTTGAGGATCGCGAGGCCCCTGCCAACCATGATGATAATGGCGATCCACCCACGCAAATATAGGGCGATCGATAAAGAAATTAGGCATGTCTTAACGGCTCCTGTTTAAGTTAAGACTTAGACTGTTCAGACGGGTTAGCGCTTGCGGCTTGCTGTTCATTATCCGCGGTGACTTCCTGCGCTTTAACCTGCGCGCCAGGACGCACTTTTTGCAGCCCGGTAACAATCACGCGATCGCCCGATTTGAGTCCATCAGTGACTAACCACTTATCGCCAATCGCTTGGTTTGCGACGATCTGACGGGTTTCCACTTTGTCATCGGCGCCGACAACCAACGCACTGGCATCACCGCGTGGCGTACGGGTAACGCCCTGCTGGGGAACCAGCAATGCATCAGGATTGGTGCCTTCTTCCAGACGTGCGCGAACAAACATACCAGGCAGTAAGGTATGGTCCGGGTTAGGGAAGATTGCGCGTAACGTAATAGAACCGGTGGTTTGGTCGACGGTGACGTCAGAAAACTCAAGCGTACCGGATTGCGGATAGGTAATGCCGTCGCTGGTGACCAGCTCGACTTTCGCTTTGCCGTTCTCTTGCTTCAGTTTGCCGCTCGCCAGCTCCTGTTTCAGGCGCAGGAAGTCGTTGCTTGACTGCGTTACATCCACATAGATCGGGTCGAGTTGCTGTACTGTCGCGAGGGCGGTAGCCTGGCCGTTTTGTACCAGCGCGCCTTCCGTTACGGATGATTTACCGATACGGCCGTTAATCGGGGAGGTCACTTTGGTATACGCCAGATTAATGCGTGCGGTTTCAACGGCCGCTTTTGCCGCCACAACAGACGCATTCGCCTGTTGCGCATCTGCCAGCGCGCTATCGTAGTCTTGTTGGCTGATGTATTTCGTACCCAACAGTTTCTGATAACGTTTAACCGTTAACTGAGCGATATTTGCAGCCGCCTGCGCTTTAGCGAGATCGCCTTTGGCGCTTTCGTAAGCCGCCTGGTAAGTCGCAGGATCAATCTGATAGAGAGACACACCCCGCTTCAATGTCGCCGCCTTCCGTAAAGTTACGTTTCAGGATAATTCCGCTTACCTGAGGACGAACTTCCGCAATACGGTATGCATTGGTGCGACCCGGGAGTTCAGTAGTGATCTGTAGAGGTTCAGTTTTGAGCGTCACAACCCCAACTTCTGGCATCTGCTGACCACCTTGTTGGGCCTGTTTGTCGTCACATCCTGTTAGCGCTAAGCTGCCTGAGAGCATCAGAACGACCGCCAGAGGCGTAAACCCTCTGTTTTTGTTCATATGTAAACCTCGAGTGTCCGATTTCAAATTGATCAATGGTCAAAAGTCCACAAACCCATTGCTGCGTTTATATTATCGTCGTGCTATGGTACATACATCCACAAATGTATGTAAATCTAACGCCTGTAAATTCACCGACATATGGCACGAAAAACCAAACAACAAGCACAGGAAACTCGGCAACACATCCTGGATGTAGCTCTGCGTTTGTTCTCGCGACAAGGGGTATCATCCACTTCGCTCGCGGAGATTGCAAAAGCCGCTGGCGTCACACGCGGTGCAATCTATTGGCACTTCAAAAACAAGTCGGATTTATTCAGTGAAATCTGGGAGCTATCAGAATCCAATATTGGTGAGCTTGAGATTGAGTATCAGGCAAAATTCCCCGACGATCCACTATCAGTATTAAGAGAAATTTTAGTCCATCTTCTTGAAGCAACCGTGACGGAAGAGCGCCGACGTTTATTGATGGAAATTATATTCCACAAATGCGAATTCGTGGGGTGAAATGGCGGTAGTGCAACAGGCGCAGCGAAGCATCTGCGTGGAAAGCTATGATCGCATTGAACAAACGCTAACACATTGTATTAAAGCAAAAATGCTCCCGGGAAACCTGATGACGCGTCGTGCGGCAATATTAATGCGCGGCTATATTTCCGGCATCATGGAAAACTGGCTCTTTGCGCCGCAATCCTTTGATCTGAAAAAAGAAGCGCGAGATTACGTCGCCATCTTGTTGGAAATGTATCTGCTTTGCCCGACGCTGAGAGCGGCGCCTGTCCTAGAAAGCCCCTGATATCATTCCAGGAATTATCCTGGACATTTTCCGTTCCGCTATTCTGTCCGTCACCGCCGTGATATTCTTGCGGCTTGACTATTTCCGGTCATTCTTCCGGTTCAGAAACCTTCACTCCCATGACTATGTTGCAGCTCTATAAACGTTCATCGCATCTTGTTTTTATCTCAATCATTTTCTTTGTGTTATTGCTGTGCGGTCAGTCGTCGGCGTTTGCCCGTGCGCAAACGAATGGCGATCTGCCGTCGAAAGCAGACGTGCAAAGCCAGCTGGATGCGCTGGGTAAACAGAAAGACCTCTCGGCGCTGGATAAACTGGTCCAGCAGGATCTCATCGATACGCTCGCCACGCTTGATAAAATCGATCGGGTAAAAGAGGAGACCACGCAATTACGCCAGAAAGTCGCGCAGGCGCCGGAAAAAATGCGTCAGGCGACGGACGCGCTGAATGCCCTCAGCGATGTGGATAATGACGACGAAACGCGAAAAACGTTGAGCACGCTTTCGCTGCGCCAGTTGGAACTTCGGGTTGCGCAGGTGCTGGACGATTTGCAGAACTCGCAAAACGATCTGGCGACTTACAATAGTCAGCTGGTTTCGCTCCAGACGCAGCCTGAGCGTGTGCAAAACGCGATGTATACCGCGTCGCAGCAAATGCAGCAAATCCGTAATCGATTGGACGGCACCAGTGTCGGGGACGGCGCATTGCGCCCGAGTCAACAGACTCTGCTACAGGCGCAACAGGCGTTGCTTAACGCGCAAATCGATCAGCAGCGCAAAAGTCTGGAAGGCAATACAGTTTTGCAGGATACCCTGCAAAAGCAACGCGATTACGTCACGGCGAACACCAATCGACTGGAACACCAGCTCCAGCTTTTGCAGGAAGCGGTCAACAGCAAACGTCTGACGCTAACCGAGAAGACGGCGCAGGAGGCGATCTCGCCGGATGAAACGGCGCGTATTCAGGCTAACCCTCTTGTGAAGCAGGAGCTGGATGTCAATCATCAACTGAGCCAGCGCTTGATCACGGCAACCGAAAACGGCAACGCGCTCATGCAGCAGAACATCAAAGTCAAAAACTGGCTTGATCGCGCGCTGCAATCAGAGCGCAATATCAAAGAGCAGATTGCGGTGCTGAGAGGCAGTTTGCTGTTGTCGCGTATCTTGTATCAGCAGCAGCAAACGCTGCCGTCGGCAGATGAACTTGTCGATATGACCAACCGGATTGCGGATTTGCGTCTGGAGCAGTTTGAAGTTAACCAGCAGCGTGACGCTTTGTTCCAGAACGATGCCTTTGTGGGCCAAACTGGAAGAAGGGCACACTGACGAGGTTAATGACGAAGTGCATGATGCGCTGCTGCAAGTGGTTGATATGCGCAGGGAATTGCTGGATCAGTTGAATAAGCAACTGGGTAATCAGCTGATGATGGCCATTAACCTGCAAATCAATCAACAGCAGCTGATGAGCGTCTCGAAAAACCTTAAAGAGATCCTGACTCAGCAAATCTTTTGGGTTAACAGTAACCGCCCGATGGACTGGGACTGGATTAAAGCCTTCCCGCAAACGCTGAAAGATCAGTTCAGGTCGATGAAAATTACGGTGAACTGGGAAAAGGCCTGGCCTGCGGTATTCATCGCATTCCTCGCGGGGTTGCCATTGTTGCTGATCGCCGGGGTGATTCGCTGGCGACTGAAATGGCTTAAAGCGTACCAGGAGAAGCTGGCGGCTGCTGTGGGATCATTGCGTAACGACAGCCAGCTCAATACGCCGAAAGCGATTTTCATCGATCTGATTCGCGCCTTGCCGGTTTGTCTGATAATCCTTGCGGTGGGGCTGATCCTCCTCACCATGCAGTTGAATATTAGCGACCTGTTATGGGCGTTCAGTAAAAAGCTGGCGTTGTTCTGGCTGATATTCGGTCTGTGCTGGAAGGTGCTGGAGAAAGAGGGCGTTGCCATTCGGCACTTCGGCATGCCGGCGAAATTGACCAGCCACTGGCGCCGTCAGATTGTGCGCATCAGTCTGGCGCTACTGCCGCTGCATTTCTGGTCGGTGGTCGCTGAACTTTCTCCGCTGCACCTGATGGACGATGTGCTGGGGCAGGTGGTGATTTTCCTCAACCTTCTGCTTATTACTTTGCTGGTGTGGCCAATGTGCCGCGATAGCTGGCGTGATAAGGAGTCGCATGGTTTACGTCTGATCACGATTACCGTGCTCTCCATCATTCCCGTCGCGTTGATGGTGTTGACCGCGACGGGCTATTTCTATACCACGCTACGCCTGTCCGGGCGCTGGATTGAAACCGTCTATCTGGTGATTATCTGGAACCTGCTGTATCAGACCGTGTTACGCGGCCTGAGCGTCGCGGCGCGTCGTATTGCCTGGCGCCGTGCGCTGGCGCGTCGTCAGAATCTGGTGAAAGAGGGGGCGGAAGGCGCGGAGCCGCAGGAAGAACCGACCATTGCGCTGGAACAGGTTAACCAGCAAACGCTGCGCATCACCATGCTGCTGATGATTGCCCTGTTCGGGGTGATGTTCTGGGCGATTTGGTCCGATCTGATCACCGTGTTCAGCTATCTCGACAGCATCACGCTCTGGCACTACAACGGCACGGAAGCGGGCGCCGCGGTGGTTAAAAACGTTACGATGGGCAGCCTGCTGTTTGCCATTATTGTGTCAATGGTGGCCTGGGCGCTGATCCGTAACTTACCTGGCCTGCTGGAAGTTCTGGTACTTTCCAGACTGAAAATGCGCCAGGGGGGCTTCGTATGCGATCACCACGATCCTCAACTACATCATCATTGCTGTTGGCGCGATGACGGTATTCGGATCGCTTGGCGTATCGTGGGACAAACTACAGTGGCTGGCGGCGGCGTTATCGGTTGGTCTTGGTTTCGGCTTGCAGGAGATTTTCGGTAACTTCGTCTCTGGCATTATTATCCTGTTTGAACGCCCGGTACGCATTGGCGATACGGTGACTATCGGCACCTTCTCCGGGACGGTCAGCAAGATCCGTATTCGTGCGACCACCATTACCGACTTCGATCGTAAAGAGGTGATCATTCCGAACAAAGCCTTCGTGACCGAACGATTGATCAACTGGTCGCTGTCCGACACCACCACCCGGCTGGTGATCCGCCTTGGCGTCGCCTATGGCTCGGATCTGGACAAAGTGAAAAAAGTGCTGTTGCAGGCGGCGACGGAGCACCCGAAAGTGATGCGTGAGCCAGAACCTGCGGTGTTCTTTACCACGTTTGGCGCCAGTACGCTCGATCATGAACTGCGTCTGTACGTGCGTGAACTGCGCGATCGCAGCCATACGGTGGATGAGCTGAACCGGACCATCGATCGTTTGTGTCGTGAAAATAACATCGACATCGCTTTTAATCAGCTTGAAGTGCATCTGCGCAATGAGAAAGGTGACGAAGTGACGGAAGTTAAACGCGAAATCAAAGGCGACGATCCGACGCCGTCGGTGGGCTAAGCCCTGTTCAGGGCGGCCAGGCCGCCCTGAGTGCCTCTAATGGGAGAGCGCAGACAGCTCTTCTGGCGAGAGTCCGGTTAGGTGGGTGATCAGGTCGGGGGGCCAGACCGCTGTCGAGCATTTTGAGAGCGATGCTGCGCGCTTCGGCCTGACGACCTTCTTCTAAGCCCTTTTGCCGTCCTTGCTGCATTCCCTGTTGCATTCCTTTTTGCAGTCCGTCTGCTCTGCCTTTCTCTTCCAGCCATTCGGCAATGCTCATCAGTTGCTCCTTATACTGGGGGGCGCAGCTGGCCAGTTTGCGGATCAACGCGCCGGGGTCCGTGGTATTCCCAACCTGCAACATATAGTGTATCAGCACGCTGATTTGGCTACGGGTAAGGTGTTCCTGCGTTAATAGCGTGATTAATTGATCCTGTAATTCGGCCAGATCGCGTCGGCGTATATGCTTTTGCAGTAGCTCCAGCATCGCCATTCGCCGATGCCGCATGATCTGATTATCCGGCATTACGGTCAGGTCTACCAGCGCAAATTCATTGCTGTAAAGGCTATTGGCAAGCGCGGGCTCACAAAACATATTCTGCCAGTTCAGGCTGTAGGGCCACGGGCTAATTGACCCGTGGTAGAACAGTAAGGGAACCACTAACGGCAGCGTGTCGTGCCCGGCATCAAGATGCCGCTGCATGGCGGCGATGGCATAGCGCATCAGGCGAAACGCCATGAATTTATCGGGTTTGCTTTGATGCTCAATCAGCGCATAAACGTAGCCTGGTCCATGCGTAGTTTGCAGGGAATAGAGGATGTCTGAATAGCTGGCCCGTAAGTTCTCTTCGACAAAACTTCCTGACTCCAGCGTCAGGGAATCCAGATTGCAGATGCGAAGAAAGGTGTCAGGTAAATGGATCTGTAAAAAATCCCGCGCGATCGCTTTTTGCGTCAGCAGTTGCCGAAATACCGCATCATGCGGCGTGGTTGAAAGTCGTTCCATGAACTGTCCGTCGTCATTGTGTCCCGACGCAGACTCTGACATTGACGGTGGGGACGCACCAGCTCCCTTTTAATCGCTTTGCGAGGCGTCTTCCGCGTTTTTTAGTTTGTTTTCATAATCACGCTTCACAATTTCCAGCGCGCGTAGCACGGTTTGCGCGGGCAGCTGATTCTCTTCAAGCAGGACGATCAGATCGACGGCCAGTTTGACGTCGTCCGGGGCATTCTCAAGCGACATATTTTCTCCAGTGGTTAACGGGTCAGGCGCGCCAGTACGCGCTCTATTTTTTCCAGCGCATGACGACAGCGCGCCAGACGGCCTTCAAACGCCTCGATTTCCCGGTGCAGCGCCTGCTGTTCGGTGAAGCCGGTGACCTGCGCCAGACGGGCTTTACGCTCCTCGGTCATTTCCAGCAGACGACGCTCAAACTCCTGATGCTTTACGCGTTTACGTTGCCAGCGCGCCAGCCCCGGGGAGGCGCTGTCCCACTCCCTGAGCGACCAGGTCGCGGTTTCTCGTGTTATCGCCTCAATCTGTGAAACCAGGCGTTCCGCCAGCCAGGCAATCTGCGGCAGCGTCTGTTGTTCAACCGCATGGCGCAACGCGTCAAGGTTGGTTCCGGCTTCATCCAGATACACCTTCAATAGCGTGCTGCGGGTGCGAAAAAGATGCCTGTCAAAGCGTGCGCTGAGCGTCGCATGCTGTGCCAGCGGCGCGCTCTGCTGGCGCAGACTGGCGAGCTGGCTTTCCAGCCTGTGTAACAGCATGGCGGTTTTCAATGTAACACTCCGATGAAAATGATAACTGTTATGCTACAGTAGCAGCCTTGTGTGCTACGTACTGTCATTATGAAACGTACTATTTTAATCATCATTGGCTGGCTGGCGGTAGTGTTAGGGACGCTGGGCGTCGTGTTGCCGCTATTGCCTACTACGCCGTTTATTTTACTGGCGGCCTGGTGTTTTGCCCGTTCGTCGCCGCGCTTTCATGACTGGCTGCTTTACCGCTCCTGGTTTGGCGGCTATTTGCGTCACTGGCAAAAGCATCGCGCGATGCCGCCGGGGGCGAAACCGCGCGCTATTGCGTTGATATTGATTACATTCGGTATCTCGCTTTGGCTGGTGCATATGATGTGGGTACGAATACTGCTGCTGGCGATCCTGGCCTGCCTGTTGATTTTTATGTGGCGGATACCGGTGATTGATGAAAAGCAACAAAAGCACTGAAGCGCAATAATCGCTGTTGCAATTGTCTTACGCAGCCAGTAAATTCGACCGTTTTCGAGCACAGGCGCAGACGGTTAAAGGTTAAACAATCGTTACTTTGACCCCCTTAATTCGCGCCGTGAGTAACACCGTAATAGCAGGCATATATCCATGACCGCGACTGCACAGCAGCTTGAGTTTCTCAAAAATAGCATTAAAAGCATTCACGACTACCCGAAACCGGGCATTCTTTTCCGTGATGTCACCAGCTTGCTGGAAGACCCGAAAGCCTATGCGCTCAGCATTGAGTTGCTGGTTGAACGATACAAAAATGCAGGCATCACCAAAGTTGTCGGCACCGAAGCGCGTGGCTTCCTGTTTGGCGCGCCGGTCGCGCTGGGCCTGGGCGTCGGGTTTGTTCCGGTGCGTAAACCGCGCAAACTGCCGCGTGAAACGATCGCTGAAAGCTATGAGCTTGAGTACGGCACCGATCAGCTGGAAATCCACGTTGATGCCATCAAACCGGGCGATAAAGTGCTGGTGGTGGACGATCTCCTGGCGACCGGCGGCACAATCGAAGCGACTGTGAAGCTGATCCGTCGTCTGGGTGGGGAAGTGACCGATGCCGCTTTCATCATCAATCTGTTCGATCTGGGTGGTGAGCAGCGTCTGGCAAAACAGGGGATTACCTGTTATAGCCTGGTTCCCTTCCCGGGGCACTGATTCAGGCTAGCTTATTCGCCACTTTGGTTCCGGCCAGTGCCCGACAAAACGCATTTGCGTTTTGAACGCCGCTTGCGGCGGCTCAAAAGGGTGAGCGTCGCGAATAAAGCCTCACAACCTCGCTGTATTTGCGAGGTTGTGTTAGCATTCCCCCCCATGAATCCACCTTCCAGCGTTTCAGAGCCAGCCAATGAGTTATCAGGTCTTAGCCCGAAAATGGCGCCCACAAACCTTTGCTGACGTCGTCGGCCAGGAACATGTGCTGACCGCACTGGCGAACGGCTTGTCGTTAGGGCGTATTCATCACGCATATCTTTTTTCCGGCACCCGTGGCGTCGGTAAAACCTCCATCGCCCGTCTGCTGGCGAAGGGACTGAACTGTGAAACCGGCATCACCGCCACGCCGTGCGGCGTATGTGACAACTGCCGGGAAATCGAGCAGGGGCGTTTTGTCGATCTGATTGAGATCGACGCCGCGTCGCGCACCAAAGTGGAAGATACCCGCGACCTGCTGGACAACGTCCAGTACGCGCCCGCGCGCGGCCGCTTTAAGGTCTATCTGATCGACGAAGTGCATATGCTCTCGCGGCACAGCTTCAACGCGTTGCTTAAAAACGCTCGAAGAACCGCCCGCGCACGTTAAGTTTCTGCTGGCGACCACCGATCCGCAGAAGCTGCCGGTGACGATTTTGTCGCGCTGCCTGCAATTCCATCTCAAGGCGCTGGATGTCGAACAAATTCGCCATCAGCTTGAGCATATCCTTAACGCAGAACATATCGCGCATGAGCCGCGCGCGCTGCAACTGCTCTCCCGCGCAGCGGACGGCAGCCTGCGCGATGCGCTCAGCCTGACCGACCAGGCGATCGCCAGCGGTGACGGGCAGGTCTCCACCCTGGCGGTGAGCGCGATGCTCGGCACGCTGGATGATGACCAGGCGCTTTCGCTGGTCGAGGCGGTGGTTGCCGCCAATGGCGAGCGCGTGATGTCGCTGGTGAATGATGCCGCCGCGCGCGGTATTGAGTGGGAAGCGCTGCTGGTCGAAATGCTGGGGCTGTTGCACCGCATTGCGATGGTGCAGCTGTCGCCTGCCGCGCTGGGTAACGATATGGCGGCGATTGAGCAGCGCATGCGTGAACTGGCGCGAACCGTGCCGCCAGCGGACATACAGCTCTATTACCAGACGCTGTTGATTGGCCGCAAAGAGCTGCCTTACGCGCCGGACAGACGGATGGGCGTTGAAATGACGCTATTACGCGCGCTGGCATTCCACCCACGTATGCCGCTGTCGGAACCGGAAAGACCGCAGCAATCTTTTGCGCCGGTCGCGCCAACGGCGGTGATGACGCCGACGCAGGTGCCTTCGCAACAATCCGCTCCGGTACGCCAGGAGGTGCCGTTGCCAGATGCCACCAGCCAGGTGCTGGCGGCGCGCAACCAGCTTCAGCGTGCTCAGGGAGCAACCAAAACAAAAAAGAGTGAACCGGCAGCCGCTTCCCGCGCGCGGCCGGTAAATAACGCTGCGCTGGAAAGATTAGCCTCTGTCTCTGAACGCGTTCAGGCGCGTCCGGCGCCGTCTGCGCTGGAACAGACGCCGACGAAGAAAGAAGCCTACCGCTGGAAGGCGACCAATCCGGTGGTGGAAGTAAAAGAGGTTGTGGCCACGCCGAAAGCGCTGAAAAAGGCGCTGGAGCATGAAAAAACACCGGAACTGGCGACCAAACTGGCCGCGGAAGCGACTGAACGCGATCCGTGGGCGGCACAAATTAGCCAGCTCTCCCTGCCGAAGTTGGTGGAACAGGTGGCGTTAAACGCCTGGAAAGAGGAGAACGGCAATACCATTTGCCTGCATCTGCGTTCCACGCAGCGACACCTTAACTCCACTGGCGCGCAGCAAAAGCTGCAGAAGCATTGAGCGCCTGACGGGAACGACAGTTGAACTGACCATCGTTGAAGATGATAATCCGGCGGTGCGAACGCCGCTGGAGTGGCGTCAGGCGATTTATGAAGAGAAACTTGCGCAGGCGCGTGAGTCGATTATCGCGGATAACAACATTCAGACGCTGCGTCGATTCTTTGACGCGGATCTGGATGAAGAGAGTATTCGCCCCATTTGATCGTAAGCCCGGCTTGCGATTGTAAACCATCAAGAGAGAGAGCTTATGTTTGGAAAAGGCGGTCTGGGCAACCTGATGAAGCAAGCCCAGCAGATGCAAGAAAAAATGCAGCAGATGCAGGAAGAAATCGCCAAACTGGAAGTCACCGGCGAGTCTGGCGCAGGTCTGGTGAAAGTGACCATTAACGGTGCGCACAACTGCCGTCGCGTGGAAATCGACCCAAGCCTGCTGGAAGACGATAAAGAGATGCTGGAAGATCTGGTCGCTGCGGCGTTCAACGATGCGGCGCGTCGCATTGAAGAGACCCAGAAAGAGAGATGGCGTCTGTCTCCTCCGGTATGCAACTGCCGCCTGGCTTTAAGATGCCGTTCTGATGCAAACCAGCCCGCTGTTAACTCAGCTTATGGAAGCACTGCGCTGTCTGCCGGGTGTTGGCCCGAAGTCAGCGCAGCGCATGGCGTTTACGCTGCTTCAGCGTGACCGCAGCGGCGGGATGCGTCTGGCGCAAGCGCTCACCCGGGCGATGTCGGAAATCGGCCACTGTGCCGATTGCCGCACCTTCACTGAGCAAGATGTCTGCAATATCTGTTCGAATCCGCGTCGTCAGGAAAACGGTCAAATCTGCGTGGTGGAGAGTCCGGCGGACATCTACGCCATTGAGCAGACCGGGCAATTCTCTGGCCGCTACTTCGTGCTGATGGGGCATCTGTCGCCGCTCGACGGCATCGGGCGGACGATATCGGTCTCGATCGTCTGGAGCAGCGTCTGGCGTCAGAACAGCTCAGCGAAGTGATCCTCGCGACCAACCCGACGGTCGAAGGGGAGGCTACCGCGAACTATATTGCCGAACTTTGTGCGCAATATGGCGTTGAAGCCAGCCGTATCGCCCACGGCGTACCGGTGGGCGGCGAACTGGAAATGGTCGACGGCACCACGCTGTCCCACTCGCTTGCCGGCGTCATAAGAATTCGTTTTAATCAAACGGGGAGAACATTCGCGTTCTCCCGCTTGAAAACTCATTTCCCGTCCCCATCTCTCCCTCAACGCAATTTTGACCTTGTAAATGGCATTGTTGAGGTATTTATCCAATGAAAGGACAAGAAACTCGTGGTTTTCAGTCAGAAGTAAAACAGCTTCTGCACCTGATGATCCATTCTCTGTACTCCAATAAAGAAATTTTCCTGCGTGAGCTTATCTCTAACGCCTCAGATGCGGCGGACAAGCTGCGTTTTCGCGCGCTGTCGAACCCGGATCTGTATGAAGGCGACGGCGAGCTGCGCGTGCGTGTCTCCTTCGATAAAGATAAGCGTACGCTGACCATCGCCGATAATGGCGTGGGGATGAACCGTGATGACGTTATCGATCATCTGGGGACCATTTGCGAAATCCGGCACTAAATCTTTCCTCGAATCAATGGGTTCCGATCAGGCGAAAGACAGCCAGTTGATCGGCCAGTTCGGGGTCGGCTTCTACTCTGCGTTTATCGTCGCGGATAAAGTGACCGTGCGTACCCGCGCGGCGGGCGATAAGCCGGAAAATGGCGTGTTCTGGGAATCGGCGGGCGAAGGTGAGTACACCGTTGCGGATATCACTAAAGACGATCGCGGTACGGAAATCACCCTGCACCTGCGTGAAGGCGAAGACGAGTTCCTTGATGACTGGCGCGTACGCTCCATCATCAGCAAATATTCCGACCATATCGCATTGCCGGTAGAGATTGAAAAACAGGAAGAAAAAGACGGTGAAACGATCGTCTCCTGGGAGAAAATCAACAAGGCGCAGGCGCTGTGGACGCGTAACAAGTCAGAAATCAAAGACGACGAGTATAACGAGTTCTACAAGCACATTGCTCACGACTTCACCGACCCGCTGACCTGGAGCCACAACCGCGTGGAAGGTAAGCAGGAGTACACCAGCCTGCTGTACATCCCGTCTCAGGCGCCGTGGGATATGTGGAACCGCGATCACAAACATGGGCTGAAACTGTACGTACAGCGCGTCTTTATCATGGACGACGCCGAGCAGTTTATGCCGAACTATCTGCGCTTCGTGCGTGGTCTGATTGATTCCAACGATCTGCCGCTGAACGTTTCCCGCGAAATTCTTCAGGACAGCACCGTTACCCGCAACCTGCGCAGCGCGTTGACCAAACGTGTTCTGCAAATGCTGGAAAAACTGGCGAAAGACGATGCGGAAAAAATACCAGACCTTCTGGAAACAGTTTGGTCTGGTGCTGAAAGAAGGCCCGGCGGAAGATCATGCCAACCAGGAAGCCATCGCGAAACTGATGCGCTTTGCTTCAACGCATACGGACTCTTCCGCACAAACCGTCTCTCTGGAAGATTATATCTCCCGCATGAAAGAAGGGCAGGAGAAGATCTACTACATCACGGCAGACAGCTACGCGGCGGCGAAGAGCAGCCCGCACCTGGAGCTGCTGCGTAAGAAAGGCATCGAAGTGCTGCTGCTTTCCGATCGCATTGATGAGTGGATGATGAATTACCTGACCGAGTTCGACGGTAAGGCGTTCCAGTCCGTATCTAAAGTTGACGAATCGCTGGAAAAACTGGCGGATGAAGTCGATGAAAGCGCAAAAGAAGCGGAAAAAGCGCTGACGCCGTTCGTTGAGCGCGTGAAAACCCTGCTGGGCGATCGTGTGAAAGAGGTGCGTCTGACGCATCGTCTGACCGATACTCCGGCCATTGTCACCACCGACGCTGACGAGATGAGTACCCAGATGGCGAAGCTGTTTGCCGCTGCTGGTCAGGCTGTGCCGGAAGTGAAATACATCTTTGAACTCAACCCGGATCACGTACTGGTGAAACGCACGGCGGATACCCAGGACGAAGCGCAGTTTAACGAGTGGGTAGAGCTGCTGTTGGATCAGGCGCTGTTTGCCGAACGCGGTACGCTGGAAGATCCGAACCAGTTTATCCGTCGTATGAACCAGTTGCTGGTGTCTTAATCGGCACCGCATCATGCCGGATGGCGCTAATGCTTATCCGGCCTACGAGCAGGTTGCTTATGTAGGCCCGATAAGCGCAGCGCCATCGGGCATTTTTTATTTTATCCTCTCTTTTTCTTCATTTTCCCTCCGTTAACCGTTTCAGCGCAGGGCGCCTTCCTTGAGCGAATTGCGTGATGGTGGTATCGTTTAGCGCTTTTTTAAAAAATATCGACAACCTTTAAGGGGATTTTCGTAATGCGTATCATTCTGCTTGGCGCTCCGGGCGCGGGTAAAGGAACTCAGGCTCAGTTCATCATGGAGAAATATGGTATTGTGCAAATCTCCACTGGCGACATGCTGCGTGCCGCCGTGAAATCTGGCTCCGAGCTGGGTAAACAAGCGAAAGACATCATGGACGCCGGCAAGCTGGTGACCGATGAGCTGGTGATTGCGCTGGTAAAAGAGCGTATCGCGCAGGACGATTGCCGCAACGGTTTCCTGCTGGACGGCTTCCCGCGTACAATTCCGCAGGCCGACGCCATGAAAGAAGCGGGCATTGCGGTTGACTATGTTCTCGAATTCGACGTACCGGACGAGCTGATCGTTGACCGCATCGTGGGCCGTCGCGTGCACGCGGCGTCTGGCCGTGTTTATCACATCAAATTCAATCCGCCGAAAGTGGAAGGCAAGGACGATGTGACCGGCGAAGAGCTGACCACCCGTAAAGACGATCAGGAAGAGACCGTTCGTAAGCGTCTGGTGGAATACCATCAGATGACTGCGCCGCTGATTGGTTACTACCAGAAAGAAGCGGAAGCGGGTAACACTAAATACGCGAAAGTGGACGGTACTCAGGCCGTTGCCGATGTGCGTGCCGACCTTGAAAAAATCCTCGGTTAATCCGTAAATTGCCCGATAAGCGTAGCGCCATCGGGCAAATTCTCATCTTACCTCTCACAGCAATTAGTTCTTCTTCCTCGCTTTTCCGCTACAATTATCAACAATTTGAATCAATAAGAGGCGGTAATGCGTCAGACGAAAACCGGTATCCTGCTGGCTAACCTCGGCACTCCCGATGCCCCAACTCCTGAAGCGGTTAAACGCTATCTGAAGCAATTTTTAAGCGATGAGCGCGTGGTGGATACTTCCCGCCTGCTGTGGTGGCCGCTTTTGCGTGGTGTGATTTTGCCGCTGCGCGCGCCGCGTGTCGCAAAAACTGTACCAGTCTATCTGGCAGGAAGGCGGATCGCCGTTGCTGGTTTACAGCAGGGAGCAACAGCAGGCGCTGGCAGAGCGTCTCCCGGATACGCCCGTTGCGCTGGGGATGAGCTACGGTTCGCCGTCGCTGGAAAGCGCGGTCGATGAACTGCTGGCGAATCACGTCGATCACATCGTGGTGCTGCCGCTCTACCCACAATACTCCTGTTCGACGGTGGCGGCCGTCTGGGACGAACTGGCGCGTATTCTGGCGCGTAAACGCAGTATTCCAGGCGTCTCGTTTATTCGTGACTACGCTGATGACAATAGCTATATCACCGCCCTGGCAAATAGCGCCCGTGCCTCGTTTGCCCAACATGGCGAGCCGGACTTGCTGCTGCTCTCGTATCACGGCATCCCGCAGCGTTACGCTGACGAAGGCGACGACTACCCGCAACGCTGTCGCGATACTACCCGTGAACTGGTCTCCGCGCTTGGTCTGGCGCCAGAAAAAGTGATGATGACCTTCCAGTCGCGCTTTGGCCGCGAGCCGTGGCTGACGCCGTATACTGACGAAACGTTGAAAATGCTGGGCGAAAAAGGCACCGGGCATATTCAGGTGATGTGTCCGGGTTTTGCGGCGGATTGTCTGGAAACGCTGGAGGAGATCGCGTTGCAAAACCGGGAAATCTTCCTTGAGGCGGGCGGTAAAAAATACGAATACATTCCGGCGCTCAATGCCGCGCCGGAACACATCGATATGATGCTGAAGCTGACCGCGCCGTACCTCTGAGGCTATTTTAACTGCGCCATAAAGAAACGCGCGCCATCCTGTAGCGCATCGTCCGCGATTTTCATCATGCGTGAATAGTGCAGGAAGGCATGCAGCGTGCCGGGGTACATCCGGTACTCACTGGGCTGATTATGCGCCTGGAGCGTCTGGTGCAGCAGACGGCTGTCATCAAGTAACGGATCGAACTCCGCGCCGGCAATAAAGCAGGGTGGCACATTGCGGGTCAGATCGTTATTGAACAGGCAATACCAAGGGGATTCGCGATCCTGCTCATCACGCAGATAGGCGTTTTCATACCTCTCCAGATCCTGACGGGTTAAGCCGTCCCATTCCCCGCCAAATAAACGGCGGCTGGGCGAATCCTGTAACCCGTAGAGACCATACCACAGCAGCGTGGCGATCACGTTCCCGCATACAATCTGCTTATCGCGCAGCCACAGCGCGCTGGCGAGCGCCAGCATAGCGCCTGCGGAATCCCCGGCAAAACCGATTTGCGCCATGTTCAATGCGTATTCATCGGCGCGTTGATGAAAGAACCGACATGCCGCGACGGTCTCCTCAATCGCCTGTGGGAAACGCGCCTCGGGAGAGAGCGTATAGTCGATGCCGACGACCGTACACCGCGTATAGCTCGCCAGCAGCCGCATAATGCGGTCGTGGGTATCCAGATTGCCGAGAATAAATCCGCCGCCGTGCAGATAAAACAGCGTTGCCCTGCTGTTGTGCTGTGGATAATACAGACGCGTGGCGACCTCGCCGTAGGGTGTGGGAACCGCCGCCGTCCGCGTTGCCATCTGCGGCGCCCCGGCGTTCCAGAACTGGCGCTCGCGGGTGTAGTGCTGGCGCTGCGCCGCAATGTCATCCGCAGGCCACGGCGGCAACTCCGCCTGATGAACGTTGATGACGGCCCTCATTTGCGCAGAAATAAGATCGATAACGGGAATTTTGTTTTCTGGCTTCATAACGCGCTCCTTGTGAAATGCCTCCATTGTAGAAAGCGATCGCCAATAAACTGCGATCTCACCGTCCGATATTGAAACTCCGCGCCTCGTCGCGCGGGCAGGGGGGAATGTGCTACCATGCACCGCTCAGTTATCCACCTGTAAACACAATCATGAAATTTCCCGGTAAACGTAAATCCAAACACTATTTCCCCGTTAATGCCCGTGACCCGCTGTTGCAACAAATTCAGGCTGAAAATGAAACCAGCGCGTCATGGGTGGTCGGTATCGATCAGACGCTGGTGGATATTGAAGCGAAAGTCGATGATGACTTTGTGAAACGTTATGGATTGAGCGCCGGGCATTCTCTGGTGATTGAGGATGACGTCGCAGAAGCGTTGTATCAGGAGCTGGTGCGTGAAAACCTGATCACCCACCAGTTTGCCGGTGGCACCATTGGTAACACCATGCACAACTACTCGGTGCTGGCGGACGATCGCTCCGTTCTGCTGGGCGTGATGTGCAGCAACATTGAGATTGGCAGCTACGCCTACCGCTATTTATGTAACACATCAAGCCGTACCGACCTCAACCACCTGCAAGGGGTTGATGGTCCCATTGGCCGCTGCTTTACGCTGATTGGCGAATCCGGCGAGCGTACCTTCGCCATCAGTCCCGGCCACATGAACCAGCTTCGGGCGGAGAGCATCCCGGAATCGGTGATTGCGGGCGCATCTGCGCTGGTGCTGACCTCCTATCTGGTGCGCTGTAAACCGGGCGAGCCGATGCCGGAAGCGACCATGAAAGCCATTGAGTACGCGAAAAAGCATAATGTGCCGGTGGTGCTGACCCTGGGGACGAAGTTTGTTATCGCCGATAATCCGCAGTGGTGGCAGGCGTTCCTCAAAGAGCATGTCTCCATTCTGGCGATGAATGAAGAAGAGGCGGAAGCGTTAACCGGCGAGAACGATCCGCTGCTGGCGTCTGATAAGGCGCTGGACTGGGTGGATCTGGTGCTGTGTACCGCCGGGCCGATTGGGTTGTATATGGCGGGCTTTACCGAAGATGAAGCGAAACGCAAAACCCAGCACCCGCTGCTGCCGGGGGCGATTGCCGAGTTTAATCAGTATGAGTTCAGCCGTGCGATGCGGCATAAAGATTGTCTCCATCCGCTGCGGGTCTACTCGCACATCGCCCCGTACATGGGCGGGCCGGAAAAAATCATGAACACCAATGGCGCGGGAGACGGCGCGCTGGCGGCGCTGTTACATGATATTACCGCCAATAATTATCACCGCACCAATGTGCCTAACTCCAGCAAGCATAAATTCACCTGGCTGACCTATTCGTCTTTGGCGCAGGTGTGTAAGTATGCGAACCGTGTGAGTTATCAGGTATTGAACCAGCATTCCCCGCGGTTGACGCGCGGTCTGCCGGAACGGGAAGACAGCCTCGAAGAGTCTTACTGGGATCGCTGAGTTATTGCCCGATGGCGCTGCGCTTATCGGGCCTACAAGAAAATCGTAGGCCGGATAAGGTGATTACACCGCCATCCGGCATCACACCGTTTAACCCGTCACCACTTCGCCTGCGGGCGGGGTTTCCAGTAGCTCCAGCATGGTGCGGGCAATTTCACGCTCGCCCATCACCACCTGATTCGCTCCGCGCTCGGTGATGTATTCCACCTCATCGTCATAATGCGCGCGTGCGATAATCTCAATATGCGGGCATTTCTCGCGGGCAGAGGCCACGATTTCACCGGCCTCGTAACCGTTCGGAATGGTCAGCAACAGCCAGCGAGCGCAGTCCAGATGCGCCAGGTTCATGATCTCTTCGTTAGCGGCATTCCCCAGTACGGCGCGAATACCGCGCTCACGCAGCTCATCCACGCGGGTACGTGAAGTTTCAATGACCACCAGCGGAATGCCTGCCGCCATCAGTTTTTCGCCCAGCAGACTACCGACGCGACCAAAACCGACCAGCAGCGCGTGGTTGCAGATATCCACCGGAATCTGCTTCTCTTCTTCGATCGCTTCTTCCAGCGTCTGCTCTTCCAGCGTTTCCGTTTTGGCGAGGTATTTCTCTAACAGCGCAAACAGCACCGGGTTGAGCATAATCGACAGAATCGCGCCCGCCAGCACCAGGTTCTGCCCTGCCTGCGGCAGCAGATCCAACGCCATGCCCAGACCTGCCAGAATAAAGGCAAATTCACCAATCTGCGCCAGGCTGGCGGCGATGGTCAGTGCGGTGCGCGGCGAGTGCCCGAACAGGCGAACCAGGAAGAAAGCGGCAACCGATTTACCAAAGATAATAATGGCCAGCGTAGCCAGTACCGCCATCGGCTGTTGAATCAGGATTAACGGGTCAAACAGCATCCCGACGGAGACAAAGAACAGGACCGCAAAGGCGTCGCGAAGCGGCAGCGTATCGTGCGCGGCGCGGTGGCTCAATTCTGATTCGTTTAACACCATCCCGGCAAAGAAAGCGCCCAGCGCGAAGGAGACATCGAACAGCTCGACGGCGCCAAAGGCGATGCCCAGCGCCAGCGCCAGCACGGAAAGGGTAAACAGTTCACGGGAGCCGGTAGCGGCGCTGCGCGCCATAATCCACGGCACCAGACGGCGCCCAACCAGCATCATAATGGCGATAAACGCCACCACTTTACCAATGGTGATTCCCATATCAACTGCCAGCGACGCGAAGCCGACATCGCCTTTTTCCAGCATTCCCGCCACGGCGGGCAGAAGAACCAGCGTCAGAACCATCACCAGATCTTCCACAATCAGCCAGCCGATGGCGATTTGCCCGCGCTGACTGTCAATAAGCTGTCTCTCTTCAAGCGCGCGCAGCAGCACCACGGTACTGGCGGTTGAAAGACATAACCCGAAGACGATACCGGTCATGAGCGACCAGCCCAACACCGCTGAAAGCGCCATACCCAGCAACGTCGCCACGGCTATCTGGGCGACCGCGCCGGGAATGGCGATGGCCTTTACCGCCATCAGATCCTTCAATGAAAAGTGCAACCCGACGCCGAACATCAGCAGGATTACGCCAAGCTCCGCCAGTTCAGGCGCAAGTTTGGTATCCGCGACAAAACCCGGAGTAAATGGCCCCGCAAGAACGCCCGCTAACAGATATCCCACCAGAGGAGAAATACGCAGTTTATTGGCAAGCATGCCGAGTATAAAAGCGAGCACGAGGCCGCCAACAATGGTGGTAATAAGCGGGGTGGCGTGATGCATTCCGTCTCCCTTTGGTCGTTATGTTGATCCATTTTTGGTCGCCCTGGCGTCATCGCTCGCACAGCCTCACAAACGATGGCGCCAGAGAAACCAAAATTCCAGGTAATAGTTTATGACAATTTCGATGTTTATGTTTATGAATAATTGTTGAAATTTGATGAAAAGTGGAATTTAGAATAAAAAAGGCACGGATTGGAAAACTGGCGGGGTGTCTGTGAGCTAAAGGCTTACGGTGACTGGAAGAGAGTGCGACCAAAGTTTACCTTTGGCCGCAGGAAAATCAGGCTTTATGTCGGTTGTCAGGCAAGAATATGGTCAGTATCCCCAGAAGTGGCAGGAAAGCACATATTTTGTAGACCCAAATCAATACTGGTGTGGTCGGCGAGCAGGCCTAATACCGCAGCGCAAGGCCTCCCATACCGAACGCGAAACCGAAAAAGAGCCCAGAAACCATACCGATACGCCCCGGAAGCAGTTCCTGCGCATACACCAGGATGGCAGAAAAGGCCGATGCGAGGATAAAACCAATTATCACGGTTAAAATCCCCGTCCAGTGCAGGGTTGCATAGGGTAAAACGAGAGTAAACGGCGCTACACCCAGAATTGAGCCCCAAATAACATATTTTCGGCCTATTTTATCACCCAGAGGCCCGCCGATTACCGTTCCAGCCGCAACGGCAAACAGGAAGGCAAACAGATGAAACTGTGCGTTTTGTACCGATAATCCGAATTTTTGCATCAGATAAAAGGTGTAATAGCTGCTGATGCTCGCCATATAGAAGTATTTGGAGAAAATCAGGACTAACAGCACGCTGACGGCAAGTATCACTTTATTGCGCGGCAGCGGATTGACGATGGTCGCCTTCGGTTTTCCTTTACTTATCCGGTGTTGCGCGGCATACCAGCGGCTGATCTGCGCCAGCACAATAATGGCCAGCAACGCGGCCAATACAAACCAGGCCACATTACCTTTGCCATATGGGCGCGATGATGACAGCAGCCAGTAGCGGCCCCAGCGAACTGCCGAAGTTGCCGCCAACCTGGAAGATGGATTGCGCCAGCCCGTGGCGCCCGCCGGAGGCCATACGCGCCACGCGGGAAGATTCTGGATGAAATACCGAAGAACCGGTGCCGACCAGCGCCGCCGCCAGCAGCACGGCGCCAAAACTGCCCGCCAGCGCCAGCAGTACCAGACCGCTCAGCGTAAAGCACATCCCAATGGGGAGCGACCACGGCATGGGATATTTATCCGTCCAGTATCCGACGACCGGCTGGAGCAGGGAGGAGGCGAGCTGGAAGGTCAGGGTAATCATTCCTATCTGCATAAAGGTCAGGGAAAACTCTGATTGCAGCAGCGGGTAAATCGCTAAAATTAGCGACTGGATCATATCGTTCAACAAATGAGACAGGCTGATCGCGCCTAAGATGCCAAACGAGGTGCGTGCTTTAGTCGCCGCAGCAGAGGCGCCCGCTAACGGCTGGGTTGGTTCACTCATTGCCATAGAATGTCACTTCTGTTTTGTTTGCGATGTTGGGGATAATCGAATTTGTAATTATTACTCGACTAACATACCTGTGGACGGTGTTTGAAGGAAGTCTCAATTCTGAAAACATTTTCGACTATTATTTCAGATCATTGTAATTTCAGCGGTTGATATTGAGTCAGGGAGAGAAGCATGAAATTTTTTGAAACGGGGTGTGGCACTGGCATTGTTTGCCGTGTTTACGCTGGCAAGCCAGCCTGTTCAGGCTTATGAAAAAGATAAAACCTATAAAATCACCATTCTGCATACTAACGATCACCACGGCCATTTCTGGCGCAGCGAATACAGCGAGTACGGTTTATCGGCGCAAAAAACGCTGGTGGACGGCATTCGCAAAGAGGTTGCGGCTGAAGGCGGCAGCGTGCTTCTGCTTTCCGGTGGCGACATTAACACTGGCGTACCGGAATCCGACCTGCAGGACGCGGAACCTGACTTTCGTGGTATGAACCTGATTGGCTACGATGCGATGGCCGTCGGTAATCATGAGTTTGATAATCCGCTCAGCGTGCTGCGTCAGCAGGAAAAGTGGGCCAAATTCCCCTTCCTCTCCGCCAATATCTACCAAAAGAGTACCGGAGAACGCCTGTTCAAGCCCTGGGCTATTTTTAAACGCCAGGATCTGAAAATCGCCGTCCTCGGATTGACGACGGACGACACCGCGAAGATCGGTAACCCGGAATTCTTCACCGATATCGAGTTCCGTAAACCGGCCGAAGAGGCGAAGGTGGTGATTCAGGAACTGCAAGTGAATGAAAAGCCGGACATCATTATCGCCACTACCCACATGGGGCACTATGACAACGGCGATCACGGTTCGAACGCGCCGGGCGATGTTGAAATGGCGCGTAGTCTGCCAAAAGGCTCGCTGGCGATGATTGTGGGTGGTCACTCACAGGACCCGGTGTGCATGGCGTCCGAAAACAAAAAGCAGGTTGATTATGTGCCGGGTACGCCTTGCGCGCCGGATAAGCAGAACGGCATCTGGATTGTGCAGGCGCATGAGTGGGGGAAATACGTTGGCCGCGCGGACTTTGAGTTTCGTAACGGCGAGATGAAAATGGTCAACTATCAGCTCATTCCGGTAAACCTGAAGAAGAAAGTCACCTGGGATAACGGGAAAAGTGAGCGCGTACTTTACACCCCGGAAATTTCAGAAAATCAGCAAATGCTCTCGCTTCTGACGCCATTCCAGAACAAAGGTAAAGCGCAGCTGGACGTGAAGATTGGCAGCGTCAATGGTCGTCTTGAAGGGGATCGCAACAAAGTTCGCTTTGTGCAGACTAATATGGGCCATCTGATTTTGGCCGCGCAAATCGCGCGCACCAGCGCCGATTTCGGCGTGATGAGCGGCGGGGGGATTCGCGACTCCATTGAAGGCGGCAACATTACCTATAAAAGCGTGCTCAAGGTGCAGCCGTTTGGCAACGTAGTGGTCTATGTCGACATGAGCGGTAAAGAGGTGATTGATTACCTGACCGCCGTCGCGCAGATGAAGCCGGATTCCGGGGCGTATCCGCAGTTTGCGAACGTCAGTTTTGTGGCGAAAGACGGCAAACTTAATGACCTGAAAATTAAAGACGAGCCTGTTGACCCGGCGAAAACCTACCGGATGGCGACGCTGAGCTTCAATGCGACGGGCGGCGACGGGTATCCGCAAATTGATAATAAACCGGGATACGTGAATACCGGTTTTATTGATGCGGAAGTGCTGAAAGAGTACGTGCAGAAGAACTCACCGCTGGATGCCAGCGCGTATGAGCCGAAGGGCGAAGTAAGCTGGCAGTAACAGGGCGTAGTGCCGGTACGGGTCAATGCGGTTTGTAGGCCTGATAAGCGTAGCGCCATCAGGCAATCATTCTAAAATCGCTTAATCCCGGCGAGCGATATCGGCGAATTTCGCATCCAGAATTTTGGCTAAATCGCCCGCCGCCAGCTCGATGTCCAGCCCGCGTTTGCCGCCGGAAACATAAATGGTGGCGAACGTTTGAGCCGGCGCGTCAATCAGCGTCGGCAGTCGTTTTTTCTGCCCCAGCGGGCTGATGCCGCCGACCAGATAACCTGTCGTCCGTTGGGCGACCATCGGATCGGCCATATCGACCTTTTTAGCCCCCAGCGCTTTCGCTACTTTTTTCAGATCCAGCTGTCCGGCAACGGGCGTTACCGCGACCGCCAGGTGCTTCATATCGCCGTTTACGGCAACCAGCAGCGTCTTGTAAACCTGATCAGGATTCAGGCCTAATTTGCGCACCACTTCATCGCCAAAATTGGTTTCTGACGGATCGTGATCGTAGGCGTGGATCTGAAAAGTAATGTTGTTTTTTTCGAGTAATTTTACGGCGGGTGTCATAGCAATTATTCCTGGCCCAGACAAAATACCCTTAAAGCATACGCCTGATGGTGGTCTAAAAAATAGTACCATCTTGCGCAATAGTATTGGCAGGATGGTGACTTTGAGCGACAATCGACATAACCAGGGCGCTACGTCCTGGCATAATAATAACGATGAAATTCCTCTTTGACGGGCCAATAGAAATATTGGCCATTTTTTTAACGCATTAGTGCAGGCAAATTGCCTTCCCCGTAAAGATGAAGCGCGCCGACCGCCACGACGTACCGCCCTGGCGGCATGGCATGCAGACGCTCCCGCCAGGCGACATTTCGCTGATGCATCAGCACATCATACAGCGACTGACTGAAAGTATTCGGCAATGAAATAGCATTATTCTGCGGGGGCGATTTCAGCCACCAGCTCATCATCTGTTGCAGCAGTCTGGCGTTGGTATGCCAGTGCGTCAGGGTATCATCCAGTAACGCCAGTCCGTTATCAGGGAGCTGGCACAGCAGATCGATCTGGCTGGAAGCGCCTTCCAGTTCGATGATCGGTTTTTGCGCCTGTTTTGCCGTTTTCAGCAACTGGTAATCAATACCGTATTCCGGTCGCAGCCCCAGTTGTTGCGCCTGAGTCGCCTGCAATATCATGGCGATTTGCCATAACGGCTGGGTCGAAAAGAGAGAAGGGGAAATGCCCAGTTCATGGGTGATTTTATGCAGGCGCTGACGTAACTCGTCGCTAATTCGCTCATCCAGGTCGGCAAAGGCAGGCAGGTCGGTAAAAGGCGAATCGTTGCCTGAAACATCGGCTTCAACAATCAGCGCGTCCGCCTGCCTGAGCTTTTTAAGCAGTTTTGCCGGAAGGGGGGCCATATCGCGCGTTCCCATGTGAATACTGCCCACAAGATGAAAACAGCGATCGCCGGGTAACATGATGTCGATGGCAGGCCAGGTATAATGGTTGCCGCGCAGTGCAGCCCATAACGCTTTTACCCGGTATAACAGATCCATACGCCCTCCCTTAGTGGAAAACCATGCTAGCGTGTGGCTCTGGAAGGTGCAATGCGTGAAATGCCGGATGGCGACGCAAAAGCATCTTATCCGGCCTACGATGAGAGTGCTGCGTAGGCCGGATAAGCGTTAGCGCCACCCGGCGATAAGGCGCCTTACTCTTTTGGTTTAAAGCGCAACAACCGGTTGGCGTTGCTCACCACGGTAATTGAGGAAAGCGCCATTGCCGCGCCTGCCACAACCGGGTTAAGCAGTGTGCCGGTGAACGGCCACAGAATCCCGGCGGCAACGGGGATGCCGATGCTGTTATAGATAAACGCGCCGAGCAGGTTCTGCTTCATGTTTCGCAGGGTCGCCCGTGAGATGGCCAGCGCGTCAGCTACGCCCATCAGGCTATGGCGCATCAGGGTTATCGCCGCAGTTTCAATCGCCACGTCGCTGCCGCCACCCATCGCGATGCCGACATCCGCCTGCGCCAGCGCCGGTGCGTCGTTGATGCCATCGCCGACCATTGCGACCTGACGTCCCTGACTTTGCAGACGCTTAATCGCATCGGCTTTACCGTCCGGCAGCACGCCCGCGATCACCTCATCAATCCCGGCTTCTTTGGCAATGGCGTTGGCGGTGGTCGGGTTATCCCCGGTTAACATCACCAGACGATACCCGGCGCGGTGCAGGCGCTGAAGCGCTGCGACGCTGTCGCTGCGCAGCGGATCGCGGATCGCCAGCAGCGCCGCGGCTTTTCCGTCAATCGCCAGCAATACGGGCGTTGCCCCCTGAGAAGCCTGTGCTGAAATTTCAGCGTCCATTGCGGTCGTGACAACCTGTTGTTCATTCAGCAGCGCCTGATTGCCTAACAGCAACGTATGCCCGTCCGCTTCGCCGCTAACGCCTAAGCCACGTAACGTCCGAAAGTTATTCACCTGAGGCAGGGTGGCGTCGGCGGCTTTTTCCAGGATAGCGTGCGCCAGCGGGTGGCTGGAGCCTTGTTCCAGCGCGGCCGCCAGACGTAAGGCGCTCGCCTCATCGGTATCGCCAAATGTCCTGATGGCGACGACCTGCGGTTTACCTTCCGTCAGCGTACCGGTTTTATCAAATATCACGGTGTCCAGCGTGCTGGCGCGTTGCAGCGCGTCGGCATCGCGTACCAGGACGCCAAATTCAGCGGCGCGTCCGACGCCCGAGATAATCGACATCGGTGTCGCCAGACCCAGCGCACACGGACAGGCGATAATCAGGACGGTGGTGGCGATCACCAGCGTGTAAACAATTTGCGGCGCTGGCCCAAAGATATACCAGATACCTGCGCTCACCAGGGCAATCACCACCACGACTGGCACGAACACCGAGGAGATTTTATCGGCAAGCTGGCCGATTTCCGGTTTGCTGCTCTGTGCCTGGCGTACCATGCGAATAATGCGCGACAGAGTGGTATGGCTGCCGACTGCGCTTGCGCGAAACAGCACGCTGCCGTCCTGCACCACGGTTCCGGCGTGAACGCTGTCGCCTTCGCCTTTCTGCTGCGGGATGGGTTCGCCAGTGAGCATCGCTTCATCCAGCCAGGCTTCACCCTGAGTGATTTCACCGTCTACCGGCACACGGTCGCCGGTGGTCAGACGCAGCAACATGCCCGGCTGTACATCCGCCAGAGGTACGCTTTTTTCACCGTCATCAGTGACCACGCGCGCCGTCGGCGGGGTTAAGTCGAGCAATTTTTCCAGCGCCTTAGAAGAGCGCTGGCGCGCGCGGGCTTCCAGCATGTGTCCGAGGTTGATCAGACCGATGATCATCGCACTGGCTTCATAATAGAGATGGCGCGCTTCCATCGGGAACCACTGCGGCCACAGGTTGACGCTCATCGAGTAGAGCCAGGCCACCCCGGTGCCGAGCGCCACCAGCGTATCCATCGTGGCGGTGCCGTTCATCAGGCTTTTCCATGCGCTGCGGTAGAAGTGTCCGCCCGCAAAAACCATCACGGCAAGGGTCGCCAGGCCGATTGCCAGCCACAGGCTGCGGTTATCGGCAGTGACCATCATGTTGTCGCCGAGCATCCCCCCAGACCATCACCGGCACGCCGACCAGCAGCGCGACAATCGCCTGCCAGCGGAAGCGTTTCATGGTAGCGAGTGCGGTTTCCTGCTGGCGTTCGCGACGTTTAACGTCATCTTCGATCGCTTCTGCGCCGTAGCCTGCTTTCTCTACCGCCTGCACTAAATCTGCGGCGGACGCGCTGCCCATTACCAGCGCAGTACGTTCCGCCAGGTTTACCCGTGCCTGTGTGACGCCCGGTACGCTTTGCAATGCGTTTTGCACCCGGGAAACACAGCTGGCGCAGCTCATGCCGCTTAACAGCAGCTGTTGGCTTTCATCATCGGCCGTCGCTGCCGGAAGCTCAGGGGGAACCGCTGTCAGTGCTTCCGACGGGATTGATGACTCCGCCAGCGGTTTAGCCTTTGGGTGGCTTAACTCCGCGCCGTAACCGGCTTGTTTAATGGTTTCAATAAGCGCTTCGGCGCTGGCGCTGCCGGTAACGTGCGCTTCGGTTACCGTGACGTCCGCCTGTTCAACGTCAGGACGTTGTTCAAGACTTTCTTTCACGCGTTTGACGCAGTGACCACAGGACAGACCGTCCAGGGTCAGGTCGATAGTTTGAGACATAACACACTCCTTTATGACAGGATTAACTGACTGTGATAAAGGGTAAACCTTCCATCAAGGGGAAGGTCAAGAAGTTTGTTTTATACTCGTGTTTTTCAGTGTTCCAGCGCGATAGCGCAGACGTGTTCGAGCGTAGAAAGGTTGCTGTACAGTTCGGGCAAGGTTATTTTTTTTCTGATCACAACCTTAAGGTTGACCTCTATTTTTCCCTTTTTTACATCGCGGATAGTAATGGTCTCAATAATGCTTTTTTGCTGATTAATACTTTCTACCAGCGTTTGTAGCCCTGATTTTTCGTCAAGAATAATGCGGATTTTTACTTTGCCGGGGAGCTGGTTTTTTTGTTTGTAAAAAGATCACAAAATAACTGAGCTTTATAGCCAGCAGAAATAACCCTGTGGCAAGCAGGGCATGAAGATAAAAACCGGCTCCGCTGGTAATTCCTATGCCAGCAGAAGCCCAGACGATAGCTGCGGTTGTTAGCCCGGATATCGCATCATCATGGCGATGGAGGATAACCCCGGCACCGAGAAAAACCCACGCCACTGATGATTTGTGCGGCCAGGCGCATAGGATCGCTACGGATATTCATTGAAATCTCAGCGTAATACTCCGCTGATTGAATCGAAACAATGGTCAGGGCACAACTGGCTACTGAAATAATCACACATGTTTTAAACCCGACAGGCTTTCCCTTTGATTCTCTTTCAAGCCCGATGATTCCTCCCAGGAAAAAAGCGACGCAAATTTTGCATAATGTAATTAAAATTGGTTCTCCTTCACCAGAGAGGATGAGTGCTAACGTATTCATTTTTCCTCCAGAAAAACATAACCTTACACACTGCGCGAATACCTTCTTTTTCTGTGCAGCATCGCTATGCGCCGTAGCGATGGATGTAGTGTTCAATCAGCGAAAGAAGTTGATGGTTATCGATAGTCTGTAGAATTTTTATCATCGCGCCTTTGGGCTCGGGTATTCCCACGTCCAGGCGTAATGTGTCACGTCCATAACGACAGGTCATACCACGAGTAAGGCCTTCAAGCGAGACGTCCAGAAAGTCTTCTGTCGTTGCGGCGAGCGAGGGATCAAGCAACCAGGCGATCGTCAGAACATCGTGGATCCAGCAGCCAGGCAGATTGCGGGTCTGCATAGAGTAGGTGATCCACGGGCGAATGGTTTTCTCCAGATAGCGACCAAGAACGTTTTCTGCCGCAGCCAGACGATCCAAATCGGTATGAAGCATTTGGGTTTTTGTCGTGACATCCATCGGAACCAATGTGACCGGCGCACCGCTGGGTGAGTACGGCATGAGCTGCTTCTGGATCAAGGCCAAAATTAGTGTCTTTCAGGTAGCCAGGAACATTGAATACTCCGCCCATGATCACGATATTCTTCACCGCATGAACGAGCTGCGGATAGAGCTGTAGAGCAATGGCGACGTTGGTGAGTGGGCCTGTTGCAACCAGCGTTATCTCACCGGGGTTATTGCATATCAGCTCACCTATCGCCTCAGGCGCAAGAGGCTTCGTGGCCTGGTATGCCTGCGGAACGGGGACGTCAGCCCAGAGTTGGCGTAAGCCATATTGGTCTACACCATGATCAAGCTTTTCCCGCCAGGGCTGCGGATCTTCTCTGAGCGCGCGTGCGGCGCCACGGTAGACAGAAACGGGTACACCTAATTGTTGAACGAAGTCTTTGGCTACTGCATATCCGATTTCTACCGGTGTATTACCAGCCACCGTTGTGATCATCTCCAGAGAGATTTGCGGCGCGGCAATGGCGAGTGCCAGCGCGAGGCCGTCATCGATATTGGCGCCGGGAATGCCATTACCCGGATCGCAGTCGATAATCACGCGCATAGATTTATTTTTATCTGGTTTCAGGTTGTACTTCATGTCCCTGGCAGCCACACGACTCTCCCACTCGTAAAAAAAACTCAAATTCAACGCGGCGAACTTCTCCATCCCAGTTTTTCAACATATCAATTGCCGCACGAGCCATTTTATCGACAGGCTGTCGGACGGCGGTCAGGGAAGGTACGTTGTAAGCCGATTCTTGTGTTGCGTTAAAGCAGACCAGCGCCACATCCTGTGGAACGCGTAATCCTTGTTCTGCCAGAGCGCGTAAACAGCCAAGCGCCTGCTGTTCATTGGTTGCGAACAGCGCGCGCGGTGGTTTACCTTGCAACATGCGTTTTGTCGCCTCGTAACCTCCGGCGCGGGTATAGTTAGTCGAAAAGATCCAGGAGGGGTTGATAATTAGCGATGACTCTTCCAGCGCTAGCTGCCATCCCCGGATACGATCCTGGGTGTTCAACATTTCACGCGGACCACAAATAATGCCAATATCGCGGTAACCGTGATCAATCAGATGCTTCGTCACCTGCCAGGCCGCCAGTTGTTCATCTACCTGAATAACACTGACATTCAACCCAGTGTCCACGCGATCCAGCATGACGCAGGGGGTTCCGCTCTCCTGAATCAGCTCAATATAGGGATGCCGGTCAACACTGGTATAGATAAGCCCGTCGACCTGACGGTGTAGCATATTGTTAATCAGTTCACGCTCACGTCCGCTGTTGTCGCCCGCATCGCCCAGCAGGAGCACTTTCCCATCAGAAAATGCTTCACGTTGCAGGGCATGCGCCATTGAGGCGATAAACGGGTTAGAGATGTCTGGCGCAATGAGTCCATAGGTTTGCGTGCTGCCTGAAGCCAGGGCGCGCGCTATACCATTAGGTCGATAACCGGTTTTTTTTATGGCCTGCAATACGCGCTGTCGGGTCGCTTCGGCGACGGGGCGCGGACCGTTATTAATAACGTAACTGACAACAGCGACAGATGTTCCCGCTTCTTTTGCTACATCAGAACGTGTTACGCGTTGTGAATGTGATTGGGTCACAAGGCACCTACCTGATTGAGTTCAGAGTGATCTTTTTTCCAGACAGCATAAGGCGTTATGACCCAAAAATCTTTGGTAAAGAACGCGCTCCTCACGTTCTCTGGCCTCAAATTGCATCCTCGGGCAAGTTGAGATCCCGCCCACGAGTCTCTGGCGCGAAGAAAGTCGTCACCAGCCCCAATTGCGGCCATCAGGGTGAAATAGACGGCGATAGGCCACCAGTGTCCGTAAAATGAGAGCAGCGCCGAGGCGACAAGTGGCGCCGTACCGCCAGACATAATGGACCCCAGCTCTTTTGCGAAAGCCATTTTAGTATAACGGTTGGTCACACCGAAAAGCTCAACGCCCCATGCAGCCTGAACACCGAAAATGCCCAGCGAAGCGAGCCCCATTCCGGTAATGATCGTCGGGATAACAATCCACGGTTCACGAGAATCCAGCAGCATGAATGCCGGAAATGCGTACAGAATCAGTAGCAGACAGAACCAACGGTAAGTGATACGTCTGCCAAACCGGTCAGAAAGCCAACCCGCCAGCGGAATAATGGCAAATCCCAGAATAGAGGCGATAAATACCGCAACAGTGGGGACAGATTTATCAACCATCAGCACTTTGGCAACATAGCCAATGATGAATCCCTGGGCCAGATAGGAGGGGCCATTTTCGCCGATGCGTAATCCGACCATGGTCCAGAATGCTCTGGTGCGTTGCCAGAAGCTGCGGGTGTCATACTGTTGCATCTCCTGACCCTGGCGAAACGCGTTCTCTCGCTCGGCTTGCAGGAGTGCTTTTTGACGCTCAAAGACGGGCGTTTCACGCATATGGCGGCGAATAAACAGTGCTGCGGCGGCGATGAGGAAGCTGCAAAGAAAAGGGATGCGCCATCCCCAGCTAAGCAAGGCGTCTTTATCCATTTGCAGTACGATGAGCCAGACTAAAGAAGCCAGCAATGTTCCGCTATTTGAGCCCAGAGCGATAATCGAGGAGACCAGTCCGCGATGCTTAACTGGGGCATATTCACCGAGCATGACGGTGCCGCCTGAAAGCTCTGCCCCGGCGCCCAGCCCCTGGGAAAATCGTAAGATGACCAGGCATACCGGCGCCCAAACGCCAATCTGGGCGTAGCTGGGAATTAAACCGATCAACATGGTCGACATGCCCATTAACCCGATAGTGATAACCATGACAGTCTTCCGGCCATGACGGTCGCCTATCCAGCCGAACAACAGCGCGCCGATGGGGCGTGCTATAAACCCGACGGAATAGGCGGCGAAGCTGGAAAGTAGCGCCATAACTGGTGTGGCTTCAGGAAAAAAGACGTCGCCAAAGATAATGCCTGCGGCGAGGCCATACAGCGCAAAATCGGCATATTCCATTGTCGTGCCTAACCAGCAGGAAAATGTCGCTCGCCAGAATTCGCGGCGCCCCTCGGGGGTTTCCAGTCGTTCCTGAGCTGCCTGTTGGCCGTCCGTCAGGGGAACAGAGGATGAATGCGTGTTCATAAGAACTCCTTGAAGTTAGCTGTCGACATAAGTCGCAGGTTTATACTCTTCACGTTCTACTCGCGTAGATATTATATTTTTACCGCAGATTAATAAATCTACCCGCGTAGAATGACCAGTTGAAAGAGTCAGAATTGAGAAAGCGATCACTTATAACAGGCAATTGTTACAGAAAATGGAGCATCAGCATTCGATGCTCCGCAAGTTTTACCGATCGAGGACGATCAGCGGTGAGAGATTTGATGGATCGTTTAAAACCGTGATATCCGCGCCGTAAAGCGTTTTCAGCGCCTGTTGTTTCAGCACCTCCTGCGGTCTGCCGTTATCAATAAGGCGGCCATTTGCCATCAGCACCACCCGGTCGGCATAGCGTGCGGCAAGATTGAGATCGTGCAGCACGCAGCAGACGTTGAACTGCCGTTCACGCACCAGTTGGCGCAGCAGACGGAAAAGATGCTGCTGGTGGTGAATATCCAGCGCGGAGGTGGGTTCATCCAGAAACAGCCATTTGGGCGAGGGCTCGGGTTCCCAGAGCTGAACCAGCAGGCGCGCCAGCTGTACCCGCTGCTGTTCGCCGCCCGACAACTGCCGGTAATCACGCGAGGCCAGCTGGCTGCAATCGCACAACGCCATGATGTGCTCGGTTTCATCGCGTGGATTATGCGTCCGATGAGGATGCCTGCCCATGCGAATGACTTCCCGAACGCTGAACGGAAACGCCATGTGGCTGTTCTGGCGCATTACCGCGCGGGTCTTCGCCAGTTCCGTCAGCGGCCATTTCGGTCAGCGGCTTGCCCAGAAGCGTACAGCGACCAGAGTCGGGCTTCAGATACCCGGTAAGCTGGCGCAGCAGCGTGGATTTCCCGGCGCCATTCGGCCCTAAAATAGCGACGATTTCACCACCAGGCAGAGTCAGCGAAACATTGTCCGTTAAACGGCGTCCATGAATGCTGTAAACCAGATTTTGGGCATCAATCATACCACCCTCCGGCTGTTCAGAATGAGCCACAGGAACCAGGGGCCGCCAATCAGGCTGGTCAGAAGGCCGACCGGCATCTCCGCAGGCTGTACCAGCGTGCGTGCCAGCGTGTCGGCAACCAGGAGCAAACATGCCCCTGCAAGTGTAGAGCAGGGAATGAGCCAGCGATGGTCTGCGCCGATGATCATGCGAATTAAATGGGGAACCACCAGACCGATAAAGCCAATCACGCCGCTTACCGAAACGGCAGCGCCCACCAGCAGGGAGCTGAGCAACAACAGCTGCTGACGTTTACGCTTTACGTTTACCCCCAGATAGTGCGCCTCTTCATCCCCTAATTGCAGCAGGTTCAGCGTCCCGGAAAGACAGGCGGTGGCGGCGATGGCGGGCAGTGCGAACGAACTGGCCACCAGTAGCGTCGGCCACTGCGCCTGACCGAGGCTGCCCATCATCCATAGCGTCAACTGACGTAATTGCTGTTCGTCGCCAACATAGCTCAGTATGCCGATAGCCGCCCCGCACAGCGCATTAATCGCAATCCCGGCCAGCAGCAGTTGCATCATGCCGCCGTGAGCGTGGCGCAGGCTGATCAGAAAAATAACCGCGCAGACCACCACGCTGCCGGCGACGGCAAAGATCATCTGTTCATAGAGAGCCAGAACGACGGGCAACGAAAGAGGGAAAACGATCGCGACGCCGACCATTAACGCAGAGCCGCTGCTGACGCCGAGCAACCCCGGATCGGCCATCGGGTTGCGAAACAGTCCCTGCATGATCACGCCCGCCGTCGCCAGCGCGCCGCCAACCAGCACGGCCAACAGAACGCGGGGCAAACGGATGTTCAGCCAGATATCCCGGTACTCTTGGTTAAACAGCGCGCTGAAGCTGATGTTCAGCGCCCCCTGGCTGGCGCCGAACAGCACCAGTGCGATCAGCAAGAGTGAAAGCCCCGTCAATACACTGAGGGAAGAGAGTGAATCCTTGAACACTCGAATCTCCATAACGTCATTGCGGCGCGGATCTCCGCGCCGCGAGGGGATCACACCGGCTTTAGTTCAGGCTCAACCAGACTGTAGATCTGATTGTTAAGCGCAGGCGCGCAGGCCAGTTCATGAATATGGGCGGCGACATCCGCACGCATCACAAACCCGTGGCACTCCTGTCCCTGGTAGCGCTGCGCTTTACCTGTCGCATCGCCATTCAGTAAACCGCCAGGCCGCAGGATGGCATAATCCAGCTGACTGGTTTGCAGCCAACTTTCCGCCAGCGTTTTTTCCCGCACGGCCTGGCCGAATGCGGCTTTTGCGCGAGGGGATAAAAATGCCCAACTGTCGCCGCATCCCAGCGACGTCACCAGAATCATGCGTTTGATGCCCACTTTTTCGGCTTCATCAATAACGGTTCTGTGCGCCAGATAATCCTGGTTTCCCCCCATTGATGAAATGACAAGCGCCTCCGGCCCTGCGGCATGGCAGGCGCAGGATACGACGCTTGCGTCGCAGGCATCGCCAATAAATACCTGAACGCCTTTGCTTTGCAAAAGGGCCGCGGTTTCCGGGTGACGAATCACGGCAACGACCGGGCGCTGTTGCGTCAGCGCGAGTTCAAGCGTTCTGGCACCCACGCCCGTACCGCCGGCACCGAAAAGTAACCACGGCGTCATCAGGCGTTTTCCTTCAGAGAGGAGGCCAGGGTGCGGAAGGCGTCAACCTGTTCGCCCCAGTAGCTGACGATGCTCGTCGCGACCGAGGAAGACTTTAAACATGGCGCTGCCCGCCTGGTTGAGGAACAGAATAGACGCGGTGTCCATGCCCATAAATTTGCGTTCCACTAAGGCGATGTGCGTGCAGTTTTCCGCTTTGATATGGCCGGTCATGCCTTTTTTACCGCGCAGATTGAAATAACCGTGACGATGGAAGCCGGAGGGCAGTTCACCGGTAAATTCGAGAATGACATCGGCGGTGTGCACCAGGGTTGTGACTTTGCCCCATTCGCTGACGGTGTCCCAGACGGTATCGAATTTATCGCCGCTGACCAGGGTATGAGAGGGCAGGTTTTTGACCACGTCTAAAAGCGTGGTGTTGTACTGTGCGGCGATCGCTTCCAGCGTTCCGTCCGGCTCAGTGCGCAAAAAATCCTGTAAAGAGACATGGCTCATAAGTTACTCCTTTTATGGTTTATCTACCGCGATGCGCGGTGCGTTAAGTTCCTGAATCAGCTCGTCAAGAGACTGCAAAATATTGCTTGCCCAGAAGCGTCCTTCGTTGGTCAGACGCAGGCAGGTTGACGCATCGCGGGTCAGCCCCGCGTTGTGCCATTGGGTCAGTAACGGAATCAGTTGCTCCGCGTGAGGCCGTCCAGCTCATCAAGCGGTACGCGCGCCGTTTCAATCCCCGCCTGTAACGTATGGCGCCACTGAAAGCCACGTTCGGCGGTACGCATCATCATCATTAACGGCTTTTTTCCCGGCGGCGATAGTTTTCATGCCAGGTGGAAAGGTTTCTCTCCACCATCCAGGAGTAGCCGTTGACCGAACCGCCTGCGCCGGAGCCGAAGGCGAGGCAGTCAGCGCCTTGCTTGATCAGCAGGTTGTACAGGTTGGCGTTCTCGGGTGGTACGCGGCCCAGTGGCTGTTGCTGATGCAGCGCCAGCCCGCGCTCTCCATAAAATCGCAGCCCTGAAGGTAGAGGTTCGCGACGCGCTGAGGGGGAAGGAACGGTCGTCCGGCCACTTTCAACCGCTTTACCGAGCGGCGTATTGGGAAGCAAATTCAGCGCATACAGATCGATCCCATCCAGCCCGATATCGCGGGCTATCGCCAGATCTTCACCCCACAGGGCGGCATCCTGACCGGGCAGGCCGAACAGCAGATCGCACACCACGGCGGCGCGATCCCGCCGCACCAGGCCGTTCATAAAGGCGATGGCGGTTGGGCCGTCCGAGGTGCGCGCCATTTTCTTGCGGATCTTGCTGTTGAAAGACTGAATGCCGATAGAAAACCGATTGGCGCCCGCATCAAGACAGGCATCAACGCGGGCATCATCAAAGTTGAGCACCCGACCTTCGATAGTGATTTCGCAATCCGGCGCCAGCGGCAGTTTTTCACGCAGCGTGGTGATGATCCTGGCCAGATCCCTGGCCGACAGCGCAGACGGCGTTCCACCGCCGAAATACACCGCATGAATGGGCGCTGACTGGTGCAGCATGCTGTCGGCTTCCATCTCTATTTCACGTAGCAGGGCGTCGGTATAGCGTGCGCAGTGATCCTCTTCAAAGCGGTTTCTGATAAAAACCGCAGAAAGTACAGTGGGTTGCGCAAAAAGGGATATGTAAATACACCAGTCTTTTGCGCGGTGGAACGGTCTGGCTGATGACGTTCTGCCAGGTTTGCGACAATTGCTCTTTTGCAACAGGAATCGCACCACGCCACGGCATCGTGGCCCGACGATCCTTAAAGGGCTGGTTCCCCTCCAGCGCGAAATGTGGAGTGAGATCCAGCGTGTGTTGAGTATTCATAATTGTAATGCCAAATCCATTTAATGAGGCCAGAGTTGCTGGTGCAGAGTTTCAACGGCGTCAGCGACGCGGGGACCCATCCCCAGAATCAACGCCTGATCAATGGCGACGATCCGCTGATTTTTCCAGGCGGAGGTATGGGTGATACCGGCAATGGCGCGCAGGCGATTGATATCGCCCTCGACCATCTGTGATGTCACAACAATCACCTGCGGGTTTGCCGCAATTAGCGATTCCGCGCTGTAACTTTTATATTGCGCATGCTGGGCGACATTCTGCGCGCCTGCGAGGGTCAGAATCGCGTCAGCGACGCTGCCCTTACCGGCGATCTGGGGGGCGCTGCCCCCCGCAGAAAGAATAAACATCGCCTTAACCGGCGCGCCTTTCGCCTTCACGCTGTCCTGCACACGATCCAGTCGCTGGCGAATGTGGTTAACCAGCGCATCGCCCTGTTCAGGAACCTGGAGCGTGTTCGCCAGGGCATGAATATTGGCGTACATCTGGTCAACGGTGGCCGGAACGCGCGGTAGGGTGACAACGTTGACTTTTTGGGCACGCAACTGCTCCAGCACAATATGCGGGCCCGCGTCCTGCCAGGTGATAAAGCTGTCCGGGCGCAGCGATAAAATGCCTTCACTGTTCAGTTGCTTCCAGTAGCCAATATGCGGCAGTGCAGCGGTTTCGGGGGGATAAGAGGTGGTTTCATCCACCCCGACAACGCGATCGCCGATGCCCATCGCAAAAATAAGCTCGCTGAGAGAGCCGCCCGCCACCACCAGTCGTTCGGCCGCCTGCACGCTGAAGGCGCTAACCAGCGCCAGCAAGCCAATGACAATTCTCTTCATCGTCAGAAATTCCACGCAAAACCAATCGCTGCGTTAAAGCCCGCCGCTGGAATAGATTCATGAGCGGTCTGGTAACGTTTATCGGTCAGGTTGTTCAGCGCCAGATTGACCTGATACTGATCCTGCGGACCAAACTCGGTATTAAAGGCGAGGTTAAGCGTCGCCCAGCCCGGATAGCGAATTTCAGTCTCTCCCGTGTTGTCTTTGGCGCTGGATGCCGCACGGATGAAGAGATCGGAAGTGATATTCGCGGCATTGAGCAGCAGCGTGTGTTTCAGACCTGCGCGGCCTGTCAGCATCGGTTCGCCGGTATCCCAGGTTTTCTGCACGTCGCCTTCATACTGACGACGAATCAGGTTGCCGCTCAGATAAGGTGATACGGCCCAGGCGTTGTATTCCGCCGTCAGCTCCATCCCCCAGGTTTTGGCGCGGTCAATGTTGTCGTAGTAGTAGGATGAGGTGCTGCTGCCATTACAAATTGCTTGCCCTGAACAGGCGAGACTGGCGATATAGTCTTTGGCTTCGGAGTAGTAAATCGCCCCGTCAATCAGCCACATATTGCCTTTGTAACGCGCACCCAGTTCATAGTTATTGGAGTGCTCAGCCTTCAGGTCAGGATTGCCATAGGTGATTCTGCCGCCCGCAGACGTTTGCATAAACAACTGAACCAGCGTCGGGAAGACATATCCCTGAGCATAGGCTGCGCGTAGCTCAAGATTATCAAAACCGGAGTAACGCAGGCTGGTTGAGGTGACTAACTCATCGTCATGCGCTGACTTTCCACCGGATGACTGCCAGGTTGTGCCGCTCAGACTGTCGCTACGGTTCAGTTTAGAAGAGAGCCAGTACTGACGTGCGCCGACGGTCCAGGTCCAGTCATCGGCAAAGCGCCAGTCGTTTTGCGCAAATATTGAGGCGTTACCTTGTTCAGCCTCAATATGTGACAGGGTATTGGTCTGGATATCGAAGACGCCGGTTGCCGCTGTCTGACGCGTGCTGCTATTGGTGTCCTGCTTCACTTTGTCGTGCTGATACTGCGTCCCGATAACCAGCTCGTTGTTCGCTGGCAGTGAGAAGTTGCTCTGTAACGTCACACCCTGCGTGTACTGTTTATCATTGGTGTTGGTCTGATTGCTGACTGTCAGCGCCTGAATCATCGGGCTTGGGATGACCTGGGTGGTTTTTACCCGATTCTCAAATTTACGCTCAATGGTCTGGCTGTAAGCGTCGAGGTGGATTTTTTTCAGGTAATCGCCATCGGCATCATAGTCATAGAAAACGCCGACCTTTTCGCGTTCCAGCTTCGGAATACGGACGCTGAATTCGTCATACTGGTTATCCGCATCGCTAATCCAGGTTTGGGTGGACGTTTTGTAGCGATCGAGTGATAGTCCAAATTTATGGCGATCGAGATTGTAGCCAAGCCAGACGCCCTGGCTGTTGTTGCGGAAATTGGTGTTGGGCAATCTGCCGTCAGGCGTGTCGCGGTTGCCCTGATCGGAATAACTGCCGTTAATGCGGTAGTCGAAGTTGCCGATGCTGCCCCAGGCGGCGGCCGACTCCTCCCAGCCTGCGGTCGCGGAGTTGTAAACGGCTTTGACGCTTCCGCCGAGCGGCTTATCGCCGCCTTTTTTCGTAATAAAGTTCACCACGCCGCCAATGGCCTGCGAGCCATAGAGCACCGAGTAGGGGGCCTTTAACGATTTCAATACGCTCAAGCGACGATTCATCAATGAGCAAGCCGGCGCCGTAGTTTTGCCCGGCGCGCTGATAGCTGACGACCTGGCCGTCAATCAAAATTAATACGCGTGAAGAGGCTTCGCCGCGAATGCGGATCTGTTTGCGTCCTGCCAGAGGAGTTATCAGTAACCTCAACGCCGGGGATGTCCTGTAGATCGTCCGCAATCGACACGCTGGTGGAATTCTGTATGGCCTGGCGGTCGATAACCTGAATCGTGGCCGGGCTTTCCCAAAGGCTACTTTCTGAGCGGTTAGCGGTGACGATTAACGTGTCGTCATCCGATACTTTATGATGTTGTGCTGTAGTTGTCGTGGCTGCTGAAACAGCACCTGAAACGCATAATGTCAGGGCCGAAAGAATAAATGGCCGTTGGCTAATCCGTGGCAACATGTGAGAACCTTTATAAGTATGTAAATGATCATCATTATCATTCGCGTTTATATAGAAGATGTATCCACAAGTTCAAGGTTGAAAGGTGTATAATTAATGCACCTTTGATCTGTATCAATATGTTGCAAGCAAGACAACCATAAGTGTGAGCGAGATCGCACATAACAGTAGGATTGCTAAGGATTTATTGCACAGGCGCCAGGGGCATTCCACCCCGTGATAGCATGGGGGCGATGTGGGTTATAATGAGCTTCGGCATCAACATGCTCTGCGGGGGGGGGAGATGTGAATATTAGCGATGTTGCGAAAAAAACAGGCTTAACCAGCAAGGCTATTCGATTTTATGAAGAGAAAGGGCTGGTGACGCCGCCGCTGCGCAGTGAAAACGGATACCGCACTTACAGCCAGCAGCATTTAAACGAGTTAACGCTGTTGCGTCAGGCGCGTCAGGTCGGTTTTAACCTGGAAGAGTGCGGTGAACTGGTGAATTTGTTTAACGATCCGGGGCGCCATAGCGCAGATGTGAAAAAACGTACGCTGGAAAAGGTCGCTGAGATTGAACGCCACATCAGCGAATTGCAGGCTATGCGCACGCCAATTACTGACCCTGGCGGAGTCATGCCCGGGTAATGACAGCGCCGATTGCCCGATCATTGATAATCTTTCCGGCTGCTGTCATCACAAAGGTAAAGCCCGCCGTTGATCACACGGCCTTAATGCGCAACGTTATCCCTTCGATGGCAATCACCTCCACCTGCGTTCCGGCGCTCAGATCCGCGTCGGCGCTGACGGCCAGGAGCTGTCGCCGACGCGCATGTGGCCGCGTCCGTTGACCAGCGCGGTTTCCAGAATAAAGCGGTGGCCTACCAGCTGTTTCCCGCGTTGATTGAGGTGGACTGTCAGCCGGTTTTGCTCCACGCACGCGCCGTGCCAGCCACTTCCACCACAGCCAGGCCGCCAGCAGCGTCAATACGGCGAACATAACGCCTTGCCACTCCCAGCCGAGTGGCACCAGCCAGACCACCAGGCCAGTAATCACGGCGGCGACACCGCTCCACAGCAGGTAGCCGTTCCCTCCCCAGCATCTCGGCGGCCAGCAGTAGCCCACCAAGACTCAGCCAGAAAATATGCGGTGAACCAGAATCATCGCTATCATGATTTGTTCCGTTCGCTGGTGCTGTCCTTGATAAGTTCGGTGATCCCGGCAATGGAGCCCATCAGACTGCTGGCGTCCCAGCGGCATCATGACAACCTTACTGTTGCCCGACGAACCAATCTGCTGCAACGCTTCGGTGTATTTCTGCGCCACGAAGTAGTTCACCGCCTGAATATCCCCGGCGGCGATCGCTTCAGAGACCATCTGGGTGGCGCGGGCTTCCGCTTCGGCGGAACGTTCACGCGCTTCAGCCTGTAAGAAGGCAGACTGGCGTTCGCCTTCCGCTTTCAGGATCTGCGACTGTTTTTCACCCTCAGCTTTCAGAATTTCAGCCTGACGCACCCCTTCCGCCTCCAGAAATGTAGGCGCGTTGGTACGTTCAGCTTTCATCTGGGCGTTCATGGATGAAATCAATTCCGCCGGTGGACGAACATCGCGGATCTCAATACGCCGTAACCTTGACGCCCCAGGGATTGGTGGCCTCATCGACAATGTGCAGCAGGCGCGTGTTGATGCTGTCACGCTGGAAAGCATTTCATCCAGCTCCATTGACCCCAGTACGGTACGGATGTTGGTCATGGTGAGGTTGATAATGGCCAGCTCAAGGTTGCTGACTTCATAGGCCGCGCGCGGAGCGTCGATAACCTGAATAAAGCACACCGCGTCAATGGTGACGTTGGCGTTATCTTTTGAGATAACCTCCTGCGACGGGATATCGAGTACCTGTTCCATCATGTTGATCTTGCGACCAATTCTGTCCATAAACGGCACCACCAGGCTCAGGCCTGGTTGCAGGGTTTTGGTGTAACGGCCAAAACGCTCCACGGTCCACTGGTATCCCTGTGGGACAATTTTGACGCCTGCGCCGACTATCACCAACGCCACGAAAATGAGAATAGGGATAAAAATAAGCATTGATAAAACCTCCTGTCGTGCTGTCCATGTAAAAAAACGGTCTTTGCGGTCTGTTTAATCAAATTATACCCGATTAATCAAAGTGAGTTCCCCTCTTATAAATTACAGGGATACACTGTTTACTTTAAAGATGTGAAAAATGGATGTGAGATGAAAGAGAGCAGCCCTTTGCTCCAGCTAAGAAAGGTGGGATACCAGGCTGGCGCCACGAAAATTCTCAATAACATCAGTTTCATGCTGAATGCCGGGGAATTTAAACTGATTACCGGCCCATCCGGTGCGGTAAAAGCACATTGCTAAAGATTGTGGCGTCATTAATCAGCCCGGATACGGGGGATATCCTGTTTGAAGGCGAAGAGATTGCTACGCTTAAGCCCGAAACTTACCGCCAGCAGGTCTCTTATTGCGCCCAGACGCCAGTGCTGTTTGGCGATACGGTGTATGACAACCTGATTTTCCCCTGGCAGATCCGCAACAAAACGCCGGAACCGAAGGCTTTTCTCGCCGATCTGGCGCAGTTTGAGCTATCGGAAACCATTTTACAGAAAAACATTACGGCGCTTTCCGGCGGGGAAAAACAACGTATCTCATTGATCCGTAATTTACAGTTTCTGCCGCAGGTTCTGCTGCTGGATGAGATCACCAGTGCGCTGGATGAGCACAATAAAGAGAATGTGAATGACATTATTCATCGCTATGTTCGCGATAAAAATATTGCCGTGTTGTGGGTAACACACGATAAAGATGAAATTAATCATGCGGATAATGTGATTACGCTTCAGCCTCATGCCGGAGAAATGCAGGAAGCTACCTATGAACGAGCATAATATAACGAATGAGTCGCTGGCGTTATCGATGATGCTGGTGGTTGTGGCTATTCTGATTAGCCACAAAGAGAAACTGGCACTGGAAAAAGATATTCTCTGGAGCGTTGCCCGGGCGGTAATCCAGCTTGTTATCGTCGGCTATGTTCTGAAATACATTTTTGGCGTCAATCACGCCATCCTGACATTATTGATGGTGCTATTTATCTGTTTTAACGCGGCGTATAACGCGCAAAAACGCAGTAAATATATTGATAAAGCGTTTACCTCGTCGTTTATTGCGATTACGACCGGAGCGGGGCTGACGCTGGCGGTACTGGTATTGTCAGGATCTATCGAGTTTACGCCGATGCAGGTGATCCCGATTTCCGGCATGATTGCGGGTAACGCGATGGTGGCGGTAGGGTTGTGCTACAACAATCTGGGCCAGCGATTCAGCAGCGAGCAGCAGCAAATTCAGGAGAAGCTCCAGTCTGGGCGCAACGCCGAAAACGGCGTCTGCGGGGCTTATTCGCGACAGTATTCGCGCGTCGCTGATCCCGACCATTGATTCGGCAAAAACGGTTGGGCTGGTGAGCTTACCGGGGATGATGTCCGGGTTGATTTTTGCCGGTATCGATCCGGTAAAAGCGATTAAGTATCAGATAATGGTGACTTTTATGCTGCTATCCACAGCAAGCCTGTCGACCATTATCGCCTGCTATTTAACCTACCGGAAATTCTATAATTCGCGCCACCAACTGGTGTGACGCATTTAAAGAAGATGTGATGCCGGAGGGATCGGTATTTTTAGCGTTTGTAGGCCCGATAAGCGTAGCGCCATCGGGCAAAATGTAGCGGATTAGTACAACAGCGCGTACAGCTGGCGGCGGAATTTCGACGCCAGCGCATCGCCGGTGCCTAACGCGGCGAGGATCTCCTGGAACGTTTTCCGTGCCTGACCGTCTGCGGCGGCGAGATCTTTCTTCAAATGGCTGAACAATAACTCCAGCGCCTCTTCGTTACGCCCGACCTGATGCAGTTGCAGCGCCAGTTGCGCCGCCAGCGCTGCATCTTCTGGATTGTCCGCAACCTGCTGTTGCAGTTGCTGGATTTCCGGGGTGTCGGCCGCCTGTTTCAGTAAATCAATCTGCGCGACCAGGCCCTGATAGCGGGTGTCCTGATCCTGTAACGGAATGGTTTTCAGCACGGCTTCGGCGTCTTCCGTACGGTTGAGGGCAATCTGGGTTTCCGCCAGCAGCAGGCCGATCTCTCCGTTCTGATGAGAGAGCTGCCAGGCGTCTTTCAGCAGCGGCAGCGCTTCAATGTAGTTGCCTTCCTGCATCAGTTGCATCGCCTGCTGCGCTTTCAGCTCTTCTTCACGCGGCAGCACTTTGTCGAGCAGCGCGCGAATCGCTTCTTCCGGCTGCGGCCCCTGGAAGCCGTCGACCGGCTGACCGTTCTGGAACAGATACACGGTAGGAATAGCGCGCAAGCCAAACTGGGAGGCGATCATCTGCTCGGCGTCGCAGTCAAGCTTCGCGAGGATAAACTGGCCGTTGTACTGTGCGGCAAGGCTTTCCAGCACTGGCGTCAGTTGCAGACAATGCTGGCTGCGTTCAGACCAAAAATAGAACAGAACCGGGGTGGTCATCGACTGTTCGAGGGTCTGTTGCAGGTTAGATTCGTTAATATTGACAATATTTTGTACGGACATGGAGTCACTCTCTTTATGTCTGGTTCTCTTTTACATGGGGGCTGACGCGCGCGCTTCAACTCAACCCTGCAAAATTTTGTCCATTGCGCGTCCCGGCAGCACGCGCTTCAGCAGCGTGACCGCCCACGTCACCATCGTAACCGGGTAGCGTAATTTCGGTTTGTCGCTCTCAAAAGCATGGCGGACTTTAGCGACAACGGCTTCTGGCCCGAGCGTAAAACGCGCGGCAATCCCCGGATTTTCTACCGGTTTGTCGCTCTGGGTCTGGCTGACGTTATTGGTAAACCGGGTACGAATCGGGCCGGGTTCGATCAGGCTGACCTTAATCCCCGTGTGGCGCAGCTCCATGCGCAGCGCATCAGACCAGGCTTCCAGCGCATATTTGCTGGCGGCATAGGCGCCGCGCCCTGGCGTGGAGATCAGCCCCATCCACGGATGAGGTCATCACAATACGCCCTTCGCCGTACGGCAGCATAGCAGGGAGCAGGCGCATAGTGAGCTGGTGCGCGCCAAAGAAATTGGCGGAAAACTGCTGCTCCATCTGCGCGCGGCTGATAGTGGTAAGCGGGCCATACACGCCGTATCCGGCATTGTTAAAGATCCCATATAAACGATTATCGGTCAGGGCGATCACGTCGTCTGCGGCGCGATCCACGCTTTCCGGCGAGTCGAGGTCGATCAGCACGCCGGTGAATCCCATGCTGTTCATCCGCGTGACGTCATCGGGTTTACGGCAACCTGCCAGAATTTGAAAACCCTGACGTTTCAGTTCAAGAGCGCTTTCCAGACCGATTCCGCTGGAACATCCTGTAATTAAGACCGATTTTTGCATAACTTTACCTGTCAGGATCTCCGTTGATTTACGAGTCGTGGTTAACTAATGGGGTTAGTTGTTGCGCCATCCAGTCAGCAATAAACGGCTGGGCGTCGCGATTAGGATGAATACCGTCGTCCTGCATCCATTGTGGTTTCAGATAAACCTCTTCCATAAAAAAGGGCAGAAGCGGAATATCAAACTCTTTGGCAAGCCGTGGGTAGATGGCGCTAAAGGTTTCATTATAACGGCGACCATAGTTTGCGGGCAGACGAATTTGCATGAGCAACGGTTCGGCGTTTGCGGCCTTCACATCCAGCAGGATTTTACGCAGGGTTTGCTCGGTTTGCTGAGGTTGAAAACCGCGCAGGCCGTCATTGCCGCCAAGCTCGACCAGAACCCAGCGGGGCTGATGCTGCTTCAGCAGCGCAGGCAGACGCGCCAGGCCTTGCTGCGAGGTGTCGCCGCTAATGCTGGCATTGATGACCGGCGTTTTGTCCTGCCATTTGTCGTTAAGCAGCGCAGGCCAGGCCGCGCTGGCGGACATGCGGTATCCGGCGCTCAGGCTGTCACCCAGAATTAATAACGTGTCCGCTGCGGCGGCGCGGAACGTTAACAGGACCAGAAACAGGAAGGGCAAATGCCAGCGGAAAACATTGTTGAAGTTCATCGTCTTAAGAAGTCCGTCGGTCAGGGTGAGCATGAGCTTTCCATCCTTACCGGAGTTGAACTGGTTGTCAAACGCGCCGAGACTATTGCGCTGATCGGCGAGTCGGGATCGGGGAAATCGACGCTGCTGGCGATTCTGGCCGGGCTGGATGATGGCAGCAGCGGCGAGGTGAATCTGGTTGGGCAGTCTCTGCACACGATGGATGAAGAGGCGCGGGCGCAGCTGCGCGCGCAGCATGTCGGCTTTGTTTTCCAGTCTTTTATGTTGATTCCCACGCTGAATGCCCTGGAAAACGTTGAACTGCCCGCCTTGCTGCGGGGAGAGAACAGCGGGAAAAGCCGCGATGGCGCGAAAGCGTTGCTGGAACAGTTAGGCCTGGGGAAACGTCTTGATCATCTTCCGGCCCAGCTTTCCGGCGGCGAGCAGCAGCGTGTGGCGCTGGCGAGAGCGTTCAACGGGCGGCCGGACGTGCTGTTTGCCGATGAACCGACGGGAAACCTTGACCGGCAGACCGGGGATAAAATCGCCGACCTGCTGTTTTCGCTTAATCGCGAACATGGCACCACCCTGATTCTGGTGACGCACGACCCGCAGCTGGCGGCGCGTTGCGACCGACGATTACGCCTGGTGGATGGGCAGTTGCAGGAGGAGGCATGATTGCACGCTGGTTCTGGCGCGAATGGCGCTCACCTTCCTTACTGATTGTCTGGCTGGCGCTGAGTCTGGCGGTGGCCTGCGTGCTGGCGCTGGGCAATATCAGCGATCGCATGGAAAAGGGTTTAAGTCAGCAAAGCCGTGATTTTATGGCCGGAGACCGGGCGCTGCGCAGTTCGCGCGAGGTACCGCTGGCGTGGATCGATGAGGCGCGCAAACGCGGTCTGAAAGTGGGCGAACAGATGACCTTCGCCACCATGACCTTCGCGGACGATACGCCGCAGTTGGCCAGCGTCAAAGCGGTGGATGACGTTTATCCGATGTACGGTGAGCTGCAAACGAATCCGCCGGGGTTAAAACCGCAGCCGGGTTCCGTGTTGCTGGCGCCAAGACTGATGGCGCTCCTCAACCTGAAAACGGGTGACAGCATCGACGTCGGTGGACGCCACGCTGCGTATTGCTGGCGAGGTGGTACAGGAGCCGGATTCCGGGTTTAACCCTTTCCAGATGGCTCCACGCCTGATGATGCACATTGCGGATGTTGAAAAAACGGGCGCAGTACAGCCGGGAAGCCGCGTGACGTGGCGTTATAAGTTTGGCGGTACGCCGCAGCAGTTGGACGGCTATGAAAAGTGGCTATTGCCGCAGCTTAAGCCTGAACATCGCTGGTATGGGCTGGAACAAGATGAAGGCGCGCTGGGCAAATCGCTTGAACGCTCGCAGCAGTTCCTGCTGCTGTCGGCGCTGTTAACGTTGCTGTTAGCAGTCGCGGCGGTGGCGGTGGCGATGAGCCACTACTGCCGCAGCCGCTACGATCTGATTGCGATCCTCCAAAAACGCTGGGGCGGGCAGGGCGCAGCTGCGCAAGCTGATCGTCGGGCAGTGGGGGATGCTGCTGGCTCTTTCCGCCGTGACGGGAGGCGCCATTGGGTTATTGTTCGAGAACGTGCTGATGGTGCTGCTCAAACCGGTGTTACCCGCCGTTCTGCGCCAGCCAGCCTCTGGCCGTGGCTGTGGGCGCTGGGAACGATGATCATCATTTCTTTGCTGGTTGGACTGCGTCCGTATCGTTTGCTGCTGGCGACGCAGCCGTTGCGTGTGCTGCGGCGTGATGTGGTTGCGCGTGTCTGGCCGCTGAAGGTGTATCTTCCGGTGGTCACGGTTGTCGTCGTCGCGCTGCTCGCGGGGTTGATGGGCGGCAGCATGTTGCTGTGGGCGGTGCTGGCCGGCGCGGTGGTGCTGGCGCTACTTTGCGGTGTGCTGGGCTGGATGCTGTTGAACGTGCTGCGTGGTATGACGTTGACATCGCTGCCTCTGCGCCTGGCCGTAAGCCGACTGCTGCGCCAGCCGTGGTCCACGTTAAGCCAGCTCTCGGCTTTTTCGCTCTCTTTTATGCTGCTGGCGCTTCTGCTGGTGCTGCGCGGCGATCTGCTGGATCGCTGGCAACAACAACTGCCGCCGGAAAGTCCGAACTATTTCCTCATCAATATCGCTTCTGAACAGGTGGTGCCGCTGAAGGCCTTCCTGTCTGAGCATCAGGTGATCCCGGAGGCATTCTTCCCGATCGTGCGGGCGAGACTGACGGAGATTAATGGTCTGCCGACCGAAGGAAATCAGGACGAAGCGCTTAACCGTGAGCTGAACCTGACGTGGCAGGATACGCGCCCGGATCATAATCCGATTACCGCCGGAAGCTGGCCGCCAAAGCGGGAGAGGTCTCGATAGAGGAAGGGCTGGCGAAGCGGCTGAATATACAACTCGGCGATCGCGTGACCTTTATGGGCGATACCCAGGACTTTAGCGCGACGGTCAGCAGCCTGCGCAAAGTAGACTGGGAAAGTCTGCGCCCTAACTTCTTCTTTATCTTCCCCTCCGGCGCGCTGGACGGGCAGCCGCAGAGCTGGCTTACCAGCTTCCGTTGGGAAAATGGCAACGGCATGCTGACGCAGCTTAATCGCGAGTTCCCGACCATCAGCCTGCTGGATATCGGCGCGATCCTGAAACAGGTCGGTCAGGTGCTGGAGCAGGTCAGTCGGGCGCTGGAGGTGATGGTGGTGCTGGTCACGGCCTGCGGCATGCTGTTGTTACTGGCGCAGGTTCAGGTCGGAATGCGTCAACGTCATCAGGAACTGGTGGTCTGGCGCACCTTAGGCGCGGGCAAAAAACTGCTGCGCACCACGCTCTGGTGTGAATTTGCCATGCTGGGTATGGTCTCCGGGCTGGTGGCGGCGATCGGCGCGGAAACTGCGCTGGCGGTGCTGCAAAGTCAGGTGTTCGATTTTCCGTGGGAACCGGACTGGCGCGTGTGGATTATTTTGCCCGTCTGCGGCGCATTATTACTTTCATTATGCGGCGGATGGCTCGGCGCGCGTCTGTTAAAAGGCAAAGCGTTATTTCGCCAAATTTAATAATTAATTATAGATGTGATGATCACACACCGGTTTTTATACCGGTGTGTAGTTTTAATAATATAATTTATATACGTGATGATTACGCACCGGTGTTTATACTGGTGTGTACTCCCTATGTGGCACGAATTGTTAACCCCTCGATTTTTAGTAGCACAAAACATTAAAAACCCGCCAACACGACAGGATTAATACCAGTTAATATTTAATTGCTAAATAGTTAGCGGGCTATGCCCGTTGTTTTTTACGTTGCCGGTATTTTGCCGGCAGTGCGAATAATGACGGGTAAATCTATCAAGGAAAATATAATGACAATAAAAAAAACAGCGCTGGCGGCATCGATCGGCGGCGGCAGTGGCATTAACGTCTTTCGCATCTCAGGCGGAAATCACTGTTCTGAAACAAGATCCACAGGCGGGTAATCCGCTGAGCCGTCTTAACTTCACCGTTGGCGGCAGTATTCGTCCTCAGTTCCAGAATATGGCTGGTGACGACGGTAAAAATGGTTACAAACGTAATGGCTTCGATGGCGGCACCCCGTTTCCGTTTCGCGGCTGATTACTATCTGTTTGATGACATTAGCTGGGTCAGCTACTACGAGCTGGGCGTTAACTTCCCGGCGATGTTCAACTGGGATAACCACTACGCAGACGGCGCGAACGACACCACTCGCCGTATGCTGTACACCGGTCTGAAAAGCGATACCTGGGGTACGCTGACCTTTCGGTCAACAGAACAGCGTTTATTATGATGTGGTTGGCGTGAAAAACCGATATCTGGGACTATGACATGATTGGTCAGGCGCCAGGCAACGGTATCAACGGCGACTACGACGGTTCTTACCGTACCCGTAAATCCCTGAAGTATAAGAAAACAGTCGGCGACGTCGATCTCTACGCGTCTTATCTGTTCAGCGATGATTACAACCCGAACAACGGCCTGCGCTACAAGCGTAAAGGCGGCGGTTCTCTGGGTGCGGATTACCACATCACGGACGATCTGACCTGGGGTACGGCGTGGAACTATACGCGTGCGGAAATGCGCCCAGGTAACGGCGGCGACGGTAAAGACTACGATCAAAATATCGTTGGTACTGCGCTTAGCTGGACGCCGGATAACTGGACCTTCGCGCTGGGCGGCGGCTGGTATCAGAACTTCATGACCACCAAACGCGTAGACGCGCATGACTACTTTGCGGGCGACGCATGGGGTATTGAATACTTTGCCGGTTATAAATTCCCGATCAACCAGTATGCGGTGAAATCTATTCAGCCGTACTTTATGGGTGACCGTATTGAATATGTGAACGGCCGTAACTACCAGCGTATTGATAATGGCGTTGGTATTAGCTTCCAGCTGGATTATGGTTTCCGCGTGGATTACGAACACGTATTCACTTCCAGCACCGACGATCTGGGCGATATGAACCTGGTTCGTCTGCGTTACGACTTCTAATTGACGCCTGCCAAACCGAATGCCCGATGGCGCTTGCGCTAATCGGGCCTACGAGTGCAGCGTAATAATAGAGCGTCCAGGCCGGATAAGGCACTTATGCCGCTATCCGGCTTTTTCATTTCTGCCCATCCCCTTCCAACGACATACTCTGCAACATCATGAAATAATTTCAAGGACAACAGGTTGTGAACTGTGTCATGTTAACAAATAGCCTTGTATTCAGGCCCAAATGAACAACGCCGCATCGCACGGCGTACCGCACTGCATCACAACATTTAAAAGGGAGAAGTTATGGGACTGCGTCAGAGTTTACGCGTTGCCGCCGGGGCGCTTTTGCTGGCCTGCGGCCTGCAATTTGCTCATGCTAATAGCGATCCACAGACTATTGTATTCGGCGTCGCGCCGGGTCCGTATGGCGATATGGTCAAACAGGCCATCGCGCCAACGCTGAAAGAGAAAGGCTACAAGGTCGTGGTGCGCGAATTTAGCGACTATGTTCAGCCAAACATGGCGTTATCCAACGGCAGCATTGACGCTAACCTGTTCCAGCACACGCTCTATTTTGAAAAATTCACCGCCGATAAAGGGCTGAAACTGACGAAGCTGATCGTCGTGCCGACGGCCGGAATGGGGTTCTATTCCCGTAAAATCAACAGCCTGGACGAGCTGAAGAAAGGGGACATTATTACCCTGTCGAATGACCCGACCAATCTGGCGCGCGGTCTGCGTTTCCTGCAATCAATCGGTCTTATCACCATTAAAGACAATATCGACCCGACGAAAGCCTCTGAGCGTGATATCGCCAGCAACCCGAAAGGGCTGGTGTTTAAACGCGCTGGAAGCGGCACAGCTGCCGCGCACGCTGGATGGCGTGACCGGCGCGCTGGTTAACGGTAATTTCGCCGTTGCGGCGGGGCTGGATCTTTCCAGCGCGCTAAAACAAGAGCAACTGGATGAAAACCTGAAAAATATCATTGCCGTACGCAGTGAGGATGCCGACAAGCCGTTCGCGAAAGATATTGTCGATGCGGTGAAATCTCCGGCCTACCGTGCGGTCATTGACGATCCGAAGAATATTTACAGCGCCTTCCAGAAGCCGGAATGGATGACCGCAGACAAATAATCGCTGCGCAAGGGAATTAACGGGCAGCGGCGACTGCCCTTTTCGCATTTCTGAGGTGAGCATGATTGAGATTGAAAAGGTCTGCGTGGATTTTACGGCAGGCCGTGGCGCATCGACCCGCGCGGTGGATGACGTCAGCCTGCGGATAGCGGCGGGCGAAATTTTTGGCATTGTCGGCACCAGCGGCGCGGGAAAAAGTACGCTGCTGCGTACCCTTAATGCCTTAACGCGCCCGAGTCAGGGAAGCGTAAAAGTGAACGGTGTGGCGATCTCTGCGCTGGAAGGGCGAATCTACGTAAAGCCCGCCAGCGTATTGGGATGATTTTCCCAGCACTTTAATCTGATGCATACCCGCACGGTGGCGCAAAACGTCGCTTTCAGCCTGAAATCCGCCGGATGGAGCGCAGCAAGATCGCCCCGCGCGTCGCCGAAATTCTGGCGCTGGTCGGGCTGGCGGATAAGGCGAACCGCTTTCCGGTACAGCTTAGCGGCGGTCAAAAGCAGCGAGTGGGGATTGCCCGCGCGATCGCCAATCATCCCAGATGTACTGCTCTGCGACGAACCGACTTCCGCGCTGGATCTGGAAACGTCAGCGACCATTCTGGCGCTGCTCAAACAGATTAACGAACAGCTGGGGATCACGATCGTGCTGATCACCCATGAGATGAATGTGATCAAGTCCATCTGCGATCGCGTGGCGGTGATGTCCGGCGGCAAAGTGGTGGAGTCGGGCGACGTGTTTGATGTTTTCGCGCATCCGCAGCACGCCTTCACACAGCAACTGGTGTCGCACACCCTCCAATCTGACGTTACCGGAACGTCTGCGCCAGCATCTGCCCGGTCAGTTACTGAAAATTCTGTTTATCCGGTGATTCGGCGGAGCAGCCGGTGTTGTCTGATGTGGCGGTGAAGTTCGGCGTAGCGGTGAACATTCTGCACGGCAAAATTGAATATATCGGCGAACGCGCGCTGGGGATTTTAGTGGTGCAACTGACTGCGCCGCACCAACCCGTCAGCGGTGGATGCCGCGGTAGCGCATATTCGGCAACGTACTGCGCAGGTGGAGGTGATTCGTGGATGATTTACTGCCGGATTTAACGCTGGCGTTCAATGAAACCTTTCAAATGCTGAGCATTTCAACGGTGCTGGCGGTTGTCGGCGGGCTGCGCCGCTCCGGCTTCCTTATCTTTGTCACCGACCGGAATCTATTCTGGCAGAATCGCTTCGTGTATCTGGTGAGTTCGGTTCTGGTGAACATTATCCGCTCGGTGCCGTTCGTGATTTTGCTGGTGCTGCTGTTGCCGCTCACAGCAATTTTTGCTCCGGCAATACCATCGGGCCGATTGCCGCCTCCGTCCCCTCTCTCTGTTGCGGCGATAGCGTTCTATGCGCGTCTGGTTGATAGCGCGCTGCGTGAGGTTGATAAAGGGATTATCGAAGCGGCAGAAGCGTTCGGCGCCAGTCCTATGCGCATTATCTGCACCGTACTTGCTGCCAGAGGCCAGCGCCGGTCTGCTACGCGGGCTGACCATCACGCTGGTGGAGCCTGATTGGCTATTCCGCGATGGCCGGGATTGTCGGCGGCGGCGGGGTCGGCGACCTGGCGATTCGCTACCGGCTATTACCGCTACGAAACCCAGGTGATGATTGTCACCGTGGTCGCGTTGATTATTCTGGTGCAGGTTGTACAGATGCTCGGCGACTGGCTGGCGAAACGCGCCGATAAACGCGACAGACATTAGGGCATAGTATTTGTAGGCCGGATAAGGCGTTAGCCGCCATCCGGCAGAATGCCAGCAATCGCTAGTTTTGAAGCCACTGTGCAACGTCCCGCCATATGCCGCGAAAGACGATTTTCGCGGCTTTCTTTTCCAGTTGATAGCGATACATCGGATCGTAGTATTCGTTTAGGAGCGGCACCAGCCAGGCCAGATGCCCGTCGGTACTGCCGCTGGCCTGCTGCATGGTCAGCGCAGCGTCTAATTTTACCGTCAGCTCTTTAAAACGCTGCAAACCAAGGCGGCGCTGAATGGCGGAAAGCCCATGATGCAGATAGTCGCTGTACGCCTGCCAGCCGTCTTCTTCCCCGCAGGCATGGGTGAAGTCGCGATGCATGCGGATAAAATACTCTTCGCGCAGCCGCTCCAGACGCAGCTCGAACGGATCGTCCACAACCGCAATGGATGCCTGCGCCATGCGTTCGCGAAGACATTCGGGCAGATGATTTGCGCCAATCATCCGGCCTTCGTCTTCCAGCACCCACATCTGCAACTCCTGACGGGCGTCGGTTTTCAACCATCTCCACGGCGAGATGGTTTTCAAAACTGGCCTGACTCAACTGCGGCTTCAGCGTGCGGCCGAATGACGAACCGCGATGATGCGCCAGTCCCTTCCAGATCCACGCCGTTCGGCTGCTGTCGAACCAGCTGTGTTTTTCCGCTGCCGGTACAGCCGCCAATTAAGATCATGGGTTTTTGTACCAGCGTGTCGGTGATGTGCATGGCCGCCTGGCGGAGCGCTTTGTTAGCCGCCCTGGATCAGCGGATAATCCACGCCCGGACTCATGTAGCCACTGTTGTACGATATGCGAACGCTGACCGCCGCGCGCGCAGCAGAGATAACCCCGGGGATGTTGAATAGCAGGCTTTTCGCCAGGCCTCCAGCCGCCGTTGACGCTCGTCGCCGGCAACCGAGTTTATGGCCCAACGCCAGTGCCGCTTCCGGCCCCTGGCGTTTGTAACAGGTGCCGACTGCCGCGCGTTCTTCATCATTCATTAAGGGCAGGTTAATCGCGGTGGGCATGGCGCCCTGCGTAAATTCTATCGGCGCGCGAACGTCGATTAAAGGCGTATCGGCCGCCAGAATGGCGCGATAGTCCGTCCCATCGTTCATTGTGGAATCCTGAAAAAAAAACAAACGGCAATGATGGGGATTTTACGCGCTGAAGGAGGAGCCGGAAAAGGATAAGATTCCTTTCCCGGCATTTTATGTATTACTTAAGCTTACTTTGCGCCCAGATGATGCCGCTGGCGTATTCCGGCGGCAGCAAGGGAACTAAGGCCTCCAGCGTTGCGCTTAAGCGATCGGTATCGCTGTCGGTCAGGTTCAGGTGGCCCACTTTACGCCCCTCGCGAACCTCTTTGTCGTACCAGTGCAGATGCACCAGCGGCAGTTTCAGCCAGTCGTAATTCAGAGCGCTGGCCAATCAGGTTCACCATCACGGACGGGCTGTCCACGACCGGTGACGGTAACGGCAGGCCGGTAATCGCGCGCAGATGCAGCTCAAACTGGCTGATGCTGGCGCCGTTTTGCGTCCAGTGCCCGCTGTTGTGTACCCCGCGGCGCCAGTTCGTTGATGAGCAACCCTTCCGGCGTGATAAAACACTCCATCGCCATGACGCCGACATAACCCAGTTCATGCATGATGGCGGAGAGCATGGCTTCCGCCTGTTCCTGCTGTTTCGCGTTGGCCTGCGGGAACGCTACGCTGGTGCGCAGAATCCCATCCTGGTGCAGGTTGTGCGTCAGCGGGTAGAACACGGTGCTGCCGTCATGGGCGCGTGCGCCGACTAACGACACTTCGCCAGAGAAGTTAATGCCCTGTTCAACAATGCACTCGCCGTAACCGTCGTCCGGGAACTGAGCGGTTTCATCCGCGCGTAAACGCCACTGCCCACGGCCGTCGTAACCGCCGACGCGCCGTTTGACGATAGCCAGTTCGCCCAGACGCGCAAATACGGCGGGCCACTCGTCCCGGCTTGCCAGCAACTGCCAGGGCGCCGTCGCCAGCGAGAGTTTGTCAAAAAGCTGCTTTTGCGTCAGGCGGTCGGCAATAATCGGGAAAACGTCGCGGTTGACGAAAGCCGGGTGGCGCGCCAGTTCGCGGGTCAGCGCGGTTTCCGGCCAGCGTTCGATTTCCGCTGTGATCACGCTTTGTTGAACCGGGACGGCGGTAGGTTCCGCGTCCAGCCCGACAGGCCAGACGGTGATGCCCAACGGTTCGCCCGCCTGACGCAGCATCCGTCCTAACTGGCCGTTACCCAGTACGCAGACCTGCTTCATGCCGCACCTCGTGGGTCGGGATTCTCAAGCACCTCATCGGTCTGGGCTTTACGCCAGTCCGCCAGATGTTGGCGCAGGTCTTTATCGTGTGTCGCCAGAATTTGCGCTGCCAGTAACGCCGCGTTCGCCGCGCCCGCTTTGCCGATCGCCAGCGTGCCGACCGGAATGCCGCGCGGCATCTGGACGATAGAGTAGAGGCTGTCCACGCCGCTCAGCGCAGCGCTTTGCACCGGTACGCCCAGTACCGGCACCAGCGTTTTTGCCGCAATCATTCCCGGCAGATGCGCCGCGCCGCCAGCACCGGCAATAATCACCTGATAACCCTTCTCTTCGGCGCTTTCGGCGAAACTGAACAGCTTATCGGGGGTGCGGTGTGCGGAAACCACTTCAACGTGGTGTGGAACGTTCAGGATATCGAAGATTTCGGCGGCAAACTGCATGGTAGCCCAGTCGCTTTTGGACCCCATCACGATGGCGACACGCGCCGGATTATTGCGGGAAGACATGCGTCTTAAAACTCCTGTGGTGCACAACTCTCGGCTTTTGAGGGCACAGAGAATAGCACGGAAATACGCCAAGGAAAACGGTTGCGTACCTTATGACGTCGTCAATTCACGGGCGAGGTTAAAAACGGGAAATGGAGAAGCTCAACGTCATCCGGCGTGACTTTGACCATCGACCCTTCGCTGTGCCAGGCGCCTAAAACAACGCGGAACGCGGGGTTTGCCGTTAGCGCTCAGTTCGTGAACGTCCGGGCGATGGGTATGACCATGAATCAGCCATTGCACATGGTGTTTTTCCATTTCGGCCACCACGGCCTGTGGATTAACGTCCATGATCTCCAGTGACTTGCTGCTGTTGGCGGCTTTGCTGCCTGCGCGCATTCTGGCGGCAATACGATTGCGGATAAACAGCGGCAGGGCGAGGAACAGCGTCTGTAGCCAGGGTTTGTGAACTTTGGCGCGAAACGCCTGGTAACCGGCATCGTCGGTGCAGAGCGTGTCGCCGTGCATAATCAATACGCGACGGCCATAGAGGTCGAGCACCTTTTCCTGCGGCAATAGCGTCATTCCGCTTTCACGGGCAAAGCGTTTGCCGATCAAAAAAATCACGGTTGCCGTGAATAAAGAAGCAGGGAACGCCGGAATCTACAACGGCTTTAATGGCTGCGGCCATTTCGCGGTGCAACGGGTTGGGATCGTCGTCGCCTATCCAGGCTTCGAAAAGGTCGCCAAGAATGTACAGCGCATCGGCCTGGCGCGCGTCACCGGCTAAAAAACGCAGAAAACCGGCGGTGATCGCCGGTTCTTCCGTGCAGAGGTGAAGATCTGCAATAAACAGTGTCGCCACGATTACTCGCTGACGGTCACGTTTTCTATGATAACGTCTTCTTTCGGCACGTCCTGATGCATACCGCTGCGGCCTGTTGATACGCCTTTGATTTTATCAACCACGTCCATGCCTTCCACGACTTCAGCGAATACGCAGTAGCCCCAGCCCTGCATGCTTTCGCCAGAGAAGTTCAGGAAGTCGTTGTCGGCCACGTTGATGAAGAACTGCGCCGTTGCGGAGTGTGGAGCCTGAGTACGCGCCATTGCCAGCGTGCCACGGGTGTTTTTCAGACCGTTGTTGGCTTCGTTTTTGATCGCTTCTTTGGTCGCTTTCTGCTTCATGCCAGGTTCAAAACCGCCGCCCTGAATCATGAAACCGTTAATAACACGGTGGAAAATGGTGTTGTTGTAAAAACCTTCGCGGCAGTAGTCCAGGAAGTTTTTAACTGTTTCAGGCGCTTTGTCATCAAACGTTTTGATTACGATATCGCCGTGATTAGTGTGGAAAGTAACCATTTTTGCATCCTGTTCCGATATAGTGGTGCTTCGACCCCGGTAAGGGTCACATATAGGGGGGTGTTATAGCATAACCGCACGCTGCGATCACCTCGCAAAGTGTGCTGCTTCGATTACGAATAATATGTATCATACGGATATTATTACCCACACACGTCTATACGGAATCTTCGATGTTAAAAATCTTTAATACACTGACGCGCCAAAAAGAGGAATTCAAACCTATTCATGCCGGGGAAGTCGGCATGTACGTGTGTGGTATTACCGTTTACGACCTCTGTCATATCGGTCACGGGCGTACGTTTGTCGCCTTCGACGTCGTCGCGCGCTATTTGCGTTTCCTCGGTTATACGCTGAAGTACGTGCGTAACATTACCGATATCGACGACAAGATCATTAAACGGGGCGAACGAAAACGGTGAAAGCTTTGTCGCGCTGGTCGATCGTATGATTGCGGAGATGCACAAAGATTTCGACGCGCTGAATATTCTGCGCCCCGGATCTGGAGCCGCGTGCAACGCACCATATTGCCGAAATTATTGAGATCACCGAACAGCTGATCGCCAAAGGTCACGCTTATGTGGCGGACAATGGCGACGTGATGTTCGACGTGCCGACCGACCCGAACTATGGTCAGCTGTCGCGCCAGGATCTGGAACAGCTACAGGCGGGCGCTCGCGTTGACGTCGTTGACGTAAAACACAACCCGATGGATTTCGTGCTGTGGAAGATGTCCAAAGAGGGCGAGCCGAGCTGGCCGTCGCCGTGGGGCGCGGGTCGTCCGGGCTGGCACATTGAATGTTCCGCCATGAACTGCAAACAGCTGGGCAACCATTTTGATATTCATGGCGGCGGTTCCGACCTGATGTTCCCGCACCATGAGAACGAAATCGCCCAGTCTACCTGCGCGCACGACGGCGAGTATGTGAACTACTGGATGCACTCCGGCATGGTGATGGTGGATCGTGAGAAGATGTCGAAATCGCTGGGCAACTTCTTTACCGTGCGCGATGTGCTGAAATACTATGACGCGGAAACCGTTCGTTACTTCCTGATGTCCGGCCACTATCGTAGCCAGCTCAACTACAGCGAAGAGAACCTCAAGCAGGCGCGCTCCGCCCTGGAGCGTCTGTACACCGCGCTGCGCGGAACGGACAAAACCGTTGCGCCTGCGGGCGGCGAAGCGTTTGAAGCGCGTTTTGTGGAGGCAATGAACGACGATTTCAACACGCCGGAAGCCTACTCTGTGCTGTTTGATATGGCGCGTGAGGTGAACCGTCTGAAGAGTGAGGATATGGCTGCCGCGAATGCGATGGCGTCACATCTGCGTAAAATTTCCGGCGTGCTGGGGCTGCTGGAGCAGGAGCCGGAAGCGTTCCTGCAAAGCGGAGCGCAGGCGGATGACGGCGAAGTGGCTGAAATCGAAGCGTTAATTCAACAGCGTCTGGATGCGCGTAAAGCCAAAGACTGGGCGGCGGCGGATGCGGCGCGTGACCGTCTGAATGAGATGGGCATCGTGCTGGAAGATGGTCCGCAAGGGACAACCTGGCGCCGTAAATAACGTCATTGCCGGATGGCGATCCGGCCTACACTGGCATAACCAGTAGGCCGGATAAGACGCGATAGCGTCGCCATCCGGCACTCTGAATCAGGCGACGACGTTAACGCTTTGCCCTGCGAAGCTGACGGTTTGCCCGGCAACAATTTTTGCAGCGTTTGCGGGTTTCAACCGCGCCATCAACCTTCACTAAACCTTCTGCAATGGCAATTTTCGCCTGGGCACCGCTTTCGCTCCAGCCTTCCAGTTTGAGCAGGTCGCACAACTCAACGTGCGGGTGCTTGCCTAAAGAGAATGTTGCCATGTTATTTACCTTGTGGATCGTGATATTCAACGCACGCCTGTAGCGTGTTTTCGATAAGTGTTGCGACCGTCATCGGACCGACGCCGCCCGGCACCGGGGTGATATAGGATGCGCGCGCGGCAGCGTCTTCAAAGACCACATCGCCGACCACTTTACCATTTTCCAGTCGGTTGATTCCGACATCAATCACGATGGCGCCTTCTTTAATCCACTCGCCGGGAATAAATCCGGGTTTGCCGACGGCGACAATCAGCAGATCGGCGTGTTCAACATGGCGACGCAGATCTTTGGTGAAGCGGTGAGTCACGGTCGTTGTGCAGCCTGCCAGCAGCAGTTCCATGCTCATCGGGCGACCGACGATATTCGAGGCGCCGATGACGACGGCATTCAGTCCGAAGGTATCGATGTTGTAACGCTCCAGCAGCGTGACGATGCCGCGCGGCGTACAGGGGCGCAGACGCGGCGCGCGCTGGCACAGACGGCCTACGTTATAGGGATGGAAACCGTCTACCGTCTTTGTCCGGCGCAATGCGTTTCCAGCACTTTGACGTTATCGATGCCCGCCGGTAGCGGCAACTGCACCAGAATACCGTCGATAGTGTTGTCGGCGTTAAGCGTATCAATCAGTTCCAGCAGTTCTGCTTCGCTGGTGGTTTCGGGCAGGTCATAGGAGCGGGGAGACGAATCCACCTCTTCACAGGCTTTGCGCTTACTCGCCACATAAATCTGCGAAGCCGGGTTGCTGCCCTACCAATACAACGGCCAACCCTGGGGCGCGAAGTCCGGCCGCGACACGCGCCTGAACTTTTTGAGCAACCTCAGAGCGCACCTGCTGCGCAATCGTTTTACCGTCAATAATCTTTGCTGCCATCAGAGAGAGGATTCCGTCTGTTACATTAAGTCGAAGGGGATGTGGCTATTTTGTCAGAAGCGGGGCGCGCTGTCAGTTATCGTTTGCGTCTTTACGTGTGATCGGTGCAGTGACCGCTGCGATACGGGCTGCGGCGAGGGGGCAAAATCCTGTGGGCAATTAATGAGCAACCTAATCAAAATTAACCTAAAAGAAACAATTCATCACCCTGCTAAAATTAGGGGGGAATGCCGCGAAAAACGTGGCGTTAAGTGTGATATTGAACACTTTTTATATAAAAAAGGCTTAGACCTGTCCTATATCCCAATAAGAATTTACCTGGGCTAATTAAAGAGATTGAAGGTATTTTTCACTTATTGAAATGTTTAATTTATCCCTGTGACGAATTGTCATATTCGTAAAGATTAATTAGTGAATCTAATGCTCAGGAGAGTTGGGGTAAAAAGGTTAGCTAATTCTCTTTCGATATATATCTTTACAGGATGCAGAGATAATTAGCCTGACATTATTATGTCGATTTTGATTCAAACGGTTCCCGCAGGAAACTGGAGCCGAATGTGCGTAATTCAAGGGAAATCCATGAAACTTAAATTAATGACCTCTTCCGTTATTGCTGGCCTGATGTTTGCTGCTGGTGCGGCTCATGCCGATCCGGTAAGCGTTAGCGGCGGTACGGTTCACTTCGAAGGTGAGCTGGTCAATGCAGCGTGTGCCGTTAGCACGAAATCTGCCGATCAGACCGTGACCCTGGGCCAGTATCGTACCGCCAGCTTTACCGCTGTTGGCGATACCAGCGCACAGATTCCGTTCACCATTGTACTGAATGACTGCGATCCGAGCGTAGCAGCGACCGCTGCCGTTGCGTTCTCTGGTCAGGCTGACGGTACAAACGACAGCCTGCTGGCAGTCGTGTCTGGTGACAATGGCACCACGGCAGGCGGCGTAGGGATCGAAATTCTTGATAACACCTCTTCTCCGCTGAAGCCAGACGGCGCGACCTTCTCTACGGCTCAGGCGCTGGTAGAAGGTAGCAACACGCTGCGTTTCACCGCGCGTTATAAAGCGACTGCTGCGGACACCACGCCGGGTCAGGCTAACGCCGACGCAACCTTCATCATGAAGTACGAATAAACCCACCAGGGATTCAGGGATGTGGCAAGCCTCAATGGATGAGGCGCTATCCGGGGACGATAAGTGATACAGCAGATGATTAGCAAAGGCGTGGCGCTGGTGGGGCTGATTTGCGCGATGCCCGCATTCGCGCATACGGTGATACTGGAGAGCGGTAATCTTCACCTGCGAGGCCAGCTGGTAAACGGCGCCTGCGCGGTGAATTCCGAAAGCCAGGATCTCCGTGTACAGATGGGGCAATACCGCACCAATGTCTTTTCTGGCACCGGGAGTTTCGCCCCGACCAGTATTCCTTTCGCGCTGCGATTAACCGATTGTAGTTCAGAGGTTTATAGCCATGTTGGGATCGCTTTTTCCGGTGTGACTCCCGCAGAAGATCCGCAGGTATTCCTGGCGCGCAGCGACACGGCGGCGACCTCCGGTATTGGTCTGGCATTATTTGATGAGGAACAACGGCAAATCATACCCAATTCCTTGCCGCTTCATTATGCCCCTATTTTAACGCAAGAAATGACATTTCATTTCACGGCTCCGCTATCGGGCAATCTCGGAAAATATGACGCCGGGAAGTATTCATTCAGATGTGTGGTTTACGCTGGTTTACCCCTGATTTGTTTTCCGGGCGTTGATAAAACGCAAAAGGTATTTTTTGCCATGCTTAATTATATAAAATCAGGCCTTATTATTTTTTATTGCCTTATGGACTTCAATGAGTGCGCAGGCGGCCGGGGGAATTGCATTAGGCGCCACCCGCGTTATTTATCCGGCGGACGCCAAACAGACCTCGCTGGCAATTAGCAACAGCGCATCGAAAGAGCGTTATCTGGTTAATTCATGGATTGAGAACAGCGCCGGCGTCAAAGAAAAATCGTTCGTTGTTACACCGCCGCTGTTTGTCAGCGAACCCAAAAGTGAAAACACGCTGCGTATTATTTATGCCGGACAGCCCCTGCCAGCCGATCGGGAGTCTTTGTTCTGGATGAACGTGAAAGCGATACCGTCGGTGGATAAAAACAGCCTTGAAGGCAAAAACGTCCTGCAACTGGCGATCCTGTCGCGCATTAAGCTGTTTGTTCGCCCTGCCAATCTGCCGCAGGTGCAGGAAGACGCGCCAGGAATGCTGCAATTCTCCCGTTCCGGGAACCACCTGAAAATCACCAATCCGTCTGCTTACTATCTCACGCTGGTCAATCTCAAAGTGGGAAGCCAGAAGGTTGATAACGTCATGGTCGCGCCGAAGAACAATACCCAGATTCTGCTTCCGGCAGGCGCGCAGGGAAGTGTGACGTTCCAGACGGTAAATGATTACGGTGCGCTGACACCGGCGAAAACGGTTAGCTTGCGCTGATCGGAACGTGTGAAGCCACACTGAGAAAACGATGAAGAAGATAACGTATCTTCCCGGTTCACTGCCGGGGTATACGCCACATCTGACGGGGGTGGCGTTGTCCATACTGGCAGCGCTCTATCCGGCGATAAGTCATGGCGAAAGTTACTTTAACCCGGCTTTTTTGTCGGCAGATGCTGCGTCCGTGGCAGATTTGTCACGTTTTGAGAAAGGCAATCACCAGCCCCCGGGCATCTATCGGGTGGATATCTGGCGCAATGATGAGTTCGTTGCGACTCAGGATATTCGCTTTGAAACCTCGTCGACGAAAACCGGTGAAAAATCAGGCGGATTAATGCCCTGTTTTGATCTGGCGTGGATCAAAAGGCTGGGGGTAAATACCACCGCCTTTCCTGCGCTTGGGCAAAGCCAGGAGGAGACCTGCATCAATTTGCCAGAGGCGATTCCCGGCGCTGAAATCGCTTTTGATTTTTCCTCAATGCGTTTAAATATCAGTCTTCCGCAGGCGTCAATGCTGAACAGCGCGCGCGGGTATATCCCGCCGGAAGAGTGGGATGAAGGGATTCCCGCCGCGCCTTATCAACTACAGTTTTACTGGCAGTCGCGGGACGAACAGCGACAGCTATTTTTTAAGCCTGATGAGCGGCCTGAACTATGGCCCGTGGCGGTTGCGTAACAACGGCGCGTGGAGCTATTCCAAAGGCGACGGATACCACTCGCAAAGCTGGAAAAACATCGGCACCTGGGTACAACGCGCCATCATCCCGTTGAAAAGCGAACTGGTGATGGGGGACAGCAACACCGGCAACGACGTGTTTGACAGCGTGGGCTTTCGCGGGGCGCGGCTCTACTCGTCTGACAATATGTACCCTGATAGCCTGCAAGGCTATGCGCCGACCGTGCGTGGGATCGCCCGTACCGCCGCAAAACTGACTATCCGCCAGAACGGCTATGTGATCTATCAGAGCTATGTTTCACCGGCGCTTTCGCGATCACCGACCTCAACCCAACGTCTTCAAGCGGCGACCTGGACGTGACGGTTGATGAGAAAGACGGCAGTCAGCAGCGCTATACGGTGCCGTACTCCACCGTTCCGCTGTTGCAGCGCGAAGGACGTATGAAGTTCGACCTGGTGGCGGGGGATTTTCGCAGCGGCAATAGCCAGCAATCCTCGCCATTCTTCTTCCAGGGAACGCTGATCGCCGGTCTGCCTGAAGGGTATACCGCTTATGGCGGCACGCAGCTGGCTTCGCGCTACAGCTCGGTGGTGCTGGGGGCCGGACGGAACCTGGGCGACTGGGGCGCGGTCTCGGTAGACGTCACCCACGCCCGCAGCCAACTGGCGGATGACAGCACCCACCAGGGGCAGTCGCTGCGTTTCCTGTACGCCAAATCGTTGAACAACTACGGCACTAACTTCCAGTTACTGGGCTATCGCTATTCCACGCGCGGATTCTACACGCTTGACGATGTGGCGTACCGCAGTATGGAAGGGTACGAGTATGAATATGACAGCGAAGGTAAGCGTCATAAAGTGCCGGTAGTGCAGAGCTATCACAACCTGAACTACAGCAAAAAAGGCCGATTCCAGGTCAACATTTCACAGAATCTGGGGGATTACGGCTCGCTGTATATCTCCGGCAGTCAGCAAACATACTGGAACACGTCGGATGCCAATACCTGGTATCAACTGGGATATGCCAGCGGCTGGCAAGGGATCAGCTACTCCCTTTCCTGGTCGTGGAATGAATCCGTAGGGATTTCCGGCACCGATCGCATTCTGGCATTCAACATGTCGGTTCCGTTCAGCGTGCTCACCGGGCGACGCTACTCGCGCGACAATGCCCTGGATCGCACCTATGCCACCTTTAACGCGAACCGGAACAGCAATGGGCAGAACAGCTGGCAGACCGGCATCGGCGGGACATTGTTAGACGGGCGTAACCTGAGCTACAGCGTGAACCAGGGACACAGCAGCACCAATGGCTACAGCGGCAGCGCCAGCGCGAACTGGCAGGCGGCTTACGGGACGCTCGGCGTGGGGTACAACTACGATCGAGACCAGCATGACTACAACTGGCAGCTGTCTGGCGGCGCGGTCGGTCATGCGGACGGCATCACGCTCAGTCAGCCTTTAGGCGATACCAACGTCCTGATTAAAGCGCCAGGCGCCGAAGGGGTGCATATAGAAAACCAGACCGGGGTGCAAACTGACTGGCGCGGATATGCGGTCATGCCTTATGCCACCGTATATCGCTATAACCGTGTCGCGCTGGATACCAACTCAATGGATAACCACACCGATGTGGAAAATAACGTCAGCAGCGTGGTGCCGACGCAAGGGGCGCTGGTACGCGCTGCCTTTGACACGCGAATCGGCGTGCGCGCAATTGTCACCGCAAAACAGGGCGATCGCCCGGTGCCGTTTGGCTCAATTGTGCGCGAAACCGCCAGCGGCGTCACCAGTATGGCAGGCGAGGACGGGCAAATTTATCTGAGCGGACTGCCGCTGAAAGGGGAACTGCTGATTCAGTGGGGAGAGGGAGCGAACGCCCGCTGCGTGGCGCATTATTCCCTGCCTGAAGAGAGCCTGAAGCAGGCGGTGACGCTGCTTAATGCGACCTGTAAACGTCCGTCGTCATGAAAGGTAAGAAAAGATGAAAATGAAATCAGGGTTGTTGCCGGGCGCCATCGCATTATTGCTGGCGAATCCGGCATGGGCGACGGTTTGCCATAACTCGAACGGTACGCCGACCGATGTGTTTTACGATCTGTCGAATGTTTTTACCAGCAGCAATAATCAGGTAGGACAGGTGGTGACGCTGCCGGAGAAATCGGGCTGGGTTGGCGTACAGGCGACGTGTCCTGCTGGTACGAATGTGGATTATACCTTTCGAAGCTATGTGACCGAACTTCCCGTGCAAAGTACGGAAGGAGGATTCCAGTATCTCAAGCTCAATGACTACCTGCTGGGGGCGATGAGTATCACCGACAGCGCTGCCGGATTATTTTATCCGCCCCGTAATTATATTCGCATGGGGACGCACCCCAATGTACCGAAACAAAAGCCCTTCGGCGTGATGGACTCTAAGCTGATCTTTAAACTCAAAGTGATACGGCCTTTTATCAACATGGTGCCGATTCCCCGCCAGACCATGTTCTCGGTGTATGTCACCACCAGCACCGGCGATGCCCTGAGCACGCCGGTTTATACCATCAGCTACAGCGGTAAAGTCGAGGTTCCGCAAAGCTGTGAAGTGAATGCCGGGCAGGTTGTGGAATTTGATTTTGGCGATATCGGCGCCGCGCTGTTCAGCAAAGCCGGGGCGGGAAATCGCCCGGAAGGGGTGACGCCGCAGACAAAAACGGTCGCCATAAAATGTACGAACGTCGCGGCGCAGGCCTATTTGTCGATGCGTCTGGAGGCGGAGAAAATCTCCGGGCAGGCGATGGTCTCTGATAATCCCGACCTGGGCTTTATCGTTTCCGACAGCGGCGGCGTGCCGCTGACGCCTAACAATCTGGCCAGCAAAATTCCATTCCGTCTGGATGACAGCGCCGCCGCCAGCGTGGGGATCCGCGCATGGCCGGTAAGCATCACGGGGAGTAAACCGACGGAAGGGCCTTTTACCGCTCGTGGGTATCTGCGTGTGGATTACGACTAAGGGGAACGCACAGCCATGAGACTTTTGCTGGCTATTTTTTGCAGCGTGTTACTGAGCCCGCTTTGCCGGGCTGACACCGCTCTGGGCGAGATTAATATTGAACTGCGCGGTAATGTTGTGGACTTCACCTGCACCGCAGTGACCGGTGACAGTAACAAAACGGTTGAACTGGGCACCTGGCCCACGAAGCAGTTGAAAACCAGCGGCGATACCACCCAGCCCGTGCCTTTCAGCATCAAACTTGAGGGCTGCCCGCCGGGCGCGGCGTCGATGACCTTTTCAGGAACGCCAGCGGCGGGGACGTCGCTGCTGGCGCTGGATGATGCGGTCATGGCGCAAAAAGTGGCCATTGGAGATCCGCGACAGCGATCGCAGCAGATTACCGCTGAGCAAGCCAGCCAGGCGGTAAGCGTTGATGAAAACGGTAATGCTACGCTGACGTTTTATGCGAATTACATTGCATTGGCCGATGGCGTTCAGCCGGGAGTCGCAAAGGCGGATGCGACTTTTATGATCAATTACAACTGAAGCCCGATCCCGATAACGTACTCCCGAACGATCTCTCGTCGGGAGTCAGCCACGATCACAGCAAGTCGTGTACCTTCGCGTAATCAATAAGCTCAACAATGGTATGCAGGCCGAGTTTCGAAAATATGTTCGCTTTATGCGCGCTGATGGTTTTGTTACTCAGCAAGAGCTGCTCTGCGATTTCTTTATTCGATAAACCGTTGGCGAGATAGCGCAGTACCGTAACCTCCCTGTTTGAGAGCGGCATATCATTGTGCTCACCTTTTCGTGAACTGGTATTACTGATAAAATTTAGCGTCTCTGAAGGAAAAAAAGAATATCCTGATAAGATCATTTTCACTGCGTTATAAATATCATTGAGATCCTTTCTTTTACTGACAAATCCGTTTGCGCCTGGCCCGGATAGCTCTCCCGGCATAAAAAGATTCAGATTTAGACGACAAGAAAAGAATTTTGGTATTTTCTTGTATTGATTTGATTCGTTTAAGCAGTGTAAATCCATCTGTACCCGGCAGCTCTATATCCAGGATGACCAGATCCACAGGATATGTGCGCAGATAATCTACCGCGGTACGATTGTCATCGGTTTTCAGGACAACCTGGATATTACTATTCTTTTCGAGAAGCACTTCTATCGACATTCTGACAATAGGGTGTTCGTCCATAATGATAACGGATGCAGGTTTCATTGTTGTATGCCTCAGACTGTTTGCGCGTCTTCCGTTTGCGGATAAGCGTCAGACACTATTAATTATCAAATAGCCAGAATATACCTCACGAACCTGGGAAGTGGTGAAGGTAATACCATCCTTGTTAACTGACTATTTTGCGTAAGAGCAATAAGCGTGGGGAATATCCATTTTCGCACCAACAAAAAAGAAAATTCTGATTAACTAAGAATAGGGAGGATTATACCTGGTCTATTTTTTCGGAAAAAGGCTTACGGTACACAAATCGGTGCTGGCTGTTAGGATGTTCTGCATGTTTTTAGACTGTTTAATAGCGTTTGGTTTTATTCTCTGTTGAATCAATGTTTCGTGGCTAAAAGTATTTTTTTTTAAATATAAAAACAACACAAAAAACCAATTGTTTAGTTTCTGTTATGTGATTTTTTGGGCGAATTTTCAACGATGAGGCCGTGAGAGCCCGTCAATTGAAGGATTATAGAGAAAGAGGGATTTTCCTATGATACCAGGAATAGTTGTAAATATTAATTTTATGTAAAAAAATTTACATTTAGTCAGGCGTTAAAATAAGTAATTTCTTAAAAAATCTTATAGCTTAAGAGGTTAGCGTGTTAAATTAAGTGAAGAGAAGTGACGCTAAGGCGGTGTATCAGATACAGCAAACTGTGTCGATGCGGCAGATCCAACTGAGTAATAAGTTGATTGAGTCGGTAGATCACCCGGTGATAAGGCGTAATTGAGTAAAAGCGCGATTTCCTTTAAAGACATACCCTGAGATAACGCGGAAATGATCTTCCAGTCAGTATGGCTAAAGGTGCCATCAGTATTTTGAACGGAGGGGGGAGATAATAAGGCGTTACGTAATGATGAGAGATTCTGGCGACGTTGCAGAATATAAAACTTACCGGCTTTTTTGCATAAAACGCGTCAGACTAACATCCTTATCCGGCACCAGTAAGTAAACCTGGATATCGCTTCGCTCTCGGATAAGCAGGCGTAATCGCTCAAGCGTTTCGTAGCAGGAGACTGCCAGTCCAGCCATATCAACAATCAATTGTCTGATGCCCCGTCTCTTCCAGCCTGCGTGAGGGTGATTCCAGAGAGCTGAACACCGCCGTGCGTTTTCCAGAAAATAAATAGCGATTCAGTGTATATCCGAGATAGTTATCCGTCGTGATAATAACCTGAGAGATTGTATTGTCCGGTAGGGCATAATTGAGACGTTGGGTCAGATATTCCAGACGATCAAATACCTGTGGTTCAAGGTGATGGTAGTGGTGAGTGCAATCAGTATTTCTTAAACGGCGATGTCTTTCTTTGCGAAGTGCGCTGCGCATCCTTTCCCTTTCCGTTTTTCTACTCTTTGTTTTGCAAAAGCGCGGGCCATAAGTATCCCTGGCCTAATTGGGCGCCAGAATGAAAAGCAATTTCTTTTTGCGCATGATTTTCAATACCTTCAATGAGTATGACATCTGCAATGTTATACCCCATAAAAATCACCTGGCGCAGTTTCTGAGGATGCAGAATTAGATCCCAGAACGCATTTTTATCCAGTTTCAGACCACTAAAATGCCAGCGGGCGGCAGCCACTTCTTTGATCAAATTTTCATCGACATCATCCAGCCAGACGGGAATTCCGATAGACTCAACCTGTTTTATTTTTTCATAGAGTTGGGAACGCTGGCGGCTATTAAGTGAAAAAAGCGTTTCTGGGTCCTGGATTTCAAGGATCAGATTGGATGGGCAGGGGGTTACTCCTGAATTAAAAAAATCCAGGTGTAAAAATACCTTCAGCGGTAAATTAAGAAAATAATGTACGCCTTTGGGATAATGCGTAATAGTGGCGACTTGTTGATAAAAATACGCCACTATTTTTTCTGGCGGAAGGTGGTGAAAAAAATGCTCAGTATTGACATGAAAAGGAACCTGAGTCAGAACTTCATAGCCAAAGGTACGGGCAGAAGATAAATGAACTATCGGTTCAAGCTTTAAAGGATATTCCCAACAAAAAGAACGTTCCTTTTGAGTGCGCAATGTTGCAGGGTCAAGAATATTTCCCTGTAATACCGGGCGAGTTGCCACAAAAACACTCCTGTAGGCATAAAGAATGCCGCCGAATATTTTCGGTTCCTGACGGTTGTGCAATCAGGAAATATGATAAGTGTCATTGTGGCAGTATGTGAAAAATCGCTGTAGATGACGTTACTTAATCATCTGTGAGATATTTCTCAACATGATGGATGGAAAATTGAGAATATGTCTATTCTTGCAGAAAACCCAGGTTAACTCTGATGTAATTTAAGAACTGCTGTTCATTTTTTACGTGCAGTTTCTTCATGATGCTGCGGCGAATTGATTTGGTTTGTTCTTCGCTCAGCGAAAGGAGTACGGCAATTTCGCTTAACCGGTGCCCGCGGGCGACCATCTTTAAAAACTGGCGTTCCAGAATGGAGAAATGGCGAGTCGTACAGTAATGGCAAACAGAAGGGGGAACGCTGCGGCGAAGTGCCCGTTTATGCAGGATAAGCACCATCTTTTTGGTTATCTCATCAACATCGTCCTCCCGATAAATATGCGGCAGCATATAGAGACACGGCCTGAACATAAGTTTGTCTTTATCGTATTCATTACAAATAATGACTCTCTGCTGGTGCCGGGTATGTACCGGTATCTGATAACATCCGGCACTAAACCAGTCTTCATCCAGCGATAAAAATGCGATATCCGCTTTGTCTATATCATCAGCAGGTAGAAATTGAATTTTCTGATGCCACTGATGAGTCAGACGAGTCATGATGATTTTAAGACCGTGTTCGAAATGGCTATTTTGTTCTTTTATGGCGACACTCAGCATAAAAAATATCCTGAACAGCTGGGAAGTGGGGAGGAAATAGTAAGTAAACGCATTAATTTTCTAAATACATTTATCCTTAAAATGCCACTTTATGCAGGCCGAGTTCTTACCAGGTGATTTCCTGGATAGTTGCGTAGCGCCAGAAAAAAAAGATATTCGTACACTTCCTCAGCAACCAGAACAAAAGCCATTGACTCAGCAGGCGCTCACCGTATAATTCACGCGTTTCATCCGCATGAAGCCATCGCTTCACACAGTGCGCCCTTAGCTCAGTTGGATAGAGCAACGGCCTTCTAAGCCGTGGGTCGCAGGTTCGAATCCTGCAGGGCGCGCCAGTCTTTATTCTCGCCTTTCTGTCAGACTCCATTTCGCTGCGTCGTTATCACTGCATTTCAATTGCCATGTTTCGGCAATATCAGAATAAAGCGCGTTGCGCGCAGATCGGACGTTACGGACACGGTTCCCTGATGGGCGATGACGATTGATTTCACAATCGCCAGCCCAATTCCGCTGCCTTCGCCCTTACGCTGTCGGGAAGGGTCAACCCGGTAGAAGCGGTCAAACAGGCGCGGTAAATGTTCTGGCGCAATGGGGGCGCCGGGGTTTTCAACGGTAATCTGTGCCTGTCTGTCCATTTCTTTGAGCCGCACGGTGACGGCTTCGCCTTTCGGGGTGTAGCGCATGGCGTTAGACAGCAAGTTGCTGAGCGCTCTGCGTAACATGATGGGATCGCCGGATACCCAACACGCGCGTCCTTCAAAATGCAAACGCACTTCGCGTTCTTCCGCCCAGGCTTCAAAAAAGTCGAACACCTTGTGGACTTCATCCGCCAGGTCGAGCGCCTTTTTCTCCGGGATGAGCTGGTTATTGTCGGCCTGAGCCAGAAACAGCATGTCGCTTACCATCTTCGACATACGGCCAAACTCTTCGAGGTTGGAGTAGAGTACGTCTTCCAGCTCTTTTTGGCTGCGGGTCTGGCTTAGCGCAATCTCTGTTTGCGTCACCAGATTCGTAATCGGGGTACGAATTTCATGGGCGATATCCGCAGAGAAATTCGACTGGCGGGTAAAAACATCCTCAATGCGTTCAAGCATATGGTTAAACGAGAGCACCAGCCGCTCCAGCTCAATCGGAACGGCCTGCGGGTCAAGACGCACATCGAGGTCTTTCGACGTAATATTTTGAATCCGGCGGCTGACGCTGCGAATCGGTTCATGGCCTTTGTAGACGGCGAACAGCACAATAAAAATGATCATCATGCTAATCAGCGAAGCCGTCATAATCAGCTTATTTTTCAGATCGTTAATATAGTGCAGATGGAAGTCGATCGACAACGCCATATAGAGCGTGTAGGCCGGTTGCCCGTCCGCGAGTTGCCCGACCGGCAGGCGAATCATGCGCCATGCGGAATGAGTACCGTGCCCGTTAGCGTGCCTCTTGCTTTGTAAGTCCGGGCTGGACAACAAAAAGACATCGCCGTTACGCGCGCTGCTATCCGGCGTGGCTTTGGCGATGAACTGGCGAAGATCAGGTGAACCGGGAGAGTGAAAAATCGCCCGCTGGTTGGCATCTTCCAGCGAAATAATGACGTTCGAGTAACCGGCGGTAACGTTTTTTAGGATTTCCAGCCGACGTGCTTCCGGTTCGTCGGGATGTGTGAGGATTCGCTCCAGCGTCGCGCTGATCTCTTTCAGGTCATTGATATCCTGCTCGGCAAAATGCACTTTTACGGAGTGAATCATGATCCAGGCAAACGCGAAAAAAGAGGCAATGGTGGCGAGGCTGATGAAAAATGTCAGGCGCGTCGCCAGCGAGAAAGGGCGCTGAAAGCGTTTAGTCACCATCCGGTACCTCAAGCACATAGCCCACGCCGCGCACGGTCTGGATGAGTTTCGGTTCGAACTCGTTATCGATTTTCGCGCGCAGCCGTTTAACGGCAACGTCAATCGCGTTGGTATCGCTGTCAAAGTTCATATCCCAGACCTGGGAAGCGATCAGCGAGCGGGGCAAGACTTCTCCCTGGTGGCGAACGAAAAACTCCAGTAGCGTAAACTCTTTACTGGTGAGCGTGATGCGCATGCCGTTGCGGGTCACTTTTCTGCTGACCAGATCGAGCGTCAAATCCGCGACCTGAAACTGACTTTCGACCATCACCGCCGCGCCGCGACGCAGCAGCGTTCTGACGCGAGCCAGTAATTCAGCGAAAAGCGAACGGTTTAACCAGATAGTCGTCAGCCCCCAGCTCCAGACCTTTTACCCGGTGTTCAATGGTGCCCAGCGCGGTAAGAAGAAGGATTGGCATGCCTTTGTTGGCGGTGCGCAGCATACGGACAATATCCCAGCCATTCACGTCCGGCCAGCATGATGTCGAGGATCAGCAGATCGTAATCTCCCGTCATCGCCAGGTGATACCCGTTAAGCCCGTTATCCGCCAGGTCCACCACGAAGCCCGCTTCCGTCAGACCTTTGGTCAGGTATTCACCGGTTTTTTTCTCGTCTTCGACTATCAGAATCTTCATCACGTCTTCCTTCACGCAAAGGTTGGGCGGGTTTTCAATTCTAGAGGAGCAGGATCGGATAGCAATCGGTTATTGGGAAAATGACAACTTTGTCATTTTCCTGTCACGGGCCGAACAGAGTCACTTCGTTAAGGTACAGGGCATAAATTCACATTCACTATATGGTTATCAGTCCCGTTGGGACGAGAAACGCTATGCGCAAATTTAAGCTTCTTACCCTCAGCGTGATGCTTGTTCTGACTGGCTGTTCGCTGGCGCCGGACTATCAGCGGCCCGCGTTGCCGGTGCCGCAACAATTCTCCCTGAGCCAGAATGCGCTGGTTTCTGCGCCTGCGGGGTATCAGGAGACCGGCTGGCGAACCTTTTTTGTTGATGAGCAAGTAAAGTCGCTGATCGGCGAGGCGTTACGCAATAACCGTGACTTGCGCATGGCGACGCTGAAAGTGCAGGAAGCCAGAGCGCAATACCGGGTGACGGATGCCGATCGTTATCCGCAGCTTAATTCCGATGCCAGCGGAAGCTGGGAAGGAAAATTAAAGGGTGACAGCAGCAGTACCCGCGAATATGAAGCCGGGCTGAATCTGAGTTTTGATCTGGACTTTTTTGGCCGGCTGAAAAACATGAGTGAGGCTGACCGACAGAACTATTTTGCCAGCGAAGAAGCGCGCCGGGCAGTGCATATCTTATTAATCTCAAACGTGGCGCAAAGTTATTTTAATCAACGGCTGGCGTACGCGCAGTTGCAAATCGCACAAGAAACGCTGGAAAACTATACACGCTCTTACGCATTTGTAGAAAAGCAGTTGCTGACCGGCAGCACGACCGTGCTGGCTCTGGAACAGGCGCGGGGCGTGATTGAAAGCACCCGCAGCGATATTGCGAAACGACAGGGCGAGCTGGCGCAGGCCAATAATGCGCTGCAATTGCTGTTGGGCACTTATTCTGTGCTGCCGGATGACAGGGCGCGCGATAGCGGAGATATTAAAAACGTGACGCTCCCGCCGTCGCTTTCCTCGCAAATCTTGTTGCAGCGCCCGGATATTATGGAAGCTGAACATACGTTGATGGCGGCGAATGCCAATATTGGCGCGGCGCGCGCGGCCTTTTTTCCTTCCATTACCCTGACCAGCGGGGTGTCCGGCAGCAGCAGCGATCTCTCCCGTTTATTTAATGCTGCGAGCGGGATGTGGAATTTTATCCCGAAAGTGGAACTGCCGATTTTTAACGCCGGACGTAATCAGGCCAACCTCGATCTGGCGGAAATTCGCCAGCAGCAATCGGTTGTGAATTATGAACAGAAGATCCAGACCGCGTTTAAAGAGGTGGCGGATGCGCTGGCTTTGCGCCAGAGCCTGGCCGGCCAGATAACCGCGCAACAGCGTTATCTGAGCTCGCTGCGTATTACGCTGCAACGCGCCAGAGCGCTCTATCAGCATGGCGCGGTCAGCTATATCGAAGTGCTGGATGCGGAGCGCTCTCTGTTTTCAACCCAGCAAACGTTACTCGATCTGAATTACGCCCGACAGGCTAATGAAATTACGCTGTTCACCGCGCTGGGCGGCGGTTGGGTGGAATAAAAATTTATCGTTATTTTCAGGAGAAAGCATGATGAACAATACAGTAAAAGCGGCGATTTTGGGTCTGTTCTCCGCCGTGGTATTTAACGTTCAGGCGAATGAACATCACCACGGCGAGATGATGAATAACGCGTCAGCGGCGCAGCCGGAGCAGGTGATTCATTCAACCGGCGTGGTTAAAGCCATCGACAAAGACACGAAAAAAGTGACTATCGATCATGAACCTATTCCGGCGGTCAACTGGCCTGCGATGACGATGCGCTTTACCCTGACCCCGGAAACCCGTTTCCGGTGACATTAAACCCGGCGACAAAGTGGCGTTTACTTTCGTTCAGCAGGGCAATCTCTCTTTATTACGCGATATTCAGGTCAGCCAGTAAAGCGTATTCGCTGTCCTCTTTGTTCTTGCCCGGGTTTACAGAAGCGCGGGCATTTCTCCCGCGTAACTGATCCAGAAAATGGATCGAATGGAAGTCACTATGGCGTCTTTAAAAATAAAAAATACCGCGCTTATTCTCGGCAGTATGATCGTCGGAGGGATTATCTCGGTCGGCGTTTACGCTTATTTTGCATCTGCGCATCAGCCTGTCGATACTGCGCCTGCCTCCGAAAAAGAGGCCCGTAAGGTTCTGTTCTGGTATGACCCCATGTATCCGAATACGCGCTTTGATAAGCCCGGTAAATCGCCGTTTATGGACATGGACCTGGTGGCGAAATACGCTGACGAAGAGTCAGACACGACCTCTGCGCCAGGCGTGCGTATCGATCCGGTACAGACGCAGAATTTAGGGTTAAAGACGGAGGCTGTCCGCCGTGGGCCGCTGCGCTACGCGCAAACTTTTCCGGCTAACGTCAGTTTCAATGAATACCAGTTTGTGATTGTGCAGGCGCGTTCCGCAGGCTTTATCGATAAAGTCTGGCCGCTGACGGTGGGGGATAAAATTAAGAAAGGAACGCCGCTGATCGACCTGACCATTCCTGACTGGGTTGAAGCCCAGAGTGAATATTTACTGCTGCGGGAAACGGGCGGTACGGCAACGCAGGTGGAAGGCATTCTTGAACGACTGCGTCTGGCCGGGATGCCGGAAGAGGATATCCGCCGCTTAGTCTCAACCCGTAAAATTCAGACCCGTTTTACCCTGAAAGCGCCTATTGATGGGGTGATCACCGCGTTCGATCTGCGCGCCGGGATGAATATCGCCAAAGATAACGTGGTGGCGAAAATCCAGGGGATGGACCCGGTGTGGATCAGCGCGGCCGTTCCTGAATCCATCGCATGGCTGATTAAAGATGCCTCGCAGTTCGATATTGCCGTGCCCGCGTGGCCGGATAAACGCTTCACCATCAGTAAATGGGCGATTCTGCCAAGCGTGGACGCCACCACCCGTACCCTCCAGTTGCGCTTACAGGTTGATAACCCGGATGAAGCGCTCAAGCCCGGAATGAATGCGTACCTGAAGCTGAAAACGCAAAGCGAACCGATGCTGCTAATCCCGTCTAAGGCATTGATTGATAACGGAACGGAACAGCGGGTGATCGCCGTTGACAACGACGGTCGTTTTGTGCCGAAACAGGTCTCGGTGTTCCATGAATCACAAGGCGTGACGGCGATTCGCGCCGGGCTTGCCGAAGGTGAAAAAGTGGTCTCCAGCGGACTGTTCCTGATTGACTCCGAAGCCAATATCTCCGGCGCGCTGGATCGTATGCGGGCGCAATCTGCTGCGCCCGATCATACGGCCCATTCACATTGAGGGAATGACAAATGATTGAATGGATTATCCGCCGCTCCGTAGCGAACCGTTTTCTGGTTGTGATGGGGGCGCTGTTCCTCAGCATCTGGGGAACCTGGACCATCATTAATACGCCGGTTGATGCGCTGCCTGACCTGTCTGACGTGCAGGTGATTGTGAAAACCAGCTATCCGGGACAGGCGCCGCAGATTGTTGAAAATCAGGTGACCTATCCACTGACGACCACCATGCTGTCGGTGCCAGGCGCGAAGACGGTGCGCGGTTTCTCGCAGTTTGGCGATTCTTACGTGTACGTCATTTTTGAAGATGGCACCGATCCCTACTGGGCGCGTTCCCGCGTGCTGGAGTACCTCAATCAGGTGCAGGGGAAACTGCCTGCGGGCGTCAGCGCGGAAATGGGGCCAGACGCCACCGGCGTCGGCTGGATATTTGAATATGTGCTGGTGGATCGCAGCGGTAAACACGATCTGGCGGAACTGCGCTCTTTACAGGACTGGTTTTTAAAGTATGAGCTGAAAACCATTCCGAATGTGGCGGAAGTGGCCTCGGTCGGCGGCGTGGTGAAAGAGTACCAGGTCGTTATCGACCCGATGAAACTCACGCAGTATGGCATTAGCCTTGCGCAGGTGAAGTCGGCTCTGGATATGTCCAACCAGGAGGCGGGGGGCTCCTCCGTCGAATTGTCAGAAGCGGAATACATGGTGCGCGCCAGCGGCTATTTGCAGACCCTCGATGACTTCAACAACATTGTGCTGAAGTCTGGTGAGAACGGCGTTCCGGTGTACCTTCGCGATGTCGCCCGCGTACAGATTGGCCCGGAAATGCGCCGGGGCATTGCTGAACTGAACGGCGAAGGCGAAGTGGCGGGCGGGGTGGTGATCCTGCGTTCCGGTAAAAACGCCCGGGACGTTATTTCCGCCGTGAAGACGAAGCTGGAAACGCTGAAAAGCAGCCTGCCGGAAGGCGTTGACGTCGTGACAACCTACGATCGCAGCCAGCTGATTGACCGCGCTATTGATAACCTCAGCTACAAATTGCTCGAAGAGTTTATTGTGGTTGCGCTGGTCTGCGCGCTGTTCCTGTGGCATGCCCGCTCTGCGCTGGTGGCGATCATTTCGTTGCCGCTGGGCCTCTGTATTGCCTTTATCGTGATGCATTTTCAGGGGCTGAACGCCAATATTATGTCGCTCGGCGGGATCGCCATTGCGGTAGGGGCAATGGTGGATGCCGCGATTGTGATGATCGAAAACGCGCATAAACGGCTGGAGGAGTGGGGGCACCAGCATCCGGCGACCCGCTGGATAACGAAACGCGCTGGAAAGTTATCACGAACGCCTCGGTGGAAGTGGGCCCGGCGCTGTTTATCAGTCTGCTGATTATTACCCTGTCGTTCATCCCGATTTTTACCCTCGAAGGGCAGGAAGGACGCCTGTTCGGCCCGCTGGCATTCACTAAAACCTATGCGATGGCAGGGGCGGCCTTCCTGGCGATCGTGGTGATCCCGATCCTGATGGGTTACTGGATTCGCGGCAAGATCCCGGCAGAGAGCAGTAATCCGCTTAACCGCTTTTTGATCCGCATTTATCACCCGCTGCTGTTGAAAGTGCTGCACTGGCCGAAGACCACGCTGCTGGTGGCGGTGCTTTCGATCCTGACGGTTATCTGGCCGCTTAATAAAGTGGGCGGGGAGTTCTTACCGCAAATTAACGAGGGCGATCTGCTGTATATGCCTTCCACGCTACCGGGGATTTCGGCGGCGCAGGCGGCGGATATGCTGCAAAAAACCGATAAGCTGATCATGACGGTGCCGGAAGTGGCGCGCGTGTTTGGCAAAACTGGCAAGGCGGAAACGGCCACCGACTCTGCGCCGCTGGAGATGGTGGAAACGACGATCCAACTGAAACCGCAGGATCAGTGGCGACCGGGAATGACGATGGACAAAATCATCGAAGAACTGGATAAAACGGTGCGCTTGCCGGGGCTGGCGAATCTGTGGGTGCCGCCAATCCGTAACCGAATCGACATGTTGTCTACCGGGATAAAAAGTCCGATTGGCATTAAAGTGTCCGGCACCGTGCTGGCTGATATTGATGCCACGGCGGAGCAGATCGAAGAGGTTGCCAGAACCGTACCGGGCGTTGCCTCGGCGCTGGCGGAACGGCTGGAAGGAGGCCGTTACCTCAATATCGACATTCATCGTGAAAAAGCCGCCCGTTACGGGATGACCGTCGGTGATGTACAACTGTTTATTACCTCCGCAGTCGGTGGGGCGATGGTAAGCGAAACCGTGGAGGGGATTGCGCGTTATCCCATTAACCTGCGCTACCCGCAACGCTATCGCGACAGCCCGGAAACCTTACGTCAACTGCCGATTCTGACGCCAATGCAGCAGCAAATTACCCTGGCGGATGTGGCGGACGTGAAGATCGCGCCAGGACCGTCGATGTTGAAAACCGAAAATGCCCGACCTGCAAGCTGGATCTATATTGATGCGCGCGATCGTGACATGGTGTCGGTAGTTAACGATCTGAAAAAAAGCGATCGCGGAAAAAGGTGCAGTTGAAACCGGGAACCAGCGTGGCGTTTTCCGGGCAGTTTGAGCTTCTTGAACGCGCCAGCCATAAGCTGAAGCTGATGGTGCCGATGACGCTGATGATTATTTTCGTTCTGCTGTATCTGGCGTTTCGTCGGGTGGGGGAAGCGCTGCTGATCATTACCAGCGTTCCTTTCGCCCTGGTCGGCGGGATCTGGTTCCTGTACTGGATGGGTTTTCATTTGTCCGTTGCCACCGGAACAGGATTCATCGCGCTGGCAGGCGTCGCCGCAGAGTTTTGGCGTGGTCATGCTGATGTACTTGCGTCATGCGATTGAAGCGGAGCCGTCTCTGGATAATCCACAAACCTTTACGGCAGAGAAACTTGATGAGGCGCTGTACCACGGTGCGGTTCTCCGCGTGCGGCCAAAGGCCATGACCGTGGCGGTGATTATCGCCGGTCTGTTACCTATTTTATGGGGAACCGGGGCGGGTTCAGAAGTGATGAGCCGTATTGCCGCGCCGATGATTGGCGGTATGATCACCGCGCCGCTGCTGTCGCTATTTATCATTCCGGCGGCGTATAAACTGATGTGGTTGCGCACGCATCAACATAAGCGCTCATAACGTTATACCTGCTGCGCCAGTCGTCCGGCTCGTGGAGTACGCTTCATGGGCCGGATGAGATGCCATAGCGTATTGAACGGTGAATTATGTTTATCTTTTAAAATCAAGTTATTACTGTTGCGTGGCGAATATTTTGTCTTTATCGCCGCAAAGAAAGTAAGCCTTAACAGGTTAATTTATTTTAAGTGTTTCTGCTCAGGTTCATTATTATTTTTTCCCTCCTGACGTTACATTTTTGTTCTCCAGATCTTCTTCAATATTAAAGACGATGCCGCAGTGTAAATTCCACGCATAATGAAAAAATCCGACAGTCTACTCCTTTTAGTTTATATTGCAATCCCTCTTTTTTTATTTCAGAATCGCGGCGCGAGCAGCGATGTTATTCCAAATTGTTATAATTTTGAGTTAAATTTGTATTGTGTAGCACATAAGTTACGCTAACTTTAATCATTTATGAATGTTTTTATGTATCAATAAAACGGCAAAAAATAGTTAAAAACTTAATTTCTCACGAATTATTTGATCTGGAATCCATTATGGTAATCAAAAGCCAGGGATGGGGGACGATTTTGCGTTTTTCACATAAACGAGAATGAGATGTATCTCGAATAAAAAATAAGGACTTGCTGATGAGTTTTGGATTGATGAAGGATAACAAGTTTGAAATTATCGCTGTTTTCCGTGAAGAGCTACTAAAAGAAGACTAAACTAGAGCTTAAATATGCCAACACTAGTGTGGTCACGCAGCTGGAAAAAGTTGATTTTGAACATTTTGTTATCCCTCACCATAAGGATATTGTCACCAAAAAGATCCAAACGTTTATTCTTCACAGTGAAAATGGAATTATAAAATTTAACGCCAGAATTGATCAGGAAATGTCAGACGGCATGGAGAATGCGCTGGCGTATTTCATTCCCGAGATGGTCTTTCTTATACAACGACGCCAGCATCAGCGCTTCTCCTTCCTGAAGGGGACACAGTTTCAACTGCTTTGGACGATATAAAAATGGAGAGAATTATTCTTTCAAAATTAAAAATATGTCCAGGGGTGGATGCGCATTAATTGCGCAGGATGCGAATACGCGTTTTCTCTATAAAGATGCCGTCATAAAAGGCGCGTCTCTGGATTTTGAGGCAATTCGGCTATTTGCAACTCGACTTAAAAGTGGTGGATGTGGTGATGGTCAAATGAATTTGATGCAGGAGAATCAGCTGTATTCCTGTTATCAGGTCTCCCTGTCCGTTTTGATTTTAAAAATTCGCGTGAAGAAGCAGAGATCGAAAGAATCATCATTAGTTTTTTAATGGGCAATAAAGTTCGACGGCTATAAAGGGTAAAGGGTGGTCATGATGATGTTGTGAGCAAAGGTATCCCTGACTCCCTGACGCTCCGCCTTACCCGGCCGAGGATCTCTTGTTCCGCATGTTTTACCTGAACTTCCAACGTATCGCGAATTTCCGCTAATGCGCGCTCCTGCTCGGCAAAGTACGCTTCTTTGTCGGTTACGGATGTGGCAAGACGCCAGGCGTTCTCCGTTTCCAGCTCGCTTATCTCTTTGAGCAGGGCGTTAATTTGCGTTCTGAGTTGCTCTATCTTACTGCGCAGATGGGCAAGATTGTTCAGCCTGTCGCTCGCCATCATCGGCTCCAGACCGCTTTGCAACTGGGTAAGTAGCGAACGGATCGTGGCCAGGTCGGCATTCTGCCTGGCCTGGTTAAGTTGAACCATCATCTGGTGCGCTTTTTCTTTCAGCTCATCGGCGACCACGTCCGGGTGGCAGAGTCGGCTGGCCTGGCGCCACAGGCGTTTAAGCTCATTACGTTCATCAGCAGAGAGGCGCTGATCGCGCGCATAGCGGTGCTGCGCATCCTGATGCTGCTCCTGATATTCCTCATATTCGTGATCGGCCTCTTCACGCGCCTGTCGGGTTGCGCTGTCATCCTGACGTGAGAAATCATTCTCCAGCTCGCGAATTTCCGCCAGCAGGGAGGTGATAAGTTCCGTCTGCTGCTGAATACGCTCTCTGGTTTCCACTGCTTCCCGGGAGGTTGAGCTAAGGCTCACCCAGTGCTGTTTAAGCTTCACTAACTGATCGATAGCCTGAGAAATATACTGCTGGCAGGACTGATAGTCCTTTTCACGTCGTCTGAGTTCGGCCTCTTGCCTACGCTGCGCGCTGGGCGGCCAGCTGTTTGCGCAGCTCCAGAATACGGCCCATGAGCGGGCCAAGGCGCAAGTGATACAAATCGTTGAAGTCGTCGAGGATCTGGATGCGGGCATTGCGTTTGTCGATCAGCTCGCGTAGCTGCGTTTCGAGCGCCTTCAGTTCCAGCTTGCTGGCGGCGATACCGGGGTCCTGCCACGTCGAGACGGCGCGCTGGGACTGTAACCAGGCGGCAATTTCACGCATCGCGTCGCCGAAACGTCGCTCCTCGATCGCCAGGGCAATGGTGCCGATGGCCGCATCCAGAGAGGCGTCTTTCAGGTGCGCAAGTTGCTGATGGATGATCTCCTCATCCTCAAGTTCGATGGCGCTTTTGACGATCTCTAACCGTTTTAATGATTTTTTATTCATGACAGCCGATGCCCGACGTGACTCAAAAACGAGTGACAGATAGTAGATCCGACTCACGCGTTTGAAAATATAGAAAAAAAATTAAAACATATTCTGTGGTGTGTGAAGCCTTTTCGTCCAGAACAATTCACGAAAATTATACGACGTGCCCAGGTATGTCTATCTGACTTGTACTTCAAACCACCGTTTTTGAAATTTCGTCTTTCGGGTGAATTATTCTTGCTTCGCTAAAGAGAATAAGTATAGTTCTCATTCTCTTTATTATTTAATGGCCTGGCGGCGAATGCGCTTACGGTTCGTAAGACTTTCCCTCTCTACACGGATGGTTCATCACGTCACTGCCGCGTGCAAAGGACGTTATCAGGCTTTTTTCACATGGTTCACATTACCCAGGTAAGGATTTCCAAAATGAAAAAGACAACATCCGCGTTGGCCCTGCTGATTGCCGTTGCATTAAGTGGTTGTGCGGCCACTTCCGGTTCTTCAACCTCCCGTTGCGCCGGCAGGCAACGCCGGACTGCGCCAGCCGTTGCGACCGATGTTCAGAAACGTGATTTAGCCGATGGACTGTATGAAATGGCGTTAAGCCCGTCAGGCGATGCGCTTTACGTTGCCAGCGCCGAAGGTTTTAAAGATGTGCAGGGCGGGGTGGTCTACAAACTGGACCCGAAGACGCTGAAAACCATTGGCGCCAGCCACACTGACCTGAAAAACTTCGGTATGGCGATTTCGCCGGACGGTAAAACCGTCTATGTCACCAATTCGCTGGATGGCGGCGTGAGCGCGCTGAATACCGCCGACGGCAAAGTGAAAAACCGTGTGCTCTTCCCGGAACGTAACCCGGAAGGATTCCCGTACGGCGCGCGTCAGGTTCTGCTGCATAACGGCCTGCTGTATATCGGCGCCGTTGCCGATCCGGCGGTGATCTGGGTCGTCGATGCCGACACCCTGAAGCTGAAAACCCGCATCAAAAATACCGGTAAATGGATGACCGGTCTGCACTATTCTGACAGCACGCAGCGTATCTATGCCGCGAATGGCGGCGGTGAAATTCTGGTTATCAATCCTCGCACGCAGCGCGTAGAAAAACGCTGGAAACCGCTGGGTGATAAACCGGCGCTGCTACTGAATATGGCGGAAGATACGCAAACCGGTCGCCTGTTTGTTACCGACAACTCCAAAGCGAAAACCACGCTGGTGCTGGATATCCATACGGGCAAACTCATCAAACAGCTGGATGTGGGTGATTCCTTATCGGTGAAATTCAACCCGAAACGCAATGAACTTTATATTTCTCAGCGTGAGTCCGGGAAGTTGCTCAGCCTCAACGCGACGGATTACAGCGTGAAGAAATCCTGGGATCTGCCGCCGAATCCAAACAGCCTGCTGCTGTCCGCCGATGGTCAGACGCTGTATGTCACGGTGAAACAGAAATTCAATAAAGATCACTCGACTGATGCGCCAGACAGCGTGGTGCGTATTGATCTGAACAAATAATAAATAGCGTTGCCTCGGGGCGTCAGGCAGGGATGCCTGGCGCATCCCTGAGGATTGTGCCTTGCGGCAACTATAGCGAAATGTTAAAAGGTGCCCCTTCAATAAAAACGATACAGGGGTAGGGCGTGAAAAACGCGTCAACTGCATCTGGCAACAGTTTGCCTGATGCTGCGTCGAACGGAGAGCCGACGCTTCAACGGGGGTTGCAAAACCGCCATATTCAATTGATTGCGCTGGGCGGCGCAATTGGTACAGGTCTGTTTCTGGGGATTGGCCCCGCCATTCAAATGGCTGGCCCGGCGGTTCTGCTGGGTTACGGCGTCGCCGGAATTATCGCTTTCCTCATCATGCGCCAGCTGGGTGAAATGGTGGTTGAAGAACCCGTTTCCGGCTCTTTCGCGCACTTTGCATACAAATACTGGGGCCCCTTCGCCGGTTTTCTTTCCGGCTGGAACTACTGGGTCATGTTCGTACTGGTTGGGATGGCGGGAGCTGACTGCCGCCGGTATCTATATGCAATACTGGCTTCCCGATGTTCCAACCTGGATCTGGGCCGCCGCGTTCTTCATTATCATCAACGCCGTTAACCTCGTGAACGTGCGCCTGTACGGTGAAACGGAGTTCTGGTTTGCGCTAATCAAAGTGCTGGCGATTATCGGCATGATCGGCTTTGGCCTGTGGATGCTCTTTTCTTGGTAACGGGGGAGAACATGCCAGTATCGAGAACCTCTGGCGCTACAACGCTTTTTCGCTACCCGGCTGGAACGGGCTGATCCTCTCTCTGGCGGTGATCATGTTCTCTTTCGGCGGGCTTGAGCTTATTGGGATCACCGCCGCTGAAGCGGCGCGATCCGCATAAAAGTATTCCAAAAGCGGTGAATCAGGTGGTTTACCGTATTCTGCTGTTTTATATCGGTTCGCTGGTGGTGCTGTTAGCGCTTTATCCGTGGGTGGAAGTGCAATCCAACAGCAGCCCGTTCGTGATGATTTTCCATAATCTCGACAGTAACGTGGTGGCTTCTGCGCTGAACTTTGTCATTCTGGTGGCCTCGCTGTCGGTTTATAACAGTGGCGTCTATTCCAACAGCCGTATGCTGTTCGGTCTTTCCGTTCAGGGAAATGCGCGAAGTTTTTAACCCGCGTCAGTCGCCGTGGCGTACCGGTGAACTCGTTGGTGCTCTCTGGCGCTATCACCTCGCTGGTGGTACTCATCAACTATCTGCTGCCGCAGAAAGCCTTTGGCTTACTGATGGCGCTGGTGGTCGCCACGCTGCTGCTGAACTGGATTATGATCTGCCTGGCGCACCTGCGTTTTCGCGCGGCGATGCGCGCAAAGGTCGCGACACGCAGTTCAGGGCGTTGCTGTACCCTGCCGGGAACTACCTGTGCATTGCTTTTCTGGCGATGATTCTGGTTCTGATGTGTACCATTGGACGATATGCGCCTGTCGGCGATATTGCTGCCGGTATGGATACTGTTCCTGTTCGTTGCCTTTAAATTACTGCGCCGTAAAACCCGTTAATCCTGCTGCCCGGTGGCGTTGCGCTTACCGGGGCCTGCACAGCCGCCACCCGCAACATCGCGCGCCGCGCCACACTTCACCTTTATCGTGACTCTCCTCGCAATTCTTATTTGATCCGCAGGATCTTTGTTTTGTAATCGATTACTTTTCATTTTGAGTTTATTTGTAATCGATTACTTTTTAAAGGTGAGGCAAAAAAATGGTGTCGACAACCGAAAGTAGTGGAAAACAGACCGTACAGTACCGGCTGCTGGTGCCGAGACTGTCCGTTAATGATGTTCTTACAGTTCTTCATCTGGGGGGAGCTGGTCGGTGACGCTGGGCTGGTGATGACCCAGTACAACATGTCGCTGCTGATTGGCCGATGCGTTTTCCGCCGGGCCGATCGCCTCCATCCTGTCGCCGTTTGTACTGGGGATGCTGGTGGATCGCTTCTTTGCGTCGCAAAAAGTGATGGCGGTGATGCATGTGGCGGGGGGCGGCGATTCTGTGGTTTGTGCCGCAGGCGCTGGTGGCGCAAAACGGGGCATTGCTCATCGGGCTGCTGTTTGGCTATACGCTGTGCTACATGCCAACGGCTGGCGCTGACCAACAACATCGCCTTTCATTAGCCTGTCAGATAAAGATAAAACCTTCCCGGTTGTACGCGTGTTCGGCACGATTGGCTGGATTGTGGCCGGTATTTTTATCGGCGTGACGGGGATTTCCGACACCACCGGGATCTTCACGCTTGCCGCGCTCTGCTCTGTGATTCTGGCGCTCTACAGCCTGACGCTGCCGCACACCCCTGCGCCAGCGAAGGGGTTGCCGGTGAAGATACGCGATCTTTTTTGGCGCTGATGCGTTTGCATTACTCAAGACCCGCCACTTCTTTGTGTTCTCGCTTTGCGCGACGTTTAATCTCCGTGCCGCTGGGAACTTACTACGCCTATACCGCCTCGTTCCTGGCGGATGCTGGCGTGGGCGATGTCAGCACCGCGATGTCATTCGGCCAGATGTTCCGAAATCGTCTTTATGCTGGTGATCCCCTTCCTGTTCCGCCGCCTGGGAGTGAAATACATGCTGCTGATCGGGATGTGCGCCTGGTTTGTCCGTTATGCCTTCTTTGCGCTCGGCATCAGCGAAGAGGGGCGCTTCCTGCTCTATCTCGGTATTTTGCTTCATGGCGTGTGCTATGACTTTTTCTTTGTCGTGGGTTTTATCTATACCGACCGCATTGCTGGAGAAAAGGTGAAAGGGCAGGCGCAAAGTATGATCGTCATGTTTACCTATGGCATCGGTATGCTGCTCGGCTCGCAGATCTCCGGTGCGCTGTACAACCGCCTGGTGGCGGGGCAGGCGGTTCCCCTGGCCTGGGTGACGTTCTGGTGGCTCCCGGCAGTGGCCGCTGCGGTGATTGCCGCGATTTTCCTTTTCGCTTTCAAGTATGACGAAAAAGAGCAGGCGTAATTTTCAGGAGGGGTTATGAGAACCATTAAGGGACCGGGTATTTTTCTGGCGCAGTTTATCGGGGGGCAACCCCCGTTTAATACGCTGGAAGGGCTGGCCGGTTGGGCGGCAGGGCTGGGTTATAAGGCCTTGCAGATCCCCTGCAATCATAAAGCGTTGTTTGATGTTGAACAGGCCGCCGTGAGCCAGACCTACTGTGATGATATTCGCGGGATGCTGGCGGATCACGGCCTGGTCATCAGTGAATTATCGACCCATCTTGAAGGTCAACTGATTGCGGTACACCCGGCCTATGATGAGGCGTTTGCCGGTTTTGCGCCGCCGTCGGTGCGCGGAAACCCGCAGGCGCGACAGGCATGGGCGACGCAGACGTTGCAACAGGCTGCCGCCGCTTCGCAAAAACTGGGGCTGACCGCACATGCCACCTTCTCAGGTTCGCTCGCCTGGCCCTATTTTTACCCCTGGCCGCCGCATAATCGTCAGCGTTTTGACGAGGCGTTCAGCGAACTGGCGCGCCGCTGGCGACCGATTCTCGACTGCTTTGATGAGCATGGCGTGGACGTGTGTTATGAGATTCACCCCAGCGAAGATTTGCACGATGGCGTCACGTTCGAGCGTTTTTTAGCACTGGTCGACGATCATCCGCGTTGCCATATTCTGTACGATCCCAGCCACCTGCTGCTACAACAGATGGATTATCTGGGCTTTGTGGATGTGTACCACTCGCGCATTAAAGCGTTTCATGTGAAAGATGCCGAGTATCGCGCCAGCAGCCGTAGCGGCGTATACGGCGGGTATCAACCCTGGATTGAGCGGGCCGGGCGGTTTCGTTCGCCGGGCGACGGACAGGTGGATTTCAAAACGCTGTTCAGCAAGTTCGCCCAATATGATTACCCCGGCTGGGCGGTACTGGAGTGGGAGTGCTGCCTGAAAGAAGCCGCCACCGGCGCGCGTGAGGGCAGTGAATTTATTCGCCGTCATATTATTCCGGTTTCTGAGCATGCGTTTGATGATTTCGCTGCGGGTGATGAGGTACGTAAATGATTCAGGTTGGCATTATCGGAACCGGGTTTATTGGCCTGCGCATATTGAAGCCTTGCGCCGACCGGGAAACGTATCGGTGGTTGCGCTTTGCGACAGTTCGCTGGGAGAAGGCGCAGGAGAAAGCCCGGGCGTTAAACGTTCCGCACGCTTACGGCAGGCGTGGAGGCATTACTGGCGCATCCGGGATTGCAGGGTGGTACACAACTGCACGCCAAACCACCTTCATGCCGACATCAATCGCCAGGTGTTGCGGGCGGGGGTTGTCTGGTTGTTCTCCGAAAAACCGCTCTGCATGACGCCGGATGAAGCGCGTGAACTGGCCGCGCTGGCGGAGCAGGCGGGGGTGGTGCATGGCGTGAGTTTTGTCTACCGGCAGTTTGCGATGGTGCAGCAGGCCGCCAGCATGGTACGCGCCGGGAGCGTCGGGCGGCAGTTTTCCGTGCAGGGCAGTTATTTGCAGGACTGGATGCTACTGGAAACCGACTATAACTGGCGCGTAGACCCCGCGCTTGGCGGGAGCTCACGCGCGGTGGCGGATATCGGTTCACACTGGGGTGCGACACGGTGCAGTTTGTTACTGGAAAGCGGATTGTGGAGGTGATGGCGGATCTTGCCACGGTCTGGCCAACGCGTAAGGCCAGCGTGGAAGGGGGCTCGACGTTTACTCAGCCGCTCACGGAACGCCAGTGGGTAGATAAACCGGTCAGCACGGAAGACAGGAGGCGCGGTGCTGGTACGTTTTGATGACGGCAGCAAAGGCTGTTTCAGCGTTTCACAGGTGAGCGCCGGGCGGAAAAACCAGCTGACATTTGAGATTAACGGCAGTCACTGTTCGCTGGGCCTGGGATCAGGAAGTGCCGCAGCAGCTGTGGATCGGCCACCCGGCAGCAGGCGAATCAGATCCTGACGGACGATCCCGGATTAATGAACGCGGATGTGGCTGGCAGCGCGCACTTTCCCGGTGGGCATATTGGAGGGCTGGCCGGATGCCTTTAAAAACATTGATGCAGCAGTTTTATCTTGCGGTGCAGGCAGGAAAAATGCCCGCGCCGGAGGTGCGTCGTTTTGCCTCGTTCGCGGACGGTGCTGACGTGATGTATATCATTGACGCCATTGTGAAAAGCCATCAACACCAGCGGTGGGTGAGCGTGATGCGGTAAACCTTCGCCCGGTTCGCCGGAGGGCGATTTTATGGTAGCCTCAACACAAAGCGCAAACCGCAGGATGTGTCGCCGTTATGTCTATTCAAAAAATCGCCCAGCTCGCCGGTGTGTCGGTGGCGACGGTATCACGCGTGCTCAATAACAGTGATACCGTCAAAGCCAAAAACCGCGAGCGCGTGCTGCAAGCCATCAAGGAAAGTAACTATCAGCCCAACCTGCTGGCGCGCCAGCTTCGCACCGCGCGCAGTTCAATGATTCTAGTGATGGTTTCAAATATTGCGACCCTTTTTGCGCAGAAGTGGTGAAGGGCATTGAAGAAGAGGCGGAGAAAAACGGGTATCGCATTCTGCTGTGTAATTCAGGCTCGGATATGGCGCGTTCAAAATCGGCGCTGAAACTGCTCTCGGGGAAAATTGTCGATGGCATTATCACTATGGACGCGTTTTCAAAATTACCGGAGCTGACCACCATGATCGGCGATGCGCCGTGGGTGCAGTGCGCGGAATACGCCGATAAAGGCGCGGTCTCCTGTGTGGGGATCAATGACGTTGATGCCGCACAGTCGGTCATCTCCCATCTGGTCGAAAAGGGGTATCAGCGGATTGCGCTGATCAACCATGACTTAAGCTATAAATATGCGCGTCTGAGGGAGCGGGGGTATAAGGCGGCGCTTCATGCCTGGTCTCTGGATTATCAGGCGGTAGAGTATGCCAGCGAACTGAGTTCCAGCGCCGGAATGGCGGCGATGGACGTTTTGCTGGCGGCAGAAACGCGCCCGGATGCGGTTTTTGCGGTATCGGATACTCTGGCGGCAGGCGCCATGCGCGCCATTGCCAACGCCGGATTGCGCATCCCGCAGGATATCGCCGTCGTGGGTTTTGACGGTACGGAACTGGCGGAGATGGTCTCCCCGCAACTGACCACTATCGAGCAGCCTTCCCGCGATATTGGCCGTAAAGCGGTCGGGCTGCTGCTGAACCGGATTGAACACCCGGATGCGTCAACCGAAAGGGTGATGATGGACTGGCGGCTATATTTCCCGCGCCAGTACCTGATATTAGCGCTGAAACGCCCCGGACAGCGCGCGAATATCGTTTCCTGTAGGGGACTGGTGAATCCGTAAGCCAAACTCTTCGACCACGGCAAAAATGTGGTCGAAAATATCGGCCTGAATACTTTCATATTCCAGCCACACCACGGTATTGGTAAACGCGTAAATCTCAATGGGTAAACCCTGATCGTCCGGCGCAAGCTGGCGTACCATCATGGTCATATCTTTGCGGATACGCGGATGGTGGCGTAAATATTCATTCAGGTAGGCGCGGAAAGTGCCAATATTGGTCATTCGACGATGATTGAGTACGGATTCCGGCGCAGTCTGCTGTTGGTTCCATTCCTGGATTTCCTGATGACGGGTGGTTAAATAGGGCTTTAACAAATGCGCTTTATATAAACGCTGCTGCTCATCCTCATCAAGAAAATGAATGCTGGTGGCGTCGATACTGATGCTGCGTTTAATTCGGCGACCGCCAGAGGCGGACATGCCGCTCCAGTTTTTGAAAGAGTCCGAAACCAGGGACCAGGTGGGGATGGTGGTAATGGTATTATCCCAGTTGCGCACTTTCACGGTGGTTAAGCCGATATCGATCACCGCGCCGTCCGCGCCGTATTTCGGCATTTCCAGCCAGTCGCCCAGCTTCAACATATCGTTCGCTGAAAGCCTGTATACCCGCGACCAGACCGAGAATGGGGTCTTTAAACACCAGCATTAAGACGGCGGCCATCGCGCCGAGACCGCTAATGAGAAATGGCCGGAGACTGGCCTATCAGCAGGGAGATCATCAGAATACCGATGATAATGGCGCCGATGAGCTTGATGCCCTGGAATATCCCTTTCAGCGGAAGCTGAGAGGCCGCCGGGAATTTTTGCGACAGGTTGAGAATAACATCCAGTAATGAAAAGACGGATAACAGGGCATACATCATGATCCACAGCTGTGCGCAGGTGGTTAATATCTCAGCTGCCTCAGTCCCCTTTTGTAGCCAGAGCACAGCCTGAATATTGACGATAATCCCCTGGAGCGTAAACGCCAGGCGGTGAAATAATTTATTCTGGGTAATGATTTGCAGCCACAGGCGTGAACTGGCGCTGGCGCGCTTTTCAAAGGCTCGCAGCACCACCCAATGCAAAATAATATGCACAATGATGGCAGTGAGAAAATAATGCCAAAAATCATCACCAGCGAAGTGGTGTGATTCATTTCGATCCCGAGTTCTTCTACCTGAGATATTAATTCCTGCATAACGTCTCCTTTATAAACAGCGGTCTATGATGACCGCTGTGCGGATATTATGCAAATTGCACGATGCAGGTTTGCTATTTTGACGCCATACAGGGGCGGGTTGCATTGATATTCAATGCGCGGCGAAACCATAATGTCGCCAGAACCAGACTGAGCATCATGGCGGCTTCGACGGCCAGAAAACCGATCACCGACTGTGTATAATCGCCGTGACTATTGTGTTGCAGATGCAAAAATAACGCCCCCAGCACCGCCGGGCCAAGCCCCAATGTGGCTTGCTGCAACGTGCTTAAAATGGCGCTTCCGGCTCCGGCATCCTGCGTGCTGATATCGCGCATGCCGATACGATAAAAGCTGTTCACGATCAGCGCCTGTCCATAACCTATCAGGGCCGTTGCCGGCGCCAGCGCGAAGGTGGATGTTTGCATGCCCGAATGCCAGAAGGTCATCATTAACCCGGCTAAGCCGACTATCTGAATCGCCAGACCCATCAACAGAATACGCCCCATGCTGTAACGCGCAATCAATCGCGGTGCGTAGCAGGCCGAGATGAAATAGGCCGCGCCGAGGGCGATAAAGCTGTTGCCGGATTCCCACGGCGCCATCCCCAGACCCATTTGCAGAGTCAGCGCCATACAGAACATAAAACCTGACCATGGCGCTAAAAAACAGCAATGCGATCAGAATGCCGAAACGGATGCTGGTCAGCCGTAACAGGCGCGGCGGCAGAAGCGGGTGCTGGTGGCGCAGCTCCTGCCGGAGCGCATTTTTACGCATCCACCATCCCAGCGGGAGAATGGCAAATAGCGCCGCCTGAGCCTGCCAGGGCCAGCCGGTTTCTGGCCCTAGCGCCATAGGAAAAAGCAGGCAGCAGAGGATGGCGGCCAGACAGACGGTGCCCAACCAGTCGATGTCAGCGCGAGTTTCGCTGGCCGTTTCGGGAACGTAGCGGCGGCTGAATGCCAGTACCAGAAGGCAGACCGGGACATTAATAAAAAATGCGTTGCGCCAGCCAAGCCCGGCGATATCCGCCGAGACCAGCCAGCCACCGCCCATTTGACCGACGATAAAGGCAATGCCGCCAATACCGCCATACAAACTGATGGCCTTTGCGTGCGCGCTTCCTTTTAGCGTGACGTGAAGCGTGGCGAGAATTTGCGGCACGATCAACGCCGCGCCAGCCCCCTGCAAAAATACGGGCGCCCAGCAGCATGTGAATAGAATTCGCCAGACCGCAGAGCAGGGAGGCGACGCCAAAGAATGCGACTCCCCACATAAACAGGCGGCGGCGACCGTAGTTATCGCCGAGCTTGCTCCCCAGCGCCAGACAGACCGCGAACGTAATCCCATAGAGGGCGACAATTAACTCCAGTTGCGTCGTTGTCGCCTGTAAAGACCGGGTAATGGACTCCAGGGCGACGTTGGTAATCGATGTATCAATAAGCGGCAGCATTTGGCCTGTCAGCAAGAGCGATAGCCCGGTGCGACTGAGTGAAACGACTGACGTATTCATGGTAACTCCATTGCGTCATTCAACAGATGGACGTAGCATTACTGAAGAATTAAACGGGTACCAGTTCCTGATTATACTGGTATTGGTACTACCATGCTGGAGGTAATATGACGGTGATGACGCGACGTGAGCCCACGGTGATGCAACCGCAGACAACCGGAAGCAGCTCGGCGCATTTTTACGCGCCCGGCGGGAAAGCCTCGATCCGCAACGTATGGGGCTGCCGCGCGTCGGTCGGCGGCGAACGCCCGGTCTGCGCCGCGAAGAGGTGGCGATGCTGGCGGAAGTTGGCGTGACCTGGTACACCTGGCTGGAACAGGGGCGGGAAGTGAATCCCTCTGAGTCGGTACTGGTTGGCGTTGCGAATGCGCTGCAATGCAGCCCGCTGGAAACCCGACACCTGTTTGTACTGGCCGGGCTGACGCCGCCGGAATCGACGCAGATCACCGTGTGCGAGGGGATCAGTGCGGGAACCCGCCGTATGCTTGACAGCCTGATGCCGCAGCCAGCCAGCATTCAGAAACCTAATTTTGATATTGTGGCGTGGAATGAGAGTTTTTGTCGGCTGATGGGCGTGGATTTTGCCACGATCCCGGATGACGATCGCAACTGTATTTACCTCTACCTCACCAACGAAACCTGGCGCAGCCGCATAGAAAACCGCGACGTGCTGCCGACGTTTGTCTCTTATTTCCGTGCGGCAATGGCGGAACACCGTGGCGATCCGGGGGTGGGAAAATAAACTGGCGCGCTTTTTCGCCGCATCTTCTGAGTTTGAAGCGTTATGGCATCAGCGTTATGAAGTGCGTGGCGTGGAAAACCAGGTGAAGAATTTTCTCCATCCCCGGTTAGGGCGTTTTAGTTTGCAGCAGATGTACTGGTATTCCGCACCGCGTAATGGCTCCCGGTTGTTGGTGTATTTACCGATGGATGAGGCCGGAGAACAGGCGCTGGCGTGGCTGGATAAGCAGTAAAATGCCCGGTGGCGCTACGCTTACCGGGCCTACAATAATGTGTGCTCCGTAGGCCGGATAAGGCGCAGCCGCCATCCGGCATAACAAGAAATCAGACTTCCGTCAGGGTGGTTTCCTGCGGCAGGCGGGATTTCGGCAGCGCAGCGTTAAAATCTTCTACGCTGTGATGGCCGACAGGCACTACGACCAGGCTGGTATAACCTTTCTCTTTCAGGCCAAATTCAGCGTCAAGAACCGCGGCGTTGAAGCCTTCAATCGGTACGGCGTCCAGACCCATCGCGGCGACGCCCAGCAGGAAGTTGCCAACGTTCAGGTATACCTGTTTCGCCATCCACTGATCGTCATCTTTCAGGTCGCGGCGGTGCAGATCGCGAAAAAGCGACGGCCTTTGTTATTTGCCGCTTTGGCTTCCGGCGTGGCAAAACGGCCATCGGCATCTTCCTGATCGACAACGCGATCCAGCCAGGCGTCGTCCATTGCGGTTTTTGCGCAAAACACGACGACATGGGAAGCATCCAGCATTTTGCGCTCGTTAAACACGAAATTACCGGCGGCGGATTTCGCAAACGCGCGCTTTCCCTTCTTCGGTGCTGGCGACGATGAAATGCCACGGCTGAGAGTTGGTGCTGGAAGGGCTATATTGCAGCAATGTTTTGAGTTTTTCCGCTTCGTCTGCGGTCAGTTGTTTGCTGGGATCGAACGCCTTCGTGGAGTAGCGTTTTAAGGCGACAGAAACGATATCCATAAATACTCCTGATGTTTTTTAATACCCTGCGGGTGCGTTTTCGTGCCAGCAGGGTACAGGGTTAGCGCATAAAAGATAAGAGAGAAAAGTGCGAAAACACTTATCGATATCAACGATAAATCAGGTGGGGCGCAGACGCTTTTGATCTTTTTTAGCCAGACCATCCACCACCAGATTCCAGGAGTCGCCGATCAGGTCGGCGAGCAGCGATGGTGTGATATCGTCTCCTGCGTAAACGGAAATCCAGTGTTTTTTGTTCATGTGGTAACCGGGTTCAATACTGCGATAAATCTGCTGATTTAACAGGGATTTCTGTGGATCGGACTTCAGGTTCACAAACCGACGGCCGCGTTGTTCTGAAACGATCATGAATATCTTGCCGCCGACTTTAAAGACATCAAACTCCGGGCCGAACGGCCAGCAGTGTTCGGTGAAAGGCAGTTCGAGCGCGATGCGTTTCGCACAACGATGCAGCGTCTGGCGTCCATTATTTTTCCTCGCGGGTGAGGGCGCGCCACATCGCTTCAAAACCCAGCGAGATGTACTCATTTGCGTGGGCCGGATCGCGGGCGGCAAATTCCATCGTGGTTTCCGCCAGGGTGAGGAACAGGGCATCGCCAAAGGCGCGGTATTCGTCAGACATGAAAATGGGCAGAACCGAACGATGGCAGAGATCGCGCAGTTCCGGGAACATATCGTCCGCCAGTTGCTCGGTTTCTTTCGTGATTTTCTCACTAACCGCAAGCTGGCGGATGGTGCGGTGTCCGTTAGTGTTGTTCAGGCCCCAGTTGATGTAGCTGTTCCAGATGAAGTGCGTCATGGTTCTGGTGTCGGTGATTGAGCGGTCCAGATTCGCCATCATCGACTGGCAGAGATCCTGCTTCAAATGCAGATAAAGCTCGTTGATTAAGTCATCTTTTGTCGCGAAATAGCGAAACAATGTTCCCTCAGCAACACCTGCGTTGCGAGCAATGACGGCGGTGGAGGCGGCAATGCCGGATTGCGCGATCGCTTTTGTTGCGGCTTCCAGTAACGCCAGTTTTTTGTCTTCACTCTTCGGACGAGCCACTACACTTTACCCTTAATGATGTAAAAAACATGATTGAAACACGCTCTTTGCAGCGCCGCAACGGTGAATGTCAAAGATTGAAAATCATCTTGACGAGATTCCTTCGCTTTCTATAATGAGTGCTTACTCACTCATAATCAAGTGACAGTCGCGCAAACCAGCGGAAAGGGGCGCGTTTTCGGATCAGGATATGAAGCGTCTCACAATTTGTGTGGTTGTTATTATGCTTATTGCTTCTACAGCGAGTCTGCCGTTTGTCCTTAACGCCGGGTTTGGTCAGGTGCCGCAGGGCGCTCAACTGAGCCTGGTGGAACAGTCTCCACACTATCGTGATGGACAGTTTCATAATCAATTACCCACTCCCGGTTACACCGGGGATAAGGGGATGCTCGCCGCATGGTGGGAGTTTCTGGTCGCTAAACGTGAAAATGCGCGGCCTGCCCAACCGTTGCCGCTGGTAAACACCGATCTCGCCAGCGTACCGCGCGATCGGGACACGCTCATCTGGCTGGGCCATTCCTCCTGGTATCTGCAACTGGCGGGAAAACGCATTCTGATCGACCCGGTATTCAGCAGCTATGCGGCGCCGTTTTCGTTTCTGAATAAAGCCTTTGCCGGAGACTACCCCTGGACGGCGCAAAATATGCCGGAGATCGACCTGCTGATCATCTCGCACGATCACTATGACCATCTGGACTACGCCACCATCAAAGCGCTGATGCCGAAGATTAAGCGGGTCATTACGCCGCTGGGTGTGGGATCGCATTTGCGCTACTGGGGCATGAATGGCGGGATTATCGACGAGCGCGACTGGAACCAGTCCGTCAGGATCGATGACGCGCTGCTGATCCACGTCCTGCCCGCGCGCCATTTTTCTGGTCGGGGGCTCAAACGTAACCAGACGCTGTGGGCGAGTTTTATGTTTGAGACGCCTGAGCAGAAGGTTTATTACAGCGGGGACTCCGGTTACGGGCCGCATTTTAAGGCGATTGGAGAACAGTTCGGCTCAGTCGATCTGGCCATCATGGAAAACGGTCAGTACGACCGGGACTGGCGATACATTCACATGATGCCGGAAGAGACCGCGCAGGCGGCGCAGGACCTGCGCGCAAAAAGCGATTTTACCCGGTCATGCCGGGCGTTTTGTCCTGGCGAAACACAGCTGGGACGATCCGTATAAACGTCTGGCGCTGGCGAGTCGTCATAAACGCTACCGTCTGCTGACGCCGACGCTGGGAGAACCGGTGATGTTGGCCGATCCGACCCAGCAGTTTACGGCCTGGTGGGAATAAGCGACCATTTTTCGGAGGGGGAGAGCACGATGACCATTTCCGCTCAGGTAATCGACACTATTGTCGAGTGGATTGATGATAATTTAAATCAACCGTTGGCGCATTGATGATATTGCCCGCCACGCCGGGTACTCCAAATGGCATCTGCAACGCCTGTTTATGCAGTACAAAGGGGAGAGTCTGGGGCGCTATATCCGGGAGCGTAAGCTGCGGCTGGCGGCGCGTGATTTACGCGATACTGACCAAAGGGTGTATGACATCTGCCTGAAGTACGGTTTTGATTCGCAGCAGACCTTTACGCGGATCTTCACCCGAACCTTTAATCAGCCGCCGGGTGCCTACCGTAAAGAGAATCACAGCCGTACGCACTGAGTTTCCCCGGCAGCGCCTGGCTGCCGGGAATCTTTCTTACCAGGAATAGCTCACTGTTGCCGTAACCGTGCGACCTACGCCATAGAAGCAGGCGGTGTCGCTGGCGCAAGAGGCCACGTATTTCGTATCGGCGATATTATTGACATTAAACTGTACGGCTGCGCCTTTCAGGCTGCTGTTCAGTTCTCCCAGTTCGTAGCTCACCATCGCGTCATACAGATCCACCGCCGGCACTTTAAAGGTGTTTTTCGCATCGCCGTAGCTGGTGCCGATGTAGCGCACGCCCACGCCGGTCGTCAGGCTTTTCAGCGGCCGCCGGGGAAGGTATAACTGGCGAAGGCGGAAGCCATGTGGGCAGGAATACGGGCAGGGGTTTTCCCTTTCCGTACCCGCTACCGTGGTGTTGACGGTTTCCGCATCCGTGTAGGTATACGAGCCAATCAGGTTGACGCTATCCCACAGTGAAGAGTGAATTTCCGCTTCCACGCCTTTTGGAACGCACTTCCCCCGCGTTTTCGAACCAGCCCAGCGTGCTGTTGTAAGTGGACACATTGCTCTGTTTGAGATCGTATAACGCCAGCGACATCAGGCGTGTTATCCACCGGCTTGATACTTCACGCCCACTTCAGTTTGTTTACGGTAGTGGGTTTTAAACGGCGCGCTGCCCGGCGCGCGGTTGGTTTTGCAGATTAGGCTCATTACCGAGGTGCTGTAGCTGATGTACGGCGAGAGGCCGAAATCAAAGGCATACAGCAAGCCGGTACGCCAGGTGAACTTGTTGTCGTTCTGCTGCGTTTTCTCACTGTTGATGTAATCGGTGGTGCGAACTTCCGTCCAGTCATAGCGCCCGGAGAGCAGCAGCTCCCAGTTGTTCCAGCTCATCTGATCCTGCAAATAGAGGCCCATCTGATCGAGGTTCTGCTGTTCGTGGCTGGCGGTGCTGAAGGTGCTTTCATCGACGTTTACGCCATAAACCGGGTGCGTCCAGTCCATATCGTACTGCGAGCCGGAACCGCGCATTAACAGTTGCCTGTCGTTGCTGGACTTGTAATCCAGCCCGCCGAGCAGCGTATGGTTCATCTGCGCGGTCGCAAACTGTGCTTCCAGTTGGTTATCAATGCCAAACTCATTGGTCGTACGCTCCTCATGCTGGGCGCGACGGCTGAGCAGCGTGCTTTCCGGTTTGCTGTTGAAGTAAACCAGATAGCGGTATTTTTGCTTAATGCTGGCATAGCGGGCATTCTGGCGGAAGGTCATCATGTCATTGAACTGATGTTCAAACTCATAACCCACCATCGTCTGCTCACGCCATGACTGATCGTAATCAGGATCGCTGACGTTAAAATCGAGCGGAATATATTTTCCGTTAGCGCTGGTGACGGTGCCATAAGCAGGCAGGAAGTTACGGTAGCCCGCATCGGGATCTTTCTGGTAGCTGGTCAGCAGCGTGAAACGGGTTTGATCGTTTGGATACCAGGTGATAGCCGGAGCAATCGCGACGCGCGAATCTTTATAGTCTTCAACCTGGTTATGCTGAGTGCGGGCGATCCCGTTCAGGCGATACAGTACCCGGCCGTCATCGCTCAGCGGGCCGCCGAAATCAAATGCGCCTTCCGCCAGATCGCGATTACCGGTGCTGAACTGAACCTTATGAATCGGTTCGCTGGTAGGGCGTTTGCTGGTCATGCTGATAAGCCCGCCGGGGTTCACCTGGCCAAACAGAACCGAAGCCGGGCCGCGTACCAGCTCTACCCGCTCCAGCAGCCACGGATCAACGGTGCCGGTTTGCGATGACGCCGTTGCGCCAAAGCTCAGACCATCAAGGAATTTAGGAACGTAGCTGAAGCCGCGTACAAACACTTCATCGTTACGGTTGGATGAGCCGCGATACTCCGTAAATGCCCCGGCGGTGTAGCGCAGTGCCTGGGAGACGGAGGTGGCGTCCAGCGCGTCCATCTGGTCGCGGGTAACGACGGAGACGGACTGCGGCGTTTTTACCAGCTCCGCGGAGGTTTTGGTTGCCGACAGGGTTTTGGTCGCCACCATTCCCTTCACCGGCGCAGTGGGTTCCTGGCTGACGCCTTGCGTCACCAGAATGGTCTCCTCCTGCGTTTTGGCAAGCGTCGTCGTACTGACGGTCGCCAGACTGAGAACCCAGAGCTGCATTATCTTGTTATTTTTAAATATCATTTAGCATCCTTTTCTATGCCATACCTGAAATTGTCCGGTCGTCCTGTCAGACAAATGCCGGACTGCCATCCTCATTAAACGCGACAGATGTTATTGCAAATCATTACCATTTGCATTAGCGTTGTTAACAAATTTCATCAGGAAAGCACCGTTAATGAAGATGGCATGGAGTGGTTTGGTGATTGGGCTGGGGACGATGTCGGCTCAGGCGATGCCGTGTTCGACGCCCTCCGTTCAGGGAGAGCAGCAGGGGAAATTTGATGCCAGCGGCGAGATCTGCTTTGTGCTTCCCGCGCTGAGTGAAAATTATGTTTCGGCCACTCTGTCGGGGATTACCGATGCTCGTTTGCTGGACGGCCAGAACCGTCGCATCCGTACTTTACTGGAAGGTGGCCCAGCCGATGGCGAGCATCAGCTGTTGTTTTCTTTGCCGGTACAACAGGCCACCTCGCTGGTGTTGCACGGTAATGAGGGCGCTCGCTGGCGGTTTACATGGCAGATGAAAGAGACCACGCCGCTGCCGAAAATACAGCGCGTCGCTCCCGTCAGCCCAACCTTGCAGCAACTGGAAAAAGCGCTGGCGGCAGGAGCCGGAACCGCCCATTTCTGGCAGGATCTACAGCGCAACGGCACGCCGCTGGTGGAGCCGGTTGACGACAGCCATAAGCGGGTTACGTTTCTGTGGCGCGGTGCGAAGCAGAACGTTTTTATTCTCGGTTCTCCGGCAGGCGATCACGATCCCCTGTTCCGCCTGGGCGATTCCGACGTCTGGTTCCGCAGCTATGTGGTGCCTGCGGATACGGTAATGCAGTACAAACTGGCGCCGGATGTTCCGTTGGTGAACGGTTCGCCGCGCGATCAGCGGCGGGCGATTCTGGTCAGCGCGCAGAGAGATCCGCTTAACCCGCTGACGCTTGGCGAGAAGTATGCCGATCGCTGGAATCAGTTTTCCCTTCTCGATCTGAGTCCCGCGCGGTTTTGCTCTGCGCAAGCTACCGCGCAGCCTGTTCGTTACGGTTCGCTTACGCGCAAAACATTGTTCAGCGAACGTCTGGGCAACAGTCGTGAAATTGCGATTTATCGCCCACACAGCGCGCAACCGGCACGCTGGACGCTGATGCTGTTTGACGGCAAAACGTATCTTGATGATTATCATATCGATCGCGTGCTGGATGGGCTGATCGCGCGCCATCAACTGCCGCCGATAAACGTGGTGTTTATTGATACGCTCGATCACGCCAGACGGGCGAAAGAGCTGCCGCCGAACCCTGATTTTTGCCGACTTTATGGCGCATGAATTATTGCCCTGGCTGCGTCAGCAGGGGGTGACTACGCAACGACAAAAAACGGTGCTGGCGGGCTCCAGCTATGGCGGGGCTGGCGTCATCCTGGGTCGCGTTGCGCTATCCGCGTCTGTTCGGTAACGTGCTGAGTTTATCCGGTTCGTACTGGTGGGCGCCAAAAGACGAGGAGGCCAGCTGGCTGACGCGTCAGTACCAGAATTCGCCGCGTTATCCTGTCCGCTTCTGGTTGCAGGCTGGCCGCTTTGAAACCAAAGGCCCGGACGGCGGTATTTATCGCAACACGCTGGAATTTGCGCAGGTACTACGTGAAAAAGGCTATCCGGTGAGTTTCCATCCGTGGTCAAGCGGGCACGATTACGCCGCGTGGTGTGAAGCGCTGGTTCACGGTATGCGGGATTTCACCGGCTTAGTCAGCCAGCGAAAACCAGCGACGCCAGATAAAGCGGATCACGAAATATTCGAGAGCGCCAAGCGTTAAAAACCACAGGCAAAACAGCAGGGTGTAAAGCTGGTTGAGATCCATTAAATGGAAGGTCGCAACCAGCTTTTGCGCCAGCACCATGCCAGGTGAGGGCACAGGCAGCAGCAGGCAGGAGAGAAAAGCCATCAGCAGGATGCCGGCAGCGGTCATCAACGATTCAAGCGGGTGTTTCATGGCATTGTTAAACTTGAGTTAAAAAGCCATTGTCCGGGATATCGCCGGGTAACGCAAATCGTCGCCTACTGACCCGCCCAGATCTCGCAATGTTTTTTCACCAGCCCAATCAGCGAACCGCCATCCGTCACAAACTCCCGCATCTGCCGCGCTTCATTCAGCCCGTTTTTCACCTGTAGGCGCAGAGCGTTAATGGCGCTGGCGGCGCCGACGTTATCTGCGGAGGAGGCGACATTCTCCAGCAGGCGCAGCGTGTCATCAGACAGCAGGTGATGGTCGCCGGTGTGGACATCGGTCAATGTTCCCTCCAGACCATACCGACAAGCCTGAAAGCGGTTGAATTTGTACAGCAGATAATCCCGCTCCTGATGCCTGAACGGGCGCTCGGTCAGCAGCCAGTGGGCCGTCGCCTGAATCAGCCCCGCGATATTGACCGCATGAGCAAGGGTCAGAGGCGTATCCATTACCCGAACTTCTACCGTGCCGAAGTGAGGGCTGGGACGGATATCCCAGTGCAGATCTTTGATGCTGTCGATCATGCTGGTGTACGCGAGGCGGCGGAACAGCCCTTCACATTCCTGCCAGTTGCTGGCCCACGGCATCGGGCCGTTATCAGGAAAGCTTGAGAAGATATTCAGCCGGGCGCTGGAAAAACGGGTATCTGACCCTTGCATATACGGCGATGCCGCCGCCAGCGCAATAAAGTGAGGAACAAAGCGCGACAGACCATGCAGGAGGTAGATGGCGTCATCACCGTTCGCGCATCCAATATGGACGTGCTGACCAAATACCGTCGCCTGCTGAATCAGATAACCGAAGTTTTCCAGCGTACGCTGGTAGCGCGCATTATCGCACACCTCCTGGCGCTGCCACTTTTGAAAAGGGTGCGTGCCCCCGCCGCAGATTTCAAGATGATGGTCTGCGGCAGCCTGCAAAATCACCTGCTGCATGGCGGAGAACTGCGCCGCCGCCTGGTCAATGTTGCGGCAGACTCCCGTCGCCATCTCAAGCATGCTTTCGGTGATATCGTGCTTCACTTCTCCGGCGGTGAGTTGGGATTTGACGGCGTCAATCAGGGTGGAAGAGTCCTGGCTTAAATCGTAACCCGGCGGATTGACCACCTGCATTTCCAGTTCAATTCCCAGCGTAAACGGTTCGGAAACGTGAAAATCGGGTAGCGGCATAACGTTCTCTTTTGTCAGGGCGTTGCGTTGAGTATAGATGTCAGGGAGGAGGAGGAGGGGGCGTGGTCTTTTCCCGCTCAGCAGCAGAGCGGGAAAAAGAGGTGGGATTAACGCAGCGGCGGCTGACGCACGGGCGCATCACCTGCGACGTAATAGCTCGCGGTGCTCTTTGCCAGCGGTTCGCGGCCACGAATCGCATCGGCCATCTTCTCGCCGATCATAATGGTGGTGGCGTTCAGGTTGCCGGTGATAATTTGCGGCATAATGGAGGCGTCCACCACGCGCAGATTTTCCACGCCGTGAACCCGGCCTTCGCCGTCGACTACCGCCATTTCGTCGTAACCCATCTTGCAGGTGCCGCAAGGATGAAACGCGGTCTCTGCGTGGTCGCGCACAAACGCATCCAGCTGTTCGTCGGTCTGGCACGTAATGCCAGGGCTGATTTCTCGTCCACGGTATTTGTCCAGCGCAGGCTGGTTGATGATTTCACGCGTGATGCGTATGGCATCGCGGAACTCCTGCCAGTCCTGCCCGGTAGACATATAGTTAAACAGAATGGCCGGATGCTCGCGCGGATCGCGCGATTTAATGTGCACATGCCCACGGCTGGGTGAGCGCATTGAACCGACATGGCACTGAAAACCGTGCTCTTTCACCGCATTTGAGCCGTTGTAATTAATCGCCACTGGCAGGAAGTGATACTGAATATTCGGCCAGCTAAACGCTTCGCTGCTGCGGATAAATCCACCTGCCTCAAAAATGGTTGCTGGCGCCCACGCCGGTGCCGCCAAATAACCACTCAGCGCCAATTTTCGGCTGGTTCCACCATTGCAACGCCGGGTAGAGAGAGACGGGTTCTTTGCACTCATACTGTAGATACATCTCCAGATGGTCCTGCAAGTTTTCACCCACGCCCGGCAGGTGGTGCACCAGCGGAATATCAAACGCTTTCAGCAGCGATGCGTCACCCACGCCGGAGCGTTGCAGGATTTGCGGCGACGCAATGGCGCCCGCGCACAGCAACACCTCTTTACGCGCCATCGCCCTGGTCGGGATGGTGCTGTCGCCTTCCAGCCACTCAACGCCTGACGCTTTTTTACCTTCGAATAGAATATGGTCGGTCAACGCATGGGTGATGATGGTCAGATTCGGCCGACCTTTGGCCTGATCGAGATACCCGCGTGCCGTACTGGCGCGTCGTCCTTGCGGCGTCACGGTTCTGTCCATCGGCCCAAACCCCTCCTGCTGATAGCCGTTGAGGTCGTCGGTACGTGGATATCCCGCCTGGACGCCTGCTTCTATCATCGCATGGAACAGTGGGTTGTTATTGTGCTTTGGCGTGGCGACGCTTACCGGGCCGTCGCCGCCGTGGTAGTCGTTGGGGGCCTATATCACGGGTTTCCGCCTTGCGGTAATAGGGCAGGCAGTTGAGGTAACTCCAGTGTTCGAGGCCTGGCTCCTGCGCCCAGTTGTCGAGATCCATCGCGTTGCCGCGAATGTAGCACATGCCGTTAATCAGCGATGAGCCGCCCAGCCCTTTACCACGGCCGCACTCCATACGGCGGTAGTTCATATGCGGCTCCGGTTCGGTCTCATACGCCCAGTTATAACGTTTACCCTGTAGCGGAAACGCCAGCGCGGCAGGCATCTGGGTGCGGAAATCCGCACGGTAGTCCGGGCCGCCCGCTTCCAGCAGCAACACGGTGGTGTCGCTGTCTTCGGTCAGCCGTGTTTGCCAGTACGTTGCCCGCCGAACCGGCGCCAATAATGATGTAGTCAAAATGCAAACAAACCTCCTGGTTAAAATATGGATTGAAACTGACCCATCTCAACCTGGATGGACTTCACCTGGGTGTAGCTTTGCAGCGTCATAACGCCGTTCTCGCGACCAATACCGGAATGCTTGTAGCCGCCGACCGGCATTTCAGCAGGAGATTCCCCCCAGGTATTGATCCAGCAGATCCCCGCTTCGAGCTGGTGGATTGCGCGATGAGCGCGGTTGAGATCGGCTGTCACTACCCCGGCGGGCCAGTCCGTAATCGGTGTTATTGGCGCGGCGGATCGCCTCTTCTTCGTTTTCGTAGGTCAGAATGGACATCACCGGGCCGAAAATTTCTTCGCGTACGATGGTCATCTCATCCCGGCAGTCGGTGAATACGGTGGGGGCGACCCAGGCGCCGTTATCAAACGCTTCGCCTTTTAATACGTCGCCGCCGCAAAGCAGCGTTGCGCCTTCCGCTTTTCCGCTGGCGATATAGCGCAGAACGTTGTCGCGATGGGGGAAGCTCACCAGTGGGCCAAAATTGGTTGCCGGGTCAGACAGATCGCCTGCGCGAATGCGGCTTATGCGCGCCAGAATTTTTTGCTCGAAGGTGCTTTTCATGTGCGCCGGAATGAATACGCGCGTGCCGTTGGTGCAGACCTGGCCGGAGCTGAAGAAGTTCGCCATCATGGCGATATCCGCTGCGAGGTCGGGGTCCGCGTCGTCAAAGATAATCAGCGGTGATTTGCCGCCCAGCTCCATCGTCACCTCTTTCAGCGATGAAGCCGCTGAATTGGCCATCACTTTCTTGCCGCTGGCGACGCCGCCGGTGAAGGAGATTTTGGCGATATCAGGATGTTCCGTCAGGAACTGCCCTGTTTCCGCACCGGTGCCTGGCAGCACGTTGAACACGCCGTCCGGGAGACCGGCTTCGCTGTAGATTTCCGCCAGTTTTAACGCGGTTAGCGGCGTGACTTCACTGGGTTTGAAGATCATGGCATTGCCTGCCGCTAGCGCCGGAGCGGATTTCCACAGGGCGATTTGAATGGGGTAGTTCCATGCGCCGATCCCGGCCACCACGCCCAGCGGCTCGCGACGGGTGTAGACGAATGACGTCTCGCGTAGCGGGATCTGGCTGCCTTCCAGGGCAGGGATCAGCCCGGCGTAATACTCAAGCACGTCTGCGCCGGTGGCGATGTCCACGCTGGCGGTTTCGCTCAGTGGTTTACCGGTATCGAGCGTTTCCAGTTGCGCCAGCTCGTCATTGCGTTCACGCAGAATATCAACTGCCCGACGCAGGATTCGCGAGCGCGCCATTGCGCTCATCGCGGCCCACATTTTTTGCCCGCGCTGCGCGCTTTTCACGGCGCGATCGACATCGTCGCGGCCTGCGGCCTGTACGGTAGCCAGTACCTCGCCGTTAGCGGGATTGATCGTCTCAAAGGTGCGACCGCTGGTGGCGGCAGTATATGCGCCGTCAATATAAAGCTGTTGTTCTGCCATTCGGGGCATGGGTTCTCCTCGGTTAGTCAGTGGCGTTCGGCAAATGCTGACTGATGAAATGGGTGGTCAGCGCCTGAGCGAGACTGAGATTAAACGGTTTTCCGCTCAGCGCGGCGCGTAGCCACAGCCCATCGATAAGCGCCGCCAGGCCATAACCGGCCTGTTGAGCCTGCTGGCGCGGAAGTTCGCGCCTGAATTCATACACAATGTTCGACAGCAGCCGCTTGCTGGCGACCTGTTGCAGGCGGTAGAGCATCGGCTGATGCATGCTGCTTGCCCAGAATGCGAGCCAGGCTTTCATCGCGGCCTGGCTTATCTGGCTGTCGTCAAAGTTGCCCGCTACGATGGCGCGCAAACGCAATTCAGCGCTGGCCTCTGGAAGGGCGTGCAACCGACGCAGGACGGCATAGCGAAGCTGGCTGGTGATGTCGCGCATCGTCGCTTCCAGCAATCCATTTTTATCCTTGAAATAGTGACTGATGATGCCGGTCGACACGCCTGCTCGTCGGGCTATTTGCGCAATGGTTGCGTCATGCATCCCGACTTCATTAATGGCCTCCAGGGTGGCGTCAATCAGTTGCCTGCGACGAAGGGTTTGCATCCCCACTTTGGGCATTTTTATCGCTCCAGTCATCAGTTATGGTTATGTATTAAACCGTTTTTTGATTGGACGTTCAATATAAAATGTGTCTTAATTGTTATCAGTTTAGCGGTTAACAGGTAAGGAGAATGTAATGGGATATTAGATAAACTTAATAAAAACAATAAATTGAAAATATCATCATTTCTGTTAATAAGGCTATTTTTGCAAATCTGTTAAAAATGCCATCGCCTTACAGAATCTCAAAAAGTTAGCTGCTCGACAGAGTAGTCACCGTTACTTAATCAGAGGTAATCGATGACGAACCTTGCTCAGAACAGAGAAAAGGACAAAATCAATCCCGTCGTGTTTTATACGTCTGCCGGACTGATTTTGTTGTTTTCCCTGACGACCATTTTTTTTAGTGATTTCTCCGCAGTCTGGATCGGCCGCACGCTGAACTGGGTCTCCAGAACGTTTGGCTGGTACTATCTGCTGGCCGCCACGCTCTATATCGTTTTTGTCATATTCATTGCCTGCTCGCGTTTCGGTTCCGTCAAGCTTGGGCCTGAGCAGTCAAAGCCGGAATTTAGTCTGCTAAGCTGGGCGGCAATGCTTTTCGCCGCCGGGATTGGCATCGACCTGATGTTCTTCTCGGTGGCGGAGCCCGTCACCCAATATATGCAGCCGCCGGAAGGCGCAGGGCAGACCATTGAAGCCGCCCGCCAGTCGATGGTCTGGACGCTGTTTCACTACGGACTGACCGGTTGGTCGATGTATGCGTTAATGGGGATGGCGCTTGGCTACTTTAGCTATCGCTATAACCTGCCGCTGACCATTCGCTCAGCGCTCTATCCGATCTTCGGTAAGCGCATCAACGGGCCGATTGGGCATAGCGTAGATATTGCTGCGGTTATCGGCACCATCTTTGGTATCGCCACGACGCTGGGGATTGGTGTGGTGCAGCTCAATTACGGTCTGAGCGTGCTGTTTGATATCCCGGATTCAATGGCGGCCAAAGCGGCGCTGATTGTGCTGTCGGTGGTGATCGCCACGATCTCGGTGACTTCTGGCGTGGACAAAGGCATTCGGGTTCTGTCGGAGCTGAATGTGCTGCTGGCGCTGGGGTTGATCCTCTTTGTGCTGTTTATGGGGGACACCTCATTCCTGCTCAATGCGCTGGTGCTGAATGTGGGCGACTACGTTAACCGCTTTATGGGGATGACGTTGAACAGCTTTGCGTTCGACAGGCCGGTTGAGTGGATGAACAACTGGACGCTCTTTTTCTGGGCGTGGTGGGTTGCGTGGTCGCCGTTTGTCGGGCTGTTCCTGGCGCGTATTTCGCGTGGCCGCACCATTCGCCAGTTTGTCTTCGGTACGTTGATTATCCCGTTCACTTTCACCCTGCTGTGGCTGTCGGTGTTTGGCAATAGCGCGCTGTATGAAATCATTCATGGCGATGCCGGTTTTGCCGAGGAAGCGATGGCGCACCCTGAGCGCGGCTTTTATAGCCTGCTGGCGCAGTATCCGGCCTTCACCTTCAGCGCATCTGTCGCCACAATCACCGGTCTGTTGTTCTATGTGACATCGGCGGACTCCGGTGCGCTGGTGCTGGGCAATTTCACCTCAAAACTGAAAGACATCAACAGCGATGCGCCAGCCTGGCTGCGTGTTTTCTGGTCGGTAGCGATTGGCCTGCTGACGCTGGGGATGCTGATGACCAACGGGATTTCAGCGCTGCAAAACACGACGGTGATCATGGGGCTGCCGTTTAGTTTTGTGATCTTCTTCATTATGGCGGGATTGTATAAATCATTGAAAGTTGAAGATTATCGTCGGGAAAGCGCCAGTCGTCATACCGCGCCGCGTCCGATGGGCGTGCAGGACCGGCTGAGCTGGAAAAAACGACTGTCGCGTCTGATGAACTACCCGGGAACGCGCTATACCCGCGAAATGATGGAGAAGGTATGTTTCCCGGCAATGGAAGAGGTCGCCCATGAGCTGCAACTGCGCGGCGCATCGGTGGAGCTGAAAAGTATGCCGCCGCAGGAAGGGGAAAACCTTGGCCATCTGGATTTGCGGGTTCACATGGGCGATGAGCGCAACTTTATCTATCAGATCTGGCCGCAGCAGTACGCAATCCCCGGCTTTACCTACCGGGCGCGCAGCGGCAAGTCGAGCTATTACCGGCTGGAAACGTTCCTGCTGGAAGGAAGCCAGGGAAATGACCTGATGGACTACAGCAAAGAGCAGGTGATTACGGACATTCTCGATCAGTATGAACGTCATCTGAACTTTATTCATCTGGATCGTGAAGCGCCTGGCAACGGGGTGTTGTTCCCGGGAATGTAAGCGGATCTCACGTTTTCTGAAAATAGTTCCGTCAACCTTGAGGCTAACAACCCGAACACGACAATTCGGCTTGTTAGTCTCTTCTTCGCATGGAGGCGATATATGCTGACGAAATACGCTTTTATGGCAATGCTTGTGCTCCGCAGTCAGCAATGGCTGCGGGCAAATTCTACAGGGCGGACGCGCAGAGCGTAATGACCTGACCGTCGTACTCACGCCACGAAATATCCACTGTGCAATCAGCAAGCTGCGGCGAAAACGCCGACGTCATTTGCATGGTTAAATGTGTTTTCGTCACTGAAACGATCCTGGCGCTGGCAAAACCCGGTAACGTTGCCGCGCGATCGGAGAACGCTTTATAGACGCTCTCTTTGGCAGAAAACGCCAGGGTTAACGCGAGCGGAAAAGGGAGAGAACTGCGCTGTAAAACGCGTTGTTCATCGTTATCGACGATACTGCTGGTGAGTTCTGCTGCTGTTTGAGGCGTGAAGATTGCTTCGATATCAACCCCTACCGGAGTGAGGGAGACGACTGCCAGCGCCGTGGCGGCGCTGTGGCTGATACTGCCGAACAGGCCTTCTGGCCACAAGGGCTTGCCGTTTATCGCCGATAGCGGGTACGGTTTTGTGCCCATATTCAGTCAGAGCATGAAACGCGGCGAGACGTCCCGCTAAATGTTCAGCCTGACGTTTTCGCCCGGCGGGAAGCAGCTGCGCGTGATGCGGCAACCAGAGCAGATCGTGTTCGTGGAAGCTATCGATATCGAACCCGATAAGATGAAGTTTGTGGCGGGAAAAAGAGAGGGCGGTGTAAGTGGTTCGCATGGTTTCTCATAAAAACCCTCTCCCCGTTCAGGGAGAGGGCAGTCGTTATCAGAAGCGCGTGTTAACGCCCATGTACCATGTACGACCCGGCTCGTTGTAGGTGTAAGCACCTGCACCGTACATATAAGCGCCGGTCGCGTCGTTACCCGTGGTCTGGGCATTCCCCGCACGCCATTGACGCTTGTCGAAGACGTTATCCACGCCGCCGGTCAGGCTGACGTTTTTGGTTACGTCCCAGGTCGCGCTCAGGCCGACAATGCTGTACGGGCTGACTTCATCTTTCTCAGAGCCGGTAGCAGGCTGGCCCTTATAGTTGTATTTCTTCGGCTGCTGCTTGCCGTACCAGGTGAAGGTTGACTGCACTGACACATCCTGATGTACCTGCCAGCTCAGGGTTGAGTTCAGCGTGTACTCCGGGATGATCGACAGACGATCGCCGGTTGTTTTGTTCTTGCTCTGTAGCATGTAGGTAATGTTGTTGGTCCAGTTTATCGCATCGCTGACCGGAATATTCAACGATCCTTCCAGACCTTCTACCACGGCCTTCGGCACGTTTTCCCACTGGTAGATATCGGTTTGCACTTTACCTGAAGAGGTATGGCCGACTGGCGCATAGCCCGCTTCATCTTATCGCGGTAGTCGTTACGGAACCAGGTCACACCGGCCTGCCAGCCGTCGTGTTTCCACTCAAGACCAATCTCTTTGTTGACGCTGGTTTCCGCTTTCAGGTCATCGTTACCCATCATGTAGCAACCGACGCCATCGGAGCTTGCATAGCAACCCTGGCCTTTGCTGTACAGCAGGTAGTTCGGGTTGGGTCTGATAGAGGCTCGGTGCTTTATAGGCACGGGCGATACCCATCTTCAGGGTGAAATCATCGCCCAGCGCCTGCGACAGGTTCAGGGACGGGCTCCAGTTGTTGCCGACGATAGTGTGGTGATCGAAGCGCAGCGCCGGGGTCAGTATGGTGCTGTCAGTTATCTCCATGTTGTTCTCGGCAAACAGGGAGAAGATTTCTGCGGATGAGTACGGACTGCGATCGTCGCTCATGCCTGGAATGGCTCCGCCCTGTTGAGCCTGAGTATTCGAGGCGGAATCCTTCATACGCTGCTGGTTCCACTCAGTACCCAGCGTCAGGTTTTGATTAACGATGAAATCAAGCGGCAGGTTAATTTCACTGTGCAACATCACGTCGGCCAGGTCGGTGTCGGTGAATTCGTCGCTGTTGAACAACCCTTCGAGACCGCCCGCCAGCCCTTCGCCCAGACGCGAGTTGCGGGTGTGCTCATACTGTGCCCAGTTGCTGGTGGTGATACCGTTATCCCAGCCGCCGTTCCAGGTCACTGCGAAGTTCTGGCGATAAATACGGTTAGTCTCTTTACCGTAGTTTTTCTTCACCAGGGCATTGTCGTTATTGGTGTTTTGGGTGTCACCCGCGTAAAGGTTGTTCTGGCGGCTGTAGCCTGCTTCAAAACTCCAGCGCCTGCATTGGCGCGAAATCCCAACGTACGACACCATTAATATCTTTGTTTTCAAACCCCTTCGCGACCTGCTGGCAGGGTGTTGGCGTAGGCGCCGGTACGCTCAGACTGATGGCCCTGGTTGATGTCCCAGGCGTCGGCCTGAGTTTTATCCAGGTTGCCGTACATGCGGAAGCTGAATTCGCCGCCCAGCGGGCCGCTCAGGCTAAAGTTGGTGCGCTTGGTGGAACCTTCGTCTTTGTGTTCCGGCGCATTCAGATAGGTGTTCCACGAACCGTGCCACTGATCGTCGAATTTCTTGGTGATGATGTTTACCACGCCGCCCGCTGCGCCGTTGCCGTAACGTGCCGCCGCAGGGCCACGAATCACATCAATGCGTTCGATCATCTCTGGCGGCACCCAACCGGTATCGCCACGGGTGTCACGCTCGCCGCGCCAGCCCAGACGGATGGAGTTGCGGCTGGTCACCGGTTTGCCGTCGATCAGAATCAGGGTGTTTTCCGGGCCCATGCCGCGAATGTCGATCTGGCGGTTGTTGCCGCGCTGGCCGCTGGTTGAGTTACCGGTCAGGTTCACGCCCGGCATGGTGCGGATGATTTCCGGCAACGTCGCGAGCGGGAGATTTTTACGGATTTCGTCGGCGGTAATGGTCGATACGCCCGGTGCCTGGAGGTTCTGCTGGGCGGCCGGTGACCACGATGGTGTCTTCATGAAGCGCTGCGCTATCAGTGGTCTCCTCCCGCCATAACAGGCAGAGCGACCCCATAAATTCCCAGATTGACCAGTAAGGCCAGGGAATGAATCTTATTGTTCATTGTGTTTCCTGCTTATCTTTATTTAGCCACATGCGCCAAACTCTCGTGGTGAGGTGTTTAGCCTGATGTCGCCCGCATCTGCGAAAGCCATACATTCCAGAAAAAGCCACGCAGTGCAGGTTTCAGGTTGTGTTTCTCATTTGAACGTGGCGTCAATGCACGAATGAGAGACCCAGCCTGGGGTGGTGAAATAATGTTCGCGCTTCCCACGGCGCGACAATACGCTATTGCAAATGAAAATAGTTATCAATAATATTATCAATATATTTCATCATTAAATAAAAAATTACACAATAAACATGGGGTTATGACGGTGACGGCGTTAACGACAGGAAGTGAGACCTGGGTGGCAGTCAAAACACGGTCCCGAATGGGAGCGTGAAACAGACGAAAAATATCGGGTGACTTTCTGGTGGCGCGATCCGCAGGGAACGGAAACCGCTCTTCAATTCGCCGCGTATGGGTCTACATTACAGGCGTCACCGACCATCACCAGAATGCGGTTCCGCAATCCATGCAGCGTATTGCGGGCACGGATGTCTGGCGATGGAGCACGACATTAAGCGCCGACTGGCGTGGTAGTTACTGTTTCATCCCTTCTGAACGCGATGATATTTTTGCTTCTCTGGCAGTAGATGAAACGCCTGACAGAACCACGCTGCGTGAAGGCTGGCGTCAGTTATTGCCGCAGGCGATTGCCGATCCTCTTAACCCGGTGAGCTGGAAGGGGGGGCGGGCCATGCGGTTTCCGCGCTGGGAAATGCCTGACGCGCCAGCACAACCCGGCTGGGATAAGCCTGAAAATCCGTCAGCTCCCCCGGTTTGTTTGCAATGGCGCAGCGAGCGGTTGGGCAATACGCGTCGCGTGTGGGTGTTCACGACCGGCGACGCCCGGCCTGAACGTCCGCTAGCGATTCTGCTCGACGGGCAGTTTTGGGCGGAAAGCATGCCCGTCTGGCCCGCGCTCACCTCACTGACCCGGCGGCGTCAGCTCCCTCCTGCGGTCTACCTGCTGATTGATGCCATTGATACCCCCCACCGTAGCCGTGAACTGCCCTGTAATGCCGATTTCTGGCTGGCGGTACAACAAGAACTCCTGCCGCTGGTGAAAACCGTTGCGCCATTCAGCGATTGTGCAAAAAGGACGGTCGTCGCCGGGCAGAGTTTTTGGCGGGCTCTCCTCGCTGTATGCCGGTCTGAACTGGCCTGAGCGCTTTGGCTGCGTACTGAGCCAGTCGGGATCGTTCTGGTGGCCGCAGCGCGGCGCAGATCGGGAAGGCGAGATTATTGAACAACTGAAGGCGGGCACATTGACCGCCAGAGGATTGCGCATCGTGCTGGAGGCCGGTATCAGAGAGCCGCTTATTTTCCGGGCGAATCAGGCGCTTTACAGCCAACTACACACTACGCAGCAGTCGGTTTTCTGGCGTCAGGTTGACGGCGGACATGATGCGCTTTGCTGGCGTGGCGGATTAATGCAGGGGTTGATGACCCTCTGGCAACCGTTAACCGACACGCTGTAGCTGGCGATTTTCCACGACAGGAGTTGAGTATGGAATTCAGTAATCCTTCGATAACCCGCAGGGACAATTTTACATTCTGCAAAACCCGCAGCGTCAATTTAGCCTCTGGCCACCAGCAGTGTTCTCTCCCTGCGGGCTGGCAGGTGGTGTGCGAACCGCAATCGCAGGCGCTTTGCCAGCAGTGGCTGGATGCGCACTGGACCACCACGCTAACTCCCGCCCATTACGCCGTTGCGCAGGAGGCTCAATGACCACCGCGTTTACCGTTAGTGGCCGCCCAGCCAGGGATCTGGATGGCGGAAAAACTCTCTACGCTGCCTTCCGCCTGGAGCGTGGCGCACTATGTGGAATTACACGGCACGCTGAATGCCCCTCTGCTGGCGCAGGCGGTTGTAACCGGTATGGCGCAAGCGGATACCCTCCGTATGCGATTTACTGAAGATAACGGCGAGGTCTGGCAGTGGGTGGACCCGGCATTCACGTTTGCACAACCCGAGCTTATCGATCTGCGTGACGAGCCCGATCCCGCATGCGGCGGCGCTGGCGCGGATGCAGGCCGATCTGCGACAAAATCTACGCGTTGATGGCGGCAAACCGCTGGCGTTCCACAGTTGATTCAGGTCGATGATACCCGTTGGTACTGGTATCAGCGTTATCACCATCTACTGGTGGATGGCTTCAGTTTCCCGGCGATAACCCGTCAGATCGCGGCGATTTACCGCGCCTGGCAGTGTAACGCCCCGACGCCCGACTCGCCGTTTACGCCATTTGCTGACGTGGTGGAGGAGTATCAGCGTTACCGTGAGAGCGAGGCTTATCAGCGCGATGGCGCCTTCTGGGCGGAGCAGCGTCGCCAGTTGCCGCCTCCCGCTTCGCTGTCGGCTGCGCCGCTTCCAGGGCGGGCGGCCAGCGCCGATATTTTGCGTATGAAACTGGATGTGCCCGACGGTGTTTTCCGTCAGCTGGCGGCACGTATGTCTGATATTCAGCGTGCGGATTTAGCGCTGGCGCTGGTGGCGCTATGGCTGGGCCGCCTGTGCGGCCGGATGGACTATGCCGCCGGATTTATATTCATGCGGCGTATGGGCTCGGCGGCGTTAACGGCGACCGGCCCGGTACTGAACGTCCTGCCGTTAGGGGTGAGCATTAATGCGGCGGAAACGCTGCCGGAACTGGCGACGCGTCTTGCCGGGCAGATGAAAAAAATGCGTCGCCATCAGCGTTATGACGCCGAACAGATCGTTCGCGACAGCGGCCGCGCGGCGGGTGAAGAGCCGCTGTTTGGCCCGGTACTGAACGTGAAGGTCTTTGATTATCAACTGGATATTCCCGGTGTACAGGCGCAAAACCCATACGCTGGCGACCGGCCCGGTTAACGATCTTGAACTGGGCGCTGTTCCCGGATGAAGAGGGCGGCCTGAGCATTGAAATCTTAGCCAACAAACAGCGCTATGATGAGGAGACGTTATCCTGCCATGCGTCGCGGCTGGACGGCGCTGATACGCCAGTTTGCGGACAATCCGGCGCTGCGCTGCGGCGATGCCGAAAATGCTCCTGCCTGCCGAATATGCGCAACTGGCGCAGATTAATGATACGGCGGTAAGCATACCGCTCACGACGCTCAGCGCGCTGGTTGACGAAACAGACACGCAAAACGCCGGACGCGCCCGCGCTGGCTGATGCGCACTATCAGCTCAGTTATCAGGAGATGCGCGAGCAGGTGATCGCTTCTGGCGCACCTGCTGCGTGAACGTGGCGTTAAACCGGGCGACAGCGTCGCGGTGGCGTTGCCGCGCTCGGTTTTCCTGACGCTGGCGCTGCACGGCATTGTGGAGGCTGGAGCCGCCTGGCTGCCGTTAGATACGGGGTATCCAGACGATCGTCTGCGAATGATGCTCGAAGACGCGCAGCCGAAATTACTGATCACAACCGCAGAACAGCTGCCGCGATTTAACGATATCCCCGGCGTAGAAAGTCTGTGCTACAACGCGCTGCTGCCGACGAACGGCGCCGAATCGCTGGCGTTGTCGTTGCCGCACCACACGGCATAACATCATCTTTACATCCGGTTCGACCGGCAGGCCGAAAGGGGGTAATGGTCGGGCAAACCGCGATCGTGAATCGCCTGCTGTGGATGCAGGATCACTATCCGTTAACGGCAGAGGATGTGGTCGCACAAAAAACGCCGTGCAGTTTCGATGTTTCGGTGTGGGAGTTCTTCTGGCCGTTTATTGCCGGGGCGAAGCTGGTGATGGCGGAGCCGGACGCGCACCGCGATCCGATTGCCATGCAGCATTTTCTTTGCGAAGTATGGTGTGACCACCACCCATTTTGTCCCGTCAATGCTGGCGGCGTTCGTCGCCTCGCTCACCCCTGAAATCTGCTCATGAAAGCTGCGCTACGCTACAGCGCGTATTTTGTAGCGGCGAGGCGCTGCCCACCGGGCTGTGCCGCGAGTGGGAACAGTTGACCGGCGCGCCGCTGCACAATCTGTACGGGCCGACGGAAGCGGCGGTGGATGTCAGCTGGTATCCCGCCTGCGGCAAAGAACTGGCGGATGTCACCGGAAACAGCGTGCCGATTGGCTATCCGGTCTGGAATACCGGCCTGCGCATTCTTGATGCGATGATGCGCCCGGTGCCGCCGGGCACCGCGGGTGATTTATACCTGACCGGCATCCAGTTGGCGCAGGGGTATCTGGGGCGCCCGGATCTGACGGCGAGTCGCTTTATTGCCGATCCGTTTATGCCGGGCGAACGCATGTATCGCACCGGAGACGTGGCGCGCTGGCTGGAAAATGGCGCGGTAGAGTACCTTGGCCGCAGCGACGATCAGCTAAAAATTCGTGGTCAACGCATTGAACTGGGCGAGATTGATCGGGTTATGCAAACGCTGCCGGACGTCGAGCACGCCGTGGCTCACGCCTGCGTGTTTAACCAGGCGGCCGCGACAGGAGGCGATGCCCGCCAACTGGTAGGCTATCTGGTGTCACAATCCGGCTTACCGCTGGATATTCCGGCGCTTCAGGAACGGTTACGCGAGACATTACCGCCGCATATGGTGCCTGTGGTTCTGCTACAGCTTGCGGAACTGCCGCTCAGCGCAAACGGGAAACTGGATCGTAAAGCGCTGCCGATGCCGCAACTGACGCAACGTACGCCGGGGCGCGCGCCATTACCAGGGACGGAAAAAACGGTGGCTGACGCCTTTGCCGACCTGCTGGGTTGCGAGGTCAATGATGTGGAGGCCGACTTCTTTGCGCTGGGCGGGCATTCGTTACTGGCGATGAAACTCGCCGCGCAGTTGAGCCGCGCGTCCGGGCGTCAGGTGACGCCGGGGCAGGTGATGGTGGCGTCAACCGTTGGTCAGCTTAGCGCGTTGCTGGATTCCGCCGATGACGAGCAGTCTCAGCGTCTGGGCTTTGAAACGCTCCTGCCGCTGCGTGAAAGCAGTGGACCAACGTTATTCTGCTTCCATCCGGCGTCCGGTTTTGCCTGGCAGTTTAGCGTGCTGGCTCGTTATCTCAGCCCACACTGGTCAATTACGGGGATTCAGTCGCCAAGGCCTGATGGACCGATGCAAACGGCCACGAATCTGGATGAGGTGTGCGAGCGTCATCTGGAAACGCTGCTGGCGCAGCAGCCGTACGGGCCTTACTACCTGCTGGGGTATTCGCTGGGCGGAACGCTGGCCCAGGGGCATTGCGGCGCGCTTGCGTGCGCGTGGCGAAGCGGTTGCCTTCCTCGGGCTGCTGGATACCTGGCCGCCGGAAACGCAAAACTGGCAGGAAAAAGAGGCCAATGGTCTGGACCCTGAAGTGTTAGCGGAGATCGCGCGTGAACGCGAAGCGTTCCTTGCTGCGCAACAGGGAAATGCCTCCGGGGAGTTATTCAGCACCATCGAAGGAAACTACGCCGATGCCGTGCGGCTTCTGACAACCGCGCATAGCGTACCGTTCGATGGACGCGCAACGCTGTTTGTTGCGGAGCGCACCCTGCCGGAAGGAATAAGCCCTGAACGCAGCTGGGCGCCGTGGATGGCAGAACTGGATATCTACCGCCAGGATTGCGCCCACGTCGATATTATTTCACCTGCCGCGTTTGAGAATATCGGGCCGATTATTCGCGCATTGCTCGACCAGTAAGCGAAGCGTTCTGACACCTTTAAAAATCTAATTCTACTGATGCCCATAATAGCTACCAATTATTATGGGCTTTTTATTTGTCTTCAGCATTGATTTAACATAAGTGAAACATAATCAGACGGTTGGTAAAATTCTGAATATTGGCATGCTACCTGTGGAACAAACAAAGATCGTTTCGGATAATTCTGAGATGCTGTTAGAATATTAGAAAGGATGTTTTTATTCATTGGACTCAATGTCAGGTTACACAACATGTCATCACTCAATGTTAAGCAGGAAAAAGATTCGGAATTTACTGGCTATCCGTTAGCGCCGTCAAACAGTAATGAAATTGATTTGTTAAGCCTTGTTGATGTTTTATGGCGGGCGAAAAATCGCATTATTGCGACTGTTTTTGCGTTTGCGCTGGCAGGTATTCTGCTGTCCTTTATTCTGCCGCAGAAATGGACCAGTCGGGCGATTGTCACCCCGGCAGAGGCCGTACAGTGGCAGGCGCTGGAAAAAACGCTGACCACATTGCGTGTGCTGAACCTCGACATTAATTTTGCAGCGAGACGCCGTCTTTACGCTTTTCATTAAGAAATTCAGCTCAACATCGCTGCTGGATGAATATCTTCGCGCCTCCCCATATGTGATGGATCAATTGAAAGGGGGCGGATATTGATGAAATGGAACTGCATCGGGCGATTGTTGCGCTCAGTGAAAAGATGAACGCGGTGGATACCAACGCCGGTAAGAAAAACGAGACGTCGTTATTTACCTCGTGGACATTGAGTTTTACTGCGCCAACGAAAGAAGAGGCGCAGAAGGTGCTGACCGGCTATATCCAGTATGTGTCGGACATCGTCGTGAAAGAGACGCTGGAGAATATTCGTAACCAGCTGGACACCAGAACGCATTTTGAGAAAGAAAAACTGGCGGATGGACCGGGTGAGATTGCGCAACCAGCTTGATGCGAACATTCAGCGACTTAATTATTCCCTGGAGATTGCCAACGCCGCCGGGATTAAGAAGCCGGTCTACAGTAATGGTCAGGCGGTAAAAGACGACCCGGATTTTCTCTATTTCTCTGGGCGCCGACGGTATTGCGCAAAAATTGCAAATTGAAAAGTCCGTCACGGACGTTGCGGAAATTAACGCTGAAATACGCAATCGCCAGTATTACGTAGAGCAACTGACCGCGATGAATATCAATGATGTGAAATTTATGCCGTTTAAATATCAGCTATCGCCTTCGCTGCCAGTGAAAAAAGACGGCCCGGGCAAAGCGTTGGATCGTGATTCTGGCTGCGTTGCTGGGTGGTATGATCGCGGTGCGGCGGTGTTCTGCTGCGTCATGCCATGCTGTCCCGTAAACTGGGATGATGCGATTCAACTGGAAGAACGGTTAGTCTAAGCGCTATCCGGCAAATCGCCCGGGTGGCGCTGTCGCTGACCGGGCCCTGTCTTGTTAACCATCAGCCATTGAGATTACTTCGGGCGACCCAGCGGTACAACCAGCGGCGTTCCGGCGATCGGATCGTCGATGATCGTGCAACGTAATCCATAAATTTTCTCAATAAGATCCGCTGTCACAATCTCCTTTGGCGCTCCCTCTGCGACGATCTTGCCTTCACGTAACGCGATTAAATGCGTGGCGTACCGGCAGGCCTGGTTAAGGTCGTGCAGAACCGCAGCGAGGGTGTAACCTTTCTCGCGATTCAGCTCGCTCAACAGTTCCAGCAGGTCGATCTGGTGGCTGATGTCCAGCCAGGGTCGTCGGTTCATCCAGCAACATGATGGACGTTTCCTGCGCCAGCACCATGGCTATCCATGCTCGCTGCCGCTGCCCGCCGGAAAGCGTGTCCACGCTTTGCGTCGCCAGGTGGGTAATCCCCGTAGCGCGCATCGCACCGGCGACGGCGTCTTCGTCTTCTTTGCGCCAGCGGGTAAACAAAGGCTGATGCGGATAGCGGCCCCGGGCAACCAGCTCCTGTACGGTGATATCGCCCGGCGTGGTGGCGTTTTGCGCCAGCAGGCCGATTCGTCGCGCCACCTCTTTACTGGCGTAGTGCTGAATATGCTCGCCGTCGAGCCAGACGTGGCCATGTACGGGCGACATCAGACGGCTTAGCGTACGCAATAATGTTGATTTGCCGCAGCCATTCGGCCCAATAATGGCAGTGAAGTGACCATCCGGGATAGAAACGTTCAGATTCTCCGCGACGGTATACTTGCCATAACCCAGCGTTAACTGGTCGCCACGCAAACGGGCTACTGATTCGGTCATTTTTTGCGGGACTCCTGAATTAACAAGACGATAAGGTAAATACCGCCGAGGCTTACGGTGACAACGCCTACCGGAAGCTGGTAAGGCATAAACAGTTGTTGGCGCACAGGTCGGCGGCCAGCAGTAGCAGCGCGCCGCACAATGCGGACTGGGTTAACCCCCAGCGTGCCGTGCCGCTAAGGCGCCGCGCGATGTGCGGCGCAACCAGCGCAATGAAAGAGATCGGGCCTGCGAGCGCCGTCGCGGCGGCGGTCAGCACCACGGCGACCAGCATCATCATTAACCGGGAACGTTCAACGCTGACGCCAAGCGCGCAGGCGCTGTCATCGCCCATTTCCAGCAAGCGCAGACGACGTACCAGCAATGCGGCACACGCCAGCATCAGAACGATCAGCGGTGCCGAGGGCCACGTTTTGGCCCAGGTCAGTCCGTTGAGCGACCCGGCGTTCCACAATCCGGCGGAGAGGGCCGTTTCTAACGACGCCTGCAACAGCAGCCAGGTGTTGAACGCCACCAGCATGGCGCGCACGCCGATGCCGATAATAATCAGCCGGAAGGTCTCAATGCCGTTGCGCCAGGCAAGCAGCCAGACGATCAGCGAGGTGAGAATTCCGCCAGCCATCGCCGCCATCGCGATCGCCGTCAGGTTCTGGCCAAACAGCACCATTGCCACCAGCACGCCGCTCCAGGCCCCGGTGTTAAAACCCATTACGTCCGGGCTACCCAGCGGGTTGCGCATCAACGACTGAAAAATCGCGCCGCTGACGCCCAACGCGGCGCCAATCAGCAGCGCCATCAGCACGCGAGGCAGACGCCATTCGGTCACCACCAGGGTAATGCTGCGCGGGGCGTCTCCCAGCAACGCATTGATAATTTGCGAGACTTCCAGCGTAACGGCGCCGCTGCGCAGGCTCCACAAGCCGACAGCGATACAGCCGAGCACCAGCAACAGACAGCTTATGATCAGGCGGCGGGAAAGGTGCATCATACGGCACCTCCGCGCTGCTTGCGCCGCACGAGGAAAATAAGCACTGGCGCGCCGGAGAAAGGCGCTGACAACCGAAACGCGCAATTCACCAGGAACGATGAGTCGCCCGATAATATCGGCAAACAGCAGCAGGGTCGGGGTCGCCAGCAACGTGACCGGCAGCGACCAGCGGTGATCCGCCCCCACCAGCCAGCGGGCCATGTGCGGCATCATCAGACCGATAAACGCGGATGGGGCAACAACCGCCGTCGCGCTGCCGCATAACACGGTAATCACCAGCAGGCCGATGAGCTGGGTACGCGCCACTTTGCTGCCCAGCGCAGTGGCAGTATCGCTACCGAGACTCAGGCTGTTCAGCGCGCGACTGAGAAACAGCGCGGTAGCACCGGCAATCAGCACCGGCACGACAATAACCTTGAGCGTTTGCAGACTGCGAATGTCCAGCGAGCCGGCCTGCCAGAAACGGAGCTGATCGTACACATCCGGGTTCAGCAACGCGATACCGTTGGAAAGCCCCTCCAGCACTGCGCCGAGCGCGACACCCGCCAGCGTGAGGCGAACCGGGCTTAACTGCCCGGCGCCCTGACTGCCGGTAAAGGCGACAATCAGCGAGGCGACCAGCGCCCCGGCAAACGCCATCAGCAACTGTTCCTGTGGAGAGGAAAAACCAAACAGCGCCGCGCCGAGTACGATAGCGAAACTGGCGCCGGAATTGACGCCGAGAATGCCCGGGTCGGCAAGCGGGTTGCGGGTGAGTGTTTGCATTAACGCCCCGGCGAGCCCCAGTGCGCCGCCAGCCAACAGGCCAGCCAGCGTGCGCGGCAATCGCGCATCCAGCACGATGGTGCAGTCAGCGCTTTGGCAGGTGCCGGTAATTGCTTCAAGTACGACGGACGCAGGCAGTGATTTTGCGCCGATAGCCAGACTTAATGCCGTGGCGAGAATAAGTAATAACAACAAGCCGGGCACGGCGATGGCGCGTGCCACGGAAACAGAACATGACATATCAACTTCCCTGATAATGATAGTAATTATCGTTATCGATCTTATTCGGTTATGTTAGCATGTGCAGCCATTGAATGGATATTTAAAAAAAGTTCGCATTAAGGCGTTGTAATGAATCGACAATCCTGGCTGCTGAATCTCAGCCTGTTGAAGACGCACCCTGCATTTCGCGCTGTCTTCCTCGCCCGTTTTATCTCTATTGTCTCGCTGGGTCTGCTGGGCGTAGCGGTGCCGGTACAGATCCAGATGATGACCCACTCGACGTGGCAGGTTGGTCTGTCGGTGACGCTGACCGGCAGCGCGATGTTTGTTGGCCTGATGGTCGGCGGCGTGCTGGCGGATCGTTATGAACGTAAAAAGGTGATCCTGCTGGCGCGCGGCACCTGCGGTATTGGCTTTATTGGCCTGTGTCTGAACGCGCTGTTGCCGGAACCTTCGCTGCTGGCAATCTATCTGCTCGGTCTGTGGGATGGCTTTTTTGCCTCGCTGGGGGTTACGGCGCTACTGGCGGCGACGCCTGCGCTGGTAGGGCGAGAAAACCTTATGCAGGCCGGGGCGATTACGATGCTGACGGTGCGTCTGGGATCGGTGATTTCACCGATGCTGGGGCGGCGTATTGCTGGCTACCGGCGGCGTGGCCTGGAACTACGGTCTGGCGGCGGCAGGAACATTTATCACGCTGCTGCCGTTGCTGAGCCTTCCGGCGCTCCCGCCGCCGCCGCAACCGCGTGAGCATCCGTTGAAATCGCTGTTGGCGGCGTTCCGTTTCTTGCTCTCCAGCCCGCTCATTGGCGGCATTGCGTTGCTTGGCGGACTTTTGACGATGGCAAGCGCGGTGCGCGTGCTTTATCCGGCGCTGGCGATTAACTGGCACATGTCTGCCGCGCAAATCGGTTTACTTTATGCCGCTATCCCATTGGGGGCGGCTGTTGGCGCGTTAACCAGCGGGCAACTGGCGCACAGCGTTCGTCCTGGACTGTTGATGCTGGTTTCCACCGTAGGGTCGTTCCTGGCGATTGGGTTGTTTGGGCTGATGCCTGTCTGGCTGCTCGGGGGTGATCTGTCTGGCGCTGTTTGGCTGGCTCAGCGCGATTAGCTCGTTACTGCAATACACCCTGTTGCAGACGCAAACGCCGGAAGCCATGCTCGGGCGAATCAACGGCCTGTGGACGGCGCAAAACGTAACCGGTGACGCCATCGGCGCAGCGCTGTTGGGCGGGCTGGGCGCCATGATGACGCCGGTTGCGTCAGCGAGCGTGAGCGGGTTTGGGGCTGGTGATCGTTGGGTTGTTGTTAATGCTGCTGCTGGCGAGTTGCGTCGTTTTCGCCAGCCGCCGCCGCTGCCAGATGGTGCACCGCTTTAAAATGCAGGCCGGACAGGGCATTGGCCGCTATCCGGCAAGTAAGTTAAAACAGCGCGGCGAGACGGTTAAGCAGTAACGTTGCGCTGTAGTAGTCCAGACGGAACGTTTCGGTGCCCAGCGCATAAACGCGCTTGTTTTGTACGGCAGGCAGGTGAGCAAGCAGTGGGTTGGCGTAAATAGCGTCGGCATCTTTGCTGTCACCGGCAAACAGGAACAGCGCTTCGCCGTTCAGACCTGCCGCCAGGTTTTCCCCGCCAAGCTGGATGATGTCATGACGTTTGCCCTGGCTTTTACTGGTTTGCAGTCCGGCAGGGAGGGGCGCCAGCGTAAAGCCTAACTGTTCCATCAGCTTGCCCTGGGCTGAATCCTGCGTCCACAGGTTGGCGCTGTGTGCGGCAGCGGTGTAGACCAGCGCGCTGACCGGTTGCGGCGGTAATGTGAGCTGTTGTTTAACGGTCGCCAGTTGTTTATCAAATTCCGCGATGCGCGCAGCGGCCTGTTTTTCCTGACCGGTGATCTCGCCCAGTTGCGTCAGCAGAGACTGCCAGCTTTTATCGTCGTAATTGATGATAAGCGTAGGGGCAATAGTAGAAAGCTGATCGTACAGCGCCAGCGCAGAGTCGCCGCCGGTTGCGCTAATCAGAATAAGGTCCGGCATTTGTGCGGCAACGGCTTCAGCGCTTGGTTCGCCGATGTACAGGCGCGCCAGCTTGCGCGCTTTCGCAACGTCGCTCCATTGACGCAGAAATCCCCGATCGTCGGCAAAGCGGTTGTTAGGGGGTGGTCGCTCCGCTGGCGACAACGGGAGCATCAAATCGCCAGCAGCGAGCCCGTCAGGGTCACGCTGGTAGAGACGATACGTTCAGGTTTATGGTCCAGCGTATGTGTGCCGCGGCTGTCGGTGATCTGGCGCGGCCAGTCAGCGGCATGACCTAAAGAAATTCCTGAAATGAAAAGCCCAACCAGTATCAGGGATGTTCTGCAAAGCAGGGGAAGTCTCACGAATCAGCGTCCTGTTATTAATGGAGTTAATGCTTCTCATTTTCATTGTTAGCGGGGAAGGGATGCAAGTCTAAGTCGCACATTGTGCTACCCCAAGAGTTGACATGCTGTCTGTTTACTTTTAGGTTAGCGCCCGAAAATATAAATGATAATCATTATTAAAGCCTTTATCATTTTTGGGAGGATGATATGGATACGTCACTGGCCGAGGAAGTTCAGCAGAAAATGGCAACGCTCACCCCCGATCGCTTTTTCTTTATGTCGCCGTATCGCAGCTTTACGACGTCAGGATGCTTCGCCCGTTTCGCTGAACCAGCGGTTGACGGGGATTCGTTAGACAGCCCCTTCCAACAAAAATTACAGCAAGCCTTTGCCGACGCCAGAGCACAGGGTATCGCAAATCCTGTTATGGTCGGCGCTATCCCCTTCGATACCCGCCAGCCATCCTCGCTGTTCATTCCTGAGTCCTGGCAGACCTTCTCCCGACCGGCAAAGCAACAATCCTCGCGTTACTTTACCGGGCATCAGGCACTGAATGTTGTTGATCGTAAAAGTATCCCTGAACAGGAAACGTTTGAAGCGATGGTGGCGCGCGCGGCAGCGCTGACGGCGACGCCTGAAGTTGACAAAGTGGTTCTGTCACGCCTGATTGATATTACGACCGATGCCACCATTGACAGCGGCGCGCTGCTGGAGCGGCTGGTGGCGCAGAACCCGGTGGAGTTACAACTTCCATGTGCCTCTGGAGGATGGCGGCGTGCTGCTTGGCGCCAGCCCGGAATTGCTGCTGCGTAAAGAGGGCGATCGCTTTAGTTCGCTGCCGTTGGCCGGGTCGGCGCGTCGCCAGCCTGATGATGTGCTGGATCGTGAAGCGGGCAACCGACTGCTGGCTTCTGAAAAAGACAGACACGAACATGAGCTAGTCACTCAGGCCATGAAGACGGTGCTGCGCGACCGCAGCAGTGAATTACAGCTGCCTGCATCTCCGCAATTAATCACCACCCCGACGTTATGGCATCTCGGTACGCCGTTTGAAGGTAAGGCGAATGCGGAAGAAAATGCCCTGACGCTGGCGTGTCTGCTGCATCCGACGCCTGCGTTGAGCGGTTTCCCGCATCAGGTGGCGAAAAAATTAATTGCCGAACTGGAGCCGTTCGATCGTGAACTGTTCGGCGGCATCGTCGGCTGGTGTGACGCCGAAGGAAATGGCGAGTGGGTCGTGACGATCCGTTGCGCGAAGCTGCGACAAAACCAGGTTCGCCTGTTCGCGGGCGCCGGGATTGTGCCTGCTTCGTCTCCGGTCGCGGAGTGGCGCGAGACCGGCGTGAAGCTTTCTACTATGTTGAACGTTTTTGGACTGCATTAAGGAGCGATGATGACCATTCCTTTCACCCGTTGGCCGGAGGAGTTTGCCCGCCGCTATCGTGAAAAAGGGTACTGGCAGGATCTGCCGCTGACCGACATTTTAACCCGCCACGCAGACAGCGATAAAACGGCGGTGATTGATGGCGATCGACACCTGAGCTATCGCGAACTGAACCAGGCGGCGGATAATCTGGCCTGTAGCCTGCGTCGTCAGGGGATCAAACCCGGCGAAACCGCGCTGGTGCAACTGGGCAACGTGGCGGAGCTGTATATCACTTTCTTCGCCCTGCTGAAGCTCGGCGTCGCACCGGTTCTGGCGCTGTTCAGCCATCAACGGACGGAACTTAACGCTTACGCGAAGCAAATTGAACCGGCGCTGGTGATTGCTGACCGCCAGCACGCGCTGTTCACCGGGGACGACTTCCTCAATACGTTTATTGCCGAACACAATTCCGTGCGTGTGGTGCTGTTGCTCAACGATGCGGGTGAACACAACCTGCAAACGGCGATTGACCAGCCTGCGGTTGATTTTACCGCCACGCCATCACCTGCCGATGAGGTGGCTTATTTCCAGCTTTCCGGCGGTACAACCGGAACGCCGAAGCTGATCCCGCGCACCCATAATGATTATTACTACAGCGTGCGCCGCAGCAATGAAATTTGCCACTTTACCGAAGCCACGCGTTTCTTATGCGCGATTCCGGCTGCGCATAACTACGCCATGAGTTCGCCGGGATCGCTGGGTGTCTTTCTGGCCCAGGGAACGGTGGTGCTGGCGGCTGACCCGAGCGCTACGCTCTGTTTCCCGTTAATTGAAAAGCATCAGATTAATTCAACGGCGCTGGTGCCGCCTGCGGTGAGCCTGTGGTTGCAGGCGATTCAGGAGTGGGGCAGCAACGCGCAACTGGCCTCGTTGAAACTGTTGCAGGTAGGCGGCGCGCGGCTTTCAGCGACGCTTGCCGCGCGTATTCCGGCGGAAATCGGCTGTCAGTTGCAGCAGGTATTCGGCATGGCAGAAGGACTGGTGAATTACACCCGTCTGGACGACAGCCCGGAGCGCATCATCAATACTCAGGGTTGCCCGATGTGCCCGGACGACGAGGTCTGGGTGGCTGACGCTGACGGCAATCCGCTGCCGCAGGGTGAAACGGGACGCCTGATGACGCGCGGGCCGTACACGTTTCGCGGCTATTTTAAAAGCCCGGAGCATAACGCCAGCGCGTTTGATGCCAACGGCTTTTACTGCTCCGGCGATCTGATCTCCATTGATCCAGATGGCTATATCACCGTGCAGGGACGTGAAAAAGATCAGATCAATCGCGGCGGGGGAGAAGATCGCCGCGGAAGAGATTGAAAACCTGTTACTGCGCCACCCGACCGTAATCCATGCCGCGCTGGTCAGCATGGAAGATGAGCTGATGGGGGAAAAAAGCTGCGCCTGGCTGGTGGTGAAAGAGCCGCTGCGCGCGGTACAGGTACGCCGCTTCCTGCGTGAGCAGGGGGGTCGCCGAATTCAAATTGCCGGATCGCGTGGAGTGCGTCGAGGCGTTGCCTCTGACCCCGGTCGGTAAAGTCGATAAAAAACAATTACGTCAGTGGCTGGTGTCACGTTCACTGACCTGAAGGAGAAAGAGAGATGGCAATTCCGAAATTGCAGGCGTACGCGCTGCCTGGCGCGGCTCGATATTCCGCCCAATAAAGTGAACTGGGCCTTTGAACCTGAACGCGCTGCGCTGTTGATCCACGATATGCAGGATGTATTTTGTCAGCTTCTGGGCGACAACTGCCCGATGATGGAACAGGTGATCGCGAATATCGCCGCCCTGCGTCAGTACTGCAAAGAGCACAACATTCCGGTCTATTACACCGCTCAGCCGAAAGATCAGAGCGATGAAGATCGCGCCCTGTTGAACGATATGTGGGGGCCGGGCCTGACGCGTTCTCCGAGCAGCAAAAGATTGTCGATGCGCTGGCGCCGGACGAGGCGGACACCGTGCTGGTGAAATGGCGTTACAGCGCGTTTCACCGTTCGCCGCTGGAGCAGATGTTAAAAGAAACCGGGCGTAATCAGCTGATTATCACGGGGTGTTTATGCGCACATTGGCTGTATGACCACGGCGACTGACGCTTTCATGCGCGATATCAAGCCGTTTATGGTGGCGGATGCGCTGGCCGATTTCAGCCGTGAAGAACATGTGATGTCGCTTAATTACGTTGCCGGTCGCTCCGGTCGCGTGGTGATGACGCAGGAACTGCTGCCGACGCCGGTTCCGGCGAGCAAAGCGGAGCTGCGGGCGCTGATCCTGCCGCTGCTGGATGAATCTGACGAGCCGCTGGATGATGAAAACCTGATTGATTACGGGCTGGACTCTGTACGTATGATGGCGCTGGCGGCTCGCTGGCGTAAAGTGCATGGCGATATCGACTTCGTGATGCTGGCGAAAAACCCGACGATCGATGCCTGGTGGACGCTGCTTTCCCGTGAGGTGAAGTGATGGCCGGATTGGATTTTAACGGCAAAACCGTCTGGGTGACCGGCGCGGGAAAAGGGATTGGTTATACCACGGCGCTGGCGTTTGTTGCGGCTGGCGCGCAGGTGACGGGATTCGATCGCGAGTTCACGCAGGATGCGTATCCCTTTGCGACCGAAGTGCTGGATGTCGCAGACGCCGCGCAGGTCGCGCAGGTTTGCCAGCGCGTGCTGGCGCAAACCGAACGGCTGGATGTGCTGGTGAATGCCGCCGGGATTTTACGGATGGGGGCGACCGATGCGCTAAGCGCCGAGGACTGGCAGCAGACGTTCGCCGTCAACGTCGGCGGCGCGTTTAACCTCTTCCAGCAGACGATGGCGCAATTTCGTCAGCAGCAGGGCGGGGCGATTGTTACCGTCGCGTCTGATGCGGCGCACACGCCGCGCATTGGCATGAGCGCCTATGGCGCGTCCAAAGCGGCGCTGAAAAGCCTGGCGCTGACCGTTGGGCTGGAGCCTGGCGGGCAGCGGCGTTCGCTGTAACGTTGTTTCTCCGGGAGTCTACCGATACCGATATGCAGCGCACGCTGTGGGTGAGCGATGATGCGGAACCAACAGCGTATTCGTGGCTTTGGCGAGCAGTTTAAGCTTGGCATTCCGCTGGGAAAAATCGCGCGTCCGCAGGAAATCGCGAATACCATTTTATTCCTCGCGTCCGATCTGGCCAGCCACATTACGCTACAGGACATTGTGGTTGACGGCGGCTCAACCCTGGGAGCGTAACGATGATCTGGAAACGCCATTTAACGCTTGATGAGCTGAACGCCACCAGTCTGAACACGATGGTGGCGCATCTGGCGATCGTCTATACCCGTCTGGGCGATGACGTGCTGGAGGCGGAAATGCCCGTCGACGCGCGAACGCATCAGCCTTTCGGCCTGTTACACGGCGGCGTTCGGCGGCGCTGGCGGAGACCCTGGGGTCAATGGCAGGGTATCTGATGACCCGTGACGGCCAGTGCGTGGTGGGAACCGAGCTGAATGCCACGCATCATCGCGCCGTGTCGCAGGGGAAGGTGCGCGGCGTTTGCCAGCCGCTGCATCTGGGTCGGCAAAGCCAGAGCTGGGAAATTGTGATTTTTGACGAACAGGGACGACGTTGCTGTACCTGCCGCCTGGGGACGGCGGTGATGGGCTAGGCCCAACAAAATGCAATGATGTTGCAGCGTTGACCTGCCAATGAAGTGATCCAGTTAACAATGCAATGTAAATAATCAGTTTTATAGCGTTGTCAGGTTGTTAAAACCAGCAGAGGTGTTATAGAAACAAAATGTAACATCTCTCTGGAACACAACACGCAAACGGACAACAACTATGAACAAATCAGGGAAATACCTCGTCTGGACATTGCTCTCCGTTATGGGAGCATTTGCCCTGGGATATATTGCGTTAAACCGTGGGGGAACAGATCAACGCGCTATGGATCGTCGTGGCGTCAGTTTGTGTCTACCTCATTGCCTACCGTTTTTATGGTCTGTATATCGCCAAAAATGTGCTGGCGGTTGACCCGACGCGCATGACGCCTGCGGTGCGTCATAACGATGGTCTGGACTACGTACTACCGATAAGAAAGTGCTGTTCGGTCACCATTTTGCGGCGATTGCCGGGGCAGGGCCGTTGGTTGGGGCCGGTGCTGGCGGCGCAGATGGGGTATCTGCCCGGGTATGATCTGGCTGCTTGCGGGGTTGTGCTGGCAGGCGCGGTGCAGGACTTTATGGTGCTGTTTGTTTCTACCCGTCGTGACGGTCGCTCGCTGGGTGAACTGGTTAAAGAAGAGATGGCCCAACGGCTGGCGTGATCGCGCTGGTGGCCTGTTTCATGATCATGGTGATTATCCTTGCGGTACTGGCGATGATCGTCGTGAAGCCCTGACCCACAGTCCGTGGGGACGTACACCGTTGCGTTCACCATTCCGTTGGCCATTTTTATGGGCGTCTACCTGCGTTACCTGCGTCCGGGACGTATTGGCGAGGTGTCTGTTATTGGTCTGGTGTTCCTTGTCTTTGCCATCATCTCCGGTGGCTGGGTGGCGGAAAGCCCAACCTGGGCGCCGTATTTTGACTTTACCGGCGTACAGTTGACCTGGATGCTGGTGGGCTACGGTTTTTGTGGCGGCGGTTCTGCCGGTATGGCTGCTGCTGGCGCCGCGTGATTACCTCTCAACCTTCCTGAAGATTGGTACGATTGTCGGTCTGGCCGTCGGCATTCTGATTATGCGTCCGACGCTGACGATGCCTGCGCTGACCAAATTTGTGGATGGCACCGGCCCGGTGTGGACCGGTAACCTGTTCCCGTTCTTGTTCATCACCATTGCCTGTGGCGCGGTGTCTGGCTTCCATGCGCTGATCTCTTCCCGGCACCACGCCGAAGATGCTGGCGAACGAAGGGCAGGCCTGCTTTATCGGCTACGGCGGGATGTTGATGGAATCCTTCGTGGCGATTATGGCGCTGGTTTCCGCATGTATCATTGATCCGGGCGTTTACTTCGCCATGAACAGCCCAATGGCCGTACTGGCGCCAGCCGGAACCGCTGATGTGGTTGCCTCTGCTGCGCAGGTGGTCAGTAGCTGGGGCTTTGCGATTACGCCTGATACGCTGCATCAGATTGCCAACGAAGTGGGCGAACAATCCATTATTTCTCGTGCCGGTGGCGCGCCAACGCTGGCGGTGGGGATGGCCTACATCCTGCACGGCGCGCTGGGCGGTATGATGGATGTGGGCGTTCTGGTATCACTTCGCGATTCTGTTTGAAGCCCTGTTCATTCTGACGGCGGTTGATGCCGGTACGCGTGCGGCGCGCTTTATGTTGCAGGATCTGCTGGGCGTGGTCTCTCCGGGTCTGAAACGTACGGATTCACTGCCTGCGAACCTGTTAGCGACGGCGCTGTGCGTGCTGGCGTGGGGATACTTCCTGCACCAGGGCGTGGTGGACCCGTTAGGAGGGATCAACACCCTGTGGCCGCTGTTTGGTATCGCGAACCAGATGCTGGCGGGTATGGCGTTGATGCTCTGCGCGGTTGTACTGTTCAAGATGAAACGTCAGCGTTACGCAATGGGTGGCTCTGGTGCCTACCGCCTGGCTGCTGATCCTGTACGCTGACCGCAGGCTGGCAGAAAGCGTTTAGCCGGATACCAAAATTGGTTTCCTGGCGATCGCCAATAAATTCCAGGCGATGATCGACAGTGGCGATATTCCTGCGCAGTACACGCAGTCTCAGCTGGCGCAGCTGGTGTTCAACAACCGTCTGGATGCCGGTCTGACCATCTTCTTCATGGTTGTGGTGGTGGTTCTGGCTCTGTTCTCAATCAAAAACTGCGCTTGGCAGCGCTGAAAGAGGACAAACCGACGGCGCAAGAAACGCCGTATGAAAGCCATGCCCGAAAACGTTGAAGAGATTGTGGCGCAGGCGAAAGGCGCGCACTGATTTTTAAATAAGCGGCTCTCTTCTTAACGGGAGAGGGCATTTGCGTCACAGGTGGTAACGATGTTTGATACCGCTTTCTAAGGCCGGGAAATATCTGGGTCAGGCGGCAAAACTGATGATTGGCGTGCCGGACTATGACAACTACGTTGAGCATATGCGCGTGACGCACCCGGATCAGACGCCAATGACTTACGAAGAATTTTTTCGTGAGCGGCAGGATGCGCGTTATGGCGGGAAAGGCGGCGCACGTTGCTGCTGATGTTTTGTGTTGCCCGGTGGCGCTACGCTTACCGGGCCTACGGGGTATTTTACAGGCCGGGTAAGGCGTAACCGCCATCCGGCAAGCCGCCGCTAAACCGTAAACGACTCTACCTTTTCAAACGCGGCGCGTAATATGGCTGGCGTTAACGTCACTGGCAGAAAGTGGATGGATTCAACCGGGCGCAGGGTGTGGGCAATCACGTTATCAATCTCCGCCTGGTTCTGGATATCGACATCCAGCGCCGCCAGCGTAGTGGGCAGACTAAAGCGCTGATAAGCGGCGATAAGCTGCGCCAGTACCTCATCCTGACCCAGCAATGCGCTTTGCACCAGAATGCCATAAGCCACTTTGGTGCCGTGCAGAAACTTCTCGGTTTGCGGCAATACGGTGAGCCCATTATGGACGGCGTGTGCCGCCGCCACACGGGTATAACGCTCGCCAAGACCGCCGACCATGCCGCCCCCGGCAATAATCGCATCCACCACATCGCGAAATGCCTGGGTGAGTTCTCCACGCTCTTTGTCCGCCAGCGCCTGTTCGCTGCTCTCCAGTAGCACATCACGGATCGCCAGCGCGCCGTTAATGCCCAGACGCACGGTAAGCGGTAAGGTTTCTGGCTGTGGCGCTAATACAACGGCTTCGTACCATTTTGCCAGCGTGTCGCCGATGCCGGCCAGCAGATAGGCCTCTGGCGCGCGGAGAATGATTTCCGGTTCTACCAGCACCAGATAATTGGCGTCGTCAAAAATTTCAAAGTGCAGCGCCTGACCGGCATCGTTGTACCAGACCGACAGCGGTGTCCAGGCCGCGCAGGTGGCCGCGATAGTCGGGATCGCCACGAAGGGGAGTTGTAGCCGACGGGCAAGGGCTTTGGCGGTATCAAGCAGCGTACCGCCGCCGATACCGATCACTACGCGGCGGTCGTCGCCTGCTTTCGCGGCCAGTTGTTTCACATCGCTTTCGCTGCAATGGCCGGTAAACGGCAGGTGTCTGGCTCCCGGAAGATCAAACGCATCCGGCAGGTAAGGGCGGGCGGCGGCAATCGCACGCTCGCCATACACCCATACTGCGGCGGAGAGTTGCCCGGCGCTGAAAAAATCCTTCAGTCGGGAGAGGCTGCCGGTATGGGAAAAGTAGTTAGCCGGGCCGGTAACGACGCGGATGTCAGTGTTGCTCATGGTGTGTTGTCCTTGTGGCTGCGCTGTCCGGGAGTTGTTTTTATTTAGACGTCTAAGCGTCTTGATTGCCAAATGCTAACATCGTGTTATAGTGGTTTCAACATCGACATCACCCTCGGGTATGATAACTATGAGTAATAACCCACTGATTCCGCAAAGCAAACTGCCTAATTTAGGCACCACAATATTTACACAAATGAGCGCCCTGGCGCAGGAGCATCAGGCGATTAACCTGTCGCAGGGATTTCCTGATTTCGATGGCCCGCGCTATCTACAGGAACGTCTGGCCTGGCATGTTGCACAAGGGGCGAATCAATATGCGCCAATGACCGGCGTGCCTGCATTACGCGAAGCCATTGTGGAAAAAACGGCGGCGTTATACGGCTATAAGGCTGATGCCGGGAGTGAGGTGACGGTAACGGCGGGGGCAACGGAAGCGTTGTATGCCGCTATCACCGCGTTGGTTCGTGCGGGAGATGAGGTGATCTGCTTCGATCCCAGCTATGACAGCTACGCGCCAGCCGTTGAACTGTCCGGCGGCGTGCTGAAACGTCTGGCGCTTCAGCCGCCGCAGTTTCGCGTTGACTGGCAGGCATTTGCTGCGTTACTGAGCGAACGTACCCGGCTGGTGATCCTCAATACGCCGCATAACCCGAGCGCGACCGGTCTGGCGCAAAGCCGACTTTGAAGCGCTGTGGCAGGCGATTGGCGATCGCGAAATCTATGTATTAAGCGATGAAGTGTATGAGCATATCTGCTTTGCGCCAGAAGGCCATGCCAGCGTACTGGCGCATCCGCAGCTACGTGAGCGTGCTGTCGCGGTCTCGTCATTCGGTAAAACCTTTCATATGACCGGCTGGAAGGTGGGGTACTGCGTAGCGCCAGCGGCGATCAGCGCGGAATTGCGTAAAGTGCATCAGTATCTGACGTTCTGCGTCAACACACCGGCGCAACTGGCGCTGGCCGATATGCTGCGTGCTGAACCGGAACATTACCGCGATTTACCCGCATTTTACCGGAAGAAGCGTGACGTTCTGGTTAATGCCTTGCGTGACAGTCGTCTGGAAATCCTGCCCTGCGAAGGCACCTATTTTCTGCTGGTGGATTACAGCGCGGGTATCAGACCTCAATGACGTGGATTTCTGCCAGTGGCTGACCCGGGAAATCGGCGTTGCGGCGATTCCGCTGTCGGTATTTTGCGCCGATCCTTTCCCACATAAACTTATCCGTTTATGTTTTGCCAAGCAGGAATCCACGCTGCTGGCGGCCGCAGAACGCCTGTGTTAAATTGTAATTACTTTACGGTCCAGGCTTTGGAGAATCGACGGTCGGCAAAGAGTTCCTGTAGGCCGTTGATTTGTTTCAGACGCAGGACTTCATCTTTATCCATGCCCAGCTCTTTTCCGATTCGCGTCTCGTCCCAGCCCAACAGGGAGAGTTCTCGCACAATTTCCGACATCGCGTGAATCTGATGACGGCCACGGGCGCGGTTGTGACGAATGGTCGCCGCAATCCGTTCATGGCGATTGCGTTCCAGACAGGTGACAGGGAGATAGCCTTTTAACTTTGAGCGTAATGTGGATTTCCCTTTACCGAGTTCGTGGCGGTGAAAGCCATCCACGATTTCATATTTTTCTGCCGCTGTTTCTGCAACGACGATAGGCTGCGTGAAGCCATCTACCTCAATAGACTTCAGCAGGAGCCTTTTCTCCGGGGGCGCTACATTGTTTGGGTTGTAATCATTAGGCTCGATTTGTTCATTTTTTACCCATTGTACGCAGTCTACCGGCTGATCGCGAAAGGGGCTGACGCGGTGGATTGCCATTCTGAATTCGTTGATTGCCGCAATTCTCTCTTCTTCGTTCAGCGTGGAGAGAAAGTCGGTTATTTGTTGGGTGAGTCGCTGTTGCATAAAATCCCCCATTCTTTGCGCTTTGCTTTCATGCGTTCATTGTAGCGCTGGTAGTGTTTAGGCTTTGTCGGGCTGAATGAGAGCGCCCGACACCAGTAATCATTGTTCAATAGCACCTTGCAGATACGTCGCCATGAGGGGATATCTTTGGAGCCGATATCGCCTTCCTGGCGTTTGTGGAATGTTCTCCATTCCTTTCTTTTTTATACCATTGGCAGGGTAGACCGCGATTTTGTTGCGGTAATGCTCGGCGCTCTGTTCCGGCATGCTGTCCAACAGCAGCATGGCGTAGCTTTGCCAGCTATGGTGCTCGGGTTTCAGTATTTTTCGATGGCCGTAAAAATGGTTATCCTGGCCTGCATATATCCCTCCGCTGCGCACGCCGCTTACCCTGGCGCACATTGCTGCCCAGCGTTCGGGTTCAATGACATGATAGAGCCATAATCCCTGACGTTGCTCCGGGCCGAAAGGTTCGCAGATGCGCATATACCGGAGCGGCACGTTGGCCTGGTACATCAGGTTATAGAGCGGGTTGCAAGGCTGCTTCGTTTTTGCGAACCATGTCCAGATGTCTGCCGTTTTCCAGTCATACATCGGGTAAATATACCAGGTGTGCCCGCCCTGAGCGGCGGTCGTCCAGGGTTTGTCGTCCGCAAAACGCTGTTTGCTCAGGGAGGCGATAGCGACAAACCGATTGTAAGACTCGTCAGCGCGGATGCCGATCAGCATCGCCGCAGGACGCTTTTCTGAAAACCACTCGGCAAAGTCGCGAACAAATTGTTCGAAGGTCATGCCTGGCTGATAAAAAGGAAAGTAAGCCGGATCGGTAATGGCGTCGGCAGGCGGTTGACGCACCCATTCGGCATTCGGGTCCCAGCATTGCCATTCGGGTTGGTATTGCGACAGCGAATTTTGTGTGGTGAGCGGCAGGGCAACCCAGTAAAAATGTTCAATGACATCGGAATATTGTTCGCGTAATGACTGAACATAGTCAATTGTGCAGGAGAATTGCACTTCCCAGTCAATAAATAATACGCAGATCTTCTTCTTTAACTTACGCGCGATTCCGGCGGTAAGGTGCAGCATCAACCCAGAGTCTTTCCCCCCGGAAAATGACACGCAAATACGCGGTAAGGTGGTGAGTGTCCATGTAATGCGCTCTTCCGCAGCTTCCAAAACATTTTGGTCAAGTGGGATTTTATAAACAGACATAATGAGTTCATACCTGAACGGAAAATGGCTATGTGTAGAATACAGAAAAATAATTATATATATTATATGATATAATCAACAGAATGTGCAAGGTTTAAAAAAGCATCCAAAACTTAAATTAATTTTATATTAATTATTTTTAATTTTGAATGCTTGTGCCGGCGATGGCCCGTATGCTTTCGTTTCAGCTATTTTCCGTCATTTTGTTAATGATACTCGTAAAACCTTTGTTATTCAGTGACGTTCGATTATATACCAGGTATAACTGAACTGAAGGTAAATCCTGATCAATATTAACCCGTTGCAGTTTAAGGGTGGAGTGAAAGAAGTCATATATGACTTCAGGAACGATGCCAATTATGTTGGTTTCAGCAATAGTATTAATGATTGCAACCATCGAGTCACTGCGAAACCCAATTTTCCGGCTGGCAAGAAGGGAGTTGACCAGCGACTGGTATTCTTTAACGCCTGGCTCCTCTCCCTGGTATGAGGTAAACGGTTCTTCGAGTATTTGCGCTAATGTACTGGCGTCGCTGATTCTGGGGTGATCGGCACGACACACCAGTACGCTTTTGATTGTTTTAAAAGGCGTACAGACAACCGAATGGTTGTTCAGCGGCGTGGTGGTGATCACCATGTCCGCCTTGCGGTATGCCAGCAGGTCTTCTGCTGATTCCGCAGACATCAGGATATCATGATGCTCAATTTCAACGGAAGAATCTTCCATAATAAAATTAATCAGCTTTATTACGTTCATTGCAGTAAGTAGCTGAGGGCTGTAAATGATAAATTTTTTCTTAAGGCTGGAACTATGCATAATATTAATTGTTTGTTCCAGACTATTGAGGTTTTCCTCAAGATGATGATGCAGATTTATACCGGTGACGGTTGGCGTGATGCCTTTTCCTGAACGAATAAATAAAGGATCGTTGAATTGAGTTCGTAATCGTTGCAGAGATTGACTCACGGCAGACGGGGTGATGTACAGCGTTTCCGCCGCTTTACTAATGCTTAAATTCTGGTAGATACACTCAAAAATAATCAGCAAGTTGAGATCGAATTTTTTTGAGATCGTAGAGATTAGCCATGTTTTTTTCTTCCTGTTTTGTGACTATTGTCATAACTATATTTGCTATAGTTATGCAACACATCCAATGCTTTACAATAGTGATGTTTGCTAAGCTTAAATTCTCTTTCAATAATACTAAAATAGCATAGCTCAGAATATCTTTGCGAGCGATTTATAATGGAAAAGGAGATTGACAGAAAAACAATGCCAATCTCCCCCCCTTTAATTTAGGTTTAATGTTCACCCATCATAATGTCCAGCTGCGCTTTTTCCGGTAACCCGACGACCTGCTGTAACATATTTTCTTTATTCATATAGTAAATGGCTGGCGTTGCATTCGCCCCCAGATCGTCCATGAGTTTCTGATGAATATTCAGCATTTTCATCTTATCTTCTGGCAGCGGTGAAGGGATCGCCAGATTGAGTTTACCGCCTGACGCTTCATAGTCATGCCAGGTTTTTGCCGGATCGCGGGTGGATAAGATAGCGGCAGCCGTTGCCGGGCTTTCGGGTTTGATCACGCCCACCAGTAGCGTCCGCAGCTGTACTTTGCCGGATTCGACCCAGGGGCGCGCCTGCTGCCAGAACTGTTTGCAGTAAGGGCAGAAAGGGTCCGCAAAGACATAAAGAATCACCGGTGCCTCTTTTTTGCCGTCCAGAATCCACGACGCTTTTTCCATCCACTGCCACATTTCTCTGCCGACCGGGGCGTAGATCTCTTTTTCTATCAGCGCATTACTGAGGTTTGCGCCTTTTTCGTCGTACATGTAGCCGGAAATCGCGTGTTTCCCGTCAGGCGTGAGGTAGATGGTCACGCCCATATCCTGGTATTTGCCCAGATAGCCTTTCATTCCGCCGGGGGCGTCAAAAGACTTCAGGATCGTAATTCCCTGTTTTTCTACCGCTTTAACCGGGGCAGGCAGTTCTTCAGCAAAGGCGATGAGCGGGAACAGCGTCAGCAGCAATGTTCGTTTTATCATTATATTTCCTTAAAAATCAGTGCAAAAGGAACATTGACGGCAAAACCTATCACAGTCATAGGTAAGGTCTGCCGTCGGAAGATTGCCCTTTCTTTGGTAGGGTGATGTAATCCTTTCGCTGTTACAGCCTTTGTTAAGGTAATGTAGAGCGCAACACATAGCCAGTTTCACTGGCGCTGAAGTTACCTACGGGTAGTTCAGGTAATGGGGCCGCCTGTAAAGGGGGCCTTTTTACTTTTTGTCGCTAAACGTTCACAACGTTGTCTTGTGTGAGTTGTTAGGTATCGCTGATTGATTTGATAATGCAAACGCATTAGCCCAATCACGGAAAGTTGGTTACTTTACATCTCAACGAAAACACGGAGGAAGTATAGATGTCCTTGATTAATACCAAAATTAAACCTTTCAAAAAACCAGGCGTTCAAAAACGGTGAATTCATCGAAGTAACCGAGAAAGATACCGAAGGCCGCTGGAGCGTCTTCTTCTTCTACCCGGCTGACTTCACTTTCGTATGCCCGACCGAACTGGGCGACGTAGCAGATCATTACGATGAATTGCAGAAACTGGGCGTAGACGTTTACTCTGTTTCTACCGACACCCACTTTACTCACAAAGCATGGCACAGCAGCTCTGAAACCATCGCAAAAATCAAATATGCGATGATCGGTGACCCGACTGGCGCCCTGACCCGTAACTTCGACAACATGCGTGAAGACGAAGGTCTGGCTGACCGTGCGACTTTCGTTGTTGACCCGCAGGGTATCATCCAGGCTATCGAAGTTACCGCTGAAGGTATCGGCCGTGACGCATCTGACCTGCTGCGTAAAATCAAAGCGGCTCAGTATGTTGCTGCTCACCCAGGCGAAGTTTGCCCGGCTAAATGGAAAGAAGGCGAAGCGACTCTGGCTCCGTCCCTGGACCTGGTCGGCAAGATTTAAGTCATCAAAGCCCGGCGGCGCTGCGCTTGCACAGGCCTACAACACCGTAGGCCGGGTAAACGAAGTGCCACCCGGCAATCAATGGGCGCACTCGCGCCCATTTCATTCCAGCACCATCATGCAAGTCGCATTCAGGCTGCCGGTATAAGGCAACTTGCATGATGATGTTTTTAGAGAGGGAAGAATAATGCTCGACACTAACATGAAAACTCAGCTCAAAGCGTATCTTGAGAAACTGACCAGGCCTGTTGAGCTGATTGCCACGCTGGACGACAGCGCTAAATCGGCAGAAATCAAGGAATTGCTGGCTGAAATCGCTGAACTGTCAGAGAAAGTCACATTTAAAGAAGATAACAGCCTGCCGGTGCGCAAGCCTTCTTTCTTGATAGCAAACCCGGGTTCTGACCAGGGGCCGCGCTTTGCGGGTTCTCCGCTGGGGCATGAATTTACCTCGCTGGTGCTGGCGCTGTTGTGGACTGGCGGCCATCCGTCGAAAGAGGCGCAGTCTCTGCTGGAGCAGATCCGCGATATCGACGGCGATTTCGAGTTTGAAACTTATTACTCGCTCTCCTGCCACAACTGCCCTGACGTCGTACAGGCGCTGAACCTGATGGCGGTGCTGAACCCGCGTATCAAACATACCGCGATTGACGGCGGCACATTCCAGAATGAAATCACCGATCGTAATGTGATGGGCGTTCCGGCTGTGTACCTGAACGGTAACGAATTCGGTCAGGGACGTATGACGCTGACGGAAATCGTCGCCAAAGTGGATACCGGCGCAGAAAAACGGGCGGCGGAAGAGCTGAATAAGCGTGACGCTTACGACGTACTGATTGTCGGTTCCGGCCCAGCGGGGGCGGCAGCGGCAGTTTACTCCGCACGTAAAGCATTCGTACCGGTCTGATGGGTGAGCGTTTTGGCGGTCAGGTGCTGGATACCGTTGATATCGAGAACTATATTTCTGTGCCAAAAACGGAAGGGCAGAAGCTGGCTGGCGCGCTGAAAGCGCACGTTGATGATTACGATGTTGACGTGATCGACAGCCAGAGCGCGAGCAAACTGCTTCCGGCGGCAACGGAAGGGGCCTGCATCAGATTGAGACCGCTTCCGGCGCGGTGCTGAAAGCCCGCAGCATTATCATTGCCACCGGTGCCAAATGGCGCAACATGAACGTGCCGGGCGAAGATCAGTACCGCACGAAAGGCGTAACCTATTGCCCGCACTGCGACGGCCCGCTGTTTAAAGGCAAACGCGTTGCGGTAATCGGCGGAGGGAACTCCGGCGTGGAAGCGGCGATTGACCTCGCGGGGATCGTTGAGCACGTTACGCTGCTGGAATTTGCGCCAGAAATGAAAGCCGACCAGGTTCTGCAAGATAAAGTGCGTAGCCTGAAAAACGTCGACATTATTCTGAACGCGCAGACAACGGAAGTGAAAGGCGACGGCAGTAAAGTGACGGGGCTGGAATATCGCGATCGCGTAAGCGGCGACATCCACAACGTTGCGCTGTCCGGGATCTTCGTACAGATTGGCTTGCTGCCAAACACCAACTGGCTGGAAGGCGCGATTGAGCGTAACCGTATGGGCGAAATCATCATTGATGGCCGGTGCGAAACCAGCGTGAAGGGCGTATTCGCCGCAGGCGACTGCACCACGGTTCCTTACAAACAGATCATCATCGCGACGGGCGAAGGCGCGAAAGCCTCTCTGAGCGCATTTGATTATCTGATCCGCAGTAAGACGGCATAAAAAGAAAGTAAGACTACACCTGCAATGCAAGAGGCTGCCAATGGCAGCCTCTTTTTTTACGCAACAACCGTGCGATTTACCGCACAACCAGCACCGGCAACGTAGCATGGCGGACAACGCTGGAGGCGTTAGAACCCAGCAAATGCGTGGTGATAGACGGATTGCGGGAGCCAATGACCACGACGTCCGCATTCAGCTCTTCGCCCAGTTCGTTCACCACATCCCGCACGTTACCAAAGCGGACGTGCTGCTTAATCCGGGAAGGGTCGATACTGAAATGACTCACCATCGTTTGCAGGCGAGTCTCCGCTTCGTGCTGCAAATGCTCCTCAAAACGACGAACGTCGGCGGCAAAGCGGTGCAGACTCAGGCTGGCGGAGCCCGGAAGAACATGCAACAGATGAATGACGCCATCCTGTTGCGCCAGAAACTCTGCGTGGCGCACGGCCTTGTCGCTAAGTTCCATTTCGAAAACATCAACCGGCATAATGATTGTCTTATACATACCCGTTTCTCCCTGTTAACTAATACTGAATTCATTCAAACATATAATAATATTTCTTTCTGGTATCTGCCCGGCACTTTTCATATCACAACGTTTCTTTACGACTGATTGATGCTTATGACCAGAAGCTACCAGCGTCGCTCAAGGTAAAGCACGGCCACGACGATAATCGCCATCATAATAAGAAATGCCAGCGTGATGAAAAGAGCCTCATTCATGACCGTACTCGCGGCAATGAAACGGATTAATTCTGGATGACGGGGAACGGGGGTGAACCAGGAGGAATGGGTGATTTTCGGAAAGAGGATGCAGGGAGCATCCTCTGTGTAAACGGGTGAACGCTTATCCAGATGGTTTAGCGCAGGTAGTCGCCCGCTGCTTCAGGCTGATATTCAAGTTCCAGCACTTCAAGGTGAGTGGACGCCCCGCCAGGCAAGTCCCAGTGAATGGTATCGCCGACGCGCAGGCCCAGCAATGCCGCGCCCACCGGCGCCATTACGGAAAGCTGCGTATTACTGTCGGTCATATTCGCCGGATACACCAGCGTGCGCACGCGAATCTCGCCATCGCTGAGATTGCGGAATTTCACCCGACTGTTCATGGTGACGACGTCGTGCGGCATGGCTTCCGGCGAGCACATCTGGGCGCGATCCAGCTCCGCATTTAATGCGTCAGCAATGGGTAAACCAGCAAACGCAGGCTGCTCCAACAGGCGGTCGATGCGTTCGGCGTCGAGGTCGTTGATGATAATAGTTGGTCTGGACATTTGTTACTCCATGTCGTCGATGCTGCGAGTGCCGCAGGTAAATAATCCCAAAAGAAAACCCTCACCGTCAGGCGGCGAGGGTTTAGCTTTCATGATAATACTGAGACTTCCCCCTTCTTTGAAGTGATTTAGCTCACATTCGGGGAAATCCTCAATACGGTTGTCTTTGCGTAAATTTTAGTCGCAAGCCGTGATGGTTCTCAAGTTTGTATACCGCCTCAGTAACCCGCTTTGTCAATCACAAACCGCTTCCCGCAATTGCCCGGATGGGGTTGCGATATAAACGAGGAAGCGGAAAGCGGATCGTTAATCCTGGCGGCGTTGAGCGAGAACTGTATTTCCGTCAGATAGGCCGGGTTCCCGTGGCAGCTCAGTTTCACCGCCTTCACGTTTTCTTTCCCCCAGCTTTGGGCGACGGCAGCGTCAAACGCGGCGCGGCTGACCCTTTTCCCGTAATTTGCAGCCAGAAAATCGCCCAGCGCGCTGTGTTTTATCTCATGGTTCAGCCGTACCATTGTGCCGAAATAAACGTCTGGATCAAATCCAAAGCAGGCACCGTGTTTGGCGTATTCATAACGTTCCAGGCAGGATTTTCCACCGGCTCCGGGCATGACCGCGCTGAGTTTTGCCGCGCTCTCCAGTGAAAGGCCGGTTTCAGGCGCGGCGCATTTACGGCTGGCGCGCGCTTCCGGCAGATTGGGGATCGGACGAATCGCGCAGCCAAACCGCATCCAACGGCGCTCGTCCACGCCACGCGCGGCAACCGATCCCGGCAGACCTGGCCACAGACCGTGGACAGTCAGAAAATCAGCTTTGTTGGGAATCTCTTTCTGCTGACGGCACTCTTCGGGTTCCCGATGATCGCGCTCATGCTGACTTTGACAAAAACCGGTTTGCCAGGAGAGCGCCAGCACATAGCGGTCAAAATCAGCGTACTGTTTTGCCTGAAGTGGCTCAGCGTTAACGTTGAAGAGGGGAAGCAGGAATACTGCCAGGAGAGAACCATAACGCCATGTTGATTTCATGATGAATGCTGAAACTCATACAAATATTGAATATCACCTATTTAACCATAAAAAAAGCCAGTCAGGTTTATCTGACTGGCATGAGAGGGATAACGCGTTAGCCGTCATCCGGCATTATGTGCCGATGTTTAGTTCCACAGCGCCAGAATCGGCCAGCCAACCACCAGCAGCATGGTGATGTAGATGACCCCAAAGATCGCGCCAAGACGCCAGTAATCTTTGGATTTTACATAGCCGCAGCCGTAGATGATGACCCCCGGCCCTGGTTGCATACGGCGTCAGGCAGCCCATGATACCGATGGACAGCACCAGCAGAATACAAAGTTGCTCCATCGGAACGCCTGGAATACCTTTACCTATCGCCAGAATGACCGGCAGCATGGTTGCGGTATGTGCGGACAGGCTGGCGAACAGGTAGTGAGCAAAGTAGAACACCAGTACCAGCACAATCACCGTTGCGTTAGGTGAGAAGCCTTCCAGATGGGCGCTCATTGTGGTAGCAAACCAGTCGATAAAGCCCGAACGGGTTAAACCGTTGGCCATGACAACCAGCGTCGCGAGGTTAACAAGGGTGTTCCACGCACTGTTATAACGCGTGATGTCTTTCCACGGCACAACGTGCAGCGCCAGCATCAGGGATACCGCCAGCAGACCGACAGCGGTGGCATCAATCACTTCACCGCCAAATACCCACAGTCCGAGGCTGAGCAACACCAGACCGATCAGCGTCATCTCTTTGCGGGTCAGCGTGCCCATCGTTTTTAACTCTTCGCCAGCCCATGCCGCAACTTCGGCGCTGTGGGTCACTTCGGGTTTGTAGAGTACGTAAGAGAGCCACGGTGCGACGATCAGCAGAATGATCCCTACCGGTAAGAAGCCCAGGAACCACTGCAACCAGCTGATCTGAATACCAGCAATTTTGCTGACGAATTCCAGACCCAGAACGTTAGGCGCCGCGCCGGTCACGAACATGGAAGAACTGAGGCTGGTACTGATGACCATCATCCACATCAAATAACCGCCAATGCGGCGCGCGGAAGGATCGTTTGGAAACGACTTAAACAGCGGCGGCAGGTTCTTGATTACCGGGAATACCGTACCACCCGGTACGCGCGGTGTTGGACGGCGTAAACGGCGCCAGCAGAATATCGATGATGACAATGGCATAACCCAGCGTCAGGGTGCGTTTACCCATGAATTTCACCAGGAAGAGCGCAATACGGCGGCCCAGACCGGTGACTTCATAGCCCAGCGCGAAAATGAATGCGCCGAACACCAGCCAGACGGTGGTGCTGGAGAAGCCCGCCAGCCCCCATTTCAGCGCCTGCTTGCCCGCGTTAAAGGCCGGGTCGGCCAGCTCTGAGGCATCAAATAACAGATAGTTGCTGCCGATAACGCAAATGGTCACCGCGATAAAACTGATCGCGGTGGCCGGAATCGGCTCCAGTATCATCCCGACGATCATCGCCACGAAAACGGCGAAGTAGTGCCATGCCTGAGGGGGCATGCCGTCCGGGACGGGGATCAAAAAACATGATGCCCATAACGACTAATGGGGCCAATAACTTCCATATATTATCTTTAGATAAAGACATAAGTGATTCTCCGAAAAGGATCTTTCAATAATTATGTAAATGATTAACTTGCGAAATTTGTGCTAAAAACCAGGTGACGATCAGTAAGTCGGCGCTGCCGCCAGGGCTGAGGTTGCGTGCAATGCACTGCTGATCGAACCCGGTGGAGATGTTCAAGATCGGCAGGAGAACGAATGCCTCCTTGCCGTAATAATGTTGTCGACTGCTGTTGTATCCAGCGCAGACCTTCCGCGCCGCCGCGTGATGCGACGTTGGTGTCGCCGTTCATTGAGATCAGCAGCAGCAGGGTGTCGAGCAGCGCCAGCTCGGGGTCGCGCCCCTGCGCCAGCAATGCGCGGTAGTGTGTAAAGCATGGCGGATCACTAACGGGTAACCCGCTTCGGCTTCGCCGCGCGCGCCAGTTAACTCCAGCTGTTTGGTACAAGCGTTGACCTGCGGTGAGTTGTTGATTGTTCTGTCGCAGTTCACGCTCGGTCAGACCCCGGCAAAATGTTGCGGCGGTCGAGCAGATGTTTACAGGAGTGATCGGGGAATGCTGCTGGTGCAGGCGTCCGATGGCGGCGCACAGCAGTCCCAGGGAAAATATGCTGCCTTTATGCGTGTTAACGCCGGCAGTGGCGCGAAACATGTCGGCTTCGCAGGCCATACCTAATGGACGTAGCCCTTTCAGTACATCGTCTGACGGTAGCTGCGCGCCAGCTCGCGCCATATTCGATAAAACGCGGCAGCCAGCCCTGAAATGGCCAGCGCGCTGCGATGGAAATCTTCCAGCGCCATGTCTTTGTGCGCGCCGCAGTTAATGCGATCGACCAGACCCGGCTTGGGAGATAAATTGACCTCAGTCAGCATGGCGCGCCACGCCAGCAGGGCGTACGCGTCAAGCAGCGTCTGAGGAATGGCGGCGGAGTCAGTTGATGTGGCTGGAATCGGCATCATGCAGCAGCGCCTCCATGCGAATAAGTAAGTCGGAAAGCGCGTGGGTTTTCCCCCGGGCGCATTCAGCGGCGCTTGCTCGCACAACAGGCAGCGGCGGGCAGGAAGCGAAAAATGACGGCGGGACAGAATGTCGCCTTCCGGCGTCAGCACATCGATATCCCATAAACGTCCCAGCGGATGCTGATGCTCAAGCTCGATCGTGGCGAGCTTGAGATCGCGGGCCGGAGCCTCAATGGCGAGGAACCCTTCCGGCCCACTGGCTGAGGCCAGTGCAGCCTGCTCCCTGACAGACCAGCCTGCTTTTTTCGCCACGGCGAGCAGGGCGGTTACGCCGTGATTGAAGATTCGGCGAGTAAGCTCGCTGTCTTTAATCGGGCCAGGCGCCACCACGGTAAAGGAGACCAGTGGAGTGAGATGGCGCGTCAGCCAGGCGTGTTGCCGCGCTTGTCTCTCATCACGGCTGACGAGCAGCTCGGGAATGGAAACCGCATAGCGAGTGGCCTGTTCAGGGAGCAGGTGCATGGCTTATTCCTTCACCTGATGAACAACGTCAATGACCGAACCGTCGCGGTAACGCACTACGGCGATGACGCGATCGGTATATTCAATGGCGCGAGGTTGGCCGGTGAGCAACTGCGCACGTTCACGCAGCCATTCAATGGAGACCACTTTCATTCCCGCTTCTTTCAGGCGTTCCGCCAGCTCCGGGCGTGCCGGGTTGACGGCGATGCCGTGGTCGGTCACCAGAATGTCGACGCTGGAGCCAGGCGTTACGCAGGTGAGCACGTTATCGACCAGCGTCGGGATGCGGCCGCGAACCAGCGGTGCGACGATGATTGACAGCGCGGCGGCAACGGCGGTATCGCAGTGACCGCCTGAAGCGCCGCGCAGTACGCCATCGGAACCGGTCAGCACGTTCACGTTGAACTGGGGTATCCACCTCCAGGGCGCTCAGCACCACGACATCCAGACGATCGACCGATGCGCCTTTTGAACCCCAGTTGGCGTACTGGTTGGCGCTGATTTCGATGTGATTCGGGTTGCGGGCCAGCGATTCTGCGGCGTTACGGTCGAAGCTCTGTACGTCCAGCAATTTGCGGATCAGCCCTTTTTCATGCAGGTCGACAATCGTGGCGGTAATGCCGCCCAGCGCGAAATCCGCGTGAATATCGCGGCTGCGCATTTTGTCTTCCAGAAAACGGGTTACTGCCAGAGAGGCGCCGCCGGTTCCGGTTTGCAGAGAGAAGCCTTCCTGGAAATAGCCTGAGTTGGCAATCACGTCTGCCCGCGCTGCGGGCAATCAACAGTTCACGCGGTTGGTGGTCATACGGGTCGCATCTCTGCGCCAATTTTGTCGGCGTCGCCTACCCGTTCGACTCTGCACGATGAGATCCACCTGGTCCTGGGCGATACTGGCTGGATATTGCGGATACGGCAGCAGCGCTTCCGTCAGCAGAACAACCTGGCGGGCGTTTTCGGCATCCACTTTCGCATAGCCCAGCGAACCACAGCAGGCCTTTACCGGTGTAGCCGTTGGCATTGCCAAACGGATCGCAGGACGGCACGCCGAGGAAGGCCACATCGATATTGAGCTCACCGCTTTGCACCAGATGGACGCGACCGCCGTGGGAGTGGATTTGTACGGGCTCATCCAGCAATCCGCGGGAGATCTCTTCCGCCAGAGGGCCACGCAGACCAGACGTGTAAATTCGGCTCACGACGCCCTGGCGAATATGCCCGACCAGTGGCGCGTGGCAATCGCTCAGCGAACTGGAGGCCAGCGTCAGGTTTTTAAAGCCCATGCTGGCGATGGTGTCCATCACCAGGTTGATCGTCAGGTCGCCGCCACGGAAAGCGTGGTGGAAAGAGATGGTCATTCCATCCTGTAAACCAGAACGGCGGATGGCTTCTTCAAGCGTGGCGCACAGTTTTTTATCGCGCGGTTTTTGCGCCTGTAAATTCAGTTTTGAAGTGCTCTGAAAAGCGGAAAATTCGCTTTCGGCATGGCGACTCCAGGCCGCTACCCGTTCTTGTCGTTGAAGTTGTTCGATTTTCTGCGTCATTTTTTTGCCTTATTCTTCGCGAATGCCGGAAAGTTCTGCACGGGAGAGCACCAGACGGGCGCGTTCAATCACCGGGCTGTCTACCATTTTGCCGTTCAGGGAGACGACGCCCGCGGCCTTCACGGGCGGCGGCTTCTGCGGCTTCCACGACCAGACGCGCATGGGCGACTTCTTTAAGCGTCGGGGCATACAGGTTGTGCAGCAGTTCAATCTGGCGTGGGTTGATGAGGGACTTGCCGTCAAAACCCAGCTGTTTGATGTGTGACGCTTCGTGCAGGAAGCCCGCTTCGTTATTGGCATCGGAATAGACGGTATCGAACGCCTGAATGCCTGCGGAGCGTGCCGCCTGTAAAATGGAGCAGCGGGCAAACAGCAGTTCGGTGCCTTCCGGGGAACGTTCGGTACGCAGATTGCGCACATAGTCTTCCGCCCCCAGCGCGATCCCGATGAGACGTTCGGAGGCGTGGGCGATTTCAACGGCGCGGGTAATGCCCAGCGGCGACTCGATTGCGGCCAGCAGTCCGGTGCTGCCGGGTTCACGGCCGCAGGTTTGCTCAATGCGCAGGATCTCTTTCTCGATGTCGGTAACATCCTGAGCGGTGTCGGTTTTCGGCAAACGGACAACGTCAGCGCCGCCGCGAACCACCGCTTCAAGGTCGTTAATGCCCCATTCGGAATCCAGCGCATTAACGCGGACAATGGTTTCCACATCACGGTACAGCGGGTGTTGCAGGGCGTGATACACCAGACGGCGAGCGGTATCTTTCTCACGCAGCGCGACGGAGTCTTCCAGGTCGAACATCAGCGCATCGGCCGGGTAGATAAACGAGTTGCTGACCATCGCGGCATTTGCGCCGGGGACGAACAGCATGCTGCGCCGGGTGCGGGATTTACGTTGTTGCAGAGAAGCGGAAATCATTGGCGATCCTCCCACGGCAGAGCGGGGATGCCGCTGGCGCGAGCCAGTAACGCTTCCAGCCGCGCACGCAAAATGCAGTCCAGCGCGCCTTTGTCATCAACATTTAGTTGCACGCCGCGGACGTTATAACGGGCAAGCACATCCAGAATGGTGGCGCGAATGGCGTCGCCAAACTGTTTTTCAACGCTGCTGTTGATTTGCAGGTCAATATCCTGCGTGTCGAGTGGAGCAATGCGAATCATCACATCACCGGACTCAAGTGTGCCAGCGACGGCAGCCTGGTCTATTTTCATTTTTCACCTGTTTCTAATGCGGGGGTCTTTTGGCGGACTACCGCGCTGGACGGGTTACGTTCAACCATGCCTTGCAGATAGTGCAGAGTGGGGTTGGGAACCAGCGGTGCGATAGCCGTGAGATCTTTTTTAACCAGCAGCTTGCGCACCCAGGAGGCGGAAATCGGCATCTCCTGGAAACACAGCCGCTCAATTTCCACCAGCTCGATGGGTGGGGCGGGAAGCGTTGGCGTCTCCAGCCAGTAGCGCATATCGTGGTTGTACTGGGAGGTGACGGTGCAAAACGGTTCCGTGCCGACAAAACGGTGTGTTACACCCAATGCTGGCGCCAGGTACTGGCGGAAAATCTTCAGGTCGATTTCGGTGTAACAGTGGTTAATGACGCTTTGTTCTTTGATGAAGTAGCACGGAAAGGTCGCACGCGAGATGATGTACTCGGAACCGCGATGCACAGTCAGGCGTGGAATATCCGTTGTTCCTTTGATCACCAGATCAAACCTGTCCTCGTACGGAAAACGCGACGTATCCTCTTTTACCAGGAACAGATGCAGCCAGTCGCACTGTGCGGCGGCCTGCTGGATCAGATAGCGATGCCCGTTTGTGAAGGGGTTGGCGTTCATGACGATACAGCCGATTTTTTTCCCGTCATGACGCAGTTTCGTTAAGGATTCAGCGTAGCGTTTCAGGCGCGTATTGCTGTTTTCCATGAGCACCATCACGCCAGGCACATCAGCCAGAGTTGAGAAGCCGCACTGTTTAAAGAGCGCTTCGTATTCTGTTTTGGTGTAGATGAAGAGGTGCGTACAGTGCCTTTCGTAGGCGAGGTTGATTAACTCTGTAGCCAGCGTCAGCGCCAGCCCTTCGCCGCGCACGGATTGGCAGATAGCAACGCATTTAATGATATTTCCGGCAATACCGCCGCAGGCAATAAGACGATCATCGCGCGTAACGGTAATAAAAACTTCGACGGTGGTATCTACGCTTAAATCATTCTCTTTCAGAAATTGCGTGATAACCGCCATCTTTTTATTTTCTGAGCGTTTCACTTGCGTGAATACATTATTACCGAACATAGTATTGAGCGTCCTGATGATATATTTTGTTGCCAGTTTTTTGCGTATGTTGTGTGTCGTTGCAACCTGATAACGTTTTGTTTTCAATTGGAGCGGTCGTTGTTTTTATTACGACGTATTTCTTTTTCTCTCTGTTGCCTACATCGTAAGGGGTATTTTGGTGGTAAATTTTGATTTATTTCACAAACACTTAGATGGTTTTTATGTGTTTAATGGTTTTAAGTTTTTTAATTAATTTAATAGCAAATTGCGCGGTGGGTTTTATTTGTTTAATTGATTTAAGGTGGGGAATCTGTAACGATCGCTATTAAATGCACAGCAGAAAGTTAAAACATTTTTATTACATATACGGGAAATGAGACGCTTACGCCAGCGAAGGAATAACAATGCCCGACCCAAAAAATAAAAAACGGTTTCTTTTTTTTCGTCAACTCGCGTTCCCGCTGCGGATTTTTCTGCTCATTCTGGTCGTTTCTGTTTTCATCATCGCCGCGTTAGCCCGCTATTTTTCCGCCAGCTTTGAAGACTATCTGGCATCGCATGTCAGGGATATGGCGATGAACCAGGCAAAAATTATCGCCTCCAACGACAGTATCATCACGGCCGTGAAACACCGGGATTACAGGCGGCTGGCGACCATCGCGGATAAACTACAAAGCGACACCGATTTTGATTATGTGGTCATCGGCGACAAAAACTCGATTCGCCTCTACCATCCTAACCCGGAAAAAATTGGTTATCCGATGCAGTTCACGAAACCCGGCGCGCTGGAGAACGGTGAGAGCTATTTCATCACCGGCAAGGGGTCTATTGGCATGGCGATGCGCGCTAAAACGCCGATATTTGACGACAATGGCAACGTGATCGGCGTGGTTTCCATCGGTTATCTGGTCAGTAAAATTGACAGCTGGCGACTGGATTTTTTACTGCCGATGGCGGGCGTATTCGTTCTGCTGCTGGTGGTGCTTATGCTGCTTTCCTGGTTTTTCGCCGCCCACATTCGCCGCCAGATGCTGGGGATGGAGCCAAAGCAGATTGCGCGCGTTGTGCGCCAGCAGGAGGCATTATTCAGTTCAGTGTATGAAGGATTAATTGCAGTCGACCCGGAAGGGCACATTACCGCCATTAACCGCAACGCGCGAAAAATGCTGGGGCTGCGTTCGCCGGGACGGCAATGGCTGGGTAAGTCGATAGAGACGGTAGTTAATCCTGCGGACTTCTTCACACAGCAGATTGCGGAAAAACGCCAGGATGTGATGGCGAATTTCAATGGGTTGAGCGTTATTGCTAATCGTGAGGCCATTCGCTCCGGGGATGAATTACTGGGGGCGATCATCAGTTTTCGCAGCAAGGATGAAATTTCCACCCTGAACGCCCAACTGACGCAAATAAAACAGTATGTGGAGAGCCTGAGAACGCTGCGTCATGAACACCTGAACTGGATGTCGACGCTCAACGGTCTGCTCCAGATGAAAGAGTATGATCGGGTCAGGGAAATGGTGCAGGGCGAGTCGCAGGCGCAACAGCAACTGATCGATAGTCTACGCAGCGCGTTTGCCGATCGCCAGGTCGCCGGTCTGCTGTTCGGCAAAGTCCAGCGGGCGCGGGAGCTGGGGCTAAAAATGACGATCGTGCCTGGCAGTCAGCTGCACCGACTCCCGGAAGGGCTTGATAGCACCGAATTTGCCGCGATTGTCGGCAATCTTCTCGATAACGCGTTTGAAGCCAGTTTGCGTACCCGGGAAGGAATAACGTCGTTGAACTCTATTTGAGCGACGAAGGGGACGATGTAGTGATTGAAGTTGCCGATCAGGGATGCGGCGTTCCTGAATCTCTGCGCGAAAAAATATTTGAACAGGGTGTCAGCACCCGAACCGATGAACCAGGCGAACATGGCATCGGGCTGTATCTGATTGCAAGTTATGTGGGGCGCTGTGGCGGGGTGATTACGCTGGAAGATAATGATCCCTGTGGCACCTTGTTTTCTCTATTTCTTCCGAAAGTGAAAAAAAACGATGACGGAACCATTAACCCTATTGATCGTTGAGGATGAAACGCTGCTGGCGGAAATGCATGCGGAATATATCCGCCATATTCCCGGTTCAGCCAGATATGGCTGGCGGGCAATCTGGCGCAGGCCCGTATGATGATCGAACGTTTTAAACCCGGGCTTATTCTGTTGGATAACTATCTGCCGGATGGGAAGGGCATCACGCTGCTGCATGAACTGATGCAGGCGCGCTATCCCGGCGGAATTGTGTTTACCACGGCCGCCAGTGATATGGAAACCGTCTCCGAAGCGGTGCGCTGGGGGGCGTTTGATTATCTGGTGAAGCCGATTGCCTATGAGCGTCTGGGGCAGACGCTTACGCGGTATCAGCAACGCCGGCGTATGCTGGCGGGTAACGATAGCGCCAGCCAGCGGCAGATTGACGAGATGTTTAATGCCTATGCGCGAGGGGAGCCAAAAGGTGATTTGCCGACCGGGATTGATGCTCTGACGCTGAATGCCGTGCTGAAGCTGTTTAGCGACCCAGCGACGCGCCATACGGCTGAGACGGTGGCGCAGGCGTTGACGATCAGCCGTACCACATCCCGGCGGTATCTGGAGTATTGCGCCAGTCAGCATTTGATTATTGCCGAGATTATTCACGGAAAAGTGGGCAGACCGCAGCGTATTTACCACGGTTGAATTCGGGATTGGCAAATCGCCCGGTGGCGCTATGCTTACCGGGCCTACGGTAAGATCGTAGGCCGGATAAGGCGTTACGCCGCCATCCGGCCAATTGCCCGGTGGCGCTATGCTTACCGGGCCTACGGGTAAGATTTGTAGGCCGGATAAGGCGTTACGCCGCCATCCGGCGAATCGTCTACAAATTACTTCGCTTAACCACCTGCTACAGCGGAAGAAGTGCCTGGCACCATCACTTCAGTTGCAATGATGACAACCAGCAGCCCGACCATAACCGGAACGGAAGTACGCTTCACCACTTCAAACGGCGAAATCTTCGCCATCCCTGCCACCGCAACGACGACGCCAGAGACCGGGGAGATCGTGCGCCCCAGATTTGAAGCCTGCAACATCGGAATGGACAGGTAAGCCGGGTTAATACCGGAAGAGTGCGCCAGTTTGGGAATCATTTCGACAAAGGCATAGAAAGGCGCGTTACCGGAACCGGTGGTCATTGCCGCGAGCATGGTCAGGATCACCAGTACCAGCATGAGGATAATACTGGCGGAGCCAAACGAGGTGGCGATAGAGATCAGACTCTGGATGAAACCGATAGTGCTCAGCCCCTGAGCGAATACCCCGGCTGCGACCAGCAGCATCACCACGCCCGCAAATGCGTCAGCCATCCCGCGGTACGCGACTTCCAGACCGGAAAAGACTTTCTGTGTATTGAATCCGCGAATGAACTCCAGCACGGCAGCGAGCAGCATACAGATGACGAGAATAGTAATAATGTGCAGCTGCGGACCCCATTTACCATCAAAAACCAGAACGCCGATAATCGGTGTGAATGGCAGAATGGCGTAAAACGCCGGGGCGGTGGTGGTAATTTCGTTTACATCCAGCATTTCATGGGAGATGTTCTCTTTTTTATCCAGATAACGCTGCCAGAAAAAGTGGGCAATCGCCATACCGATAATGGCGGCAATGGAGATCGGCAGGGTTGTTTTAAAGGCAAAATCAATCAACGGCATCTCAGCCGCTTTTGCCGCCAGAACCACGTCGCCCGAGGTCGGAGAGAGGATGATCGCTGCGGGGGAAGCGCAGATGGCGGCGGCAGCGCCACGGCTGATCCCGACGTTGACCATCACCGGAAAGAGCGTTGCCATCAACAATACGCCAAGCCCTGTTGCCGAAGAGACCGCCAGCGACATCAGGCAGGCGACAAAATAGGCGGCGATCATCAGCAGGTAAGGTGAGTTAATGTATTGCAGCGGTTTGGAGGCCAGTTTTACAACCATGTCGTTTGCGCCGATATGCGTCATGTAGGCGGCGAAACCGCACAGCATCATGATCATCATACCGAGGTCGCCACCACGGCTCATCAACAGAATCTTAATGTATTCAACGATGTCCGTTGCAGTGTAGCCGGTACTGGTTTCACTGGCGGGCAGAACTTTATGCCCCATTAACGCGCTGATAATCAGCAGCACCAGGCCGCCCACAAAGAGCACGCCGGTTGCCGAATAACCTTTAATGATGTAGCGCGCTACACCCACAATAACCATAACCCCAATAAGGAGTTCAATAAACGTTAGCATTGTTTCCCCTGTCGCCTGGACGCCCAGAAAGTAAGAATAAAAAAGGAACAGAAAGTGGTGTGAAAATGTGCCGAATAAACCGCTTCCCCTTGCTGATTAAAATCAAGAAAAGGACGGATTAAACGTCCTGTGTTGTTATTTTTTCATGCAGGCAACGAATATGAAATCTCTCAGGCGAAAAATTTACGTAGAAACGTATTTGTTTTGTATTTGTTATTTTTATGGAAATTCAATGTTAACTGTGAGGTGGTGTACAGAATTATAACAGGCCAGATTCCCTTTCCTGATGATAAAAAGTTTCAGTAAACGGCGATGATCCGTATGAAATAAACGGGAAATAAGTGGGTTTGCTATTGCAAAGGGGAGTTTTCTGATTTTTCGTTACCTGTTTTTTGTTAAGATTCCATTCAGGTTCGTTTTGCTACGATCGGTATTGAACTCCAGGATGGTAATTAAGTTGTGATTGTCGCTAAAAAATATTTTCTTGTTCTTTCATTTCTCTTTGTGCAATTCGCCCTTCTGCCCCAGGCCTTTTCAGCAGATAAAGGCTGGTTTGATACGCTGAAAGATAATGTGTCGGAAACCTGGCAACAACCCGAGCATTATGATTTGTACGTGCCGGCCATTACCTGGCATGCGCGGTTTGCCTACGATAAAGAAAAAACGGATCGCTACAATGAGCGCCCGTGGGGGGCTGGGTTTGGTCAGTCTCGCTGGGATGATAAAGGCAACTGGCATGGGCTTTACATCATGGCGTTTAAAGACTCCTTCAATAAGTGGGAGCCTATCGGCGGTTACGGTTGGGAAAAAACCTGGCGACCTCTGGCAGATGAAAACTTCCACATGGGGCTGGGATTTACCGCTGGCGCAACGGCGCGTGATAACTGGAAGTACATTCCGGTGCCGGTTCTGTTGCCGTTAGCCTCGATAGGCTACGGTCCGGCAACGTTCCAGATGACCTACATCCCCGGTACGTATAACAACGGTAACGTCTACTTTGCCTGGATGCGTTTCCAGTTTTGATGAGTGATATGCCTTGTTAGTGGTATATAAAATAGCGTTATAAAACAATAGGTAGTACAAAAAATCTAAAAAATAACGCGATATTTATCACTTTTTGGCAAAGTTGGACTGGACAAAATGCACCACAATTGATGTACTGGTACCCGACACAGCATTTGTGTCTATTTTTCATGTAAAGGTAATTTTGATGTCTAAGATTAAAGGTAACGTTAAGTGGTTTAATGAATCCAAAGGATTCGGTTTCATTACTCCGGAAGATGGCAGCAAAGACGTGTTCGTACACTTCTCTGCAATCCAGACTAATGGTTTTAAAACTCTGGCTGAAGGTCAGCGCGTAGAGTTCGAAATCACTAACGGTGCCAAAGGCCCTTCTGCTGCTAACGTAATCGCTCTGTAAGCATACGACAGCAAGAATTCCAAAACCCGCCAACTGGCGGGTTTTTTTATGCCCTTAATGCGCGGTGGATGCCGAAAACAGCCAAAACGCAAGCGCGGTCATGGCAAATGACCCGAGCAGGTTGACCAGTATATTCACCATCGCCCAGCCAAAACGCCCATCCTGGAGCAAAAAAACAACTTCCGCTGAGAAGGTGGAAAACGTGGTCAGGCCGCCGCAAAAACCGGTGGTAATCAACACCTTCCACATCGGATCAATATTCGTCATGCGACTAAATAAGGCGAAGCCCATACCGATGATGAAGGCGCCGATCAAATTCGCCGTCAGGGTGCCGAACGGAATGGACTGATGAAGCGGATTAAACCGCATACTCAACATCCATCTCGCTACGCTTCCTGTACCACCGCCAATAAAAACTGCTAAAAGGAGTTGTAACACTGAATATTCCTGCTATTTGATTGTATATGGGATGAGTGTAACGCCGAATAAACATCTTTGGCGAGTTTAACGAATCTGGTCGGAGGGGAGTATGCTCGTTGCAGCAGGACAATTTGCCGTGGCGTCGGTCTGGGAAAAGAACGCCGAAACATGCGTTTCGTTAATGTCTCAGGCGGCAGAAAATGGCGTTTCCTTACTGGTGTTGCCTGAGGCGCTGCTGGCTCGCGACGATCGCGATCCCGATCTGTCGGTTAAGTCCGCGCAGCTACTGGAGGGCGGATTTTTGCGCTGCTTGCTGCGTGAGAGCGCACGCAATACGATGACGACAATCCTGACGATTCATGTTCCTTCAACGCCGGGGCGGGCATTCAACATGCAGGTTGCGTTGTGCGGGGGAAAGATTGTTGCGCATTACGCCAAGCTGCATTTGTACGATGCCTTTTCGATTCAGGAGTCCCGCAGCGTTGATGCAGGCGACACCATTGCCCCGCTGCTGGATGTTGAGGGGATCAAAGTCGGGTTAATGACCTGCTATGACCTGCGCTTCCCGGAGCTGGCTCTGGCGCTGGCTTTGCAGGGGGCTGACATTCTGGTGCTGCCTGCCGCCTGGGTAAGAGGGGCGCTGAAAGAGCATCACTGGGCGACCTTGCTGGCGGCAAGAGCGCTGGATTCAACCTGCTATATCGTTGCCGCAGGGGAGTGCGGCAACAAAAATATCGGTCAGAGCCGAATCGTCGATCCGTTTGGCGTCACAGTAGCCGCTGCGGCAGAGACTCCGGCGCTGATTATGGCCGAGGTCTCCGCCGAGCGCGTCAGGCAAGTTCGGGCGCAACTTCCCGTTTTACGTAACCGTCGTTTTGCGCCACCGCAATTATTATGATGTTTTTTTAAACTAAGCTTGATTCACCTTGTTACAGATTGCTATTGTGTGCGCGCGTCGAATGACCGTTAATATTCTCAGGTTAATATGGCGCGTTAAGCCGCCTGATTTTAAGTCAAGAAGGTATCTATGGGTGAGATTAGTATTACCAAACTGCTGGTGGTTGCCGCACTGGTCGTTCTGCTGTTTGGTACCAGGAAGTTACGTACGCTGGGCGGAGACCTGGGCACGGCAATTAAAGGTTTCAAAAAGGCGATGAATGATGAAGACGCTGGCGCGAAAAAAGAAGCGGGCGGCGATATTCAGGCTGAGAAACTCTCTCATAAAGAGTGATCATGACGCGAGCAGGATGCTCCTTCATCTGACTCTGAAGAGAAAAAACCCGCGTTTAAGCGGGTTTTTTTATGCGTTAAATGTAAGCGAGTATTACTCGATTACTTCACTTCCAGTCCTTTCGCCTGCATGTCTGCATGGTAAGAAGAACGAACAAACGGTCCGCAAGCGGCATGGGTAAAGCCCATCGCCATGGCTTCGGCTTTCATCTCATCGAACTCTTCCGGGCTAACATAACGCTGTACCGGCAGGTGATGGCGGCTTGGCTGTAAATACTGGCCCAGCGTCAGCATGGTGACGCCATGACGGCGCAAGTCGCGCATAACCTCAATGATTTCAGCGTTGGTTTCTCCCAGACCGACCATCAGACCCGATTTGGTTGGGATTTCCGGGTGGGCCTCTTTGAAACGCTCCAGCAGCTTCAGCGACCAGTTGTAATCGGCGCCTGGGCGTACCTGACGATAGACACGCGGTACGTTTTCAAGGTTATGGTTGAAGACATCTGGCGGAGTGGCGTTAAGGATCTCCAGTGCGCGATCCATACGGCCACGGAAGTCAGGCACCAGCGTTTCAATTTTAATTGCCGGGCTTTTTTCACGAATCGCGGTAATGCAGTCAGCAAAGTGCTGAGCGCCGCCATCGCGCAGATCATCGCGGTCAACGGAGGTGATAACCACATAGCGTAACGCCATATCCGCAATCGTCTGAGCCAGTTTTAATGGTTCGTTAGTATCCGGGGCGACAGGGCGACCGTGGGCAACGTCACAGAACGGGCAACGGCGGGTACAAATCGCGCCGAGGATCATAAAGGTGGCGGTTCCGTGATTGAAACATTCCGCCAGGTTAGGGCAAGAGGCTTCCTCGCAGACAGAATGCAGGCCATTTTTGCGCATTGCCGCTTTTGATGCCCTGGATACGAGTGGAGTCCGCTGGAAGCTTTATTTTCATCCATTCCGGTTTACGCAGCAGGGCTTCGCGCTCTGTTGCCACATTTTTAACCGGGATAAGGGCCATCTTATCGGCATCGCGGTATTTGACACCGCGTTCCATCACAATGGGTTTACTCATAGCGTGCGTGTTCCAGTTGCGAATAACGAAGGAAAGCGTTTCAATTCAAGGGAATGTTGTATTTATCAACTATTTTTGAATTAACTACAGGCAGTATATCATTGAAACGGGCCATAAAGCAGCCTGAGTGGTCGGCAAAATGTAAAATAGTTGTTGTTTTGTGCCATTTGCCCAACATCTCCTGTGACTAAGCAGCAACATCTCCGGTTCGAAACGCATCGCGTATCACATCAATAACATTCTCCAGCACCGGGTCACGTAAGCTTAATTTGTTGTAATGCAGCGAAAAGTCGATTCTCTCATCGCTCAGTGGCGCATAGGGAATGCGCTTGAGCGGCCAGCAACGGCTAAATAAGGTGTAGAACCGGGTGGGCATCATCGCCAGCAGGTCGCTGCTGGCGATGAGTGAGGCAATGGTGAAGATGTTGTAGCTGCTAAAGTTGATTTGTCGTTCAGGGAAGAGGTCCTGGATACGCTGACGCACCAGGCTGAAATTCTGCCCTTCGAGCATCAGCAGAGTATGGTCGACCGCTTTCAGCTTCTCTTCGGTTAGCGGGGCGGAAAGTGAAGGGTGATCCTGGCGACAAACCAGCTCAACAGTATCGGCAAACAGCACATGGTGATGAATGGCCCGACTACTGTAGATATGGGTATCGATGACCAAATCGGTCTGAAACTGGCTGAGCTGGCATTCGGCGTCGCTTACCGGAATGTTGCGTAACAGAAGCTGCGGATACCGGGATTTGATCGCCTGATAGATGGTTGGCATGACTAACGCCCCGATAGAGGGGGGCGTGCCTATCGTGATAGTGCGTTGTTTGTCGTAGCTGCCGGTCAGATCCAGCGCGCCCAGAATAGATTCCAGCCCCTGGCTAATATACTCATGCAGGTGGGTGGCATAGGCCGTCGGGGTCACGCCCTGGCCTTTACGGATAAATAGCGGGTCGGGAAATATAGCGCGTAATTTTTGAATAGACTGGCTAATAGCGGATGGCGTTAAATTAAGAATTTTCGCAGCATTGACGATGCCTTTATGAACGTATACCGCTTCAAAAATAGTCAAGAGATTAAGGTCAATATTTCTCAGCGTTCTGAAAATTTGAGGTTTGTCTTCTGGCCGTTGCTCGATTAGACGTCGTCCCGGCAGATTATTATCATTCACGCTCTCGCTCCGAATTTATTCACGTTATAAATAATAGTAGGGTTTATATTTATTGCATTTTTGATTTGGCTTAAATATCGCCTGAATGTCAATATCAGTAACAATTTCAACAGGGTAACAAACAGTACATTCGGATTTTAGCCACGGCGAATCCCCTCATTCTGATGGCTGATGAGGTTGCGTCATTGACGGTTTTAGCTTAGGCATAACGAAAATATAGAAACCGGGCGGAGAAGTAAAGCATTCAAGCAATATATAGTTAATGACCCATGAATTGCGTGGGTCATTATATTTTATTGATTAAGCAGGAATATATTCATGAGGTGGATTGTTTAGCAGGGCTAAAATATTGGCCAACAGGCGAGGGGCAATATTATCCGTCGTTGCGTTATTATCCCATTGCGATATTTTCGCCATTTCCATCCCGGCATAACCGCAAGGATTGATGCGTAAGAACGGAGAAAGATCCATATTGACGTTTAATGCCAGACCATGAAAAGAGCAGCCGCGACGGATTCGTAAACCCAGTGAGCAGATCTTTTTTTCTCCCACATAAACTCCGGGCGCATCGGCTCGCGGATGCGCATCAATACCCAGTTCGGCAAGCGTATTAACGACGGTTTGTTCCAGCAGCGTTACCAGCTCTCGCACGCCCAGCTTACGGCGTTTAAGATTCAGCAGAACATACATTACCTGCTGGCCGGGGCCGTGATAGGTGACTTGCCCGCCACGATCGCTCTGGATCACCGGAATATCGCCGGGCATTAATACATGCTCTGCTTTACCGGGCCTGACCCTGGGGTGAAAACAGGAAAGTGCTCAACTAACCAGATCTCATCGGGCGTGTTTTCATCGCGGGTATCGGTGAATTCGTGCATGGCCTGGGAAACGGGTTCGTAGGGCTGAAGACCGAGCTGGCGGACAAGAATTTTATCCTGATACAAAACGGCATCTCCGTAGAGAATGAACAAAAGAGGGAGAAAAGTATATCACAGCGGGGAGGATGTTACCCGGGCAACGCCGGGTAACGAACGGATGTATTACAGCACCATACGAACGATATCGATATTACCCAGTTCTTCGTACAGTGTTTCAACCTGCTCGATATGGGTTGCGTTGATGGTGATAGAGACCGAGTGGTAGTTACCTTTGCTGCTCGGTTTTACCGTCGGGGAGTAATCACCTGGCGCATGGCGCTGTACCACTTCAACCACCTGATCAACCAGCTCAGGCAACGCCTGCCCCATTACTTTGTAAGTAAATGGCGTAGGGAATTCAAGCAGTTCGTTAAGTTTGGTTTTCATGTCAGCTCCGGCATTACATCAAAAAATAATAACTCCCACAGCGTGTGGGAGTTATCAGGATACTCAGTATATGGGGATGGAAATCACACTTTCAAGTGCTTAATTTTTAACCAAACCAGTGATGGAACATTAATTTAATGTAATCAATGATTTTGCCGAAGAAGTTACCTTCAGGAATTTCCTGTAGTACCACCAGCGGGCGCTGCTCAATGGTTTTGCCATCCAGTTGGAAGTTGATTGTGCCGACGACCTGGTTTTTCTGCAACGGGGGCATGCAGTTCCGCCGTGTTCAGCACATAGCTGGCTTTCAGATCTTTCATGCGGCCGCGAGGAATGGTCAGATAGACGTCTTTATCCACACCCAGCGAGGCGCGGTCCGGTATCGCCAAACCAGGCCGGTTCAGAGGCAAACTCTTTCCCGACTTTCAGCGGGTTCACGGTTTCAAAGAAGCGGAAGCCCCAGGTCAGCAGTTTTTTGCTTTCTGTTTCACGACCTTTGTAGGTACGTCCACCCATCACCGCAGAGATCAGGCGCATCTGGCCTTCAGTTGCCGACGCCACGAGGTTGTAGCCTGCTTTATCCGTGTGGCCGGTTTTGATCCCGTCAACGTTCAGGCTGTTGTCCCACAGCAGACCATTGCGGTTTAACTGGCGAATCCCGTTGAAGGTGAACTCTTTTTCTTTGTAGATGGAGTATTCGTTTGGCACATCGCGGATTAACGCCTGGCCGATCAGCGCCATGTCGCGCGCAGAGCTGTATTGTCCATCAGCATCCAGGCCATGAACGGTCTGGAAGTGGGTGTTTTTCAGACCCAGGGCATTCACATAGCTGTTCATCAGCCCGACGAAGGCATCCTGGCTACCGGCGGCAAAGTCGGCCATCGCCACGCAGGCGTCGTTGCCGGATTGCAGGTTAATACCACGGATTAACTGGGGAAACAGGAACTTGCATACCCGGTTTCAGGAACATCAGGGACGAGCCTTTAAATACCGGGTTGCCGGGTAGCCCAGGCGTCGTTGCCGATCGTCACTAGATCGGTTTCTTTAAATTTCCCTGCTTTCATCGCCTGGCCGATGACATAGCTGGTCATCATTTTGGTCAGGCTGGCGGGATCGCGGCGTGTATCCGCATTCTGTTCCGCCAGCACTTTGCCGGAGTTGTAGTCGATCAGGATATACGACTCCGCATCGATCTGCGGAACACCTGGGATCATGGTTTTGATATTCAGGTCATCGGCATGCGCGCTTGTGATAAAGGCGGCGCAAAGAGCCGTGGTGAGCGCCATGCGCTGCATGAAACGAGCGGAAAAAGTGGTCTTCATGGTCTGAACTACGACGTCCGTGATGGAATTAAAAAAAGTGCCCTACTATAGCAAAAGCATAACCGGCAGGCATCTGACTTTCCGCGTGACTTTGTTAATGTCATTTACAGAAATTGACAATTCAGATGCCCTTTGCAGGCTACTGCGCGCTGGCGATAAAGGACTGTAACTGGGCTTCAGATTGCAGACGCTGCTGCAACGCGCTGGCTTCAGTTTTGCTGGAGAATGGCCCAAGCTGAATGCGCCAGACCGCGCCGTTTTGCATCACACGGCCCGGTACGCCAAACTGCTGGCTTAAACGCTGCTGGTACTGCTGCGCGCGCGTTTGATCGCTGACCGCGCCAACCTGAACCACGAAACCGCTGCTTGCGGCGGCCGGAGCTGGAGCCGGCGTCGGGGCAGCGACTGCGCCCTGAGTCGAACCAGGAGCCGTTACCGGCGCGGCGGGCTGTGGCGCGGGCGTTGGTTCGCTGCCTTCGAGCACCCCGGAGGCGAGCGTGGTCGGCGCGCCAAGGAAGCCGCTGCTGTTGACCGGTGCGCCGCTCGGGTCATCGCTTTTCAGCGTCGAATTGCTTATCGCCCGGACATCGCCTTGCGGCTGTACCGATTCCGGCGCGGAAGAGACGCTGCCCATGCCGCCGCTTAAATCAGGGCGCGCGGGCAGGGCGTAGGTCTGTTTCGCCACTGTCGTGCAGGCCATGCCTGGCCCTGACAGTGAACCATCCTGCGCAACGATAATGGGATCAACGCGGACTTTGGTGTTATTCGACGTATTCAGACGATCGGCCGCCGCGCGGGAGAGTGAAATCACCCGATCGTTACCGTAAGGGCCGCGATCGTTAATGCGTACCACGATCATCCGGCCATTCGCCAGATTCGTGATTCGCGCATAGCTCGGGATCGGCAGCGTTGGATGCGCAGCGGTGAGCTGCATCGGGTCAAACGCTTCGCCTGATGCGGTCAAATTGCTGCCGGGTTCCGCATCATAAATGGCGGCAAGCCCGGCCTGGCTAAAGCGAGACGGGTCCTGGACAATTTTGTAGCTTCTACCGTCTCGTTGATAATCCTGATTTGCTGTCGGGCTCAGAGGTTCATAACGTGGCTCCGCCCCGCCGATCTCAACAATCGGCCCGCTACACACCGCAGGCTGCGGCGCGACGGCAACCTGCTGCTGACCATCATCACTCGAACACGCCGCGAGTAACATTATTCCTGCCGCGACGCAGACTCCTGGCAACTGCTTACGCATTGCGCACCCCTTACACGCTTTTCGACAACATTTTTCTGTGGGTGTGGATCGACATAACAATCCCGAACCCGGCCATCAGCACTATCAGTGCGGAGCCTCCGTAACTGACCAGCGGGAGTGGAACCCCTACAACGGGCAGAATACCGCTCACCATACCAATATTTACGAAGACATAAACGAATAATATCAACATTAAACCACCGGCCATCACGCGGCCAAAGGTGGTTTGCGCGCGGGCAGCGATCCACAGTCCGCGCATAATCAGCAGAATGTAGAGCGCCAGCAGGATTAATATTCCCACCAGGCCTAACTCTTCCGCCAGTACGGCGAAGATAAAGTCGGTGTGGCGTTCGGGTAAAAACTCAAGCTGTGACTGAGTGCCGTGCAGCCAGCCTTTACCGCGCAGGCCGCCGGAGCCAATCGCAATTTTAGACTGGATGATATGATAACCCGCGCCTAAAGGGTCGGTCTCCGGGTCGAGAAGCATCATGACGCGCTGGCGCTGATAATCATGCATCAGGAAGAACCACATGATCGGGATAAACGCGGCAATCAGCACCACCGCAATGCCGATTAAACGCCAGCTCAAACCAGACAAAAACAGCACGAACAGGCCGGAAAGGGCGACCAGAATCGAGGTGCCCAGGTCAGGCTGCGCGGCGACCAGCAGCGTCGGCATAAAAATCAATACCAGCGCGATAGCCGTGTTTTTCAGCGACGGCGGGCAGACATCACGGTTGATAAAGCGCGCCACCATCAGGGGGACGGCGATCTTGGCGATTTCAGAAGGCTGAAAACGGACGATCCCCAGATCCAGCCAGCGTTGCGCTCCTTTGGATATCGCCCCGAAGGCGTCTACCGCCACCAGCAGGATGATGCAGAAAATATAGAGATAGGGCGCCCATCCTTCGTAGACACGAGGCGGGATTTGCGCCATCACCACCATAATGACCAGACCCATCGCGATCTGACCGATTTTTCGCTCCATCATGCCAATATCCTGGCCGCTGGCGCTCCAGATGACTAATGAACTGTAAACCAGCAGCGCCAGCAGAATCAGTAACATCGTGGGATCGATATGGATTTTATCCCAGAATGTTTTTTTTGTTCGGATTATCCGTCACGATTATTGGTCCTCCGCAGCTGCAACCGCCGGGTTTTCCGCAGGCAAATTGGTGTTGTTGTCGCCCAACATGATGTGGTCAAGAATCTGACGCATGATTGTACCGACAGCCGGGCCCGCACCGCCGTTTTCCAGGATTATGGCGACAGCAACCTGGGGATTGTTATACGGCGCGAATGCCGTCATCAGTTTATGGTCGCGTAGTCGTTCAGCAATTTTGTGCGCGTTGTAGGTTTCGTTGGCTTTCAGGCCAAAGACCTGCGCCGTACCAGACTTCGCGGCGATTTTATACGGCGCGCTGGCGAAATATTTATGCGCAGTGCCGTTCGCGCGGTTTGCGACGCCGTACATGCCGTCTTTTGGCGATTTCCCAGTAACCGGAGTGAATATCGCCGACAGGTGGTTCGTGCGGCTGTACCCACGGCACCTGTTTGCCATTCTCCGCCGTGCTCATCAGCAGATGCGGCACTTTTACCACCCCGTCGTTAATCAGGATCATCAGCGCTTTGCTCATCTGGAATCGGAGTTGCCGTCCAGTAACCCTGGCCGATGCCCACCGGGATGGTATCGCCCTGATACCACGGCTTTTTAAAGCGTTTTTGCTTCCATTCACGGGTTGGCATATTGCCGGAACGCTCTTCAGCCAGATCGATGCCGGTATATTCCCCGTATCCAAATTTGCTCATCCACTCGGAGAGTCGGTCTATCCCCATGTCATAGGCCACCTGGTAGAAGAAGGTATCCGCTGACTCTTCAAGGGATTTGGTGATATTCAGATGACCGTGACCCCCATTTTTTCCAGTCGCGGTAACGCTTCTCAGAACCCGGCAACTGCCACCATCCGGGGTCGAACAGGCTGGTATTACGGGTGATCACCCCAGCGCTTAAAGCGGACACCGCGACATACGGTTTGACCGTTGAGGCCGGCGGGTAAACACCTTGCGTCGCCCGGTTAACCAGCGGCGTATTCGGGTCGTTGAGCAACCCTGAGTAATCTTTGCTGGAGATGCCATCCACAAACAGGTTCGGGTCGTAGCTCGGCATGGAAACCAGCGCCAGTACGCCGCCTGTCCGTGGGTCGGTTACGATCACGGCGGCGCGGCTGCCCGCCAGCAGCGTTTCAATATATTGCTGGAGTTTCAGGTCAATTGTGAGATGGATGTCATGCCCGGCCTGCGGCGGCACCTCTTTAAGCTGACGGATGACGCGGCCACGGTTGTTAACTTCAACCTCTTCATAACCCGTCTGGCCGTGCAGCACCTCTTCGTAATAGCGCTCAATCCCCAGCTTGCCTATATCGTGCGTGGCGGCGTAGTTGGCCAGCTTACCGTCTTTATCAAGGCGTTCGACGTCTTTATCGTTAATCTTCGAAACGTAGCCGATGACGTGGGTCAGCGCGGAGTTGTAAGGATAGTAGCGGCGCTTGTAGCCTTTCACTTCCACGCCAGGAAAACGGTACTGGTTGACGGCAAAACGCGCGACCTGCACTTCGGTCAGGTTCGTTTTGACGGGAATAGAGGTAAAACGGTGTGAACGTGCGCGCTCTTTCTTGAACGCGGCAATGTCATCGTCGTTCAAATCGACCACGCTGCGTAACGCATCCAGCGTTTGCTGAACGTTATCGACCTTCTCCGGCATCATTTCTATCTGATAAATAGTGCGGTTGGAGGGCGAGGGGGATGCCGTTACGGTCATAGATGATCCCACGGCTGGGGGCGATAGGGACCAGTTTGATGCGGTTTTCGTTCGAGCGGGTCTGGTAATCGGTAAAACGCACGATTTGCAGATTATAAAGGTTGGCGATGAGCACGCCGGTCAGCAGCAAAATACCCAAAAAAGCGACCAGCGCCCGGCGCACGAACAGCGCGGACTCAGCCGTATAGTCGCGAAAAGAATTCTGTAGTTTCATCCGCTGCTTAATCTACTCAAGGCTTAATAATCACTCACGGTGATAAGGGTGGTTGGTGGTAATGCTCCACGCCCGGTACAGACTCTCTGCCACCAGCACCCGAACCAGCGGGTGGGGGAGGGTTAACGCAGAAAGTGACCAGCTTTGTTCCGCCGCCGCTTTACAGGCCGGAGACAACCCCTCAGGGCCGCCAATCAGGAGACTGACGTCGCGACCATCCAGCTTCCAGCGCTCCAGCTCAGTCGCCAGCTGCGGCGTGTCCCAGGGTTTCCCTGGGATATCAAGGGTGACGATACGGTTTTTGCCTGCGGCCGCCAGCATCTGCTCACCCTCTTTATCGAGAATACGTTTAATATCCGCGTTCTTGCCGCGTTTGCCCGCTGGAATTTCGATCAGCTCAAACGGCATGTCTTTCGGAAAACGCCGGAGATACTCCGTAAAACCGGTTTGTACCCAGTCGGGCATTTTCGTACCGACAGCGACAAGTTGAAGCTTCACGCATTAACTCCAGAGTTTTTCCAGTTCATACAGGCGACGGCTCTCTTCCTGCATGACATGGACAATCACATCACCCCAGGTCAACGACAATCCAGTCGGCTACGCTTTCACCTTCAACGCCAAGCGGCAACATGCCCGCCGCGCGAGATTCCTGTACAACGTGGTCAGCAATAGACATAACGTGACGGCTGGATGTGCCGGTGCAGATAATCATGCAGTCGGTGATACTGGATTTACCCTGAACATCTAAGGTGATGATGTCCTGACCTTTCAGGTCATCAATTTTGTCGATTACAAAATCCTGGAGTGCTTTACCCTGCAAGTTTTCCCCCTGGGTATTACGGATGAATATAAATAAGCCTGTCAGTATACCTGAACCCGAGGCGATGTCGGGACTAATGTCATCAACGGGCGTTTAAAAGTGGGTTATCATCCCATCCCGCACAACAGATTGCATCGCCATTTTTGTAAAACAATTTCTGCAAAGCTCTGAAGGGCGGGAGAAGTCTGGCGCGGAGGATAGCAGCCTGTCAGGGGGTGTCAATGGCCGAAACGCCCCCGAGGAGAAAAAACAGAAATATCACTCGCCGTGATGCCAGACGGCCCGACTGTTTAACACCTTCAGCGTGGCGAAATCTTCACAAAAATCAATGGCGCTCCAGCATCCTTGCTCAACCCTGAAATGCCATAATGAGGCGGCGGGCATGGACAATAATCGCGCGATCATGAGACTCAGAACCCCCTGGTGGCTCACGACCAGCAGGTTTTTATTATCTTTATAATCAGCAAGTTGTGCAATAAAACGCTCTACGCGTTGTGAGAACGCCTGGAAGCCTTCCCCATTGGTCGGGACGGCGTTCTGCCAGTCGGTACACCAGGCCGTGTAGCTTGCCGCGTCTTCGCGGCTCAGATCGCGGTGATGACGCATCTCCCAGTCGCCAAAAAACATCTCGTTAAGCTCCGGGAACAGGCGCTGCGGTACGTCGCGGTCGTGAAGCACCAGCCGCGCCGTGTGGCGGGCGCGTTCCAGTTCGCTACAGAATACGTTGTCGAAGGGGACATTGCGCAGCAGGTTATTCAGCGTTTGCGCCTGGGCTATCCCTTTTTCTGTCAGCGGAGTGGGGGCGTGGCCGCTGTATAATCCGGCTACATTGGCTTCGGTTTCCCCATGACGAACTAACCAGAGTCGCATGTTTTTCCTCGTGATACGTATTCGCGCAAAATATGATATTCACCCTGATTGCGCAGCGCTTTTTCACTAAAATAGACTTTTTATCGGAGGCAAGATGCCTTTACTGAAGAGTGCGCATGGCGGTAACACCCGGGAAGCCGCCGCATTGTTGGGCATCTCGCCTGAACAGTTGCTGGATTTTAGCGCAAATATTAATCCTCTGGGTATGCCAGGGCGCTTAAAACGCGCGCTTATCGACAATCTTACCTGCGCGGAGCGGTATCCTGATGTGGATTATCAGCATCTGCACCAGGCGCTGGCGCAGCACCATCAGATCTCCGCGTCATGGCTCCTGGCCGGAAATGGCGAGACGGAATCCATCTTCACGCTGGTTCACGGGCTGAAGCCGCGTCATGCCATGATCGTCACGCCGGGCTTTGCCGAGTATCGCCGTGCGCTACAGTGGGGCGCGTGTGAGATACATGAATTTGCGCTTCGTGAAGCCGATGGCTGGCAACTCACGGACGCTATTCTGAATGCGCTGACCCCGGATCTGGACTGCCTGTTTCTCTGTACGCCAAATAATCCAACCGGACTCCTGCCTGCCCGCGAGCTGTTACTGACTATTGCGGAGCGCTGTAAGACGCAGGGGATCGCGCTGATCCTGGATGAGGCGTTTATCGATTTTATTCCGGGTGAAGAGGGCTTTATTCCGCTGTTGCAGGGCAACCCGCATATCTGGGTGCTGCGTTCGCTCACTAAATTTTACGCCATTCCGGGGCTGCGGCTGGGCTATCTGGTGAACAGCGACGAGCAGGCGGTCGCGCGAATGAGAGCGCAACAGATGCCCTGGTCAATCAACGCGTTTGCGGCGCTGGCCGGAGAAGTTATCTTGCAGGATGCCGCCTATCACCAGGCGACCTGGCAGTGGCTGGCGGAGGAGGGACAGCGCTTCCGTCAGCGGTTACATGCGTTTCCTGAGCTAACGGTTTATCCCGGTCGGGCGAATTATCTTTTATTACGCTGTGAGCGGGAAGGTCTCGATTTGCAACGCGCCTTGCTGGAGAAGCACATTCTGATCCGCAGCTGTGCTAACTATCCGGGGCTTGACGCGCGTTATTACCGGGTGGCGATTCGCAGTCAGGAAGAGAACCGCCGTCTGCTGACGGCGCTGGCGGAAGTCTTTACCGATACAACCCTTGCTGGTTGATGTAGTTCAGGACGGATTCCGGCATGAGATCGTCGCACGGTTCGCCTTTCTCCAGCCGCTCGCGGATAAGGGTGGCGGAAATATTGAACCAGGGCGTTTCAGCCAGATAAATTTTACCCGCCGGGAGCGCGTGCAGATCGTCCGGCGTATGGGTTAAATGGCGCTCCAGCCATTGCTGATGCTGCTCTTTCACCATCTCAAGCGGGTAGCCGGGGCGTCGGCAAACGATCAGGTGAGTATTGTCCAGAATGGTTTCATAGTCGTGCCAGGTCGGGAACGTCAGTAAGGAGTCCTGGCCGATGATAAACGCCAGCGGCGCGTCCGGGCCTTGCTCTTCCCGCCACTCTTTCAGCGTTTGCGCGGTGTAAGAGGCGGTATCGCGTTTGAGTTCGCGCTCATCCAGGATAAACAGCGGTTTGTCGGCGATAGCCAGCTCAAGCATATATTTACGCTGTGCGCTGGACGCTTCAGGCTGTGGACGATGGGGCGGTACGTTATTGGGCATGATAATCACCCGCGACAGGCCAATCAGATTGGCCAGCGTTTCCACGGGCTTGAGATGACCATAATGCACGGGATCAAAGGTGCCGCCGAACAGAGCCTGTAACGATTTCATATCAACCATCAATAAAAACATCTGCCAGCGCTTTGTGGCAGAGAAGAAGAGAAAGCCCCTCCAGCTCAGCCCACACTGACTGTCCATAATCTTGTTTTAGCGTAATTTCCGTCCGCGTCAACAGTTGCACTGCCTGGCGAAGCTGGGTCTGCTGGAGCCGATTCAACGCATCGCCAATCATGCCGCGACGGTTTTGCCATACCCGATGTTTATCAAACAGCGTGCGCAGAGGCGTATGGGCGGATTGCCGTTTAAGGTTAACCAGCATCAGTAATTCGCGTTGCAGGGTGCGCAGCAGGATCACGGGCTCACTGCCTTCAAGGCGCAGTTGCTGCAAAATATGCAGGGCGCGTTTGCTTTTGCCCATCAATAACGCATCCACCCAATGGTATGGCGTGAAGTGCGCCGCGTCGTTGACGGCCTGCTCTACGCGTGGAAGCGTGAGCTTACCGTCAGGCCAGAGGAGTGAAAGCCGCTCCAGCGCCTGCGCCAGCGCCAGCAGGTTGCCTTCGTAGCAATAACACAGCAGCTGATTCGCGGCGTCATCCAGTTGCAAATTATTCTGCTTTGCTCTGGCGGCAACCCAGCGCGGTAGCTGCGCCTGCTCCGGCGTCTGACAGCTTACCTGCACGCCAGTGCCCGCCAGCGAGGTATACCAGGCGGCGTTTTCCTGGGCTTTGGTGAGCTTGTTTCCGCGCACGATCAGCAGCAGGTCGTCATGCAGCAAACCGCTGAGCGTTGCGAGCTGTTCATTGATCGCCGCATTCGGGCCATTTTCCGGTAGCAACAACAGCAGCGTTTGACGGCTGGCAAACAGGCTCATTGCCTGACACTGCGAGAACAGAGTTCCCCAGTCGGTGCTGGTGTCGATCGTAAAGGCGTGGTGTTCTTCGAACCCTTGCGCAGCGGCCGTCAGACGAATAGCGTCCTGGCTTTCCTGCAACAAGAGAGGGTCGTTGCCCAGGAGCAAATACGCCGCGCGCAGCCCTTCATTGAGCTGTGCGCGGAGTTGTTCAGGGTACAACCGGATCATCAGTTACCCAGCGTGGTGGACACGCGTGCCGGGGAAGATGCTGGCGTCGCCGTGGTGTTTTCAGCGGCGTCCGCGTTTTCCTGGGATGACTGAGCATCAGCGACATGGATACTCGGCAGCTTGCGAATCAACTGTTCGGCCGCTTTGTCATACATCTCTTTGATGATCATATCCTGTTCATTATCCTTCGCCAGCGCGGTTTGCGGGTTATCAAAGAATGAACGGTACACTTTCGTGCTGATCGGATAAATATCATGACCCGGGATCAGAACGCTTGCACTGACGCTCATGACCATCTGGTATTCCGCCGTACGGCCATCCTGGAACACGGAGGCGGTATCTTTAGAGATACTGGTCCGGCCAAGGCGCAGTGACGGAACATCCTGGCGCGTTGTATCTTTTTCAAGCAATTCAATATTGTTAAGACGCAGTTGGTTACGTACCGCCCGGCTTAATGGTCCATTCGGATCGCTTGTATCAAGAATCATAGTTTTCATCGTGCTGGGCACCTGCGTAGTGCTACGCAGATGCCAGCCGCACCCGGCGGTGACCAGCACCGCCAGGGATAACAACAATGTTGTCAGATGTCGCACGCTTCCTCCCGCGCTTAGCCAACGACCAAATTGAGGAGTTTACCCGGAACGTAAATCACTTTACGCACGGTAACGCCATCAAGATATTTTGCGACCAAATGTTCCTGGCCTGCACGTTCACGAACCTGTTCTTCCGTGGCGTTCACCGGTACGGTGATTTTGCCACGGACTTTACCGTTCACCTGAACCACAACCAACGTAGAGTCTTCTACCATTGCTTTGTCGTCAGCGACCGGCCACGGCGCGTTATCGATATCGCCTTCGCCTTTCAGCGCTTCCCACAGCGTGAAGCAAGCATGTGGGGTGAACGGGTTGAGCATACGCACGACAGCCAGCAGCGCTTCCTGCATCAGGGCGCGATCCTGCTCGCCTTCCTGCGGCGCTTTCGCCAGTTTGTTCATCAGCTCCATAATTGCGGCAATCGCGGTGTTGAAGGTCTGACGGCGGCCGATATCATCGGTCACTTTCGCGATGGTTTTGTGGACGTCGCGACGCAGCGCTTTCTGATCTTCGCTCAGCGCATCAACGTTCAGTGCCGCAACCTCGCCTTTCGCGGTGTGTTCATAGACCAGTTTCCAGACGCGTTTCAGGAAGCGGTTTGCCCCTTCCACGCCAGATTCCTGCCATTCCAGCGTCATATCGGCCGGAGAAGCAAACATCATGAACAGACGCACGGTGTCCGCGCCGTAACGCTCAACCATTACCTGCGGGTCGATGCCGTTGTTTTTGGACTTGGACATCTTGCTCATGCCGGTGTACACCAGCTCATGGCCCGCCGCGTCTTTCGCCTTAACGATGCGGCCTTTCTCGTCGCGATCAACGATGGCATCAACCGGGGAAACCCAGTTACGCTCGCCGTTTTCGCCTACATAGTAGAACGCGTCTGCCAGCACCATACCCTGGCACAGCAGCTGTTTCGCCGGTTCGTCAGAGTTCACCATGCCTGCGTCGCGCATCAGCTTGTGGAAGAAGCGGAAGTAGAGCAGGTGCATGATCGCGTGTTCAATACCGCCGATGTAGATATCGACCGGCAGCCAGTAGTTTGCTGCTTCCGGGTCCAGCATCCCTTCATTGTACTGCGGGCAGGTGTAGCGCGCGTAGTACCAGGAGGACTCCATAAAGGTGTCAAAGGTGTCGGTTTCACGCAGCGCAGGCTGACCGTTAACGGTGGTTTTCGCCCACTCAGGATCGGCTTTGATCGGGCTGGTGATGCCGTCCATGACGACGTCTTCCGGCAGGATGACCGGCAGTTGATCTTCCGGGGTCGGCAGAACGGTGCCGTCTTCCAGAGTCACCATCGGAATCGGCGCGCCCCAGTAACGCTGACGGGAAACGCCCCAGTCGCGCAGACGGTAGTTGACTTTACGCTCGCCGACGCCTTTTGCCGCCAGTTTATCGGCAATCGCGTTGAAGGCGTCTTCAAAGCCCAGACCGTTAAATTCGCCGGAGTTAAACAGTACGCCTTTCTCGGTCAGCGCCTGCTCGGACAGATCCGGTTCAGAGCCGTCAGCCGCCAGGATAACCGGCTTGATGGTCAGGCCATATTTGGTGGCAAATTCATAGTCACGCTGATCATGGCCCGGAACGGCCATGACCGCACCGGTACCGTACTCCATCAGCACGAAGTTGGCGGCCCATACCGGGATCGCTTCGCCGGTCAGCGGGTGAATGGCTTTAAAACCGGTGTCGACGCCTTTTTTCTCCATCGTCGCCATATCGGCTTCCGCCACTTTGGTGTTGCGGCATTCGTCGATAAAGGCAGCCAGTTCCGGGTTGTTGGCAGCCGCTTTCTGCGCCAGCGGATGACCTGCGGCGACCGCCAGGTAAGTGGCGCCCATGAACGTGTCTGGACGCGTGGTGTACACCGTCAGCGTATTGTCGTAGCCGTTCACGTCAAAGGTGATCTCGACGCCTTCAGAACGGCCGATCCAGTTGCGCTGCATGGTTTTAACGGTGTCTGGCCAGTGATCCAGTTTATCCAGATCGTTCAGCAGTTCGTCAGCGTAGGCGGTGATCTTAATGAACCACTGCGGGATCTCTTTACGCTCAACTTTGGTGTCGCAGCGCCAGCAGCAGCCGTCGATAACCTGCTCGTTCGCCAGTACGGTCTGGTCGTTCGGGCACCAGTTCACCGCAGAGGTCTTTTTGTACACCAGGCCTTTTTTATACAGCTCGGTGAAGAATTTCTGCTCCCAGCGGTAGTATTCCGGGGTGCAGGTCGCCAGCTCGCGGCTCCAGTCATAGCCGAAGCCCAGCATTTTGAGCTGGTTTTTCATGTAGGCGATGTTGTCATAGGTCCACGGCGCCGGCGCCGTGTTGTTTTTCACCGCCGCGCCTTCAGCAGGCAGACCGAATGCATCCCAGCCGATGGGCTGTAGAACGTTTTTACCCAGCATGCGCTGGTAGCGGGCAATCACATCACCGATGGTGTAGTTACGCACATGGCCCATGTGTAGTCGACCAGAAGGATAGGGAAGCATCGACAGGCAGTAATACTTCTCTTTGCTCTCGTCTTCGGTTACTTCAAAGGTGCGCTTCTCGTCCCAGTGTTGCTGGACTTTTGATTCTATCTCTTCCGGGCGGTATTGCTCTTGCATGGCAGCCAGTGGTCCTGTTTTCATTACGGCTACAAACGTAGCGTTAGATGTGGTGTTTCAGATCCGCATAGCATAGCCCAAACGCCCGCGCCAAAACAGCCTTTCGCGCATTCTGCATTGAATTCCCGCCATGCTAATCCTTGCATGAATTTACACACTCTGTGGGCGGTCTTGCAAAGCGCGGCGTAAATAACGTCTATTATTATAGACAGTTAACGACCCCAGGAGGCGAAGCGATGAACAAGGTTGCTCAATATTACCGTGAACTGGTGACGTCATTAAGCGAACGCCTGCGTAATGGCGAACGCGATATTGACGCGCTGGTGGAACAGGCGCGTCAGAGCGTAATGAAAGCAGGGGAGTTAACGCGAATCGAGGTGGACGAACTGACGCGCGCCGTCAGACGCGACCTGGAAGAGTTCGCCATGAGCTACGAGGAGAGCCAGGAAGAGGAGAGCGACAGCGTCTTTATGCGGGTGATTAAAGAGAGCCTCTGGCAGGAACTGGCGGACATCACCGACAAAACGCAACTGGAGTGGCGCGAAGTGTTCCAGGATCTCAATCACCACGGGGTCTACCACAGCGGCGAGGTGGTCGGCTTAGGCAACCTTGTGTGCGAGAAGTGTCATTACCATTTAGCGGTGTATACGCCGGATGTACTGCCGCTGTGCCCGAAATGCGGCCACGACCAGTTCCAGCGCAGACCGTTTGAGCCGTAATCGGCAGTGCCGGATGGCGACGCGAAGCGTCTTGTCCGGCCTACAAATTGTACGCTGATGTAGGCCGGATAAGCGTTAGCGCCATCCGGCTGGTTATGATGCGTAGAACGCCAGCCTCTCCGCCAGTAAATCCACAAAGCCCTGCCGGTCGATATCGACCATGACCGTCGCATTCGGTTTATTCCCCGTCAGGAAGTAATAATCCACGACCGTCATTCCCTGGGTGTATTTCCCCTGAGTCTCCACGCCGACCCAACGTTCAACGGTGGTGAAAAGCTCGGGTTTTAGCAGCCAGGCGATGGTGCAAGGGTCATGCAACGGCGCGCCGGTAAAGCCCCACTTTTCGTCTTTGTGATATTCGAGGAAGAAATCCAGCAGCTCCGCCACGATCGTGGAAACAGGATTGCCTATCGCCCGGAAACGCTCGGTATCTTCAGCGTGAATCTGCGCTTTGTGCGTTACGTCCAGCCCGGCCATCACCACGGGAATCCCTGACTGGAAGACAATCTCTGCCGCCTCGGGGTCGACGTAAATATTGAATTCTGCCGCTGGCGTCCAGTTACCTAATCCCATCGCGCCGCCCATGATCACAATACGGGCGATTTTACGGTGCAATTCTGGATGGCTGTTCAGCAGCAAGGCGACGTTGGTTTGCGGCCCGGTGGCGACGATGGTTACCGGTTCCGGGCTTTCGCGCAGGGTTTTCGCCATCAGCTCAACGGCGGTGCAGGTCTGCGGCGCAAATGACGGCTCCGGCAGCGCCGGGCCGTCCAGTCCGCTTTCGCCGTGTACGTTATCGGCGATGATCAGATCGCGCATCAGCGGTTTTATCGCGCCGCCCGCGACAGGAATATCGGTACGCCCCAGTAGCGTCAGCATACGCAATACGTTACGCAGCGTTTTGTCAGGCGTCTGGTTACCGGCGGAAGAGGTGATCGCTTTCACATCCAGTTCAGGCGATGCGAGGGCGAGAACAATTGCGATGGCGTCGTCATGACCTGGATCGCAATCAAAAAGGACTGGAAGTGCCATTGTTGCTCCTTGTAAGTGGTACTTTGTGACAAGGGTAACGCCGGGATGAGTGCGATTCGAGATATGAAGAGATAAAGCGTGATATGGCGCGCACTCTGTCGTGCGCGCCGGGAGGATTAATGCAGGATTTTCGCCAGGAAGTCTTTGGCGCGGTCCGATTTCGGGTTGGCGAAGAACTCCTCTTTCGGTGAGTCTTCGACAATTTTCCCCTCGTCCATAAAGATCACCCGATTGGCCACCTTACGGGCAAAGCCCATTTCGTGGGTGACGACCATCATGGTCATCCCTTCGTTTGCCAGCTCGACCATAACGTCCAGCACTTCGTTGATCATTTCAGGATCGAGTGCGGATGTTGGTTCATCAAACAGCATAGCGATAGGGTCCATGCACAGCGCGCGCGCGATTGCCACACGCTGTTGCTGCCCGCCGGAAAGCTGCGCCGGGAACTTATTGGCATGGGCCGAAAGTCCTACGCGCTCAAGCAACTTCTGCGCTTTTTCACGGGCGGGCGCTTTGCCGCGTTTGAGCACTTTCACCTGCGCCAGCGTCAGGTTTTCAATGATCGACAGATGTGGGAATAGTTCAAAGTGCTGGAACACCATTCCGACCCGCGAGCGGAGCTTCGCCAGATCCGTTTTTTTGTCATTCACTTTGGTGCCGTCAACGGTGATTTCACCCTGTTGCACCGGTTCCAGTCCGTTCACCGTTTTGATCAGGGTCGATTTACCGGAACCCGACGGGCCGCAGACTACCACCACTTCACCTTTTTTTCACTTCCGTGGAGCAGTCGGTCAGCACCTGAAAGTGACCATACCATTTAGAAACATTTTTCAGGGTAATCATTAAACTGTCCTTTTCTTCAAATAGCTGACCAACAACGACGCGCTCAGGCTGATAACAAAGTAGACGGCACCGGCAAACAGGATCATTTCGACCTGCGTACCATCACGCTCGCCAATGGTGGTGGCGGTGCGGAAGAAATCCGCGAGGCTTAACACGTAAACCAGGGAGGTATCCTGGAACAGTACGATACCCTGGGTAAGCAGCAGCGGCACCATCGCACGGAACGCCTGCGGCAGGATGATGAGCTTCATCGACTGCCAGTGGGTCATCCCCAGCGCCAGCGCAGCGCTGGACTGCCCGCGTGAAATGCTCTGAATACCCGCACGGATAATCTCCGAGTAATACGCCGCTTCAAACATGGAAAACGCGACCATCGCTGAAATCAGGCGAATATCCGTTTTGGGCGAAATACCCAGTACGTCCTGCAACAGCCCCGGCACAATCAGGTAGAACCATAGCAGCACCATCACCAGCGGGATGGAGCGGAAAACGTTGACGTAAGCTTTCGCAAACCAGGCAACAGGGGCGAAACTTGAGAGACGCATTACCGCCAGAATAGTGCCCCAGAGAATCCCGATCACCACGGCGGTGACGGTAATTTTCAGGGTGATCACCAGCCCGGCCAGCAAATACGGCATGGAAGGAACGATCGAACTCCAGTCAAACTCGTACATTATTTGCCTCCCATATTGCCAGGCAGGCGGACTTTACGTTCCACCAGATTCATCACCAGCATAATGACGGCATTAATCAGCACGTAGGCCAGCGTAATCGCGGTGAACGACTCCCAGGCGTGGGCGGAGTAATCCAGCAGCTTGCCCGCCTGCGCCGCCATATCCACCAGACCAATGGTCGATGCGATGGCGGAGTTTTTCACCAGGTTCATCATTTCCGAGGTCATCGGCGGGACAATCACCCGATAGGCGTTCGGTAGCAGAACATAGCGATAAGCCTGAGGCAGCGTCAGCCCCATCGCCAGCGCAGCGTTTTTCTGCCCGCGAGGCAGCGACTGAATCGCTGCGCGTACCTGCTCGCAGACGCGCGCAGCGGTAAACAGCCCCAGACAGATCATTGATGAGAGGAAAAATTGAATGTTCGGGTCCAGTTCCGCCTTGAACCACATGCCGATATTTTCCGGCAACAGCTCAGGCACGACCAGATACCAGGTAAAGAACTGAACAATCAGCGGGACGTTACGAAACAGTTCCACGTAAAGCGTCCCTATTCCCGAGAGGAAGCGGTTAGGTACAGTACGTAAAATGCCGAATAACGAGCCGACGAGGAAAGCAATAATCCAGGCGGTGATGGATAACGCGACGGTGACCTGGAAGCCGCTCCAGAGCCAGCCGAGATACGTGGTGTTGCCGAACGGGGCTTGTTGTAAAAAAATCCCCCAGTTCCAGTCTATTGACATAAATCTACTCCAGAAAAAAAAGGGTAGCAGCGCTACCCTCGAAGATTGTTATCCAGCGTTTTGCGGTTTTCAGGCCTGATGGGGAACGACCATCAGGCTTATAGTCTGTCCGTGCTGAATGACAATCGAGAGGGCAAGGAGATCCCGCCCCATTTATTTTAGTTAGTTAAGTGCTTTGTCATTCGGTTCTTTGAACAGCGCCTTCATCTCGTCGGACAGTTCGAAATTCATGTTCAGGTTTTTCGGCGGGATTGGGTTTTTAAACCACTTATCAAAACCATTTTTTCCGCTTCGCCTGAGGTCTGCACCTGGGCAATCGTGTCATCTACCAGCGTTTTAAACTCAGGATCGTTTTTACGCAGCATACAGCCGTAGGCTTCCTGAGATTGCGGCTTACCGACGATCTCCCAGTTGTCTGGTTTTTTGGCTTTCGCGCGTTCACCCGCCAGCAGGGCATCATCCATCATAAAGGCGACGGCGCGACCGCTTTCCAGCGTACGGAAGGAGTCACCGTGGTCTTTCGCGCTGATAATGCGCATATTCATTTTTTGTTCTTCATTCAGCTTGTGCAGCAGAATTTCAGAGGTGGTACCGGAGGTGACCACGACCGCTTTTCCTTTCAGGTCCGGGAAGTCTTTAATATCGCCGTCTTTTTTCGCCAGCAGACGCGTACCGACGATGAAAAATGGTGTCAGAGAACGCGGCCTGTTTCTGGCGTTCGACGTTGTTGGTGGTGGAGCCACATTCAAAGTCGAAGGTTCCGTTCTGCAACAGCGGAATACGGTTCTGGGAGGTAATTGGGATCAACTTCACCTGCAGGTCAGGTTTGTTAAGCTTTTTCTTCACGGCTTCAACGATGGCGTTGGAGTAGTCCTGTGAATAACCGACCACTTTTTGCTGGTTGTCGTAGTAAGAGAACGGCACGGAGGACTCGCGGTGGCCGACGACGATAATGCCATTCTTCGCGATTTTATCCAGCGTACTGCCCGCCGCCGGCGCGGCGTCTTCCGCGTGTGCCAGACCGGCAGACATTCCCATGACCAGCATTGCTGTGGCTAGCTTACGTAATTGCATATCCAACTCCTTTATCGTCTGCGCCATCGACGCATTGATACCCATTGTGAGTGTTTGTGTTGTTATCGTCTGCAACTTGAGCGTGCAGTGTTATGCGTGTTTGTTAACATTTAGTTTGGCTGAATGTAAAGATTTTGCTGCTTTATTGTTTATTTTTGCGAAGTGCGCCGCACCGTTTAGAGGCAAAAATCTTTCATTGCACTGTTTTGGGTGCTACCGATGATCGATATTGGTGCGACCAGGTTGCACATATAGCCAAAACAAGGTTTACCTTGTTTAACAAAGCAATAGGCGTGCCAGAATGGAGGGATATAGCCAGGCCGGGTAAGACGCATCGCGTCTTACCCGGTAATAAGGGAGATTATTTACGACGCTGACGCAGGCTCATCACCACGGCGCCAAAGCCCATCAGCGCGGTGAGCAACCATAACGGCCAGTTGCCGGTACGGGCATAAGGCGTTAAACCACGGGTTGGCGTAACGTGGGTGGTCAACACGTCGCGGGTAAACTGCGGGATCATCGCCTGAATTTCACCCTGCGGGCCAATGACTGCCGTAATGCCGTTGTTGGTGCTGCGCAACAGCGGGCGCGCCAGCTCCAGAGAACGCATTCTCGCCATCTGGAAGTGCTGCCACGGGCCGATAGATTTTCCGAACCAGGCGTCGTTAGAGATGGTCAGCAGATAGTCAGTGTCCGGGCGGAAATTGTCCCGAACCTGTTCACCCAGAATGATTTCGTAGCAAATCGCCGCCGTCAGTTTAAAGCCATGCGCATGCAGCTGTGGCTGTATGTACGGCCCACGGCTGAATGAGGACATCGGCAGGTCAAAGAACGGCGCTAACGGGCGCAGAATCGACTCCAGCGGCACGAACTCGCCAAATGGCACCAGGTGGTTTTTGTTGTAGCGATTGCTGGAATCGTAGCTGTACGGGCTGTCTTTACCCAGCGTGATAATCGTGTTGTAGGTGTCGTAGCGGTTCTGCTTGTTCAGACGCGCATCGACGATGCCGGTAATCAACGTGCTGTTTTTGGATTTCAGCAGATCGTCCATCATGCCCAGAAAACGCTGCTGATTAATCTCCAGATCGGGAATGGCGGACTCCGGCCAGATAATCAGTTGCGATTTACCCATTTCCGGCTGGGTGGCGTCGAGATAGATTTTCAGCGTATTGATAAGCTGACTCTCATCCCACTTCAGTGATTGGGGAATGTCGCCCTGAACCAGCGAGACCTGCGTTGTTTTTTCTGGCTCCAGCGTATACCACTGGATGTAACGCAGCGGGAAGGGCAGAGCAAATAACACCAGCGCGACGACCAGAGGACGCCAGTTGCGGGTGACTGCCGCCAGCACCAGCAGGCCGCTGACCATCATCAGCAGGAAGTTGATGGCCTCAACGCCCATCACCGGCGCCAGCCCTTTTAGCGGGCCGTCAATCTGGCTATAGCCGAACTGTAGCCATGGGAAGCCGGTTAGTACCCAGCCACGCAGAAACTCTGTGATTTGCCAGACTACGGGGGCGGCGATCGCCACGCGCAGCCAGGTGGTTTTCGGCCACAGACGCGACAGAATACCGGCAAACAGGCCCGTGTAGAGGGAAAGGTATGCGGCAAGCAGCACCACAAGGAAGACGTTTATCGGGCCGGGCATGCCGCCGAACTGCGCGATACTGACGTAGACCCAGTTGATGCCGGAGCCAAAGAGTCCCAGCCCCCCAGAAGTAGCCGATAGCAGCCGACTGGAGCGGGCGGCGGTGTAAGGTTAACGCCTGTAGGCCCATAAGCGAGATAAGCGCGGCGGGCCAGACGTCATACGGAGAAAAAGCCAGCGTTCCGCAGGCGCCGAATAATAACGCCAGCAGCAGGCGAATGCGCTGGCGTTCAATCAGTGAGGCAAATGCCATTTAGTCTTTAGTCCACTTTTGGTTTTATTCGTCCAGTTTAGGCTGGGGCGAGTCATCCGGTATTCTGACATGAACCTGAATAATACGACGGCTGTCGGCCATAGCGACTTTGAACTGGTAACCATCAATGTCAATGGTCTCACCGCGCGCAGGCAGATGACCGAACGCCTGCATCACCAGACCGCCAATGGTATCGACCTCTTCATCGCTGAAGCTGGTGCCGAAGGCTTCGTTGAAGTCTTCAATCGGTGCGAGAGCGCGAATGGTCCAGGTGTGGCGACTGAGCTGACGGAAGTCGATATCGTCTTCTTCATCATACTCGTCTTCAATTTCACCCACGATCAGTTCGAGAATGTCTTCAATGGTCACCAGACCCGACACCCCGCCAAACTCGTCGATAACGATCGCCATATGGTAACGCTGGGAGCGGAACTCTTTGAGCATGCGGTCAACGCGCTTACTCTCCGGGACAACAACGGCCTGGCGTAACACTTTTTCCATGCTGAAGGCTTCGGCATCGCTGCGCATAAACGGCAGCAGATCCTTCGCCATCAGAATCCCTTCAATGTGATCTTTGTCTTCGCTGATGACCGGGAAACGCGAGTGTGCTGACTCAATGATGACATCAAGGCACTCATCCAGCGTCTGGTTGCGTTTCAGGGTAATCATCTGGGAGCGGGGGATCATGATGTCGCGAACGCGCTGGTCCGCAATGTCCATCACTCCTTCGAGCATATCGCGCGTATCTTCATCGATAAGGTCGTTCTGCCCGGAATCACGGATCAGCGCCAGCAGTTCGTCACGGTTTTTGGGTTCACCGTGGAAAAGTTGGCTCAGTAACAGGGAAAAAAATCCCTTTTTGCTGTTTAACGTGTCACTACTGTGTGAATTGTCGTCGCTCATGGCGTCGTATGGGTTCTCATGTTGGTTAATAGGTCGCTCGTCATGCATATACTTAACGGCTGACGGCATGTTTGTTCATCGTACTTAGTCTTTCTCGGAAATGTACGGGTCCTCATAGCCCAGAGCAAGCATAATCTCTGTTTCGAGGGCTTCCATCTCTTCCGCTTCATCGTCTTCGATATGGTCGTAGCCCAGCAAATGCAGGCTGCCGTGCACGACCATATGCGCCCAGTGGGCCTCCAGCGGCTTATCTTGTTCTTTCGCTTCTTGCTCCACCACCTGGCGGCAGATGATCAGATCGCCCAACAGCGGCATCTCCATACCTGGCGGCGCTTCAAACGGGAAAGAGAGCACATTGGTTGGCTTATCTTTCCCGCGGTAGGTCAGGTTAAGATCGTGGCTTTCGGCTTCATCCACCAGGCGAATCGTCACTTCTGATTCTTCCTGAAACTGTGGGATCACCGCATTCAGCCACGTCTGAAACTGGCTCTCTTCCGGCAGGCCGGAATGGTCTTCACATGCCAGTTGTAAATCGAGGATCACCTGACTCATTTTTGTTCCTGCTCCTGCGCTTCACGCTTACGTTCTGCCGCCAGCGCGGCCTTGCGTTTTTGCTCCGCTTCTTCCCAGGCTTCATAGGCGTTAACGATACGGGCAACCACCGGATGGCGCACCACGTCTTCGCTGTGGAAGAAGTTAAAGCTGATCTCTTCGACTTCCGCCAGCACTTCTATCGCATGGCGCAGACCAGACTTCGTGTTGCGCGGCAGGTCAATCTGCGTGACGTCGCCGGTAATAACCGCTTTCGAATTAAAGCCGATACGCGTCAGGAACATCTTCATCTGTTCGATGGTGGTGTTCTGGCTCTCATCGAGAATAATAAAGGCGTCGTTCAGCGTACGACCGCGCATATAGGCCAGCGGCGCGACTTCAATGACGTTGCGCTCAATCAGCTTTTCTACTTTCTCGAAGCCGAGCATCTCAAACAGCGCGTCATACAGCGGGCGAAGATACGGGTCTACCTTCTGGCTCAGGTCGCCTGGCAGAAAGCCCAGTTTTTCCCCGGCTTCCACTGCCGGACGGGTCAGCAGAATACGACGAATTTCCTGACGCTCAAGAGCGTCCACGGCGGCGGCAACGGCGAGGTAGGTTTTCCCCCGTACCGGCAGGACCAACGCCGAAAGTAATGTCGTGATCGAGAATGTTAGCGATGTACTGCGCCTGATTCGGCGTGCGCGGCTTAATCACGCCACGCTTGGTTTTAATATTTATCGCCTTGCCATAGTCCAGGAACGCTCTCCGCGCTTTGTTCCAGCACGCGCGCTTCTTTAATCGCAAGGTGGATTTGTTCCGGCTCGATGTCCTGAATCTGACCGCGCATCGGGGCGGTATCGACGTACAGGCTGCGCAGGATATCTACCGCGGCGGTGACGCAAATCGGGCGACCGGTCAGCTTAAAGTGATTGTCACGACGGTTGATCTCGATGCCGAGACGGCGTTCCAGTTGTTTGATGTTGTCGTCAAACGGGCCGCAAAGGCTCAACAGACGGGCGTTGTCTGCGGGCTCAAGGGTAATTTCGCGAGTGTCTATGTTCAAACTGTTCCTCTTATGCCTGAGTTACCGGAAAATGAAAATTCACCGGCAGATAAGGAAATTATTCACGCCACAGGATAAAGGCGCAAGCATTGCAATGAAGATGGGGGCGTAGGGGGGAATTACAAGGCCTGTCTGTTATTTGCCGGATGGCGGCACAAGTGCCTTATCCGGCCTACGAACCATATTGTGCCGTAGGCCCGATAAGTGCAGCGCCATCGGGCATTTTTTCGCTTTTCAGCAGGATTAAGGCTGGTAAAAACCGACGCCAATCTCGTTTTCTTTACGGGTACGGGCAATGACTGACTCCGGCGTTTCAGCCACGCGCAGCCCCATCTCATCTTCGGTGCGTACAACCTTGCCGCGCAGAGAGTTGGTGTAGACATCGGTGATTTCCACATCCACAAACTTACCGATCATCTCCGGGGTGCCTTCAAAGTTCACCACGCGGTTATTTTCGGTACGGCCTGACAGTTCCATAATGCTCTTACGCGAGGTGCCTTCCACCAGAATACGCTGGACGGTGCCGAGCATCCGACGGCTCCAGGCCATCGCCTGCTGGTTAATACGCTCCTGTAGAATATACAGACGCTGCTTTTTCTCTTCTTCCGGCACATCGTCAACCATATCGGCCGCCGGTGTTCCCGGACGCGCCGAGAAAATAAAGCTGTAGCTCATGTCGAAATTGACGTCGGCAATCAGCTTCATGGTCTGTTCGAAGTCCTGAGTCGTTTCGCCCGGGAAACCAACGATGAAGTCCGAGCTGATTTGAATATCCGCGCGCGCCGCGCGCAGTTTACGGATGATCGCTTTGTACTCCAGCGCCGTGTGGGTACGCCCCATCAGATTCAGTACGCGATCCGCGCCGCTCTGTACCGGCAGGTGCAGGAAGCTCACCAGTTCCGGCGTATCACGGTAAACTTCGATGATGTCATCGGTGAACTCGATCGGGTGGCTGGTGGTGAAGCGGATGCGATCGATCCCGTCGATGGCGGCAACCAGGCGCAGCAGGTCGGCAAAGGAGCCGGTGGTGCCGTCGTAGTTTTCACCGCGCCAGGCGTTAACGTTCTGACCGAGCAGGTTGACTTCACGCACGCCCTGAGCGGCAAGCTGGGCGATCTCAAACAGGATGTCGTCAGACGGACGGCTGACCTCTTCACCACGGGTATACGGCACCACACAGTACGTGCAGTATTTATTACACCCTTCCATGATGGAGACAAACGCGGTCGGGCCTTCCGCACGCGGTTCCGGCAGGCGGTCGAACTTCTCGATTTCCGGGAAGCTGATGTCCACCACCGGGCTGCGGTCGCCACGAACGGAGTTGATCATTTCCGGTAAGCGGTGCAGCGTTTGCGGGCCAAAAATAATATCGACATAGGTGCGCACGCTGACGGATATGGTCGCCTTCCTGGGAGGCCACGCAACCGCCGACGCCGATAATCAGGTCCGGGTTCTTTTCTTTTAAGAGTTTCCAGCGGCCTAATTGATGGAAGACTTTTTCCTGAGCCTTCTCGCGGATTGAGCAGGTATTCAGCAGCAGCACATCCGCTTCTTCCGCGACCTCGGTCAGTTGATACCCGTGGGTAGCATCCAGCAGATCGGCCATCTTCGATGAATCGTACTCGTTCATCTGACAGCCCCAGGTTTTAATATGGAGTTTTTTGGTCATCGACTTGCTCTTGCGAAATAGTGGCTGAATTGCAGGGCGCATAGTGTAATGCTTTGGCGCGGTTGTGACCAGTATGACGCTTATCAGCCCTTAGAGGTAAAAAATCCTGTAAACTTGTCTTATCAACGTAACAGGATGAGTGACCATGACAAATCAACCAACGGAAATTGCCATTGTTGGCGGGGGATGGTCGGTGGCGCGCTGGCGCTGGGACTGGCGCAGCATGGATTTACCGTCACGGTGATTGAACATGCTGAGCCTGCGCCGTTTGTGGCCGACAGCCAGCCTGATGTGCGTATTTCAGCGATCAGCGCGGCGTCGGTGTCGCTGCTTAAAGGCCTGGGCGTCTGGGATGCGGTGCAGGGGATGCGCAGCCATCCGTACCGTCGTCTGGAAACCTGGGAGTGGGAAAACGCCCATGTGGTGTTTGACGCCGCCGAGCTTAAGTTACCGCTGCTTGGCTATATGGTTGAGAATATCGTGCTGCAACAGGCGCTGTGGCAGGCGCTGGATGCGCACCCAAAAGTGACGCTGCGCGCGCCTGCTTCACTGATTGCGTTGCATCGCCACAATGATCGACATGAGCTGGAGCTGGCGGATGGTGAGCGTCTTACCGCAAAACTGGTGATCGGCGCTGACGGTGCGAACTCGCAGGTACGACAGCTGGCGGGGATTGGCATTCATGCCTGGCAGTATGCTCAGTCCTGTATGCTGATTACCGTACAGTGTGAGAGCGATCCCGGTGACAGCACCTGGCAGCAATTTACGCCAGACGGCCCACGGGCCTTTTTACCGTTGTTCGACAACTGGGCATCGCTGGTGTGGTATGACTCACCGGCGCGTATTCGCCAGTTGCAGAACCTGAGTATGCCGCAGTTGCAGGTGGAAATTATGCAACATTTTCCGTCGCGTCTGGGGGGAGGTCACACCGGTTGCGGCAGGCGCTTTTCCGCTGACGCGCCGCCATGCGTTACAATACGTACAGCCTGGCCTGGCGCTGGTGGGGGGATGCGGCGCATACCATTCATCCATTAGCCGGGCAGGGGGTAAACCTGGGGTATCGTGGATGTGGATGCGCTGCTGGATGTGTTGATCAGCGCCCGCAGTCATGGCGAGGTCTGGGGCCAGTCACCAGGTGCTGAAACGCTATCAGACGCGCCGCATGGCGGATAACTTCATTATGCAAAGCGGGATGGATCTGTTCTATGCCGGTTTCAGCAATAATCTTCAGCCGCTGCGCATCATGCGTAATATTGGATTGATGGCGGCAGAGCGCGCAGGCGTGTTGAAACGTCAGGCCCCTGAAATATGCGTTAGGGTTGTAGGATGTTCTGTGCCTGATAGCGTTGCGCTTATCAGGCCAACACCCGCCACCCGGCGCGCCAAGACAGAAAAGCAAAAAGCTCGCCGAAGCGAGCTTTTTTAATGTGGCTGGGGTACGAGGATTCGAACCTCGGAATGCCGGAATCAGAATCCGGTGCCTTACCGCTTGGCGATACCCCAATGGTTGGGTTTTGCGTTCGTCATCCGAACGTCTTTCAAATTTGGCTGGGGTACGAGGATTCGAACCTCGGAATGCCGGAATCAGAATCCGGTGCCTTACCGCTTGGCGATACCCCAAGAATTTGGTGGCTACGACGGGATTCGAACCTGTGACCCCATCATTATGAGTGATGTGCTCTAACCCAACTGAGCTACGTAGCCAGATTGTTTTCTTCGATGGCTGGGGTACCTGGATTCGAACCAGGGAATGCCGGTATCAAAAACCGGTGCCTTACCGCTTGGCGATACCCCAATGACCGTCGCGGCAATCCGCAAACTCGAAGAAATATGGCTGGGGTACCTGGATTCGAACCAGGGAATGCCGGTATCAAAAACCGGTGCCTTACCGCTTGGCGATACCCCATCCGTGCAACGCGTACTGGTGAATGGTGCGGGAGGCGAGACTTGAACTCGCACACCTTGCGGCGCCAGAACCTAAATCTGGTGCGTCTACCAATTTCGCCACTCCCCGCAAAAAAGATGGTGGCTACGACGGGATTCGAAACCTGTGACCCCCATCATTATGAGTGATGTGCTCTAACCAACTGAGCTACGTAGCCATCTTTTTTCGCGTTACCTTATCGGCGTTGCGGGGCGCATTATGCGTATTGAGCCCTTGAAAGCGTCAACCTCTTTTTCATTGAAAATGGCCGGAATGTGACTGTTTGGTTAGGTTGCGAACAGCGTGACGCAATATTCGGCAATTATTGGTTATTAATCGTTTTTTTGCGGTGAAAAAACGGCGTAAAAAAAGAGCCCCGCAGGACTCCTTTTTAACACGATAACTTATTTTATAAGCGGACTGGTGTACGCCGACGGCGCGGCCTGATGGATCGTCCATCGTTTTGAACGCCTCATCCCATTCGATGGCCTTCGCAGAAGAACAGGCGACGGACGGGCCGCCTGGCACACATTCTGCTGCGCTGGGTACCGGGAACAACTCTTCGAAGATTTCACGGTACAGGTACGCTTCTTTAGAAGATGGCGTGTTGTACGGGAAACGGAAGCGGGCGGTTTCCAGTTGCTGGTCGGAAATTTGCTCCCGCCGCGACCTCTTTCAGCGTGTCGATCCAGCTGTAGCCGACGCCGTCAGAGAACTGCTCTTTTTGACCGCCATGCCAACGCTTGCGGGCAGGTAGGATTCAAAACATTCACGCAGGATATGTTTCTCCATTTTGCCCGTTGCCGCACATTTTGTCTTCCGGGTTGATGCGCATCGCTACATTCGAGGAATTTCTTATCCAGGAACGGGACGCGGGCTTCGACCGCCCCCAGGCAGACATCGCTTTGTTGGCGCGAGCGCAGTCAAACATATGCAGCGCCTGTAGTTTACGCACGGTCTCTTCGTGCAGTTCTTTGGCGTTTGGCGCTTTATGGAAGTAAGAGGTAGCCGCCGAACACTTCATCGGAACCCTTCGCCGGACAGCACCATTTTGATTCCCATCGCTTTGATTTTACGCGACATTAAATACATCGGCGTCCGAGGCCGCGAATGGTGGTGACATCGTAAGTTTCGATGTGGTAAATCACGTCGCGAATCGCATCCAGACCTTCCTGCACGGTGAAGTGAATTTCGTGATGCACGGTGCCGAGATGGTTTGCCACTTCCTGCGCGGCTTTCAGGTCCGGGGAGCCTTCCAGACCGACAGCAAAGGAGTGCAACTGAGGCCACCAGGCTTCCGAACGTTCCTGATCTTCCACGCGGCGTGCGGCGAATTTCTTGGTGATGGCGGAAATGATGGAGGAATCCAGGCCGCCCGAGAGCAATACGCCGTATGGCACGTCTGACATCAGGTGGCTTTTGACGGACTCTTCCAGCGCCTGGCGCAGCACGTTTTTGTCCGTTTCGTTGTCTTTTACCGCGTCGAACTCGAACCAGTCGCGCTGGTAGTACTGACGAATCTCACCGTCTTTGCTCCACAGGTAGCTGCCTGCCGGGAACTCTTTAATCGTGCGGCAAACCGGCACCAGCGCCTTCATTTCAGAGGCGACATAAAAGTTGCCGTGTTCGTCATGACCCATATAAAGCGGGATGATCCCGATGTGGTCGCGACCAATCAGCCAGGCATCCTGTTCGCTGTCGTACAGCGCAAAGGCGAACATACCCTGTAAGTCGTCGAGAAATTCCACCCCTTTTTCCTGGTACAGCGCGAGGATCACTTCACAGTCAGACCCGGTCTGGAACTGATAGCGGTCGCCATATTCCGCGCGTAATGCCTGGTGGTTATAAATTTCACCGTTAACGGCCAGCACATGTGTTTTCTTTTTCGTTGTACAGCGGCTGCGCACCGGCGTTGACGTCGACAATAGACAGACGCTCGTGTGCCAGAATCGCGTTATCGCAGGCGTAAATACCGGACCAGTCTGGGCCGCGGATGGCGCATCAAACGTGACAGCTCAAGGGCTTTTTTACGCAGCTCAACCGCGTCTGTTTTGATATCGAATACGCCAAAAATAGAACACATAACCTTCTCCATTAACCCGTTGCGTGGTGCTTTTTTGTGTTTGCTTGTTTATGAAAATGCCGCAAAGCCGCAGGGTTCGCAAGAGATTTGGCGTGATGAAAGCAAAAAATGCAATGGCAGTTGTTGAATGATGAAAAAAGATTACGTAATGAGCGTGTTTATTGATGAATCGATAATTTTATGGCGATTTTATTAAACGATGTTTTTTATCAGGCCTACGATTCGAACAGAACAATATTGTAGGCCTGATAAGCGCAGCGCCATCAGGCAGGGGGACGTTTTCAGATAACGTCGATTTCGGCGACGGAAGGATAAATCCAGCTTGGTCTGAACGGCATGTCGTCGATATCGTTGAGCGTTGAGACGCCAGAGAGCACCAGAATGGTTTCCAGACCGGCCTGGAATCCCGCCAGAATATCGGTGCGCAGATTGTCGCCGACGATAACGGTCTCTTCCGAGTGCGCCTGCATTTTGTTTAACGCGGCGCGGATAATCCACGGGCTGGGTTTACCGACGTAAAAAGGCTTACGGCCAGAAATTTTTTCAATACCTGCACAGAGCGCGCCGCAGGCCGGATAGAAACCACGACCGTGGGTATCGGGGTTGGTGGCGATGAAACGGGCGCCGTTGGCGACGAAAAAGGCCGCTTTATGCATCATGTCCCAGTTATAGGAACGGGTCTCACCGACAATCACAAAATCGGGATTGACGTCAGTAATGGTAAAACCTGCTTTATACAATTCGTGAATTAGTGCGCCTTCACCGACCACATAGGCTTTCTTGCCTTCCTGACGACGCAGAAAATCGGCGGTGGCCATCGCGGAAGTATAAAAAACGCTGTCCGGTACGTTAACCCCTGCGGTAGCAAAGCGGTTCGCCAGATCCTGGCCGGTCTGCGAAGGGTAATTGGTCAGCAACACCAGCGGCAGACCTTTTTCCATTACATCCGTCAGAAATTCTGCCGCACCGGGTACGGCAACATTGTCGTGCATCAGCACGCCGTCAATATCACAAATTACATTCTTGATGGTCATGAACTACCCAAAGGATTTAGTCATAATGCGCCACTATAAAAGCTCATTAATTTTCCAGCAAATGTTGTAACAAAATGCCGTTGAGCATGGCGCGTTTCACCAGCGCAAATGCGCCGATGGCGGAGCGGTGATCCAGCGTGGAACGGACAACCGGCAAATTTTTGCGAAACGCTTTCAGCGCCTGTGTGTTGATGCAGCTTTCAATCGCCGGCAGCAGCACTTTATCCGCTTCGGTAATTTCACCGGCAATCACGATTTTTTGCGGATTAAACAGGTTGATAGCGATAGCGATGGTTTTGCCCAGATGACGACCAACGTGTTCAATCACCTCTGCCGCTAAGCTGTCACCTTTATTAGCTGCCTTGCAGATGGTTTTAATCGTGCAGTCGTCCAGCGTAACGCGACTTTGGTAGCCCTGCTTGAGTAAGTGCTGTACGCGTTGTTCAATGGCCGCGTTGGCGGCGATGGTTTCCAGACAGCCAAAATTGCCGCAGTGACAGCGCTCGCCCAGCGGCTCGACCTGAATATGACCGATCTCCCCGACGTTGCCGTTGCGACCAATAAAAATGCGGCCATTTGAGATAATCCCGGCGCCAGTCCCCCGGTGTACGCGCACCAGAATGGAATCTTCGCAATCCTGGCTTGCACCGAAATAGTGCTCGGCCAGCGCCAGACTGCGGATATCGTGACCGACAAAAACAGGTTACGTGAAAACGTTTTTCCAGCGCTTCAACTAATCCCCAGTTTTCAACCTGAATATGCGGCATATAGCGGATTACGCCGCTTTCGGGATCGACAAGACCCGGCAGGATCACAGAAATCGCGATTAACTCGCGAAGTTTACGCTGATTACTGTCGACGAATGTGGTGATGGCATTGAGCAGGGCATGTTCCAGCGTCTCCTGAGTGCGCTCTGGCAGCGGGTAGTGCTCTTCAGCCAGCACTTTACTGCTCAGGTCAAACAGGGTAATGGTTGCGTCATGTCGACCCAACCGCACGCCAATGGCATGGAAATTACGGGTTTCGGTAACGATGGAGATGGCGCGGCGGCCCCCCGGTGGAGGCCTGCTGATCAACTTCTTTGATCAGCCCGCGTTCAATGAGTTGACGCGTAATTTTGGTTACGCTGGCGGGAGCAAGCTGGCTTTGCTCGGCAATCTGAATACGCGAGATTGGCCCGTGCTGGTCAATCAGGCGGTAAACGGCCGCGCTGTTAAGCTGTTTTACGAGATCAACATTACCTATTTGAGCTTGTCCGCCTGGTGTCATACTTTCTCTTACTCAGTAACGACCTCGTTACCATTAACGATGGTCTTGATGATTTTAAAGTCGTGGGTGAAGGCGGTCAGGTTTGCAACTTTACCCGGCGCGAGGCTGCCGAGCTGCTTATCGACGCCAATCGCGCGCGCAGGGTAGAGCGTCGCCATACGCAGCACTTCATCCAGCGCAATACCGCAATGTTCAACCAGATTACGCACGCCTTCGATCATGGTTAATGATGATCCGCTCAGCGTACCGTTCTCATCCACACACAGTCCATTACGGTAGTATATTGTTTTACCAGCAAAAATGAACTGTTCAATGTTTGCACCCGCCGGGGCGGTTGCATCGGTCACCAGGCAAAGTTTGTCACCTTTCAGACGTTTAGCGTTACGAATGTTGACGTAATCAACATGCAGACCATCCGCGATGATGCCGCAATAAATATCGGCATCGTCAAGAATGGCGCCCGCCAGACCCGGTTCACGGCCCGTAATATACGGCATCGCGTTGAACAGGTGGGTGGCAAAGGTGATCCCTGCGCGGAAACCGGCTTTCGCCTCTTTTAACGTCGCGTTGGAGTGACCGGCTGAAACCACAATGCCCGCCGCCGCCAGTTTGGCGATCACTTCCGCCGGCACCATTTCCGGCGCCAGCGTGACTTTGGTGATCACATCGGCATTATCGCACAGGAAGTCCACCAGCGCAGCGTCAGGTTGGCGGACAAAACTCGGATTATGGGTGCCTTTTTTGACCAGATTCAGCCACGGACCTTCAAGATGAAGACCTAATGCCTGATTCGGGTATTTCGCCAGGTATTCACGCATGACGCGAATGCCCTGTTTCATCAGATCGTCGCTGGTGGTAATCAGCGTCGGCAGGTAGCTGGTGCAGCCTGATTTCTCATTGGCTTTCTGCATGATTTCCAGCGTTTCGACAGTCACCGCGTCAGCGGTATCGTTGAACTGGACGCCGCCGCAGCCGTTTAATTGCACATCAATAAAACCGGGGGAGAGAATGGCCCCATTCAACGCGCGTTGTTCTATCTCTGGCGGCAGTTCCGCCACTGGACAGATGCGATCAATCAGGCCATTGGCGACAACAATCGCATGGTCATCAAGAATTTCGTGACCGGTAAAAATCCGGCCCTGGGTTAAAGCATACATTCCGACCCCCGATTTCAAAAAATGCCGCCCTGCGTCTGCGTACAGGGCGGAGATAACATTACAGACCTTTAATATTTTCGGCTTCTAACTCGTTGAAATATTTCAGTGTCTTAACTTTCAGTTCCATAGTGGAAGGTTCGTCGCACACCACGACTGCTTTCGGATGCAGTTGCAGACAGCTAATGGTCCACATGTGGTTGACGTTGCCTTCGACAGCCGCCTGTAGCGCCTGCGCTTTCTGATGGCCCAGCACCAGGATCATCACTTCTTCTGCGTCCAGCAGCGTACCCACGCCTACGGTCAGCGCATATTTCGGCACCTGGTTGACGTCACCGTCAAAGAAGCGGGAGTTTGCCACGCGGGTGTCATGGGTCAGCGTTTTGATACGCGTACGGGAAGCCAGGGAAGAAGCCGGTTCGTTAAACGCGATATGGCCGTCGTTGCCTACGCCGCCCATAAACAGGTGAATTTTACCGTAAGAACGGATTTTTTCTTCATAATTACGGCATTCCGCATCGATATCCGGCGCGTTACCGTTGAGCAGGTTAATATTTTCTGCCGGAATATCAACGTGATCGAAGAAATTGCGGTGCATGAAGCTGTGGTAGCTTTCCGGGTGTTCTTTCGGAAGGCCAACATATTCGTCCATGTTGAACGTCACCACATGCTTAAAGCTGACCTGGCCCGCTTTGTGCATTTCGACTAATGCTTTATACGCCGTCAGCGGCGTGCCGCCGGTCGGCAGGCCCAGGACGAACGGGCGGATCGGCGGTAGGTTTGAAGGCGTTAATACGGTTAACGATATGGCGAGCAGCCCATTTGGCCGACCTGTTCAGCGGACGTCAGGGGGATCAGTCTCATTCTTCACCTCAAAAGTAAAAGTAATAAATTGGCGGATTGAGCATCTGTACGTTAGTAAGCGTAACCTGGATTCGTATGGACAGGCGCTAATCCGTGTTGATTTTTTGAATGATAAAATAAGTTTTCGCAGTTAGCCAGTATAAGGGAGGGTGAATAACGATATTTGGTGATTCAAATCACAAAAAACACGCGTTTAATTTGCGATACGAATTAATTTTTCACACACTCTGAGCGTAGATGAATAATTCATACCGTTGTTGCCAAACATCACGCTTTAACGATTTGTCGCACAATAAAAAAATGGCTTCCAGAAGCCTAATCGGGGTCTCGTAGGGGGAATAAGATGAATATTTTAGGTTTTTTCCAGCGACTGGGTAGGGCGTTACAGCTCCCTATCGCAGTGCTGCCGGTGGCGGCACTGTTGCTGCGATTCGGTCAACCAGATTTACTGAATGTCGCCTTTATCGCGCAGGCGGGCGGGGCGATCTTCGATAACCTCGCACTGATCTTCGCCATCGGTGTGGCATCCAGCTGGTCTAAGGACAGCGCGGGTGCAGCAGCGCTGGCGGGTGCGGTCGGGTACTTCGTCCTGACCAAAGCGATGGTGACGATTAACCCGGAAATCAACATGGGCGTCCCTGGCGGGTATCATTACCGGTCTGGTGGGCGGCGCCGTTTATAACCGTTGGTCCGGTATCAAACTTCCTGATTTCCTGAGCTTCTTTGGCGGCAAACGTTTTGTGCCGATCGCCACGGGCTTCTTCTGTCTGGTGCTGGCGGCGATTTTCGGTTACGTCTGGCCTCCGGTTCAGCACGCTATTCATGCGGGCGGTGAATGGATTGTCGGCGCGGGCGCGCTGGGCTCCGGTATCTTCGGTTTCATCAACCGTCTGTTGATCCCGACAGGTCTGCATCAGGTGCTGAACACCATCGCCTGGTTCCAGATTGGCGAGTTCACTAACACGGCAGGTACGGTATTCCACGGCGACATCAACCGCTTCTACGCGGGTGACGGCACGGCGGGGATGTTCATGTCCGGCTTCTTCCCGATCATGATGTTCGGTCTGCCGGGTGCGGCGCTGGCGATGTACTTCGCTGCGCCGAAAGCGCGTCGTCCAATGGTTGGCGGTATGCTGCTGTCCGTTGCGATCACCGCGTTCCTGACCGGTGTTACTGAGCCGCTGGAATTCCTGTTCATGTTCCTGGCGCCGTTGCTGTACCTCCTGCACGCAATATTGACCGGTATCAGCCTGTTCATCGCGACGCTGCTGGGTATTCATGCGGGCTTCTCCTTCTCCGCAGGCGCAATTGACTACGTGTTGATGTATAGCCTGCCTGCGGCCAGCAAAAACGTCTGGATGCTGCTGGTGATGGGCGCGGTCTTCTTCGTCATCTACTTCCTGCTGTTCAGTGCGGTAATTCGCGTGTTCAACCTGAAAACGCCAGGTCGTGAAGATAAAGACGACGATATCGTGACTGACGAAGCGAACAGCAACACTGAAGAAGGTATGACTCAACTGGCGACCAACTACATTGCTGCGGTTGGCGGTACGGATAACCTGAAAGCGATCGATGCCTGCATCACCCGTCTGCGCCTGACCGTTGCCGACGCGGCTCGCGTGAGCGATGCGATGTGTAAACGTCTTGGTGCGTCCGGCGTGGTGAAACTGAACAAACAGACCATCCAGGTTATCGTCGGCGCGAAAGCGGAATCTATCGGCGACGAAATGAAGAAAGTGGTGGCGCGTGGCCCGGTTGCGGCAGCGTCTGCTGACAGCGCGCCAGTGACTGCGGCGCCGGCGGCAAAACCGCAGGCGGTTCCTAATGCGGTGACCATCGCGACGCTGGTTTCTCCAGTCACGGGTGACGTGGTTGCGCTGGAACAGGTTCCTGACGAAGCGTTCGCCAGCAAAGCGGTTGGCGACGGCGTGGCGGTGAAACCAACGGATAAAACCGTTGTTTCCCCGGCGGCAGGCACCATTGTGAAAATCTTCAACACCAATCATGCGTTCTGCCTGGAAACTGAAAAAGGCGCGGAAATCGTTGTCCACATGGGGATCGATACCGTTGCGCTGAACGGTCAGGGCTTCAAACGCCTGGTGGAAGAGGGTGCCGAAGTGGTTGCCGGTCAGCCGATCCTGGAAATGGATCTGGAGTTCCTGAACGCCAATGCGCGCTCGATGATTAGCCCGGTGGTTTGCAGCAACATCGACGACTTCAGCGGTCTGGTGATTAAAGCTGAAGGTCAAGTGGTTGCGGGTCAAACGCCACTGTATGAGATTAAAGGCAAATAATCGCTCCTGAGTAGAGTTTGTGCCTGAGCGGCGGGGGGGAAACCTCCGCCGCTTTTTTGCAACCTGTAGGCTGGATAAGGTATAGCTGCTATCCGGCAAATGCGCCTGATGGCGCTGCGCTTATCAGGCCTACGGTTCGACACAGTTTGTAGGCCGGATAAGGTATAGCCGCTATCCGGCAAATGCGCCTGATGGCGCTGCGCTTATCAGGCCTACGGTTCGACGCAGTTTGTCGGCCGGGTAAGGCGTAGCCGTCATCCGGCAAAGCGCCGTCGCTTTTTTTTACAGCAATTAGCCCCCATATTTTCTTCAAAGCCACTTTTTAAGTAACTAAAGGTTGTCAGTCTGTCCGGCTTATAAGATCATATGCCGTTATACGTTGTTTACGCTTTGAGGAATCCACGATGAGTGAGGCTGAAGCCCGCCCGACTAACTTTATTCGTCAGATCATCGATGAAGATCTGGCCAGTGGTAAGCACACCACAATCCACACCCGTTTTCCGCCGGAGCCGAATGGCTATCTGCACATCGGCCACGCGAAATCCATCTGTCTGAACTTTGGCATCGCGCAAGATTATCAGGGTCTGTGCAACCTGCGTTTCGATGATACCAACCCGGTAAAAGAAGATATCGAGTACGTTGATTCGATCAAAAACGACGTCGAGTGGTTAGGTTTTCACTGGGCTGGCAACGTTTGCTACTCCTCAGATTACTTCGATCAGCTGCATGCGTATGCGGTTGAGCTGATCACCAAAGGTCTGGCGTACGTCGATGAGCTGACGCCGGATCAGATCCGCGAATATCGCGGTACGCTGAAAGAGCCGGGTAAAAACAGCCCGTTCCGCGATCGCAGCGTGGAAGAGAACCTGGCGCTGTTTGAAAAAATGCGTACCGGTGGTTTTGAAGAAGGTAAAGCGTGCCTGCGCGCCAAAATTGATATGGCGTCGCCGTTTATCGTGATGCGCGATCCGGTGCTGTACCGCATTAAATTTGCCGAACACCACCAGACCGGCAACAAGTGGTGCATCTACCCGATGTACGACTTTACTCACTGCATCAGCGATGCGCTGGAAGGCATTACGCACTCTCTGTGTACGCTGGAATTCCAGGACAACCGTCGTCTGTACGACTGGGTGCTGGACAACATCACCATCCCGGTTCACCCGCGTCAGTACGAATTCTCGCGCCTGAATCTGGAATACACCGTGATGTCCAAGCGTAAGCTGAACCTGCTGGTGACGGACAAACACGTTGAAGGCTGGGACGATCCGCGTATGCCGACCATTTCTGGCCTGCGTCGTCGTGGCTATACCGCGGCCTCCATCCGTGAATTCTGCAAACGCATCGGCGTTACCAAGCAGGACAACACCATTGAGATGGCGTCGCTGGAGTCCTGCATTCGTGAAGATCTGAATGAAAACGCACCGCGCGCGATGGCGGTTATCGATCCGGTGAAACTGGTTATCGAAAACTACCCGCAGGGCGAAAGCGAAATGGTTACCATGCCGAACCATCCGAACAAACCGGAAATGGGCAGCCGTGAAGTACCGTTTAGCGGTGAGATTTGGATCGATCGTGCTGACTTCCGCGAAGAAGCGAACAAGCAGTACAAGCGTCTGGTGATGGGGAAAGAAGTGCGTCTGCGTAACGCCTATGTGGTGAAAGCTGAGCGCGTGGAGAAGGATGCGGAAGGCAATATCACCACCATCTTCTGTACCTATGATGCGGACACCCTGAGCAAAGATCCGGCCGATGGCCGTAAAGTGAAGGGCGTCATTCACTGGGTAAGCGCGGCACACCGCGCTGCCGGTTGAAATTCGTCTGTACGATCGTCTGTTCAGCGTGCCGAACCCGGGCGCCGCAGAGGACTTCCTGTCCGTGATCAACCCTGAATCGCTGGTGATTAAGCAGGGTTACGCGGAACCGTCGTTGCAGAACGCCGTAGCGGGTAAAGCGTATCAGTTTGAGCGTGAAGGCTACTTCTGCCTGGACAGCCGCTACACAACGGCGGATAAACGTGTGTTTAACCGTACCGTAGGTCTGCGCGATACGTGGGCTAAAGCGGGCGAGTAAAGCCACCGCATCACATCACCTTCCAACGCCGCATTTTGCGGCGTTTTTTTATCCTTTCCATTTTGTCATCCCACTCTCTGTTTGCAGAGCGAATTAATGCCGTCGGGAAAATAATTTCGCAACAAAATAGTTTTGGCATAGTGAATTTATGGAATGAATATCATTTCATGTGAAACCGATTTCATGTGCATGGAAAACAAGACAATTTTAACTTTTGTTCATCTTTTTTAGCGCCTGATGAAAATGTAACAGAAAGCAATGAAATATGTGCGGTTGCTCATACTCTTACATTCTCGTTACAGAAAGAGATTGATAATTCGCGTCGCGAAAAATAGTCTGTTCACTGTAGTCTGCGAGGTTTTTCTCAACGCTACTTTTACATTTTTATTTTTCGCTGTCCGCTTTTGTTCGGCAGCATTTTATACGTCAAAGAGGATTAACACATGCGTACGTTTAGTGGCAAACGTAGTACGCTGGCGCTGGCTATCGCCGGTATCACAGCAATGTCAGGTTTGGTCGTCGTTCCACAGGCTCAGGCCGAAGGTTTTATTGACGATTCCACGTTAACAGGCGGCATCTATTACTGGCAGCGTGAGCGTGACCGTAAAGATGTCACCGACGACGACAAATATAAAACCAACCTTTCACACGCGACCTGGAACGCCAACCTGGATTTCCAGTCTGGTTATGCGGCTGATATGTTCGGTCTGGATATCGCGGCATTTACCGCGATAGAAATGGCGGAAAACGGCGACAGCGGACACCCCAACGAAATCGCCTTCTCGAAAAAGAATAAAGGTTACGATGAAGATTATTCTGGCGATAAGAGCGGGATCAGCCTCTATAAAGCCGCGGCAAAATTTAAGTACGGGCCAACCTGGGCGCGTGCGGGGTATATCCAGCCGACCGGTCAGACGCTGTTAGCGCCGCACTGGAGCTTTATGCCGGGTACTTATCAGGGCGCGGAAGCCGGAGCGAATTTTGACTACGGTGATGCGGGCGCGCTGAGTTTCTCCTATATGTGGGCCAACCAATATAAAGCGCCGTGGCACACCGATGTTGATAAATTCTATCAGGCCGATAAAAAGACCAAAGTGGATTACCTCCACTCTATCGGCGCTAAATACGATTTCAAAAATGACCTCGTGCTGGAAGCGGCATTTGGTCAGTCAGAAGGGTATGTCGACCAGTATTTTGCCAAAGCCAGCTACAAATTTGATTTGGGCGGCAACCCGTTCACCACCAGCTATCAGTTCTATGGTGCGCGCGACAAAGTTGATGATCGCAGCGTAAACGATATTTATGACGGCACCGCCTGGTTGCAGGCGCTGACTTTCGGTTACAAAGTGGCCGAAGTCGTCGATTTGCGCCTGGAAGGGACCTGGGTTAAGGCGGACGGTCAACAAGGTTACTTCCTGCAACGTATGACGCCAACTTACGCATCCTCAAACGGTCGTCTGGATATCTGGTGGGATAACCGTTCAGACTTTAACGCCAACGGCGAAAAAGCCGTCTTCTTCGGTGCGATGTACGATCTGAAAAACTGGAACCTGCCGGGCTGGGCAGTGGGGGCGTCATACGTTTACGCCTGGGACGCGAAGCCATCAACCTGGCAGATTACCCCGGATGCGTACTATGACAAAAACCGTACCATTGAAGAGTCTTCTTACAGCCTTGATGCGGTCTACACCCTACAGGAAGGCCGTGCCAAAGGCACCATGTTTAAACTGCACTTCACGGAATATGACAACCACTCCAACATCCCAAGCTGGGGCGGCGGTTACGGCAACATCTTCCAGGATGAACGTGACGTGAAGTTCATGGTTATCGCTCCGTTCACTATTTTCTGATGCCCGTTGCGACAGGCGATTTGTCTGCCGCAACGTTGAGGACACTGATATGAAAAAACTGTTACTCATCGCCATGATGGCATCGGGACTGGTGGCCTGCGCGCAGCCAACCGCGCCGAAAGAAGACAGTCAGTTAAAAGAGGCATATAGCGCCTGCATCAATACGGCGCAAGGTTCGCCAGAGAAAATTGAGGCCTGTCAGAGTGTACTGAACGTGCTGAAGAAAGATGACCAGCACAAGCAGTTTGCTACAGAAGAGAGTGTGCGCGTGCTGGATTATCAGCAGTGCATTCAGGCTACGCGTACGGGGAACGATCAGGCGGTGACCGCCGATTGCGACAAAATCTGGCAGGAAATTCGCAGTAAAAATAGCGCCAAATAAAAGCAGGGCGGGTTAATGGCGGGCGGAGAGAACTCTCCGCCCGTTTGCGTTTTTTAAGGCCGCTACCGGGTCGGAGGCATAAAAAAAGCCAACCGGTCGGTTGGCTTTTTAGCAGGTTTCACATTACTTCGCGTCGTGCGCGTGCTCGTCTTCCCGGCAATCGCCTTCAGCGCAGTGGCCGTAGAGATAGAGGCTGTGGTTCGTCAAACGAATGCCATGCTTAGCCGCAATCTCACGCTGGCGCGCTTCGATAGAATCATCACTGAATTCGATCACTTTGCCACAATCGAGGCAAATAAGGTGATCGTGATGATGCTGTTGGGTCAGCTCAAAAACGGATTTACCGCCTTCAAAGTTGTGGCGGGTTACGATACCGGCGTCATCAAACTGGTTCAGCACGCGGTACACGGTCGCCAGCCCAATCTCTTCACCCATGTCGATCAGACGTTTATATAAATCTTCCGCACTGACGTGATGGTTATCCGGTTCCTGAAGAACTTCCAGAATTTTTAAACGAGGAAGCGTTACTTTCAGGCCAGCCTTCTTTAATGCGGTATTGTTGTCAGTCATGCGGAATCTGTCCTGTTGCTAAACGATTCACTTCAAACAAAGAAGTGACAGAAATTGCACTTGAGATAATGCGTTTCATTATAGAACTGCCACGCCTAAATGAAAACTGCAAGCCTCCGGCAAATATTGTTAATAAAAACGAGGTATCGCCAACAAACACACTGTGCAATACCAGAATAACACCCGGACATTGTACAGGGTCAGGCAAGAAAGTTACAAATTTGTAGCAATTATTTTAATTGGTTTTATCTATTGATGCGACGCAGATGCTTTTCTGCGCCGCACAAAATCAGGCGTTAATGATTTCGTCGAGGTGCAGTTCGCCGGAAATCTGTTTAACCCATTTTTCAACGCGCTCTGCGGTCAGTTCAGGCTGACGGTCTTCGTCGATAGCCAGACCAACAAAGTGATCGTCGTCAGCCAGACCTTTGGACGCTTCAAAATGGTAGCCCGCCGTTGGCCAGTGACCGACGATGGTCGCGCCGCGCGGCTCAATGATGTCGCGGATGGTGCCTAACGCGTCGCAGAAATATTCTGCGTAATCTTCCTGGTCGCCGCAGCCGAACAGCGCCACCAGTTTACCGTTAAAATCAATCTCTTCGAGAGTCGGGAAGAAGTCATCCCAGTCACATTGCGCTTCACCGTAGTACCAGGTCGGGATGCCCAGCAGCAGGATGTCGTACCCTTCCAGGTCCTCTTTGCTGCTTTTCGCAATGTCATGCACATCGGCAACGTCTTTACCAAGCTGTTTTTGAATCATTTTTGCGATATTTTCGGTATTACCGGTGTCGCTGCCGAAAAAGATGCCAGTGATTGCCATGAGTAAAATAACCTCTTGAAACTTATTGAAATGGTGGTGGCGTATTGCCCGCAGATAAGGGCAATCATAGCAGAACAGTCAGGCATGCGGAAACAGCAATCACGCGGGACTGCACTCTGTGCTACATGATTTATGATATTGAGCAGTTTTTCAGACTACGCCCTGGCCGCGCAGCGCTGCCAGTTGAGTCATCAGCATCTCTTCGATGAGTTCGCTACGGCTCATATTGCGGGATTCGGCCAGCTCGTTCAGCGCATCGACAGCCTCAGCGTTGAGTTTCAGTTCGACACGCTTAAGGCCACGTACTTTGTCGCGTTTTAGCTGGTTACGCTTATTAATGCGCAGCTGTTCATCACGCGAAAGCGGATTGGTTTTGGGTCGTCCCGGGCGACGCTCGTGTGCGAACAGATCTAATGTCGTACGGTCCGTTTGTTCTTTGGCCATGATTTTGGTGACTTCGGGGAAACAATCAGCCAGGCGTCTGCCCGGATGGATAGCGCGCCATCATACATCAGCAAGGCAGACACGCCAACGCCCGCGGACGTAATCGCGCGCGGACGCTGAGTTTTTAATCAGTTGGCCTTATCTGCCAGATAGCGACGAATGGCGCGCAGCACCGCATCGGGTTTTTCCGCGTGAACCCAGTGGCCCGCTCCGGCGATGACGTGCGCTCGCGCCTGAGGGAACTGCGCCAGCAGATCGTGACGATATGCTTCGGTCACATAAGGCGAGTTGCCGCCGGGGATAAATAACGCCGGGCGATCCCAGGCTGGAATGGTCTCCCAGCCCACAATATGTGGATACTGTTCCCACAACACCGGTACGTTAAAGCGCCATTCGCCGTCGATAAACGATTTCAGCAGAAACTGGATGACGCCTTCTTCTTGCAGGTGTTGACGCATAACGGTGGCGGCCTGTTGACGGGTTTCGGCGCCCGCGTTGGTGACGGCATTGATGGCGGCGAAGATTTCATCGTGGCGGCGAACGTGGTAATCGACCGGCGCGATGTCGATCGCGACCAACTGGTCAATACGCTCCGGCGCCAGCGCGGTGAGCGCCATTACTGCTTTACCGCCCATGGAGTGGCCGATAAAGGTGGCTTTCTCAATGCCTTCGGCATCAATGGTATCCAGTAAGTCTTGCGCCATCGCCGGGTAGTCCATCACCGGATCGCGAGGGGAGAGACCGTGGTTGCGCATATCAACCTGAATGATATCGTGATCGGTCACCAGGTCACGCGCCAGCACGCCGAGGTTGTCCAGGCTGCCAAACAAACCGTGAACGAGGACGATGGGAGAATTATTGTGCAGGTTTTGTGCAGTTTGCGCTCGGATATTCAATTTCATGGCAAAGTTCTTTTTTTCGCTCTGTCGGGTTAGGGTATTATGTTGACTATTCTGCCACAGGGCTGCAACAACTACGGTTTACTCCGAGTTTTTCCGTCAGCCAGGTTTGACGCTATCCGCTGTTGGAATTTGCCTTTACACTACGTGCAGGTAATCCCAACGACTTGTATTCAGATAAGACACCGCACTGGATTAAGATGAAAACGATTGAAGTTGATGATGAACTCTATAGCTATATTGCCAGCCACACCAAGCATATTGGCGAGAGCGCATCCGACATTTTACGGCGCATGTTGAAGTTTTCCGCCGTATCACAGCCTGTCACTCCGGCGGCGAAAGAGGTTCGCGTCGCGCAACCTGCTATCGTGGAAGCGAAGCCCGTCAACCCCGTAAAAGATAAAGTCCGCGCCATGCGTGAACTGCTGCTTTCCGACGAGTACGCGGAGCAGAAGAAAGCGGTAAACCGCTTCATGCTGGTGCTGTCTACACTCTACTCACTGGATAATCGCGCGTTTGCCGAAGCGACGGAGTCGTTGCATGGCCGTACGCGCGTCTATTTTGCGGCTGATGAACAAACGCTGCTGAAAAATGGTAATCAAACCAAACCGAAACATGTGCCCGGCACGCCGTATTGGGTGATTACCAACACCAACACCGGCCGTAAATGCAGCATGGTTGAACACATCATGCAGTCAATGCAATTCCCGGCGGAATTGATTGAGAAGGTTTGCGGAACAATTTAATCCTTGCATTAAAAGGACCAGGCAATGGCAATCCACAACCGTGCAGGTCAACCTGCGCAACAGAGTGATTTGATTAACGTCGCCCAACTGACGGCACAGTACTATGTACTGAAACCCGAAGCAGGGAATGCAGAGCACGCCGTGAAGTTCGGTACGTCCGGGCATCGCGGTAGCGCAGGTCGTCATAGTTTTAACGAGCCGCACATCCTGGCGATCGCCCAGGCGATTGCGGAAGAGCGTGCAAAAAACGGTATCACTGGTCCTTGTTATGTGGGCAAAGATACCCACGCGCTGTCTGAACCGGCATTTATCTCTGTACTGGAAGTGCTGGCGGCGAACGGTGTTGATGTCATCGTGCAGGAAAACAATGGCTTCACGCCAACGCCTGCCGTTTCTAACGCTATCCTGGTTCACAATAAAAAAGGCGGCCCGCTGGCTGATGGCATCGTGATCACGCCATCTCACAACCCACCGGAAGACGGCGGTATTAAGTACAACCCGCCAAACGGCGGCCCGGCGGATACCAACGTCACCAAAGTGGTGGAAGACAGGGCCAACGCGCTGCTGGCTGACGGTCTGAAGGGCGTGAAGCGTATCTCTCTGGATGCGGCGATGGCCTCAGGCCACGTTAAAGAGCAGGATCTGGTGCAGCCGTTCGTTGAAGGGCTGGCGGATATCGTCGATATGGCGGCGATTCAGAAAGCGGGCCTGACGCTGGGCGTCGATCCGCTGGGTGGTTCCGGTATCGAATACTGGAAGCGTATTGCTAAGCACTACAACCTGAACCTGACTATCGTTAACGATCACGTTGATCAGACGTTCCGCTTTATGCATCTCGACAAAGATGGCGCAATCCGTATGGACTGTTCCTCCGAGTGCGCGATGGCGGGTCTGCTGGCGCTGCGTGATAAGTTCGATCTGGCGTTCGCCAACGACCCGGACTATGACCGCCACGGCATCGTGACTCCGGCAGGGCTGATGAACCCGAACCACTATCTGGCGGTAGCGATCAACTATCTGTTCCAGCACCGTCCGCAGTGGGGCAAAGAGGTGGCTGTTGGTAAAACGCTGGTTTCCTCTGCGATGATCGACCGCGTGGTGAACGATTTGGGGCGTAAACTGGTGGAAGTGCCGGTCGGCTTTAAATGGTTCGTTGACGGTCTGTTCGACGGCAGCTTCGGCTTCGGCGGCGAAGAGAGCGCCGGGGCGTCTTTCCTGCGTTTCGACGGCACGCCGTGGTCTACCGATAAAGACGGCATCATCATGTGCCTGCTGGCGGCGGAAATCACGGCCGTCACCGGGAAGAACCCGCAGGAGCACTACAACGAGCTGGCGGCTCGCTTTGGCGCGCCGAGCTATAACCGTTTGCAGGCAAGCGCAACGTCTGCGCAGAAAGCCGCATTGTCTAAGCTCTCTCCAGAAATGGTGAGCGCCAGCACGCTGGCGGGCGATCCGATCACCGCGCGTCTGACGGCGGCGCCGGGTAACGGCGCGTCGATTGGCGGCCTGAAAGTGATGACCGACAACGGCTGGTTTGCCGCGCGGCCTTCTGGTACGGAAGACGCTTATAAGATTTATTGCGAAAGTTTCCTCGGCGAGGAACACCGCAAGCAGATCGAAAAAGAAGCGGTTGAGATTGTCAGCGAAGTGCTGAAAAACGCGTAAGTGCGGTTTGTGTGCCGGGCGGTACTGCATTTGCCCGGCCTACAACAACGATCGTAGGCCCGGTAAGCGTTAGCGCCACCGGGCTTTTTTTTAGCCGTGTTTGTTTTTCAGCTCAAAGCGCGGCGATACCAGTCCATACAGCGTCCAGCCGAGGAAGGTCACGATGGAGCCGTACAGCATCGCTTCTTCACCGGAGGAATACAGCGCATAGAAGCTGTACAGCGCGCCGATGAATGCCACGAAGTTCGCCGTTTTGGCTTTTGACGACGGAACATTTGCCACTTTCTGAATGATCACCAGCGCGGCCATCGACAGAATGTACGGGATAATGTTTGTTACCACCGCCAGGTTAACCAACACGTTGAACTGGCTGTTCAGCGATGGGCTGATGGTCATCAGCGATAATCCGCTCTGGATAATCACGATGGTCAGCATCCCCTGAACCGGCGCATCCACTTTCGTTACGCGAGAGAAGATTTTCGGGAAATATCCTTCATCCGCCGAGGATTTGAAGACCTGGGCGATAGTGAACTGCCAGCCCAGCAGCGAACCGCAGCAGGACATCACCATCAACGCCATGATCACTTTACCGACTTCCGGGGTAAACATCTGTGCGAACGCCAGACCGAACGGCGCGGTGGAGTTGGCCAGATCCATGTTTGGTACGATCCCGGCAATCACGTTGGTGGAGATGATGTAAATCACCGCCGCGCCCAGCGTACCGCCTAATACCGCAATCGGTACGTTACGCTCCGGGTTTTCCACCACTTCGGCGTTGGCACAGGCAGATTCCAGACCGAGGAAGGCCCACAGCGTCATCGCAATAGAAGAACCGACGGCGGTGAAGAACGGTACGTGATGCGGGTTCCAGGAGTTGGCGTACAGCGTTGGGCTAAACCAGAACCAGCCGATAATGCACAGACCGACAACCGGAATAATCACGCCCCAGACGGTGATACTGCTGATTTGCCCGGTAATGCGCGCGCCGCCGAAGTTGGCGACGGTGCACAGCCACAGTACGCCGATGGTCGCCAGACCGATCTGCACCGGTGACAGCGTGGCGCCGAATAACTCGGTGCCGTAGCCGACGGCGGAGATGGCGATAGCGACGTTGGCAATCAGCAGCGAAACGCCATAGGTGTAGTTCGCCATAAAGTTGCCGGACTTACCAAAGGCATACTCCGCGTAGCCGCCCATGCCGCCGGATTTACGGCTAAACATCCCGCATTTGGCGAAAGCCCATGCCAGCGCCATTGAACCAACGGCAGTCACCAGCCACGAGATGATCGAGATGGTGCCGACCTCCGCAAGTTTGGTGGGCAGCATGATAATCCCGGAGCCCATCATATTGACCATTGTCAGGATGGTGAGCTGAACGACGCCCATTTTATTGGATTTGGCTTTACTCATAATTTTTCCCCTTTCAGCAGGGTGTTCTGTGCTTCGCGCGGTTTAATGACGTAGCACCACACCTGTTTACGGCCGTCGTGTTCTTCGATGTAAACGCCCTGTAGTTCAGGCGCAAAGCCCGGCAGCAGGTTGATCCCTTCTTCCAGCGCGCTGAAATAACGCAGCACCGCACCGCCCCAGATTTCACCCGGAACAACGCACAAAACCCCTGGCGGATACGGAAGCGCGCCTTCTGCCGCGATCCGTCCTTCCGCGTCCGGCAGGCGAACCAGTTCGACTTCACCGCGCAGATAGGCGTAGTTGGCGTCCTGCGGATTCATGCTGACGCGTGGGAAATGGGATTTACGGAACATCTCTTTTTGCAGCTGTTTCACGTTATGGCGTGCGTACAGATCGTGCATCTCCTGGCACAGCTGGCGCAGGGTGTAGCCGGCATAACGCGCTTCATGCTGCTTATAAATTGACGGCAGAACGTCAGCCAGCGGCGCATCGGCTTCCAGCAGTTTCTCAAAGCGCACCAGCAGGGCGACGAGTTGCTGCAATTTCGCCATGTCTTCCGCTGGCGTCAGCAGGAACAGGATCGAGTTGAGATCGCATTTTTCCGGCACCACGCCGTTTTCACGCAGGAAGTTGGCAAGGATGGTCGCCGGAACGCCGAAGGTGTCGTATTCGCCGTTGCGCGCATTGATGCCCGGCGTCGTGAGCAGCAGTTTGCACGGATCAACAAAGTACTGGTGTTCGGCGTAGCCTTCGAAGGCATGCCAGTGTTCGCCCGGCACAAAGTGGAAGAAGCGCAGGTCGTTTGCGATCTCCGCCGTGGGGTAAGACTGCCACGGTTTACCGTCGATCAGTTCCGGCACGAACGGACGGATGTGATGGCAGTTATCAAGGATCAGCTTACGTGCATTGATGCCGTTCGCCACGCAGTCCATCCACATGTTACGGCCACCGACGCCTTCGTGCATTTTGGCGTTGATGTCCAGGGCGGCGAACAGCGGGTAGAACGGGCTGGTGGAGGCGTGCATCATGAACGCGTTATTCATACGTTTATGCGGCACATAGCGAGACTGACCTTTGATATGGCTGTCTTTCTTGTGGATCTGCGAGGTCTGGGAGAAACCGGCCTGCTGTTTGTGAACAGACTGCGTGACCAGGATACCCGGATCGTTCTCGTTCAGGTCCAGCAGCAACGGCGAGCAATCGGCCATCATCGGAATAAACTGCTCGTAGCCGACCCATGCGGAGTCAAACAGGATGTAGTCGCACAGATGACCAATCTTATCCACCACCTGACGGGCGTTGTAGATGGTGCCGTCGTAGGTGCCTAACTGGATCACCGCCAGGCGGAACGGACGGGCGTCTTGCGCGCGTTGCGGCGCCACTTCGCTGACCAGTTCACGCAGATAGCCTTCTTCAAAGCAGTGGGCGTCGATCCCGCCGATGAAACCGTACGGGTTGCGCGCGGTTTCCAGATAAACCGGCGTCGCGCCCGCCTGCAACAGCGCGCCGTGGTGGTTCGATTTGTGGTTATTACGATCGAACAGCACCAGATCGCCTGGGGTCAGCAGCGCGTTAAGTACCACTTTGTTTGACGATGAGGTGCCGTTCAGCACAAAGTAGGTTTTATCGGCGTTGAACACTTTCGCGGCGTGTTGTTGCGCGATGCACGGCGCGCCTTCATGGATAAGCAGATCGCCCATCGCCACGTCGGCATTACACAAATCAGAGCGGAAAAGCGTTTCGCCAAAGTACTCAACAAACTGGTTCCCTGCGGGGTGACGGCGGAAGAATTCACCACCCTGATGCCCCGGACAGTCAAATGCGCTGTTGCCCTGGTTTACGTAGTCCACCAGCGCCCGGAAGAACGGTGGGCGCAGTTGCGTTTCATAGTGGCTGGCAGCGGTCTCCAGTTGGCGGCCATAGAAGGCGTTACGGGCTTCATTATGTTCGAATACGCCCGAGATCCGCGGCAGATATTCCGCCGGAACGCGCTCTTCATTTTGTGTCGCGATAAACACGGGAATACCGTAGCCCGTCGCATCAATCTCATCGAGTTTACCTCGTTCAATATCATTGATGGATAACACGATAGCGGCAACATCAATGAAATTACTTTCATCAACATTAACGATACTGCGCTGTGTAGAAAAACAATCAGGGCAGGAACGACTGACGGCAATTTTTAATTCAGACATTTTCATCTCTTTATTTTCAGGTAATAGCAGGTCCTCAATTTCTCGAATGAGAAACTGATAGCTCCGGAAAAAAAAAGCAATACGACGCCACTGATAAATAAATCAGTAAATTGCTTTTTAGAAGATGCAATAAACCCTAACCTTTCCGGTCACAGGTAAAACAGGGTTATGCAGTGTGAGCACCACGAGATACAGGCGTTAGCCTGCGATACAAGGGGTCAGGAAGACCTGTATGCTGGAGTGCCCTTAGTCGAAAGACTAACGGGCATTAAAGAAATGAAAGTCGAAGCTGTTACGGTGAGCAAACATCATAATATGAGTTGTCCGCCTTATATGGGGCATTGTACGGCTATTATTTTCCATTTTGGTTACCTTTACTGGATAAGTGGAAGGTGAGGGTATTTTATCCAGGAAATGAGCCTGATCTGTGAAGAAGATCAATAAAAAACGATCATTTCTAAAATATTTAGTCGTTGTTTATGCATATCACACGATAAGATATCGTATTGTTGTTTATATGTTATGGGTTTGTATTTTTATATTTTTTAAGGAATGAGCTTACACTGCAAAATACATTATTTGCAGTGTGGTTAATGATAAAAATGATATTTAGGAATTAATTAAAAAAAATGAATAACCATTCATGGCATAAAACGATAACCGATTCCGGTTTCGGTAATGAAATGGCGGGGGCGGGTGGGATCTTTCTCCAGTTTCTGTCGCAGGTGACCCATATAAATACGCAAATAGTGACTGTGCTCGACAGCGTTCGGGCCCCAGACCTGGTTCAACAGCTGCCGCTGGGTGAGCACTTTGCCCGCATTATTCAGCAACACGGCCAGTAGGCGAAACTCAATCGGCGTCAGGTGAATTTCTTCTTCATCACGGTGGACAAGGTGTGCTGCTAAGTCCACTTTTATGCTGGAAAACTGCACGATGGGGTCAGAAGAAGAGCCGCTGGCGTGACGGCGCAGCGCCACGCGTAAGCGCGCCTGTAGTTCGCCAATGCCGAAGGGTTTACTCAGATAGTCATCGGCACCCGCATCCAGCGCAGTGATTTTATCGCTCTCCTCGCTGCGAGCAGAAAGCACAATCACCGGAATTGCGCTCCATTGTCGCAGGTCGCGAATAAAATCGATGCCGTCGCCGTCAGGCAGGCCAAGATCAAGAATGATGAGATCGGGTTTCCGCGTGGCGGCTTCCAGCAACCCACGGCTTAGCGTCTCTGCTTCGTACACGCGCAGCCCGTCGCTTTCCAGCGCGCTGCGCAGAAAGCGGCGAATAGCCTGTTCGTCTTCAACAATCAGAACGTTGGTCACATATCCTCATGAAAATCTTCAAGTTCAGGCGCAGTTTCCTGCGGGAGTGTAACACGGAAACAGGCTCCACCCTGCGGGCGATTGTGGGCGGAAATCGTTCCACCGTGCACTTCAACAATCGCCTGGCAAATAGCCAGCCCCAGCCCAACGCCCGGTACGGCAGATTCTTTATTTCCTCGGGCAAATTTGTCGAAGATGCTTTTCTTCTGCCCGTCAGGAATGCCGGGGCCATTATCCCAGACGTCAAGCTGAAGATGTTCGTCTTCAATATGGGCATCAATGCCGATCTCCGCCTGTGAACCGGCGTATTTGACGGCGTTTTCCAGAAGGTTGATCAGTACCCGTTCAAACAGCGGGCCGTCAACGTGTATCAGCGTCAGCGGCGCTGGCAGCGACAGGTTAATGGGGTGGGATAGCCCCGGCTCCAGCATTTGCAGGGCGCTGCCGACAACCTCTTCCAGCGTCAGCCACTCTTTTTTAAGATTAAATCCACCGGACTGAATGCGCGCCATATCCAGCAGGTTATTCACCAGCCGGGTGGTGTTGAGAATGTGCTGGCGGATTTCGCTGGCCTGGCGCGCATGTGGCGATCCTTCACTTGCCAAATCCAGGGTTAAAATCTCCGCCTGACCAAACAGCACCGTCAGCGGCGTGCGCAAGTCGTGCGAGAGGGCGGCGAGCAGGGCATTGCGAATGCTTTCGCGCTCGCTGGCGAGTCGGGCCAGCTCTTCACTGGCGGTAAGCGTCAGACGCTCCAGCGCGCTGGCGACCAGCAAGGTGAATGTTTCCAGTAGCCGCTGTTGCTCCGGGATCATCAACTGGCGAAGATTCCCCGGCTCGACCACCACCAGTCCATGCGTTTTATCGGCGCTTTTTAACGGTAAAATTTGATACGGCACGCCGGGCAGGGTATCCGTGCCCGCCCCGGCCGGCTGGCCTTTGTCAAAGCTCCACCGGGCGATGGCGTCATCCCACGGCGTTATGCCCTGCTGGTGGGTCAGCGGCATCAGCGTGCCGTTTTCATCCGGCAATAACACCTGGCTGCGGGCCTGAAACGTGGAGGCGATAAACTGTTCGCTGGTGGCGGCGATATCCTGCCTGCTTCGCCCCACCGCCAGCGCTTTGGACATCTCGTACAGATGGCGCGTGCGCTGTTCCCGATAGCGGGCAACCCGCGCCTGATAGCGCACGCCCGCCGTCAGGTTACCGATCACCAGCCCCACCGTCAGCATCACGGCGAAGGTCAACAGATACTGCACATCGGAAACGGCAAGCGTGCCGCGAGGAGCAATAAAAAAGAGATCGAAGCTGGCGACGTTAATAAAGGTTGCCACTACCGAGGGCCAGCGCCCATAAAACAGAGCGATAATTACCACGCCCAGCAGATACAGCATCACCAGGTTAGCGGCATCAAAGGCGACCATCCACTGTACGGCGATGACGGTGGTCACCGCGCAAAGGGCGATCGCGACCAGGCAGCCCTGTATCTGCACCCGCCACTTATCTTTGAAGCCACGGGTATCCGGTGTCTGATTCAACGGGCGAGTCGGGGGATCATCAAGGGCGACAACTACCTGATCGAGATCCGGTGCCTGTTTCGCCAGGCGATCGGCAAACGAATCTCTGCGCCACCAGCGTCGCGTTGCCGGACGACCCAGCACAATTTTGCCGAGGTTATGTTCCCGGGCGTAACGCACAACCGCTTTTTCTTCGGCGGGATCGGAAAGCGTGGCGGTTTCTGCGCCCAGCTCCTGCGCCAGACGCAGGGCGCTTAAGATGGCGCGCCGCTGCTTTTCCGGCAGGCGATGCAGCGCCGGGGTTTCGACATACACCGCGTGCCAGACGCTGCCGAGGCGGGCAGCCAGCCGCGCGGCGGCACGCACCAGTTTTTCACTGCCGGTGTTGTGCCCGATGCACAGCAGAATGGCGTCGCGGGTATGCCACACTTTCTCTTCGCCCGGATGGCTCCGCCAGGCGCACATTTGATCGTCCACCCGGTCGGCCGTGCGGCGCAGCGCCAGTTCACGCAGGGCGATCAAATTGCCTTTGCGAAAGAAGTGCTCAATGGCGCGTTCAGCCTGACCGGCAATGTACACCTTGCCCTCTTTCAGACGCGCTCGCAGATCGTCAGGCGGCAGGTCGACCAGAACCACTTCATCGGCGGCATCGAAGAAGGGGTCTGGTACGGTTTCACGAACCTGAATGCCGGTCACGCCGCTGACCACATCGTTGAGGCTTTCCAGGTGCTGGACGTTGACGGTGGTAAAGACGTCAATACCCGCTTCCAGCAGTTCTTCGATATCCTGCCAGCGTTTGGGATGGCGCGAGCCTGGCGCATTACTGTGCGCCAGTTCGTCCATGAGAATAATCGCCGGGCGACGGGCCAGCGCCGCGTCGAGATCGAACTCGCTGAGATGGCGTCCGTGACGCGTCTGCCGTTTTAGCGGCAGGATGCTGAGGCCGTCCAGCAGCGCGGCGGTCTCTTTACGCCCGTGGGTTTCCACGACACCCGTCAAAATATCCAGCCCTTGCGCCCGCAGTCGCTGCGCCTCAGCCAGCATCGCCCAGGTTTTCCCGACGCCTGCGCAGGCGCCGAAGAAGATTTTCAGTTTTCCCCGGTGTGGTGCGGCGGTCTGTTCCAGCAGGCGATCGGGGTCAGGGCGTAGCGGTTCTTCATTAACCATCAGAGCTTATCCAGCGCTAAATTGAGTTCCACGATATTGACCACTGGCTGGCCGATAAAACTCACCAGCGGCTTTTGCGTATATTCTGCGACCAACTGCGTCACGGCTTCAACGCTGAGATTTCGCGCTTTGGCGACGCGCGGGATCTGCCACGCCGCCGCCGTTGGCGTCAGGTTATTGTCCAGCCCGCTGGCGGAGGCGGTGAGCAGTTCCACCGGAATCGTCGTGCTGGCGTCCGGGTTAGCGGCCCGCAGCGCCTTCACCCGCTGCTGCAACTGGTTATCCAGCTCCGGGTTGCTGACCGCCAGATTACTGCCGCCGGAAGCCATGGGATTATAGGGTATTTCCGCCGTTGCTGACGGGCGTCCTTGAAAATAGCCGTCGGCGGTAAAATTCTGCCCGATAAGCGCAGAGCCGCGCACGAGACTGCCATCAACAATCAGTGAACCGTTAGCCTGATGCGGGAACCACCATTGCCCCAGCGCGGTGGTAAGCAGCGGGTAAATGCCGCCGGTTAGCAGCGTCAGAAACACCAGCGTTGATAATGCAGGACGTAATCCACTCATTATAAACCTCACACCAGACCCAGCAGAGTCAGCAGTAAATCAATCACTTTAATGCCGATAAACGGCACAACCAGACCACCCAGGCCGTAAATCCACAGATTACGGCGCAGCATGGCAGAGGCCGAAAGCGGCTTATAGCTCACCCCTTTCAATGCCAGCGGGATCAGAAAAACGATAATCAACGCATTGAAGATCACCGCGCTGAGGATTGCGGAATCCGGCGAATGCAGACGCATAATGTTCAGCGTATTCAACTGCGGGTACGTCGCGGCAAACGCCGCCGGAATGATGGCGAAATATTTCGCCACGTCATTGGCGATACTGAACGTGGTGAGCGAACCGCGCGTCATCAACATCTGTTTACCGATATGCACCACTTCGATCAGCTTGGTCGGGTTGGAATCCAGATCCACCATGTTACCGGCTTCTTTCGCTGCCTGAGTACCGGAGTTCATCGCCACCGCCACATCAGCCTGCGCCAGCGCCGGTGCATCGTTGGTTCCGTCGCCGGTCATCGCCACCAGGCGACCTTCAGCCTGATACTGGCGGATCAACGCCAGCTTGGCTTCTGGTGTGGCTTCCGCCAGGAAATCATCCACACCGGCTTCTGCGGCAATCGCCGCTGCCGTCAGGCGGTTGTCGCCGGTGATCATCACCGTTTTGATGCCCATTTTGCGCAACTGGGCAAAACGTTCCTTAATCCCGCCTTTGACAATATCTTTCAGCGCGATAACGCCCAGCACGCGGGAACCTTCCACCACCACCAGCGGCGTGGCGCCAAGACGGGCGACGCTATCCACTTTTTGCTCCACGTCAGCAGGGAAGTGACCACCGCTGGCTTCAACGTGGCGGCGAATAGCGTCCACGGAACCTTTACGGATCATTCGGTTATCAATGTTGATGCCGCTCATCCGGCTTTGCGCGGTAAAGGGCACAAAGGTGGCATGGCGCGACTGCACATCGCGCTCGCGCAGATTAAAACGCTGTTGGCGAGAATGACGATGCTGCGGCCTTCCGGCGTTTCGTCGGCCAGCGAAGAGAGCTGCGCCGCGTCGGCCAGCGTCTTTTCATCCACGCCCTGAGCGGGCAGAAAGTCCGAGGCCTGACGGTTGCCGAGAGTGATGGTGCCGGTTTTATCCAGCAGCAGCACGTCCACGTCGCCTGCGGCTTCCACCGCCCGCCCGCTGGTGGCGATGACGTTTGCTCCCAGCATTCGACTCATCCCGGCGACGCCGATCGCCGAAAGTAATCCGCCGATAGTGGTGGGGATCAGGCAAACCAGCAGGGCGACCAGCACCGTCACGCTGACGGCATGGCCGCCCCAGTCGGAAAAGGGCCAGAGCGTGGCGGTTGCCAGTAAAAAGACAATAGTCAGGGCAATCAGCAGAATGGTCAGCGCGATTTCGTTTGGCGTTTTACGGCGCTGCGCGCCTTCCACCATCGCGATCATCCGGTCAAGGAAGGTTTCGCCGGGATTCACGCTGCATTCGATGACCAGCCAGTCGGAGAGAATACGTGTTCCGCCGGTCACTGAGGCAAAGTCGCCGCCGGATTCACGAATCACCGGCGCGGACTCACCGGTAATGGCGCTTTCGTCCACCGATGCGCCGCCTTCAATGACCTCGCCGTCGCAGGGAATAATATCGCCCGCTTCAACCAGGACGATATCCCCTTTACGCAGCTCATCGGCAGGGAGGCGATCCGCCTGCGCGCCATACTTTGGTTCACGCAGTTTGCGGGCAAATGCCGTTTTCTTCACCCCTTTCAGACTGCTGGCCTGCGCTTTGCTGCGACCTTCCGCCAGCGCTTCGGCAACGTTAGCGAACAGGACGGTAACCCACAGCCAGAGGCTTATCGCGCCAGTAAACCGGGGATTACCTGGCATCTGCCCGGTTGCCATCGCCGCCGTGATAAGGGTCGTCAGCAGACTGCCGATCCAGACAATAAACATGACCGGATTGCGCCACTGGGTATGTGGGCTTAATTTTTTCACGGCCTCGATCAGCGCCTGAGCGACCAGGGAGGGCTCGAACAGCGCCAGTTGTTTGCGACTCATCACCATGTACTCCGCTTCGCTCAATATAAAGAGAGGTGTTCAGCAACCGGCCCAAGCGCCAGCGCAGGAATAAAGGTCAGTGCGCCCACCAGCAACACCGTACCGATCAGCAGGCCGACAAACAGCGCGCCGTGCGTCGGCAGTGTGCCGGGGCTGGCCGGCTGGCGCTTTTTACCGACCAAGCGATCCGGCAATTGGCCATGACCGGGATAATCACCCCGAAGCGACCGACAAACATGCAGAAGGCCAGCAGGCAGTTCCAGAAGGGCGTGCTGGCGTTCAGGCCGGCAAAGGCGCTGCCGTTGTTGTTGGCCGCCGAAGAGACAGCGTACAGCACTTCGCTAAAACCGTGTGGGCCGGGGTTGAGCATTCCGCTGCGGCCGGTTTCGGTCATCATCGCCAGCGCCGTACCGAGCAATACCAGCGTCGGGGTAATCAGAATCGCCAGGGCGGTCATTTTCATTTCGCGCACGTCGATTTTTTTACCCAGATATTCTGGCGTGCGGCCAATCATCAGCCCGGCGATAAATACGGCTAACAATACGAACAACAGCATGCCGTACAAACCCGAACCGACGCCGCCAAAAACCACTTCGCCGATTTGCATCAGCCACATTGGCACCATGCCGCCCAGCGCGGTAAAAGAGTCATGCATAGCGATAACCGCCCCGCAGGAGGCCGCCGTGGTCACGACGGCAAACAGGCTGCTGACCAGCACGCCAAAGCGGCTCTCTTTGCCTTCCATATTGAGGCTGCTGTCGGCGCCAAATTTCAGCAGATGAGGATTACCCTGGACTTCCGCCGCCATCACCACGGCGACGCAGACCACGAAAATGATCGACATCGCCCACAGCAGCATCTGCCCCTGACGGCGATCGCCTGACGCATCGCCAAAGGCAAAGCAAAGCGCGGCGGGAATCAAAAAGATCGCCAGCATCTGTACCATGTTGGTTAATGCGCTCGGGTTTTCAAACGGATGCGATGAGTTGGCGTTGAAGAACCCGCCGCCGTTGGTGCCGAGCATCTTTATGGCTTCCTGTGAAGCTACCGGCCCCATCGGCAAAAGCTGTTTCACACCTTCAACGCTGGTGAACGGTTGATAGGGCAGCAGGTTTTGCAGTGCGCCCTGCTGGATGAAAAGCAGGGCGATTAACAGGGCGAGCGGCAATAAGATCCACAGCGTAATGCGCACCAAATCCATCCAGGCGTTGCCCAGCGTATTCATGCTCTGGCGCGTAAAGGCGCGGATCAGGGCGAAGATCACCGCGATACCGGTAGCCGCCGACAGGAAGTTCTGTACGGTCAGTCCCGCCATCTGGCTGAAGTAGCTTAAGGTGGTTTCCCCGCCGTAGGACTGCCAGTTGGTATTGGTGACAAAACTGATGGCCGTATTGAGCGCCAGATGCCAGGAAAGGCCAGGCAACTGCTGCGGGTTCAGCGGCAGCAGGTTTTGCCCCAGCAGCATCAGAAACAGCACTGCCAGACCCAACAGATTCAGGGTAAGAATGGCCAGCAGATACTGTTTCCAGTCCATTTCCTGCGTCGGTATCCCCAACCCGCGCCATAGCAGACGCTCTACGCTGGCGGTGCCTGGCAGGGGAATGTCGTTGATAAGTCGCGCCAGACCCACGCCTAAAGGGCGGGCGAGCACGAACAGGATCAGTAAAAAACTGGCTGTCAGTAAAAATCCCTGGGCCGCCATCAGAATGCCTCCGCATTAATCAGGGCATACACTAGGTAACCCAAAAGTAAGAAAATCAGCACGATGCCGATGATTACGCCTGCACTCACGGTGCACCTCCAGTGGTTTTTCTTCTGATATGCGGAGGGTAATTTTTTGCCTGCAAAGATTTCGCAAAAATCGGCGCGTAGGGTGTAAAAAAAGTATAAAAATGGAAAAGACCATCATTTAACTAATGATTAGTATTAATTTAACTTTTATGTAACTTAATTACGGGGCGAATGTAAATAAAGCTTAAATAGACAAAAATAAGTGGTCGGATGAGTTAGTAAAATTACACGCAAAGCGGTACTATTTTCAGCAGATAACCAATTTGACTTTACCGGTGATGATTACCGGCCAGATAAAGGGGAGAAAAGTATGGAACTCTATAAAGAATATCCAGCTCATGTTGTTTTGTTACGCCGCACTCTCGCCGTTGTGGCTGGGGGTTCTGGCGCTGCCGGTCATGTTGTTCTGGAAAGACCGTGCTCGTTTTTACAGCTATCTGCATCGCGTCTGGTCGAAAACCAGCGATAAACCGGTGTGGATGGAGCAGGCAGAAAAAGTGACCTGCGATTTCTACTGATATACAGCGTCGTCCGAGAAAACCGCCAACAGAAATGTGGCGGTTTTTTTATACGTTATGCCGGATGGCGGCGATGCCTTATCCGGCCTACAGATAGTGCCACGCTGTAGGCCCGGTAAGCGTCGCGCCACCGGGCGTAAGAAATGTGGCGGTTTTTTTTATACGTTATGCCGGATGGCGGCGATGCCTTATCCAGCCTACAGGATAGTGCCACGCTGTAGGCCCGGTAAGCGTAGCGCCACCGGGCGTAAGAAATGTGGCGGTTTTTTTATACGTTATGCCGGATGGCGGCGATGCCTTATCCGGCCTACAGAATAGAGCCACACTGTAGGCCCGGTAAGCGTAGCGCCACCGGGCGTAAGAAATGTGGCGGTCGGATGGCGGCGATGCCTTATCCGGCCTACAGGATAGTGCCACGCTGTAGGCCCGGTAAGTGTAGCGCCACCGGGCGTAATGTCATTCAGGACTCAACCGCCAGCGGGCGGTTTCTGAATTTAAGTGACTGATACAGCCAAATCAGCAGTACCAGCGCCACGCAGGCCAGCGCTCCCCAGGTTATCTGGTCGAACACATCGATATAGGCATTGATGGCGTAGTTGATCGCGCCGCTTGCATCAAACGCGCTCTGCGAGGTCTGATCGGCAATGACGCCAGCCAGATAGTTGGCGATTGCGCCGGAGAGCAACATATAGATGCCGGTCAGAACGCCCGTCACGCCAGGGATCTCAATACGTGTAATCTGCGACATTGCGACCGGGTCGATGAACAACTCGGCAAACCCCATTACCGCCAACCCTAAGATCATCAGTGGCATAGAAGAGTGACCGTAGGCGGCAGATAACCGGGCGCTTACGGTCAGAATGCAGAATCCGGCGCTCATCAAACCGAGACCCAGGGCGAATTTCCCCCAGATCCGCACGGTACGGTTGCCGCCCATACTCTCCTTAATCAGCCAGGCCAGCACCACGCCGCACAGCATGACCGCGAAGGCATTCACTGACTGGAACATCGCCGTCGGTACTTCGTAACCCAGAATCGTACGGTTCACAAATCGGTCGATGTACAAACTGATGGAGCTGCCGCCCTGTTGGGCGAACGCCCAGAACAACATGCTGAAGAAGGTGAGAACCACAATCAGCCCCAGCTCTTTACGCTGTTTTTGCGTCTGTGCCTGACGGTAGATTTTTGTCAGCACCGCAAGACCAATGACGGTGGCGACAATCAGCGCATAGACCGACCATTCTTTCCAGAACAGCACCGTGATCAGCAGCGGCGCGGCAACTAACAGCACCAGCAGCCAACACCAGTTGGGCAGAACAAACGTTCTGGCGTGCAGCGCGGCTTTATTCACCCCAGTGGTGTGGGCGAAATGGCGATTGCCGCACAGGAAGATAATTAACCCGGCGATCATGCCGATGGCGGCCAGCGCAAAACCCATCGCCCAGCTGTACTCTTCCTGAACATAACCACAGGCGATAGGGGCAACGATCGAGCCGATATTGCCGGCGGCATACAGCAGTGAGAATCCCCCGTCGCGGCGTGGATCTTCCGGTTTATACAGCTCACCCAACAAGCAACTGATGTTGGATTTGAACAGACCGTAACCGCAGACGATGATCGCCAGCGACAAATAAAGGAAGGTCGGCGCGATTTCACTCGCCCCCAGCACCAGATGCCCAACGGCCATCAAAAATGCTCCCAGCATGACCGCCATGCGATTACCAAGCACTTTATCCGCCAGATACCCGCCGAGAATCGGGGTGACATAGACCAGCGAACAGTAAGCGCTGAACAGCGCATACGCATGGTTATCGTCGTATTTTAGCTGGTTGGTGAGGTAGAGAATCAGCAGGGCGCGCATGCCGTAAAAGCTGAAGTATTCCCAAATTTGCAGTGCGACGACGTAATAAATGGCGCGCGGTTGAGAAGATGGTTTATTCATTGTGATTCCGGGATGGATGTCACACCGCAAAAGAAATCCGCGGCGTGAGTGTGTTTCCTTAAAGTTATAACTTCGATACAGATCTGATTATTTTTGCAATATGCTGTCTGATTGCATAAATATACATGAATCAGATCGAGTAAGGGTAAGCATTTTGCGTCTTAAAACGGCGTGATTGTTTCTCAATGTGTCGAAGAAATGGCTATCGACGAAGTGACGGGAGAACGCTATTTTAACGTAGTGCATATATGAAGAAGGGAGCGATGATGAAAAACACCGAACTGGAACAACTGATCAATGAAAAGCTGAACAGCGCGGCCATCAGCGATTACGCGCCGAATGGCTTACAGGTTGAAGGCAAAGAGACGGTGCAAAAAATCGTGACCGGCGTGACGGCAAGCCAGGCCTTACTGGATGAAGCGGTACGCCAGCAGGCTGATGCGGTCATCGTTCATCATGGTTACTTCTGGAAAGGGGAATCTCCGGTCATTCGCGGTATGAAACGCAACCGGCTGAAAACGCTGCTGGCGAATGACATTAACCTCTATGGCTGGCATCTGCCGTTGGATGCGCACCCGGAACTGGGAAACAACGTGCAGCTGGCGGCGCTGCTCGGCATTACCGTGATGGGGGGAAATCGAGCCGCTGGTGCCGTGGGGAGAGTTATCAATGCCGGTGCCGGGGCTGGAACTGGCCTCGTGGATTGAAGCGCGCCTGGGGCGTAAACCGTTATGGTGCGGTGATACCGGGCCGGAAAAAGTGCAGCGTGTGGCCTGGTGTACCGGTGGCGGGCAAAGTTTTATCGACAGCGCCGCGCGCTTTGGCGTGGATGCGTTTATTACCGGCGAGGTCTCTGAACAGACGATTCACTCCGCCCGCGAACAGGGGCTGCATTTCTATGCCGCCGGACACCACGCTACCGAGCGCGGCGGTATTCGCGCGTTAAGCGAATGGCTGACTGAAAATACGAGTCTGGATGTGACCTTTATTGATATTCCTAATCCGGCATAACGCATAAAACACGAGAGGGACGAAAGTGCAACGAGCGCGTTGTTATCTGTTAGGTGAAACGGCGGTGGTGCTGGAGCTTGAGCCGCCGGTCACGCTGGCATCCCAGAAACGCATCTGGCGACTGGCGCAGCGTCTGGTCGATATGCCGAATGTTGTTGAAGCGATTCCGGGTATGAACAATATCACGGTGATCCTGCGCGAGCCGCAGACGCTGGCGCTGGATGCGATTGAACGTTTGCAGCGCTGGTGGGAAGAGAGCGAGGCGCTGGAGCCTGATTCACGCTTTATCGAAATTCCCGTGACCTACGGCGGCGAGGGTGGCCCGGATCTGACGGCGGTGGCGCCGACACAGCGGATTAAGCGAAAAGCAGGTGGTTGAACTGCACGCTTCAGTAGAGTACGTCGTCTGGTTTTTAGGTTTTCAGCCGGGCTTCCCGTATCTCGGGGGCTTACCGGAACAATTACACACGCCAAGACGGGCAGAACCGCGCCTGATTGTTCCGGCGGGTTCCGTGGGGATTGGCGGCCCGCAAACCGGGATTTACCCTCTGCCGACGCCGGGCGGCTGGCAACTAATCGGCCATACGCCGCTGAAGCTGTTCGACCCACAGCGGGATGAGCCCATCCTGTTACGTCCGGGCGACACCATACGCTTTGTCCCGCAGAAGGAGGGGGTATGCTGAACATTATTCGCGCGGGTATGTACACCTCAGTGCAGGATGGGGGACGACACGGCTATCGTCAGTCCGGTATTAGCCATTGCGGCGCGCTGGACAAACCGGCGCTGCATATCGCGAACCTGCTGGTGGGGAATGACGCCAGTGCTCCGGCGCTGGAGATTACGCTCGGCCAACTGGTGGTGGAATTTGAATCCGACGGCTGGTTTGCATTGACCGGCGCCGGGTGCGAGGCCCGTCTGGACGACCAACCGGTCTGGACCGGCTGGCGGCTGCCGGTGAAAGCGGGGCAGCGTCTGGCGCTGAAGCGCCCGCTCCACGGAATGCGCAGCTATCTGGCCGTGGCGGGCGGCATTGACGTGCCTGAAGTGATGGGGTCGTGCAGCACCGACCTGAAAGTCGGCATTGGCGGGCTGGAAGGGCGCTTGTTAAAAGATGGCGATCGGCTGGCGACAGGAAGGTCAGAACGCCAGTTCAGCGGCCCGCAGGGCGTTAAACAGCTGCTGTGGGGGAACCGGATTCGCGCGTTGCCTGGCCCGGAATACCAGGAGTTTGAAGCGGCCTCGCAGGAGGCGTTCTGGCGCTCGCCGTGGCAGCTTAGCCCGCAAAGTAACCGTATGGGCTATCGTTTGCAGGGGCAACCGCTGAAACGTACCACCGAACGTGAGTTACTGTCGCACGGGCTGCTGCCGGGCGTTATTCAGGTGCCGCATAATGGTCAGCCGATCGTGTTGATGAACGATGCCCAGACCACCGGCGGCTACCCGCGTATCGCCTGCATCATTGAGGCGGATATGTATCATCTGGCGCAGATCCCTCTCGGGCAACCGATCCATTTTGTTCAGTGTACGCTGGAGGAGGCGCTTAAGGCGCGTCACGACCAGCAGCGTTATCTGGAACAGTTAACATGGCGACTTAATGATGAACATTGATCTTAACGCAGACTTAGGAGAAGGGTGCGCCAGCGATGCGGCGTTACTGCAACTGGTGTCATCCGCCAACATCGCCTGCGGGTTTCACGCGGGCGATGCGCAAACCATGCTGGCGAGCGTGCGCGAAGCGCTGAAAAACGGCGTAGCGATTGGCGCACATCCCAGTTTCCCGGATCGGGAAAACTTTGGCCGCACCGCCATGACGTTACCGCCGGAAACCGTCTACGCCCAGACGCTGTACCAGATCGGCGCGCTGGCGGCGATAGCCCGCGCGGAAGGCGGCGTTATGCGTCATGTCAAACCGCACGGTATGTTGTACAACCAGGCGGCGAAAGATCCACAGCTGGCGGATGCCATCGCCAGAGCGGTACATGCCTGCGATCCGTCGCTGATTCTGGTCGGGCTGGCGGGTAGCGAACTGATTCGCGCAGGCGAGCATTATGGCCTGACGACGCGTCAGGAAGTTTTTGCCGATCGGGGGTATCAGGCTGACGGCAGCCTGGTGCCGCGAACCCAGCCGGGCGCGCTGGTAGAAGACGAAGAACACGCGTTGGTGCAAACGCTGGGCATGGTGGAATCCGGTAGAGTGAAAAGCATTACCGGTGAATGGGCGAACGTTGTGGCGCAAACGGTATGTATTCACGGCGACGGCGAGCACGCACTTGCTTTTGCCCGTCGTTTGCGCGCGGCGTTTGAAGAACGCAGTATCAGGATTATGGCATAACCAATAACCAGGCTGACACAGTGCCCGAAGAGGCGCTGTGCAAATAAAAACAACGCAACACGACTGACAGGAACGGATCATGGGAGACGCAATTTCTCTCTGGCCACTGATGGGTATCGCCGTCATTGTGGCTGGATTTCTTTTACGCTTTAACCCGGTATTAGTGGTCATTATTGCCGGGATCGTCACGGGACTGGCGGCGCAGATGCCGATCGCCACGATCCTCGAAAAACTGGGTGAAGGGTTCCTCAATACCCGTAACCTGCCCTTTATTCTGCTGATTCCTCTGGCGGTTATCGGTCTGCTGGAACGTCACGGGCTCAAAGAGCGCGCGCAGGCGTGGATCGCGAAAATCCGCAGCGCCACGGCAGGACGTCTGCTGATTGTCTATCTGTTTGTCCGAGAAGCGACGGCAGCGCTGGGGCTGACCAGTCTCGGCGGCCATCCGCAAATGGTGCGTCCGTTGCTGGCGCCGATGGCGGAAGGGGCGGCAGAGAAAATACACGGGGAACTGCCAGGCACGGTTCGCTACCGGCTGCGGGCAATGTCAGCAGCCACCGATAACGTCGGGCTGTTTTTTGGCGAAGACATTTTCGTGGCTTTTGGCGCCATCATCTTTATGCACAACTTCATGCTGGAGTCCGGCGGGATTCAGACCGAGCCGCTGCATATTGCGCTGTGGGGGATTCCGACGGCGATCTGCGCTTTTTCTGATTCACGGCGCGCGCCTGTGGCGTCTGGACAATTATCTGCAACGTGAAGTGGCGAAAGTCAGCGCGGCGATGAGCAAAGGAGAGGCGAAATGAATTTTCAACAAAGCTATCTCTATTGGCTGGCCGGTGTGGTGCTGTTGATTGTCGCCGTCATGTCGTGGCAGGACAAAGCCAATCCGCGTCGCCTGACGACGGGGTTATTCTGGGGCGTTTATGGCGTACTGTTCCTGCTCGGCGACTGGACTTATCAGCTGGTGGGCGACAAACGCATGGTTAACATCGCCGTCGGTGGGGCGGTGGTGGTGATGGCGCTGATTGCCGGTTTCGGCGGCGTGAAGCTCGGAAGCTATCACCAGCGAACTCGCGAACAGCGTGAGGAAAGCGCCAGTCGTCTGGGCAACCGCCTGTTTTATCCGGCGCTGGCGATCCCGGTGGTCACGGTGATCGGCGTGCTTATGTTCAACCATGTTCCCGGATTGCAGGAGGCGCTGTTCGGGCCGGGCAATCACGCCACGCTGGTGACGCTGTTTTCCATGACTGCGGGGTCATTGATTGGTCTGGGGATGGCGATAAAGATGACGCATGAGAAGGTGCACCAGCCGATTCAGGAAGCGCGTCGTCTGCTGGATTCCATCGGTTGGGCGTTCATTTTACCGCAGATCCTCGCCACGTTAGGGCTGTTATTTACCGCAGCAGGCGTCGGCAACGGAATTTCGTATCTCACCCAGGAATATCTTGCCGTCGATAGCCGTTTTGTCGCCGTGGCGGTCTACACCATCGGTATGGCGCTACTGACGATGGTGATGGGGAACGCCTTTGCCGCATTCCCGATTGTGACGGCGGGGATTGGGATTCCAATCCTGGTGCTGCAACATGGCGGGAATCCGGCGGTGATGGCGGCAATCGGCATGTTCTCCGGCTACTGCGGAACGCTGATGACGCCGATGGCGGCAAACTTTAATATCGTGCCTGCGGCGCTGCTGGAACTGCCGGATAAAAATGCGGTGATCAAAGCGCAGGTGCCGACCGGTATTGTGCTGCTGTTGGTTAACGTGTTTCTGATGTATTTCCTGATGTTTCTGTAAGGAGGAAGGATGAAGACGGTATTAATCACCGGGTTTGAACCTTTCGGCGGCGAGCAGGTTAACCCTTCCTGGGAAGTGGTCTCGCGTCTCGACAATGCTATTATCGCAGGGTGTCGCGTGGTGGCCCGCCAGCTCCCTTGCGTCTTTGGCGACTCTCTCACCGTGCTGAATGCGGCGATTGACGCGTTATCCCCGGTGCTGGTGCTGGCGATAGGGCAGGCCGGAGGGCGCACGGATATTACCGTGGAGCGCGTGGCGATTAATATTGACGATGCGCGTATCCCCGATAACCGCGGCAGGCAGCCGGTTGATGAGCCCATCGTGGCGGAAGGCCCGGCAGCCTGGTTTAGCACGCTGCCGATCAAAGCGATGGTCTCGGCGATGCGCGAAGCGGGGATTCCGGCATCGGTCTCTCAGACCGCAGGCACTTTTGTCTGCAACCACGTAATGTATGGACTGTTGCATAAATTGCGCGATATTCAGGACGTGAAGGGTGGATTTATCCATATTCCTTATCTGCCGGAACAGGCGGCGGCACATCCTGGTGCGCCCAGCATGGCGGCGGAAACGGTGCGTCAGGCGTTGGAAATCGCCATTGTCACAGCGCTTCATGTGGAAACTGACATTGCAGTAACAGGCGGAGCAACTCACTAACAAAGGACAGAACTATGCCTGAAGGCCCGGAGATCCGTCGTGCGGCGGATAACCTGGAGGCGGCGATCAAAGGCAAACCGTTGACGGATGTCTGGTTTGCCTTTTCGCAGTTAAAACCGTATGAATCGCCGCTGATTGGGCAGACGGTCACCCATATCGAAACGCGGGGGAAAGCGTTGCTGACCCACTTTTCGCAGGGGCTGACGCTCTACAGCCATAACCAGTTGTATGGCGTATGGCGAGTAGTGGAGACGGGGAACATCCCGGCAACCAGCCGGGTATTACGCGTTAACCTGCAAACGGCGGATAAAACCATTCTGCTTTACAGCGCGTCCGACATTGAAATGCTGACGCCGGAACAGCTCGCCACCCACCCGTTTCTGCAACGCGTCGGGCCGGACGTGCTGGACCCGCGGCTGACGCCCGATGATGTAAAAGCGCGTCTGCTCTCTGCGCGTTTTCGTAATCGTCAGTTTTCCGGGCTGTTGCTGGATCAGGCGTTTCTCGCCGGGCTGGGCAACTATCTGCGTGTGGAAATTCTCTGGCAGGTAGGGCTGACGGGGCAGCATAAGGCGAAAGATCTCAGTGACCAACAGCTGGAGGCGTTATCTCATGCGCTGCTCGATATCCCGCGCCTTTCTTATACCACGCGCGGTCAGGCGGATGAGAACACGCATCACGGCGCGCTGTTTCGCTTTAAGGTGTTCCATCGGGACGGCGAAGCCTGCGAGCGCTGCGGCGGCATTATTGAGAAAACGACGCTCTCCTCGCGCCCGTTCTACTGGTGTCCACACTGCCAGACGTAATTCGTCAACGCGCCGGATGGCGGCTTTGCCTTATCCGACCTACAGGCCAGGCCATCCAGCGTGGGAACTAGGCGGGGGAATACGTTTTGCGATATTGCAACGGCGTTTTACCCATATTCTTGCGAAAACAGGTAATAAACCAGGCGTACTCGGAGAAACCGACCTGTTCGGCAATCTCACGCACTGAGCTGTTGGTGTGCAACAGTAATTCACATGCCTGACGGATACGGCGCATCATCAGATACTCCTGAATGGTGCCGCCCGTTTCCTCGTGAAAGCGGCGTGAGGCATGTCCGCGCGAGCAGCCCATCTCGCGGGCGATATCGTCCAGCGAGCAGCGCTGGTGAAAATGGGTTTCTATCCAACGGATAATGCTGACCGAAAAGGTATTGTATCCCGTCGCCTGCTCCTGATGCGGCAGCAGGCTGATAATCTGCATCACCAGAAATGCGCTGTCGCTGACGCTGAACGTTTTGCTTTTTACCAGCGTTTCAAAACGGCTCAGCAGCGTTTCAATCACCGGCTGTACGTCGCCGACATCAAATACCCGCGCCTTTTCTCCCCGACCGCAGAGCTGACGCAGCAACATTTGCTGACGCGGAAAATCCCGCAGGTACTGTTCAATAATTGAGCCATTAAAATGCAGCGTTGTACGGTGATAAACATTACGATCGTCCTGCTCGACAAACACCTTATGCAGCTTTCCCGGCGGAAAAATAAAAATACGCCCCGGTTTAACGGTGTACTGCTGGTGCTCCATTAGCGCGATGCCAACTCCCTGAGAAACTGACAGGATCTCCACACACTGATGCCAGTGGTAGTAGTTGGCAGGCATATTCTTCATGCGGTTAAAGTAAATCGACTTATCGTTGAGGTTGATATTCTCAAGATAACTGCTGTCTTCCATTCGCTGCATTTCTGCCCGCCCCTCCCGCAATGTGAATAAACTTAAACTTTTATCACTCTAATCGAATTTTTGTCGCTAAAAGAGGATGAATGTTGTTATTCATCACCGACGTTGTCCGAAAATACGACAATTATCACATTTGTCTGTCCGTCTGAATCCTTATTATGCGTCCAACATTTATCAAATGAAACGAGGTTTCATTATGCGAATAAGGCAAGAATATGTCGGACTGGCGCAACAATGGCTGGCGTCAGCCGTCCCCCATTTGAGGCGAGGGAACACGCGTCTGGACGCCGGAGAAACGTCCGCACACTATCCGGCGGATGTCGCCGGAATGGAAGGTTTCTCTCGTCTGTTGTGGCTGCTGGCGCCGTTACTGAGCGGTGGCGAAGCCGATGATTTTCGCGAGACGTTTATCGACGGTATTCGTCACGGCTGCGATCCCGAACATCCTGATTACTGGGGCTCCCTGGCGGATAACGATCAGCGATGCGTCGAAATGGCGGCGTTTGGCTTGGCGCTGGCGTTACCGGGAACGGGGCTTTGGTCAGCGCTCTCCACCGACGAGCAAAACAATCTGGAGCGCTGGTTACGCCAGAGCGCCGACATTCAGATCCCCGATAACAACTGGCATTTCTTCCCGGTGCTGGTGCAGGTGGGGCTTAAGTGCGTCGGGCGGCATTACGACATGATGGTGATTGATAAGCATCTGAATGCCATTGAACCGTTCTGGCTTGGCAACGGCTGGTACGCCGATGGCGCCGGTAAGCCGCGCGACTACTACATCTCCAGCGGGTTTCACTTTTACAGCCTGCTGTACAGCCACTTTATGCAGGATGCTGATCCCGAACGTTGCCTGCGCTATCGTCAGCGCGCGCGTCAGTTCGCGAAAGATTATATCCATTACTTTACCGGTGACGGCAATGCGATCCCCTTTGGCCGTAGCCTGACTTATCGCTTCGTACAGGTCGCATTCTGGAGCGCGGTGGCATATACCGGGCTGGATGTGTTTAGCGTACCGGTTATCAAAGGGCTGATCCTGCGGCATATCGACTGGTGGCTGAGCCAACCGTTTATCGGCCCGGATGGTTTGTTCACGCTGGGGTACACATACCCGAATCTGGTGATGACCGAAGATTACAACAGCCCAGGTTCGCCGTACTGGGCATGTAAGGCATTGCTGATTCTGGCGCTGCCGCAAGAGAGTGCGTTCTGGCAGGCGGAACCCGCGCCATTGCCCGTGCTGGAGACGGTTCACCCGATAGCGGAAGCCGGGCAGTTTATTGTTCATGCGGAGGATAACCATCACGTCTGGATGCTGATGTCCGGGCCAGTACGATCGCAATAACTTCGTCAATTTCGACGCCCAAATACTGCAAGTTCGCCTATTCCAGCCACTTTGGTTTCACCCTTGAACGCGGTGTGTATGGTCTGAACCATGCCGCCTGTGACTCGACGCTGATGTTCAGCGAGCAGGACGGCTACTGGCGCGGGCGTCGCGAGTGCGATGCGGTGGAGATGACGCCAGCGTGGCTTCGAAGCGTCTGGCGCCCCTGGCCGGATGTCAGCGTCACCACCTGGCTTATCCCGCATGAGCAGGGGCATCTCCCGGCTACATCGCGTTGTAACCCCACGCACGCTCGACTGCGTGGAAGGCGGATTCGCACTGAATCGCCATCATCTGACGACGACCCGAATGGCAAAAAAACGGGCTGACTCTCAGTACCACTTCCGGCGTGTGTCAGATCGAGGATTTGCTGGCTGAACGCCAGCCGCTGGTCGTCACCACCCCGCCGAACAGCAACATTCTGTATGCCTCTCCTGGAGAGATCCCCTGTCTCGGCACGACGCTCACGCCGGGCACTCACTGGCTGGCCTGTAGCGTTAACGCCACGATGTCTCCGACGCTGCCGCCGCCGGTAATCATGGCATTCGATCGTGTCAATCAGGTGCTGACGCTGAACTCGAAAACGCTGGAAATAAAATAATTGACGCTGATGCGGAGAAAATAATGATGAACCCTGTTCAGTCGACACGTTCGGCTTACATCAAGCTGAGTCTGTTTGTATTTCTGTTTACCTTTACCTGGGCGGCCAGTTTTGGCCTGTATGCTATCTGGCTGGGGGATAAAGCCGGGCTGGATGGCGTGGAAATCGGCACGGTGTTTGCCCGTTAACGGCGTTTTTGCGGTGATTATCAAACCCGTTTACGGCTACATCATGGACAAAATGGGCATGAAAAAACACCTGCTCTATTTTGTCTGTATTGTTTCGGCACTGATGGCGCCGTTTTACATCTGGTGCTATCTGCCGCTGCTGCAAACCCATTTTGTCAGCGGAATGAATTGTCGGCGCGCTGTTTTTCAGCCTCGGCTGGTATGCGGGCGTGGCGGCAGAAGAGTCGTATGTTGACCGTTTCAGCCGTCTGTATGACATGGAGTTTGGCCGCATCCGCATGTGGGCGGCGCTGGGCTGGGCGACGGCGTCATCGTTTTCCGGCTATCTCTACAATATCTCCCCCAAAATCAACTTTGTTATCAGCACCGTTTCCGCGCTGTGCATGTTCGCGGTGCTGCTGACGCTGAAGGTCGATCACTTTGGTCAGGAAGAAAACAACGTTCTGTCGAAAGAGAAGATTGTCATTGGCGATGTGTTCCAGCTGCTGCGCAATAAAAAGTTCTGGACCTTCTCCCTGTATATCGCGGGCGTGGCATGGATGATGTTTATTGCCGAGCAGCAATTCTCCCGCTATTTCGTCACCTTCTTCAGTACCAAAGAAGGAAGGAAACGCCATGTTTGGCTATATGAGCACCGCGCAGTCCGCCGCCGAGTTCTTCGGCATGATGCTGGTGCCCGCCATCATTAACCGCATCGGCGCCAAACAGGGGATGCTCCCTGACAGGGCTGGTGATCAGCCTGCGTTTGATTATCTCCGGGTTAACCAACGATCCGCTGATTATCTGCCTGGTGAAAACCGCTGTATGGGATTGAAATTGCGCTGATTCTGGTCTCGGTTTTTCAAATATATCGCCGAACACTTCGACAAGCGCGTCAACGCCACGATGTATCTGCTGGGTTATCAGGCCATGATTTACGTCGGCTCTATCGTGGTGGCGCCGCCTGCAGGGTATGCCTACCAGAAGATCGGTTTTGAACACACCTATCTGATTATGGGGCATCATCGCGCTGGATATTTACCGGGATCTCCGCCATCACGCTATCTCCCTGCTATCAGCATAAAAAAAACACCGCCATCCCTGCCCACGGGCAAGAAGCCATTCATTAAAGTAAAGAAAACGAGAGAATTATGTCTGCAACTATCCGTAAAGAAACGATTGTCCCTGTTGCGCTACAGCGCGGCGAGCGTGCTGCTATCGCGCAGAAAATTCGTCATGCGTTGCCGGTGATTTTAAAGGCTGTTGATCGTAACAGCGCTTATTTCGGCCAGCGTTTTCCCGACGCGGCATGTAAAAACGGTATCTATCCGATTATCGATAATCAGGAGTGGACGACCAGTTTCTGGACCGGGCAACTGTGGCTGGCATGGGAGTGGACAGGGAATGCCGCATATCGTGCGTTAGCCGGGCAGCATGTCCGCTCCTTTGGCGAACGTATCGCAAAGCGCGACCACACTAACCACCATGACCTCGGGTTTCTGTACAGCCTTTCCTGCGTGGCTGCCAGCAAATTGACCGATAACCGGGAGGCAATATATATCGCCCAGCAGGCGGCAGAAGTGTTGATGGAGCGCTATCACGACAAGTGCGGCATTATTCAGGCATGGGGAGAGCTGGATAACCCGGAACAGCAGGGGAGGATGATCATTGACTGCAATATGAATCTGCCGTTGTTGTATCAGGCCAGCGCGACAACGGGCGACCCGCGCTATGCACAGGCGGCGAAAAGCCATATTGAGCAGGCGCGACGCTATATTGTGCGCGAGGACGGCTCGACGTTTCACACGTACTATATGGATGTTCACACCGGTGAGCCACGTTTTGGCAATACCCATCAGGGGTTCTCCGACGATTCCTGCTGGTCGCGTGGGCAGGCATGGGGCGTGTATGGCTTTCTGCTGAACTACCTCTATACCGGAGATGAGAAACTGCTGGAATTGAGCCAGACGCTGGCAAACTATTTTATTAACCGTTTGCCGGAAGACCTGGTCTGTTACTGGGATCTGGCGCTGACCGATCCCAACAGCGAAAGAGACAGTTCTGCCAGCGCGATTCTCGCCTGCGCCTTGCTGGAGCTGGTAAAACAGCTTCCGGCGACTCATCCCGATCGCGAAAGTTATGAGGCGCTGGCATTGCGAATGATTGAGCGGATGCTCGACGGCTATCTCAATCTGGAGCACAAAGAAGGCGAAGGATTATTAAAACATTCTGTTTATTATTTTAAAGGTAACGTTGGCGTGAATGAATGCTGTGCCTGGGGTGATTATTTCCTGATGGAGGCCATTACCCGCGCAACGTCATGCTGGAATAGTTACTGGTAATATCCCACTCCTCCTGTTAAATAATAATGCTATTCAGTTAGCAGGGGGAGATTTTATCTCTGTTTCTGCAAGGAAAATATAATGCAAAGTAAGAATATGAATACAGCCCTATTAGCGGCTGCACTGGTCATGCCTTCCGCCAGCGTTTTTGCGGACAATAACAGTCATTCAACGACGGCGCCACAGGCAAAAGAAAAACCGTTCACGACGGTTTATTTTGCGCCACGCACACAATATCGCACGGCCAGCGAGCGTTTTTTACAACGACTGATGCTGACAGGCGTGGTGCAGGACCCGAACAGTATTTTCGCCCGAATGTACTGGAGTTTTGAGACGGACTCCGATCTCGGTAAGAATATGGAGCAGTGGAAAAGCAGCTACGAAGAAGCAGAGTTTAACAAGCCGTTCCCGCTGGGCGAGAGCGACTTCTGGCTTGAACCTGGGGTTGTCTTCCATTGGGAGTCCGCCGGTTCGCGTATCGATCCTTACCTCGGTATTGGTTATCACTTTGACCCAACGCTGGGTGCCGTTTTACGCTACCGCTATAATCATCAAAATCACGACAGCCAGACGCTACAGGGCGACTGGGATGACTCTTCGGAACATCGCGTTGATATTTATCTGACCAAATATTTTACGCCAGATTTTTGGGTACAATATAATCCGACATATTACAGTAAAACGCATGGCGATAAATTTGAATATGCGAATGGTAAAAAACCATACGCTGCAACATAATTTTGTTTTTAACTTCCATGCAACGCCGCGTTTTTACCCCTTCTTTGAATTAGGTTATCTGGATGAATATAAAGATGGCGATGACACCAAAAATGAATACCAGATCAGGGTTGGGTTTAAATATAATTTAAATTAAACATTTTTATGCCTGCGGCTGTTTCGGCGCATAGGTTGAAATAAAACGGGCAACCGCAGGCCCGGTCAACAAAATGCTGAACAGCCGCAGGGTTTGCATCGCCATAATCAGCGCCATGTCGGCGTTGCTACCGGCGGCGATCACCGCCACGGTATCCAGCCCGCCGGGGCTGGTGGCAAGCCAGGCGGTGATAAAATCAATCTGCATGTAGTGGGCGAGTCCCCAGGCCATCGCCGCGCAAATCGCCATCAGGGCAAAGATGGAGGCCAGAATCTGCGGCAGCGGACGCAGCGCCATAAAAAAGACCTGCCTGTCGAACCCTAATCCGATGCGCCAGCCAATGGCCATATACGCAATCGCCAGCAGCCATTCCGGCAGTTCAATTACGATCATGCCGCCCGCATGAAGCCATGCGCCGACGATCATCGGCGCCAGCATAGTACCGGAAGGAATGCGCAATATGCGCCCGGTGAAACCTGCAACCGCAGCCAGCAGCAGCGTGCTCCACAGATTGCCGCTCAGCGGCGGGAACCACGCAATCTGCTGGCTGACCGCTTCTGCGCTGTCGCCGAGGATCAGCCGCGTGACCAGCACGGCGGCGCCTGCGACAAACAGTACCCGCAGGTACTGCATAAACGCCACCAAGCGGATATCCGCGCCGTAGTCCTGCGCCATCGCCACCATTGCCGCCGCGCCGCCGGGGGAGGAACCCCATGCGCCGGTATTGCCCGGCAGTGAGCTGTAGCGCACCAGCAGCCAGCCGACCACCGCGCTGGAGAGCAGCGTCACCAGCAGAATGGCTAACACCACCGGCCAGTTCACCGCCAGCGTGGTGAGAATCGAACCAGTAAGGTTTTGCGCAATCATGCAGCCGAGAATGGCCTGCGCTGCGAGAAAAGTGGAGCGGGGGAGTTGCAGCGTAATGCCTTTCAGACTGAATGCGATACCGGCAATCATCGGGCCGAGCAGTAGCGCCGCCGGGAGGTGGATGCAGAGAAAAGCCAGCGAAAGAAGGAGTGATAGCAGGAACAACAAACCCCACTGCAAAACCGGCATCCTGTGCTCCCAGGCGGTATCCAATCAAGTGTATCGATACAGCATAGAGAAAAAGTACGCTGAAAAAAATATCAGGCGTCAATAAAAGCGGGCTAAACCAGAACTGAATAACAGGTGTCTGGTACTGTTTTATACTGACAGGAGGATACTTTAATTTTACCTCGACAGTATTGATATGCCTGACACCTGTGGGTTATTCACAAATCATCTGAAAAAATCATCAACGGTATCATTCCAGTTGTGACCTGAAACAGACCATTCCTGATTGATTGGGGGTGGGAAGCCACTTCGGCAGTATCCATTTTTAGATTCAAAATCAAATACACCATGCGGATAATTATTAATTAAAAGCACGCATTTCCTGCTGTCTTCTGACCAACCGATCTTCACATCAGACGGGATATGCCCGTCTGAAACGTCTTCTGTATTGTAGATATGTAGAGCATCTCTGATAGGATTACCATCAACAGACTCATCAAGGGCATAGAAATATCCCGTTTTTCCATCGTCTTCAAACACTGCTGCAAATGAACCTTCGGGGCCAGACTCTCTATCACCTGCGCTTCACCCACAATGAGCTGAGCCTGAACCGTAACCAGTATTGTCATTTGAATTTCCTTAGGTTTGTATCTGAGTTTTTTCTGTGATTGAACGGGGGAAGTCCCTGGGATTTACGCCATCTTTTAATTTCTCCAATGATGCCTTGTGGACTGTCCTCCCTGTCATCCGGGGGATAAAAAATCAAACCATTGCCTTCAGGATGATCCACGATTTTATCGAAGTGTTTGACTAGCCTATTAGAGTGAGATTCAAATTCTCTTCCTTTCAGATTGCCAGGGTTTTCAAAAAATTCATTCAGGAATTTTATGAATTCGGATTCAGTGTAGTCTTCGAGTTTTTGTTTAAAATGAATCATATGTTCACCTTTCTAATGTGTTGTTAAATACAGGTCCTCGTATTTACTCAGAGTCTTTGAATGATGGGCGTCCCTGAGATTTGCGCCATCTTTTTAATTTCTTCAATGATGCCTTGTGGGCTGTCTTCCCTGTCATCCGGGGGATAGAAAATCAAACCATTACTTTCTGGATGGTCCACGATTTTATCGAAATGATCGACTAATGAGTCGATGTAAGATTCACGGTCCATTTCTCCTTGGTAGCGCGGGTTTGCGGAGAATTCATTTAGGAAGTCTAAGAATTCGGATTCGGTGTAGTCTTCAAGGCGTTGTTTTAGTTCCATGTGTACCCTCTCTACTTATTTGAATGATTTTTAATGTGATTTTTTACAGTGTTAACGCGCATATTATCCATATCAAAGACTGCACCACCATTAATAATAAAATTAAGATGGTGAATTTCGAATCTTCTTCTCCTTCCAACATGTTCTGGAGGGATGCTAAATGGAGCATTTCCGAGACGTATTTCGGTTTGGTTTTGTTCTTTAAACTGACTCATCAGTTCAGGGCATTCCGATACCGCAAGCCAGAACTCTCTTCTGAAGTAGTCAAAGTTGCGAAACGTTCTTCCTCGCAGCTTATCTGCCACCTGTGCAGGTATCGGCGCTCCCAGCCCAGAACTGGCGGCCTCAAGCCAACGACTATTTTCGGGTAAAATTTCGCCGTAACCGGTTGCCGTGCCGGGTTGTTTGCGCGGATCTTCACGAAGATAAACATATATCGGCTGAATGCCTGAATCGGCCGGAAAGACCAGAATATAATCGTTAAAATCGGCGACATCCGGCACAAGGAACGGTGGCGTGGTGTACTCATTTTTGCCATCCGGGATTGGTGTCACCAGAATGGTTGGCTGATCAAGCGGTGGAACATTGCTTCCGGTGTGATTAGGTAAATCACCAGTCGCGGGGTTTTCCGGTGTCCAGGTGATTAACGGCCCGTCTATGTCGTGAGCAGGCGTAAATTCATAGCGATGATGTTCATCATTCCACACCATGTTCGCGACGCGGACGTTTTCATAAGGGGTACCTTCCCCTGTATGTACGCCATAGACCTGAGATGCGCCGTGAGTGTCGGCACCCCAGAAAAAGCGTACCCGGGTGGTGGCGGTACTTCCGGTTAGCGCTTTCTGTCTGAGGGTCTCTTCGTACCAGTATTCATCACGCCCGGGAACGCGCGCGCTGCCTTCGCCAGCAGACGAAATATACAGAGCGGAAACCAGTGCTCCCACATAAGGTATCGCTCTTGTCGCACTGAGCGTACCGCTGAGCGGCCACTCTCCCCACACCTGCGCCAGTCCCGCCCAGAGCCAGCGGTATGGCTGAGGCTTCCGCGGGCTGCGTATATCCGCAACAATCATCGACTGACGATTGTGCAAAAATCGCCATCTGGCCGAAGTTTTCTGCCGGTTCTTCTGTGTTCCCGGCGTCCGTACATCCTTTCGCTTTCAGGCAGGATTTAGCATAGACCGGTGTGATTTTTGGGGGATGTTGGCTGGGGGGCGTGATTTTTATTGCCGCTGGTCTGGGGGAACTTACCGGTTGAGGGCGCTGCGGCATAAACAAGTGGTTATATTCAGCGGGAAATGCCAGGTAGTCAAATTCGGTATTGGCGATGAGGTGTTTGCAAAGAATATAATCATATGATACCGCAATCTCTTCGGTATCCAGCTCATTAAGGGCCACATGCGTTTGAATACTTCTTATAGAAGCATTTCTTAGTTGAATATAATAATAGCGTTCCCATCGGCCCGTTCTGTTTATTCGCCAGAAATCAATTTCAATGAACAGCCTTTCATTATTAGTGATTGTATTACAAAATAGCGGGGTGCTTTTATCGATTAATTTGCTGAATCTGAGTCCCTGAAGGTTAATACCTTTTCCTGTATTACTCAATGCGCTGAATAGCGAAAATATGAAGATCTCGTCTTCATGCCCTTTTTGCCAGCGATTACCTGTTGACGAATATGTTCCACATCCCGCCGAAATGTTTCCTTGTTCCTCACCTGTGATTCTCAGGTAAATAATATCGCCCATTCCATTTAGCCTTTACCTGCATCCAATTGTGTCGGATTAAAGATCTAATGGTTTTAAAGGTCAAATAATGCATTAGCTATTGATGCTATGTGAAAGGAAATAGCTATTTTTTTTCGGCGGTAATATATTGGGAGTGACTGGAGTAATAAAGGTTATATTGGCAAGATGAATATTGTTGCCAGAGTTTCAGTAAATAATAAAGGCCACCGGTGTTACCCGATGGCCAGGATGATTAACGCTTAATATCAGACTTGAAATCGCGCTTTTCGTAGCCGGTGTACAGCTGACGCGGACGGGCGATTTTCATGCCTTCGCTGTGCATTTCGTTCCAGTGTGCAATCCAGCCCACGGTACGCGCCATCGCGAAGATCACGGTGAACATGGAGGACGGAATGCCCATCGCTTTCAGAATGATACCGGAGTAGAAGTCTACGTTCGGGTAGAGTTTCTTCTCGATAAAGTACGGGTCGTTCAGCGCGATGTGTTCCAGCTCCATCGCGACTTCCAGCAGGTCATCTTTGGTGCCCAGCTCTTTCAGAACTTCGTGGCAGGTTTCACGCATGACGGTAGCGCGCGGGTCATAGTTTTTGTAAACACGGTGACCGAAGCCCATCAGGCGGAAAGAATCATTTTTGTCTTTTGCCCGGCGAATAAATTCCGGGATGTGTTTAACAGAGCTGATTTCTACCAGCATTTTCAGCGCCGCTTCGTTCGCGCCGCCATGTGCCGGTCCCCCACAGGGAGGCAATGCCTGCCGCGATGCAGGCGAACGGGTTCGCGCCGGAGGAGCCTGCGGTACGGACGGTTGACGTTGATGCGTTCTGTTCGTGATCGGCGTGAAGAATCAGAATCCTGTCCATTGCGCGTTCCAGCACCGGGTTAACTTCATAGTTTTCGCACGGTGTGGAGAACATCATGTTCAGGAAGTTGCCGGAATAGGAGAGGTCGTTGCGCGGGTAGACGAACGGTTGACCGATAGAATACTTGTAACACATTGCCGCCATTGTCGGCATTTTGGACAGCAGGCGGAACGCGGCGATTTCACGATGACGCGGATTATTCACATCCATCGAGTCGTGGTAGAACGCAGCCAGCGCGCCGGTGACGCCGCACATAACGGCCATCGGATGCGAGTCGCGGCGAAAACCGTGGAACAGACGGGTAATCTGCTCATGGATCATGGTATGGCGTGTGACGGTGGTTTTGAACTCGTCGTACTCTGCCTGGGTCGGTTTCTCGCCGTACAGCAGGATGTAACATACTTCCAGATAGTTAGACTCGGTAGCCAGTTGGTCAATCGGGAAGCCGCGATGTAACAGAATGCCTTCGTCGCCGTCGATGAAGGTGATTTTGGATTCGCAGGATGCGGTAGAGGTGAAACCTGGATCAAAAGTGAACATCCCCTTTGAGCCGAGACTACGAATATCAATAACGTCTTGACCGAGTGTGCCCTTTAGCACATCCAGTTCAATAGCAGAGTCACCATTTAGGGTGAGTTTTGCTTTTGTATCAGCCATTTACGGTCTCCTTAGCGCCTTATTGCTTAAGACTACTCAGTGAGATTTGCTTCGTTACATAAATCAACCGTTACCAGTTTGTTATTTGGCTCGCCGCTCTGCGAAAGAGGAGAAAACCAGGGTACAGAGCAATGGGCGCTTGCAGGTAAAAACAGTTAACTTATGGCGAATTAGCAACAAATCAACAACTTAGCAATCCGAATTATTAAACCTGACTATCACTAATAACTGTCCTGAATAAATTGGTCAATACCGCCACACTGTTACATAACTTATTAGCAGGTGAAAGAGTGACCCCATAACTTTTGCGCCATTATATGCCTTTTCTGGTGTTGTTTGTAACAACTTTGTTTAATGTTTGTCAAATCAGATGATTAAAAATTAAATAAATGTTGTTATCGTGACCTATGTCACTGTTCGGGATAAAACCCGACAAACTATATGTAGGTTAATTGTAATGATTTTGTGAACGTCCTATACTGCCGCCAGGTCTCCGGAATACCCTGCAATCCCGAGCCACCCAGCGTTGTAACGTGTCGTTTTAGCAACTGGAAGCAGTGTTTTACATGACGCGCAGTTATAGAAAGGACGCTGTCTGACCCGCAAGCAGACCGGAGGAAGGAAATCCCGTCGTCTTTCTGGCTACAGGTAGATTCACCCTCTGTACCCGAAGTCCAAAGGGAATAATAAGAACAGCATGTGGGCGTTATTCATGATAAGAAATGTGAAAAAACAAAGACCTGTCAATCTGGATCTGACAACGATCCGGTTCCCAATCACGGCGATAGCGTCCATTCTCCATCGCGTTTCTGGAGTGATCACCTTCGTGGCGGTCGGGATTCTGTTGTGGTTATTGGGCACCAGCCTCTCTTCCCCTGAAGGATTCCAGCAGGCATCCGCCATCATGGGGAGCTTCTTTGTTAAATTTATTATGTGGGGCATCCTCACCGCGCTGGCGTATCACGTCGTGGTCGGTATTCGTCACATGATGATGGATTTTGGCTATCTGGAAGAAACATTCGAAGCGGGTAAACGCTCAGCCAAAATCTCTTTTGTTATCACTGTCGTGCTTTCACTTCTCGCAGGAGTCCTCGTATGGTAAGCAACGCCTCCGCATTAGGACGCAATGGCGTACATGACTTCATCCTGGTCCGTGCTACCGCTATCGTTCTGACCCTCTACATCGTTTATATGGTGGGCTTTTTCGCAATAAGCGGCGAGCTGACCTTTGATGTCTGGAGCGGTTTCTTCTCATCGGCATTCACCAAAGTCTTCACCCTGCTGGCACTTTTCTCCATCTTGATTCATGCCTGGATTGGCATGTGGCAGGTGTTGACCGACTACGTTAAACCTCTGGCCCTGCGCCTTGTGCTACAGCTGGCAATCGTTGTTGCGCTGGTGGTTTACGTCATTTATGGATTTGTTGTGGTGTGGGGTGTGTAATGAAACTGCCAGTCAGAGAATTTGATGCTGTTGTTATTGGCGCAGGCGGCGCAGGTATGCGCGCAGCGCTGCAAATTTCCCAGAGCGGGCCAGACCTGTGCGCTGCTCTCCAAAGTCTTCCCAACCCGTTCCCATACCGTATCCGCACAAGGTGGCATCACCGTGGCGCTCGGTAATACCCATGAAGATAACTGGGAATGGCACATGTACGATACCGTAAAAGGATCGGACTACATCGGCGACCAGGACGCGATTGAATATATGTGCAAAACCGGCCCGGAAGCGATTCTGGAACTGGAGCACATGGGTCTGCCTTTCTCCCGTCTTGACGATGGCCGTATCTATCAGCGTCCGTTCGGCGGTCAGTCGAAAAACTTCGGCGGCGAACAGGCGGCGCGTACCGCAGCGGCGGCTGACCGTACCGGTCACGCGCTGTTGCACACGCTGTACCAGCAGAACCTGAAAAACCACACCACCATTTTTTCTGAATGGTATGCGCTGGATCTGGTGAAAAACCAGGATGGCGCGGTAGTGGGGTGTACCGCGCAGTGTATCGAAACCGGCGAAGTGGTCTACTTCAAAGCGCGCGCAACCGTGCTGGCGACCGGCGGCGCAGGCCGTATTTACCAGTCCACCACTAACGCTCATATCAACACCGGCGACGGCGTGGGTATGGCGCTGCGTGCCGGTGTTCCGGTGCAGGATATGGAAATGTGGCAGTTCCACCCGACCGGCATTGCGGGCGCGGGCGTGCTGGTGACAGAAGGCTGCCGTGGTGAAGGCGGTTATCTGCTGAATAAACATGGCGAGCGCTTTATGGAGCGCTATGCCCCGAACGCGAAGGACCTGGCCGGTCGTGACGTGGTCGCGCGTTCTATTATGATCGAAATCCGTGAAGGTCGCGGCTGCGACGGCCCGTGGGGGCCGCACGCGAAACTGAAGCTCGACCATTTGGGTAAAGAAGTGCTCGAATCCCGTCTGCCGGGTATCCTCGAATTGTCCCGTACCTTTGCGCACGTTGACCCGGTTAAAGAGCCGATCCCGGTTATCCCAACCTGTCACTACATGATGGGCGGTATCCCGACCAAAGTGACCGGTCAGGCGCTGACCGTGAACGAGCAGGGTGAAGACGTGGTGATTCCTGGCCTGTTCGCGGTGGGTGAGATCGCCTGCGTATCCGTACACGGCGCTAACCGTCTGGGCGGCAACTCGCTGCTTGACCTGGTGGTCTTCGGACGTGCGGCCGGTCTGCATTTGCAGGAGTCCATTGCCGAGCAGGGCGCGCTGCGTGACGCCAGCGAGTCTGACATTGAGGCCTCTCTGGAACGTCTCAACCGCTGGAACAACAACCGTGACGGCGAAGATCCGGTGGTTATCCGTAAAGCGTTGCAGGAATGTATGCAGCACAACTTCTCGGTATTCCGTGAAGGTGACGCGATGGCGAAAGGGCTTGAGCAACTGAAGGTGATCCGCGAGCGTCTGAAAAACGCCCGTCTGGATGACACCTCTAGCGAGTTCAACACCCAGCGCGTCGAGTGTCTGGAGCTGGACAACCTGATGGAAACGGCTTACGCAACTGCGGTATCCGCCAACTTCCGTACCGAAAGCCGTGGCGCGCATAGCCGCTTCGACTTCCCGGATCGTGATGATGAAAACTGGCTGTGCCATTCCCTGTATCTGCCAGAGACGGAATCCATGACGCGTCGTAGCGTCAATATGGAACCGAAACTGCGCCCGGCATTCCCGCCGAAGATTCGTACTTACTAATGCGGAGACAGGAAAATGAAACTCGAGTTTTCGATTTATCGCTATAACCCGGATGTTGATGACGCTCCGCGCATGCAGGATTACACCCTGGAAGGCGAAGAAGGGCGTGACATGATGCTGCTGGATGCGCTGATGCAGCTGAAAGAGAAAGATCCCAGCCTCTCTTTCCGTCGCTCATGCCGTGAAGGCGTGTGCGGTTCAGATGGCCTGAACATGAACGGTAAAAACGGCCTGGCGTGTATTACGCCGGTTTCGGCGCTACACCAGCCGGGTAAGAAGATTGTTATCCGTCCGCTGCCCGGTTTACCGGTTATCCGCGATTTGGTGGTAGACATGGGGCAATTCTACGCACAATATGAGAAGATTAAGCCTTACTTATTGAATAATGGGCAAAATCCACCCGCTCGTGAGCATTTACAGATGCCCGAGCAGCGTGAAAAACTCGATGGGCTGTATGAGTGTATTCTTTGTGCGTGCTGTTCAACGTCGTGCCCGTCGTTCTGGTGGAACCCGGATAAGTTTATCGGCCCGGCAGGTCTGTTAGCAGCGTATCGTTTCCTGATCGATAGCCGTGATACCGAGACCGACAGCCGCCTGGAAGACCTGAGCGATGCATTCAGCGTATTCCGCTGTCATAGCATCATGAACTGCGTCAGTGTATGTCCTAAGGGGCTGAACCCGACGCGCGCCATCGGCCATATTAAGTCGATGTTGTTGCAACGCAGTGCGTAAATAATAACGCCGGTAAGCGCAGTAAATGACAGTCCCGTAGGCCGGATAAGACGTTGGCGTCGTCATCCGGCATATATTGCCCGATGGCGCTACGCTTATCAGGTCTACGGGGCCACCACCGGTTTGAAATGCAGGAAACCTTTAAAAACTGCCCTGATGGTTAGACAGTTTCTAAAGGTTCCTTCGCGAGCCGCTACACAGAGAAGAGCTCGCAAGTGAACCCCGGCACGCACAGCAATGTGCGTGGTAGTATCCACGGCGAAGTAAGCATACAGAATGCTTAAGGGATCACGATGCAGAACAGCGCTTTGAAAGCCTGGTTGGACTCTTCTTACCTCTCTGGCGCAAACCAGAGCTGGATAGAACAGCTCTATGAAGACTTCTTAACCGATCCTGACTCGGTAGACGCTAACTGGCGTTCGACGTTCCAGCAGTTACCTGGCACCGGGAGTCAAACCGGATCAATTCCATTCAAAAACGCGTGATTATTTCCGTCGTCTGGCGAAGGATGCCTCACGTTACTCTTCTTCGATTTCCGACCCTGACACCAATACGAAGCAGGTCAAAGTCCTGCAACTTATCAACGCTTATCGTTTCCGTGGTCACCAGCATGCGAATCTCGATCCGCTGGGACTGTGGGAGCAAGAAAACGTGGCGGATCTGGACCCCTCTTTCCACGATCTGACAGAGGCCGATTTCCAGGAAAGCTTTAACGTAGGTTCTTTTGCGATTGGCAAAGAGACGATGAAGCTGGGCGAACTTATTTCCGCGCTCAAACAAACATACTGCGGCCCGATTGGCGCCGAGTATATGCACATCACCAGCACCGAAGAGAAACGCTGGATCAGCAGCGTATCGAATCCGGCCCGCGCCGCCTTCAGCGCGGAAGAGAAAAAAACGCTTCCTCAACGAACTGACCGCCGCCGAAGGGCTGGAGCGTTATCTGGGGGCGAAATTCCCGGGGGCAAAACGCTTCTCGCTGGAAGGCGGCGATGCGTTAATCCCGATGCTCAAAGAGATGATCCGTCATGCGGGCAACAGCGGCACCCGCGAAGTGGTGCTGGGTATGGCGCACCGTGGTCGTCTGAACGTGCTGGTCAACGTGCTGGGTAAAAAACCGCAGGATCTGTTCGACGAATTTGCGGGCAAACATAAAGAGCATCTCGGCACCGGCGACGTGAAGTACCACATGGGCTTCTCGTCTGATATCGAAACCGAAGGCGGTCTGGTTCACCTGGCCGCTGGCGTTTAACCCGTCGCACCTGGAAATCGTCAGCCCGGTAGTGATCGGTTCCGTGCGCGCCCGTCTGGATCGTCTGGATGAGCCGAGCAGCAATAAAGTGCTGCCAATCACCATTCACGGCGACGCCGCAGTGACGGGCCAGGGCGTGGTTCAGGAAACCCTGAACATGTCCAAAGCGCGTGGTTATGAAGTGGGCGGTACGGTGCGTATCGTCATCAACAACCAGGTGGGCTTTACCACCTTCCAACCCGCTGGATGCGCGTTCCACCCCATACTGCACCGACATCGGCAAGATGGTTCAGGCGCCGATTTTCCACGTTAACGCGGATGACCCGGAAGCGGTGGCTTTCGTTACCCGTCTGGCGCTGGACTTCCGTAACACCTTTAAACGCGATGTCTTCATCGATCTGGTGTGCTACCGCCGTCACGGCCATAACGAAGCCGACGAGCCGAGCGCAACCCAGCCGCTGATGTACCAGAAAATCAAAAAGCATCCGACGCCGCGTAAACTCTACGCCGACAAGCTGGAAGCGGACAAGGTCGCTACGCTGGAAGACGCCACTGAAATGGTCAACCTCTACCGCGATGCGCTGGATGCAGGCGAATGCGTGGTGAAAGAGTGGCGTCCGATGAACATGCACTCCTTCACCTGGTCGCCGTACCTCAACCATGAATGGGATGAGAGCTACCCGAACAAGGTGGAAATGAAGCGTTTGCAGGAACTGGCTAAACGCATCAGCACGGTGCCGGAAGCGGTAGAAATGCAGTCGCGCGTCGCCAAAATTTACGGCGATCGTCAGTCGATGGCCGCTGGCGAGAAGCTGTTCGACTGGGGCGGCGCGGAAACGCTGGCCTACGCCACGCTGGTTGATGAGGGGATTCCGGTGCGTCTGTCCGGCGAGGATTCCGGTCGCGGCACCTTCTTCCACCGTCATGCGGTGATTCATAACCAGGCCAAATGGTTCCACGTATACGCCGTTGCAGCACATTCATAACGGTCAGGGCACCTTCCGCGTCTGGGACTCCGTCCTGTCTGAAGAAGCGGTGCTGGCGTTCGAATACGGCTATGCGACCGCTGAACCGCGCACCCTGACCATCTGGGAAGCGCAGTTCGGCGACTTCGCTAACGGCGCGCAGGTGGTGATCGATCAGTTCATCTCCTCCGGCGAGCAGAAATGGGGGCGGATGTGCGGCCTGGTGATGCTGCTGCCGCACGGCTACGAAGGGCAGGGGCCGGAGCACTCCTCCGCGCGTCTGGAACGTTATCTGCAACTTTGCGCTGAGCAGAACATGCAGGTTTGCGTCCCGTCCACCCCGGCGCAGGTTTATCACATGCTGCGTCGTCAGGCGCTGCGCGGTATGCGCCGCCCGCTGGTCGTTATGTCGCCGAAGTCGCTGCTGCGTCATCCGCTGGCGGTCTCCAGCCTGGACGAACTGGCCAACGGCGCCTTCCAGCCAGCGATTGGCGAGGTTGATGAGCTCGATCCGCAAGGCGTGAAGCGCGTGGTGATGTGTTCTGGTAAGGTTTATTACGACCTGCTGGAACAACGCCGTAAAAACGATCAGAAAGATGTCGCCATTGTGCGCATTGAACAGCTCTACCCGTTCCCGCACAAAGCGGTTCAGGAAGCGCTGAAACCGTACGCCCACCGTACATGATTTTGTCTGGTGCCAGGAAGAGCCGCTCAACCAGGGCGCATGGTACTGTAGTCAGCATCATTTCCGTGAAGTGATTCCATTTGGGTCTGCTCTGCGTTACGCAGGTCGCCGGCCTCCGCCCTCCCCGGCGGTAGGGTATCTGTCCGTTCACCAGAAACAGCAACAAGATCTGGTTAATGACGCGCTGAACGTCGATTAATTAAAGGATAAATAATGAGTAGCGTAGATATTCTTGTTCCCGACCTGCCTGAGTCCGTAGCGGACGCAACTGTTGCGACCTGGCACAAAAAACCGGGCGATAGTGTCCAGCGTGATGAAGTGCTGGTAGAAATCGAAACTGACAAAGTGGTACTGGAAGTACCGGCATCGGCTGACGGCATTCTGGATGCGGTTCTGGAAGATGAAGGTACGACGGTAACGTCTCGCCAGATCCTGGGGTCGCCTGCGTGAAGGCAACAGCTCCGGTAAAGAGACCAGCGCCAAATCCGAAGAGAAAGCTTCTACACCAGCGCAGCGCCAGCAGGCGTCGCTATCCGAGCAGAACAACGATGCCCTCAGCCCGGCGATCCGCCGTCTGTTGGGTGAACACAACCTCGACGCCAGCGCCATCAAAGGCACGGGCGTAGGCGGTCGCATCACGCGCGAAGATGTGGAAAAACATCTGGCGAAGGCACCGGCGAAAGCGGAAGCCAAAGCGCCGGAAAGCCGCGCCTGCCGCACAGCCTGCGCTTGGCGCTCGCAGTGAAAAACGCGTCCCGATGACCCGTCTGCGCAAGCGCGTAGCCGAGCGTCTGCTGGAAGCGAAAAACTCCACCGCCGATGCTGACCACGTTCAACGAAGTCAACATGAAGCCAATCATGGATCTGCGTAAGCAGTACGGCGACGCGTTTGAAAAACGTCACGGCATTCGTCTGGGCTTCATGTCCTTCTACGTGAAAGCGGTGGTTGAAGCGCTGAAACGCTACCCGGAAGTGAACGCTTCCATTGATGGCGATGACGTGGTGTATCACAACTACTTCGACGTCAGCATGGCGGTTTCCACGCCGCGTGGTCTGGTAACGCCGGTACTGCGTGATGTCGATACCCTCGGCATGGCGGATATCGAGAAAGAAAATCAAAGAACTGGCCGTGAAAGGGCGTGACGGTAAGCTGACGGTGGACGATCTGACCGGCGGTAACTTCACCATCACCAACGGTGGCGTGTTCGGCTCGCTGATGTCTACCCCCGATCATCAACCCGCCGCAGAGCGCAATCCTCGGCATGCATGCGATCAAAGATCGTCCGATGGCGGTGGATGGCAAGGTTGAGATCCTGCCGGATGATGTACCTGGCGCTGTCTTACGATCACCGTCTGATCGATGGTCGTGAATCAGTGGGCTTCCTGGTCGCCATTAAAGAGCTGCTGGAAGATCCGACGCGTCTGCTGCTGGACGTGTAGTCACTTTTTAGTGTCAACCTGCCCTGTAGGCCGGATAAGGCGCTGGTGAGATGCCTGATGGCGACGCAGCCGCGTCTTATCAGGCCTACAGGTTTAAAGATAACGATTACCTGAAGGATGGACAGAACACATGAACTTACATGAATATCAGGCAAAACAACTTTTTGCCCGCTATGGCTTACCGGCGCCGGTGGGTTATGCCTGTACTACTCCGCGTGAAGGCAGAAGAAAGCCGCTTCAAAAATCGGCGCGGGTCCGTGGGTAGTAAAAATGTCAGGTTCACGCAGGCGGCCGTGGCAAAGCGGGCGGTGTGAAAGGTTGTTAACAGCAAAGAAGAGATTCGCGCGTTCGCGGAACACTGGCTGGGTAAACGCCTCGTGACCTACCAGACAGATGCTAACGGTCAACCGGTCAACCAGATTCCTGGTTTGAAGCGGCGACCGATATCGATAAAGAGCTGTATCTTGGCGCGGTTGTTGACCGTAGTTCTCGCCGCGTGGTCTTTATGGCCTCCACCGAAGGCGGCGTGGAAATCGAAAAAAGTGGCGGAAGAGACCCCGCACCTGATCCACAAAATCGCCCTCGATCCGCTGGCGGGTCCAATGCCGTATCAGGGCCGCGAACTGGCGTTCAAGCTGGGTCTGGAAGGTAAGCAGGTTCAGCAATTTACGAAGATCTTTATGGGTCTGGCGACCATTTTCCTTGAGCGCGATCTGGCCGCTGATCGAAATCAACCCCGCTGGTGATCACTAAACAAGGCGATCTGATCTGTCTCGACGGCAAACTGGGCGCTGACGGCCAACGCGCTGTTCCGCCAGCCGGATCTGCGTGAAATGCGCGACCAGTCTCAGGAAGACCCGCGTGAAGCGCAGGCGGCGCAGTGGGAACTGAACTACGTGGCGCTGGACGGCAACATCGGCTGCATGGTTAACGGCGCAGGTCTGGCGATGGGCACGATGGACATCGTTAAACTGCACGGCGGCGAACCGGCTAACTTCCTCGACGTAGGCGGCGGCGCGACCAAAGAGCGCGTAACCGAAGCGTTCAAAATCATCCTCTCTGATGACAACGTGAAAGCGGTTCTGGTTAACATCTTCGGCGGCATCGTCCGTTGCGACCTGATTGCCGACGGTATCATCGGCGCGGTAGAAGAAGTGGGTGTTAGCGTACCGGTTGTTGTACGTCTGGAAGGCAACAACGCCGAACTCGGCGCGAAAAAACTGGCTGACAGCGGCCTGAATATTATTGCAGCGAAAAGTCTGACGGATGCAGCTCAGCAGGTTGTTGCCGCAGTGGAGGGGAAATAATGTCTGTTTTAATCGATAAAAACACCAAGGTTATCTGCCAGGGCTTTACCGGTAGCCAGGGGACTTTCCACTCTGAACAGGCGATTGCTTACGGCACGCAGATGGTGGGCGGCGTAACGCCAGGCAAAGGCGGCACCACGCATCTGGGGTCTGCCGGTGTTCAATACCGTGCGTGAAGCGGTTAGAAGCACTGCGCCACGCAACGGTTATCTACGTTCCGGGCCGTTCTGCAAAGACTCCATTCTGGGAAAGCTGTCGACGCGGGCATCAAAACTGATCATCACCATCACTGAAGGCATCCCCGACGCTGGATATGCTGACCGTGAAAGTCGCGCTTGACGAAGCGGGCGTGCGCATGATCGGGCCGAACTGCCCGGGCGTGATCACCCCTGGCGAGTGCAAAATCGGCATCATGCCGGGCCACATTCACAAGCCGGGCAAAGTGGGCATCGTGTCCCGCTCCGGTACGCTGACCTATGAAGCGGTTAAGCAGACCACTGACTACGGTTTCGGCCAGTCCACCTGTGTGGGCATCGGCGGCGACCCGATCCCGGGCTCCTAACTTCATCGATATCCTGAAACTGTTCCAGGAAGATCCGCAGACTGAAGCGATCGTGATGATCGGTGAGATCGGCCGGCAGTGCGGGAAGAAGAGGCGGCGGCATACATCAAAGAACACGTAACCAAGCCAGTTGTTGGTTACATCGCGGGCGTTACCGCGCCGAAAGGCAAGCGTATGGGTCAACGCAGGTGCGATTATCGCGGGTGGTAAAGGTACGGCGGATGAGAAATTCGCCGCGCTGGAAGCCGCAGGCGTGAAAAACCGTTCGTAGCCTGGCGGATATCGGCGAAGCGCTGAAAGCCGTAATGAAGTAATTCTCAAAAAGCAGCAATAAGGCCCGACTCCTTCGTGCGACAGGGGAATACCTGAAGCGCGAAGGATGCAGGGCTGGTCCGTTTTCGACCATGGTTGGTCACCTTCTGGTGACCTTTTTTTTGCCTGTTTTGCCGCTTAACCGTGTTGAAAATAAGCATCTTGCTGCGGTAAACGTTTACCCCGCGCTTATTGTTATTAATATCATCCCTGCCAGCAGGTAACGAACAGAAAATTATCCAGACACATAAACAGTCGCTTTCTGTTATGCCCGCGTGTTAAATCCTCCCTTAAATAAACCACAAATAATATTGATTCACCTCGCAACATTTTTTCTCCATAAAACAAGTTAACATGAAAAATTATTAAGAACTTATTAGCACCTATTTGCCTGTAATTAACCGCGTTTAAATTGTGTTTATTGTCGGGGTTGAGTATTATTGCTTAATATTTAAACACTGGCAGTGTGCGTAAATCATGGAGTGGATCAATGACATTAGCGGAGAAAATAAAATATAACTCTCGGGGATAATCTGGAGGGGTTGCATTAATTTTTTATAAATTAAACTATTTTTGTACGCTGCATATGGAAGACGTTATGAGAGGAAAGATACCCAAGACCGAATTACTGGTGACTTTTGAAGTGGTGGCGCGTCACGAAAGCTATACCCGGGCAGCAGAAGAGTTGGCGTTGACTCAGAGTGCCGTGTTCCGGCAGGTGAATGCGCTGGAGGATTTTTTACATACCTCGTTATTTAACCATGCAAAAAAGCGAATTTTTTTAAATGCAGCCGGTAAGCATTATCTGAGCATTGTTAAAGAAACACTTAACAAACTTGAACGCGATACCAATACGATAATGACCTGGCAACCCCACCGTTCAGGTCCATTGAGCTGGCGGTGAACCCAACGTTCAGTACCCACTGGCTGATTCCGAATTTACGTGAATTTAATAAAATAAATCCTGACATTATCGTTAATATTCATTCGCTGGCGAATATTGGCGATTTTCTTAACCGTGAGTATGACGCCGCCATTATGCGGGAAGATTTTTGCTCGCCCTGGTCAGAGGTGGAGTATTTATTTGAAGAGGAAATTTTACCCGTATGCAGTGGCAGCCTTTTACCTCAGCCGAATCAAAAACTGACCGTAGAAGAGTTGCTCAATGAATTTCCCCCTTTTGCATCAAAGTACGCGCCATCAAAGGCTGGCAGGAATGGTTCGCGCTGTCGGATATCAACAGTCCGCTGGTGAATAAAGGCCCGCGCTTTGATTTATTGTCGATGCTGATTGCCGCCGTGCGTTCTAATCTGGGTGTGGCGCTATTGCCCCGGTTTGCGATCCAGCACGATCTGGATAACGGTGAGATGGTGATTCCCTGCGATGTGCCGATGCGTACAGGGAACCGGTTTATTATGACGTGGCGCGAAGAAAAAGCGGAATCCCGGTATTTACAGATCTTCCCGTGACTGGCTGCTGCAAAAATCGGTAATCTCCAGCGGTGGAGCGCTGACGCCGGATGGCGGCCCAATGGCCTTATCCGGCCTACAAGCGGTGAGAACTGATGCCGGATGGCGGCCAATGGCCTTATCCGGCCTACAAGCGGTGAGGGCTGACGCCGGATGGCGGCCCAATGACCTTATCCGGCCTACCAAGTGGTGAGGACTGATGCCCGAATGGCGGCCAATGGCCTTATCAGGCCTACAAGCGGTGAGGGCTGACGCCCGGATGGCGGCCGATGGCCTTATCCGGCCTACCAAACAGTGAGGACTGTAGGCCTGATAAGCGTAGCGCCATCAGGCAAAGGCGCGGCCTACCAGTCTATCCCCCGCCTGCGCCTGAATGCCGCTATCGAATGCATGCTTCACCGGGCGGACTTCGCTGACCGTATCGGCGAGTTCCAGTAATTGCGTATGACACCCCGCGACCGGTAACGATCACGCTCTGCTGTTCAGGACGATTCACAATCGCGGCGATCACGTCCTGGGTGTCCAGGTAGTGATAAGCCAGCATGTACGTCAGTTCATCCAGCACCACCAGATCGTAACGCGGGTCGGCGAGCATGCGCCTGCCTTCCTGCCAGACGGCTTCCGCCGCCTGTATATCCGCTTCCCGATCCTGTGTCTCCCCAGGTAAAACCGGTGCCCATAATGTGAAACTCAACGCCAAGCGGTTGCAGCGTGTTGTATTCACCGTTATCCCACTGACCTTTGATAAATTGCGCGACGCCAACGGTTTTGCCGTGACCGACCGCGCGGGTCGCGGTGCCAAAGGCCGCCGTCGATTTTCCTTTACCGTTCCCCGGTGAAAACAATCAGGACTCCTTTCTGTTCCGTGGCCGCCGCCACGCGGGGTGTCCACCTGTTCTTTCAGTTTTTGCTGCCGCTGGCGGTGTCTGTCAGTATTGGCTCGCGCTTCCATAAATGCTCCTTAATGCCCTGCCGGACAGGTCGCGCCAGCGATGTTGCTGCTCAAACTGGCTGAAGAAGTTATTGCCTTTATCATCCACCAGCACAAAGGCGGGCAGGTTTTTGACCTCCATCATCCACACGGCTTCCATCCCCCAGTTCGGGATACTCAAGGCAGCGTAAGCTTTTAACGTACTGCTGCGCCAGAAGCGCGGCGGCGCCGCCAATGCTGCCAAGATTGAAGCCGCCATGCTTGTGGCAGGCCTCGGTCACTTGCTGGCTGCGGTTGCCTTTCGAAAGCCATGATCAAACTGCCGCCCGCCGCCTGGAAGGCGTCAACATAGCCGTCCATGCGCCCGCCGGTGGTCGGGCCGAGCGAGCCGCAGGCCTGTTTTTCCGGCGTTTTGGCTGGCCCCGCGTAATAAACAATGTGATTTTTCATGTAGTCCGGCATCGGTTCGCCGTTATCCAGACGCTCTTTAATTTTGGCGTGCGCGATATCACGGGCGACGACAATCGGGCCGTTCAGCGACAGTCGGGTGCCGACAGGCAGCGTGGAAAGGTTATGCAGGATCTCGCGCAGCGGACGGTTGAGATCGAGCTGTACGGTCTGGGCGCTGTTTTCCACGCGCAGGGATTCAGGAATAAATTTTCCCGGATTGTGTTCGAGTTTTTCCAGCCAGATGCCGCGCTTGTTGATCTTCGCTTTAATATTGCGGTCGGCAGAGCAGGAGAGCGCCATTGCGATGGGGCAGGAACCGCCGTGGCGCGGCAGGCGGATAACGCGGATATCATGAGCGAAATATTTGCCGCCAAACTGTGCTCCGATGCCAAACTCGCGGCTGGCATTGAGCAGGATTGTTTCCAGCGCCGTGTCGCGAAACGCCTGGCCCAGCTCGTTTCCGCTGGTCGGCAGGGTGTCGTAATATTTGGTTGAGGCCAGCTTCGCCACTTTCAGCGCCTGGTCGGCAGACAATCCGCCAACCACAAAAGCGATGTGGTAGGGCGGGCAGGCTGCTGTTCCCAGCGAACGCATTTTTTTCGATCAGGAAAGCGGTGAGTTTTTCGGGTTGCAGAATAGATTTGGTTTCCTGAAACAGCGCCGCTTTGTTGGCGGAACCGCCGCCTTTATTGACGAAGAGAAACCGGTATTCGTCACCCGGCGTCGCGCTGATATCAATCTGGGCGGGCAGGTTGGTTTGGGTATTCACCTCGGTGTACATGTCCAGCGGGGCGTTCTGGGAGTAGCGTAAGTTATTTTCCTGGAAAGTGATGTACACGCCTTTGCTCAGGGCTTCGGCATCGTCGCCGCCCTGTCCAGACGTGCTGACCTTTGCTCGCCACAATGGTTGCCGTTCCCGTGTCCTGGCAGTTTGGCAGTACGCCTTTCGCCGAGACTTCGGCATTGCGTAACAGTTGCAGCGCGACGTACTTATCATTACTGCTGGCCTGCGGATCGTGCAGGATGCTGGCAATCTGTTTCAGATGCGCGGTGCGCAGGAAAAACGAGGCTTCATAAAATGCCTGTTGGGCCAGCAGAGTCAGCGCTTCAGGCGCGACTTTGATAACCTCTTCACCGTCTAACTCCGTTACCGTAATGTGCTTGTCGCTGAGTAATTCATATTCCGTCGTATCTTTGCTTTGAACAAACGGTTCCTGCCAGACAAATGGTTTAGACATATTAACTTCTCACCTTTAAGTTATTTTTGCCGGACGGCTGTCCGGCCTACAACAATGCGCAAACCGTAGGCCGGATAAGCGTTAGCGCCATCCGGCATCGCTGTGGTATCAGGACATCGCCACTTCTGAGTGTTCGGTTGCCGGGCGTTCCTGTTCCGGGGTTTTGACCGGCGCTTTGCCACGGCAGCCTGCGCCGAAGTGCTCGCCTTCCCAACGACCGACAATCGCCGCACCCATCGCATTACTCATCACGTTGGTGGCAGAACGGCCCATATCGAGGAACGGATCGACGCCCATCAGCAGGATCAGACCGGCTTCTGGAATGTTGAACTGGTTGAGGGTAGCGGCGATAACCACCATTGACGCACGCGGCACGCCTGCCATTCCTTTGGAGGTCAGCATCAGAATCAGCAGCATGGTGATCTGCTCGCCCATGCTCAGTTCAATGTTGCACGCCTGGGCGATAAACACGGTGGCAAACGAGCAGTAGGCCATTGAGCCGACGAGGTTAAAGGAGTAACCGATAGGCAGTACGAAGCTGGCAATCTTGGAAGAGACGCCAAACTTCTCCAGCTTGTCCAGCGTACCGGGGAAAGCCGCTTCCGAGCTGGACGTGGTAAAGGCCAGCAGCGCGGGTTCGAAGATTGCTTTGGTCAGACGACTGATGCACGGCCCGACAATCATTGTCGACAGGCCAATCAGGATCGCCCACAGCATCCCCAGCGTCAGGTAGAACTCGCCCATGAAGATCCCGGCGCTGACCATCACGCCCAGACCGCGTTCAGCAATCAAACCGGAGATGGCGGCAAAGACGGTCAGCGGCGCAAACAGCATCACGTAACCTGTCAGCTTCAGCATGACGTGCACCAGCGAGTCGAGCACTTTAACAATGGCGGCGCCTTTTTCACCAACGGCGGCCAGGCTGCAACCGAGGAAAATGGAGAACACCACAATTTGCAGGATCTCGTTGCGCGCCATCGCATCGATAATGCTGGTGGGCACGGCGTGCGAGATAAAGACTTTCAGCGTGAAGGGTTCAGACTGCACGGCGGCAACCGCGCCTGCGTCGTGTGCCACAAAGTTAATGCCTGCGCCTGGCTGGAACATATTGACGATGACCAGACCCAACGCAATAGACAACAATGAGGCGCAAATAAACAGGAAAAAGGTTTTAGAGAATATACGCCCCAGCGTTTTGGCATCGCCCATTTTGGCGATCCCCCACCACTAACGTTGAAATAACCAGGGGGCAATAATCATTTTTACCATGCGCAAAAATATGGTGGTAAAAATAGAGATGTCCTGGGCGTACGATTTTGCTGTTTCAGCCGATGCCATATTATTAATGGCCACCCCGGCAATCATGCCGAGTATCAGGCCTAATATGATCATTTTGGTTAAACTTATTTTTTTCATGTTTGCTCCATCGGATAATGGTTGGAGAATAATGTGTAGGGCAACGCATACCCGAACGCAGACAACCGCTCAGGTACGCGCTTGTTATGACCAACCGCATGAATAATCAGGAAAACAGTGATACAGCAAAATCCTGTATCCTGATGGCTGTTGTTGTATTGTTATGACTACAAGTCGAAGGTAATACTTAATAGCGGCGCGTGTTGCTGCGCGCCATAAACATCATTGTCACCAACGTTGCCGGAAATAATATCGCGCGGCATGACAATTTTTACCGCATTTGCCGGATCAAACCAGACAATGCGATGAATAAAATCAGGCTCGACGTTATATAAACGGGCAATAAGCTGCGGCGTTAATTGTTCCGATGCTTTTACCCGCTGATAGTCTTCCCGGGTTTTAAACAAAATATCTAAAACCAGTTCGTACGGTCCGGCGTTTTTGGAACGAATCACCTGCGCCAGTGAGCAAATAGAGTGTTTCATGCCTGAACTCCTTCCGGCGTCACCTGTTCGATGTGGAAATCAAATTGCAGCGCGTCGCTCGCTTCAATCAGGTGATAGATTGAAAACTCATACACTGGCCCGCTTTGAATATCGGAAGGCGAGAACGGGAAGGCGAGGTTGCCCGCCGTCGCAATCCGGTTTTCATAGCCATAGTGCAGGAGGGTGGAACGCACCAGCGAACAGACGCTGTTGGCGATATCCTGCGTCGGCGCGACCACGTCGAGCAATATGCCCAGTTCGTGCCCGGCGCTCTGCATCGGTTCGTGATTGCCCATCACCCCGTTCTTACCGTACAGGTGGAACGTCATGCGGATGCTGTCATCATTCAGCGAGAGGTTACGCGCCACGCTGGTTTTCACCTCTTCGAGAATGGTGTCAATGCTGGCAATCATGATCGGGTCGCGCGTCCCGGCGATGGTCAGACAGCGGAAGCCCACCTGACGCGCGCCTTCCAGCTTCAGCGCGTACGGCGTCTCTTCGTGACGGGAACCGCTGACGTAGACCTCGCCCTCGTTGACCGCTTTGAAGCTGCACCCTTTCAGATTCAGCACGCCGCCCGGCCCCGGCAGGTAGTACGGATCGGATTTCTCATACAGGGTGTGCGCCGCCGCAGAGGTTTCGGTGAACTTGCGCTTTGGATTGAACGTTTTGAGCGTAAAGCCGTTATCGTCAATGATCCCCATCGCGCAGTCGGAACCGGAACCCGGCGTCGCGGCGATGGCCGCGCACTCAAGGATCTTGCCGCAGTGCAGCGCCAGACCTTCATCAAAGCCCTGCATGATCGGCAGCGCCGCGAAGCAGGCCGGATCGTAAGCGCGTCCGCCCAGCACCACCTGCGCACCGGCTTTCAGCGCCCGCTGGAAAGGTTCGATGCCCATTTGCGCGACGATATAGGTGCTTTGGTCGATCGCGTCGTGGGTCAGTTCCGGGACGAAATCCAGCGCGGTGATTTTGCCGTTATCCAGCGCCTGGTGAACGATCGCTTTATCAACATCTGACGGGATAAGCGCCATCGAGAACGACAGTTTCTCTTCCTGAGCAATCTCAAGGATTATCTGGCGACACCACTCCAGATGCGGCGCCGCGCCGGAGCCTCCGGCAGTGCCGATCACCACCGGGATGTCGTTTTTTACGCCTGCGGTGATCATATAGCGCAGATCGCGTTTCACTCCCGCCCTGTCGGTAAAGGGTTTCCCTGCCCCCAGGTAGTGGGGGCCAGGATCGGAGGAACCGGCGTCAACGGCGATCAGATCCGGCGACTCCTCCATCGCTTTGCGAAAGCTCTCTTCCGGGAAGCCATAACCCAGAATGGCCGTCGGCGATAAGATCTTAAATGTGCGTGCCATTTCTCAATCCTTTGTCTGCAACAGCGCGATGGTACGGTTCATCTCGTTAAACACGATGTTGAGACCTTCATCGAAGCCCATACCCGGTTTCACCAGCATCCGCATCGGGCGCGCGGCCAGCGCGACATGTACGCAGGTGCGGGCGCTGATCTCGGTTTCGTTACAGGTGCCGCCCTGATAGGCTTCCATCCCGTGTTTGTTGCAATAGAGCACGGCGTCAACGATGTTGTGAATGCCGCCGAGATCCGGGGTTTTGATCTGCACCATGTGGCAACTGCCCGCGTCAGTGAAATCGACGATGTCCTGATAGGTGTTACACCATTCGTCAGCGACAATTTTTACGCCGGAACCGGAGGCGGGTCAGCTCTTTTGGTGATCGCGGTCAGCAGACGGATCTGATCCGGTTTGTTACCGGCATCCACCGGGCCTTCAATGTACAACGGCAGACCCTGCGCTTCTTTCTCCAGGCTGGCGATGTACTCCGCGCAGCGTACCGGGTCCATATCGAAGATCAGGCCGATGGTGCCGTAGACATCAATATGCAGCGTCGGGTGATAGCGTGGGCTGGTGCGCAGGCTCAGGATGCGGTCAGACAGCCAGCGTACATACTCACGCAGTTTCTCGCCCTGAAAGCCCAGTTTCTCTTCCACGTTGTTGATCAGCGCATGTGGCAGCACGTCAACGCCTTTGAGGATCATCTTATCGACGGCGATATAGCGATCGTCGCCGCTCTGACCAAATAACGGAATCGCTTCCGGGACGCACGGCAACTGCCATTCATCGCAAACCACTTCTGCTTTCAGACGACCGGACGCCAGCGCGGTGGCGTCGAGCAGCGCCTGCGACAGGCCGTAACGCACGGCGGTGTGCAGCAGATTGCCGTCAATGCGCAGCTTGTCGAAGAAGCGGGCGTTCGGCAGGAACGCATCGACATCACGACCTTCCAGCAGTGGTTTAATGTGATCGTTCAGGAACGGAATAAAGTGCTCCGCCAGGAACAGCGGGTCACGACCGCCAGCGCCGGAATACTGCACGGCGGCGCAGTCACCGACCCGCTACCGCGCCATTTTCCAGAATCAGCTGTACCGAGATGCACTCGCCCGCCTGACGCACAGAGGTAAAGCCGGGTGTGACCGGCGCGCCGGTATAAATGAATCCATCATGACCCGCGCCGTTTTTAATCGCCTGCTGATCGTCGAAATAGAATGAGGAGTAGCCAGCGGTGAAAAGGGCCTGTTTAATTTTCATTATGGTCTTCCTATTAATTGACTGTGGGATACCGCGTTGATGTCATCAACAACCATCTGGAATGAGGGCTTGCGTCCTTCAAAATGGGCGCGCTCAGCGACGTAGTCGTGGTGCAGGGCGAGGATATCTTTCGGCAGCGGAACCGCACCGGCTTCAAGGATGCGAATGGCGCCGGAGTTATCGCGAACCGGCAGGATTTTGCCTGCGTTACAGGAGGCCGGGGCGAAAGGTACATCCAGCACGCCAGCTTCAAAAGCCAGCACCGTGCCGCGCGCCACATCGCCGTTACCCAGCTCAAAGACTTTTTTCAGCACCGCACGGACTTCGCACTTAATCAGTTCGACTTCCTGTTCCACAGCCGCGCACGGCGGGAATTTCTGGTCGCTGACCATATTGAGCATCTGGCGAGAGGCTTTAAGCCCCTGGGCGTTTGCGGCGGCCGTTGGGATACCGAAGGCTTCGTGCGGACTCTTGGTGATCACTTTGGTCGCGCCGGACATACCCGCCACTGCCGCGCCCCAGGAGATAATGGCGAACGCTTTGGATTCATCTTCCGGGAAGCCGCCCATCCACTGGTGGAAGACGGTGCTCAGTTCGTAATCATCAAAGCCGTAGTTCTGGAAATATTCGTGGGACAGTTCGCGCAGTGACTGAATGGCGGCGATATCCTGCGTCAGGCTGCCCACCTGGCCATAGCCGACGGTAATCGACTTCACGCCCTGTTCCAGCGCCAGCAGACCTTCGATGATGGCGACCGCGTGGGACATAAACGGCGGGATCAGCGTGCCGGTCAGCGGGCCGAACGGCTCGCGGTTAATGCGGATGCCGTGTTCTTCATACATTCCCATCAGACGGTCGCAGTACTGCCAGTCGCGGATTGATTTTTCCAGCGTGACGCGCTTGGCGTAAGGAATGTTGTAGGAGATGCCGCCGCCTTCGTAGCTGGTGAAGCCGCTGGCCATCGCGATTTCTGCCAGCAGTCGCGCATCCGGCGTACCGTGACGAACCTGAATGGGTTTTTCCAGCGCTTCCGTCATCCGGCGGCAGGCAGCAACGCCGTGGTTGACAACCGGCAGGCCGTTCAGCTTAGAGGTGCCTGCTTCGATGGATTTTTGAATACCGATCGCCGCTTCTTCGTAACGGTTCAGACGGGTATAGGCATCGATGGTGCTGGGAAGCAGATCGCACTCTTCCTGCAACGTTTTGAGCAGCGCGATGTGTTCATCCATCAGCGCCACGCCCGCGCGCGGCTGGCTGAGCGTTTTGCCTTCCTGATCGGCTTTTAACAGGGCGTGAGAAAAGCGTTTTTTCTCTGGAATGGTTTGCTGATACTTCACGCCATCTTCAAAATTCTCGACGTCCTTGCCGGTATGCCAGGTTTGCAATACCTGATGCCGCTCGGTCATGAATTCGTCATGGGTTAATTTTTTATTTCGGAGTTCCATTCGTAGCTGCCTTAGGTTTTATAGGGTTAAACATTGAATACTGGTGCGAGCGGCGAGCTGCGGGTACAGCCTGGCGACGTTCGCCAGCAGAGGAAGCAAGCCTTTTGAATCGCGGTAATAGTCAAACTGCCCGGGTAAGAGAATGCGTCTGCCGTCATCGTCCAGCTCGCGGTATTTCAACCAGCGATGGATGTCGAACTGACTGGCGCGGGAGAGCCATCCGCCGGAACCGACAACTTTGCGAACGGTGGTGAGGTCGCGCCCCATCTGTAAGTCGACGTTGCCCACGCAGGTGCAGACCTGCTTTTTGGTGCCCGCGTGACGTTCGCTGGCATAACCCACGCACAGCCCTGCCAGCAGGGCGTCGAAGAATTTCTCTTCGTCGCTGCGGGGAAGGTAATCGGGGTGGGAAACCAGGTGGCGCAGATAGCCGTAGAACGCCTCCTGACGCTCAGGCTGTTGGGCAAACACGACGTTTACCATCTCCTGGGTGCTTTCTCCGACCACAAGGGCAGAGACGCGCATCCCGAGATCGCCTTCAACGGTGCGTTTGACGAACGGTTCCGGCACGCCATGCAGCACGGTATCGGGAGAGAGCATATTGGCGCAGGCGGAGTACACGTCGGTGGTGGCGCCGCCCATATCGATCAGCATGAACTCTTTCCATGCGCTGTCGATGTCGCTGATGGCTTTAACCAGCTCGTAGACGGTCCACGGCGTTGGCATCGGCTCTTCGCCGGTTTCGCCAACAATCACGTCCAGCCCTTTGCCTTTCACGATGCGGGACAGGAACAGATCGCAAATGGCCTGGCGGGCGGCATACGGATTCGGGTGATCGAGGTCGGGCAGAATGTTGTCTACCGTGGTCAGATCTTTGTGCCCCAGAATGGCCTGTACCTCATCCTGAATGTCACGGTTTCCGGCATAAATAATCGCGCAATCCAGATTTGAGTTCGCCAGCGCGCGCGCATTCGCCAGACCGTAGCTTTCTTCGCCGCCATCCGTACCGCCGGTAAACAGCAGGATGTCCGGCGGCGAGTTTTCTAACGCCTGGATGTCATGGCGGTTGAGCTTATACGCGTAATATTGCGCGATCTTCGCCCCCGCTGAGTGGGCAGTAACTTTTGCGGATTCCAGCGTGATAGACGGCACCAGCCCCATAGCGGCGACGGCGAGCCCGCCTTTTGCCGATGAGGAGTATTTCAACTGCACTTCGCCGCTTTTCAGCAACGGACGAGCATCGGCGACATTCAGCACCTGATTCAGACTGGCAAAAAAACCGTCTGCCAGATGGTATGTGGTGGTTGGCGTCAGGACATGGTTCACCAGGGTTAACGCATCCCCCTCCCTGGCGAAGAGGGCGGCTTTGGTCCATGTCGAGCCGATATCGACAGAGACGATTTGCATCAGATGGCCTCTTCAAGGCAGCGCTGTTCAACACCATGACGCGGGTTAATGTCCCCGGCCATTAACCGGCACACATCTTCCAGATCATGACTTGGCGCAAAGACGCGGTTAAAGCCCATCTCTTTAAACTTCGCTTCCACGTCGGCAAAGTCATGTTTACCCACCACCAGATTGCCGCCGACATAGAGCAGAATGTCACCAATACCGCGTTCGATGCAGCGTTCACGCAAACCGAGGCAGTCGATATCGCCGTGGCCGTAAATGGATGACACGACAATCGCATCGGCGCCGGTTTCGATTGCGGCATCAATATATTCATCCTGGCTTACCATGACCCCCAGATTGATTACGCGAAAATCATGGGCAGTAAAAACGCGATCCAAAACTTTATTGCCTACTGCATGGCAGTCAGCACCAATGACGCCAATAACAAGTGTTGATTTTTTCATGAGTAATCCTCTGTAGAGCTGATGAACAAAAGGTAAGATTCGTCGTTTAATATTGCGCACTCAGGTTTCTGCAACCTTTTAATAGTCATGGAGTGTCTGTGCAGGCGGGAAGGGATGCAATTGATCTATTTTCAAAATATCTTTCTTAAAACTAATGTTCTTAATTAATCATTGGAAGGGTGTTTGTTATCAATGAGTTATTATTGATTGTCCAGCTCTGGTTAATTTAATTGGAACAGGGGGTTAATAAATAATATGCTGTGTTTGTGATCGCGGTCTTATTTATTTTTGCAAACGGTTATTGAGAGATAAATATAATACAAAGGCAAAAATTGTGAGTTAAATAACGGAACAGAAATGGATGTTTCTATAGGAACACGGTTCATTGTTAATGAAAGGATAAATATGATAATAATTTGTTCTTTCTTACCGGGCGGATTATTTGTGAGCCCGGTAGCATATTGTCACAATACCGTGAACAGAAAACATGATCAGCGCTGTTTTCTGCGCGCGATCAACGTAAATTTATAATCATCGGTATTAAACGCATTACGGCTATATTCAAATACCTGACCGTCTTTTAGAAATCCGCGAGAGACCTTTTCCAGGATCGGTTTACTTGCGCTGATCGCCAGCGTACGGCTCATTTCTTCGGTTGGCATGATCGGGATCAGCTCCTGCTCGCTGCGATCAATGACCATCTGTTTCACCTCTTCAATAAAGTGATACTTGGAATTTTCCATCACCTGCCAGGTCAGGTCGGGAAAGAGCGCCAGCGGCATCCATGTCTCTTCGAGGGCGACGGGCTTTTGCTTAATGTAACGCACGCGTTTTACGTGCCAGACCCGGTTGTTCTCCGCCAGTTGTAACTGGTTGCGCAGAAAGTCATCCGCCGGGATCACTTCAAAAACCAAAACGTCACTGTGGGTGTCAACATGGCGATCGGCGAGTTTTTCGTAAAAGCTGGTTAGCTGGTAGATATCGTAATTGACCCGCTCTTCTTTCACATAGGTCCCGCTGCCCTGAATGCTTTCGATGATCTGCTGTTCGGTCAGTTGCTTGAGCGCCTGACGTACCGTGACCCGGCTCACGCCAAACGCATGCTGCAATGCCTGCTCGGTGGGTAACGCGTCGCCTGCTTTCAGTTCGCCACGTTCAATCTGCTCGCGGATTCGGTCAGCAATCTGTCGGTATAACGGTTTTTGGCTCATCTTTTTACTTTTGTATGAATGAATTAATACGACTTCGTTGATTATGCCCGATCAATAGCTCTTGTAAATAATACAAATTAAATACAAATTATTTTGCGTAAGTGAAAATGATCACATAAATGTATTGTTTCATCTGGCACAATTTCTGAAACATACAATGACAGTGTGAGGACTATGATGAACCTGACGACGTTAACCCACCCGCGATGCGTTATGCCTGAACGCCCGGTTTGGCAGTCGTGAAGAGGCTATTCACGCGTTAACCCCAGCGGCTTGTGCAACTGGGGAAAATTTCAGATTCCCGATGCTTACCTTGAAGAAGTCCTTTTTGCGTGAAAGCCAGGGGGCCCAACGGCGTTGGGAGAAGGGCTGGCGGTGCCGCATGGTAAAACGTCGGCGGTTAAAGAAGCGGCATTTGCCGTGGCCACCCTGCGCGAACCCATGATGTGGGAAGGGGGTTGACGGGCCGGAAGCGGTGACGCTGATTTTTCTGCTCGCCATTCCGCCAGGCGAAGCGGAAGCACCCATATGCAGTTGCTGACCGCACTCACCACGCGACTGGCGGATGATGACACCCGCGCGAGGATTCTGGCAGCGACCACGGCGGATGAGCTACTGTCGGCGCTGGACGACCAATATCAGGAAAGCGCTTTTCAGCCCTTACGGGATGCGCCGACCATCGTCTGCGTAACGGCGTGCCCGGCGGGGATTGCGCACACCTATATGGCGGCGGAGTATCTGGAAAAAGCGGGACGCAAACTGGGCCGTGAACGTGTATGTGGAAAAGCAGGGCGCTAACGGAATTGAAGGCCGTCTTACCGCGCAGCAGCTCAACGCGGCAAAAGCCTGCATTTTCGCCGCAGAGGTGGCGATAAAAGAGAGTGAGCGCTTTGCGGGCATTCCTGCGCTGTCGGTGCCCGTCGCCGAACCTATCCGCCATGCCGAAGCATTGATCCAACAAGCGCTGGCGCTGGAGCCCGTGCAGGGCGATCGCGCGGTTTACCAGGAAACGGCAGCGCCTAAGAGTCTGAAAACGGAGTTAAAACAGGCGCTGTTGAGCGGCATCTCGTTCGCCGTGCCGCTGATTGTCGCCGGGGGAACCGTACTGGCCGTGTCGGTGCTGCTGGCGCAAATGCTCGGCTTGCAGCATCTCTTCGATCAGGAGAACTCCTGGCTGTGGATGTATCGCAAGCTGGGCGGTGGGATGCTCGGCATCCTGATGGTGCCGGTGCTCGCCGCTTATACCGCCTATTCGCTGGCGGATAAACCTGCGCTGGCTCCCGGATTCGCCGCCGGTCTTGCCGCCAATATGATTGGCTCCGGCTTTCTCGGCGCGATCGCGGGGGGGTTGATCGCCGGATATCTGATGCGCTGGGTGAAAAACCATCTTCCGCCTGAGCAGCAAATTCAACGGCTTCCTGACCTTCTATCTGTATCCGGTCATCGGCACCTTAGGCGCGGGCAGCCTGATGCTGTTTGTGGTGGGCGAGCCCGTTGCGTGGATCAACAACGCGCTGACCGCCTGGCTTAATGGGCTGAGCGGCGCCAATGCGCTGCTGCTTGGCGCGATTCTCGGCTTTATGTGTTCTTTCGATTTGGGCGGGCCGGTCAATAAAGCGTCTTACGCGTTCTGCCTTGGGGCGATGGCGAACGGCGTCTACGGCCCGTATGCCATTTTCGCCTCGGTCAAAATGGTGTCCGCCTTCACCGTAACGGCATCAACGATGCTGGCGCCGAGGCTGTTCAAAGAGTTTGAGATCGAAACAGGAAAGTCGACCTGGCTACTGGGGCTGGCGGGCATTACGGAAGGGGCAATCCCGATGGCGATTGAAGATCCGCTGCGGGTTATCGGTTCTTTTGTTCTGGGGTCAATGGTGACGGGCGCGATTGTCGGCGCGATGAACATTGGTCTTTCGACGCCGGGCGCAGGCATTTTCTCACTCTTTCTTTTGCATGACGCCGGATACGGCGGTTTCGTCGCCGCCGCAGGCTGGTTTGGCGCAGCGTTAGTGGGGACAGCGATATCGACCACCATCCTGCTGTTCTGGCGTCGTCATGCGGTAAAGCAGGGCAAGTATCTGACTAACAATGTGTTGCCATAAACGAACTAACAGGAAACGAAGATGAAAGCAGTATCTCGCGTTCACATTACGCCGCACATGCACTGGGATCGTGAATGGTATTTCACCACGGAAGCGTCACGTATTTTGCTGGTCAACAATATGGAGGAGATCCTGACCCGCCTGGAGCAGGATGCAGAGTATAAATACTATGTCCTTGACGGGCAGACGGCGGTGCTGGAGGACTATTTCGCCGTCAAAGCGGAAAATAAAGCGCGGGTAAGAAAACTGGTGCAGGCCGGAAAACTGATCATCGGCCCGTGGTATACCCAAACGGATACCACGCTGGTATCCGGGGAGTCGATCGTGCGTAATCTGATGTACGGTATGCGCGACTGCCTGGCGTTTGGCGAACCGATGAAAATTGGCTATCTGCCGGATTCGTTCGGCATGTCGGGGCAGCTTCCGCATATCTATAACGGTTTCGGTATTACCCGCGCCATGTTCTGGCGTGGTTGTTCGGAACGCCACGGCACCGATAAAACCGAATTTTTATGGCAAAGCGCGGATGGCAGTGAAGTGACGGCGCAGGTGCTGCCGCTGGGCTACGCGATTGGTAAGTACTTACCGGAGGACGAGGCCGGGCTGCGTAAACGTCTCGACAGCTACTTCGATGTGCTGGAGCGCGCGTCGCTGACCAAAGAAATTTTGCTGCCGAATGGCCACGATCAGATGCCGTTGCAGCAAAATATCTTTGCGGTAATGGATAAACTGCGCGAAATCTACCCGCAGCGTAAGTTTGTGATGAGCCGCTTTGAAGAGGTGTTTGAACACATAGAAGCCCGCCGCGAGCAGCTTGCCACGCTGAAAGGCGAGTTTATTGATGGCAAATATATGCGCGTTCATCGCACCATTGGTTCGACGCGGATGGACATCAAAATCGCCCATGCGCGCATCGAGAACAAAATCGTCAACATTCTTGAGCCGCTGGCGACGCTGGCCTGGACGCTGGGGTTTGAGTATCACCACGGCCTGCTGGAGAAAATGTGGAAAGAGATTCTGAAGAATCACGCCCACGACAGCATCGGCTGCTGTTGCAGTGACAAAGTACACCGCGAAATTGCCTCCCGTTTCGAGCTGGCTGAGGATATGGCCGACAACCTGATCTGTTTTTATCAGCGCAAAATCGCCGACAACATGCCGCAGAGCGATGCCGACAAACTGGTGCTGTTTAACCTGATGCCGTGGCCGCGTGAAGAGGTGATTAACACCACGGTACGCCTGCGCGCCAGCCAGTTCTCTCTGCGGGATGATCGGGGCAACGCCATTCCTTATTGCATTCGCCATGCCCGGGAGATCGATCCCGGTTTAATTGACCGCCAGATTGTGCATTACGGTAACTACGAGCCGTTTATGGAATTTGATATCCAGATCCAGCAGATTATCCCTTCAATGGGCTATCGCACGCTTTATATCGAACCGAACGCTGCGGGCAATGTGGTGAACCCGACGGTTTCATCAGAAGCGCTGCTGGAGAACGCGTTCTGGCAGATTACGGCGAATGATGACGGTACGCTGAACCTGCGCGATAAAGACAGCGGCGTGCGTTATCAGCGCATACTGGCGCTGGAAGAGGGGTCAGACGATGGCGATGAGTACGATTACTCTCCCGCCAGAGAAGAGTGGCTGCTTACTTCGACGACGGCAAAACCGGAATATGAAGTGATTCATGACGCGTGGCAGAGCAGGGTTGTCATTCGCTATACCCTGGCGGTTCCGGCGAATCTTGCCGAACGCAGCGCGAGGCAGCGCAACGGAACGTTAGGCGTGGAGATCGCCGTCACCCTGAGCCATAACAGCAGACGCATTGATGTTGAGGTGGCGCTGGATAATCAGGCTGACGATCACCGCGTGCGGGTGTTAATCCCCACGCCGTTCACGACGGATGTTGTGCTGGCGGACACCCAGTTTGGGCGCAGTGACGCGTCCGGTACAGGACAGCGCGATGGAAAACTGGCAGGAAGAGGGGTGGAAAGAGGCGCCGGTGCCGGTCTGGAATATGCTGAACTATGCGGCGCTTCAGGAAGAGAGAAATGGCCTTGCGCTTTTCACGGAGGGATTACGTGAATTTGAAGTTATCGGCGAAGGGAAGAAAACGTTCGCCTTGACGCTCCTGCGTGGGGTGGGGCTGCTGGGGGAAAGAGGATCTACTGCTGCGACCAGGGCGGCCTTCCGGCATCAAAATGGCGGTGCCGGATTCACAAATGCGCGGAATGCTACGCAGTCGGTTTAGCCTGTTCAGCTATAGCGGAACGCCTTTTAGCGCCGGTGTCGCGCAACAGGCAAAGGCGTGGCTGACGCCTGTTCAGTGCTATAACAAAATTCCCTGGGATGCGATGAAACTCAACAAGGCCGATGTTTGCGTACCGGAACATTACAGCCTGTTAACGATGTCGCCGGTGGGCTGCCTGTTAAGCGCGCTGAAAAAAGCAGAGGATCGCGATGATGTCATCCTGCGCCTGTACAATCCGTCCGAAACAACCTCATGTGATGCCACCGTTGCCTTCGGCAGAGCCGTTAGCGCATGTACAGAGACCATGATGGATGAACAGGCGTGCCCTGCGAAAGGAGAGGGCGCAAGTGGGACTGGCCTCTTTCTGCCGGGGCAGTCCCGAACGTTTAGCTACACGCTTGCCTGAATCTCAGACAAACAGATTAAAGCCACGCTTAGCGTGGCTTTATTGTTAACGGAATAATAACAATCCGGTGTTAATTTCAATGGGCTCAAAAGTAAAATATTTGTGATTATTTTCATGGCGAATTGACCCTGTGGAAAATTACGCTGAAGCGTCTACGCTAAATAGTTGCAGACGGCAAAAGAATGTCGTCGATGATAACGTTAAATGAAATGCTGTTTTTTTATATATACCTTTCTATTAGATAACCGCCAACACCCTCAGAGATACATATGCGCAACATTGTTTTCACTGTGTTTACGCATTGTATACACCGTTAACGAATTTTGGTGTTTTTGATTTAAATCAATGTTTAATGCTTGGAAAAAGATATCAAAACGCGATAAATTGTCGCCGATCAAATTGGCCTGAAACTGGTAAATTAGCTATAAATTGATCAATGTCGAAAAATGCAAATTTGACTCAATAAAAACCTGTTTATTGTAGGGATTTTACGGCGTAATATATTTGCGGGATCAATTTAGGTTTTTTATTAACATGTTTGTAACTTTTTATCATTGCTGTTTCCTCTGATGATGAAACGGCAACGGTGAAGGGGAGCAAATAAATTTTATTGGGGCATGCGTGTGACCCTTTCTAACGGGGTTCACTCTCGGAGTCTTCATGCGATGAGCAAGGAGTCATGATGTTAGATATAGTCGAACTGTCGCGCTTACAGTTTGCCTTGACCGCGATGTACCACTTCCTGTTTGTGCCGCTGACGCTCGGTATGGCGTTCCTGCTGGCCATTATGGAAACGTATACGTCCTTTCCGGCAAACAGATTTATAAAGATATGACCAAGTTCTGGGGCAAGTTGTTTGGTATCAACTTCGCTCTGGGTGTGGCTACCGGTCCTGACCATGGAGTTCCAGTTCGGGACTAACTGGTCCTTACTATTCCCACTATGTAGGGGGATATCTTCGGTGCGCCGCTGGCAATCGAAGGTTTGATGGCCTTCTTCCTCGAATCCACCTTTGTAGGTCTGTTCTTCTTTGGCTGGGACCGTCTGGGCAAAGTCCAGCATATGTGTGTCACCTGGCTGGTGGCGCTGGGTTCCAACCTGTCTGCGCTGTGGATACTTGTGGCGAACGGCTGGATGCAGAACCCTATCGCATCGGATTTCAACTTCGAAACCATGCGTATGGAGATGGTGAGCTTCTCCGAACTGGTGCTTAACCCGGTTGCGCAGGTGAAATTCGTTCACACTGTGGCGTCTGGCTATGTGACCGGTGCAATGTTCATCCTCGGTATCAGTGCTTACTACCTGCTGAAAGGTCGCGACATCGCGTTCGCTAAACGCTCCTTTGCTATCGCCGCCAGCTTCGGTATGGCTGCTGTGCTGTCTGTTATCGTGCTGGGTGACGAATCCGGCTACGAAATGGGCGACGTGCAGAAAACCAAACTCGCCGCGATTGAAGCGGAATGGGAAACCCAGCCAGCGCCTGCTTCCTTCACCCTGTTCGGTATCCCGGATCAGGAGACGCAGGAAAACAAACTGGCTATCCAGATCCCTTACGCGCTGGGTATTATCGCGACTCGCTCCGTCGATACGCCGGTCATCGGGTCTGAAAGACCTGATGGTGCAGCATGAAGAACGTATCCGTAGCGGGATGAAAGCCTACGCGCTGCTGGAAGAACTGCGTGCCGGTTCTACCGACCAGGCCGTTCGCGACCAGTTCAATAACGTGAAGAAAGATCTGGGCTACGGTCTGCTGCTTAAACGCTATACGCCGAACGTCACTGACGCGACCGAAGCGCAAATTGAGATGGCGACCAAAGACTCCATCCCACGCGTTGCGCCGCTGTACTTTGCGTTCCGTATCATGGTTGCGTGCGGCTTCCTGCTGCTGGCGATCATCGCGCTCTCCTTCTGGAGCGTCATTCGTAACCGCATCGGTGAGAAAAAATGGCTGCTGCGCGCGGCGCTGTACGGCATCCCGCTGCCGTGGATTGCTGTAGAAGCAGGCTGGTTCGTTGCCGAATATGGTCGTCAGCCGTGGGCGATCGGTGAGGTGCTGCCAACCGCCGTGGCGAACTCGTCACTGACGGTCGGTGACCTGCTGTTCTCCATGATCCTGATTTGCGGCCTGTATACCCTGTTCCTGGTGGCGGAGCTGTACTTAATGTTCAAGTTTGCACGCCGTGGCCCAAGCAGCCTGAAAACCGGTCGCTATCACTTTGAGCAGCCCAATGTGGCCTCTCAGCCGGCACGCTAAGACAGGAGTCGTCAAATGATCGATTATGAAGTATTGCGTTTTATCTGGTGGCTGCTGGTTGGCATTCTGCTGATCGGTTTTGCGGTTACCGATGGCTTCGACATGGGGGTGGGCATGCTCACCCGTTTCCTCGGTCGTAACGACACCGAGCGTCGAATTATGATCAACTCCATCGCCCCGCACTGGGACGGTAACCAGGTGTGGCTGATCACCGCCGGTGGTGCGCTGTTCGCCGCCTGGCCGATGGTTTACGCTGCGGCGTTTTCTGGTTTCTATGTGGCGATGATCCTCGTGCTGGCGTCCTTGTTCTTCCGTCCGGTCGGTTTTGACTACCGTTCCAAGATTGAAGACACCCGCTGGCGCAACATGTGGGACTGGGGCATCTTCGTGGGGAGCTTTGTGCGCCGCTGGTTATCGGCGTGGCGTTCGGCAACCTGTTACAGGGGCGTACCGTTCCATATCGACGAGTATCTGCGTCTGTACTACACCGGTAACTTCTTCCAGTTGCTGAACCCGTTTGGCCTGCTGGCAGGTATCGTCAGCGTAGGGATGATCATTACCCAGGGCGCGACCTATCTGCAAATGCGTACCGTGGGTGAGCTGCACCTGCGTTCCCGCACGACGGCACAGGTAGCCGCGCTGGTTACGCTGGTGTGCTTCGCGCTGGCGGGCGTATGGGTGGTTTACGGTATTGATGGTTATGTCGTGACTTCCGCGATGGATCATCACGCCGCATCTAACCCGCTGACCAAAGAAGTCGCGCGTGAAGCCGGTGCGTGGATGGTGAACTTCAACAGTACGCCGATCCTGTGGCTGGTTCCGGCGCTGGGCGTGGTTCTGCCGCTGCTGACTATCCTGACCTCCCGTATGGAGAAAGGAGCATGGGCATTCCTGTTCTCTTCTCTGACCCTGGCCTGCATCATCCTGACTGCTGGTATCGCAATGTTCCCGTTTGTGATGCCTTCCAGCACCATGATGAATGCGAGCCTGACCATGTGGGATGCGACCTCCAGCCAGAGAACGCTGAACCTGATGACCTGGGTTGCGTTGGTGTTTGTACCGATCATTCTGATCTACACCAGCTGGTGTTACTGGAAAATGTTCGGCCGCATCACTAAAGAACATATTGAAAGCAACACCCACTCTCTGTACTAAGTAAGGAGCTAAAAATGTGGTATTTCGCATGGATTCTGGGAACGCTTCTTGCCTGTGCATTTGGGATAATTACTGCGCTGGCGCTTGAGCACGTAGAATCAGGTAAAGCCGGACAAGAAGACAGCTAATGACCAGTATTATCGCAACGTTGTATGCGGTAATGGATAAGCGCCCATTACGGGCGCTTTCCTTTATGCTGGCGTTAGTGTTGGCAGGCTGCATCTTCTGGGACCCGACGCGTTTCGCGGCGAAAACAAGCGAGCTGGAAATCTGGCATGGTTTTCTGCTGATGTGGGCCGTCTGTACGGCGTGATTCATGGCGTAGGATTTCGTCCTCGCGCCGTTCACTGGCAGGGGATCTTTTGCCCGCTGCTCGCTGATATCGTGCTTATTGTTGGTCTGATTTTCTTCTTCTTTTGAATAAGAAGTATCCTTAAAAATTTATGGGTTTTCATAAGCCCATAAATTTTTACTCTCCCTTAACTTCCCCCCATTCCCAAGCCTCATCCGCGCGCGTATAGTAGCAACGTTTAAAAGCGTTAACTTTTTTTGCATTACCGGGATGTACAGTGAATATATTTCGATGGCCGGTTCGTGTCTATTATGAGGATACCGACGCCGGTGGTGTGGTTTACCACGCCAGTTACGTCGCTTTTTATGAAAGAGCACGCACAGAGATGCTGCGTCATCATCACTTCAGTCAACAGGTGCTGTTGGCTGAACGGGTTGCCTTCGTGGTGCGTAAAATGACGCTGGAATATTATGCGCCTGCGCGACTCGACGATATGCTCGAAGTCCAAACTGAAATTACGTCAATGCGTGGCACCTCTTTGGTTTTCACGCAACGCATTGTCAACGCAGAGAACAACGTGCTCAACGAAGCGGAAGTTCTGATTGTTTGCGTTGATCCACTCAAAATGAAGCCTCGTGCGCTTCCCAAGTCTATTGTCGCGGAGTTTAAGCAGTGACTGACATGAATATCCTTGATTTGTTCCTGAAGGCAAGCCTTCTGGTTAAACTTATCATGTTGATTTTGATTGGTTTTTCAATCGCATCCTGGGCTATCATCATCCAGCGGACTCGTATTCTTAACGCTGCGGCGCGCGAAGCGGAAGCGTTCGAAGATAAATTCTGGTCTGGAATCGAACTGTCTCGCCTGTATCAGGAGAGCCAGGGCGTCGTGATAGTCTCGCGGGTTCGGAACAAATCTTCTATAGCGGGTTCAAAGAGTTTGTGCGTCTGCATCGTGCAAATAACCATGCGCCGGAAGCGGTTGTTGAGGGGGCGTCCCGTGCGATGCGTATCTCCATGAACCGTGAGCTGGAAACATTAGAGACGCACATTCCTTTCCTCGGCACCGTGGGTTCCATCAGTCCGTATATTGGTCTGTTTGGTACGGTATGGGGGATTATGCACGCGTTTATCGCCCTCGGTGCGGTGAAACAGGCGACGCTGCAAATGGTGGCGCCGGGTATCGCGGAAGCGCTGATTGCAACGGCTATCGGTCTGTTTGCGGCGATTCCAGCGGTTATGGCCTACAACCGTCTGAATCAGCGCGTGAACAAGCTGGAACTGAATTACGACAACTTTATGGAAGAGTTCACCGCCATTCTGCACCGTCAGGCGTTTACCAGTAGCGAGAGCAACAAGGGGTAAGCCATGGCCAGAACGCGTGGACGAGGTCGTCGCGATCTCAAGTCCGAAATCAACATTGTACCGTTGCTCGACGTACTGTTGGTGCTGCTGCTGATCTTCATGGCGACGGCGCCGATCATTACCCAGAGTGTGGAAGTCGATCTGCCCGGACGCGACCGAGTCGCAGGCCGTCAGCACCAATGACGATCCGCCGGTCATTATTGAAGTTTCCGGTATTGGGCAATACAGCGTGGTGGTTGAGAAAGACAGGATGGATCAGTTGCCGCCAGAGCAGGTTATTGCCGAAGCGAAAAGTCGCCTGGAGTCCAATCCGAAAACGGTCTTCTTAATCGGTGGCGCGAAAGACGTGCCTTACGATGAAATAATTAAAGCGCTGAACTTGTTACACCAGTGCGGGCGTGAAATCGGTTGGCTTGATGACGCAGCCTATCTGATCTTCTGCGTCTCCGGGACGTAAAGATAGCAAGTAACAGGCGCACAGTTTTTGGGAACCGAGAGTGTCAAAGGCAACCGAACAAAACGACAAGCTCAAACGGGCGATAATTATTTCAGCGGTACTGCATGTCATCTTATTTGCAGTGCTGATCTGGAGTTCGTTCGATGAGCATATAGAGGCTTCAGCCGGGGGCGGCGGTGGTTCTTCCATCGACGCCGTCATGGTCGATCCCGGCGCAGTTGTTCAGCAGTACGATCGTCAGCAGCAGCAACAGGCGAGCGCGAAGCGTGCGGCGGAACAGCGTGAGAAACAGGCGCAGCAGCAAGCTGAAGAGCTTCGCGAGAAGCAGGCGGCTGAACAGGAACGACTGAAGCAACTTGAGAAAGAACGTTTAGCTGCGCAAGAACAGGCGCGCGAGCAGGCGGAACAGCAGAAACAAGCGGAAGCGGCCGCGAAGAAAGCGCAGGAGCAGCAGAAACAGGCTGAAGAAGCGGCGGCGAAAGCCGCAGCGGATGCGAAAGCGAAAGCGGACGCGCAGGCTAAAGCAGCGGCGGAAGCGCAGAAAAAAGCGGAAGCTGAAGCGGTAAAAGCGGCTGCTGATGCGAAGAAGAAAGCCGAAGCTGAAGCGGCAAAAGCCGCCGCCGACGCGAAGAAAAAAGCGGAAGCCGAGGCGGCTAAGCAGGCTCAGGCAGAGGCCGCGAAGAAAGCTGCGGCAGAAAAGGCTGCTGCTGAAAAAGCGGCCGCAGAGAAGAAAGCTGCCGCCGACAAAGCCGCCGCTGAGAAAGCGGCAGCAGCAAAAAAGCTGCTGCTGAGAAGGCTGCTGCCAATAAGAAAGCTGCGGCAGATAAAGCGGCTGCTGCGAAGAAAGCCGCAGCCGAAAAAGCCGCTGCCGCATCTGGCGTCGATGACCTGTTGGGCGATTTAAGCTCCGGTAAGAATGCGCCGAAAACCGGCGGCGGAGCGGCAGGAAGCAATGCTTCTCCTGCGGGGAGTGGTAATACTAAAAACAATGGCGCATCAGGCGCGGATATCAGCAACTATGCCGGGCAGATTAAATCGGCCATTGAAAGTAAGTTTTACGACGCATCGTCCTATGCAGGTAAAACCTGTACGTTGCGTATAAAACTGGCGCCAGACGGCCTGTTGCTGGATATTCAGTCTGAAGGTGGCGATCCCGCGCTTTGTCAGGCAGCGCTTGCTGCGGCCCGACAGGCGAAGATTCCAAAACCACCAAGCCAGGCGGTATACGAAGTGTTTAAAAATGCACCTCTGGACTTTAAACCGTAAGCTAAACTTTCCCCGTCACGGCGGGGAAAGGCACGCAACGAGAGTCGCTGGGTTCTGGTAGTTTTGTGTATTTGAGTTTGTTAACATTCTGCTAAATTATCGTGGGCTTTCCGCCCGGATAAGGGAGATATGATGAAGCAGGCATTACGAGTAGCATTTGGTTTCTTAATGCTGTGGGCAGCGGTGCTGCACGCAGAAGTACGTATCGAGATCACCCAGGGGGTGGACTCGGCGCGCCCGATTGGCGTTGTGCCATTCCAGTGGGCAGGGCCGGGAGCTGCGCCTGAAGATATTGGCGGCATCGTTGGCGCTGACCTGCGCAACAGCGGTAAATTCAATCCGTTGGATCGCTCTCGTCTGCCGCAGCAGCCGGGTACGGCGCAAGAAGTTCAGCCGGCGGCATGGTCTGCGCTGGGTATTGATGCGGTTGTTGTCGGCCAGGTGACTCCGAATCCTGACGGTTCCTACAATGTTGCTTATCAGCTGGTTGACACCGGCGGCGCACCGGGTACTGTACTGGCGCAGAACTCTTACAAAGTGAACAAGCAGTGGCTGCGTTATGCTGGCCATACTGCAAGTGATGAAGTGTTTGAGAAGCTGACCGGCATCAAGGGCGCATTCCGCACCCGTATCGCTTACGTTGTGCAGACTAACGGCGGCCAGTTCCCGTATGAGTTGCGCGTGTCTGACTACGATGGCTACAACCAGTTCGTGGTTCACCGTTCTCCGCAACCGCTGATGTCTCCGCGTGGTCTCCTGACGGCTCTAAATTGGCCTACGTGACCTTCGAAAGCGGTCGTTCCGCGCTGGTTATCCAGACGCTGGCTAACGGGGGCTGTGCGTCAGGTTGCATCGTTCCCGCGTCACAACGGCGCGCCTGCGTTCTCGCCGGATGGCAGCAAACTGGCGTTTGCCCTGTCTAAAACCGGTAGCCTGAACCTGTATGTGATGGACATTGGTTCTGGTCAGATTCGTCAGGTGACGGATGGTCGCAGCAACAACACCGAACCAACATGGTTCCCGGACAGCCAGAACCTGGCCTTTACCTCTGACCAGGCCGGTCGTCCGCAGGTGTATAAAGTTAATGTAAACGGCGGTGCTCCGCAGCGTATCACCTGGGAAGGTTCGCAAAACCAGGATGCGGATGTGAGCAGCGACGGTAAATTTATGGTAATGGTAAGCTCGGCGAATGGTCAGCAGCACATTGCCAAACAAGATCTGGTAGCGGGTGGCGTACAGGTTCTGTCGTCAACGTTCCTGGATGAAACGCCAAGTCTGGCACCTAACGGCACTATGGTAATCTACAGCTCTTCTCAGGGGATGGGATCCGTGCTGAATTTGGTTTCTACAGATGGGCGTTTCAAGGCGCGTCTTCCGGCAACCGATGGTCAGGTTAAATTCCCTGCCTGGTCGCCGTATCTGTGATAATAATTAATTGATTAGTAAAGGAATCATTGAAATGCAACTGAACAAAGTGCTGAAAGGGCTGATGATCGCTCTGCCTGTTATGGCAATTGCTGCATGTTCTTCCAACAAGAACGCCAGCAATGACGGCAGCGAAGGCATGCTGGGTGCAGGCACTGGGATGGATGCGAACGGCAGCGGCAACATGTCTTCTGAAGAGCAAGCGCGTTTGCAGATGCAGCAATTGCAGCAGAACAACATCGTTTACTTCGATCTGGACAAGTACGATATCCGTTCTGACTTCGCGGCAATGCTGGATGCGCACGCTAACTTCCTGCGTAGCAACCCGTCTTACAAAGTCACCGTAGAAGGTCATGCGGACGAACGTGGTACTCCTGAGTACAACATCTCCCTGGGCGAACGCCGTGCTAACGCTGTTAAGATGTACTTGCAGGGTAAAGGCGTTTCTGCTGACCAGATCTCCATCGTTTCTTACGGTAAAGAAAAACCCGCAGTACTGGGTCACGACGAAGCGGCTTACGCTAAAAACCGTCGCGCCGTACTGGTTTACTAAGAGAATTGCATGAGCAGTAACTTCAGACATCACCTGTTGAGTCTGTCGTTACTGGTTGGCATAGCGGCCCCCTGGGCCGCTTTTGCTCAGGCGCCAATCAGTAGTGTCGGCTCAGGCTCGGTCGAAGACCGCGTCACTCAACTCGAGCGTATTTCGAATGCTCACAGCCAGCTTTTAACCCAACTCCAGCAACAACTCTCTGATAATCAGTCCGATATTGATTCCCTGCGTGGTCAAATCCAGGAAAGCCAGTATCAATTGAATCAGGTTGTTGAACGGCAGAAGCAGATCCTGCTACAGATGGACAGTCTGAGCAGCGGTAGCGCAGCGACGCCGTCGGCGGGCGGCGAGCAAAGCGGGGCGGCAACCGCAACACCTGCGCCTGGCGCGGGCGCGGCGACGTCAGGCGCGCCGGTACAAAGCGGCGACGCCAATACCGATTACAATGCGGCAATTGCTCTGGTGCAGGATAAGTCCCGCCAGGATGATGCGATTGTGGCGTTTCAGAACTTCATAAAAAAAATACCCGGACTCAACTTATCAGCCGAATGCCAATTACTGGCTCGGCCAGTTGAATTACAACAAGGGTAAAAAAGATGATGCCCGCATTTTATTTTGCCTCGGTAGTCAAAAACTACCCGAAGTCACCAAAAGCGGCTGACGCGATGTACAAAGTCGGCGTCATCATGCAGGACAAAGGCGACGCGGCAAAAGCCAAAGCGGTTTATCAGCAGGTTATCAGTAAATACCCTGGCACTGATGGCGCAAAACAAGCGCAAAAACGTCTTAACGCGATGTAATGCACACCACGCGACCAGAAATCGCGTTATTTCTGGTCTCGTCGTGCGATTCCTAAGCAGTTGAGTGATCTACATCGAAATTTTTGTTGCGCTGAAATCTGAAATCAGTAATATATGCCGCCGTTGCCAGGGGATATCAAACAAACCGAAAGCAGCGCAAAAGTGGGTCGTTAGCTCAGTTGGTAGAGCAGTTGACTTTTAATCAATTGGTCGCAGGTTCGAATCCTGCACGACCCACCACTAATTTAGTTAGTAAGCAGTATCCAGCGTAGTATCGGGTGATTAGCTCAGCTGGGAGAGCACCTCCCTTACAAGGAGGGGGTCGGCGGTTCGATCCCGTCATCACCCACCACTCGGGTCGTTAGCTCAGTTGGTAGAGCAGTTGACTTTTAATCAATTGGTCGCAGGTTCGAATCCTGCACGACCCACCAGTTTTAGCATCACACTCAGATGTTAAGCGTGAAGGATAACGTTGCATCAGCAACGGCCCGAAGGGCGAGGCGAAGCCGAGTCATCCTGCACGACCCACCAATTTTAAATTGGTGCCGAGTAAAATCTTTCAGGTAACACCCGTATGGGTCGTTAGCTCAGTTGGTAGAGCAGTTGACTTTTAATCAATTGGTCGCAGGTTCGAATCCTGCACGACCCACCAGTTTTAAAGGTGGTTACTGGTAGAGAACGTGAAGGATAACGTTGCGTCAGCAACGGCCCGAAGGGCGAGGCGAAGCCGAGTCATCCTGCACGACCCACCATCCTGAATGATTAAGCAGTAAAATCCCGCAAGGGGTCGTTAGCTCAGTTGGTAGAGCAGTTGACTTTTAATCAATTGGTCGCAGGTTCGAATCCTGCACGACCCACCAATTTTAACATCGCTCTCAGGTGTTAAACGTGAAGGATAACGTTGCGTCAGCAACGGCCCGAAGGGCGAGGCGAAGCCGAGTCATCCTGCACGACCCACCAATGTAAAAAGGCGCCCTAAAGGCGCCTTTTTGCTATGCGCAGAATTTGTGCCTGATGGCGCTGCGCTTATCAGGCCTACAGCGATGCACTCGTTCAGGTCGGATAAGACGTCAGTCGGCGACCCGTAGGCCGGATAAGGCGCTTGCGCCGCCATCCGGCATTATCAAGCGCAATTGTTGTGACTTTTGCCAACCAATCGGCTATCTTGTTTAGCATATAAAACAAATTTAACCGATTGTGGCGTGGGTTACGCTTTATATCGGTTATTTCGTTAAGCCAGTAAAACGAGAAAGCATGATGAGCGTAATGTTTGACCCGGAAGCCGCAATCTATCCGTTTCCGCCGAAACCGACCCCGCTAAGCGTGGATGAAAAGCAATTCTACCGCGAGAAAATCAAACGTCTGCTGAAAGCGCGCGATGCCGTCATGGTGGCGCACTATTACACCGATCCCGAAATCCAGCAACTGGCTGAAGAAACCGGAGGATGCATTTCCGACTCGCTGGAGATGGCGCGATTTGGCGCGAAACATCCTGCCTCCACGTTGCTGGTCGCTGGCGTCCGTTTTATGGGCGAGACGGCCAAAATTCTCAGCCCGGAAAAAACCATCCTGATGCCGACTCTACAGGCGGAATGCTCGCTGGATCTGGGCTGTCCGATTGACGAATTTAGCGCGTTTTGCGACGCCCACCCGGATCGCACGGTAGTGGTTTACGCCAACACGTCTGCTGCCGTCAAAGCCCGCGCTGACTGGGTTGTTACCTCCAGTATCGCCGTTGAACTGATTGAACATCTGGACAGTCTGGGCGAGAAAATTATCTGGGCGCCGGATCGCCACCTGGGACATTACGTGCAAAAGCAGACCGGCGCGGATGTGCTCTGCTGGCAGGGGGCCTGTATCGTTCATGATGAATTTAAAACCCAGGCGTTGACCCGGATGAAAGGTTTGTACCCGGATGCCGCCGTGCTGGTGCATCCTGAGTCGCCACAATCGATTGTCGATATGGCGGATGCCGTCGGGTCTACCAGCCAGCTGATTAATGCCGCCCGCACGCTGCCGCATAAGCAGCTTATTGTGGCGACCGACCGGGGCATTTTTCTATAAAATGCAGCAGGCGGTGCCTGATAAAGAGTTGCTTGAAGCGCCGACAGCCGGAGAAGGGGCGACCTGCCGTAGCTGCGCGCATTGTCCGTGGATGGCGATGAACGGCCTTAAGGCAATTGCTGAGGGGTTAGAGCAGGGCGGGCAGGCCCATGAGATTCACGTTGACCAGGCGTTGCGAGAAGGGGCCGCTGCTGCCGCTCAACCGTATGCTGGAATTTGCGGCTACACTACGAGCGTAAAACGTAAAACGCTCTGGGGGAAAGATGGATTTTTTTAGCACACAGAACATTCTGGTTCATATTCCAATTGGCGCTGGCGGTTACGACCTGTCATGGATTGAAGCTGTTGGCACCGTTGCGGGTTTGCTGTGTATCGGGCTTGCCAGCCTGGAAAAGATCAGCAACTATTTTTTTCGGCCTGATTAACGTGACGCTATTCGCGATCATCTTTTTTCAGATCCAACTCTACGCCAGCCTGCTGCTTCAGGTATTTTTTCTTTGCCGCCAATATTTACGGCTGGTATGCCTGGTCCCGCAAAAACAAGCCAGCATGAGATTGAATTGAAAATTCGCTGGCTGCCGCTGCCAAAAGCGCTGGCCTGGCTGGCGGTATGCGTGGTGGCGATTGGCCTGATGACCGCGTATATCGATCCGGTATTTGCTTTCCTGACTCGCGTCGCCGTCAACCTGATGCAGGCGCTGGGATTGTCGGTTGCCGTGCCGGAATTGCAGCCTGATGCCTTCCCGTTCTGGGACTCCTGCATGATGGTGCTGTCGATTGTGGCGATGATCCTGATGACGCGCAAGTATGTCGAAAACTGGCTGCTGTGGGTGATTATCAACGTGATAAGCGTGGTGATCTTCGCACTGCAAGGCGTCTATGCGATGTCGCTGGAGTATCTGATCCTGACCTTCATCGCCCTGAATGGCAGCCGGATGTGGATCAACAGCGCGCGCGAACGAGGCTCACACGCGCTTTCCAGTTAGTGGTGATGGTGCGAATGGCCGGATAGCCCCTGATTCAGGTGGCAGTCCGGCCCGTTGCACGGCTGATATTCCATCTGAATGGTGGGCGTGCTCAATCTGGTAATGGTGAATCAGGAAATGCTGGATGCGCGCCAGCAACGCGTCATGATCGTGCGGCGGGATCACCTGCACATGCAGCGTCATCACGGGTTTTTCTCCTATCATCCAGACATGGACGTGATGCACATTGCGTACTTCGGGAATATCCCGGCTGAGATGGCGACGCAACGCCGCGATATCCAGCGAAACCGGCGCGCCTTCCAGTAATTCATTTACGCTGTCTTTTAACAGACGCCAGGCGCTGCGTAACACCAGTATGGAAACCAGGATCGAGAGAATCGGGTCCGCTGGCGTCCAGCCTGTCCAGATGATAATCAGTGCGGCAAAAATGGCGCCGACCGATCCCAGTAAATCCCCCATCACATGCAGCGCGGCGGCACGCACATTGAGGTTTTTTTCTTCATTCCCCCGGTGCAGGAGCCAGAACGCGAACACGTTGGCGAGCAAACCCGCCACTGCGATAGTCATCATCATGCCGCCTGCGACAGGGCGTGGCGTATAGAAGCGCTGAATGGCTTCCCAGACGATTAAAAGGGTAATTACCACTAATGCGATGGCGTTAACAAACGCGGCCAGCGTTGTCAGTCTCAGCCAGCCGAAAGTGTGGCGAATGGTTGGAGGACGACGGGAAAACTGTACGGCCATCAGAGCGAACAACAGGGCTGCGGCATCGGTAAGCATATGCCCGGCATCGGCCAGCAGCGCCAGCGATCCTGAAAGAATGCCGCCCACCACTTCAACCAGCATAAATCCGGCGGTGACACAAAATGCGAACAGCAACCGACGCGCGTTCTTATCTTCCGGCAGATGCGAAGCAGTATGAGAGTGTGAATGTGCCATCGTGTCATCCCTTTGTTATTTTCATTATTACTGTATGACATCATACAAGTTTTGGGCTGACAAAATAAAAAGGAGAGCATCAGCTCTCCCGTTACCTGGCCTTTTTTCAGGCTTACTGCGTGGTGCCATCGGTTTTAGTATCAACGTCGTTGTTGATGCCGTCGCCGGTCTCCACTTTCTTATTCACGTCCGGGCAGCGGCCGTCCTTACACATGGTGTTTTTATGCACTTCATCGGAGGTCATGCCGTCGTGGGTCATTGATGAGCCATCCGGGTGAAGCATGGTGCCGCCGGAATTAATCTGACTGTTGTCTACATTGTTTGGCGCGACGTTTTCGCGGGCGTCAGGGGCGATCTGTCCGGCATCCGCCGAAGAGTTTGCCTGTCCGTTGTTGGACTGCGTATTCGCGTCAGCGGCCAACGCTGCGCCACTGGCAAGGCTGAGTATGGCAGTAAGAAAAAGTGTGGCCAGTTTTGTCATTTTCATAAGATGCTCCTGTTATGGTCGATATGTCGGATAACTCTTCCAACAGTGCATGTGCCAGTAAAATCTCAGAGAGGGGTTAAAGATCCCGCACTGGCGATTTAGCCCAGCAGAGAATCTTGAAAAAACTCACAAAAAGAGTGTTTGCAGTTAAAAATTGTAGGTTAGATCTCGTTTTTCGCTACTTTCTGGCGTTTTTTTTCCTAATTCCAGGATTAGTCCGTTCGAAGTGTAAAAGTCAGTTTACACTTTTTAGCCAAAGAGATAGATTGAAGGGATTGCATTTAATTAGATAAGTATGGCAACACTGGAATAATCATGAATTATCAGAACGACGATTTACGTATTAAAGAGATCAACGAGTTATTACCGCCAGTCGCACTCCTTGAAAAATTTCCCGCTACAGAGAATGCAGCAAACACCGTTGCCCATGCCCGCAAAGCGATTCATAAAATCCTGAAAGGGAATGACGATCGCCTGCTGGTGGTGATTGGGCCGTGCTCAATTCATGATCCGGTTGCCGCCAAAGAGTATGCCGCTCGTTTAATGACGCTGCGTGAAGAGCTAAAAGGCGAGCTTGAAATTGTCATGCGCGTCTATTTTGAAAAACCGCGCACCACGGTGGGCTGGAAAGGGCTGATCAACGATCCGCATATGGATAACAGCTTCCAGATTAACGATGGCCTGCGTATTGCCCGCAAGCTATTGCTCGACATTAACGACAGCGGATTACCTGCTGCGGGTGAGTTCCTTGATATGATCACCCCGCAATACCTGGCGGATCTGATGAGCTGGGGCGCGATTGGCGCACGTACCACGGAGTCTCAGGTACACCGCGAGCTGGCCTCCGGTCTTTCCTGCCCGGTCGGCTTTAAAAATGGCACTGACGGCACCATTAAAGTGGCGATTGACGCTATCAATGCCGCCGGTGCGCCTCACTGCTTCCTCTCCGTCACTAAGTGGGGGCACTCCGCCATTGTGAATACCAGCGGCAACGGCGACTGCCACATTATTCTGCGTGGAGGCAAAGAGCCAAACTACAGCGCGCAACATGTGGCAGAAGTAAAAGAAGGTCTTGCTAAAGCGGGGCTTGCGCCGCAGGTTATGATCGATTTCAGCCATGCGAACTCCTCCAAACAGTTTAAAAAGCAGATGGACGTTTGTGCGGATGTTTGCCAGCAGATTGCGCGTGGCGAAAACGCGATCATTGGCGTGATGGTGGAAAGCCATCTGGTGGAAGGTAATCAGAGCCTGGAAAGCGGTGAACCGCTGACCTACGGTAAGAGCGTTACCGACGCCTGTATCGGCTGGGAAGATACGGATGCGCTGTTGCGTCAGCTGTCGAATGCGGTGAAAGCCCGTCGCGGATAATTCCTCCTGCCAACGCACGTTGCGCAATTGAAAAACCGGCAAATCAGGCCGGTTTTTTTCTACTAACTGTTTGTAATCCAAAAGAGTTAGTTCTTTGTTTAAAAGTTTTGATGTGATCGTGATCAACTTTTTACACTTATATTGGTCGTAATATAAATTTTTACATAACGATTGATAATACAAATGAATAAGCCCACTCAACTGGCAACGCTGTTGCCTCTTCTCATTTCCCTGGCGCCGCACAGCGCACATGCGGCAAACACCTCTGAAGATGAAATTATCGTCACCAGCCAGCCTTCTGCCGATACCACGCATGCCGCTTCCGGCGCTGGATTCAAAACCAATGATATCGATGTCGGGCCGCTGGGCAATAAAGCCTGGGTTGATACACCGTATTCGACCACGACCGTCACCAAAGAGATGATTGAGAACCAGCAGGCGCAAAGCGTGAGCGAACTGCTGAAATACTCGCCCAGCACACAAATGCAGGCGCGCGGCGGCATGGATGTCGGCAGACCGCAGAGCCGGGGGATGCAGGGCAGCGTGGTTGCCAACAGCCGCCTGGATGGGTTGAACATCGTCTCAACCACCGCTTTCCCCGTTGAGATGCTGGAACGCCTGGATGTGCTCAACAGTCTGACCGGCGCGCTGTACGGCCCGGCAAGTCCGGCCGGGCAGTTTAATTTTGTCGCCAAACGCCCAACGGAAGAGACGCTGCGCAAAGTCACTCTGGGTTATCAAAGCCGGAGCGCCTTCACCGGGCATGTCGATTTGGGCGGACACATTGATGATGACAACCGTTTTTGGCTATCGCGTGAATGTGCTGGATCAGGAAGGTGAAGGGAATCTGGATGACAGTACGCTGCGCCGTAAGTTGCTTTCCGTGGCGCTGGACTGGAATATTCAGCCAGGCACGCAATTGCAGCTGGATGCCAGCCACTATGAGTTTATTCAGAAAGGCTATCCAGGTAGCTTCAGCTATGGCCCGAACATTAAATTACCTTCCGCACCCGATCCCAAAGATAAAATCTGGCGCTCAGCACGGCCGGGAACGATCTGACAACCGACACGGTGAGCACGCGTCTTATTCATTATCTCAATGATGACTGGTCCGTAACGGCAGGCGTTGGCTGGCAGCAGGCGGATCGTGCGATGCGTAACGTATCCAGCAAAATTATCAATAACCAGGGCGATATCAGCCGTTCGCTGAAAGACTCTACTGCCGCAGGACGTTTTCGCGTACTGAGCAATACCGCCACGCTTAACGGTCATGTTGATACCGGTTCTGTCGGGCATGATATTGCGCTCTCGACCACCGGTTATGTCTGGTCGCTGTACAGTGCGAAAGGGACGGGGCCGTCTTATAGCTGGGACACCACCAATATGTACCACCCTCTAAGATGTACGAAAAGGGCGATGGCAAAATCATAACCGGTGGGGATCGTTATAAATCCAGCGTCAACACGCAACAGAGCATTACCCTTGGGGATACCGTGACTTTCACGCCGAAATGGTCGGCGATGTTCTACTTGAGCCAGAGCTGGATTCAGTCGCAGAACTACAATAAAAGCGGTCATAAAACCGGCCAGATTGATGAGAACGGTTTAAGCCCAAATGCGGCGTTGATGTATAAAATCACCCCGAATGTGATGGCCTACGTCAGCTATGCGGAGTCGCTGGAACAGGGCGGGACGGCGCCAACCAATAGCGACGTGAAAAATGCCGGGCAAACCCTCGACCCGTATCGCAGCAAACAATATGAGATGGGGCTAAAAGCCGATGTCTCCGGGATGAATCTGGGGGCGGCGCTGTTCCGTCTTGAGCGTCCATTTGCCTATGTCGATCCCGGCGACAATGTCTATAAGGAACAGGGGAACCAGGTCAATAACGGTCTGGAATTGACGGCCTCCGGTAATGTCTGGCAAGGGCTGAATATCTACAGCGGCGTGACGCTCCTCGATCCGAAACTGCAAGATACGGTGAGCGATACCACCAGCGATAAACGGGTGGTAGGCGTACCGAAAGTGCAGGCGAACATGCTGGCGGAGTACAGCTTACCGTCGATGCCGGAATGGGTATACAGCGCTAACGTTCACTATACCGGCAAGCGTGCCGCCAACGATACCAACACCGCATGGGCCAGCAGCTACACCACCTGGGACCTGGGCACCCGCTACACCACGAAAATCAGCAACGTGCCGACCACCTTCCGCGTGGTGGTTAACAACGTGTTCGATAAGCATTACTGGGCATCAATCTTCCCGTCAGGCACCGATGGCGATAACGGTTCACCCAGCGCCTTTATCGGCAGCGGGCGTGAAGTTCGCGCCTCCGTCACGTTTGATTTTTAAAGGATGGAGTCATGACGCTAACCCGCATTTTCCCCGCGCTGGCCTGGCTGGTGGCGGGGAGCCTGTTTGCCGCGCAGCCGCACAGCGATGTGCGCATCGCTTCGCCGTGGCCGGCGCAAAACACCATCATCACCATGCTGGGGTATGGCGATAATATTGTTGGCACGTCGATGATTGCAAAGACGATTCCGCTTTTTCGCCAGAGTCTGCCGCGTATTGAGAATGTCGCCGTTGTCAGCGTCAACAGCGGTCACGAACTGGACCCGGAGCAGATCATCTCGCTCGGTACGCAACTGCTGTTTGTGCCGAAATCGATGACGGTGCCGAGGGCGTCGCTGCTCCAGCAGGCGGGGGTGCGCGTACTGGCGTTTGAGGCGAACTCCATGCAGGCGCTGACCGCCCGGGTGCATAAAACAGCGGAGGTGCTGGGGCCGGATGCGCAGGATAAAGCGCAGCGGTATCAGCAGTATTTTGACCGCAATGTGGCGCGGGTAAAGGCGCGCTTAAGCGATCTTCCTGAAGATCAGCGAATGACCCTCTATCACAGCATGGGCAATCCGCTGACCACTTCCGGCAGGCCGTCGCTTAATCAGGACTGGATGGATCTGGCCGGTGCAAAAAACGTCGCCGAACGCTGGTTTAGCCACAAGCAAAACCGGACGGGGGAAGTCGCTCTTGAGCAGATCGTCGCGGCAAATCCGGCGGTGATTATCGCCATGAATAAGCGGGATGCGGATGCCATCCTGACTTCTCCCCAGTGGGCGCAGGTGGATGCCGTGATTCATCATCGCGTGTATGTGAACCCGAAAGGGATGTTCTGGTGGTGTCGGGAGACCAGCGAAGAGGCGTTACAATTCCTCTGGCTGGCAAAAACGCTCTACCCGCAGCGCTTTGCCGATGTGGATATGCGCAAGGAGACCCGCCGCTTTTACCAGGACTTCTTTGGCATTACACTCAGCGACGCGCAGATTAGCGATGTGCTCAATCCGCCGAAATGACTCTACAGGTAAGGAACGTTATGTCGCTATCCGCTAATGCTCCGTCGATCGACGATCGCTACCGTCTTGTAGTACGCAAGCGGTTGATGCTGGCGCTGCTGATTATTGCGGCGATAGTCGCCTCGCTGGTGCTGGACTCTACGCTTGGCCCGTCTGGTCTGTCGCTCGGCGAGCTCTGGCAAACGCTGCTGCACCCGGCAAGCGTTAATGCGGGGACGCGCGTTATCGTCTGGGATATCCGTTTACCCTATGCGCTGATGGCGTTACTGGTGGGAATGGCTTTGGGGCTGGCGGGCGCCGAAATGCAGACAATCCTGAACAACCCGCTGGCGAGTCCGTTCACGCTGGGCGTTTCTTCCGCAGCGGCCTTTGGCGCTGCGCTGGCGATCGTGTTGGGTATCGGCATTCCCGGCGTTCCTGCCGCCTGGTTTATTCCCGCGAATGCCTTTGCTTTTGCGCTGTTGTCCGCCCTGCTGCTGGACGGGATTACTCGCTGGACGCGCGTGGCGACCTCTGGCGTGGTGCTGTTCGGTATCGCGCTGGTGTTTACCTTTAATGCGCTGGTGTCGATGATGCAGTTCGTTGCCGATGAGGACACGCTACAGGGGCTGGTGTTCTGGACGATGGGCAGCCTGGCGCGCGCGTCGTGGGAAAAGCTCGGCGTGCTGGCATTGGTGTTTGCCATTGTGCTGCCGTGGTCGATGCGTAGCGCCTGGCAATTGACGGCGCTGCGGTTGGGGGAAGATCGGGCGATGAGTTTTGGCATTGACGTGCGGCGCCTGCGCCTGTCATCGCTGCTGCGCATCAGCCTGCTATCGGCGCTGTCGGTGGCGTTTGTCGGGCCAATCGGTTTTATCGGTCTGGTCGCGCCGCACATTGCGCGAATGCTGTTTGGTGAAGATCACCGGTTCTATCTGCCGGGCAGCGTGTTGACGGGGGGGGCTGGTGCTGTCTCTGGCCTCGATCGCGTCGAAGAATATTGTTCCTGGCGTGATCATCCCGGTAGGCATCGTAACGTCGCTGGTGGGTGTGCCATTCTTCCTGAGCATTATTTTGCGCCACCGGGGGGGAGCATCTCATGAGCGGGTTGATCCTCAAGGGAATAAGCGCCGGTTATCCGAAACATCCGGTTATTCGCGATCTCAGCGTGCCTGAGCTGCCGCGCGGTAAAATTACCGTTCTGCTGGGGCCGAACGGCTGCGGGAAATCAACGTTATTACGCGCGCTGGCCGGGCTGAATAAAGCCCGTGGCGAGGTCATGCTGGACGGTGAGAACCTGATGTCGCTGCCATTTGCCCGGCGTGCGGAAAAGGTGGTGTTTTTACCGCAGTCGCTGCCGCAGGGCGTACATCTGCATGTGCTGGAGTCGATTATCGTGGCGCAGCGGGCGTCCGGCGGGCGGGATGGCGCGAACAGCCACTCGCAGGTGCTGGCAATCCTGGATCAACTCGGCATTGCGCATCTGGCGCTGCACTATCTTGACCAGCTTTCCGGCGGCCAGCGGCAACTGGTGGGGCTGGCGCAGTCGCTGATTCGCTACCCGGAACTTTTGTTGCTGGACGAGCCGCTTAGCGCGCTGGATCTGAACTATCAGTTTCACGTTATGGATCTGATCGCGCGGGAAACGCGGGCGCGCAATATGGTGACGGTTGTGGTGGTGCATGACATTAATATCGCGCTACGCCACAGCGAACATGTGCTGATGCTGAAGGAGGGCAAACTGGTGGCCAGCGGCGCGCCGGAAGCGGTTATTACCGCAGAAAGCCTGGCGGAAGTGTATAACGTTCGGGGTCGTGTGGAACGTTGTTCACAGGGCAGGGCGCAGGTGGTGCTCGACGGGGTTATCGGGGTTTAAGTGCATGTATTGCCGGATGACGGCTTACGCCTTATCCGGCCTACAGGACGCATATTGCCAACCCGTAGGCCCGATAAGCGAAGCGCCATCAGGCAAATCAGATTACTTCGCTTTACCCTGGTTCGCTACGGCCGCCGCTTTTGCCGCGATCTCGTCAGCGTTACCCAGATAGTAATGTTTGATCGGTTTGAAGTTTTCGTCGAACTCGTACACCAGCGGTACACCGGTCGGGATGTTCAGTTCGAGAATCTCTTCTTCGCTCATGTTATCCAGGTATTTCACCAGCGCACGCAGAGAGTTACCGTGAGCGGCGATGATGATGCGCTCACCGCTTTTCATGCGCGGCAGAATGGTTTCGTTCCAGTAAGGGATCACGCGATCGATAGTCAGCGCGAGGCTTTCAGTCAGCGGCAGCTCTTTCTCGGTCAGTTGCGCATAACGCGGATCGTGGCCCGGATAACGCTCGTCATCTTTGGTCAGCTCCGGCGGGGTCACGGCAAAACCACGACGCCACTGTTTAACCTGCTCATCACCGTATTTTTCAGCGGTTTCCGCTTTGTTCAGACCCTGTAGTGCGCCGTAGTGACGTTCGTTCAGCTTCCAGGATTTCTCAACCGGCAGCCAGGCCTGATCCAGTTCGTCCAGGACGTTCCACAGCGTGTGGATGGCACGTTTCAGCACGGAGGTATAAGCAAAATCGAAGCTATAGCCTTCCCTCTTTCAGCAGTTTACCTGCCGCTTTTTGCTTCACCCACGCCTTTCTCGGACAGGTCAACATCGTACCAACCGGTGAAACGGTTTTCGTTGTTCCACTGACTTTCGCCGTGACGTACCAGAACCAGCTTAGTTACAGCCATACTCTCACTCCTCAAGCTTTATTGAATGATAATAATTCTCATTATATTGCCGTGACAGGTCAGCGGCAACGCTTACGCATAACCATAGCGAAAATAGTGACGCAGTGTAAGGTTCTTGTGAACCCGGAGTTGCGATTTTGTCTTTGAGTGGTGGGGATTTGAGCAAAGCGACGCGCCACAGGCCCGATAGCTGGCACCATCGGGCCTGTTATGGCTCATCGTCAGGCCGGAATAAACTGATATTCCGTCAGGCTGGCGTACTCGTCGCCGGGATGTAACACGCAGTCAGGTTGCGGCCATTCCGGGTGGTTCGGGCTGTCTGGCAGAAATTCGCTTTCCAGCGCCAGGCCTTGCCAGTCGGCATAAGGTTCAGGCCCGCGCGACGGCGTGCCGCCCAGATAGTTGCCGGAATAGAATTGCAGCGCCGGAGCGGAGGTATAAACCTTCATCTGCAATTTCTCATCCTGCGACCACAGATGCGCGGCTGGCTGGCTGGCATCGCCTTTGGTCTGCAATAAGAAGGCGTGATCGTAACCTTTTACCTTGCGCTGATCGTCATCGGCAAGAAACGCGCTGGCGATGGTTTTTGCGCTGCGGAAGTCGAACGAGGTTCCGGCAACGGATTTCAGCCCGTCGCGTGGAATACCACTTTCATCAACCGGCAGGTACGTATCAGCCAGAATCTGTAGCTTGTGCTGGCGTACGTCTGACTGCTCGCCGTCCAGGTTAAAGTAGACGTGATTGGTCAGGTTCACCGGGCAGGGCTTATCTACCGTCGCTCGATAGGTAATGGAGATTCGATTATCGTTGGTGAGACGATACTGCGCGGTGGCGCAGAGATGGCCAGGGAAGCCCTGATCGCCATCGTCAGACGTCAGTGCAAACAGCACCTGACGATCGTTCTGGTTGACTATCTGCCAGCGACGTTTGTCAAAGCCGTCCGGCCCGCCGTGCAGTTGGTTTTCACCCTGGCTCGGCAGCAGGCTGACGGTTTCACCCGCCCAGGTGTAACGGCTGTTGGCAATGCGATTGGCGTAGCGGCCAATCGATGCGCCAAGAAAGGCGGCCTGATCCTGGTAATATTCCGGGCTGGCGCACCCCAGCAACGCTTCACGGACGCTGCCATCGGTTAGCGGGATACGGGCGGAAAGTAGTGTGGCGCCCAGTCCATCAGCGTGACCACCATCCCTGCATCGTTGCGCAGGGTGAGCAGGCGGTACGGCTGACCATCGGGCGCCAGTGCGGGCGTTTCGTTTAGCACTGTCCGGCTCCTTGTGAGGGTTTGCATACGTAAAACGTTTCTTTGATTCCGGTTTTCGCTTCATACTGCGTGGCTACGGCCTGCTGTACGGCAGGAACCAGCGCTTCCGGGATCAACGCGGACGACGCAGCCGCCGAAGCCGCCGCCGGTCATGCGTACGCCGCCTTTATCGCCGATGGTCGCTTTCACAATTTCGACCAGAGTGTCGATCTGCGGGACGGTGATTTCGAAGTCATCGCGCATTGAGGCGTGAGATTCCGCCATCAATTCACCCATGCGTTTCAGGTCGCCTTTCTCCAGCGCGCTGGCGGCTTCAACAGTACGGGCGTTTTCGGTCAGTACGTGGCGAACACGTTTGGCGACAATCGGGTCCAGCTCGCTGGCCACCGCGTTGAACGCCGCAAGGCTGACATCGCGCAACGCCGGTTGCTGGAAGAAACGTGCGCCCGTTTCACACTGCTCGCGGCGGGTATTGTACTCGCTGCCCACCAGCGTACGTTTAAAGTTACTGTTGATGATCACCACCGCCACGCCTTCCGGCATGGAGACCGCTTTCGTACCCAGCGTGCGGCAGTCAATCAGCAGGGCATGATCTTTTTTACCCAGCGCGGAGATCAGCTGATCCATAATGCCGCAGTTGCAGCCGACGAACTGATTCTCCGCTTCCTGGCCGTTGAGCGCGATTTGCGCGCCATCCAGCGGCAGGTGGTACAACTGCTGGAATACGGTGCCGACCGCGACTTCCAGCGACGCAGAAGAACTGAGTCCCGCGCCCTGCGGCACATTGCCGCTGATAACCAGATCCGCGCCGCCAAATGCGTTATTTCGTTTTGCAGATGCTTCACCAACGCCGCGCACGTAGTTTGACCACTGCTGGCTGTCGTGGGTAACGATCGGCGCATCAAGGGAGAATTCATCAACCTGGTTGTCGTAGTCAGCCGCAATCACGCGCACTTTGCGATCGTCACGCGTGGCGCAGCTAATCACCGTCTGGTAGTCGATAGCGCAAGGCAGCACGAAGCCGTCGTTGTAATCGGTGTGCTCGCCGATCAGATTGACGCGACCAGGCGCCTGAATGGTGTGGGTAGCAGGGTAGCCGAAAATTTCTGCAAACAGAGATTGTGTTTTCTCTTTCAGACTCATTATTTAAACTCCTGATTCGCGAAAATGAATGTCGCTGACCGCGCGCAGACGCTCCGCCGCTTGTTCTGCCGTCAGATCGCGCTGGGTCTCCGCCAGCATTTCATAACCGACCATAAATTTACGGACGGTCGCGGAACGCAGCAGCGGTGGATAAAAGTGCGCGTGCAGCTGCCAGTGCCCGTTCTCTTCACCGTTAAACGGCGCGCCGTGCCAGCCCATGGAGTAGGGAAGGAGCACTGGAACAGGTTGTCATAACGACTGTCAGCTTTTTCAGCGCCAGCGCCAGGGAGTCGCGCTGATCGTCGGTCAAATCGGTAATGCGCAGCACATGCGCTTTGGGCAGCAGCAGCGTTTCAAACGGCCAGGCCGCCCAGTAAGGCACGACCGCCAGCCAGTGCTCGGTTTCAACCACCGTACGGCTGCCGTCCGCCAGTTCGCGCTGCGCATAATCCACCAGCATTGGGAGTGCTGCTCGGCGAAGTAGGCTTTTTGCAAACGATCTTCACGCTCGGCTTCGTTCGGCAGGAAGCTGTTGGCCCAAATCTGGCCGTGCGGATGCGGGTTGGAGCAGCCCATCGCCGCGCCTTTATTCTCAAAAACCTGCACCCAGGGGTAGGTTTTTCCCAGATCGGCAGTCTGTTCTTGCCAGGTTTTGATGATGTCGGTCAGCGCGGGGAGGCTCAGTTCCGGCAGCGTCTTGCTGTGATCGGGAGAAAAGCAGATCACGCGGCTGGTGCCGCGGGCGCTCTGGCAACGCATTAACGGGTCATGGCTGTCCGGCGCGTCCGGGGTGTCAGACATCAGCGCGGCAAAGTCATTTGTAAAGACATAGGTGCCGGTGTAATCCGGGTTTTTATCTCCGGTTACCCGCGTATTGCCCGCGCACAGGAAGCAGTCCGGGTCATGGGCGGGAAGCGCCTGCTGAGATGGCGTTTCCTGCGCCCCCTGCCAGGGGCGCTTTGCGCGATGCGGTGAAACCAGAATCCACTGTCCGGTTAGCGGGTTAAAACGGCGATGTGGATGATCGACAGGATTAAATTGCGTCATGACATGTCCTTAGTCTGGATATCCCTGCGGATGGCGTGACTGCCAACGCCAGGTGTCCTGTGCCATTTCGTCAAGAGTGCGGGTTACGCGCCAGTCCAGTTCGCGGTCGGCTTTGCTGGCGTCCGCCCAGTAGGCCGGAAGGTCGCCTTCACGGCGTGGGGCAAAATGATAAGCAACGGGTTTACCGCAGGCTTTGCTGAAGGCGTTAACCACATCCAGCACGCTGTTGCCAACACCGGCGCCAAGGTTGTAAATATGCACGCCTTGTTTGCCAGCCAGTTTTTCCATCGCGGTTACGTGGCCGTCGGCAAGATCCATCACATGGATGTAATCGCGCACGCCGGTGCCGTCTTCGGTAGGGTAGTCGTTGCCAAAGACCGCGAGCGATTCGCGACGGCCAACTGCGACCTGGGCGATGTACGGCATCAGATTGTTAGGAATGCCTTGCGGATCTTCGCCCATATCACCTGACGGATGCGCGCCGACCGGGTTGAAGTAGCGCAGCAGGGCGATGCTCCAGTCCGGCTGCGCTTTTTGCAGGTCGGTCAGGATCTGTTCGACCATCAGTTTACTTTTGCCATATGGGCTCTGCGGCGTGCCGGTCGGGAAGCTTTCGACATAAGGAATTTTGGGCTGATCGCCGTAGACGGTGGCGGAGGAGCTGAAGATGAAGTTTTTGACATTGGCGGCGCGCATGGCGCTGATTAAACGCAGCGTACCGTTGACGTTGTTGTCATAGTATTCCAGCGGTTTGGCGACGGATTCGCCCACGGCTTTCAGACCGGCAAAGTGAATGACGGCGTCAATCGCGTGGTCATGCAGAATTTCAGTCATCAGCGCTTCGTTACGAATATCGCCTTCAACGAAAGTTGGGTGCTTACCACTTAATCGCTCGATAACAGGCAGTACGCTGCGCTTACTGTTGCAGAGGTTATCAAGGATGATGACATCGTGACCGTTTTTCAGTAACTGTACACAAGTATGACTTCCAATGTAACCGCTACCACCGGTGACCAGTACTCTCATAATTCGCTCCGTTAAGCCTATGGTATGGAATAACCATAGCATAACAAAGATGCGAAAAGTGTGACATGGAATATATTAGTGGAATCGTTTACACTTCGGTTTTTTCTCCCGCCGACGCCCGTTATTTAATGATAAATCATATGCTTTAAGAATAATTGCACCTTTTATCTGAAAAAGCAGTGAAAAAAGGGCGTGGTCGCACGCCCCCAGTGAACCGCTAACGCAGCGTCGTCTGTTGATAGCGGTAACCCTCGCCTTCCGGTACAAACTCCAGTCGATGGGTAATGCAGCCTGGGGCGTCTTCCGCGTGATGGGAGACAAACAGCAACTGCGTTTCTCCCTCGCTAATCAGTACATCGACAAAGCGGCGAACGAGTTGACGATTCAGCGGGTCCAGGCCTTGTAATGGCTCATCAAGAATCAGCAGCGTAGGGTGTTTGACCAGCGCACGGGCGATCAGCGCCAGCCGTTGTTGCCCCAGGACAGGCTGTGGAAAGGCGCATCCGCAGTGCGTTTGTCCATTCCCAGAATATCCAGCCATTGCTGCGCCAGCTTGTGCTGCCTGTCGGAAACCGCCTGGTAGATGCCAATCGAGTCAAAGTAACCGGAGAGAATGACATTACGCACCGTGGTGCTGACGCGGTAATCCAGATGCAGGCTACTGCTGACATAGCCGATATGTTTTTTGATATCCCAGATTGTTTCACCACTCCCGCGACGGGCGGCCAAACAGCGTCAGGTCGTTGCTGTATCCCTGCGGATGGTCGCCGGTGATTAAACTTAGCAGGGTGGATTTTCCCGCGCCGTTAGGCCCGACAATCTGCCAGTGTTCACCAGGATTCACTTGCCAGCTCAGATGATTAAGAATAGGGCGGTCGTTATAGGAGACGACGCCATCGTTGAGAATAATGCGCGCCGCGCCGTCCGGCAGGGCGTGACGGGCAGAAGGCTCATCCGGTTCGGGCAACTGTACGCCTTCCAGTCGTTCGCTATGCGCGAGTTGGGCAATCAGCGCCCGCTGGAGCAAATCCGCTTTTTCTCCCGTTTCCGTTAACGTGCAGTCGGCAAGGACTCCCGCATACTGAACGAATTCGGGGATCTCATCGAAGCGGTTTAACACCAGCACCAGCGTGTAGCCCGACTGGTGCAGCGTGGCGAGAAGATTCGCCAGTTGCTGGCGGGAGGCGACATCCAGCCCGTCAAACGGCTCATCGAGGATTAATAAATCCGGTTCTGACATCAGCGCCTGACAAAGCAGTGTTTTGCGCGTTTCGCCCGTAGAAAGGTATTTAAAACGTCTGTCGAGCAGAGAAGAAATGCCAAACTGCTGCGCCAGTTCGACACAGCGGGCGGGATCGCTCACCTCATCCTGAATGATTTCTGCCGTAGTTCGTCCGGTGTCGTCTTCGCCAGGGCTGAGCAGGTCGGTGTTATTGCGCTGCCATTCATCGCTGACCAGTTTTTGCAACTGTTCGAATGAGAGGCGGGTGACGCGCGCGAACTGAGACTGGCGCTCGCCTTTCAGTAACGTCAGTTCTCCCGCCAGCGCGCGGGCCAGCGCCGATTTCCCGCTTCCATTGGTGCCGACAAAAGCCCAGCTATCCCCCGCCTGCAACGTCAGCGCACTTAACTGAAGCGTTTTTGGGTCGCTCAGGCGAAACGTGCCTTGCGAAATATGCAATGATGACATTTTGTATCCCATTTTTTGCAGCGATGAATGACAGGGATACGTGTTCAAAGAACAGATGTCAATGCACTTTAGCACAACGTAGCGATAATCACTCTGTCAGCATTAAAATATGCCGTCACGTTAGCACCTTCTTCCAGCGTGGCGGTCTCTTCAACGGGCAGGGTGGCGCACAACGTCTGGCCGTCAGGTAATGTCATGAGGACTTCGCACTGCTCGGCGCCGCGTTCAATATGGCTGATGGTTCCCTGAAGCTGGTTGTCGGCAGCCCGGGCAATCGCCTCGTCCTGGGTAATGCCAACCCACGGCGCTTTCAGCAGGATCAGGACTTCTTTACCTTCATCAAGGCCAAGACGCTCGCCGCTTTGCGCAGTGATGGCGACCTTCAGTCGCGTTTCGCCGTCGGCCAGCAGCACATCGACATGCTGTTGAACCTGATCGTGATCGCGTGCGGTAATGGTGCCGAACCACTGGTTACGGGCGCTGGTTTGCAAAGAAAAACGGGAAATGGCGGCCAGCAGGCTGTCGAGCGGCAGGGCGTCGTCGTCGCTCAGCACGTCGAACGCTTTTTGTTGAATCTGGGCGAGCAAATCGTAAAGCTGGATCAGGCGCTGACCGTAGCGGGTCAGTATCGCGCCGCCGCCGCCTTTGCCGCCTGTTGCGCGCTCGACGAGCGTCTGCTCGCTGAGTTGATTCATCTCGTTAATGGCATCCCAGGCGCTTTTGTAGCTGATGCCCGCATCTTTCGCCCCCTGGCTGATGGAGCCGGAAAGCGCGATATGCTTGAGCAGCGAAATGCGGCGGGGGTCCGCAACCAATTTTTGTTGAAGTTTGAGTGTAAGGAGGATTTCGGCCTGCATAACAAGATCCTGGCAAAAGGGTTATTGTGACGGAAAACCGCTTCCGCGCAAAGTCGACCGCACAAAAGGGGAGTGCTTTTCTCATTTATGCAGTTAGAATATCAAAAGAATCCTATCTGGAGTTGACCATGTTAGAGTTATTGAAAAGTCTGGTATTCGCCGTAGTCATGGTTCCGGTGGTCATGGCCATCATTCTGGGGCTGATTTACGGTCTGGGTGAAGTGTTCAACATTTTCTCCGGTATCGGTCAGAAAGACCAGTCCAGACAAAACCATTGATTTTTAAACGCCCGCTCAGTCGGGCGTTTTACTTTCTTCGACTTTCAGGCCGCATTTTTGTTGGCTGTGCCTGTGAGTCTCAGCGCAACCCGAAATCCATTGAGTAGCGCCCCTCAAGATCCTGCTTTTTCTGCCGATATTTTCTTTGCGTAACCTCAATTGGGTATCAATAACTTCTGGGAAAAACCTTATTTTCTCGCTATATTTGCGCCTACATAACGACACTCAAAGGAGTTACAGATGGCACGTACATGGTTACGCCTGTTTGCTGGGGCAACATTATCTCTGACTGTTGCCGGACATGCGCTGGCGGATGAAGGGAAAATCACCGTATTCGCGGCGGCTTCGCTGACCAACGCAATGCAGGATATTGCGGTTGAATACAAAAAAGAGAAGAACGTTGACGTTGTCTCTTCATTTGCCTCTTCTTCTACGCTGGCTCGCCAGATTGAAGCGGGAGCGCCAGCGGATCTGTTTATCTCTGCTGACCAGAAATGGATGGATTACGCGGTAGACAAAAAAGCGATTGATACCGCAACGCGTGAAACGCTGCTTGGCAACAGCCTGGTTGTGGTCGCGCCAAAAGCCAGTGAACAGAAAGACATCACCATCGACAGCAAAACCAACTGGACGACTCTGCTGAATGGCGGTCGTCTGGCGGTGGGCGACCCGGAACACGTTCCGGCTGGCATTTATGCAAAAGAAGCGCTGCAAAAACTGGGCGCATGGGATACCCTGGCGCCGAAACTGGCTCCTGCGGAAGACGTGCGTGGCGCACTGGCGCTGGTGGAGCGTAGCGAAGCGCCGCTGGGTATCGTTTACGGTTCTGATGCCGTTGCCAGCAAAGGCGTGAAAGTGGTTGGCACGTTCCCGGAAGATTCCCATAAGAAAGTGGAATACCCGATCGCGATTGTTGATGGACACAAAAACGCAACGGTCAGCGCGTTCTATGACTACCTGAAAGGACCGCAGGCTTCCGAAATCTTTAAACGTTATGGATTTACGACGAAGTAATGATACTGACTGATCCAGAATGGCAGGCCGTTCTACTGAGCCTGAAAGTTTCTTCCCTGGCCGTGTTGTTTAGTCTGCCGTTTGGGATCTTTTTTGCCTGGTTACTTGTGCGATGCAAGTTTCCAGGCAAAGCGTTGCTCGACAGCGTACTGCATCTGCCGCTGGTTTTACCGCCCGTGGTGGTCGGTTATCTGCTGCTTATCGCGATGGGCCGACGCGGATTTATTGGTCAGTGGCTTTATGACTGGTTCGGCATTACCTTTGCCTTTAGCTGGCGAGGCGCCGTGCTGGCGGCGGCGGTGATGTCTTTCCCGTTAATGGTTCGCGCTATTCGTCTGGCGCTTGAAGGGGTTGACATTAAGCTGGAGCAGGCTGCCAGAACGCTGGGCGCAGGACGCTGGCGTGTTTTCCTCACCATTACGCTACCGCTGACATTGCCTGGCATCATCGTCGGGACCGTGCTGGCGTTTGCCCGTTCGCTCGGCGAGTTCGGCGCTACCATCACTTTCGTGTCTAACATTCCGGGTGAAACCCGCACCATTCCTTCCGCGATGTATACCCTGATCCAGACCCCTGGCGGCGAAAGCGCGGCGGCGAGATTGTGCATTATTTCTATTGTGCTGGCGCTGATCTCATTGTTGATTTCGGAATGGCTGGCGCGTATCAGCCGTGAGCGCGCGGGGAGATAAACATGCTGGAACTCAATTTCTCCCAGACGCTGGGCACCCACTGTCTGACGCTCAACGAAACGCTACCTGCCAATGGGATCACCGCTATTTTTGGCGTTTCCGGCGCCGGGAAAACATCGCTGATCAATGCCATCAGCGGACTGACGCGCCCGCAAAAAGGGCGCATTGTGCTCAATGGTCGCGTGCTTAATGATGTTGAAAATGGCATCTGCCTGACGCCGGAAAAACGGCGCGTTGGTTATGTGTTCCAGGATGCCCGACTGTTTCCGCATTACAAAGTGCGTGGCAATCTGCGCTATGGCATGGCGAAAAGCATGGCTGGACAGTTCGACAAGCTGGTGGATCTGCTCGGTATCGAACCTTTGTTGGAGCGTTTGCCTGGCAGCCTTTCCGGCGGGGAAAAACAGCGTGTGGCGATTGGCCGCGCGTTGCTGACCGCGCCGGAGCTACTGCTGCTTGATGAGCCGCTGGCTTCGCTGGATATTCCGCGCAAACGTGAACTGCTGCCGTATCTGCAACGCCTGGCGCGCGAAATTAATATCCCCCTGCTGTACGTCAGCCACTCGCTGGACGAGATTTTACATCTGGCGGACAGAGTCATGGTGCTGGAAAACGGGCAGGTGAAAGCGTTTGGCGCGCTGGAAGAGGTCTGGGGCAGCAGTGTGATGCACCCGTGGCTGCCGAAAGAGCAGCAGAGCAGCATCCTGAAAGTGAGCGTGCTGGAGCATCATCCGCATTATGCAATGACCGCGCTGGCGCTGGGGCGATCAGCACCTGTGGGTCAACAAACTGGAAGAGCCGCTGCAAACCGTGCTGCGTATTCGTATTCAGGCCTCGGACGTGTCGCTGGTATTACAACCACCGATGCAAACCAGTATCCGTAATATCCTGCGGGCAAAAGTGGCAAACTGTTATGACGATAACGGGCAGGTGGAAGTCCAGCTTGAAGTCGGCGGGAAAACGCTGTGGGCGAGAATCAGCCCATGGGCCAGGGATGAGCTGGGCATCAAACCTGGCCTGTGGCTGTACGCGCAAATCAAGAGTGTTTCAATTACCGCCTGATTACAGCAGGTGGGTATAAATAAATTTCGCAATGCTGTCCGTGGTGTTATCGCCGATCACGATATTCGCCCGCGTTTTTACCGCGTCGTCAGCATTGCCCATCGCGACGCCGGTGCCTGCCGCTTCCAGCATACTGATATCATTGTAGTTATCGCCAAACGCCACCACATTCTCCATCGACCAACCCTGTGCTTCAATCCACTGGGTAAGGCGCTTCCCTTTGCTGTTCCCTTTACGCGCAATATCCACCTGATCGTGCCAGGACCATTCGCACTCCAGACCCAGCTGATGCTCAACCTGCTGCACGAACTGTTGCAGTTTTGGCAGATTTTCATCGGTCAGCGCGAATTTCCATACGGCGTTGACGTCGCGTGCCGACTGCGCCAGCGACGGCACCTGAGTAAAGGTCGGGCGCTGTTCCGGCGGCAGCGTCTGCGCCCAGTTAGCGGTACGGATCACATGGCCGGTCGGGCGTTCATAAACCATCGCGTCATCAACGTACATCAGACCGTGAATCTGATGCGCATCTAGCAGATCAATCAGTTGCAATGCCTGATCGACAGGCAGCGGATCGGCCTCAAGAACATTTTTTGCTTGATAATCATACAAGTAAGTGCCGTTACAGCAAATTGCAGGTGTATCCAGCGCCAGTGCCTGATAAAAAGGATGAATCGCAACGTGATGACGGCCAGTGACGATGATAAGTTGGTAGCCTGCCTCTCTGGCGCGAGAAAGCGCCTCAAGCGAGGAGGGGGAGCAATGTTTTTTTCGGTGTCAGTAAGGTGCCGTCTAAATCCAGGGCAATCACACGAGCGGTCATAGGGAGTTCCAGATTAAGGTTGAGAATTTTGCCTGTGGGAATGGTACACCGAGACGGTTGGCCGGACAAAATTCTGAGCGTTAATTCAGCATTCACCGTTAAAAGCGTCTACGTTAAGCTGTATTCCGCAATTGCAGACAGTTGCCATAAGGAAGGAGTAGTCATGAAGCAAACCGTTTATACCGCCAGCCCTGAGAGTCAGCAAATTCACGTCTGGAGCCTGAATCATGACGGCTCGCTGAAGCTGGTGCAGGTGGTTGATGTGCCGGGGCAGGTTCAGCCGATGGTGGTCAGCCCTGATAAGCGCTATCTCTATGTTGGCGTCCGTCCTGAGTTCCGCGTGCTGGCTTACCGTATTGCGCCGGATGACGGCGCGCTGACCTTCGCGGCGGAGTCCGCTCTGCCGGGTAGCCCAACCCATATCTCTACCGATCATCAGGGCCGTTTTGTGTTTGTTGGCTCGTACAATGCCGGTAACGTCAGCGTGACCCGTCTGGATGATGGCCTGCCGGCTGGCGTGGTGGATGTCGTTGAAGGGCTGGAAGGGTGCCACTCAGCGAATATCTCGCCGGATAACCGGACGCTGTGGGTGCCTGCGCTGAAGCAGGATCGCATTTGCCTGTTTACGCTCAGCGACGACGGCAAACTGGTCGCCCAGGAACCGGCGGAAGTCACCACCGTTGAGGGGGCCGGGCCGCGCCATATGGCGTTCCACCCGAACCAGCAATATGCCTACTGCGTGAATGAACTGAACAGCTCTGTTGATGTCTGGGAGCTGAAAGATCCGCACGGCAATATTGAATGCGTGCAGACGCTGGATATGATGCCTGCCGATTTTTCTGACACGCGTTGGGCGGCGGATATCCATATTACGCCGGATGGCCGTCATCTGTATGCCTGCGACCGTACCGCCAGCCTGATTACCGTTTTTAGCGTTTCTGAAGACGGCAGCGTACTGACGAAAGAGGGCTTCCAGCCGACTGAAACGCAGCCGCGCGGCTTTAACGTCGATCATAGCGGTAAGTACCTGATTGCCGCCGGGCAGAAGTCACACCATATTGCGGTGTATGCCATTGCCGGTGAGCAGGGGCTGCTGACGGAAAAAGGCCGTTATGCGGTAGGCCAGGGGCCAATGTGGGTCGTGGTTAACGCGTATTAATATTCCGTGACCGTTGTGCCCGGTGGCGCTCGCTTACCGGGCCGTCGGCCGGATACGGCGTTATTGTTGCCGCTGTGGTTCAGCAAAGGGCGTCCACAGCGTGTCTTTATCATCGGCCCAGACATTCAAAAGCAGAGAGAAAAAACGCTCTGCCGGAGGAGAGAGAACGGCGTCTTTGCGCCGGATAATCCCTAACGTGCGTCTGATAACGGGTTCGATCAACGGGATTCCGATAAGCGTGGGATGCACTGTCTGAGGCATTGCCAGCCCCGGCAGTGCAGAAATACCCAGCCCGGCCTCAACCAGGCCAAGCGAGGTTGATAAATGACGAACCTCGTAAAACCAGTCCAGCTTCCAGGGTTTATCCGCCAGATTGTGCTCAATAAGCAGCCTGTTACCGCTGGATGACCGCACGCCAATCAATTTGTGGCCCACCAACTCCTGCCATTCGACCAGTTGCTTACTGGCTAAGGGATGGTTTCGTCGACAGGCCAGAACAAACGGTTCATTCACCAGCGGGGTGAAGTCAATAGCAGAATTTGTGATGCTGTTCATATTTATGCCGAAATCAGCTTCGTTACCCAACACCGATTCCATGCAGTTGTTCGTACCTTTTTCAAGAATTCGTATTTTGATATTGGGGTACAACTCATTAAATTTTCCGATAGCAAGGGGTAGAAAATAGAAAACAGCGGTCGGAATACAGGACAATGTGATCGTGCCGTGGTGATAAGCATTCATTTCGCGAACATTAAAAAGAGCTTCATCCAATTTTCTTATTAATTCTCTGGCTTCCGGTAACAGCATCCTCCCCCGCTTTTGTTAATTCTACTTTACGTGTTGTTCTCTCAAAAAGCAGGGTATGTAAATCATCTTCCATCTTTTTTATTCTGCGAGTTAATGCAGGTTGCGTAATGTTAAGTAATTTAGCGGCTTTGTTAAATGATCCTGCTTCTGCCAGTGTGACAAAATGCCTTCATACTTGATAATTCGTGTTTCATCATAACTCCAGAAAATAGAATCCAGGGATTCCCTGATTTGCTGCCCCAGGAGAGAAAAACGTAGTTTATATGTAAATTATCCGTCTTGATTAATGCAAATAAATTATCAATCATAAATTTAAAGTCATTAGCCTCTCTATTCTGCGCGTGCAACCATGTCCTCATTAACGCTAATGTTTTTTAATTGAGGGCAATGTTATGAAAAAATTCCCTGCACGTTGATGCGAGGGGGAACATCCAGAGGGGCGTTTTTATTAGCAGAACACCTTCCTGAGGAGAGACAGCGGGCGCGATGCCATATTGATGGCAATTATGGGATCGGGGAATGAGCTGGAAATAGATGGCATTGGCGGCGGTAATCCGTTGACCAGTAAAGTGGCCATTATCCGTCGTTCGGATGACTCAAAAGCAGATATCGACTTATTTATTTGCTCAGGTTCTGGTACATGAACACCGCGTTGATACCACGCCGAACTGTGGAAATATGCTTTCCGCGGTAGGCGCATTTGCGATTGAACATGGCTTAATTGAGACTACGCCGCCCGTCACGCGCGTGCGTATACGTAATGTAAATACAAATACGTATATCGAAGCGGACGTGCAGACGCCGGACGGCGCCGTTGAGTACGAAGGCCAGGCAAAAATCGATGGCGTACCGGGAACGGCCGCGCCCGTGGCACTCACGTTTTTTGAACGCTGCTGGCGCCAAAACCGGGCAAATTTTTCCGACCGGTCATCGTGTCGATCATTTTGATTCCGTTGCCGTCACCTGTATTGATATGGCGATGCCGGTGGTTATTATCGCTGCCGAAGATGTCGGTAAAACGGGTTATGAATCCCCTGCGGAACTTGATGCCGATACTGAATTATTGCGCTTGCATTGAATCCATCCGTTTGCAGGCGGGTAAAGCGATGGGGTTAGGCGACGTCAGCAATATGGTTATTCCTAAACCGGTGCTTATTTCCCCGGCCAGACGGGGCGGGACGATCAATGTGCGCTATTTTATGCCGCACTCCTGCCATAAGGCGCTGGCGATTACTGGTGCCATCGCGCTTGCCAGTAGCTGTGCGACAGAAGGGACGGTCGCCCACCGGATGACGCAATTGACGGACTATGGCGATATAAATATCGAACACCCGGGCGGGGTGCCTTGATATTCATTTAACAAATGAAGGTAATGAGCCTTCTTCAATACCGCGCTTCTGTTATTCGCACAGCAAGAAAGATTTTTGCAGGTGAAGTTTATATTCCTGAATGATGTTGATCTCATTTCGCTGTGATTAAGGAAAATCAAACAATGCCTTTTCTGTATAACGAATACAGATAAATCAGGGTGCAAAAAATGAATAAAAAATCTATATGGAAGCTAATTATTATATTAGCGATCCCGTGTATTATTGGCTTAATTCCTGCGCCAGCCGGTCTGAGTGAACTCGCCTGGGTTCTCTTTGGCATCTATCTTGCGGCAATCGTGGGGCTGGTGATAAAACCGTTTCCCGAACCCGTTGTATTATTGATTGCCGTCGCGGCATCGATGGTCGTGGTCGGAAATTTAAGTGAAGGGGCCGTTTAAAACGACCAGCGTGCTCAGCGGTTACGCCTCTGGAACGACGTGGCTGGTATTTTCTGCGTTTACGTTAAGCGCCGCGTTTGTCACTACCGGGTCTGGGCAAACGCATTGCGTATATTCTGATTGGTAAGATCGGGAATACCACGCTGGGGCTGGGCTACGTTACGGTTTTTCTCGATCTGGTTCTCTCTCCGGCAACGCCGTCAAACACGGCGCGCGCAGGCGGCATTGTTTTACCTATCATCAACAGTGTGGCCGTCGCGCTGGGTTCAGAGCCTGAAAAAAGCCCCGTCGTGTCGGTCATTACTTAATGATGTCCGTGTATATGGTCACGAAAACGACCAGTTATATGTTTTTTACCGCAATGGCAGGGAACATACTGGGCGCTGAAAATGATCAACGATATTTGCCATCTGCAATTAAGCTGGGGGGGATGGGCGCTGGCAGCAATGGTGCCGGGTATCATTATGTTGCTGGTGACGCCGCTGGTGATTTATACCATGTACCCGCCGGAAATTAAAAAGGTTGATAATAAGACGATCGCGAAAGCCGGGGCTTCAGGATCTCGGCCAATGAAAGGCCGTGAGAAATTACTGCTGGGTATTTTGTCCTCGCGCTGTCAGGCTGGATTTTCAGCTAAACAACTTGGCGTGGATGAATCAACCGTTGCGATTGTGGTGATGGGCGCGATGTTGTTACTGGGCGTGGTGAGCTGGGATGATGTCGTTAAAAATAAGGGCGGCTGGAATACATTAATCTGGTACGGCGGTATCATTGGCTTAAGCTCTTTATTATCGAAAGTGAAATTTTTTGACTGGCTGGCTGAACTGTTTAAAAACAATCTCTCTTTTGATAATCATGGGTAACGTGGCGTTCTTCGTCATTTTGTTCCTGAGTATTATTGTCCGTTATTTCTTTGCCTCCGGTAGCGCTTATATTGTGGCGATTGATGCCGGTATTCGCCATGCTGGCGAATGTCTCTGGCGCGCCATTAATGCTAACCGCGCTGGCCTTATTATTCTCCAACTCTTATGGCGGAATGGTCACGCACTATGGCGGTGCCGCTGGCCCGGTTATTTTCGGGGTCGGTTATAACGATATTAAGTCCTGGTGGCTCGTCGGCGCGGTTCTGACCATCTTAACGTTCCTGGTACATATCACGATTGGTATCTGGTGGTGGAACATGTTGATTGACTGGAACATGTTGTAATCAACCGTCAGTGTTCATTTTTATTATTAATGACATGGTCTGTTGTCCGTGCATGGAAACATGCACGGCAATGTGGAGTAACGAATGATTAAGTTATATGACAAAGGGATTTATCTCTCCGGTAACAATGAGATAATTGCAGAAGAACAGTATTGCGGTAATGTACAAAAAGAGGAAGCCAAAAAAGGCACCATAGCATGGTCCATTCTTGCGTCTCATAATACGTCAGGAAATATGGATAAACTTAAAATCAAGTTTGATTCGTTAACCTCCCACGATATTACCTATGTAGGCATAATTCAGACCGCGAAAGCGTCCGGGATGGCGCGTTTTCCATTACCTTATGTTCTCACAAACTGTCATAACTCATTATGCGCCGTTGGTGGAACCATTAATGGCGATGATCATCTTTTTGGACTTTCCGCCGCGCAGCGCTATGGCGGTATTTATGTGCCGCCCCATATTGCGGTCATCCACCAATATATGCGTGAGATGATGGCGGGCGGTGGAAAAATGATTTTAGGCTCAGACAGCCCACACGCGCTATGGCGCGCTGGGGACGATGGCCGTAGGGGAGGGCGGAGGTGAACTCGTCAAGCAACTGTTGAATGATAGCTGGGATATCGATTATCCGGGCGTCGTGGCGGTATATCTGACGGGAAAACTGGCGCCAGGCGTTGGCCCGCAGGATGTGGCGTTAGCCATCATTGGCGCCGTATTTAAAAATGGCTATGTCAAAAATAAGGTCATGGAATTTGTGGGGCCGGGCATTAGCGCAATGTCCACGGACTTCCGTAACAGTGTTGATGTCATGACCACGGAGACGACCTGCCTGAGTTCGGTGTGGCAAACGGATGATGAAACCCGTAGCTGGCTGGCGTTACATGGCCGTGAACCGGACTATCGACAGCTGAATCCGCAGCCAATGGCCTGGTACGATGGCTGTATTTATGTTGATTTGAGCACAATTAAACCGATGATCGCGCTACCTTTCCATCCGAGCAATGTGTATGAAATCGACATATTAAATGAGAATTTGACGGATATTCTGCACCAGGTAGAAATTGAGTCTGCGCGCATTGCCCGTGGGAAAGCCAAAATCTCGCTGCTGGATAAAGTTGAGAAGGGAAGATTAAAGGTTCAGCAGGGAATTATTGCCGGATGCTCAGGCGGTAACTATGAGAACGTCATTGCGGCGGCGAATGCGTTGCGCGGTAAATCGTGTGGTAACGAGACGTTCTCACTCGCGGTTTACCCCTCTTCACAGCCTGTATTTATGGATCTGGCGAAAAAAGGCGTGGTGGCCGATTTAACTGGCGCGGGCGCAATCATCAGAACCGCTTTCTGCGGCCCATGCTTTGGCGCTGGCGATACGCCCGTTAACAACGGGCTGAGCATTCGCCACACCACCCGTAACTTCCCGAACCGTGAAGGTTCGAAACCGGGTAATGGTCAAATGTCCGCGGTTGCGCTGATGGATGCGCGTTCTATTGCGGCGACGGCAATAAATGGGGGCTATCTGACCTCCGCCGCTGAACTGGACTGCTGGGAAAACGTTCCTGACTATGCGTTTGATCCCACTCCGTACAAAAACCGTGTCTATCAGGGTTTTGTTAAAGGGGCGACGCAGCAATCGCTCATCTATGGCCCGAATATTAAAGACTGGCCGGCGCTGGGGGCGCTGACGGAAAATATTCTGCTCAAGGTGGCGTCAAAAATTCTTGATGAAGTCACAACGACGGATGAGCTGATCCCGTCCGGGGAGACCTCGTCTTTCCGCTCAAACCCGGTTGGTCTGGCGGAGTTCACCCTGTCACGCCGCGATCCAGACTATGTTGGCCGAAGCAAAGCAACCGCGACGCTGGAAAAACAGCGTCTGGCAGGCGAGGTGAGTGAGCTGGAGCCGGTCTTTGCCCGTATTCGCACTATTGCGGGCCAGGAAAAACACCGATCCGTTAGCCACCGGGATTGGCAGCATGATTTATGCCGTTAAGCCGGGAGACGGTTCCGCGCGTGAACAGGCGGCAAGCTGTCAGCGCGTGATTGGCGGTCTGGCGAATATAGCTCAGGAGTATGCGACGAAACGCTACCGTTCGAATGTGATCAACTGGGGAATGTTGCCGCTGCAAATGGCGGGTGAGCCTGGGTTTGACGTCGGGGATTATATTTACATTCCTGGCGTCCGTACGGCGCTGGATCAATGCGCAACCACCTTAAAAGGCTATGTGATTCATGACGATGAAATCACGGAAATCAGTCTGTATCTGGAAAGCCTGACCGCCGAGGAACGTGAAATTATCAAAGCGGGAAGTCTGATTAATTTCAATAAAAACCGTCAGATGTAAAAAAAGGTCGTCACGCCCGGCGTGACGACCTTTTCTCTTTTATCTGGCCTGAAGAATAATCGTCAGCAGATATTATTGCTTCGGTTCGGCAACCACTTTACTGCCTAAACCCCGGTTGTTGTATTCCCACATCCGGTTAAAGTTCGTGTCGTTCAGGTTACGCTGCACCTCGTCTTTATCATCCTTCGCGCCAGTATTCCCGGCAAAAGGACGTTTGGAGATAACGGCGTCAGCCCACGGTTTCGCCATATTGAACCCTTCGTTAATCACGCTATCGCGGATAACGACCTGACCGTTGGTGTTGGCATCCACATCCAGCGAACGACCCAGTTGCGCGACGCCATCACCTGCGGCGGTAAAGCGGCTGTTGGTGGCGAGGAAACCGTAATAAATATTCGACAGCGTTGCCGGAGCGAAAACATACGCTTCCTGCTGGGTACGGGAGTTCACCACGCGGAAATCGGTGTTATCGAACACCACTGCGCCGCGACCGGAAACCATATCCACATCCCCTTCAATGTAACTGTTCGTCACCAGCGTGCGTGGTTGGCGATCGTTTTGCAGGCGGTTCTGCACGCCGCTGTTGGTCACGAAGAAGGTATTCTGGCGACCCAGAATGTTCACTTTATTAATCTGCACTTTGTCGCCGTCAGTGCGTAAGGCCACTGCCGGATGGTTGCCGGCGTCAACGCTGTCACCGAGATTGTTTTCGATGGTCAGATTTTGTAACTGCAAGCCGTCATTCTGTGACCAGACCACCGCAGAACACATCACGCCAATGCTGGCGCCGCGTTTGCTCTGGCAGTTATCAAACATATACCACGCAGGTTTGCCCGGCATGTATTTACCGCCCGGGTTCACTGAACGACGCCAGTCGGTCGTGCTCATTTCGCCGTCAATCGCCTGGCCGATTTTCACATCAATCGCGTTCTCGCCCGTGCCGTACAGGCGTCAGGCTGCCAGGCGCCGCCGGGATATACACGGTTCCCTGATACTCGCCCGGCATAATGGCGATGTACAGACGCTTGCTGCTGCGCTGCGTAATTGCTGCATCTACCGCCGCCTGAATGGTGGTGTGCGTCACGCCTGGCGTGCCAGCCGGGCCGACAACGAAGTCAGGTTGTGCAGGCAGCGTAATGGCGGAAGGCGTCCACGGCGCCGTATTCGGCGTCAGTGACGAGAAATAGTGTGCAGCAACGAAATTCTGCGCTTCGTTCGCCGACAGGATCGGACGCGAGGAGTGCCTGGCGCGGTCTGATCGGATGGGATTTGATCGGGCGGCGTAGAGCTACAGGCGGTCAGCGTCACGCCAAAAAGCCAGTGCCAGCGCCAGACGGGAAACCGAAAATGTGTTCACAGGTTGCTCCGGGCTTTGAAAGTTTAAATTAATTCCATTGAAGCCTGCTTTTTTATACTAAGTTGAGCGAAACGGGAAGGTGAAAAGGTAAAAAGTTCTTTTTTAGACGCCGCGCACCCGACGTTCCAGGCAAGTACATCACAAATAAATAACATTCATGGCCTGTAATATTGACAACCCCGGCAGAATAAAAAATAAATGTATAGACAACCCATGACAAGTGATGAACCCAATGGGCGCAACTTTTACCTGATGACACGATCTGGCGGAATGGCCGACTGGCGACGATGGACCCTGAACGCGGTAGCCCTTATTGGGATGGTGGACGATCATGCGCTTTGTCGTCCGCCAGGCCGGATACTGGATATTGTGCCTGCGTCGTCGCTCAACGCGCGCACCGCAATACCGTGGATCTGCAAGGCCGACTGGTCACGCCCGGATTGATTGACTGTCACACCCACCTGATTTTTGGCGGCACGCGCGCCGGGGAGTGGGAGCAGCGGCTTAACGGCGTGTCGTACCAGCAGATCAGCGCGCAGGGCGGCGGTATCAACGCGACCGTCGCCGCGACCCGGACGGCCTCTGAAGATGAGCTTTTAGCCGTTGCGCGTGCGCGGATGGCGCGGTTGCTGCAAGAAGGCGTTACGTTGCTGGAGGTGAAATCCGGCTATGGCCTGAATTTCGCCACGGAAGAGAAAATGTTGCGCGTTGCCGCTGCGCTGGCGCATGAAAACAGGGTGGAAATCAGTCCTACCCTGCTGGCGGCACACGCGACGCCAGCAGAATACCGTGACGATCCCGACGGCTATATCACGCTAGTTTGCGAAAGTATTCTGCCCGGATTATGGGCAAAAGGGCTGTTTGAGTCGGTGGATCTTTTCTGTGAAAGCGTGGGGTTTAACCTGGCGCAGAGTGAGCGGGTATTTCAGGCCGCTCAGGCGTTGGGCATTCCGGTAAAAGGGCACGTTGAGCAGCTCTCCTTGCTGGGGGGCGCACAACTGGTGAGTCGTTATCAGGGGTTATCCGCTGACCATATTGAGTATCTGGATGAGGCTGGCGTGGCGGCGATGAGTCGCAGCGGCACCGTGGGCGTTCTGCTGCCGGGGGCGTTTTATTTCCTCAAAGAGACGCAGCGCCCGCCAGTGGCGTTGCTCCGCCACTATGGCGTGCCAATGGCGGTTGCAACGGACTTTAACCCCGGCACCAGTCCGTTTATCAGTTTGCATCTGGCGATGAACATGGCTTGCGTACAGTTTGGCTTAACGCCGGAAGAGGCGTGGGCGGGCGTGACGCGGCATGCTGCGCGCGCGCTGGGGCGGCAGACGACGCATGGGCAATTGAAAGCGGGATATGTCGCTGACTTTGCCGTATGGGACGCTGAGCTTCCGGTTGAAATCCTTTATGAACCGGGGCGTAACCCGCTCTGTCACCGTGTATTCAGAGGAGAAGTAACATGACGCAATGGCAACCCGCATCCCCCCACGCTCTGGCAGGGGCGTGATGACAGCGCCGAGGCGGCTAACGCGCTGCGTCTCTTTCAGACGGTGACGCGCAGCCCGACGTTTTCTCCCGAAATGTATCGTGAAAAAATCGCCTTGCTCGGCTTTGCCTGTGACGAAGGCGTGAAGCGAAACCAGGGGCGACCTGGCGCTGCTGGCGCGCCGGATGCCCTGCGCCGGGCGCTGGCGAACCTGGCCTCTCACACGGCCACGATCGGCTGGTGGATTTAGGTAACATTATTGCGCAAGCCCCCGATCTGGAAGGCGCGCAGCAGGCGCTTCGCGATGCAGTACGGCGCTGCCAGCAGGCGGATATGCGCACGTTTGTGCTAGGCGGCGGACATGAAACGGCGTTTGGGCATGGCGCGGGACTGCTTGATGCGTTCCCGCATGCCAGAGTCGGCATTATTAATCTTGATGCGCATCTGGATCTGCGTCGGGCTGACCACGCCACCTCCGGTACGCCGTTTCGCCAGTTAGCGCAATTATGCGATGAACAACAGCGTGAGTTTCATTACGCCTGCTTTGGCGTCAGTCGGGCGGCAAATACGCAGGCGTTATGGGATGAGGCGCAACAACGCGGAGTGACAATCGTAGAAGACGTGGATTGTGATACCGCTCAGGCGCCGTTGGCGCAGGTTATCGACAGCGTGGATAAGATCTACCTGACCATCGATCTTGATGTGCTGCCCGCCTGGGAGATGCCCGCAGTGTCTGCGCCCGCAGCGCTCGGTGTGCCGTTGGCGACGGTGATGCGGCTTGTTGATGCCGTTTGTCGCAGCGGTAAGCTACAGGCGGTGGATATGGTTGAATTTAATCCGCGCTTTGACGATGATGGCAACGCAGCGCGTGTTGCGGCACGCCTCGGCTGGCAAATCGCACACGGGTGGCGTTAATCGCGATGTTTGTCCGGCCCGAAATCGCGTTACAGGCCGGATAATGCCATCCGGCAAATAAAATCATACGCTTAAGGAAGGCTTACGCATGCTCCCATCCCGTTCTGCTCCTGTGCCTTTCTATGAAAAGGTCAAACAGACGATCAGCGACAACATCGCCAGCGGCGTCTGGCGCCCGCATGACCGCATTCCCTCGGAAGCGGAACTGGTGGCGCAATTTGGCTTCAGCCGGATGACAATCAACCGGGCGTTGCGGGAATTAACGGATGAAGGGCTGCTGGTGCGTTTACAGGGCGTCGGCACATTTGGTGGCGGAACCGAAAGGGCAGTCCGCACTGTTTGAAATTCGCAGCATTGCCGATGAAATCGCCGCCCGTCACCATCAGCACCGCTGTGAGGTGCTGACGCTGGAACAGACGCAGGCGAATGCGCTTTCAGGCCACGGCCCTGAATGTGCGTGAAGGCACGCTGATTTTTTCATTCGGTGATGGTGCACTATGAAAACGATCTGCCGGTGCAGATTGAGGATCGCTGTGTGAATGCCGGCGTTGTACCGGATTATCTGGCGCAGGATTACAGCCAGACCACGCCTCATGCATACCTGTCGCTGATCGCCCCGCTAACGGAAGGGGAGCACATTGTGGAAGCCGTGCGCGCCACGGCGGAAGAGTGCGCGCTGCTGAACATTAAGGAGCACGATCCCTGCCTGTTAATTCATCGGCGCACCTGGTCTGCGTCGCACATTGTTTCTCACGCTCGCCTGCTTTTTCCCGGTTCTCGCTACCGGTTGCAGGGCCATTTTATGTCCTGAATGACGGCGCGATAAAAAGCGTGATTGCTGACGCAATATAACAAAAATGTATCTCAGTTGTTAAAAATCAGCCTTGCGACAAGTTGTATAGACAAGTATATGTTACTTATCTGTCCGATCATCGTAAGGAGTCTGGTGTCATGCCTCAAAGCAAGTATCGTCAGCAGGATATCCGCGCCCCGAGGGGAACAACCCTGACGGCAAAAAGCTGGTTAACCGAAGCGCCGCTGCGCATGTTAATGAACAACCTCGGATCCCGATGTTGCCGAGAATCCGGCATGAACTGGTGGTTTATGGCGGCATTGGCCGCGCGGCGCGCGACTGGGAGTGCTATGACGCCATCATCAATGCGCTGACCAAACTGGAGGCCGATGAAACCCTGCTGGTGCAGTCCGGTAAACCGGTCGGCGTGTTTAAGACCCACGAAAACGCGCCGCGTGTCCTGATCGCTAACTCCAACCTGGTGCCGCACTGGGCGACCTGGGAACATTTCAATGGGCTGGACGCCAAAGGGCTGGCGATGTACGGCCAGATGACCGCCGGAAGCTGGATCTACATCGGCAGTCAGGGCATCGTGCCAGGGTACCTATGAAACCTTCGTTGAAGCAGGACGGCAGCACTATCAGGGGAATTTGTCCGGGCGCTGGGTGCTGACCGCCGGGCTTGGCGGTATGGGCGGCGCACAGCCGCTGGCCGCGACGCTGGCGGGGGCGTGCTCGCTGAATATCGAATGCCAGCAAAGCCGTATTGATTTCCGTCTGCGTACCCGCTACGTCGATGAACAGGCCACCTCGCTGGATGATGCGCTGGCGCGAATTGAAAAATATACCCGCGAAGGTAAAGCCGTCTCCGTTGCGCTGTGCGCCAACGCGGCGGACGTCGTGCCGGAACTGGTAAAACGCGGCGTTCGCCCGGATCTGGTGACCGACCAGACCAGCGCGCACGATCCGCTGCACGGTTATCTGCCCTCTGGCTGGCGTTGGGAGGAGTATCAGGCGAAAGCGGCGTCAGATCCACAGGGCACGGTACAGGCGGCGAAACGCTCAATGGCGAAGCACGTACAGGCGATGCTGGCGTTCAGTGAAATGGGCGTCCCGACCTTTGATTACGGCAACAATATCCGCCAGATGGCGAAAGAGATGGGCGTAGAGAACGCCTTTGATTTTCCTGGGTTCGTTCGGCCTATATCCGCCCGCTTTTCTGTCGGGGGATCGGCCCATTCCGTTGGGTAGCGCTTTCCGGCGATCCAGAAAGATATTTATAAAACCGATGCCAAAGTCAAAGAGATTGTGGCGGATGACAAACATCTGCATCACTGGCTGGATATGGCGCGCGAACGTATTAACTTCCAGGGGCTTACCGGCGCGTATTTGCTGGGTGGGGCTGGCGTGGCGGCAAAAAACTGGGTCTGGCGTTTAACGAAATGGTACGCCGTGGAGAGGTCTCCGCGCCGATCGTCATTGGCCGCGATCATCTGGATTCCGGCTCCGTCGCCAGTCCAAACCGGGAGACGGAAGCGATGCGCGACGGTTCTGATGCGGTATCCGACTGGCCGTTACTGAACGCGCTGCTCCAATACCGCCAGCGGTGCGACCTGGGTTTCGCTGCATCATGGCGGCGGCGTCGGCATGGGGTTCTCGCAACATGCCGGAATGGTGATTGTCTGCGACGGCACCGACGAGGCGGCGGCGCGTATCGCCAGAGTGCTGCATAACGATCCGGCGACAGGCGTGATGCGTCATGCTGACGCCGGGTATGAGATTGCGGTTGAATGCGCCGCAGAACAAGGGCTGAACTTGCCGATGATCGCGGCTACTCAAGGAAAACGCTGATATGAATACGCTTACGTTAACGCCGGGTCATCTGAGTTTTGCGCAGCTTCGCGCCGTCTGGCAGCAGCCAGTGCAACTGCGTCTTGATAGCAGCGCGGTTGACGGTATTAATGCCAGCGTCGACTGCGTGAACAATATCGTCGCCGAGGGGCGCACGGCCTACGGTATCAATACCGGTTTTGGTCTGCTGGCGCAGACGCGCATCGCCACGGAGGATCTGCAAAACCTGCAACGTTCGCTGGTGCTCTCCCACGCGGCGGGTATTGGCGAGCCGCTGGACGACGCGATGGTGCGTCTGATCATGGTGCTGAAAATCAATAGCCTGGCGCGTGGTTTCTCGGGCATCCGCCTGAGCGTGATTGAAGCGCTGATTGCGCTGGTCAACGCAGAAGTCTGGCCGCTGATCCCGGCGAAAGGTTCTGTAGGGGCATCGGGCGATCTGGCGCCGCTGGCGCATATGTCGTTGACGCTGCTTGGCGAAGGGAAAGCCCGCTGGCAGGGGGAGTGGCTTCCGGCGAAAGAGGCGTTGAAAAAAGGCTGGACTGGAACCGATCACGCTGGCGGCGAAAGAGGGACTGGCGCTGCTGAATGGCACCCAGGCCTCCACCGCCTTTGCGCTGCGTGGGCTGTTCGAAGCGCAGGCGCTGTTCGCCTCCTGCAGTGGTCTGCGGGGCGTTAACCACCGAAGCCGTTCTGGGGTCGCGCCGACCGTTTGATGCGCGCATTCATGCCGCGCGCGGTCAGCGTGGGGCAGATCGACCGCCGCCGGGCTGTTCCGCCACGTTCTGACGGAGACCAGCGCGATAGCACAGTCGCACCATAACTGTGAAAAGGTGCAGGACCCGTACTCGCTTCGCTGTCAGCCGCAGGTGATGGGCGCGTGCCTCACACAACTGCGTCAGGCGATGGAGGTGCTGCTCGTTGAAGCCAACGCCGTTTCGGATAACCCGCTGGTGTTTGCCGAAGAGGGGGATGTGATTTCCGGCGGTAACTTCCATGCCGAACCGGTGGCGATGGCGGCGGATAATCTGGCGCTGGCGATTGCGGAAATCGGCGCGCTGTCGGAAAGGCGCATCGCGCTGATGATGGATAAACATATGTCGCAGTTGCCGCCTTTCCTGGTGAAAAACGGCGGCGTCAACTCCGGTTTTATGATTGCGCAGGTGACCGCTGCGGCGCTGGCCAGCGAGAACAAAGCACTGGCGCATCCGCACAGCGTGGACAGCCTGCCGACGTCGGCCAATCAGGAAGATCATGTGTCGATGGCGCCCGCTGCGGGTCGGCGACTATGGGAAATGGGCGGCAAACACGCGTGGGGGTCATTGCGGTAGAGTGGCTGGCGGCCTGTCAGGGTATCGACCTCCGGGAAGGGTTAACCTCAAGCCCGCTGCTGGAGCAGGCGCGAAAAGCGCTGCGCGAGCAGGTGCCGCATTATACTCAGGATCGTTTCTTCGCGCCGGATATTGAGTGCGCGACCGAACTGCTGGCGCGTGGGGACTTGTTCCGGTTATTACCTGATTTCTTGTAAAAAAATGCCGGATGACGCTGACGTTTATCCGGCCTACGGCATTGGGTGTCAGGTGCCGCAGGCCGGATAAGACGCTTTAGCGTCGCCATCAGGCAACAACGGCACTTAACTGAACATTGCGGTAATCGACGCGCTGGCGAGCGAATGGAAATGGACGTTAAAGCCCACCATCGCGCCGCTGGCGCCTGCATCGACATCAATGCGCTCCACATCCAGCGCGTGAACGGTAAAGATGTAGCGGTGCGTTTCCCCTTTCGGCGGAGCTGCGCCGCCGTAGCCTGCTTTACCAAAATCGGTGCGCGTCTGGAGAGTCCCTTCCGGCATCGCCACCAGGCCGGAACCAAACCCTTGCTGCAGTACGCGGGTATCGGCTGGCAGGTTGGCGACAATCCAGTGCCACCAGCCTGAGCCGGTTGGCGCATCGGGATCGTAGCAGGTCACGACAAAGCTTTTCGTACCGGCGGGCACCTCGTCCCAGGCCAGGTGCGGGAGATGTTGTCCCCGTCATAGCCCATGCCGTTAAAACACATGGCGATGGGGCAGTTTTTCCCCGTCGCGCAGGTCGTTGCTGATAAGTTTCATACCGCCTCCATTAATCTACTGATTAGCAAGGAAGTGTAGCCAGAACCGCTACAGCTTACCGCTGATTAATGGATAAAAAATGTTTCATTGCGCACAGCGTCGTTCACCGCCTGCGTCAGACGATGCAATTGTTCCGGCTGGATGATATAGGGCGGCATCAGGTAGATCAGTTTACCGAACGGGCGCACCCAGACGCCTTGCCCGACAAAGAAACGCTGCAACGCCGCCATATTGACCGGGTGCGTGGTTTCCACGACGCCGATGGCGCCGAGTACGCGTACGTCAGCGACCCAGGACGATGCGCGCGCGGGCGCTAATTCCTGGCGTAACTGCGTTTCAATCGTCGCCACCTGCTGCTGCCACTCGCCTGTTTCCAGCAGGGAAAGACTGGCGCAAGCCACGGCGCACGCCAGCGGATTGCCCATAAAAGTCGGGCCATGCATAAAGCAACCGGCTTCGCCGTTGCTGATGGTTTCAGCGACCAGACGGGTGGTTAGCGTGGCGGAAAGCGTCATCGTACCGCCGGTGATGGCCTTACCGAGACACAAAATATCCGGCGTAATGTCTGCATGTTCGCAGGCAAACAGTTTACCTGTGCGGCCAAATCCGGTGGCGATCTCATCGGCAATCAGCAGAATCCCTTCACGATCGCACATCTTGCGGATGCGGCGAAGCCACTCCGGGTGATACATCCGCATCCCGCCTGCGCCCTGGACAATGGGCTCCAGAATCACCGCCGCAATCTCATGCCGGTGCGCCGCCATCAGGCGGGCAAAGGCCACCATATCCCGCTCGTCCCATTCGCCATCCATCCGGCTTTGCGGGGCGGGGGCAAAGAGGTTTTCCGGCAGATAGCCCTTCCACAGGCTGTGCATTGAGTTATCTGGATCGCATACCGACATCGCGCCGAAGGTGTCTCCGTGATAGCCGTTGCGAAAGGTCAGAAAACGCTGACGAGACTCGCCTTTCGCCTGCCAGTATTGCAGCGCCATTTTCATCGCCACTTCCACCGCCACCGAACCGGAGTCCGCCAGGAACACGCACTCCAGTGCTTGCGGCGTCATCGCCACCAGCTTGCGACACAGGTTGACCACAGGGGCATGGGTAATGCCGCCAAACATCACATGCGACATGGCGTCAATTTGCGTTTTCATCGCGGCGTTGAGTTGTGGATGGTTGTAACCGTGGATCGCCGCCCACCATGACGACATGCCGTCGATCAGACGGTCGCCGTTGGCCAAAATCAGTTCGCAACCTTCGGCGCGCGCAACCGGATAAACCGGGAGCGGGGAGGTCATGGAGGTATAGGGATGCCAGATATGGCGTTGGTCAAAGGCAAGATCGTCCGTTGTCATAATCGACTTGTAAACCAAATTAAAAACATTTAGGTTTACGAGTCTACACCGAATCAAGAATTAACAACACCCTTTGGAGAGGCCCTATGGCTCACCACCCACGCTGGACATTGTCGCAAGTTACCGAATTATTTAATAAACCGCTGCTGGATCTGCTGTTTGACGCGCAGCAAATCCATCGTCAGCATTTCGATCCGCAACAGGTGCAGGTCAGTACGCTGCTGTCGATTAAAACCGGCGCCTGCCCGGGAAGACTGCAAATATTGCCCGCAGAGTTCTCGCTATAAGACGGGGCTGGAAGCGGAACGTCTGATGGAAGTGGAACAGGTGCTGGACTCCGCGCGCAAAGCGAAGAACGCCGGTTCAACCCGTTTCTGCATGGGCGCGGCATGGAAAAACCCGCACGAGCGCGATATGCCGTATCTGGAACAGATGGTGCAGGGCGTGAAGGCGATGGGGCTGGAAGCCTGTATGACCCTCGGCACGCTCAATGAATCTCAGGCGCAGCGCCTCGCCAACGCCGGGCTGGACTACTACAACCACAACCTGGATACCTCCCCGGAATTTTACGGCAACATCATCACGACCCGCTCCGTATCAGGAACGTCTTGATACGCTGGACAAAGTGCGTGAAGCGGGATTAAAGTCTGCTCTGGCGGTATCGTTGGCTTAGGCGAAACGGTTAAAGATCGCGCCGGGCTGCTGTTGCAACTGGCGAATTTGCCGACCCCGCCGGAAAGCGTGCCGATCAACATGCTGGGTGAAGGTCAAAGGTACGCCGCTGGCGGATAATGAGGATGTGGATGCGTTTGATTTCATCCGCACGATCGCTGTCGCGCGCATTATGATGCCAACCTCCTACGTGCGTCTTTCTGCGGGTCGCGAACAGATGAACGAGCAAACGCAGGCGATGTGGCTTTATGGCGGGGGGCGAACTCCATCTTCTACGGCTGCAAGCTGCTGACCACGCCGAACCCGGAAGAAGACAAAGATCTCCAGCTGTTCCGCAAACTGGGGCTGAATCCGCAGCAAACGTCGGTGCTGGGCTGGCGACAACGAACAGCAACAGCGTCTGGAGCAGGCGCTGATGACCCCGGATACAGACGACTATTACAACGCGGCAGCAGTATGACCTGGCAGCAAAAAATCGACGATGCGCTTACGGCGCGTCGTTCTGCCGATGCGTTGCGTCGCCGCTATGCGGTGGCGCAGGGGGCCAGGGCGTTGGCTGGTGGCTAACGAACGCCAGTATCTGAATTTCTCCAGCAATGACTACCTCGGTTTAAGTCACCATCCGCAGATTATTCGCGCCTGGCAACAGGGTGCGGAGCGCTTTTGGCGTCGGCAGCGGCGGCTCCGGCCACGTCAGCGGCTACTCCCGTGGCGCATCAGGCGCTTGAGGAGGCGCTGGCAGGCTGGCTTGGCTATTCGCGGGCGCTGCTGTTTATCTCTGGCTTTGCGGCGAATCAGGCGGTTATCGCCGCGCTGATGGCGAAAGACGATCGGATTGTCGCGGACCGTCTCAGCCACGCCCTCATTGCTGGAAGCGGCAAACCTCAGCCCGGCGACGCTTCGCCGCTTTACCCACAACGATCCTCAACACCTGGCGCGCCTGCTGGACGCCCCGTGCGGCGGGCAGCAACTGGTGGTGACAGAGGGCATATTCAGTATGGACGGCGACGGCGCGCCGCTGGCGGAGATCCACCGTGTCGCACGGCAGCGTAACGCCTGGCTGGCTGGTGGATGATGCGCACGGTATTGGCGTTACGGGCGATGAGGGGCGCGGAAGCTGCTGGCGACAGCAGGTCAAACCTGAGCTGCTGATTGTGACGTTTGGCAAAGGCTTTGGCGTCAGCGGGGCGGCGATTCTCTGCTCTGAAAGCGTTGCGGATTATCTGTTGCAGTTTGCCCGTCATCTGATCTACAGCACCAGTATGCCGCCGGCCCAGGCGCAGGCGCTGAGCGCGGCGCTGGCGGTGATCCGAAGCCCGGAAGGCGCAGATCGCCGGGAAAAACTGGCTGCGTTAATTCAGCGCTTCCGTTCGGGCGTTAAGGCCAGCGATTTTACGCTGGCAAATTCGCACAGTGCGATTCAGCCGCTGATTGTCGGAGACAATGCGCGCGCGTTACGGCTGGCGGATACTCTGCGGGAGCAGGGATGCTGGGTGAGCGCGATCCGACCGCCTACCGTTCCGGCCGGTACTGCCCGATTGCGCCTGACGCTCACTCAGGCGCACGAAACGCAGGATATTGATCGCTTACTGGAGGTGCTGGATGGCGCAGGTTGATAAGCAGGCGATTGCAGCCGCGTTTGGGCGCGCCGCGTCGCATTATGAACAGCACGCTGAACTGCAACGCCAGAGTGCGGACGCGCTGTTGGCGCTGCTGGCAGGGCGCGAATGTGCGCACGTTCTGGACGCCGGTTGTGGGCCTGGGCGGATGAGTCGCTTCTGGCGAGAGCAGGGATGCGAGTCACGGCGCTCGATCTTTCGGCGCAAATGCTGGATGAGGCGCGTCGTCAGCAGGCTGCTCACCATTACCTTACGGCGGATATCGAAGCCATCCCGCTGGCGGCGGCGCGGTTTGATTTGGCATGGAGCAACCTGGCGGTGCAATGGTGCGGCGACTTGCGCGGCGCGCTAAGCGAACTGTATCGCGTGGTGCGTCCTGGCGGCGTGGTGGCGTTTACCTCGCTGGCGCACGGATCGCTGCCGGAACTGCGTCAGGCCTGGCAGGCGGTAGATAACCGGGGGGCATGCCAAACCACTTTTTGTCGCCGGAGACGATCGGCAATGCAATGCGCGGCTGGCGCGTCCGTCAGCAGATCCAGGCGATCACCCTGTGGTTTGATGATGCGCTCAGCGCGATGCGTTCGCTTAAAGGCATTGGGGCGACGCATCTGCACGAGGGGCGTGAACCGCGCGTGTTAACGCGTTCGCAGTTGCGACAGTTGCAGTTGGCCTGGCCGCAGGCAGCAGGGGGAAATATCCGCTGACGTATCAGCTTTTTTTGGGAGTCATTGAACGTGATTAAACGGTATTTTGTCACCGGGACGGACACTGAAGTTGGAAAAACGGTCGCCAGTTGCGCCCTGTTACAGGCTGCCGCGCAGAGCGGCTTTCGGACGGCGGGCTACAAGCCCGTGGCGTCGGGCAGCGAGATGACGGCGCAGGGGCTGCGCAATAGCGATGCCCTGGCGCTACAGCGCAACAGCACGCTGACGCTGGCCTATGAAGCGATCAATCCCTACACCTTTGCGGAACCGACCTCGCCGCACATTGTGAGCGCAGAGGAGGGGAGACCCGTTCAGGCCTCGGTGATGTCCGCCGGTTTACGCACGCTGGAACGGCAGGCCGACTGGGTGTTAGTGGAAGGGGCGGGCGGCTGGTTTACTCCGCTTGGCGAAACGCTGACGTTTGCCGACTGGGTTGCGGCGGAGCACCTGCCGGTGATTCTGGTGGTGGGCGTGAAGCTGGGGTGTATCAATCATGCCATGCTGACGGCGCAGGTCGTGCAGCAAGCCGGGCTGACGCTTGCCGGGTGGGTAGCCAATGACGTGACGCCGCCCGGAAAGCGCCATGCGGAATACATGGCGACGCTAACGCGGGTGATTACGGCTCCTCTGCTGGGCGAAATCCCCTGGCTTTCCGGGAAGGCGGAAAGTGCATCGACAGGACAATATCTCGACCTGACGCGCCTGAAGGCGGTGTAAAACGGGTGAAAATGCGAGCAGGATCTCGCCTGCCGCCCGCGTTTCGTTAGCTGATAAAAATCAAAAAAAAGCGATAATTTTTTTTTAGCCCCTCATCAAGGGGCGTCTGCGCGATTTTGCCAGGCGGCAGTCCATACGGGCTGGACGCAGTTATCCACCATTCCTGTGGATAACCTTGTGTATTAGAGTTAGAAAACACAACGTAAGCGAGAGAAGACGCGGCCTGCGACTAAATTGATGCGAAAGGCGTCTTAAGTAAATAGTGGTTATGAAACAACTTGTTAGATAAAAGCAATGGCTGTAAGGAAAGTGTCACGGGTTGCCACAAATCTTTCATCACACATCTTGACAAGTGTTAAAAAAGTCTTTGGTTTGGGGATAACCGCATCTCACTGGTTTTTTATCTCGTCAGGGTCTACATTTTACGTCGCAATGCCGGGTGTTATCCCTTATTTGAGTAATACCTTAAGGTGCCACTGTTTTTTCATCCAGTATATTTTGCTGGCAATATTAGCGGCTCCGGGTAAAATTAGTGTCCTGCCCGCCCATTCCTTCAGGTAGCTGCCCATGAGTAAACCGTTCAAACTGAATTCCGCTTTTAAACCCTCAGGCGATCAGCCGGAGGCGATACGTCGTCTGGAGGAAGGTCTTGAAGATGGTCTGGCGCACCAGACGCTGTTGGGCGTAACGGGATCAGGGAAAACGTTCACCATCGCCAATGTGATTGCCGATTTACAGCGCCCGACGATGGTGCTTGCGCCCAATAAAACGCTGGCGGCCCAGTTATACGGCGAAATGAAAGAGTTCTTCCCTGACAACGCGGTGGAATATTTCGTCTCTTACTATGACTACTATCAGCCAGAGGCGTATGTGCCCAGCTCCGACACCTTTATCGAAAAAGATGCGTCGGTGAACGAACACATAGAACAGATGCGACTGTCGGCGACCAAGGCACTGCTTGAGCGGCGGGACGTTGTAGTCGTGGCTTCGGTTTCCGCTATCTACGGTCTGGGCGATCCCGATTTATACCTGAAGATGATGCTGCACCTGACGGTGGGGATGATCATCGATCAGCGCGCTATCCTGCGCCGTCTGGCGGAGTTGCAATATACCCGCAACGATCAGGCCTTCCAGCGCGGCACTTTCCGCGTACGCGGCGAGGTCATCGACATCTTCCCGGCGGAGTCTGACGATATTGCGCTGCGGGTTGAGCTGTTTGACGAAGAGGTTGAACGTCTGTCGTTGTTTGACCCGCTGACCGGGCAGGTTGAATCGACTATCCAGCGCTACACCATCTACCCGAAAACGCACTACGTTACGCCGCGCGAGCGCATCGTACAGGCGATGGAGGAGATCAAAGACGAACTGGTGGACAGACGCAGGATCATGCTGGAAAACAATAAGCTGCTGGAAGAACAGCGCTTAACCCAGCGTACGCAGTTCGATCTGGAAATGATGAACGAGCTGGGATATTGCTCGGGGATTGAAAACTACTCCCGCTACCTTTCCGGGCGCGGGCCTGGCGAGCCGCCGCCGACGCTGTTTGATTATCTGCCAGCCGATGGCCTGTTAGTCGTGGATGAATCTCACGTTACTATTCCGCAAATCGGCGGGATGTTTCGTGGGGACAGGGCGCGCAAAGAGACGCTGGTGGAGTACGGTTTCCGTCTGCCGTCAGCGCTGGATAACCGTCCGCTAAAATTTGAAGAGTTTGAAGCGCTGGCCCCACAAACCATCTACGTTTCCGCCACGCCGGGCAACTATGAGCTGGAGAAATCCGGCGGCGAGGTGGTGGATCAGGTGGTGCGTCCCACCGGGCTGCTGGACCCGATCATTGAAGTTCGGCCGGTGGCGACGCAGGTTGATGATCTGCTCTCTGAGATCCGCCTACGGGCGGCGATTAACGAACGTGTGCTGGTGACAACGCTGACCAAACGAATGGCGGAAGATCTTACCGAATATCTCGAAGAACACGGCGAGCGCGTACGTTACCTGCACTCGGACATCGATACCGTTGAGCGTATGGAAATCATTCGTGATTTGCGTCTGGGCGAGTTTGACGTGCTGGTGGGGATCAACCTGTTGCGAGAAGGGCTGGACATGCCTGAGGTCTCGCTGGTGGCGATTCTGGACGCAGACAAAGAAGGCTTCCTGCGCTCGGAGCGTTCGCTGATTCAGACCATCGGCCGTGCGGCGCGTAACGTCAACGGGAAGGCGATCCTCTATGGCGATAAGATCACCCCGTCGATGGCGAAAGCGATAGGCGAAACCGAACGTCGTCGCGAGAAACAGCAGTTATACAACGAAGAGCACGGTATCGTTCCGCAGGGGCTGAATAAGAAAGTGGTCGATATTCTGGCGCTGGGTCAGAACATCGCGAAAACCAAAGCGAAGGGCAAAGGGAAGTCCCGCGCAGCGGCGAAATCGGGTGTGGTTGAGATGGATATGACGCCGAAAGCGTTGCAGCAGAAAATTCATGAGCTGGAAGGCCAGATGATGCAGCATGCGCAAAACCTGGAGTTTGAAGAAGCCGCAGAGATCCGCGACCAGTTGCATCAGCTACGTGAGCTGTTTATCGCGGCGTCCTGACGATGGCGGATGGCGACGTAAAGCGTCTTATCCGGCCTACGGTTGTGCCGCCTGTTGTGTGTAGGCCCGGTAAGCGAAGCGCCACCGGGCAAATCTGAACGCTTACCCCAACGCCTGTATCGCTTTCTCCAGCGCGTTATGCAGCAGCTGTCGGTCATGGCGATACGGAATATCGCTGGCTTCCAGCACTTCCTGAATCACAATCCGGCCCGTCACCGCCGAGGCATCTACTTTCGGGCCAACCACAATGGCGTCGATAACCTGTTTCCCGACGTATTGCTCCATAATCGCCAGTTTGTCGACAAGCGTTAAGCTGGCGGCGGGCAGACTCAATTCGCGCCCCAGATTACCGATATAGACCATCGGCGCCGGAGTACGGCGCAGCGCCTGCGCCAGCTCATCAAGCAGCAGAATCGGCATCAAACTGGTGTAGAAACTTCCGGGGCCAATCAGAATCAAATCGGCTTCGCTAATGGCCTGCACCGCTTCCCGGGTGGTGGGACTTTCGGTGACAACATCAGCTCCTGCGGCGGGGTTGCCAGTTGATCGATATTCACCTCGCCGTATACTTCATGCCCCTGATCGTCGATGGCCATCAGGTCTACCGGCAGCTCCGACATAGGGATTAAATGCGCATCCACCTTCAACAAATTGCGAATTAAATTTATCGCTTCGAGAGGCCGCACGCTCAGGTGGTCCAGCGCCTTTAACATCAGATTTCCGAGGTTATGGCCGGAAAGTTCACCATTACCGCCAAAACGATACTCAAACATCGCCGACGCGACGCTGGGTTCGGTAATTAACTGGTTCAGACAGTTGCGCATATCGCCCCAGGCGATGCCCCCTTCAGAGCGGCGAATACGGCCTGTGGAACCCCCGTTATCGGTGGTGGTGACAATACCGGTCAGGCGTGAGCCTAATGAAGAGAGTGAAGAGAGAACGCGTCCTAATCCATGCCCTCCGCCGAGAGCGACAACACGATCCAGGTCTGCCAGCGTACGATTGCGCATACAAATTCCTAATATCAGAGGTACTGCGCTACAGTAGCGCAAATAGCGCCTTTTCAGCAATTAGCCAACGAACAACGATGGAAAATAAATCCATCTCCTCTACCTCTTTCGGATAGGGTTAGCCTGATGGCTAACTGATGTATATCAATGCAAAAGTGTGATTTTTGCTTATTCTGTAGCGAAATAGCACGATCATGACGCTATATACATGATTATATAGCGTAAAGTGGGAATGGCAAAAAATGCTATTTACACGCTAGTATCGGCATAACCACCTTTTTAAGCGATGCTTAAAAAGACACTCTAGCCTCTACGCCTGTGTCAAATTGATATGGTGTTTTGGCCGTGACAAGCCTCGAAAGAGTTTGCCACCAGGGCGCAGGAAGAAATGACTCCGCCTCCCGTATTTGGAAAGGTGTACATGGCCTCACAACTTACCGATGCTTTCGCACGTAAGTTTTATTACTTACGTCTGTCGATTACTGATGTGTGTAACTTTCGTTGCACATACTGCCTGCCGGATGGCTACAAGCCTGGCGGTGTCACCAATAACGGCTTTCTGACCGTCGATGAAATTCGCCGTGTGACGCGCGCGTTTGCCAGTCTGGGCACCGAAAAAGTGCGCCTTACCGGCGGTGAACCGTCGCTGCGTCGCGACTTTACCGACATCATTGCCGCCGTGCGTGAAAACGACGCGATTCGCCAGATTGCGGTGACCACTAATGGGTATCGTCTGGCGCGTGATGCGGCGAACTGGCGCGACGCGGGTCTGACGGGCATCAACGTCAGCGTCGATAGCCTCGACGCCCGCCAGTTTCACGCCATTACCGGGCAGGATAAATTCCAGCAGGTGATGGCGGGCATTGACGCCGCGTTTGACGCCGGTTTCGCAAAGGTCAAAGTGAACACCGTGTTGATGCGCGATGTGAACCATCATCAACTGGACACCTTTCTCGCCTGGATTCAGGCACGCCCCATTCAACTGCGCTTCATTGAACTGATGGAGACGGGAGAGGGGAGCGAACTCTTTCGTAAACACCATATTTCTGGACAGGTGCTGCGTGATGAACTGCTGCGTCGCGGTTGGATTCATCAACTGCGCCAGCGCAGCGATGGCCCGGCGCAGGTTTTTTGTCATCCTGACTATGCCGGTGAAATCGGTCTCATCATGCCGTATGAAAAAGATTTCTGCGCCACCTGCAACCGTCTGCGCGTTTCCTCGGTCGGTAAACTCCATCTTTGCCTGTTTGGCGAAGGCGGCGTAAGCCTGCGCGACCTGCTGGAAGACGATGCACAGCAACATGCGCTGGAAGAACGCATTTCAGCCGCGCTGCTGGAGAAAAAGCAGACCCACTTCCTGCACCAGAACAATACCGGTATTACGCAAAATCTATCGTACATAGGCGGTTAACGCCTTAACGGACAAGGAGTTTTTATGAGTCAGGTAAGCGCTGAGTTTATCCCTACCCGCATTGCTATTCTTACGGTTTCCAGTCGTCGCGGCGAAGAAGACGACACTTCCGGTCATTTTCTGCGCGACGCCGCGCTGGAAGCAGGGCATCAGGTTGTGGACAAAGCCATCGTTAAAGAGAACCGCTACGCCATTCGCGCGCAGGTTTCCGCGTGGATCGCCAGCGATGACGTTCAGGTGGTGCTCATCACCGGCGGCACCGGGCTGACCGATGGGGATCAGGCGCCGGAAGCGTTACTGCCGCTCTTTTGATCGCGAAGTCGAAGGGTTTGGCGAAGTGTTCCGCATGTTGTCGTTTGAAGAGATTGGCACATCGACCCTGCAATCTCGCGCGGTGGCCGGCGTTGCCAACAAGACGCTGATTTTTGCGATGCCGGTTCCACAAAAGCGTGCCGCACCGCCTGGGACAACATCATCGCGCCGCAGCTTGATGCTCGCACACGCCCGTGTAACTTCCACCCACATTTGAAGAAATAAGTATGTCGCAACTGACCCATATTAATGCCGCTGGCGAAGCGCACATGGTGGACGTCTCTGCCAAAGCGGAAACCGTACGTGAGGCGCGCGCCGAAGCGTTTGTGACGATGCGCAGTGAAACGCTGGCGATGATTATCGACGGTAGCCACCATAAGGGCGATGTTTTCGCGACCGCGCGTATCGCCGGTATTCAGGCGGCTAAACGTACCTGGGAGCTGATCCCGCTGTGCCATCCGCTGTTGTTGAGTAAGGTCGAAGTGCAATTGCAGGCGGAACCCGAACACAACCGGGTACGCATTGAATCGCTGTGTCGCCTGACGGGGAAAACCGGCGTGGAGATGGAAGCGCTGACTGCCGCTTCCGTGGCGGCATTGACGATCTACGACATGTGCAAAGCGGTGCAAAAGGATATGGTGATTGGCCCGGTGCGCTTGCTGGCGAAAAGCGGCGGTAAGTCTGGCGATTTTAAGGTGGATGCGCATGATTAAGGTTCTGTTTTTCGCTCAGGTGCGTGAACTGGTGGGAACGGATGCGTTAGAGGTCGCCGCCGATTTCCCAACCGTAGAAGCGCTGCGTCAGCATCTGGCGGCGCAAAGCGATCGCTGGGCGCTGGCACTGGAAGACGGCAAGCTGCTGGCCGCCGTTAATCAGACGCTGGTCAGTTTTGAACATCCGCTGACGGCGGGTGATGAAGTGGCCTTTTTCCCACCGGTGACAGGAGGCTGAGATGGCTGAAACGCGAGTGATCGTTGGCCATGCGCCGTTCAGCGTCGGGGAGGAGTACCCCTGGCTGGCGGAGCGTGATGAAGATGGCGCGGTTGTGACCTTTACCGGTAAAGTCCGCAATCATAATCTGGGCGACAGCGTTAAAGCGCTGACGCTGGAACATTACCCGGGGATGACGGAAAAAGCGCTGGCGGATATCGTGGACGAGGCGCGCTCGCGCTGGCCGCTGGGGCGCGTGACGGTGATCCATCGCATTGGTGAACTGTGGCCGGGCGATGAGATTGTCTTTGTCGGCGTAACCAGCGCGCACCGCAGCAGCGCGTTCGAGGCCGGGCAATTCATTATGGATTATCTGAAAACCCGCGCGCCGTTCTGGAAGCGTGAAGCGACGCCGGAAGGCGAGCGCTGGGTGGAAGCGCGCGATAGCGATCGGCAGGCGGCAAAACGCTGGTAGCAGAATGTGATACCCCTTATTCAGGGGGTATCACTTTTAATCAGGAGATCATCATGGACCGATTCCCACGATCCGATTCTATCATACAGACCCGTTCCGGCCCTGCAAACGTATATGGCGCAGGTATATGGCTGGATGACGGTTGGGCTGCTGCTGACCGCATTTATCGCCTGGTATGCGGCGAATACGCCTGCGGTGATGATGTTTGTCTTTTCCAGCAAAATCACCTTCTTTGGCTTGATTATCGCCCAGCTTGCGTTGGTTATTGCGCTGTCGGCAATGGGTGCAAAAACTTAGCGCCGGGATGGCGACCACGCTGTTTATGCTCTATTCGGCGCTGACGGGCCTGACGCTGTCGAGCATTTTTATCGTTTATACCTATTCGTCTATCGCCAGCACGTTTGTCGTGACCGGCGGGATGTTTGGCGTGATGAGCCTGTATGGCTACACCACGAAACGCGATCTCAGCGGCTGGGGCAGCATGCTGTTTATGGCGCTGATCGGCATTATTCTGGCATCGTTGGTCAACTTCTGGCTCAAAAGCGAAGCGTTGATGTGGGCGGTGACCTATATCGGGGTGGTTGTCTTTGTCGGTCTGACCGCCTATGACACGCAGAAGCTGAAAAACATTGGCGAGCAGATTGATGTTCGTGACAGCTCGACGCTGCGGAAATACTCGATTCTCGGCGCGTTAACGCTGTATCTGGACTTCATCAACCTGTTCCTGATGCTGCTGCGTATTTTCGGTAATCGCCGTTAATTGGCGTTGCGCCAGCGGGCGGCGTGAACGCTGTATCCGGCCTACAGGTTAGGCCGGTAATACACCTGATAAGCAGCAAATAACCTGTCACTTCGCTAAGGCTTTCTCGTTTTTCGCCCGCAGCTTCTTTGCCCGACTTTCCAGCAGCAGATAGCAAATCAACGCCAGCAATAGCGGAATAAAATAATAGAGCACACGCCAGGCGAGCAGGGCGGCGATAATGGTGCCTTGCGACGTATGCTCACCCGCCAGCAGCGCCATAAACACGGCTTCCAGAACGCCGATCCCGGCCGGGATATGCACGATCACTCCGGCAATACTGCTCACCAGTAGCACGCCAAGTACAAAGAAATAATTAACGTCTTGCCCCATCAGCAGCCAGATAATGGCGCCCATCACCATCCAGTTCGCGCTGGAAATCCCCATCTGCGCGAGGGCGAATTTCCATGACGGAAGCATCAGCTTTTGGCCTTTAATCGTGATATGACGCCGTTTCGCAAAGGCGCAAAACCACAGGTAGACGGCAATCACCAGTAACAACACAATACCGAGAATGCGCAGCGTATTTTCATCGATATACCAGTGGGCCGGGAGTTGCACGACGCCGAAGGTAAAAATAATTCCGCCCAGCAGAATATAGCCCAGCCAGTTGGTGGTAATGCTCAGCGAAAAAATACGCGTGATGGTGCTCCCCGGTAAGCCGAGGCGGGAGTACAGACGGTAGCGCATACCGATTCCGCCGACCCAGGTGCTTAACGTCAGATTGAAGGCGTAACAGATAAACGACACCAGCATGACCTGCCGCTTCGCCAGCTTGTGGCCGCAGTAAAAACGTCCCAGCAGATCGTAGCAACCGTAAAGAAGGTAGCTGACAATCACCAGCCCAACCGCGCTCAACAGCGCAATCCGGTTGTAATCCCGGATCACCGTCCAGACATCTTCCCAGTTGACCTTTCCGGCATAAATGACCAGCAGGACAATCACCGCGATAAAAAACAGCCAGGTGAGGATCTTTTTCGCCAGCCGCCATCGCGGGTGTGATGTTGACATCAGGGCTTCACCCCCGTGTTTTCCGCTTCGACCCGATCCTGCGTTTCCATCGTCGGTTGGGCGGGCGGTTCAACCTGCGCCAGATGCGGCGTGTGCGCCGGCAGCCAACCGACCAGCGCCGGGAAGTGGCGCAGGAAGTGGAACGCCAGCACGCTTTTGCTCAGATTCCCACCAGGTGCGCTTCGGCAGCATAGACTCGTCCACCTGCTTGCAATCATTGGCGATAATGGCGTTCAGGTTGTCGCGCAGCGTCTGGTTAAACGTGCGGTCATGAATAATGACGTTTGCTTCAAGGTTAAGCGACAGACTGAGCGGATCGAGGTTGCTGGAGCCGACGGTCGCCCCAGTGATCGTCCATCAACGCCACTTTGCCGTGCAGCGGGCGACGGCGATATTCATAGACATGGACGCCGCCTTTCACCAGATAGTTGTACAGCAGACGCGCGCCGACTTTGACGATGGGCATATCGGGTTCCCCCTGGATCACCAGTTTTACCCGCACGCCGCGTCGGGCGGCTTTGCGCATGGCATGCAGCAGGCGATAGCCGGGAAAGAAATAGGCATTGGCGATAATCACTTCACGTTTCGCCTGCGTAAGCATCTTCAGATAGTGACGTTCAATATCGTTGGCGATGTTCATCATTATCGCGCCAGATAAACAGCACCTGCGCTTCGCCGGGTTTCCGGTTTTCTTCGGCGCGATGATGGCGTCGCCACCAGCGGCGTGCGGCGCTTTGCCCCGGCAAGTTTTCCAGCTCAAACTGGCAAAAATATCCTCCACGACCGGCCCTTCGACGCGAACGGCGTAATCCTGTTTGGCTTCCGGGCCCGTAATCGGACATATGTTCTGCGGAGTAATTCAGCCCGCCGACAAACGCGACCCGATCGTCAATAACCCACGATTTTACGGTGCATACGGCGAAAGAGGTTGGTGCGCATGCCGAACAGGGGAGGACGCGGATCGTAATAGCGGAAGATTACCCCCGCTGCGGTCAGCTCCCCGACAAACGCCTCGCTGAGGTCGGGGTGAGCCGTAGCCGTCTAACAGCACTTCCGCTTTTACGCCGCGTCTGGCCGCTTTAAGCAGCGCCGCGTGTAGCTGCTTACCTACGTCATCTTCAAACCAGATGAAGGTTTCCAGGATGATCCTCTGCTGTGCCTGCGCGATAGCGTCAAACACGGCGGGATAGAACTGGTCGCCGTTTTCCAGTAGCTGAATCTGATTGCCTTCACGCCATCCACATTTCATAGATGTATCTCCGCGCTAAGAGGGGCATGGTCAGATAAATGTCGCCAGTTACGCAACGGCAACGCCGCAGGAGAGCTGGCATTGGCATTCTTGACGTATATACGATCGAGTCGCAGTATCGGCAGCCTGACCGGAAAGGTGCGCGCCGGGCGGCCATGCGCGCGGGTGAAGATCTCCTCCAGCCCCGCAGACGCTTTTAACGGATAGTTGGCTTTCTGCCGCCAGTCGTTGAAATCCCCGGCGACCACCACGGGTTCGGATTCGGGAAGGGCGTTAACCCATTCAACCAGCATATCCAACTGCGCCTGGCGGTGGCCTTCCCGTAAGCCGAGATGTACGCACATCACATGAATTGGCTGAGCCAGCATCGGCGGAACAATACGGCAATACAGCACGCCGCGTTTTTCACTGCCGCCGACGGAGACATCGCGATTTTCATAGTGTTCAATCGGATAGCGCGACAGCACCGCGTTGCCGTGATGCCCTTCCGGGTAGACGGCATTACGACCATAGGCGAAATCGCTCCACATGGTGTCGGCAAGAAATTCGTAATGGGTGGTATCAGGCCCAGTTCTCGACGTGCAGCGGATGAACTTCATGCGCGCCCATCACTTCCTGGAGGCAGACAATATCCGCGCTGACGGTTCTGACGGCGTCGCGCAACTCCGGCAGAATAAAGCGCTTATTAAAGGCGGTAAAACCCTTATGCGTGTTAATTGTGAGCACTTTGAATGAAAAATTTCGCGTTTGGTTGGATCATTTTCTTCCTGTCCGCGTCACTATCCTGATTGAAATAGTGTAGTCGTCGTCACAAAAAGATGCGGTCTTACGGAATTTTCCGTAAAGTTCGGTACTCTGAATAATTAGATAAAAATCCTTCAGGAGAAAAAGCCATGAGGTGGCAACAACGTGTTCGTGTCGCAACGGGTCTTAGTTGCTGGCAGATTATGTTGCATTTACTGGTAGTGGCGCTGCTGGTAATGGGCTGGATGAGCGGCGCTTTAGTCCGCGTCGGCCTGGGATTATGCGTGCTTTAATGGCGTGACGGTGCTGCTGATGCTGGCGTTACAACGCCACCACGAACAGCGCTGGCGCGACGTTGCGGATGTGCTGGAAGAGCTGACGACCACCTGGTATTTCGGCGCCGCGATGATTGCTCTGTGGCTGCTGTCCCGCGTACTGCACAACAACCTGCTGCTGGCGCTGGCTGGGCTGGCGATCCTTGCCGGGCCTGCTGTGGTTTCGCTGCTGGCGAAGGAGAAAAAGCTACATCACTTTGCGTCTAAACATCGCATACGCCGCTGACCCCGTTGTGGCCGTGATCACCAGTAGCGGCCACAAACTCCCCCAGACGATCTTCAGACTCGCATCTTTCAAATAAATCTGCTTGGTGATGTCCGTAAAATGGCGGATAGGGTTTATCCACGTCAGATTTTGTAGCCATACCGGCATGTTCTCGACCCGGAGAAACGTATCCCGATAGCAGGATAGCAGGCATCATAAAGACGAATACGCCGATGAAAGCCTGCTGTTGGGTGGAGCAGAGCGACGAGATTAACAAGCCAAATCCAACCAGCGACAGCCCGTAAATCACCCATTGTGAAGTAGAACAGCGCCAGCGAACCGGCAAAGGGGATGTGGTACGCCCAGATGCCAATAGCCAGTACGATCGTGGCCTGAAAAGTGGCGACAATCAGCGCGGGTACCGCTTTACCGATGAAAATTTGCCAGGTAGTGAGAGGGGAAACCAGCAGTTGATCCAGCGTACCCTGTTTCGCGCTCGCGGGCAACGGAGAGCGAGGTGACGATCATGACGCCTATCGTGGTGATCATGGCGATCAGGGATGGCACCACAAAACCACTTATAGTCCAGATTCGGGTTGTACCAGTTGCGCACCACCAGCTCGCTGTTGTTGGGCTTGGGTTTGGCCCTCTGTCAGCTCCTGCTGATAATCCTTGACGATCTGCTGGAGATAATTGGCGGCGATTTGCGCGCTGTTGGAGTTACGGCCATCAAGAATGAGCTGTAGCGGCGCGGGCTGGAGGTTATCCAGGTGACGGGAAAAATCGGCCGGAAAGCGCACCAGCAACAATGCTTTTTGCGTGTCGATCGTCGGCTGGATTTCCTGCGGGCTTTTTCAGCAGCAGGATATGGGTAAACGCTTTGGCGCGCGCGAACCGTTGCGTCAGCTCGACGGCATGTTTGCCATTATCTTCGTTATAAATGGCAATGGTGGCATTGGTCACTTCCAGCGTGGCGGCAAAGGGAAACAGCAGCACCTGGATCAGCACCGGTAAGATCAGGATCGCGCGGGTCTGCGGCTCGCGTAACAGCGATTGCAGCTCTTTGCGGATTAATGTCCACAGGCGATGAAACATGTTTCTCTCCCTTATGCCATGCCGGATGGCGGCGTAAATGCCTTATTCGGCCTACAAAATATGTGGTCGTAGGCCTGATAAGCGAAGCGCCATCAGGCAGAAAATTTAATCCAGCCGGCGTTTGGTCTTCATCCACGTCAGGCCGATAAACATGGCTGCCGAAGCGATTAAAAATAACGTATTAACGATCAACACAATGGGGATGTTCCCCGCCAGAAACAGGCTTTGCAGGGTGCTGACGAAATAGCGCGCCGGAATAATGTAAGTCACCGCGCGGATGACGGCAGGCATACTGTCTATCTGGAAGATAAAGCCTGACAGCATAATTGACGGTAAAAAAAGCGGCGTTCAGCGCGACCTGCGCGGCGTTAAACTGATTACGGGTAATGGTGGAAATCAGCAGTCCCATTCCCAGCGTACTGAGCAGAAACAGGCTGGTGATAAGAAACAGAATCACCAGCGAGCCGCGCCAGGGCACGCCAAGAATAAACACCGACACCAGCATACACAGCAGCATCGCCAGCATGCCGAGGAAGTAGTAGGGGATCAGTTTGCACAGCAACAACTCTGCGGCGCGTCACCTCGTCGAGAGGCAGGGCCTCCATCGTTCCACGCTCCCCACTCGCGCGCAACCACCAGCGAAGTGAGAATGGCGCCAATCACCGTCATCGATAATGGTGACCGCGCCGGGAATGATAAAGTGCTGGGCTGATGGCCGCCGGGTTAAACCAGTTAGCGGGTCTGCACGTCGATCAGCGGTTCAAATTCTTCCCCACGATCTTCAGCCCGCTGCATTTGCCAGATCTGCCCAGACCCCCTCCACGTAACCCTGCACGAAGTTGGCGGTGTTCGGTTCGCTGCCGTCGGTGATAACCTGTATCGGCGCGGTGTCATTCTCTCGCGCCATCTTTTGCGCAAAATCGACCGGGATCAGCTACCAGCCCGCGAATGCGGGCCCGGCCTGCATTTTCTCAATAAGCTCATGGCGGGCTATCGCTGATGGTGGCGTCCGATATACGGCGAACCGGTCATGGCGTGGGTGAAATCCAGCGCCTCCTCGCTCTGTTGTTCGAGCAGAATGCCGACCCGCAGCTTGCTGGAGTCGAGGTTAATCCCGTAGCCAAAAATAAACAGCAACAGCAGCGGGATCACCACGGCGATCAGCCAGCTACTGGGATCGCGGATAATCTGACGCGTCTCTTTCACGCACAGCGCGCGTACGCGCCGCCAGGAGAGCAGGGCGTTACTCATGAGCATGCTCCTTATCCCAGTCGTGAATGAGCGTGATAAAGGCCTGCTCCATCGTCGGGTCCGGCGTGTCGTCGTCTGCCGCCTGCGCTTTCAGATCGTCCGGCGTCCCGCTGGCGATCAGCTTGCCGCGATAAACCAGCCCGATACGGTCGCAGTATTCCGCTTCGTCCATAAAGTGGGTGGTGACCATCACCGTGACCCCTTTTTCTACCATGCTGTTGATGTGCAGCCAGAACTCACGGCGGGTGAGGGGATCGACGCCGGAGGTGGGTTCGTCGAGAAACAGAATGTCGGGCTCATGCATCAGCGAACAGGCCAGCGCCAGACGCTGTTTAAAACCGAGCGGCAGCGCATCCGTCGCATGAGAGGCGATGCTTTTTCAGGCCGAAGGCTTCGCTCATGCGGGTGATTTTTTCGTTTTGCGCCCGGCCCCGCAGGCCATAAACCCCGGAGAAAAAGCGCAGGTTTTGCTCTACCGTCAGGTTGCCGTACAGGGAAAAATTTTTGCGCCATATACCCTAAATGCTGGCGCGCCTTGCCGGAGCTGACTTTCAAATCCATATCCAGCACCAGCGCTTTGCCGGAAGTTGGCACCAGCAAACCGCACATCATCTTGAACGTGGTGGATTTCCCCGCGCCGTTGGGGCCGAGCAGACCGAAGATTTCTCCGCGCTCAACGGCGAAGTTAACGTGGTCGGTGGCGGCGAAGTCACCGAATTTTTTGGTCAGTTCTTTGGCCTCAATGACTGTCTCACCCGGCGTGCCGTCAACGGTATGCAGGATCGCGCCGAGCGGAGACTCCGATGTACCCGCGCCGCCAAGCAGGTCGATAAAGGCATCTTCAAAGCGCGGCGTGGTGTCGTTAATCGTTATCTCCGGCATCCCTTCGGCCCGGCGGATATCCTCTGCGGTGGCCTCTTTTTTCAGGATCAGCCGTACCGATTTCCCCTGAATCATACCGTCGCTGACCTGCGGCAGTTTCAACGCGCGTTGCAGGAGCTTGCGGTTATTCTCCTGCGGGCTGCTCATTAGGAAACTGCGTCCTGCCATGGTCTGCGTCAGCTTAGTCGGTTCGCCCTGATACAGCAGCTTCTCCTTCGTTCATCAGCAGCACGTCGCGACATTGTTCGGCTTCGTCCAGGTATGACGTACTCCACAGGATAAGCATGCCGTCACCCGCCAGTTCATGCACCATTTGCCACAGCTCGCGACGGGAGATGGGGTCAACGCCGACGCCCGGTTCGTCAAGCAGCAGCACTTTCGGCTCGCCGACCAGCGTACAGGCCAGCCCGAGTTTTTGTTTCATCCCGCCCGAGAGCTTGCCTGCCAGCCGTTTGGTGAAGGGGCCGAGGGCGGTAAATTCCAGCAGACGGGCAAACGTTTTTTGCCGTTCTTCGCCCGTTACGCTGCGTAAGTCCGCATAGAGATTGAGATTCTCCATCACGGTCAGATCTTCATACAGACCAAATTTTTGCGGCATGTAACCAAGTACCGCATGCAATTCACTGTCGTTTTTGATCGGATCGAACCCGATCACCGACGCGCTGCCGCTATCGGGCTTGAGCAGCCCTGCCAGCATCCGCATCAGCGTGGTTTTGCCTGCGCCATCCGGCCCGACCAGACCCGTGACATAACCGGCGTGGATAGTACAGTCGAGCGGGGCGACCGCCGGTTTTTCCATTCCGGCGAAGCGCTTCACCAGGCCGTTTAACGTAATGACGGCGTCATTCATGCCGCGCCTCGTCGCTGAACGTCAGCGTCACCGGCATTCCCTGGCGCAGCGCATCGTCCGCGTCAGTCACCACAATGCGCAGTCGATAGACCAGGTCTGTGCGCAGATCCGGCGTTTCAACGGTTTTCGGGGTGAATTCAGCGGTCGGCGATACGAAGCCGATTTTGCCGTGGTAAGGCTTGTCAGGGCGGCCATCGGTGTAGAGTAAAATTTCGCAGCCGGGCTGCGCCTGGCTGAGGTTGCGTTCATCCACGTAGGCGCGAACCCATACCGGACGAGTCAGCGACAGCGTCAGCACGGTGCTGCCTGCGTTGAGCATACTGCCGGGCTCTACCGCGCGGGTTAACAGCGTACCGTCAGAGGGGGCGATCAGCGTTGTATCCTGTAAATCGAGTTCTGATTGCGCCAGCTGTGCCTGCGCCTGTTCGAGGCTGGCTTTTGCCTGGGCGATATCCTGCTGGCGGTTACCGGTACGGTACTGGCTCAATTTGTCCTGTGCGGATTTCAGCTGCGCCTGCGCCTGATCGCGGGATGAGCGAGCGTTCTCCAGGTCGTTGGCGGAGATCGTGCGGCTTTTCCACAATCCCTGCTGGCGCTGATAAAAGTTCTGCGCATAGTCAAATGCGGCCTGCGCCTGTTTCACGGCGGCAGCGGCCTGGGCTATCTCTTCATCGCGATACCCCGCGAGCATCAGATCATACTGCGCCTGGGCGACGGAGACGCCTGCTTTAGCCTGCATCAACGCGTTCTCGTACGGGGCTTTATCCAGCACGCCCAATACCTGCCCGGACGTAATGGCGTCACCTTCATCAACGGCCAGCGAAGCCAGCCGGCCTCCGACGCGAAAACTCATATTGGCGGTGCGAATATCCACATTGCCGTAGAGCGTCAGCCCGTTATCCTGCCGACTCTGATACCACCATGTACCACCGGCAAGTACGGCGACCAGCACCGCGACAGCCAGTGCGATAACGACAGGTTTTTTCATTGCTCCTGACTCCTTTGCGTTAAGCCTTGCAGAATGAGATCGATATGACAGGTGATCGTCTGGTAAATCTGTTCTGTTTTCTCTTCATCAAACGTTGACCAGCCGGTACGCAGCAAAATGGTTTCTTTTCCCAGGCGGAAGGCCAGCACTTCGCCCAGCAGCGCGTGCGTGTGGAGAATGGTTTGCGTATCTCCCGGATCGCGGCCGGTATACCCTGCAATCAGGCGCGTCAGATGCGTGTGAAGGGGGTTGAGAACCTGATCGTGCACCCGTTTGGTAAGCCGCCGTCGGGGAGAGCTGTTCGCGCGAAATAAATTTGCTCAGGTTGACCGTGTCGTCCTGGGTTAACAGCATGATCATATTTTTGCAGGCGCGCAGGATCGCTCGCGCATTGCGGCGCGATCGGGCTGCGGCTGGGCGAACAGTCGTTCCGCTTCCTCGGCATGAGGGGTGAAACTGGGTGCCGATGAAATCGGCTATCCACTGGGCGCAGGCGAGGTATAAATCCTCTTTGGAGCCAAAGTAGTAAGTGATGGCGGCGATATTTTGTCCGGCCTGGGCGGCAATATCGCGCGTGGTGGCATGGAGGCCGTATTCGCCAAACTGCGCCAGCGCAGCGGCGATAAGCTGGCTTTTGGGCCTGTTCGCCTTTCGTCGTCATGGTTTGGGGTATTCATCGCGCAACCTAATTCTTAATCAATCGATTGATTAAGATTATGACCGATAATTGTTCTTGTCCAGTGTGGTGGTTTATTTTGTTTTTTCCAGTCACGGGGATAATTTATGCGGTATGTCACAAAAACTGCTACACTCCGCCCCTTCATGGACATTGTGGTTTTTGTCATCCCTCTTGTGAGTATCTCCCTGAAAACTACACCGGTAACGGTCGGGGCGGTTCGGAGTAGTTATGTCTTTTGATTCCCTTGGGTTGAATCCTGATATTTTGCGCGCGATTGCCGAGCAGGGTTACCGTGAACCTACCCCTATTCAGCAGCAGGCGATCCCTGCGGTGCTGGAAGGCCGCGACCTGGATGGCCAGCGCCCAGACGGGGACGGGTAAAACAGCCGGTTTTACGCTGCCGCTGTTACAACATCTGATCACGCAGCAGCCGCACGCGAAGGGCCGTCGCCCGGTACGCGCGTTGATTCTGACGCCGACCCGTGAGCTGGCGGCGCAAATTGGCGAGAACGTCCGGGATTACAGTAAATACCTGAATATTCGCTCTCTGGTCGTGTTTGGCGGCGTCAGCATTAACCCGCAGATGATGAAACTGCGCGGCGGCGTTGACGTGCTGGTGGCAACGCCGGGGCGTTTGCTCGACCTGGAACATCAAAACGCGGTGAAGCTGGATCAGATTGAGATTCTGGTGCTGGATGAAGCTGACCGTATGCTCGACATGGGCTTTATCCACGATATTCGCCGCGTGCTGGCAAAACTGCCGCCGAAACGCCAGAACCTGCTGTTCTCCGCCACATTCTCCGATGACATTAAAGCGCTTGCTGAAAAGCTGTTACATAACCCGCTGGAAATTGAAGTGGCGCGCCGTAATACCGCTTCTGAGCAGGTGACCCAGCACGTTCATTTCGTGGATAAAAAACGCAAGCGCGAACTGTTGTCGCAGATGATTGGCAAGGGCAACTGGCAGCAGGTGCTGGTCTTTACCCGTACCAAACACGGCGCCAACCATCTGGCGGAACAGCTGAATAAAGACGGCATTCGCAGTGCGGCGATCCACGGTAATAAATCTCAGGGCGCGCGTACCCGCGCACTGGCTGATTTCAAATCCGGCGATATCCGCGTCCTGGTGGCGACCGACATCGCGGCGCGCGGGCTGGATATCGAAGAGCTGCCGCATGTGGTGAACTATGAGCTGCCAAACGTCCCGGAAGATTACGTTCACCGTATCGGCCGTACCGGTCGTGCCGCCGCGACCGGCGAAGCGTTATCGCTGGTCTGCGTTGATGAACACAAACTGCTACGCGATATCGAGAAGCTGCTGAAAAAAGAGATCCCGCGCATCACCACGCCGGGTTATGAACCGGACCCGTCAATTAAAGCGGAGCCGATTCAGAACGGTCGCCAGCAGCAGCGTGGCGGCGGTGGTCGCGGCCGAGGTCAGGGACAGGGCGGAGCAGGCCGTGCCCAGCAACCGCGTCGCAATGATGGCGGGGCGCCGAAAGCCAAACCGCGCAGCGGAGAAGGTAAGCCAGGCGGCGATAAACCGCGTCCGCCGCGCCGCCCGCGCAGACTGGCGGATTAATTGCGAGCCGGCCGAAAGGTCGGGCTTTTCTTTTTGCGACCCGCGCCAGAAAGTGCCACAATAGTGGCTGTTTATACAGTATTTCAGGTTTTCTCATGGCATTGACCGCTGCGCTTAAAGCGCAAATCGCCGCCTGGTATAAGGCGCTTCAGGAGCAGATCCCCGACTTTATCCCCCGTGCGCCGCAGCGGCAGATGATTGCCGATGTCGCCAAAACGCTGGCGGGTGAAGAAGGGCGTCATCTGGCGATTGAGGCGCCGACCGGGGTCGGGAAAACCCTCTCTTACCTTATTCCCGGTATCGCCATCGCCCGCGAAGAACAAAAAACGCTGGTGGTGAGCACCGCCAACGTGGCGTTGCAGGATCAGATCTACAGCAAAGATCTCCCGCTGCTGCGCAAAATCATTCCTGACTTGCGGTTTACCGCCGCGTTTGGTCGTGGGCGCTACGTTTGCCCGCGTAATCTGGCGGCGCTGGCCAGCAGCGAACCGAATCAACAGGATCTGCTCGCGTTTCTGGATGACGAACTGACGCCGAATAACCAGGAAGAGCAAAAGCGCTGCGCCAGGCTAAAGGGCGATCTTGACAGCTACAAGTGGGACGGGTTGCGCGATCCATACCGATATCGCCATTGACGACGTGCTCTGGAAGCGCCTGAGCACCGATAAAGCCAGCTGCCTGAACCGCAATTGCCATTACTACCGCGAATGCCCTTTTTTTTGTCGCCCGACGGGAAATCCAGGAAGCTGAAGTGGTGGTGGCGAACCATGCGCTGGTGATGGCGGCGATGGAGAGCGAAGCGGTGCTGCCGGAGCCGAAAAATCTTCTGCTGGTGCTGGACGAAGGCCACCATCTGCCGGATGTCGCGCGCGGACGCGTTGGAGATGAGCGCTGAGATCTCCGCCCCCTGGTATCGCCTGCAACTGGATCTGTTCACTAAGCTGGTGGCGACCTGCCTGGAACAGTTCCGCCCGAAAACCACGCCGCCGCTGGCGAATCCTGAGCGCCTGAATGCGCACTGCGAAGAGTTGTACGAGCTGATTGCCTCGCTCAACAACATCCTGAATCTGTATATGCCCGCGACGCAGGACGCTGAGCACCGCTTTGCGATGGGCGAGTTACCGGATGAGATCATGGCGATCTGCCAGCGACTGGCGAAGCTGACGGAAATGCTGCGTGGGCTGGCGGAGCTGTTCCTTAACGATCTCAGCGAGAAAACCGGCTCGCACGATATTGTGCGCCTGCACCGGGGTGATTTTGCAGATGAACCGCGCGCTGGGCATGTTTGAGGCGCAAAGCAAGCTCTGGCGGCTGGCGTCGCTGGCGCAGTCTTCCGGTGCGCCGGTCTCGAAGTGGGCCACGCGGGAGGCGCGTGATGGGCAGATACACGTCTGGTTCCACTGTGTGGGCATTCGCGTCAGCGATCAGCTTGAAAGGCTGCTCTGGCGCAGCGTGCCGCATATTATTGTAACGTCGGCGACCCTGCGTTCGCTTAACAGCTTCTCGCGCTTGCAGGAGATGAGCGGCCTGAAGGAGAAAGCGGGCGATCGCTTTGTGGCGCTGGACTCCCCTTTAATCATGTGGAGCAGGGTAAAATTGTTATTCCGCAGATGCGCTATGAACCGTTGATTGATAACGAAGAGCAGCATATTGCGGAGATGGCGGCCTATTTCCGTCAGGCGCTGGAAAGCAAAAAACACCACGGCATGCTGGTTTTGTTTGCCAGCGGACGGGCGATGCAGCGCTTTCTGGAGCATGTGACCGATTTGCGTCTTTTGCTGCTGGTTCAGGGCGATCAGCCGCGCTATCGCCTGGTGGAACTGCACCGTAAGCGGGTGGCGAACGGCGAGCGCAGCGTGCTGATTGGCCTGCAATCTTTTGCCGAGGGGTTGGATCTGAAAGGCGACCTGCTGACTCAGGTACATATTCACAAGATTGCGTTTCCTCCCATCGACAGCCCGGTGGTGATCACCGAAGGCGAGTGGCTGAAAAGCCTGAATCGCTACCCGTTTGAAGTGCAGAGCCTGCCAAGCGCGTCGTTTAACCTGATCCAGCAGGTGGGCCGTTTGATTCGTAGCCACGGCTGCTGGGGAGAGGTGGTGATTTACGACAAGCGTCTGTTAACCAAAAGCTACGGGCAACGTTTGCTGAATGCGCTCCCGGTATTTCCGATTGAACGCCCGGAAGTGCCGGAGGTAAAAAAACGCCCGACAAAAGTGGTTGCCGGGCGTAAAAAAAGCATCCGTGCGAAGGGGCGCGCTCCTACTGATAGGTAAACGTGACCTGTATGACACTATCGAACGAGCCCGCGCTGACGGGCATGGACGTGGCGTAATAGCGGGCGGCTAACGGGAAAGTGGCCGTGTGATCGCTTTGGTTGATCAGCACATTAAAGCTTGCCTGCGGGGCGATGAGAATATTGTCCTGCCGATCGGCCAGCTCCAGCGCAAGCCCTTTCGCGCTGCCGCTGTTGGCAAATTTGGTCGGGTGTACGCTATCGGCCTGTCCGTAAAAAAACGCGTTGGCCAGCGTGAGTGTTTTTGGGCAATGCGTTACTTTCAGGGAAAACGCTTTCCATTCGCCGGTATCGCCTACGTCTTTGAAATCACTCGATGACGCCTGCCCCAAATCGACGGTTAAATCTTTACTGGGCGCTGTCCACGGAGCAGGTGTTGGCATAGATATTACCCACCATTTGCACCTGGATATCATCTGCGCAGGCATACGTCATCAGACCTGCGGTGAGTAAGAAAATAATTTTTTTCATCGCGATCACTTATAGGCCAGCGTAATCGTGGCGACGGTATTTGCCGGGCCTGGTGTAACGTCGTCGCTGATTTGCTCATAGCGGACCTGGAACGGAATATCCAGCGTTTCGTTGGCTTTTGCCTCGCTTTGCGTGTTGACGTAGTTGTCGAAGGTGGCGATATTGCCATCAAACAGCATTCTGACGCCGACGCCGGTCGCCATCCCGCTTTGCTGAGTCAGTTTCATCACGCCGGCAAAACCCGATTCGTAGCCATTCGCACTGGTGATCTTCACTTCAGGCTGTACGGTGGAATTACAATTGACCGTAACGTTAAAATTCTGTGCTGGCATCGAGAGGGTGCCTACTCCCATAAAATCACTGATCGGAAAGTCGCCCAGATTGACGGTCAGGTTTTTCGGTAACACGGAGCAGGTTACGGTTTCGAGATCCACATTGCCGGCATAGGCAATGTGGTTAGGACTCCCGATACCTTCGTGACCAAACACGCCAATCCCAAACTCTGTTTGCGCCTGCACCAGTGTACCGGAGGTCACGTCACTGCCGGTTTTCACCAGCTCAAGCGTGACGTTGAAGTTAAATGACTGCTGCCCATCGCTGGATACATAACCGATCGGCGTGCCGCGTGAATCGCACTGTACGCCGCCTGCGCCGCTGATCCGCTGGCCTTGCTCGTTCATCAGCGCGATGCCAACGCCGGGCACCCCGGAGTCGTACACTCCTTTCAGGCCTGGTATCTCAGCGCCTGTTCCGTAATAGCAGGAGACAATTTCCAGACCGCTATCAATACTTTGATCGCACTGTCCGGCAACGTGTACGGTTTGCTCTGTTCCTGGAATGGTCTCACCAATCGCCAGCGTCGTCGGTACGGAAACAGATGCCACGTTGATCATTTTGGGCATATCCGGCGTTGTGCAGGCCGCCTTTGCATGCGGCATAAACAAGGCTGCGCTGGCCAAAATCAGGAGGAAAAAACACTGTTTAATCATTTGCATAATGTTGAGTCTGCATGGTGAATCAATGACACTGCGCGGCAGCGTTAATGATGCTGGTTTTATGTCTCTCATCCGTTAGCGTGTACTCTGCGACGCAGTGTTCGCTGGCATCCTGACCCCACGACACGAAGAGCGTTCCGTGCTGAGGTAAACCGGAGAGATAAGTCTGACCGCCGTTGCCAACAATAAACTCGCTGTCTTTATCGTCGGTGGTGACGGTTGCGCCAAAGGGCAACGGCTTACCGTTTTGCGTGAGCATCATTAAAACCCTGCTGCCCACGCGGGTGTTAAAACTGGCGCGGACTACCGCGCCGCGCGTTGGGGTTACTATTCGCGCGGCATGGGTTACGTCGGCATCGTCTGGCAGTGTTTCTGTGTCCAGGGCAATCGTGTTGTGGCGGTAGGCTGATACAAATGGCACAACGGTATAGCCGCGAAAATCGGTTTTGACGCCGGTCTGATTGGTAATGTGTGTGCTATGTGTTCCCGGTGCTTTCACCCAGCGCGATGGTTTCACCGAGCGGTTGCGTCAGAGTGATGCCGTTGGCGTGCGCCACAACGCCGCCTTGCAGACCCATATTAACGCTCCGTTGATGGCTGTCCTGGCTGACGCCGCCGCTCACTTCGCCATAGGTTCCTTTGTAATCGGCATTCATACTGGTTGAGTTGCCGCTTCCGGTATTGCTCACGCCTTCCTGGATATTCCAGTTCAGGTTGTCTTCGGCCAGAGCAGTACCGTTAAGGCCAATGTTTTGCGTGGCGCCGTCTTGACTGTTGTTCAGGTTGTACGTCGCCCAGGTGTTGTGCATCCAGTGGTCGAGTGGAACCGAAACGCTCAGCGCGAACTGGTTGTCATGGGTAACGGACTCACCGTTTTCATCGCTGTCGCTGGTGTTTTTGTTCATGCTGTAACTCAGGCTATAGCTCACGCCATGCCAGCTGTTGTTGTAGCTGAGGCTCATGGAGGTCATATCCTGGCGCTGGCTCCAGTAGGTCTCTTTGACCAGACTCAGCGTAAAAGACCCCCCAGCTTTCGCCGAGCGTCTGATCGACAGTGGCTTCGGTACGCGCGCGGCGCTGCTGCGGGGCGGACCAGTCGCTGGCGCGGGTATAGGACTCCATTGTGTCTTCCAGGGTGTAAAAACCCTTACTGTTATAGCGATACCCGGCCAGGGAAAAGTTGGTGCCTGCGCCTGCAAAATCTTTGCTGTAACGCACGCGCCATGACTGCCCCGTGCTGGCCTGCTGCTGTTTCAGCAATGCTTTGGCCCGCGTGACGTCGACAGAAAACGCGCCTAAATCCCCCAGGTTTTTCCCGGTGCCGAATCGCCTGCGACTTGGTAATGGCGGCTTTGCTGTACGCCGCCATAGGCGGTAAAACTATAAGGTAGGCCATAGATTGCGCTCCCCTGAGCAAATGGAGTTTGCTCGACGTCTTTGTCATAGGCGCGATAGCGACCGGCAGTTACGCTGTAGCGCAGATTTTTTTCACGCTGCAACACGGGTACGGAGGCATAGGGCACCACGAAATGGCTTTCGCTGCCGTCCGTCTCTTTGACGGTGACCTGCAAGTCGCCGCTGCTGCCCGTCGGGTAGAGATCGTTAATTTCAAATGCGCCTGGGCGCTACGGTGTTCTGATAAATGACGTAGCCGTTCTGACGAACCATCACCAGGGCGTTACTGTGTGCGGTGCCACGGATAATCGGCGCATAGCCTTTTTTCGCTATCCGGCAGCATGTCGCTGTCGGAATTGAGTTGTATGCCGGTATAAGGCACGCTGTCGAACACGTCCGCCGGAGAGGTGCTTTTGCCCTACCGTGAGATCGCTTTTTCATCGCCACGATATCGCGCTGCGCGTAGGTATAAACAGACGAGAATTTCTGCTGTTCGTCATGGCCCGTGATGTTACGATTCCAGGTTGAGTAATTGCGCACGCGCCAGGCCGCCGATGTTGAACCCGGGACGCAGGTTGACATACTGGCTGCTATTATCCTGTTCACCCTGTCGGCGGGCGTCGCTCTGACTGGCGTTGGCGCTGTAGTTCAGTAGACCGGCGGTAATGCCTTCATCGAACGTTTTTGGGTCGATATAACCGCGCGGAATCTGGCCCAGCGCTGACTGGGGAATACTGAGCAATAGCTGCTGGTTGCGCACGCGAAACGTGGCGGAGGCGGCGGGAATGGCGCTTAAATCTGCGCATTTTCCTTGTGCCATGAGCCTCGGAAACGCCTTCGTTTTAATGCCGAGACTCTTTAAATCATCCAGGCTGAAACAGGGCTGGAGTGAACGGTTGCCCTTAACATCTTTCTGTAATTTAAATGTGACATCGCGGGTGTCGACTTTATTATTATCAATAAAGATTGATACCTGGTATTTTCCTGGTGCTTGTCCTGGACCTTTTTCATATACCGATAAATCGGTTTTTTCCTGTCGGGGATTATCAATATCCAGGAGCGCCGGGTTAAAATAATCATCTGCCCGCGTTTGCTGCGCAAAACAGAACACTGCCAGGCCACATAACAGGGGCAGCAGTGTGAATAATTTGCAGGAAAATGGCTTTTTATCGCGGTACATGATTATTTTAGTTGCCTGTGCGCCGTTATCTTAATGGACAGGCTTAGACCAGGTTCGGCTGATGCTGCCGTAATCAGTAATAATGGAATAGGTCACGGTGTTACCGTCAGTATTGGCGGGCAGAGCCATGTGGGTTGCCGTTTCAGGTACTGCCCAGGTCGCTTTACTGATTTTATGACCATTAATCATCACGCTCTGGAAATTCATATAAAACGGCGTCGGGTTATTGACGACCAGATCGTGACCTTCACGATACCATTCCAGTTTGTCAGCAACCTCTTCTGGCTTACCTTTCACGGAGGATGGGCGATACAATAATTTAATACGCGTGTTGATCGCGATTTGCAGGGTATTTACCCCCTCAACGTGTTTTGAGGATGGAATAGCCTTGATATTCAGCCAGTACAGCGATTCACGATCCTCGGGCAGATTGCCACCTGTGCGAATAACCCGCAGAACGTTGTCTTCTTTCGCATTCAGGCGAAACAGCGGCGGCGTAATCAGAAAGGGGGTGTTGCCCGGATTTTTACTGCCGGAATCGACCCAGGATTGTACCAGATAGTCCGTTGAATCTGGGTTTGAAAGACCAAGCGAGGATTCCTTTTTGTCTCCCTGGTAAACAAGACGGGTGCCGTTAATAATAACGCCAGCATGCGCTGTCGCTGCTACCAGAAAAAGAGTGCTCAGTAAATAACCGTGACGCATAAATATTTCTCAGCATGAATAAAAGATATTAGCCCTGAAGAAAGGGCTAATATCTTCGGATGGATAATATCAGTTATAGATAACGGTAAAGGTAGATACGGAATTTGCCGGGCCGGCCGTAACGGCAGCCTGAGTCTGAATATAACGCGCTGCAAATTCCAGATCGTTTACCGTGCTTCCTGCCGTCAGTGGATATTGACGGGAAGGGGTATATAAGCTGACGGGTTGCTCTGACGAGTCGAGCAACTGAATTGCCACACCGGTAGCCGTCTCCGTGTCTGGCGTTAATGCCAGGGTCGTGCTGTTATCCGTATCCGGCGTACCGCCAAAATTAATGGCGGCAGAGGTCACCGTTTCCGGGCAGTCTTTTAGCTGAATATCGAATTTCGTTGGTGTGCTGGTAGAGCCTGCGCCAGAAAATACGGTTTTAGACACTCTGCCCAACTCGACATTTAGCGGGTTACTTAACCCATTAACGACCTGACAAGCGGAGTCAATGATTTCACCCGTAAAGTTAATCTGACCTTCGCCATTTGTTGCCGCAAATGCGGATGCGGAACATCCTACTGTTGCAGCGATGAATAAACCTAAAGCAACCTTGTTCATCATAAATCCTGGTGTATAAGTGGTGAAAACCAGCCTGAACGTTTTCACCGTGGACCCTCAATAACTCTTCGCCGGATATTTAATCAGATTGTTTACGGATTAGAATCGTGTATAAAAATCACAAATATTTGAACTAATGCTTGCGTTTTAATAATTACTACAAAAACAGGTGATTGATGGCTGAGATAAAAAACTAACGGCCGGGTCTCCAGAGGGGCTATATTGTTAAAAAAATGTCGCAGTGGAGAATGTCATGGATTATCGCAAAATCATCAAAGAGGTCGGTCGAGGTAAAAATCATGCCCGCGACCTGGATCAGGATACCGCGCGCGGCCTGTATACCCATATGTTGAATGGCGATGTGCCCGAACTGGAAATGGGCGGCGTGTTGATCGCGTTGCGTATTAAAGGGGAAGGCGAAGCGGAGATGCTGGGCTTTTATGAAGCCATGCAAAACCACACGATTACGCTTACGCCGCCGGTCGCCAAACCGATGCCGATTGTCATCCCCAGCTACAACGGGGCGCGCAAACAGGCGAACCTGACGCCGTTGCTGGCGATTCTGCTGCATAAACTGGGCTTTCCGGTGGTGGTACATGGCGTAAGCGAAGATCCGACGCGCGTACTGACGGAGACCATTTTCGAACTGATGGGGATTACGCCGACGCTGCACGCCGGTCAGGCTCAGGCGAAGCTGGATGGGCACGAGCCGGTGTTTATTCCTGTCGGTACGCTGTGTCCACCGCTGGAAAAACAGCTGGCAATGCGCTGGCGGCTGGGCGTGCGTAACAGCGCGCACACGCTGGCGAAGTTAGCGACGCCGTTTGCGGAAGATGCCGCCTTGCGGTTGTCCAGCGTCTCGCACCCGGAGTACGTTCCGCGCGTCGCGAAATTTTTTGCCGACATCGGCGGGCGCGGTTTGCTGATGCACGGCACGGAAGGGGAGGTGTATGCCAATCCCACAGCGTTGCCCGCAAATCAGCCTGATCGACCGTTCCGGCGTGCAGGTGCTTCAGGATCGCCAGAGCGAGATGCCCGACGAGCCGGTGCCGCTGCCTGCGGCAAAAGACCCGGAAACCACCGCCCGCTGGATTGAGCGCTGCCTGGCGGGAAGCGAGCCGATACCGGCTTCCCTGAAAATTCAGATGGCGTGCTGCCTGGTGGCTACGGGAGAAGCGGCGACGTTAACGGAAGGGCTTGCGCGGGTAGCGCAGCATTTTTAAACGTCAGGCAAAAAAAAGCCCGTCCAGTGGCGGACGGGCGAACAAGGGTAACACAGGTTCAATGAGGGTTGGAGCAGTGTGTCTGTCGGCAAACAGACGGGTATAACAGAAACGCGTGAAATTATTTGTAGATAACAGCAGTGCCGCTCATTTTGTTGTTGTTGGTTGCGGAAGTGGATGCTATAACCGGTTGCGCCGGCAGCTGCCGCTTTCTCAGCCAGTTTCGCTTCCAGGCCATCCAGAGTGGTGGCGCCTTCCGCAGAAACAACACCGATTTTATTCATGCTTTGCGCCTGGGAAGCCGTTACCGGCTCGGCAGCGAAAACGCCAAATGACAGGGTAGACAGAGCGATAGCAGCAACAGCATATTTGATATTTTTCATGATTAATCTCTCGCAGGTTATTCTTGTGTAGTAAGACGTTGTTCCGTCGATGTGATAAGTATCACGGTTTTTTTGCGGGAGATAAAATCGAATAGAATTGACGTCATCCATCAAATAATTTGAATGACAAATAACTTATTGATTATTAATAAATTCAAAACATGGATTTACGCTTCTTGCCGTTTCACTTTACAGAAGAGAGGAGTAACGGCACATTTTGCCACGCAGAAGGTGAAAAAGCATGAGAGTAAAAGAACATGCTTACGCTGTCGTTTTACGTAAAGAAAAGTTAGCGTAACTGGCTATCTTTCGATCCTCTGCGATTATATCCTGAGAATGTTGCGTTATGTAAATCTTTCTCCTTCTGGCAGGCAATGCATAGCCTTACTCCCGGAACGGCTTTACGCCGCGCTTCCGGGATAGGATCGCCGCACTCTTCACACTCATACAGGCTTTCGCCTTGAGGAATTTCGCCGCGAACGCGGGCGACAGCATCTTCAATAGTATTGTTGATTTGTTCATTAACGGCGTCGTCGTTCGCCCACCCGGATGCCATATACCGGTTCCTCCCCCTTTATTCCACACGGTAAGTGTAGTGAATATGGGGTCAAAAATCGTACAGTCAATAGCGCAGAAGTAGGCCGGTACATCAGTCAGCGAAAAACACCAGTGAATGAAAAAGACGGGGGACGTTTTCCATGCTAAGGAAAACTGCATTCGGTGGGAATGCAGTTACCTGGTAGGGGGTTATTTGTAGATAGTGGCAGTGCCATACATTTGGTTATCGCCACCGGCAGAATTGACGACAAAACCTTTGGCGCCTTGTTCACGCGCTTTTTCTGCCAGTTTATTTTCAAGTTCGCTCAGCGTCGTCGCGCCCGTTGCTGAGACGGTCCCGGCGGGTCTGAGCTGGCCTGCTTCTGAGCTGCTAAGCGGCTGCGCGGCGAATGCACTAAAACTCATGCCAGTGAGCAGAGCAGCAGCCAGTACGGTGAGGCATTTTTTCATAACGGCATCCTCTTAGAAACAACAGGTGGTGCCTCATAAGTTTAGGACGTTGATGACGCAAAATTAACGCAAAAAATTGATTATGATGTGCTTGTTTTTTGAACGATATTTTTTGACGAATATTGACAAATCAATGACATACAGATTGTTGATTTTCCAGGATTTTGTCGCTAAGCCTGCGGAGCGACCCGTGTTCGTTTGCGGTATAAGCGGGCTTTCTCCGTCAGGTTTGTTTACCGCGTTGCGTTATGCGAGTATCTTACGCCGCTGCTAAAAGGAGAATGCCATGTCTGCCCAGAAACCGGGATTGCACCCACGCAATCGCCATCATCATCGTTACGATCTCGCGACGTTATGCCTGGTCACGCCAGAACTGGCGCAATTTCTTACCCGTACGCCTGCGGGTGAGCAAAGCGTTGATTTCGCGAATCCTCTGGCAGTCAAGGCGCTCAATAAAGCGCTGCTGGCGTATTTTTATCAGGTGGCAAACTGGGATATTCCCGAAGGCTTTCTGTGCCCGCCGGTGCCAGGCCGCGCCGATTATATTCACCATCTGGCGGATCTGCTGGGCGAAACCACAGGCGCGATTCCGGCGGATGCGAGCGTGCTGGATGTGGGGACAGGAGCGAACTGCATTTACCCGCTTATCGGCGTGCATGAATACGGCTGGCGCTTTACCGGCAGCGAAGTCCATGCGCAGGCGCTGGCCAGCGCCCAGACGATCATCAGCGGCAACCCAGGCTTAACCCGATCGATTCGTCTGCGTCGGCAGAAAGATCCTGCGGCAATCTTCAACGGCATCATTCATAAGAATGAACAGTATGACGCTACGCTGTGCAATCCGCCGTTCCACGATTCGGCAGCTTCTGCCCGTGCGGGAAGCGAGCGCAAACGTCGCAATCTGGGGCAGGATAAAAACGATGCCCTGAATTTTGGCGGCCAGCAGCAGGAACTCTGGTGCGAAGGTGGGGAAGTGGCGTTTATCAAAACGATGATCGCGGAAAGCCAGGCCTTTGGCCGCCAGGTGATGTGGTTCACCACGTTAGTGTCGCGCGGCGAAAATTTGCCGCCGCTGTACCGCGCGCTGACGGACGTCGGGGCGGTAAAAGTGGTCAAAAAGGAGATGGCCCAGGGGCAAAAGCAGAGCCGCTTTATTGCCTGGACCTTTATGGATGACGATCAGCGTCGCCGTTTTATGGCGCGTAAGCGCTAAAGCGTGGGTTCGCTCGGCGGCAGGGGGTCTGTCGCTGGCGCCTGACTGATCGTCGGTGCGGGCAGTACCTGATACGTTTGCACCGGCGCGCGAACGCCTGCCAGATCGAAATGTTTTTTCACCTGGCTGTCGGAGCGCGAAGCGTACCGTCCACTGTTTTAAGGGCAAGGTGGTAAAGGAGACCCGCAGCGTAAAAGCGGTATTGGTCAGCCCGACGATCCCGGAGAATGACGGTTCTCCGATAATCAACCCGCGAATATCTTCCGTCTCCATCACCGCAGCCACCGCGTCCTTCAATGCCTGATTGGCTTTATCCGCATCTTCATGGCGATCCACGTCATAGTTAGCCACGACCGAACCAATGCCGCGCACAAAGTTCGCGAAGGTGGTAATCGAAGACCACGGAATAATGTGGTACGCCCCGGTATCCTGACGCACGCCTACCGAGCGAATCGACATTCTTTCCACCGTACCGGTCAGCGGGCCGATAGTCACCAGATCGCCGGTATTCATCCCGTTTTCAAACTGGATGAATACGCCGGTAATTATATCTTTCACCAGCGTTTGCGAACCGAACGAAATCGCCAGCCCCAGCGCCCCGGCGCCGGCCAGTAAGGGGGCAATGTTCACGCCAATCTCCGACAGCACGATCATGATAGTGATTGTACTGATGATCACCGCCAGGGCGTTACGAAACAGCGTAAGCAGGGTTCGGGTACGCGCGCTGGGTAAGGGGCGGCCGTGAATATCTGACGCCAGGCGGTTCTCAATCAGGCTGGCGAGGATGGTCCATCCGACCGCAGAGAAAAAGAGGATCAGCGCAATGCGGATCAGAATATCGACGGTTTTCTCTCCCGCGCCGTTGTGCAGCCAGTTCCAGAAGTCGAATAACCCCCAGGCGTTGAGCAACAGCATGATCGCCACGCAAACCGTCAGGATTCGCGCGGCTTTCAGGGCGGTTGACAGCCAGCCGTTCAGCCGTTTTTGCAGCTCAGGATAGTTGCGCTGCGTAGGGGGCGACAGCGTAATGGTTTTGGCTATCCAGCGTGAGAACATGCCGGAAACAAACGCGGCGACACCGATAATGAGCAGGCTGCGTACCGTCGCGCCCATCATAAACTTCAGGCTGTTGCCCGGGTCGAACAATGAGAAGAAAAACAGCACGATAAAATAGGCGCTGGCCAGCCAGTGCCACACCAGCGCGAAGGCGCGAATAAACAGGACTGAAAAAGGCCAGCGACCGTTCCGCGAGATTCAGCAGATGCTGGGTGATCTCTTTTTTGTTTTTGAAGATCAGATACAGCGCCCACAGCGTAATGCATAGCATGATGATGACGTTCGCCATCGCGCCGACCTGGACGTTGACCTGGTTGGAGATAATCGGCACGGCGACGATCAGACCATAGCCGATCAGGCTACTGAGCGAACTCAGACGGCGATTCCAGTAGCGCGCGCTGGCGTCCTGAATTGTGAACGGACGCAACTCCGCTACGTTAGGGCAAAAGATCAGGCGCAGAATGGCTTTTTGAAAAACTCAATCAGGGCAAACGCGTTCAGGAACAGACTTTTGTTGAAAGGCGATGGTTCGGCTGCCGGCGTTCATTCTGTCGCTCAGTATCTGCCCGACAAACAGGGTCAGCGCCAGCAGGAGCAGATCGATGATAAATGCGCCGATAATCATTGCGGGAAGCTGTAGCCAGTTGCTGCGGTCGCGATTTTTTTTGCGCGCCCACTGACCCATTTTTGCGATACAGCGGCAGCGCGCAAAGCCGTATCAGCCAGTAAAAGACAAACACCGAGGCCGCCAGCATCAGGAAGTGGGTCAGGGCATTGGTAAATGCCTGCGTGTTAAACGGCTTATGCGGCGAGTCGGTGATGTTACGATAAAGCTGGGCAAAGCGCCCGGAGAGGGCTTCTCCGTAACGCCGGGCTGATGTCGGTTACGTTCTCCAGCACCGTTTTTTCTTCCGTAACCGTGGGCGGCGTTATCGTGGGGACGGGCTCTGGCGGCGGCGTGGCGGCGACTTTTCGTAGCTGGTCGATGAGCTCCTTGCGAGAGGTCTCGTTTTCCAGCACATCCGCCAGCGCCGCGTAGGCGGCTTTCTTTTGTTCGACATCGGGTTCAGCCGCAGGCGCGGTCTCCTGACTGCCTGAGGCGTCCGTTGTGACGCCGGGGATCGCGACCGCATGCGCGGGGGCGCCCAGCAGTAAAAAGAGGATGAACAGGGTCCGCCGCATGACTCCTCCTGTGAGAAATATAAGCAAAAAGATAAGTATAGATGCTTAAAGGGGAGGAATTTGAAATGGGAGGATTCCGGGGAAACCCTCCCTTCCGGGCGGAAGGGAGGGGGCGTGCCTCAGGAAACGTGCTGCAAGAACTCCTGCAAACGCTGGCTGGGCGGATTTTCAATCAGGGTTTGCGGATTACCGTCTTCCGCAATGCGTCCTTTATCGATGAAGATCAGACGGGAGGCCACTTTCTCGGCAAAGCCGATTTCGTGGGTCACAATGACCATTGTCATCCCTTCTTCCGCCAGATCCTGCATGACTTTCAGCACTTCGTGACGCAGTTCCGGGTCCAGCGCGGAGGTCGGTTCGTCAAACAGCATCATTTTCGGCTTCACCGCCAGCGCGCGGGCAATCGCCACACGCTGCTGCTGACCGCCGGAAAGTTCGGAAGGGTAGTGATGCGCGCGCTCTGCCAGCCCGACTTTCGCTAATAACTCTTTGGCCTGCTTTTCGGCATCTTCTTTCTTCGCGCCGCGCACGCGCAGCGGCCCGAACATGACGTTTTCCAGCGCCGTCAGATGCGGGAAGAGATAGAACTGCTGGAACACCATGCCGGCTTCCTGACGGATTAACCGCTCATCCACCTTCGGATCGTTCACTTTCAGACCATCAACAATCAACTCGCCGGACGTGATCTCTTCCAGTTTGTTGATGCAGCGCAGCAGAGTGGACTTCCCGGAGCCGGATGGGCCCGATGATGACCACCACTTCACCCTGTTTGATGTTCAGATCAATATTGTGCAGCACCTGGGTTGGCCCAAAATGCTTGGAGACGTTTTTAAATTCAATCACAGGATTTTCATCCTTCTTTCCAGACGACGCAGAATGAAGCTCAGCACCAGCGTAATGATCAGATAGAACACCGCAACGGCACTCCAGATTTCCAGCGCGCGGAAGTTACCGGCGATGATTTCCTGCCCCTGACGAGTCAGTTCAGCGACGCCGATAACAATAAACAGCGAGGTATCTTTGATGCTGATAATCCACTGATTACCGAGCGGCGGCAGCATACGGCGCAGCGCGAGCGGTAAAATAACGTGGCGAATGGTTTCGCCGCGAGACAGCCCTAACGCCAGGCCCGCTTCGCGAAAACCTTTGTGGATAGACAGCACCGCACCGCGCGTGATTTCTGCAATGTACGCGCCCGAGTTAATCATGATGGTAACAACGGCGGCGCTGAAGGGATCAATTCGCAGATCGTTAAACGCCATCGGCAACGCGAAGTAGATAAACATCACCTGCACAACGATAGGCGTACCGCGAATCACTTCGATAAAGACCAGCGCAACGTGGTTGGCGATCCAACCACCAAAGGTGCGCGCAAAACCCGCAAGCAACCCGATGACCAGGCCGCCAGCCAGACCAAGGATTGAAATCCACAGGGTCATTTTGGCGCCTTCAATCAACAGCGGGATGGCGGGCCAGATGGCACTCCAGTCAAACTCCATAAATTGTTCCTGTTACCGTGGTGAAAATACTCAAAGGCCTGTACGCCCGGTAAGCGCAAGCGCCACCGGGCGTAACGAGCTAAAATACAGCGTTATTATTTAGGTTCAGTACCGAACCATTTTTTGTAGATTTCGTTATAGGTGCCGTTTTCACGCAGCGTTTTTCAGCGCGCCGTTCACTTTCTCACGCAGTTCGTCGCTGCCTTTCGGGAAGGCGATGCCGTATTGCTGCGCTTCCAGAGACTCACCTACCGCTTTGAACTGACCATTGCCCGCGGTTTTGATGAAATAGAGGATGTTTGGCGTATCGTGCAGAACGGCGTCTGCGCGGTTGGTGCCCAGTTCCATGTAGGCGTTATCGATGTTCGGGAACTGACGCAGATCTTTGGTTTTGATGTTCGCTTTCGCGTAATCGACAGAACCGGTGCCGCTCTTCACCGCAACCACTTTGCCGTCGAGGTCTTTCACGCTTTTCACATCGTTGTTATTGGCTTTCACCATGACCAACAGACCGCTTTTGTAATAGCCGTCAGAGAAGTCGATCGCTTTTTTACGTTCGTCGGTGATCGTGATGCCTGCCAGCGCCAGGTCGACGTTTTTGGTTTGCAGCGCCGGGATGATGCCGCTGAAATCCATCGGTTTCAGGGTGTAGTCCAGATTCAGCTCTTTCGCGACAGCGGCCCACAGATCCACATCAAAGCCAACGTATTTGTCGCCCTGTTTGAATTCAAACGGAACGAACGCCGTGTCGGTTGCCACGACGAGTTTCTTATCCGCGGCGTGAGAAGACACCGCAAAAGCCAGGGTAAGTGCAGCCAGTGAAACTTTTAATACAGACTTCATAGCATTTCCTTTTATATCCACGGGGCGATCCCCTGCGAGAACATATGGCGTAATGAAAGAATCGTGCCAATTATGCAACTCATTGTTTTAAAAAGAAGGCATTTCATTTTAATGCACAATAAGCGTGGCAAAACTGACGGATTGCACCGTTTTGGGGCACTGATTTAGTGCAGGCCGAATCGGGTGCAAACGGTATGACTATTTAGCGCAAAAATTGTTGCTAAAACAATCTCTCGTTAACGATTGTGTGAGGTGATTATTACAAATATTTTACTTTACGGCAGGACGAAAGAAATTTGATGCACTATAAAAGTGCAAAACCCCCGCCGAAGCGAGGGTTCATAGGTCTTACTTATCATGCTGCTTATTCGATGTTGGCTTCGATGAACCACAGGAATTTATCGAGGTCGCGGGAAGCAGCGGTAAAGATATCAGCAGTGTCTTCGTCTTTGGCTTCGCTGATGGCTTTACGGACGTCATTGGCGACAACAGAGTAACGATCCGCCAGCTCTTTCAGGTGATCCTGAACGCTATGGATATCCAGCGGGTAGCTTTTCAGCGGTGTTTTGCTGTTAATCACTTGCGTTGTCCCTAATGCCACGCCACCCAGCTGTACGGCACGTTCTGCCATGGTATCAAGGTGGTCGGTCAGCGCTGTACGGAAGCCATCCAGCATCTCATGTACGGCAATAAAGTTAGCACCGCGCATATTCCAGTGAGCCTGCTTAGTGATCAGTGACAGGTCAATGAACTGGATCACCTGACGATTCAGCAACTCAACCGTCGCTTTCTTATCGCTGTCTGATACATCGTTGCGGGTATAAAGCAGATTAGACGCTTTCGTTTTTACCAGTTTAGCGGTACTCATAATCTCATATCCTCTTGATGTTTTGTGTCCCAGGTAATTAACGAAACTAAGTATAGCACCGGTTTTTCATTTTGCTTTTCTGTCTGTGCCTATCACTTTAATAGCGCAGAAAGTGTTTAATATTGAAAATGATTAAAAATCAATATGTTATTAAATTAAGCGTCAGCATGTTAATAATTCTCATTCACTGTGAGCGATAAACATAAATAGGTTTGCAGGCAGCAGAAAAATAGCGGAGATAATAATGAGAAGGATAAAAGCAATATTCTGCATGATTATGCAAATCATGCAGAATTGTAACGCTAATTAATGTCGACTTGCTGAATTTTCGTTTCTCGCCGGATGGTGAGCGTGGACCCCATCGAGGCGGCAATGATGGCGGCCAGGGCCAGAAGCTGCACCAGCGTCAGCGTTTCTCCCAGGAAAATCATCCCCGAAACGGCAGCCAGCGCGGGCTCCATGCTCATCAGCGTCCCAAACGTTCGCGTGGGCAGTCGCGTCAGCGCGATCATTTCCAGCGAGTAGGGCAGCGCCGTTGACAGCACGGCGACAGCCAGACCCAGCGGGAGAATCGACCAGTGCCATAGTGCTTCTCCCGCCTGTAGCGCGCCAACCGGAACGAAAACGATCGCCGCAATGAGCGAGCCTACCGCCACGGTCGCGGGGCCGTGTTCTTCACCCGCCCGCTGCCCGGTCAGAATATAGATAGCCCAGCAGGCGCCTGCGCCGAGCGCCAGCGCGGCACCCGTTAAATCAACATGCGATACGCCCTGACCAAGCGGCAACAGGAACCAGAGTCCAAGCACGGCCAGCACAACCCAGATGAAATCGACAGGCCGTCTGGACGAGAACAGCGCGACCGCCAGCGGCCCGGTGAACTCCAGCGCAACGGCGATGCCGAGCGGCACCGTCTGAATCGACAGGTAAAACAGGTAGTTCATCCCGCCAAGCGACAGACCGTAAAACAGGAGCGGCAGCCGCTGTTCTCTGGCAAAGCGCAGACGCCAGGGCTTAAAGAACGCAATCAGGATTAGCGTGCCTAGTGCCAGACGCAGTGCGGTAACGCCCGGCGCCCCGACGAGAGGGAACAACGATTTCGCCAGCGAGGCTCCGCTCTGAATAGAGGACATCGCAATGAGCAAAACCAAAATAGGCAGCCAGACTGGCTTACGTGACGACCCCGGCATCCTTTCTCCTGTCAATTAATGTCAATAGAAGTAAAAAAGGCAGTGTAATAGAAATAACCTCTGACGGTTGAGTATTCGTTGAAAAAAAATCCCGGAGAATCCGTAAAATATCGATGAATTGATGGATTAATAAACTGCGTAATTAGGAATTATCTGGATGAATGTACCATATTGTGCGCGTAATAATGGTGCGCTTCACCGGAAAAGTGATGTTATTTGAAAGAGATAGCGGGTTATGGAAATGTTCTGTTACACGAAAAGACCCGTTAGACATCGCGAATCGCAAAGAGTTTCTCATCAATTTTTGATATATTTATAACTTAGGATTTACTTGAAGCACATTTGAGGTGGTTATGAAAAAAATTGCATGTCTTTCAGCACTGGCCGCTGTTCTGGCTATTTCCGCAGGTACTGCTGTAGCTGCTACTTCTACCGTTACGGGTGGTTACGCTCAGAGCGATGCTCAGGGCGCAGCGAACAAAAATGAACGGTTTTAACCTGAAGTATCGCTACGAGCAGGACAACAACCCGCTGGGCGTAATCGGTTCCTTCACCTACACAGAAAAGATCGTACTAACGGTGCTGGCGATTACAACAAAACTCAGTACTACGGCCTCACCGCCGGTCCTGCTTACCGTCTGAACGACTGGGCAAGCATCTACGGTGTTGTTGGTGTGGGTTACGGTAAATTCCAGACTGCTGCCACCCCGGCTGACAAACACGACACCAGCGACTACGGTTTCTCCTACGGTGCCGGTTTGCAGTTCAACCCGATCGAAAACGTTGCGCTGGACTTCTCCTATGAGCAGAGCCGTATCCGTAACGTGGACGTCGGCACCTGGATCGCCGGTGTTGGTTACCGCTTCTAATCACTTCGGTGATATGAAAAATCCGCCCCTCGGGGCGGATTTTTTTTGTCTGATGTGTAGGCCGGATAAGGTATTTATGCCGCCATCCGGCAATGCCTGATGGCGACGCTGAGGCGTCTTATCAGGCCTACAACATTATCAGGACTACAGGTTTAGCGCTGTTTGGTACTAAAAATATCCGTACCCAGATGGTTGTAATCCACCTTCTGCAACTTGAAGTTGGTGATGAAGACCGGCCCGGCTTTCTGCTCAGAGATAAAACGGTATTTGGTTTTAATCTCTTTCGCGCTGATCCCCGTCCATTGCGAGAAAAAGCCTAAGAAATCATTTGCCGAGCGGCGCGCTTTAATCACGCGATGCGCTTTGTCATCGCTGGAAAGCACCATAAACGGCACCTGAAAATTCTGCTGATACCTGTCGTCATGCGCCAGATACTGCCACCTCTTTCCCGCGCTCTTTAAATGCGAGACCATGATCCGAGAAGTAGACCATAGAGAAGCTGTCGCCGCTGTTACGCAACTGCGCGTACAGTTTTCCCAGCAACGCGTCCGTTTGGGTCATGGTGTACAGGTAGCAAGAGGTCTCTTTCGACTGCACGAAAACGTCGTATTTTCCCTGCGTGCGATCGCAGGCCTGCGGGTGCGAACCCATCAGGTGCAGCACGATTAACTGCGGCTGCGTGCGTTCTGTTTCCAGTACCTGAGCGGTCATTTTTAACAGCGCATCGTCACGCGTATTCTTGTCGGCTTCGAAGTCTCCACTTTTCAGGAAGTGCGCTTCATCGGCACGTTTCGCGATGCTGGCGATAGCCGTATCGTATTCGCCGATTTGCCCCTGATTCGAGAACCACCAGGTCTGGAAACCGGCACGGTTGGCCAGCGTCACAAAGTTATCCTGGAATTGCGGCTTGTTGTCGACACACGGTTGAGCGTTAAACCGAGCGATTTTTGCGTTGAGCCGCTGGCGGCAACGTAATCCATGAAAAAATAACCGTTGGCGGTACTGGCGAACGGGGTGTTATCCCAGTGACCGCCGAATGCGCCCATTGCGTCACGCCGCGCACTTTCACCGATCACCACCACGTAGGTATGGTATCGGGGCTTAACCGCAGTGACCGTCCAGGTATCCTTCATCCCGGATAGCTTCGCCATCCGCTCTTGCTCCTCAATCACCTCATTGTTGTTGACGATGACATCCTTCACGAAGCGAAAAACCGGGTAGCCGGTGTCTTTTAATTTAAACACGCCGCCCCACGCCAGGTTTTGCACCGGCGCGACAAAGAAGGCGATGACGCTGAACAGCAGACACACGCTGTCCACAACGCGCCAGGCTTTTTTCTCCGTCTCTTGCTTACGGCGAACGGCAATCACGCCCAGTGCAAAGATAAAGAGGCCTACCAGATAGTTGTACCACGGGAAGATGGTCAGGATTTCGGTGGACTCTTCCACGTTGGTCGAATGCAGCGCCAGCAGCGTATTAAAGTTTGGCGAGCCGTATGCCTGGCCGAACGGGAAATACATGGCGGCGATCAGCGAGCATAGCCCGATCAACACCTTTTGCGCGCGCGGCGTGGTGCGCCAGAGCAACAGCAATAGGCAGGTAAAGGCCGCTGTATAGAACAGGCTAAACGGGTAGCCCGACGCGAGGTTAATCAGCAGTGACTGTAAAAAGTAGAAGCCAGTCCACGGGCTAATGGCCCTGCTGCGGGCAATAAGCGAGTCTTTGAGGGTTAAATTCATATGCCACTATTGCAAAAACGCCATGTGCTCACCCTGGCGTTAAGGGTCAATACCTGCCGGAAAGTGCGTGAAGAGGGGATGGGGTCCGCATCTGCGAGCCGCAATATATGCAGGGCTGCGCAACGATAGAGCGTGTGTATAAGAAGGTCAACTACTACAAGGAAAATGTTTTGCGAAGGGGGCAGCAAAACCGACAAAAAGAAAGGGTATTGAGATAAAACACAGCGCGGGCGCGCCTTGATGGCCGCGAAGATGGCGCCAAAATGGAGCGGCGTACCGCGACGCCGCGTTATTTTGACGAGGGCTGATCCTGCTCGGGTTTGCCGTTGATCATGTCACACAGCATGGACAGCAGCATTAACCGTACTTTAAAGGGAGAGTGGCTAAACACGCGCATACACCTCTTAAATTCGTTCATAGAAACCTCCTGACTTTACGATCCCATCGATCCGTGAGGGATGCCTGCATTACATACAGATATAGCACAGGCTATATTATATAGCTATTGCTAAAACGTTAAATTTTTGAGCCTGTGCAACTCTGGTTTACAATGGGCCCACTCCAGCCAGATGCAATTAACGCGTCACAGTAACGAGGAAGCAGAATGAGTCGTCGCGCAGGTACGCCAACAACAAAAAAAGTGACGCAATTAGTGAATGTCGAAGAACACGTCGAAGGGTTCCGCCAGGTCAGGGAAGCGCATCGCCGTGAACTGATTGATGACTACGTTGAGCTGATTTCTGATTTAATTATCGAGGTCGGTGAAGCGCGTCAGGTTGATATGGCGGCGCGACTTGGCGTTTCCCAGCCGACGGTCGCCAAGATGCTCAAGCGTCTGGCGTCGGTAGGGCTTATCGAAATGATCCCCTGGCGCGGGGTATTCCTGACTGCAGAAGGCGAGAAGCTGGCGCAGGAAAGCCGTGAACGCCACCAGATCGTGGAAAACTTTTTACTGGTGCTGGGTGTCAGCCCGGAAATCGCACGCCGCGATGCGGAAGGGATGGAGCACCATGTAAGTCAGGAAACGCTTGAGGCTTTCCGCCTGTTTACGCAAAAGCACGGAACGCCTTCTGAATGAGTTTTCCTTTTCTGCGGGCATTAAGACGCGATCGTTTCCTGCTGTTATTACTCCTTGTCGGGGCCGGACTCAGTCTGTTCGTCCCGTTTACTCCCCGCACCTGGCCGGGGGCAATTGACTGGCATACCATTATTACGCTGAGCGGTTTGATGCTGCTGACCAAAGGCGTTGAACTGAGCGGATATTTTGATGTGCTGGGCCGCAGAATGGTTCGTCGTTTTAAAACGGAACGCCGTCTGGCAATGTTTATGGTGCTGGCGGCGGCGGTGCTGTCAACGTTCCTGACCAACGATGTGGCGCTGTTTATCGTCGTTCCGCTGACCATTACCCTGAAAAGACTGTGTGCGATTCCGGTAAACCGGCTGATTATCTTTGAGGCGCTGGCGGTCAATGCCGGTTCGCTGCTCACGCCGATTGGCAATCCGCAAAATATTTTGTTGTGGGGGCGTTCCGGTCTCTCATTTGCGGCTTTTGTCTGGCAGATGGCGCCGCTTGCCGCTGTGATGATGCTGACGCTGTTGGTGCTGTGCGGCCTTTGTTTTCCGGGGAAGGCGTTGCAGTACCATACCGGTACGCGCGCCCCTGAGTGGCAACCGCGCCTGGTGTGGAGCTGTTCTGGGTTGTATATCATGTTTCTGACCGCGCTTGAACTGAAGCAGGAACTCTGGGGGCTGGCGATTGTGGCGGCAGGGTTCATCGTCCTGGCGCGCCGCGTGGTACTGAGCGTCGACTGGACGTTACTGCTGGTGTTTATGGCGATGTTTATCGACGTGCATTTATTGATACAGCTACCGGTGTTACAGGGCGTACTGCGCCATGTTGAAACGCTCTCTGCGCCGGGGCTTTGGCTGACTGCGCTCGGTCTGTCGCAGTTTATCAGCAATGTGCCCGCCACGATTTTATTGCTCAACTACGTTCCGCCGACCGCGTTGCTGGCCTGGGCGGTTAATATCGGTGGTTTTGGTTTGCTACCGGGATCGCTGGCGAATCTGATTGCATTGCGGATGGCAAATGATCGGCGTATCTGGTGGCGGTTTCATTGGTATTCGTTGCCGATGCTGCTCTGGGCGGCGCTGGTGGGATATGGATTGTTGCTGCTGAAGTGATGGCCCGATGGCGCTACGCTTATCGGGCCGACGCGGTAGGCCGGGTAAGGCGAGAGTCGCCACCCGGCACATTGCTTTGATCAGTTCAGACGAACCGGCATACCGGAACGGTTCTGAACGGCCTGCTCAACCACAGACTGATCGACATCAGGCTGGCTGGTGACGCTCTGAACGCTTTTGTTCAGGTTAATCGGTACGATCTCGCCGCCTTCGAACTGCGCTTCCGTGGTAGACAGAGGGTTATGGACTTCAATGTAACGGCTGCCATCTGGCTCAGTGGTCGCTTTCACCGGCTCGTCGATAAACTGTACGCGGGTGCCGACTGGCACATTTTCGAACAGGAACTTGATGTCGTCGTTACGCAGACGGACGCAGCCGTGGCTGACGCGCAGGCCGATACCGAAGTTGGCGTTGGTGCCATGAATCGCATACAGACGACCAATGTACAGCGCGTACAGACCCATCGGGTTATCCGGGCCAGCTGGCACGACGGCAGGCAGCGGTTCGCCCGCCGCGCGGTATTCGGCATGCATTTTCGCCGTTGGCGTCCAGGTCGGGCCTGCTTTCTTACGCTCAACTTTCGTTGTCCAGTTGATTGGCGTGTCTTTCCCTAACTGACCGATACCAATCGGCAGAACGATCACCGTGTTGGTGCCTTTCGGGTAGTAGTACAGACGCATTTCCGCACTGTTAATGACAATGCCTTCATGCACGGTGTCCGGCAGGATCAGCTGCTGAGGAATGTTCAGCACCGTACCGCCTTTTGGCAGGAAGGTATCAACACCCGGGTTCGCTTCCAGCATGTTAGACAGCCCCATCTGGTATTCAGCCGCAAAATACTCCAGCGGTTGGGTATTGCCTTCCGGGATAGTGATCACCTGGTTTTGACCAACGACGCGACTGCCATCGGTCGGTAAAGGATAAGTCACCGCTGAGGCGGTGCTGCAAAAGCCAACTACAGCGAGGGCCGCCGCGAAAAACGTTGTTAATTTCATATTCATGTTATGCGAGATTCAGTGCCTGGCAGGCTATTGGGTTGAGAATTCTGTCATGTTGGGAGCGCATTATATGTGCATTCCCGTTAAGTGGGAATTCAGATGTGTACGAAATCACATTTTTTTCCCGTGAGGACAATTTTAGCGGCTTACCGTGAGGCGCGATCTTATTTAAGACTTGTGGCATAATAAGCGGTTTGTCACATATTTTTCAGGATACGCCAGTGTTAGTTTCCAGCAACGTCACCATGCAGTTCGGCAGCAAGCCGCTGTTTGAAAATATTTCCGTCAAATTTGGCGGCGGCAACCGTTACGGCCTGATTGGCGCCAACGGTAGCGGTAAATCCACCTTTATGAAAATCCTCGGCGGCGATCTCGAACCGACGCTGGGCAACGTCTCTCTCGATCCAAACGAGCGTATCGGTAAGCTGCGCCAGGATCAGTTTGCCTTCGAAGAGTTCAGCGTACTCGACACGGTGATCATGGGGCATGTTGAACTGTGGGAAGTGAAACAGGAACGCGACCGCATCTACGCGCTGCCGGAAATGAGCGAAGAAGATGGCTATAAAGTGGCCGATCTGGAAGTGAAATACGGCGAAATGGATGGTTACTCTGCCGAAGCGCGCGCGGGCGAACTGCTGCTGGGCGTGGGGATTCCGGTTGAGCAGCACTACGGCCCGATGAGCGAAGTCGCGCCGGGCTGGAAACTGCGTGTCCTGCTGGCGCAGGCGCTGTTTTCCGACCCCGATATCCTGCTGCTTGATGAACCGACCAACAACCTCGACATCGACACGATCCGTTGGCTGGAGCAGGTACTGAACGAACGTGACAGCACCATGATCATCATTTCGCACGACCGTCACTTCCTGAATATGGTGTGCACCCACATGGCGGATCTGGATTACGGCGAACTGCGCATTTACCCGGGTAACTACGACGAGTATATGACTGCCGCCACCCAGGCGCGTGAACGCCTGCTGGCCGATAACGCCAAGAAAAAGGCGCAGATTGCAGACCTGCAATCTTTCGTCAGCCGCTTTAGCGCTAACGCGTCTAAGTCTCGCCAGGCAACGTCTCGTGCCCGTCAGATTGATAAAATTAAGCTTGATGAGGTGAAGGCCTCCAGCCGTCAGAACCCGTTCATCCGTTTTGAACAGGATAAGAAGCTGTTCCGTAACGCGCTGGAAGTGGAAGCGCTCGCGAAAGGCTTTGATAACGGCCCGCTGTTCAAGGGCGTTAATCTGCTGCTGGAAGTGGGCGAAAAGCTTGCGGTACTCGGGACTAACGGCGTGGGTAAATCCACGTTGCTGAAAACGCTGGTGGGCGATCTGGCGCCGGATAACGGCACCGTGAAATGGTCAGAGAACGCGCGCATTGGGTATTACGCGCAGGATCACGAATATGAGTTCGAAAATGACCTGACGGTGTTTGAATGGATGAGTCAGTGGAAGCAGGAAGGCGATGACGAGCAGGCGGTACGCAGCATTCTTGGCCGTCTGTTGTTCAGCCAGGACGATATCAGAAAACCGGCGAAGGTGCTCTCCCGGTGGTGAAAAAGGGCGTATGTTGTTCGGTAAGCTGATGATGCAGAAACCGAATATCCTGGTGATGGACGAACCGACCAACCACCTGGATATGGAATCGATCGAATCGCTGAACATGGCGCTGGAGATGTATCAGGGCACGCTGATTTTCGTTTCTCACGACCGTGAGTTTGTTAGCTCGCTGGCGACGCGCGTGCTGGAAATTACGCCGCAGCGCGTGGTGGACTTCAGCGGCAACTACGAAGATTATCTGCGTAGTAAAGGGATCGACGGCTAAAAAAAAAGCCCGGTGGCGCTACGCTTACCGGGCCTACGCTACAGTTTGTAGGCCGGGTAAGGCGAAGCCGCCCCCCGGCAGTTTTCAGAGCACCCACTCACTCCCTTCAACGCCATTCACCCGCAGCGTACGTTTTTCCCCTACCGGTAACGATACCTTCAACGTGTTCCATGCCGGACGATAGTCGCCACGCGCGTTGATCCTCAGGTTGACGGTCGCCCCATCGCACACCATCTCCCATTCCACCCACAGGGCATTGCCTGTCTGATAACCCCAGCTTTCGCCATCGTCTTCAAACAGCAGACCGGACGTTGTCCCCACGCCTTTAACCGGGAACAGTTTCAGCTCGCGGGTATCGTCGCGTTCAGCGCTGACATGGGTGATCCGTTTCGCTCAGCGGCAGGCCTGCACCGGCGCGTACCAGCAGCGGCAGTTTTTCCAGCGGCGCGTTCAGCGTGATCCACTGGCCCCCAGAGAACCATTCGTGGCTATCGAAATCGTACCAGCCGGTTTCGTTATCCGGCAGCCAGACGCGGCGTTCACGTTGACCAGGTTCCACCACGCTTGCCACCAGAATATCGCGGCCAAGCAGGAAGTCGTCGCACTCTGCGAAGGTTTGCGCGTCGTGCTCGTGGTCGAGGAAAGTGGGGGCGCAACATCGGCTCGTCGTCGGCATGCGCCTGCCACAGCAGCGTGTAGAAGTAGGGCAGCAGACGGTAACGTAGCTCAATCGCGCTACGAATCGCCGGCGTCACGCCCGGGTACATCCACGGCTCATTCACCGTATGATCGTCATTCCATGAGTGGATGGTAAAGCGAGGGTGCATCACGCCGTTCTGTACCCAGCGCACGAACAGCTCCGCATCCGGTTTATCGCCAGAGAAACCGCCGACGTCGTGACCCACGTTATACAGCCCGGACAGACTCATCCCCAGCCCCATGCGGGTGTTGTAGCGCAGGGTATCCCAGCTGGTGCGGTTATCGCCGCTCCAGGTTTGCACGTAACGCTGCATCCCGGCGCAGCCGGAACGGGAGATCAGGTACGGGCGTTTTTCCGGCGCAAAGCGCTGCTGCGCTTCCAGCGAGGCGCGCATCATCAACAGCGGCATGACCGGGCGAATATGTTTGATGGCGATTTCGCGGCCAAAGCCGTGGCAGCGGGCTTCGCCATCCCACACTTCAAACTCGTTGTTGTCGTTCCAGGTGGAGTCGATCCCCATCTCCAGCAACTGCGTGGTGACGCCTTCCTGCCACCAGGCGACGGTTTGCGGATTGGTGAAGTCAAGGTTAGAACCTTCGTCATCCCAGAAACTTGAACGTTCCGGCGCGTCGGTTTCCGAATCACGGATAAATAACCCTCTTTCCGCGACTTCGTTGTAGCGCGGGTGATCCTGCAACAGACACGGTTTAATGTTGGCCGCCAGCTTCAACCCCGCATCGTGGAATGCCTGGGTCATCACTTTCGGCTGCGGCACCTTGTCGTAGTTCCAGTTAAAGACATAGCGTTTGCCGTTAATGGAGGTGTAGCCAGATGAAAGCTGGAACGAATCGCACGGAATCGCGTGTTCATTGCACAGACGGATAAAGTTCATCAGCTGGTTTTGCGCGTCCGGCGCATCGGTGTAATGCATGGTCGAGCCGCTGTAACCCAGGCTCCACTTCGGCCCGAACAGGGTTTTCCCCGTCAGGCGCACAAAGGCTTTGGTGACATCCAGCACGCGCTTGCCGGTAAAGATGTAGTAATCGATATCGCCCGCTTCCGCCTGCCAGCGGCGATAGGCGGTGTGATAGTTGTCGATTTCATTGCCCAGATCCAGCCAGCAACTGCTCAGGTTGTCGTAAAACAGACCGTAGCTGACGTTATCGCGGCGGGCGATGGTGAATGGAATATGTTTGTACAGCGGATCGGTGCTGACCGCGTTATAGCCCATTGCGTCAAGGTTGCGCATCTCATAGCGTTGGCCGTTGCGTTGCAGGTCGCCCGCTTTCTCGCCCAGGCCGTAAAAACGTTCATCTTTACGGCGGCTTAAATAGTGCGCTACGCCGTCGCCGTGAGCGTTCAGCAGATAGGCGCTGGTGGGGCGGTCGTTGACCAGCGGCTGCCAGTCGCCCGTTTCATCGCGATAGTGCCACTCCAGCCACAGCGGCTGGTGGACGGTCACGCGCAGTTGCTCAGTAGCGACAATCAGCGCGCCATCCTGCTGCGTCAGTTGCCAGGCCGGGCAGCTAAAGCCGCTGACATCTTCGCGGCTGCGGCCTTCCCACGGCACATCCTGCGCCGGGCGATACTCCAGGTTCTGTCTAATGCCAGTTCGCCTTTACGTTTGATCAGCACGCGAAACAGATTTTCTTCCAGTACGTACAGGCACAGATGGTGTTGACCATCGACCAGCAGTTCCAGATGATGGGCCGACTGTTTCTCTACAATCCAGTTTTTCAGGGTTTTCATACGCAATACATCCACTATCAGGCGCGCTTGGCGCGACGTTCAGCAATAAATGCCACCAGGAAAACAGCGCCAATCAGGTCAAAGAACCCCATGGCGATAAAGAGCGGGTTAAAGCCGATTTTGTCGGCGGTAACGCCAATTAACAGAGAGAAGAGGAAGCTGGCGATCCACGCCGCAGAGCCGCGCATTCCGTTGACGGTCGCCATCTGGCCTTTATCAAACGACTCCACGACCAGTGCGCTCAGCATGCAGGAGATGATCTGATGACCGAAGCCGCCGATGGAGATCAGCACGATGGTGATATACGGATCGCGGGTAATGGCCACGATGCCGAGAGAAATCATCAGAAACGCGCCGGTCACGGAGCTTGCCACCACGGAGTTAACGCGAGAGCAGCCAAACAGACGGGTATACAGGCGGGTGAGATAGCCGCTCGCCACGCTGCCGAGATCGGCGGCGAGGAACGGCAGCCAGGCGAACATGGCGATCTGCTTCAGATCCATACCGTGTTCCTTCGCCAGATACAGCGGTACCCAGAAGCTCAGCACCGCCCAGGCCGGTTCTGCCATAAAGGCCGGGATCGCGATACCGTAGAAACGTTTATTTTTCGACACGGTTTTCAGCGCGGTCAGGAAGGGCAGTTTCACGGCCGGAGGCTCGTTATCCTGCTTGATATACTCCAGCTCCTCTCCACTCAGGTTCGGGTGCTGTTCCGGGTTATGGTAGAACGCCCACCACAGGATCACCCACAGCAGCGCCAGCACGCCGGTAAACATAAATGCGCCCTGCCAGCCGAATGAGGCGTGCGCGAAGTAGATGATTGGCGGCGCCAGCATGGCGCCAATTGAGAAGCCGACGCCCGCCCAGCCCGCCGCGACCGGACGCTCTGATTTCGGGAACCATTCGCCGATGGTTTTGGCGTTGGCTGGCGTAGCGGCCGCTTCAGATGCGCCCATAAAGAAGCGCAAAATAGCCAGATGCAGCCAGCTTCCGGCGCCCGCGTGGAAGATACACATCAGCGCCCAGATCCCGGCGCAGACCATAAAGCCAATCTTCAGGCCAATCACATCGATCAGCCAGCCGCACAGGGGCTGGAAAATGGTGTAGGCAATCTGGAACGCGCCGACAATCCAGGAGTATTGCTCGGTGGTGATCCCCAGACTCTCTTTTAGCTCCGGCGCCAGGATACCCAGCGAGTTACGCGTGATGTAGTTAACGGTCACACCCAGTAAGAACAGCACCAGCACATACCAGCGCAAATTTTTGATGACGCGGCGGGTTTTACTCGCGGCGACAGTGTTATTGATGTCCTGACTCATTTCTTTTCTCCACAAGACGGACGGTAGGGGAAATAAACATTTGGGTGTCACACAAATATTGTTATCTCATTGAAAGTTATCTTTTTATTTATTCTTAGTTGCTATACAACTAGTATGTAAGTTGTGTGACAAGTTTCAGGTTAAGTGAGAAAATGGGCGGGCAATAGCGGATTTTGTGCAAGTTTTCTCATTACTAACGGTATCGCTCTGGCAAGATGGGCATTAAGCCAGTTATTTCCCTGTTTGTGCGTTATGAAAATTTTTTCATTTAGCAAATGGAGCAAGATCACAAAATGGATAAAAGGCTCAAAATCAGCGAAATTGCCGCGCGGACGCAGCTTTCCGTCAGCACCGTTTCCCGCGTGCTGGCGGGGAAGGCAAATACCAGTGAAAAAGCGCGCAACAAAGTGCTGGAGTGCGCGCGGGAGCTGGGCGTCATGGACGGGATGGCGGCAGGCAGGCTGTTGCTGAATAGTCTGGTGGTCTTTGCGCCGCAGCGGGCGTTTGATGAGCGGTCCGACATCTTTTACTACCGCGTGATTCAGAACGTGAGTAAAGGGCTGACGGCGTATGAAGTACGGCTGCGTTATTGCGCGCTTGAGGAACTGGACAGTGACGCGCAGCTTTTCCTCGCGCGGATGAACGAAGCGGAAACGCAGGCGGCGATTTTGTTAGGGATTGACGATCCGCATATTCACGATTTGGCGGTGGACGTGGGGAAACCCTGCGTATTGATTAATTGCCGCGACCAGCGAATGCGTTTGCCAGCCGTTTCGCCCGATCACCGCGCCATTGGCGAACTTGCCGCTGATTATCTTTTTTCAATGGGGCATCGCGACGTGATGACGGTGCTCTGTCTGCGTCGCTACACGGATGGAGCTGCGTCTGGCCGGCATTCGCGACGCCTGGCAAACCCATAATCTGAAATTTAACGATAAGCGGGATTTACTGGTATCGCCGAGTTTCAGTGCGAAAGAGGCGGAGCAGCGGGTCAGCGAATGGCTGGCGAATACGCCGGATAAGGCATTGCCGACGGCGTTTTTGGTCGGCGGTGATTTTATGGCTGCGGGCGTCATCAGCGCGTTGCAAAAGCGCGGCCTTCGAGTGCCGCAGGATGTGTCAGTGATGAGTATTGACGGCTTTAATCTGGCGGAAATTCAGGATGTGCCGTTAACGGCAGTGCATGTGCCGCGCGATGAGCTGGGGACGGAGGCGGTACATATGCTGCAACAACGTCTGGTTCGTCCGAATGCGCCAATCGGTACGCTGTTGCTGAACGGCACGTTGACGGTGCGGGAGTCGGTGCGGCGGATACGTCCAGGGAAACGACGCACCGCCGTAGAGCGGGAAGGGCTGTATGATGCTTAGCTCATGCCCAGCGCGCGTTTTCCGTGAACGTTCAGATCGCTCAGCGTAAAACGGCCTTCCCAGTTTGTTTCGTAATCTTCACGCGGGAAATCGCCTGGCGATGCGCCCGTTTCCAGCGCGGCTTTGACCTTGTGCGCGTAAGCCAGGTTTTTCTCACACATCGGCGCGGCGGGGATGTACATCACGTTCCCCCAGCCTTGCTGATTTTCCACCGGCGCGACGGAGTGGATCACATCGCAATGCCACCAGACGGAGTCCCCGGCCTCCAGTTGCGGAATACTGGTCAATGCCTCAATCAGCAGCGGATGCCATTGTTGCGAAACCGGCAGCACCCGGCCTGGCGCAACGCCGCACAGTTCATCTTCAGGAACGTCATCCAGCAGGGGGCGTAACAGAATATACGCCATCGCTTCTGGAATCGGCACCACATGCAGCAAGCCCTGGCCCGGCAGCATATCTGACAGCGCCGTCCACCCCTGGAAGGTGCGGAAAACCGAGCATTTGGTGGTGTTATCGACCGTATACTCTTCGACTTCGGTACGGTAGGCGGCATGCCAGGGATCGTACTTCTCCAGTTCGCCGTTAAAGATACTGGCGAAAACCCGTTGATAGGCGGGCAGCAGCCAGCGTTCCAGCGCGCCGGAATCGGTATGCGCCCCCAGACCTTTTGAGGTGGTGCCGGGCGGGCGGCGGCGGATGCGATCCGGGTAGATCACGCTGATATCCGGGTTGAACCACTGTCTGCCGTCGCTTTCAAATGTCCACAGCCGATTAAGGAAAGACTGAACGTTCGCCATCTCTTCGCTCTGACGAGCCTGCATCTGCGCCTGCGACCAGTAAATCGGATAAATTTCAGGGCGGGAGGCGGTTAACGTGCCGAAGAAGTTATCGCCGGGACCTTTGTACACCTCATCAAAATGGTTGCGATCCAGATAATCCAGCATGGATTGATCCCATGCCAGCGCCTGTTCCCGCGGGAAATGGCCCTTAATGACCGCGCATCCGCGCCGCTTGATCTGTTCACGCTGCGCTGCCGTGATGGCGCCGGACTGGATATCCGCGTAAGACAGCGCAGGCCAGACCGCATCGCCCTGCGCTTTGAGCGTATTGATTTCCGCCACGCGTGTGGCAATCACCTCGCTGAGCCTGTCAAAAACGCCCTGCACATCACCGAGCTGCGCCCGCAACGCCTGCTTCATCTGCCGGATCGCCGCTTTATGATCGACCGGTAATGTATCGCTTGTGAAGGTTAAAGCCATAACCACCTCGCATTGACTTTCATTCGAAACTTAAATTAATTACAAATGACAATATAAGTTATAAATAAGTTAATGCAAGTTTAAAAACTTGATGCGGTACGCAGAATGGAAAAGCAGGAGGAAACCGGAGCAGCGCTCCGGTATCTGGAATCAGATGTTAAAAGGCGGGGCGTTATCCAGTACGGCCTGAATCACGTTTAACGCTCCCTGATGGTTGTTATCATCGGTATGATAACGGCTGAGGGCTTTGATGTTGTCTGCGGCGTTCGCCATCGCGAAAGCATACCGCGCCATTTTCAGCATTTCCGCATCGTTGTCGCTGTCGCCAATCGCCACCACATTTTGCGGCGAAAGATCCCAGCGTTTCAACAGACGGCTGATGCCGTTCGCTTTGTGTAATCCCGGTATGATTAAGTCGATGAAGCCGAAGCCGCTGGTCACGGGTTTCATAATGCCGTCCAGCGACGTATGCAGCGCATCAACCACGAAGGGGATCTGCTGGTCTGGCAGGTTCAGTGAAAACTTAAACAGAACATCGTCAATGTCCTGGTAATCCTTCACGGGTTGCAGACGGTGGTAGTGCTTCGACATCAGCGCCACAAAAGATTCCGGCGCATGTTCGCTGACATAAGCGCTTTTCAGGCCGCAGGCGACAAAATTAAGCTGCTTATCTTTTAACAGCTCGCCCAATCACAATACGGGATTCATGCCGGGTCAGTTCGCCATGAAACAGCTGCTTGCCATGCTCATAAACCAGCGCGCCATTTTCCGCGACGAAGGAAATTTCGTCTTTCAGCTCGGGGAAAAAGGAAATAAGTTGGTAATACTGATTGCCGCTGGCGACGACAAATTCGATGCCGCGTTTTTTTAGTTCCTGATACTGCGCCATAAATCGTGCGTGATCGTACTTTTTGGCGTCGTCGAGAAAAGTTCCGTCCATATCAGTGACGATAACTTTAACGGTCATACATTGCTCCTGGGTCACTGCGTTTTGAAACATTCTAATAACAAGGTGACGGGGAGCACAAATTTTAATTTCATTCGAAAGTGAAACGGCAACTGAAGTCGCCGTATTTGTAGTTGCCTGTCGGGTAAGGATATTGTTAATCCCAGTTTCCATACGGGTAGGTTTTGCCTTTAATGAAATCCTGCGTTGACTGAATGAAATTAAACGTGCCGCCGGGAACGACGTAGTCTTTGCAGAGCGTCATCTCGTTGCCTGCGAGGGTCCACATTTTCAGCGGTTTTACGGGAAGGCTGGGACGCCCGGCGACATCGGGGAACCAGACGTCGACTTTGCCACCAGGGGACAGGCCGAAGAGAAGATTATCGTACCAGACGGCATCCCCGTCCCAGGTATGATCGGCAGGGGTTTTCATCCGTAGCCAGGTTTCTGGTCCGAACACGGCGCTGGTCTCGTAAGTTTGTTTGTCGATATAGGATTCCCAGCAGAAGACAATATACTGAGGCGGTTTTTTGACTTTGTTGAAAATGACGCTGGGGGCCATAGACAGTCGGGGCCCATTTATCGATGGAATCCGGAGCCTGAGCAGTTTGGTCAAGTGTATTGAAGGTATACAGATAACCATCCGTATCAATAACCCGGGCATGAAGGACTTCTGCGGGTAGTTCAGAAGGGGTGACAAAAGAAAAACTCCACTCGCCATAAGGCAGCGTCCAGTCGCCGCTGGCGGCCTGTTTTGACTGCAAAGGTTCAGGTTTCTGCGGGCTGCAGCCAGAGGCGATTATCAGCAGTGGGATTAAAAGCAGTTTGTTTATATTCATCCGCGTTATTCCCAGTCGCCGTACGGGTAGGTTTTGCCTTTAATGAAATCCTGCGTCGACTGAATGAAATTAAACGTGCCGCCGGGAACGACGTAGTCTTTGCAGAGCGTCATCTCGTTGCCTGCGAGGGTCCACATTTTCAGCGGTTTTACGGGAAGGCTGGGACGCCCGGCGACATCGGGGAACCAGACGTTGACTTTGCCACCAGGGGACAGGCCGAAAGTTATATTGTCGTACCAGACGGCATCCCCGTCCCAGGTATGATCGGCAGGGGTTTTCATCCGTAGCCAGGTTTCCGGTCCGAACACGGCGCTGGTCTCGTAAGTTTGTTTGTCGATATAGGATTCCCAGCAGAAGACAATGTACTGAGGCGGTTTTTTGACTTTGTTGAAAACGACGCTACCGCCAAAGGCCACATCAGTCCATTTGTCCACGGATTCTGAGTCGCGGGACGTCGGGTCAAGCGTATTAAAGGTATACAGATAACCATCCGTGTCTATCACCCGGGCATGAAGCGTTTCCGCTGGTAGCTCATAGGGCGTGATAAAGGAAAAACTCCACTCGCCATAAGGCAGCGTCCAGTCACCACTGGCGGCCTGTTTTGACTGCAAAGGGTGAGGTTTCTGTGGGCTGCAGCCAGTGATTGACAGTAATAGTGTAAGTGTCAGTACGTAATGCCTTTTCATCGTTTTTTTCCGTCCATGTTGTAAATCGTTCTTAGCCAGTCCTCGTCCGGCCGGTTCACAAAGCTGATGGTTTCGCAGGCTGAAGCGCCACCCTGTAATTCCCCGTTCTGTCTGAGATCTACGGCGTTCCAGTGGGCCGAGCAGTGGATATAGTTTTGGGCAATCAAATCCACGTCTTCAGGGCGAAAAACCGTTGACGGCTGCATGCCGGCGAGCTGCTTTTCCCATCTCACGGGCATGTTCGCATAACGGTTTCAGTTCATCAGGCAGCGCATGTCCTCTGGTTTTGTCTACGTCAGCAAACAACGCCCCAGCTTCGACTGCGGCATCGACCATTACCCGTAGCGCAACCTTCGACCAGTCATAGCTGACCGTGCGATGGCGCAACGTCAGCGCGGCAAAGGTGCGTTTTTGCGGCTGGCTGTAGCGTCCGCTGGCGCTAAATCGTCCTCCCATACTTCCGGGGTAATAGCGTTGGTACGAATGACGGGCATGATGGCCGGCGAATGCTCCAGCACGCGCAGCTGCGCCATCGTCTGCCGGTAAACGTGAGATTGCGCGCTTGGTTGATTATGAGGCAGGGTTTCCACCAGCGGGCGGGTGAGAAAGAGGTCTTCCCACAGCTGCGGCAGATACCCGCCGCCGATATCGGAATGGGCGCCGGGAAGCGACAGCTCCGGCCAGACCGGGGGCAACGCTGTTGAGGGCGAAGTTATAGCGGGCACTCGTGTTGGGCGATAATGTGAAACACCTTTTGCGCCACGCCGGGGCGCAGGCGGATGTTGACGTTTCCGGTATCTGCGTTGTGCGGGTTAAGGCCGTTAGCCACCGTACCCACTGCCGCCACGGTGTCCATAATGCCGAGAAAGCGGGTTTTGCCCGATGATGCACCGCTATAGCTCACTTTGCCCATGCCTGCCGAAATTGCATTGGCAATAGCGGGATCTGCTGACTGGACGCGGTTGGCAAAGTGGCGGGCAGCGGCTGCACCGCGGACTGAAACCGAAGATATCAAACAGCAGGGTATCGACAACATACTTACCGTTTAAACGAGATCGTGTTTTCTTTATTCCGGCTTCAAGTTGCGCCACCGCATCGTCAGTTTTTGGCGATAATCCCGGTTTCTGCGGTGCCCAGCCCCAGGCCTATCGGGTTATCAGGCTCGCCAGCGCGTGTGCCAATGCCCTCAACATAGACAGCACCTTGCATATAGTTGCCGTCAGGTGGAAAGGTTTGTTTATATAACTCATTCAACCAATGAATGTTCGTATAATACCCCAGATAACTACCCGCCCCAATCCCGCTAATCCCCATCTTCTCCGATGCATTCTTGGAGAGAATGGTTGCCGCATCCGGGCTGTTGATATCAAAGTGCTGCGCCGTTAGCGCCTCAAGCATGTTCCGGGTATTCACCGCGTTATTACCCGTGCCATCAAAGAATACCCCCAGCACCAGCGTTACCTTACGCTCCGGCGGCTCTTTGAGAAGCGTGACCTTCTGCATCACCGGGAAAAGACGACCATAATTATCCGGCGTCAGCAGGTAATCGAATTCGGTACCGGCGATGAGATGACGACTCAGAATATAATCGTAATCCACCGATATATATTCATAGTGCATATCGTTCATTTTAGCTAACTGATTAACAGATCGTATTGTTGCACCGCGAAGTTCGATAAGATAAAACTTTTCCATGTGTCCGTGTTTATTAGTACGGTAAATATCAAACGTCAGTTTTAGACGTTCATTATTATTAATGGCGTTATTGAGTAATGGAGAGCTTTTATCCAGGAGTTTGCAAAATTGCAGAACGTGGTGATGGATACGTCCGTTAACGCCGTCCACTGCCTGCGTCAGGCTGAAAACAAAGATTTCATTTTCGTGTCCCAACTGATAGCGGTTACCAACAGAGGCCAGTGAACCACAACCTGCAGAAATCTTTCCCTGAATATCACCCTCCAGCGTTAAATAAATAATGTTACTCATTTGCTTTCCTGAGTGGGGTGTTTAATCAGGAATAAGCCTAATGATAAAACTGAGGTGTTAACCTGTTATTAATCAAATTAAACGGAAAAAGTGGCCATTATTTAAACGTAAAAGGAATAACTAACATGTTAAATTATAGTGGGTACGGAAAGAAGTATCTTATTATCAGCGTAGTCATATGCAAAAAATCCCCAGCAATGTATGCCGGGGATTTGTGTCTACAAATTAAAGTGTATGTTCAGTACGGGCGATGATATCGTCCTGCGCATCCGGCGACAGTGCGGTAAAGAAGGCGGAATAACCGGCCACCCTGACCACCAGATCGCGATACTGATCCGGGTGCTTCTTCGCGTCCAGCAGCGTTTCGCGCGACACGATGTTGTACTGAATATGCCAGCCTTTATGCACTTCGAAGAAAGTGCGCAGCAGTATCATCAGCTTCTGCTTGTCGGATTCGTTCTCCAGCGTCGCCGGGTTCAGCTTCTGGTTGAGCAACACGCCGCCGAGAATTGAGCCGGTAGGCAGTTTGCCGACGGAGCCAATAACCGCCGTTGGACCGAGATGGTCAGTACCGGAAGCCGGGCTTGCCCCTTCCGCCAGCGGGGTATGCGCTTTACGGCCATCCGGCGTCGCCATCGTTGCCGCGCCAAACGGTACGTTTGCAGAGATGGACGAGGTTCCGGCGTAATAGTTGCCGCCCGTCGGGCCGCGACCGTAACGCGGGTTGTGATACTGCTTCAGCTCGTCGATATAGGTCTGATAAGCGCGGGCCAGCAGGGTATCGACGGTGTCATCGTCGTTACCGTATTTTGGCGCGCCGTTGATCAGCCGCTGGCGTAACTGTTCATGAGTGAGGCCTTCAAAGTCATCGGCCAGTTGCGGCGGCAAGTTGCTGTTGGCCGATAGCCCCCTGTTCAAAGACCAGTTTTTTCACCGCCGCCAGGCTGTTGCCGAGGTTAGCGATACCGACCTGCAAACCGGAAACCCAGTCATATTTCGCGCCGCCTTGTTTGATGCTCTTCGCGCGTTCGATGCAATCATCCACCAGCGCCGAGCAGAGAATGTCATGGACGTTCTCTTCCAGCATGGTGTCGACCACGTACTCGATTTCGATCGATTTGCGCGTGTAGTAGCGAATCTGCGTATCCCAGGCGTCCATCCACTTCATCGAAGCTGGTGAAGTTACCGGCGGAGAGCGCCTTTTCCTGCGGCAGGAAGACCTTACCGCTGGTGGCGTCGCGACCGCCTTCCAGCGCTGCCAGCATCACGCGGGCAAAGTTAATGAAGCTCATGCCGGTGCAGCGGTAGCCCCATTTGCCACCCACGGCGGTTTCGATACAGCCGATGGCCGCGTAGTCGTAAGCGTCTTGTGGGTCCGATACCGAGTTTTAATAAATTCCGGGATAACGATTTCGTCGTTATTGAACGCGGGCATCCCAAAGCCGCAGCGAATAACCTGCACGCAGGCATCGAGGAAGTCGTTGCTCATTCCGGCGTGATAGCGCACGCTGAGGTTCGGCTGGGTGGAAACGCAGGCGGCCGCAGGACTCCAGAATAGCGTAAGAGAGCGGATTGACCGCATCCACCGGCTGACCGTTGACCAGACTCTGACCGCCAATGGTGACGTTCTGATACAGCGGGCTGCCCGCAGAGGCTTTGGAGTGAGAGCCGGAGCGGATCTTGTTCACTTCCAGCAGCTTCAGCCAGCAGCTGTGCAGCAGTTCAATCGCGTGTTCGCGATCCAGCGTCTGGTTTTGCTCCACATCACGACGGTAATACGGCCAGAGATACTGATCCATACGTCCAAACGAGACGGAGTGGCCGTTAGACTCGATTTGCAAAATTAACTGGATGAAATAGCACAGTTGCAGCGCCTGCCAGAACGTCTGCGGCGGCTGATGGGCGATGAGATCGCAGTTCTCCGCCATCGCCAGCAGTTCGTCACGGCGACTTTCACGGCTTTCTGTCGCCGCCATCTGACGCGCCAGGTCGGCAAAACGTTTGATGTGCAGGCTGACCGCCTCCAGCACGATATCAATCGCTTTCAGGAACTGCTCGCCGTGCAGGTCTTCCAGTACGGTCAGGTTAATGCGCGAACGGCGTTCCGCCACCTTGTCACGCAGACCATCAAGACCTTTTTCCAGCAGCAGCGGGAAGTTTACCGCCAGATGCGCGTCGCCGGAGGTCATGTTGCCCTCGGCTTTAATGATGCCGGTTTCCAGCAGACCTTTTTGCTCATCGGTAAACATGCCGTAGCAGCGGTCCTGTACCGTCTGACCACGCCACCACGGGCACACGGCGTGTAAAACGCGTTTGTTCTCTTCGCTGACCGCAAAACCGGCGCCAGGGCGATCGGCCAGATCGTCAATCTCTTTTTCAATCCACGAGACGGTGTATTCCGGGAAGATCGGCGCGGCGCGCACTTCGCTTGCCTGGTTGCCGATAATCAGTTCGTCATGTTTGATCCAGATAGTGCGTTCCGCCAGATGGTGCGCCAGCGCCAGCGCGCGACGAACCGGAATCGGCTTATCCAGATGTTGCTGATACATCTCGGTGTAGTGCTGTGCGCGCTCCGTACATACGGGCGGCTTCACAATGTGCACCAGCGCGGTTTTATGCGCTTTGATGCGGTCGCTGAGCGTATCCAGTTTCAGTGTGGTCATGGGATTATCCTCGTAAAGTCGCGGTTAAACCTTTGCTGCTGGCGTACTGCTGCGCAAAATCAAGCAACGCGGGCGCATCAAGTGGTTTGTCCGGGGCATAGTAGGGCTGACTGAGTAAGTGGTATTTATTGATGCCCAGCGTGTGATAGGGCAGAAAATGGATCTCACCGACGTGCAGTTCGTCGGCGGCAAAATCGGTAATGGCTTTGATCGCCTCTTCATCGGCGTTAAAACCCTGAATGAGCGGCACGCGGATGATCATTTTTTTACCGGCGGCAGCGAGCTTTTTCAGGTTTTCCAGTACGCGAGAAGCGCTGCCATCGGTCCACTGCTTAAACGGCGCCTCGGCAACGTGTTTTAAATCGGCGAGGAACAGATCGACATTCGGCAGGGACGGTTCGATATATTTCCACGGTACGTGCAGACAGGTTTCGACCGCGGTATGGATACCCGCATCATGGCTGGCTTTGAACAACGCGGCGGCCAGTTCCGGCTGCATAAAGGGCTCGCCGCCGGAGAGCGTTATACCGCCGCCGCTGCGATCGTAAAACGGCTTGTCGCGCAGTACGGTGTCCATGATCTCTTCCACGCGCTTTGTTTCGCCGCAGACGGTTAACGCCTGAGTAGGGCAGCAGTGGGTGAGGGCATCCATATGCGCATCGGTCAGTTTTTCGCGATGAATAAGCAGGCCGTTCAGCGCGCGTTCGATCACCTCTGGCGCGGCTTGCGCGCACAGCGTGCACCCGTCAAGGCACAGGCGCGCATCGTATAAGAGATCTCTGGCGCGTGCGCGGCTTTCCGGGTTCTGGCACCAGCGGCAGCCCAGCGAGCAGCCTTTCAGGAAGACAACGGTGCGAATGCCGGGGCCATCATGGGTAGAATAGCGCTGAATATTGAAAATCATAAACGGCCTCTCTTTCTTTCGTATAAAGATTAAATAACTTTCGAATGAAAGTTATGTTGACGCAGGTCAACTCTCAGAGAGGTTTTGTCGTGATAGTCTTAAACTATGCAAAATCTCACAGTTTGAGGAATGGTTATGGAACTCTATCTGGATACGTCTGACGTTGAGGCCGTGAAATCGCTGGCGCGTATATTCCCGCTGGCAGGGGTGACGACGAATCCCAGTATCGTGGCGGCAGGTAAAAAACCGTTGGAGGTGTTACTCCCGGAATTGCACGACGCGATGGGCGGACAGGGGCGTTTATTCGCTCAGGTGATGGCGAGCACGGCGCAAGGAATGGTCAGCGATGCGCGTAAGCTGCGGGCGATTATTCCTGATATCGTGGTAAAAGTGCCGGTTACAGCCGAAGGACTGGCAGCGATTAAGTTGTTGAAAGCGGAAGGTATTCCGACGCTGGGGACGGCGGTTTACGGCGCGGCGCAGGGGTTGTTATCCGCGCTGGCGGGTGCCGACTACGTTGCGCCTTACGTTAACCGTGTGGACGCACAGGGCGGGAACGGTATTCAGACGGTTAATGATTTGCAGCAGCTACTGAAAATGCACGCCCCGCACGCCAAAGTGCTGGCGGCCAGTTTTAAAACGCCGCGTCAGGCGCTGGACTGCCTGTTGGCCGGGTGTGAATCCATCACCCTGCCGCTGGATGTCGCGCAGCAGCTTATCAGTTACCCGGCTGTCGATGCCGCAGTAGCGAAGTTTGAGCAAGACTGGCAAGGCGCGTTCGGACGAACGTCGCTTTGAGCGACGCGTAGGCCGGATAAGGCGTCAGCCGCCATCCGGCAATATGCCTACAAACCATCGTAGGCCGGATAAGGCGTCAGCCGCCATCCGGCAATATGCCCGGGGCGCTACGCTTGCCGGGCCTACAAACCATCGTCAGCCGCCATCCGGCACCTGTGCTCCGCACACTTCGCAACCCGGATTGCGCATTAATTTCATTTCGCGGAACTGACAGGTCATCGCGTCGTACATCACAATTTTGCCGGATGCGGGTTGACCGTAATGCGCCAGCAATTTGATGGCTTCCATCGCCTGCAATGAACCGATCACCCCTATCAGCGGCGCCATAACGCCCGCTTCCACGCAGGTGAGGGCGTTCTCGCCAAACAGACGGCTCAGACAGCGGTAGCAGGGTTCGCCTTCCTGCCAGGTAAAGACGGTGATCTGTCCTTCCATACGGATGGCGGCGCCGGAAACCAGCGGCACTTTGGCGGCGAAACATCCGGCATTAAGCTGATTACGGATGGCAACATTGTCAGTACAGTCCAGCACCAGATCGTGCCCGGCGATAAGCGCATTCAGCGCCGGTTCGTCCAGCAGGGCGTTGATCGGTGTAAGGGTGATATAAGGGTTGATGCGCGCCAGCGCCTCGCGCGCCGAATCCACCTTCGGCTGCCCGACGGTGGCATCGCTGTGCAGCGTCTGGCGTTGCAGGTTCGACACTGAAACGGTGTCAAAGTCGAGCAGCGTGAGCTGCCCAACGCCCGCGCCCGCGAGGTACTGCGTTGCCGCACACCCGAGTCCGCCCAGGCCAACGACCAGCACCCGCGCATCCTTTAGCGCTTCCTGTCCTTCAAAATCGAACCCTCGCAGAATGATTTGCCGGTTGTAGCGCATCATCTCCTGGTCGCTGAGTTCCGCCATTACAGGCCTCCAAACAGCGCGTTAAACGGCTCGACTTCCACCCATTCGCCCGCGTCAACGTTGCCGCGATCGCGTTCCAGCACAATAAAACAGTTACCCATGCTAAAGGAGCTGAAAATATGCGAACCCTGGTGTCCCGTGGTGGTGACTTCCAGTTCGCCGTCAGCCGTGCGTTGCAGAATGCCGCGCTGAAAATCAAGACGGCCCCGGCGTTTTCTTCAGCCGTGAAGCGGTACGCACGCGCTGGCGCGCTGGCAGACCGCTGGCGATATTGCCGCTAAGTTTCGCCAGCAACGGCTGCACGAGCTGATAGAACGTCAGCGCCGCAGAGACCGGGTTGCCCGGCAGACCGCAGAACCAGCTGTTGCTCAGTTTACCGAAGGCGAACGGTTTGCCCGGTTTAATCGCCAGTTTCCAGAACGCGATTTCTCCCAGCTCTTCAAGGATCGTTTTGGTGTAATCCGCCTCGCCCACTGAAACGCCGCCAGAGCTGATGACCACATCGGCCTGGCTGTCGGCTTCGATAAAGGCGGCGCGTAGCTGCTGCGGGTTATCGCGAATGATCCCGAGATTGATCACCTCGCAGCCTAACTGCTCAAGCATCAAGTGTACGGTTAAGCGGTTGGTATCATAAATTTGCCCGTCGCCCAGCGGCTGACCCGGCAATTGCAGTTCATCGCCGGTGGAGAACAGCGCCACGCGCACTTTGCGCACGACCTGCGCTTCGGCGATGCCCAGCGAAGCCAGTACCGGCAGTTCTGCGGTGGTCAGGCGAGTCCCCGCCGGGAAAACCACGGCGTCATGGGTGATGTCTTCCCCACGGCGGCGGATGTTTTGTCCGTTACGAACGTCAGCGGTAAAGCGGATGCCCTCGTCGGTTTGCTCCGTCTGTTCCTGCATGACCACCGCCTCACACCCCGCAGGCACCGGCGCGCCGGTCATAATGCGGATACAGGCGCCAGCAGGCCATTCCCCCTGGAACGGTTGCCCGGCAAAGGCTTTCCCCGCCACCGGCAGCGGTTGACCAGCGGTCAGATCCGCCAAACGCACCGCGTAACCGTCCATTGCGGCGTTATCGAATCCCGGAACGTCCAGCGGGGGAGACCACATCGTTTGCCAGGATGCGGCCAAAACAGTGAACCAGCGGCAGGGTTTCGAATGCCGTGAGTGGCGTAATGCGCGACAACATCTGGGTGAGCGCCGTTTCAAGCGGCATCAGTCCGGCGGTAAATTCCATGAAAACACTCCTGCGAGGCAAAATCGAATCCGTCTATTATGTCAGAAAATGCGGGCAGGCTGTATGCCACCTCAGACTTAGGGGCTGGCCCTTTACCTTTACATGCCGCCTGCATCTTTCTATATTCAAAAATCGAATCAATAACTCACAACAATTCTGATATTTATAGGGAAAGTTGTGTGCCACCGCTAACGGACGACAAATAATGGGCAAAGCAGTCATTGCTATTCACGGCGGCGCAGGCGCAATTACGCGCGCACAGATGAGCCAGGAGCAGGAACAGCGCTATATTCAGGCGCTGTCGGACATCGTCGAAACAGGACAGAAAATGCTGGAGGCGGGGCGAAAGCGCGCTGGATGTGGTGACGGAAGCGGTGCGTTTGCTGGAAGAGTGCCCATTATTTAATGCCGGGATCGGCGCGGTTTACACGCGCGACGCCACCCACGAGCTGGATGCCTGCGTTATGGACGGCAATACGCTTAACGCAGGCGCTGTCGCTGGCGTTCGCCATTTACGCAACCCGGTGCTGGCCGCCAGGCTGGTGATGGAGCAAAGCCCGCATGTGCTGATGGTGGGGGACGGGGCGGAAGCGTTTGCGGCTTCCCGGGGGATGGAGCGCGTTTCTGCCGATCTTTTCTCCACGCCTGAGCGCTATGCGCAACTGCTGGCGGCGCGTGACGCCGGAGAAACGGTGCTCGACCATAGCGGCGCGCCGTTGGATGAAACCACCAAAATGGGCACCGTGGGCGCGGTGGCGCGGGATCGGTTTGGTAATCTGGCGGCGGCCACGTCGACGGGCGGCATGACGAATAAACTGCCTGGTCGCGTAGGCGACAGCCCGCTGGTCGGGGCTGGGTGTTACGCCAACAACGCCAGCGCGGCGGTTTCCTGTACCGGAACGGGCGAGGTGTTTATCCGCGCATTGGCGGCCTACGATATCGCCGCGCTGATGGATTACGGCGGACTCAGCCTGGCGGAAGCCTGCGAGCGTGTGGTCATGGAGAAATTGCCTGCGCTGGGCGGCAGCGGTGGGCTGATTGCCGTCGATCACGAAGGCAACGTCGCCCTACCTTTTAACAGCGAAGGCATGTATCGCGCCTGGGGATATGCCGGAGATACGCCAACGACGGGGATCTACCGGGAGTGAGGAGCAACAGGTGCCACACAGTCACGAATTAGACGCCAGCGACGTACTGGCGGTCAAAAATTTGAACATTGCGTTCGAGCCAGGAGCAGCAACGCGTCAGCGCGGTGCGCAATGTGTCGTTTTCGGCTTCAGCGAGGCGAAACGCTGGCGATTGTCGGTGAATCGGGATCGGGGAAATCCGTTACGGCGTTATCGTTGATGCGCCTGATCGAGCAGGCGGGCGGCGACGTTCACTGCGATCAGATGCTGCTTCGGCGGCGTAATCGCCAGGTCATTGAACTGGGAGAGCAAAGCGATGCGCAGATGCAGCGCGTGCGCGGCGCGGATATCGCCATGATCTTTCAGGAGCCGATGACCTCGCTTAACCCGGTATTTACCGTGGGCGAGCAGATTGCCGAGTCCATTCGCCTGCATCAGGGGGCGAGCCGCGAAGAGGCAATGGCGGAAGCGAAACGGATGCTTGACCAGGTGCGCATTCCTGAGTCGCAGGCCATCTTATCGCGTTACCCGCATCAGCTTTCCGGCGGGATGCGCCAGCGGGTGATGATCGCGATGGCGTTGTCGTGCCGCCCGGCGGTGCTGATTGCCGATGAACCGACCACCGCGCTGGACGTCACGATTCAGGCGCAGATCCTGCAACTGATCAAAGTGCTGCAACAGGATATGTCGATGGGGGTGATTTTTATCACCCATGACATGGGCGTGGTGGCCGATATTGCCGATCGCGTCCTGGTGATGTATCAGGGCGAAGCGGTGGAAACCGGCAGCGTTGAGCAAATTTTCCACGCGCCGCAGCACCCTTATACCAAAGCGCTGCTGGCCGCCGTGCCGCAGTTAGGCGAGATGAGCGGACACGATCTGCCGCGCCGCTTTCCGCTGATTTCACTGAACGATCCCGATCGTGTGGAACCGCAAACCGAGCAGGACACGGTGGTGGCAGGCGATCCAATCCTGCAAGTGCGCAACCTGGTGACGCGTTTCCCGCTGCGCAGCGGCATTCTTAACCGCGTGACCCGTGAAGTGCATGCGGTGGAAAACGTCAGCTTTGATCTCTGGCCTGGCGAAACGCTCTCGCTGGTGGGGGAGTCCGGTTGCGGTAAATCGACCACCGGGCGGGCGTTGCTGCGGCTGGTGGAGTCGCAGGCTGGCGAAATTACCTTCAACGGGCGGCGGATCGACACGCTTCCTGCCGGTAAGTTACAGCCGCTACGGCGAGATATTCAGTTTATTTTTCAGGACCCTTACGCTTCGCTCGACCCGCGCCAGACGGTGGGTTACTCCATAATGGAACCATTGCGGGTGCATGGTTTGCTGGAAGGCGAGGCGGCCGCGTCGCGGGTGGCGTGGTTGCTTGAGCGTGTAGGATTGCGCCCGGAACATGCGTGGCGCTATCCGCATGAGTTTTCTGGCGGCCAGCGTCAGCGTATCTGCATCGCCCGCGCGCTGGCGCTGAATCCAAAAGTGATTATCGCCGATGAGTCAGTCTCCGCGCTGGATGTCTCGATTCGCGGGCAGATCATTAATCTGTTGCTCGATTTGCAGCGGGAAATGGGCATCGCGTATCTGTTTATTTCACACGATATGGCGGTGGTGGAGCGCATCAGCCATCGCGTGGCGGTGATGTATCTGGGGCAGATTGTGGAAATCGGCCCCCGCCGGGCGGTGTTTGAAAATCCGCAGCATCCCTATACCCGTAAATTAATGGCGGCAGTACCGGTGGCCGATCCTTCCCGGCACAGGCCGCAGCGTGTGCTGCTGTCGGACGATATCCCCAGCAACATCCGTAAACGTGGGGAGGAGATCGCGCCCGCTCCATTGCAGTTAGTCGGGCCGGGGCATTATGTCGCGCGCCCGCAGGCAGAAAATGCGTTATCGCGTTTATAACATCTCATAAAACAGGCAGGGTTCAGGAGAATAATATGACAACATTTGTAACCCGTAATTGGCTGGTTGCGCTGAGCGTCGCTTCTGCAGTGGCGGCATCTCCGGCGTTTGCTGCTAAAGATGTGGTGGTAGCGGTAGGCTCTAATTTCACCACGCTCGATCCGTACGATGCGAACGACACCTTATCGCAGGCGGTGGCGAAGTCGTTTTATCAGGGGCTGTTTGGTCTTGATAAAGACATGAAGTTAAAAAATGTGCTGGCTGAAAGCTACACCGTTTCCGACGATGGCCTGATCTACACCCTGAAGCTGCGCCAGGGGGTAAAATTCCAGGACGGCACCGACTTTAACGCGGCGGCGGTGAAGGCCAACCTCGATCGCGCGAGCGATCCAGAAAACCATCTCAAACGCTACAACCTGTATAAAAACATCGATAAAACCGAAGCGGTCGATCCGACGACGGTAAAAATTACGCTGAAACAACCGTTCTCGGCGTTTATCAATATTCTGGCGCACCCGGCGACGGCGATGATCTCTCCGGCCGCGCTGGAAAAATACGGTAAGGACATTGGCTTCCATCCGGTCGGCACCGGGCCGTATCAGCTGGATACCTGGAACCAGACTGATTTCGTGAAAGTGAAGAAATTTGCGGATTACTGGCAGAAAGGCTTACCTAAACTGGATACGATCACCTGGCGTCCGGTAACGGACAACAACACCCGCGCGGCAATGCTGCAAACCGGGGAAGCGCAATTTGCATTCCCGATCCCTTACGAGCAGGCGACAATTCTGGAGAAAAACAAAAATCTACAGTTGGTTGCCAGCCCGTCGATCATGCAGCGTTACATCAGCATGAATGTGACGCAAAAACCGTTCGATAATCCGAAGGTGCGGGAAGCGCTGAACTACGCCATCAACCGTCAGGCGCTGGTCAAAGTGGCCTTTGCCGGTTATGCGACGCCTGCCACGGGCGTGGTGCCGCCAGCCATTGCGTATGCGCAGAGCTACGCGCCGTGGCCTTACGATCCGGTGAAAGCGCGCGAACTGCTGAAAGAGGCGGGCTATCCGAATGGGTTTAGCACCACGCTGTGGTCGTCTCATAACCACAGCACCGCGCAGAAAGTGCTGCAATTTACGCAACAGCAGCTGGCGCAGGTCGGTATTAAGGCGCAGGTAACGGCGATGGACGCCGGGCAGCGTGCGGCAGAAGTGGAAGGCAAGGGGCAGAAAGAGAGCGGTGTGAGAATGTTCTACACCGGCTGGTCGGCTTCCACGGGGGAGGCGGACTGGGCGTTGTCACCGCTGTTTGCCTCGCAAAACTGGCCGCCAACGCTGTTCAATACTGCGTTCTACAGCAACAAGCAGGTTGATGACGACTTAGCGGCAGCGCTGAAAACCAACGATCCGCAGGAGAAAGCGCGCCTGTATAAAGAGGCGCAGGACACCCTCTGGAAAGAGTCCCCCTGGATTCCGCTGGTGGTGGAGAAACTGGTCTCAGCCCACAGTAAAAATTTGACGGGTTTCTGGATCATGCCGGACACTGGCTTCAGTTTTGATGACGCGGATTTGCAGTAAGCAACGCGCGCCCGATGGTTTTATCCGGCTTGCAGATGCAGTTCGTTGCAGGTCGGATAAGGGATTTACGTCGCCATCCGGCAAAAGGTTTGTAAAGGGAGCCTGATGCTTAATTATGTGCTTAAGCGCCTGCTGGGGTTGATTCCGACTCTGTTTATTGTGGCGGTGCTGGTGTTTTTATTTGTTCATCTGTTGCCTGGCGATCCGGCGCGGCTGATTGCCGGGCCGGAGGCTGACGCGCAGGTGATTGAACTGGTGCGCCAGCAGCTTGGTCTCGATCGGCCGTTGCATATCCAGTTCTGGCATTACATGACTAACGTGTTGCAGGGAGATTTCGGCACGTCGATGGTGTCTCGTCGTCCGGTATCGGCAGAGATTGCCAGCCGCTTTATGCCGACGCTGTGGTTGACCATCACCAGTATGGTATGGGCGGTACTGTTCGGGATGACCGCCGGGATTATCGCTGCCGTCTGGCGTAATCGCTGGCCGGACAGACTCAGCATGACGCTGGCGGTAACCGGGATTTCGTTCCCGGCGTTCGCGCTGGGGATGCTGCTGATGCAGATATTCTCCGTTGAGCTGGGGTGGTTGCCGACCGTGGGCGCAGATAGCTGGCAGCACTATATTCTTCCCTCCATCACGCTTGGCGCCGCCGTTGCGGCCGTGATGGCGCGCTTTACCCGAGCGTCGTTTGTGGATGTCCTCAGTGAAGACTATATGCGCACCGCGCGCGCGAAAGGGGTCAGCGAAACCTGGGTGGTGCTGAAACACGGTCTGCGTAACGCCATGATCCCGGTTGTGACCATGATGGGGTTGCAGTTTGGCTTTCTGCTCGGCGGTTCGATTGTCGTCGAGAAGGTCTTTAACTGGCCCGGACTGGGGCGATTGCTGGTTGATTCAGTGGAAATGCGCGACTACCCGGTGATTCAGGCTGAAGTGCTGCTGTTTTCCCTGGAGTTTATTCTTATCAATTTAGTGGTGGATGTGCTCTATGCCGCCATTAACCCGGCTATCAGGTACAAGTAAGGATGCGATTATTTAACTGGCGCCGTCAGGCGGTTTTAGATGCCATGCCGCTGGTCAAACCCGACCGGGTGCGTACGCCGTGGCATGAATTCTGGCGGCGTTTTCGCCGTCAGCATGTGGCGATGATCGCAGGGATATTTGTGCTGTTGCTGATCCTGGTGGCGATATTCGCCCGCTGGCTAACGCCTTTCGATGCGGAAAATTACTTTGATTACGATCGCCTGAATGACGGTCCTTCGGCGGCGCACTGGTTTGGCGTGGACTCGCTGGGGCGGGATATTTTCAGCCGCGTCCTGGTCGGGGCGCAAATTTCGCTGGCGGCAGGCGTTTTCGCCGTCTTTATCGGCGCGGCGCTCGGCACGGTGCTTGGGCTGGTCGCGGGCTATTACGAAGGCTGGTGGGACCGGCTGATCATGCGTATTTGCGATGTGCTGTTTGCGTTTCCGGGCATTCTGTTAGCGATTGCGGTCGTGGCGGTGCTCGGTAGCGGTATTGCGAATGTGATTATCGCCGTCGCCATCTTTTCTATCCCTGCGTTTGCCCGTCTGGTGCGCGGAAACACATTAGTGCTGAAACAGCAGACGTTTATTGAGTCGGCGCGCAGTATTGGCGCCAGCGATGCGACGATTTTGTTCAACCATATTTTGCCCGGCACGGTCTCGTCGATCGTGGTCTTTTTCACTATGCGCATCGGGACGTCGATTATTTCTGCGGCAAGCCTGTCGTTTCTGGGGTTAGGCGCGCAGCCGCCAACGCCGGAGTGGGGGGCGATGCTCAATGAAGCGCGGGCGGATATGGTCATCGCGCCGCATGTGGCGATTTTTCCGGCGGTGGCGATTTTCCTGACGGTGCTGGCGTTTAACCTGCTGGGCGACGGGCTGCGCGACGCGCTGGACCCGAAGATTAAGGGGTGAATGTCGAACCGTAGGCCGGATAAGACGCTTCAGCGTCGCCATCAGGCATTGCGCCGGATGGCGGCATAAATGCCTTATCCGCCTACGGGTTTTACGATAATTTGGGCGAATTAAACGCGGCTGCCCCACAGGTCATATTCGTCGGCGTTATCAACTTTCACGCGGATAACGTCGCCGGGTTTAACGTTGGTTTCACCGTTGAGGTAGACCGCGCCGTCGATTTCCGGTGCGTCAGCCATGCTGCGGCCAATCGCGCCTTCTTTGTCAACCTCGTCGATAATGACCAGGATTTCGCGCCCCACTTTCTCTTGCAGACGTTCTGCGGAGATCTGCTGTTGCAGCTGCATAAAGCGGTTCCAGCGTTCTTCTTTCACCTCTTCCGGCACCTGATCCGGCAGCGCGTTCGCGCCAGCGCCTTCGACCGGGCTGTACTTGAAGCAGCCGACGCGATCCAGGCGCGCCTCTTTGAGGAAGTCGAGCAGCATCTGGAAATCGTCTTCCGTCTCGCCAGGGAAACCGACGATAAAGGTCGAACGCAGGGTCAGTTCCGGGCAAATCTCACGCCACTGTTTGATGCGCGCCAGTTGGCGATCGACAGCGCCCGGACGCTTCATCAGTTTGAGAATGCGCGGGCTGGCATGTTGCAGGGGGATATCCAGATACGGCAGGATTTTGCCCTCCGCCATCAGCGGGATCACGTCATCAACGTGCGGATAAGGGTAGACGTAGTGCAGGCGCGTCCAGATGCCCAGTTTTGACAACTGCTCGCAAAGGTCGACCATGCTCGTTTTTACCGGCTCGCCGTTGTGGAAACCGGTGCGGTGCTTCACATCCACGCCGTAAGCGGAGGTATCCTGGGAGATGACGAGGATCTCTTTCACGCCCGCATCGACCAGACGTTTGGCCTCGCTTAACACTTCGCCAATCGGACGGCTGACCAGATCGCCGCGCATGGACGGAATAATGCAGAAGGTGCAGCGATGGTTGCAGCCTTCAGAAATCTTCAGGTAGGCGTAGTGACGCGGGGTCAGCTTAACGCCCTGTTCCGGCACCAGGCTCAGGAACGGGTTGTGCTTTGGTTTTGGTACGTAATGGTGAACGTGTTCCAGAACCTGCTCATAGCTATGCGGCCCGGTGATTTCCAGCACTTTAGGGTGCACTTCACGGATCTGATCGACTTTCGCGCCCAGGCAGCCGGGTGACAATCACCTTACCATTTTCAGTCAGCGCTTCACCAATCGCTTCCAGAGACTCCTGTACGGCGCTGTCGATAAAGCCACAGGTATTGACGATCACCATGTCGGCGTCGTCGTAGCTCGGTACGACGTCATAGCCTTCGGTACGCAGTTCAGTCAGGATTCGCTCCGAATCAACCAGGTTTTTCGGGCAGCCCAGGGAAACGAAGCCGATTTTCGGCTGGCGGGTTACATTGCTCATAGCTTAAAAATTGTTCAGTTATTTGGAATGGTCAGGGCAGGGATTCTACAGAGATCCGGGCAAAAAATGTATCGCTATCTCATCGCCTGTGCGGGTAAGCGCGCCACGGGGTTTATAGCAAATATGTAAAGTATGTTAATACCGAGTGAATTATTGATCTCAGGCAGCACTTTGTTCAAAAAATGACCATACTATTAAGTTGCAGTATGGTTGGAAAGAGGAGGAACAAGGTATGGTCGTTGACAGACTAAGAACCGAGCTACTTAACAAGCTGATAAACGCCCGAATCGATCTCGCCGCTTATTTGCAGTTAAGAAAGGCGAAAGGCTATATGTCAGTCAGCGAAAGTGATCATCTGCGTGACAACTTTTTTGAACTGAATCGTGGACTTCACGATAAATCACTGCTGCAAGGTCTGCATCTGGATCAGGAAGAATGGAATGCTTTACATCGTGCTGAAGGCGCACTGGCAGCCGCCGCAGTATGTCTCATGAGCGGACACCATGACTGTCCGACGTTTATCGCCGTCAACGCAGAGAAACTTGAAAAACTGTCTGACAACATTGACGCTGAGTATCCAGAGCCTGAAAGCGCAATCACCGCTTGAACAGGTCTAAGTCAGGGGGAGGCGACTCCCCCTTTTCGTTAAGTTTTTGTAAAAATCATTCCGCGCTGTCCCTTGCTGACTACGCTTTAACGCAGGGTCATACAGGAGGCGGTATGCGTCGGACACTTTTCTCTGTTGCCTTATTGGCACTGTTTTCTCCCTTCGTGAATGCAGAAACCCCGGCGGTGAAGGTGGAGGTTTTGCAGACCAAACTTGATCACCCCTGGGCGCTGGCTTTTCTGCCGGATAATCGCGGTATGTTGATAACTCTCAGAGGCGGCCAGCTTCGTCACTGGCAGGCGGATAAAGGGCTTTCCGATCCGATAACGGGCGTGCCGAAGGTCTGGGCGAACGGGCAGGGGGGGTTACTGGACGTGGCGCTCGCGCCTGATTTTGAGCAGTCTCGCCGCGTCTGGCTCAGTTTTTCTGAGGCCGATCGCGAGGGGAAAGCCGGAACGGCGGTTGGCTTCGGGCGACTCCAGCGATGACCTGAAGCATCTGGAGGAATTCCAGACTGTTTTTCGTCAGATGCCGAAACTCTCAACCGGTAATCATTTCGGGCGGACGACTGGTTTTTGATGGCAAAGGCCATCTGTTTATCGGGCTTGGCGAAAATAATCAGCGCCCTACCGCACAGGATCTGGACAAGTTGCAGGGCAAAGTGGTGCGCCTGACCGACCAGGGGAGCGTGCCGCCGGATAATCCCTTTGTGAATCAGACCGGCGCGCGCCCTGAGATCTGGTCGTACGGCATACGTAACCCGCAGGGTATGGCGATAAACCCGTGGAGCGATGCGCTGTGGTTGAATGAGCATGGCCCGCGCGGCGGCGATGAAATCAATATCCCCGAAAAAGGTAAAAATTATGGCTGGCCGCTGGCAACCTGGGGCATCAACTACAGCGGCTTTAAAATCCCGGAAGCGAAAGGTGAAATTGTCGAGGGAACGGAGCAGCCGATCTTCTACTGGAAAAAATCGCCAGCGGTCAGCGGTATGGCGTTTTATAACAGCGACACGTTCCCTCAATGGAAGCAGAAACTGTTTATCGGCGCGCTGAAAGAGCAGGATGTGATTGTCCTGAGCGTTAACGGCGATAAGGTGACGGAGGACGGACGGATTCTGGGCGACAGAGGGAAACGTATTCGCGATGTGCGCACAGGACCCGACGGTTATTTATATGTCTTAACCGACGAGTCCGACGGAGAACTGCTGAAAGTTAGCCCACGCGCTTAGCTGACCGGGATCATCACCGTTTTACGAAACGCCGGGCGTTCGGTAAGTTGCTGATACCAGCGCTCAAGGTGAGGGCGCGGCGTCCAGCTCAGGCCAACGTTAAACAGGTTGTAGACGAAGGGGGCGATCGCGATATCCGCCGTGCCGAACTCCGCGCCGGAGAACCAGGTCTGGCTGGCCAGCGCCTCATCAAGAATGCCAAACAGGCCGTCGCAGACGTTGGCGCCGGCGTCGATCGCCGCCTGGTCGCGCTGCTCCGGCGGGGTGCGGACTAAACCCATCAGGATCACGCGATGCGCCGGGCTTAACGTCTGGTTTGCCCAGTCCATCCACTTTTCCCCTTCTGCCCGTCTCGCCGGAGAGTCTACCCACAGACGCTTTTGCCCATACTGCGCCGCCAGATAGCGGACGATGGTATTGGACTCCCAGAGCAAAACGTCCGTTTCATCATCGCGCAGCAGCGGCACCAGGCCATTCGGGTTCATCGCCAGATAGTCAGCGTCATGATTCAGCCCGAACTGCCCGCCTGCCAGAATTTGCGTATAAGGCAGCTCCAGTTCGTCGAGCGTCCATCGCACTTTTTTGACGTTGGTTGAGTTATTCCGTCCCCACAGCGTAATCATAGTTACCCCTCAAATTGTTCTGCAATCGGTATCCAACTCGTCCCATGGTGGGATAAAGCTAACATTTACGCAACAGCTTGCAAAAAAATCCTCACGGAGGGCAGCGCAGCGTGGCGTTATTGCATAAACTTTAAAAACTTTACCAACTTACGGTTTCTTTAAGTTCGTTAGTGCGTTATTACTCACCGCACTTATAACACGGTGGTATGGCGTGTTTTTTTGGAATGGATACTCGGGTGGCATTTATGACGCAATACTCTTCTTCCCTTCGTAGTCTTGCTGCGGGTTCAGCACTCTTATTCCTTTTTGCGCCGACGTTACAGGCGGCTGAGCAGACAACGGCGCCGCCGAGCGTTGATGCGCGCGCGTGGATTTTAATGGACTATTCCAGCGGCAAGGTGCTGGCGGAAGGCAACGCCGACGAGAAACTGGACCCCGCCAGCCTGACCAAAATTATGACCAGTTACGTCGTCGGGCAGGCGCTGAAGGCCGGAAAAATTCAGCTTACGGATATGGTGACGGTAGGAAAAGACGCCTGGGCCACGGGCAACCCGGCTCTGCGCGGTTCGTCGGTCATGTTTCTTAAGCCCGGAGATCAGGTCTCGGTATCCGATCTCAACAAGGGTGTGATTATCCAGTCGGGTAACGACGCTTGTATTGCGCTTGCGGATTATGTTGCCGGAAGCCAGGAGTCGTTCATTGGTTTGATGAATGGTTACGCGAAAAAACTGGGGCTGACCAACACAACGTTCCAGACGGTTCACGGCCTGGATGCGCCGGGGCAGTTTAGTACCGCGCGTGATATGGCGCTGCTGGGCAAAGCGCTGATCCATGATGTGCCGGAAGAGTACGCCATTCACAAAGAAAAAGAGTTCACTTTCAACAAGATTCGCCAGCCGAACCGTAACCGCCTGCTGTGGAGTTCTAATCTGAACGTTGACGGCATGAAAACCGGGACAACGGCAGGCGCCGGATACAATCTGGTGGCCTCTGCGACTCAGGGAGATATGCGTTTGATCTCCGTCGTGCTGGGGACGAAAACCGATCGCATCCGTTTTAATGAGTCAGAGAAATTGTTGACCTGGGGCTTCCGCTTCTTTGAAACGGTGACACCCATTAAGCCTGACGCGACGTTCGTGACTCAGCGCGTCTGGTTTGGGGATAAGAGCGAGGTGAATCTGGGCGCGGGAGAGGCGGGTTCCGTGACGATTCCGCGCGGACAGCTGAAAAACCTGAAGGCCAGCTTTACGCTGACTGAACCGCAGCTGACCGCGCCGTTGAAGAAAGGCCAGGTTGTCGGCACCATCGACTTCCAGCTCAACGGAAAGTCCATTGAACAGCGTCCGCTGATGGTGATGGAAAACGTGGAAGGAGGGCGGCTTCTTTGGGCGGATATGGGACTTCGTCCTGATGAAATTCCACCAGTGGTTTGGCGGCTGGTTCTCTTAATCGCGGTGGCGGTGCCGGATGGCGCTAACGCTTATCCGGCCTACGATACGTGCATATTTGTAGGCCGGATAAGGCGCGGCAGGGCAAACCCTACATCAATACATCAAACGTAATGCGCTGCGCTTTGGCATAATCGACAAACTCATCGTCAGGGCGGCAGTCGCTCACTACCGCATCAAAACGCGTTAATTCGCCCATCCGCGCGGGGTCGCACCTTGCCGAATTTACTGTGATCCACCACCAGAACATGGTATTGCGCCATCGACATGGCCCAGTGTTTCACCGGCAGTTCTTCGAGGTTAAAACAGGTTGCCCCTTTGCTGATATGAACGCCTGCGGCGGAATAAAAGGCGATAATCAGGGCAGATATTATTCAGGGTTTCCTGAAAATCGAGCGGTTTTGAAAATAGCGTTGCTGGCGTGAAATTCCCCGCCGCACAGAATCGCCCGGCACAGCGGTTTTTCCTGGGAGCGCCAGAAACGTATTCAGGGAATAACAGACGGCGGTGAAAGGCAATTCGTTATCAATGGCTTCAATGATTCCACGGCGTGGTGGTGCCGCAGTCAAAAAAATCGTCTGATGCGCCTGTACCAGGACCGGCGGCCAGCTGCGCGGCGCGGCGCTTCTCTTCAACCAGGCGGGATTTTTGATCGCTCAATAAATAATGGCTGGCGCTGCGGGGTTCCAGAACAATATACCCGCCCAGTAACACGACGGGCGCGCTTTTATTATTCAGGTCGCGACGAATGGTCATCTCCGATACGCCCAGCAGAGTCGCGGCTTCTTTCAGGTGTAATTTATCGCTGCGTTTTAGCGCTTGCAGCAATTGACCAATACGCTCGTCGCGTCGTGTTTCCATAATTCCCCTGGACAGTTGAATAAGCACTCTGCACAGCACAGAGCGCTTAATACTACTCTTTTTTCACCAGGTTAGTCACGTACCCAGCCTTTACGAATGGGCAGCGCGAAGCAGACGCGGTAGCACGTTTGTAGGCCGTGGTAGAGAGCAACCCCATATTTTTGCCACAGCATTTGCGTGCTCAGGCAGCCGATCATCCCGACCAGCAAACCGCCGAGCATATCCAGCGGCCAGTGAACGCCGAGGTAAACGCGTGACCAGGCGACCGTCACGGCCAGCGCCATGAGCAGTACGCCAGACCAGACGCGGTGCCAGAATAAAAACGCCAGCGCAAAGGTAAAGACAACGGTGCCGTGGTCGCTCGGGAAGGAGTCATCGGGCGCGTGATGCAGGAAGTTATAGCCGATACGATCGACAAAAGGGCGATCGTGCGGGAAAAGATGCCCCATTATCCAGGAGATCGTCAGGCTGATGAGCAGCGCGATACCCATTTTAATCACCAGCTGGCGTTGAGCCGCAGACCCGATCGCGCGGCCCCCATAACCAAAGCACAACGGCCAGCAGCGGCACGATGTTAATCAAATCTCTGGCAATGAAAATGGCCAGAGCGATCATCCACTGTGCGGAGTCGGGGTGGCATTGATTAAGTAAAACAGCGAGTTGTTAAGGTTTTCCAGCATAACATCCAGACTCAGTGCAGTGATTAAACGAAACGACCCTACGTGCTCCGGGTAAGGGCGAGAATACAAAGTGCCGCAACGGGGGGAAAGCGGTATTGTCTTATTTACCTGTAAAATGAGGAGATTTAAGACAATGGCGCGAGCTTATTCGCCATGATAGCGCCAGCAACTTAAATTAACCTTAAAGCAAAAGGTCACGAAGGATGATTATGTAAAAATGTGCGCATTTTGTTTTTAAATCACATAATTCGCTATCTCAGGTAACGTACTTTCATTACACTTTGCGCGATTTTTTATTTGCGAAGAGATTGCATGCAAAACCTTTCACAAACAGGCGTCCGGCTCGGACGTCAGGCACTGCTTTTCCCTCTCTGTCTGGTGCTTTACGAATTTTCTACGTATATCGGCAACGATATGATCCAGCCGGGGATGCTGGCGGTGGTGGAACAGTATCAGGCCGGGATCGACTGGGTTCCGACCTCGATGACCGCCTACCTGGCGGGCGGGATGTTTTTGCAGTGGCTGTTAGGGCCGCTGTCGGATCGTATTGGACGCCGCCCGGTGATGTTAGCGGGTGTGATCTGGTTTATCGTCACCTGCCTTGCCACACTGCTGGCGCAAAACATTGAACAGTTCACCCTGCTGCGTTTTTTGCAGGGGGTAAGCCTGTGCTTTATTGGCGCCGTGGGGTACGCCGCCATTCAGGAATCCTTTGAAGAAGCGGTGTGTATCAAAATTACGGCGTTAATGGCTAACGTTGCCCTGATTGCGCCGCTGCTGGGGCCGCTGGTGGGCGCCGCCTGGGTGCATGTTCTGCCGTGGGAAGGGATGTTTGTTCTGTTTGCCGTACTGGCGGCGATTGCTTTTGTCGGCTTACAGCGCGCGATGCCGGAGACCGCGACCCGCCTCGGCGAGAAGCTGTCGCTTAAAGAACTGGGGCGGGATTACAAGCTGGTGCTGAAAAACGTGCGGTTTGTTGCCGGCGCGCTGGCGCTGGGGTTCGTCAGCCTGCCGCTGCTGGCGTGGATTGCCCAGTCGCCGATCATTATCATCAGCGGTGAGCAGCTCAGCAGCTATGAATATGGCTTGTTGCAGGTTCCTGTCTTTGGCGCGCTGATTGCCGGGAATCTGGTGCTGGCGCGGTTGACCTCCCGGCGAACGGTGCGCGCATTGATTATCATGGGCGGCTGGCCGATTGTGGCGGGATTGCTGATCGCCGCAGCCGCGACGGTGGTCTCTTCCCATGCGTATCTATGGATGACGGCGGGTCTGAGCGTCTACGCTTTTGGCATCGGCGTGGCGAACGCGGGGCTGGTGCGTCTGACCCTGTTTGCCAGCGATATGAGCAAAGGCACGGTTTCTGCGGCGATGGGGATGTTGCAGATGCTGATCTTTACCGTGGGTATTGAAGTGAGCAAGCATGCTTATCTGAGCGGCGGCAACGGCTTATTTAGCCTCTTCAACCTGGCGAACGGCATTCTCTGGCTGCTGCTGATGGTTATCTTCCTGAAAGACAAACGGGTAGGGGATTCACGGGAAGGGTGAGGCCGTCCGGCGCAGCGCCATCAGGCCTCAAAGAGGCATTACCCACTGAACGGGGCTTCGTTTTTCAGCACGCGGTCGATAACGTCCAGCACGCCTTCCGCGTTATTCGAGCCCGCCCGATATTTCGCCGCAGAGGCCACCGCCGCTCCGGCGTTTTCCATCGCAAAACTGAAGCCGGCCTGACGCAACATCTCAATATCATTGCCGCCGTCGCCAAACGTCACGACCTCATCATTGTTAATCCCCCAGCGTTGTTGCAGCAGACGCAAGCCGTTCGCTTTGTGTACGCCGGGAATGATCAAATCGATGCTGCCGTAACCGGTATGAACCGGCACCATGATATCGCCAATCGCATCATGCAGCGCCGTCTGAACCTGGGGAATACGGTCATCAGTAATGTTGAGGCCGAATTTAAAGAACACGTCATTGATGTTGTCGAAGCTGTCCACGAACTCAAGGCGATGGTAGTACATCGCCGCAACCTGTTTCAGTTCATCGTTGTACTGTTTCAGGGTATAGGCGCTGTTTTTACCGCAGGCGATGATTTCAATATCCGCGCGGGTCAGCAGATGATCGACAACGGCAGCAAAATCCTCTTTCGCCAGTTCGCCGTTGAACACGTCTTCGCCCTCGCTGACCACCCAGCCGCCGTTTTCAGCGACAAAGGCGATTTCGTGGGCGATCTCTGGAAAGAAAGAGATTAACTGGTAATACTGATTACCGCTGGCGACCACAAAACGGATGCCTTTCTGCTTCATTAGCCGGTACTGCGCCATAAACCGGTCGCGATTATAGGTTTTTTGATCGCTCAAAAAGGTGCCGTCCATGTCTACCGCAATTAGCTTGATACCCATTAACTATTCTCCATAACAGATTGAGTGTTTGATGTTGGTTTGGCGACAGCCTTTGCGACAAGAGCGGCAAGGATGACCAGCGCCAGCACAACCAGCATTGCGCTGCGCAAACCATAATGTTCGCCAAGATAGCCCAGCAGCGGCGGCCCCACCAGGAAGGCCAGATAACCGGTTGTCGCCACCACGCTGACGCGGGTTGGCGCGTCCGGGCCGGTATCGCTGGCCGCTGAAATCGTTAGCGGGAAGCCAAGCGACGCCCCAAGCCCCCAGAGAATAACGGAAACGCCCGCGACCCAGGCGCTGTCGACGAAGATAATCAGACCAATACCGAGCGCTCCCATTAGCGCGCTGGCGCGGACTACCGCCACGCGGCTATAACGGTCGATAAACCAGCCGCCGGTAAAGCGCCCGACGGTCATACCGAGCGTAAAGCCCGCATAAATCAGCGAGCCGGACGTTGGGCTGAAGCCGTGACCATCCACCATCAGAAGCGGCAGCCAGTCGTTGGCGGACCCTTCAGCGAAGGCCATTGCCAGTACCACCACGCCGATCAACAGTAGCTGGGCATCGCGATAAAAAGGTACGCCTTTTTCCGTTGTGTGGGCGTCGTCGGCGGCGTTTTTCCCCGTGCCGTCGGGAATGGCGCGAATAGCAATAAAAATGGGGACGATCGCGACGAGAGCCGCCAGCAGGATATGAGCGTTGGCAGGGACGTTAAAGGCGGTTAGCGCCATGCCGACGCCAGCGCCAGCCAGCGTACCGAAGCTGTAAAAACCGTGCATCATCGGCAGGACGGTTTTATTCATTTCACGTTCAACCGCCGCCCCTTCGACGTTGATAGCGACTTCGGCGGCGCCAAAGCTGGCGCCGAATACGCCTAAGCCAAGCGCAAAAACCAGCGGAGAAGCGAACCACAGCGCAATGCTGAGGATAACCATCCCCGCAACGGCGCAGGACATGGTGGTCTGAATGACGTTACGCGTGCCAAATCGTTTTACCAGCCAGGCGGAACACAGAATACCGCTCATCGAACCGATGGAAAGCCCAAACAGCACCGCCCCCATTTCTGCCGTTGATACCGAGAGGATATCGCGAATGGCGGGGGTGCGGGTTGCCCATGAGGGCCATCAACAGCCCTGGCAAGAAGAAGAACATAAAAAGCGCCCAGGTCCGGCGTCTTAAGGGCTTTACGTGATGAGATGGCGGTCATTGATTCAAACTGAAAAAAAAGAATACAGGGGGACAACACTAGCAAGTTTGTGTACATTTGTACACAAACGTGATGAGAGGAAAAGCAGTGCGACGAGCTAACGATCCCCTGCGGCGAGACAAAATCGTTCAGGCCACGCAGGAAGCGATAATAACGCATGGCATTCACGGCGTTACGCACCGCAAAATCGCGGCGATAGCGCAGGTGCCGCTCGGGTCGATGACCTATTATTTTTCGGGAATCGATGAGTTGCTGATCGAGGCGTTAAGCCGGTTTACAGAAACAATGTCGCACCAGTTTCAGTCATTCTTTGCCGATGTCACGAACGTTCAGGGACGCCTGTCACGCCATTACCGACATGATCTACAGCTCGCTGGTGACCACGCCAGATAATATGGAGCTGATGTACCAGCTGTATGCCTTCGCCAGCCGAAAACCGGCGCTGAAAACGGTGATGCAGAACTGGATGCAGCGCAGTCAGCAAACGCTGGAGCAGTGGTTTGAACCGGTGACCGCCCGCGCGCTGGACGCGTTTATCGAAGGCATGACCCTCCATTTCGTCACCGACAGAGCGCCTTTAACGCGGGAAGATATTCTGGTCATGGTGAAGCGTATTGCCGGGCAAGTGTGATTTTCAGGCAACAAAAAACCCATCAACCTTGAACCAAAATGGCGGGGTTGATGGGCTCCACAAATTGGGGACATCAAAGAAAAGCAGTGGCACTAGTTATGACTGACGCCTTGAAGAAAAGTTCTGCTTACCTGCAAAAATTTTTCACTTAAAGGCAAACTTCAGTTTTATCCTAAGCCCGGCCAGATGATGACAATAAGTGTCCCCGCCAGCGTTAACAGAACGTTGGCTATCGCATAGGTTCCCGCATAGCCTAATGCCGGAATGTTGCTGCGCGCCGTGTCGCTGATGATCTCCATCGCCGGAGCACAGGTGCGCGCGCCCATCATGGCGCCGAAGAGCAGGGCGCGGTTCATACGTAATACATAAGCGCCGAACAGGAAGCAGATAATGACCGGCACCAGGCTCACCACAAGACCGGCAATCAACATTTGCCCGCCGACCGCGCCAAGCCCGTTCCCGATGCCGCTGCCCGCGCTCAGGCCGACGCCGGCCATAAAGACCATCAGACCAAACTCTTTCACCATGTTCAGCGCGCCCTGCGGGATGTACCCGAAGGTGGGGTGGTTAGCTCGCAGGAAACCGAGCATGATCCCGGCGAACAGCAGCCCGGCGGCGTTGCCGATGCCGAAGCTGAAATTACTGAACTGGAAGGTGATCATCCCGATCATCAGGCCGATGATAAAGAAGGCGCAGAAGGCCAGCAGATCGGTTACCTGACTGTGAATCGAGATAAAGCCGATACGGTCCGCGACGGTTTTCACGCGACGCGCATCGCCACTCACCTGCAAGACGTCGCCTTTATTCAGCACCACGTTGTCGTCGATCGGCATTTCAATCTGGCTGCGGATCACGCGGTTAAGGAAGCAGCCGTGGTCGGTCAGCTTCAACTGGGCGAGACGGCGGCCTACGGCATTGTGGTTTTTCACGACGATCTCTTCGGTCACGATGCGCATGTCGAGCAGGTCGCGGTCGAAGACTTCTTTGCCGTTACGGAAGCTGGGGTCCAGTCGGGCGTGTGCATCCGGGTAACCAACCAGGGCAATCTCATCGCCCATCTGCAATACCGCGTCACCATCCGGGTTCGCCAGAATACCGTTACGGCGGATGCGCTCAATGTAGCAACCGGTCTGACGGTAGATGCCCAGCTCGCGCAGATTTTTCCCGTCGGCCCAGGCCACCAGTTCCGGGCCGACGCGATAAGCGCGGATGACCGGCAGATAGACCTTGCGGTTGGCGTCGGTATCCAGGCCGCGCTCGCGGGCAATCTGCTGGGCGCTGGTTTGCAGATCCTGATGTTGCAGTTTCGGCAGGTAACGTGCGCCGACAATCAGGCTGACCAGGCCGATGAGGTAGGTCAGCGCGTAGCCCAGGCTCAGGTTGTCCAGCGCGACCGAGAGCTGCGAACTCTCCATACCGGAATGGCGTAACGTGTCGCCTGCGCCGACCAGCACAGGGGTCGAGGTCATGGAGCCCGCCAGCATACCGGCGGTCAGGCCGATATCCCAGCCAAAGAGCTTACCCAGCCCTAATGCGATCAGCAGCGCGCTACCGACCATGACCAGAGCAAGCATCAGGTAATTTTTGCCGTCGCGAAAAAAAATAGAAAAAAAGTTGGGGCCAGCTTCGACGCCGACACAAAAAATAAACAGCATAAAGCCCAGATTTAGTGCATCGGTGTTAATACTAAAGTGCTGCTGCCCTAATAATAGGGAGACCACTAAAACGCCAATGGAATTACCGAGTTGGACTGAACCCAGGCGTAACTTACCCAGACATAGCCCGAGAGCCAGGACCACAAATAATAACAGGATGTAATTCCCATTTAACAAATCTGCGACGTTTATATTCACGGAGACTAACTTCTTGTTTACCAGTAAGCTGTTGAAAGAAATGACAATTTACGCTAATGTTTTTGCCAGAAATTATGAGGCGTCGGCATCGTATCGGCGCTCAAATAAAAGCAGCACAACAATTTAATTCGCTAGTTTAATCTCATTACGTATCAACGGCTATAAGAATCGTGTGGGTGTGTTTTTTGGCATGGAATGCCGAACGACTTTATCTGACTGGACGCCTTCGGGCGAAAAAAGTGTTCGATAGAGATAGTGTCAGGAGGAACGATTGAAACATAAACAAGGTTGGGCGGGTGCAATCTGCTGCTTTGTACTCTTTATTGTGGTGTGCCTTTCATTAACGATGCATATGAAAGGGGCATTTCGGGTTGCCGGGCATCCTGAGATTGGGCTGTTGTTTTTTACGTTACCTGGCGCGGTGGCCAGTTTTTTTTCCCATCGCAGAGAAGTCATTAAACCTCTTATCGGCGCCATGCTGGCCGCACCATGTTGTCTGGTCCTGATGCGATTTGTTTTTATGCCTACGCGCTCCGTATGGCAAGAACTGGCGTGGTTGTTCAGTGCGGTGTTCTGGTGTGCGCTCGGCGCGCTTTGCTTTTTATTTATCAGCAGCCTGTTTAGTCAGCGGCGTAAAAAGAACCGATAACGCCCTCCGGGAGAGGGCGTAAAGCAGCGATCAGGCGAACAGGTTCAGATTCTCTTTTGCCCAAGCCTCAAAATCGGTGTAACCGCCGATGTGTTTCTGATCGACAAAAATCTGCGGTACGGTCTCTACCGGTTTACCCACGGTTTTTTCCAGATCCGCTTTGGTAATGCCTTCAGCATGAATATCAATATAGCGATAGTTAAAATCATCGCGCTCAGTGCTCAGTTTTTCTGCTAACTCTTTCGCACGCACGCAATACGGGCACCCTGGGCGACCAAAAATAACGGTAAACATTGTTTTTTTCCTCGAACTCATAGCCTTGTGACGAATGGCGGCTATGATGCCGTTAAACGACGCATCTGAAAAGCAGGTTGCGCCTGTTGCTTTGATACCTATAGGCTATATCTGTTAAACACGATAAACCTGAACGCGTTACACTGAGCATCCGTTATCCGGGAGGCCCTTATGCGCTCGATTGGCGCTTTACCCCAAAAGCGTGTTGATTCTGGAAGTTCTCGGTATGATTTTGCTGGCAGCGGCGTTGCTGTCGCTCAATCAGTACCTCACATTACCCGCGCCGATGAACAGCCCGCTGGCGGTAACGGTGATGATATTTCTCGGTATCCTGCTTATGCTTCCCGCTGCGGTGGCGCTAATGTGGCGGATCGCGCAGCTTATTGCGCCGCAACTGATGACGCGCTCACCCGATTCTTCTTCCCGTTCAGCAAGAGAAAAACCGCATGACTCCAACCATTGATTTAATCCGTGGTCACCGTTCTATTCGTCATTTCACCGATGAGCCGATTTCCGATGCGTAGCGTGAGTCTATTATTGCCGCCGCGCGGGGAACCTCAAGCTCCAGTTTTTTACAGTGCAGTTCCATTATCCGCATTACCGATAAAGCCATGCGCGAAGCGCTGGTGCCCCTGACGGGCGGGCAAAAGCACGTTGCGCAGGCCGCGGAATTTTGGGTTTTCTGCGCTGATTTTAATCGTCACTTACAGATTTGCCCGGACGCGCAGCTCGGGCTGGCGGAACAGCTGCTGCTGGGCACGGTCGATACGGCGATGATGGGGCAAAATGCGCTGACCGCTGCCGAATCCCTGGGGCTGGGCGGCGTCTATATCGGCGGTATCCGCAATCATATTGAAGCGGTTACGGAACGGCTGAAATTACCGAAATATGTCCTGCCGCTGTTTGGGCTGTGCCTCGGCTGGCCTGCGGATAACCCTGGCGTTAAGCCGCGTTTGCCCGCAGAACTGGTGGTGCATGAAAATCACTATCAGCCTGTGGATGCCGCGCTGCTGGCGCAATATGATGAGCAGATCGCGGAGTATTACCTGACCCCGCGACAGCAATACGCGCCGCGATACCTGGAGCGACCATATCCGTCGTACCATCATCAAAGAGAATCGCCCGTTTATTCTGGACTATTTGCATAAACAGGGTTGGGCGACGCGCTAACACCCGGTGTATGATACGCAGGCTTTTACCAGGTCTTTTAGAGAGGTGCAGGGTGAAAATTGCCATATTGTCCCGGGACGGAACGCTCTATTCTTGTAAACGCCTGCGCGAAGCGGCGATGAAGCGCGGCCATCTGGTCGAAATACTCGATCCGCTTTCCTGCTATATGAACATCAGCCCGGCGGCCTCTTCTATTCACTATAAAGGCCGCCAGTTGCCGCATTTTGATGCCGTCATCCCCCCGTATTGGCTCCGCCATCACGTTTTACGGTACAGCGGCGCTGCGTCAGTTCGAAATGCTGGGTAGCTATCCGCTGAACGAATCCGTGGCGATTACCCGCGCGCGCGATAAACTGCGTTCGCTACAGTTACTGGCCCGGCAGGGAATTGACTTGCCCGTTACCGGCATTGCGCATTCGCCGGATGACACCAGCGATCTGATCGACATGGTCGGCGGCGCGCCGCTGGTGGTAAAACTGGTGGAAGGTACGCAGGGCATTGGCGTGGTGCTGGCGGAAACCCCGGCAAGCCGCAGAGAGCGTGATTGATGCGTTTCGCGGTCTTAATGCGCACATTCTGGTGCAGGAGTACATCAAAGAGGCCAGAGGGCGTGACATCCGTTGTCTGGTCGTGGGCGACGAAGTGGTGGCGGCCATTGAGCGGCGGGCAAAAGAGGGCGATTTTCGCTCCAACCTTCATCGCGGCGGTATGGCGAGTATCGCCAGTATCACGCCGCGTGAACGAGAGATCGCGATGAAAGCGGCGCAGACGATGGGGCTGGATGTCGCTGGCGTCGATATTCTGCGCGCGGAGCGTGGGCCGCTGGTCATGGAAGTGAACGCCTCTCCGGGTCTGGAAGGGGTAGAAAAAACGACGGGTGTGGATATCGCCGGGCGAATGATCCAGTGGATCGAGCGTCACGCCACCCCCGAATTTTGCCTTAAAACGGGCGGTTAATCGCAATATCGTTTCCGATCGTGGTATGACGCGGTCTTTTTGCGTAAGCTGTGCCGGTAATTTTTTATCGTAAGAGGTAGCACATTATTATGACATCACTGGTCGTTCCTACTCTGGATACGTTGCGTCAATGGCTCGACGACCTGGGCATGAGTTTTTTTGAATGTGATACCTGTCAGGCGCTGCATTTGCCCCATATGCAAAATTTTGACGGCATTTACGATGCGAAAATCGACCTGGTGGATAACACGGTGCTGTTTTCCGCAATGGCGGAGGTAAGACCCTCTGCGCTGCTGCCGCTGGCCGCCGATCTGTCGGCAATTAACGCCAGCTCGTTAACGGTGAAAGCGTTCCTGGATATGCAGGATGATAATCTGCCAAAACTGGTGGTTTGCCAGTCTTTATCCGTTATGCGGGGCGTGACGTATGAACAGTTCGAGTGGTTTGTTCGTCAGAGCGAAGAGCAGATTTCTATGGTGATCCTGGAAGCCGGAGCGCATCAGCTGCTGTTCAGCGCAGAAGAAGACGCGCAAAAAAAGTAGCGCTGAAAATCATTTTCTTCACTGAAATCTGCGCACATGCAACCTGAAGAATGACGCGTCTAACGCAGTCGCTGCCAGAGCGGCTGCTGTTTGCATTTTTTTATTCTGCCTTTAACCTTTATTTAAAGAATAATTCACCTCCTTTCCGCCTGTTTCGCTTTATCACATAGACAAAACCTGCATAAAAAATTGATAAAAGGCGTTTTTTAATCTGAGCTATAGCCTCGAACCCTGGCTAAAGTTATTCTTGCGAAGCTTTTACATGTCATCCTTCAGACAACCTCCTGAATGATTTTGTGTATTTATGGCGAGCAATGACGGCAGGGAGAGAGCCCTCTCTTCTGTAACTGTGTCGAGTGACAAAATATGCACGTTTCTTGCATATCTTAGAATGCAACTTTTTTGGTTCGTTTGTTAACGAACTTTCAGAAGGAAAGAGATTATGACCGCCTTAAATAAAAAATGGCTATCGGGTCTGGTTGCGGGTGCTCTGATGGCCGTCTCTGCCAGCACGCTCGCCGCTGAACAAAAAACACTGCATATCTATAACTGGTCTGATTATATCGCCCCGGATACGGTCGCGAACTTTGAAAAAGAGACTGGTATCAAAGTGGTCTATGACGTCTTCGACTCCAACGAGGTACTGGAAGGGAAACTCATGGCCGGGAGCACCGGTTTTGATCTGGTTGTCCCGTCGGCCAGTTTTCTGGAACGCCAGCTCACTGCGGGCGTATTCCAGCCGCTGGATAAAAGCAAACTACCTGGCTGGAAAAACCTCGATCCAGAGCTGCTGACGCTGGTAGCGAAGCACGATCCTGACAACAAATATGCGATGCCGTATATGTGGGCGACTACCGGTATCGGTTATAACATCGATAAAGTCAAAGCGGTGCTGGGGGCTGACGCGCCGGTCGATAGCTGGGATCTGGTGCTGAAACCTGAAAATCTGGAAAAACTTAAAAGCTGCGGCGTCTCCTTCCTTGATGCGCCTGAAGAGGTGTTCGCGACCGTGCTGAACTACCTGGGGAAAGATCCCAACAGCACCAAAGCGGATGACTACACGGGGCCTGCGACCGATCTGCTGCTGAAGCTGCGCCCGAACATTCGTTACTTCCACTCGTCTCAATACATAAACGATCTGGCGAACGGCGATACCTGCGTGGCGATTGGCTGGGCAGGGGACGTATGGCAGGCGGCTAACCGCGCGAAAGAAGCGAAAAACGGCGTGAATATCTCCTTCTCCATTCCGAAAGAGGGGGCGATGGCGTTCTTTGATGTGTTCGCGATGCCTGCTGATGCGAAAAACAAAGAAGAGGCTTATCAGTTCCTCAACTATCTGCTGCGCCCGGACGTGATCGCCCACATTTCCGACCATGTGTTCTACGCCAACGCCAACAAAGAAGCGACGGCGCTGGTCAGCGCTGAAGTGCGTGACAACCCGGGCATTTATCCGCCTGCGGATGTGCGAGCGAAAATGTTCACGCTGAAAGTGCAGGAACCGAAGATCGACCGTGTGCGTACGCGTGCCTGGACGAAGGTGAAAAGCGGTAAATAAGCCGCTGTATCAGAACGTTGCCCGGTGAGGTTTACCGGGCAATGCGCACTTTTATGGTGCGTTTGCACTGATTTTTGTTTATGCCGGAGAGCACCCCGTGAACGACGCGACCCCCCGCCCACAGGCGAAAACCCGTAAAGCGCTGACGCCGCTTCTTGAAATCCGCAACCTGACAAAATCATTTGATGGTCAACACGCCGTGGATGATGTCAGCCTCACCATCTATAAAGGCGAAATATTTGCGCTGCTTGGCGCATCGGGCTGCGGGAAATCCACGCTGCTGCGTATGCTGGCCGGATTTGAACAACCCTCCGCCGGGCAAATCATGCTCGATGGCGTCGATCTGGCGCATGTCCCGCCTTATCTGCGCCCTATCAATATGATGTTTCAGTCCTATGCGCTGTTCCCCCATATGACGGTGGAGCAAAACATTGCGTTTGGGCTGAAGCAGGACAAGCTGTCGAAGGCGGAAATCACCGCGCGCGTGAACGAAATGCTGGGGCTGGTGCATATGCAGGAGTTCGCTAAACGTAAGCCTCATCAGCTTTCCGGCGGCCAGCGTCAGCGTGTGGCGCTGGCGCGTAGCCTGGCGAAACGCCCGAAGCTGTTGCTGCTCGACGAACCAATGGGCGCGCTGGATAAAAAACTGCGTGACCGGATGCAACTGGAAGTCGTCGATATTCTTGAACGCGTTGGCGCGACCTGCGTGATGGTGACGCACGATCAGGAAGAAGCGATGACGATGGCCGGGCGAATTGCGATCATGAACCGTGGGAAATTCGTGCAGATTGGCGAGCCGGAAGAGATTTATGAACATCCGACCACCCGCTACAGCGCGGAATTTATCGGTTCTGTGAATGTCTTTGAAGGCTTGCTGAAGGAACGTCAGGATGATGGGCTGGTCATTGATTCGCCGGGGCTGGTGCATCCTCTGAAGGTGGATGCGGATGCGTCCGTTGTCGATAACGTTCCGGTGTATGTTGCGCTGCGCCCGGAAAAAATCATGCTGTGCGACGCGCCGCCAGAAGACGGTTACAACTTTGCCGTGGGTGAAGTGGTGCATATCGCCTACCTCGGCGATTTGTCGATTTATCATGTGCGGTTGAAAAGCGGCCAGATGTTGAGCGCTCAGCTACAGAACGCGCATCGCTATCGCAAAGGGTTGCCGACCTGGGGCGATGAAGTGCGTTTATGTTGGGATGCGGACAGCTGCGTGGTGTTGACGGTTTAAGGAGCGAAAATGAGTACACTTGAACCTCCGGCTCGCGATAAAAAGCCCGGCGGCCTGACGCTGTGGCTGGCGCGGATGCAAATGAAGCATGGGCGTAAGCTGGTCATCGCGGTGCCGTACCTTTGGCTGATCCTGCTTTTTCTACTGCCGTTTCTGATCGTGTTTAAAATCAGCCTGGCGGAGATGGCGCGGGCGATCCCGCCCTATACCGATCTGGTGGCGTGGGCCGACGGGCAGTTATCCCTGACCCTCAATCTGGGAAATTTCCTGCAACTGACGGACGATCCGCTCTATTTTGACGCTTATTTGCAGTCTTTGCAGGTGGCGGGCGTTTCGACTCTTTGCTGTTTGCTGCTGGGGTATCCGCTGGCCTGGGCGGTGGCGCACAGCAGGCCATCAACGCGTAATATTCTGCTGTTGCTGGTGATCCTGCCGTCCTGGACCTCGTTTCTAATCCGCGTTTACGCCTGGATGGGGATTCTGAAAAATAACGGCGTGCTGAACAACTTCCTGATGTGGCTGGGGGTTATCGATCATCCCCTGACGATTTTGCATACCAATCTGGCGGTGTATATCGGTATTGTCTACGCCTATCTGCCGTTTATGGTGCTGCCGATTTATATCGCGCTGACGCGCATTGACTATTCGCTGGTGGAGGCCTCGCTGGATCTGGGCGCGCGTCCGCTGAAAACCTTCTTTAGCGTCATTGTGCCGTTAACGAAAGGGGGCATAATTGCCGGATCGATGCTGGTGTTTATTCCGGCGGTGGGGGAATTTGTGATCCCGGAACTGCTCGGCGGGCCAGACAGCATTATGATCGGCCGCGTACTGTGGCAGGAGTTCTTCAACAACCGCGACTGGCCGGTGGCCTCTGCGGTGGCTATCATCATGTTATTACTGCTGATTGTACCGATTATCTGGTTCCATAAGCATCAGCAAAAAAGCGAGGGGGAACTCGGATGAATACTTTACCGGTGGTTCGTTCGCCCTGGCGAATTGTTATTCTGGTGCTCGGATTTACCTTCCTGTATGCGCCGATGCTGATGCTGGTCATCTATTCGTTTAACAGCTCGAAGCTGGTGACCGTCTGGGCGGGATGGTCTACGCGCTGGTATGGCGAGCTGTTCCGGGATAGCGCGATGATAGGTGCCGTCGGCCTGAGCCTCACGATTGCCGCTTGCGCCGCGACAATGGCGGCTATTCTGGGGACGATTGCCGCCGTGGTAATGGTGCGTTTTGGCCGTTTTCGTGGAGCGAATGGCTTTGCGTTTATGATCACCGCGCCGCTGGTTATGCCGGATGTGATTACCGGGCTGTCGCTGTTGCTGCTGTTTGTGGCCCTGGCCCATGCTATCGGCTGGCCCGCAGATCGCGGAATGCTGACAATCTGGCTGGCGCACGTTACCTTCTGTACGGCCTATGTGGCGGTGGTTATTTCATCGCGTCTGCGCGAACTGGATCGCTCGATTGAAGAGGCGGCGATGGATCTTGGCGCGACGCCGTTAAAAGTGTTCTTTGTGATTACGCTGCCGATGATCATGCCTGCGGTGATCTCTGGATGGCTGCTGGCTTTCACGCTGTCGCTGGACGATCTGGTGATCGCCAGTTTTGTCTCTGGCCCGGGGGCGACGACATTGCCGATGCTGGTCTTCTCCAGCGTGCGTATGGGGGTTAACCCGGAGATTAACGCGCTGGCGACCCTTATCCTCGGCGTGGTAGGCATTGTCGGTTTTATCGCCTGGTATCTGATGGCGCGCGCAGAAAAGCAGCGGATGCGTGATATCCAACGTGCAAGACGCGGCTGAAGAAACTAAAAATCTGCCAACCTGGCAACACGTTACCGTGGGCAAACGCGGTAACGTTTTCATGGAAGACGATTCGTTGGGATTTTTTAAGAAATCATCCTCATCACATGCCCGTTTAAATGTACCCACGGCTGGTGCAGGTGGCGGCGCTCGCGATTATTTTGATCCGCTGCCTCGATTTGCTGATGATTTTTAACACACTCGGCATGCGGGGGGAATGGGGGAGTTTATTCATCGCAGCGTGCAAACCTGGAATCTGACGCTGGTGTTTTTAGGCAGCCTGGCGCTGGTCTTTACTGAAATATATTGCGCGTTTTCGCTGGTGAAAGGGCGCAACTGGGCGCGCTGGGTGTACCTGCTCACGCAGGTTATTGCCACAGGTTATCTGTGGGCGGCGTCGCTGGGCTATGGCTACCCGGAGCTGTTCAGTATTGCCGGGGAGTCGAAACGCGAAATTTTGCGCACGCTGGTGATGCAGAAATTGCCGGACATGCTGGTTCTGATGCTGCTCTTTATTCCTGCGGGCAGCAGGCGGTTCTTCCGTTTGCAATAACGTGTATAATCCTCGCCCCTGGTAATATGAAGGTCTTTGTATGCAGTGCGCACTCTACGACGCCGGTCGCTGTCGATCCTGTCAGTGGATAGTCCAGCCGATCTGCGATCAACTCTCCGCCAAAACCGCCGATCTGAAGGGGCTGCTTGCCGATTTTTCAGTTGAACAGTGGTGTGCGCCGGTCAGCGGCCCGGAACAGGCCTTTCGTAATAAAGCCAAAATGGTGGTCAGCGGCAGCGTGGAAAAGCCGCTGTTAGGCATGTTGCATCGCGATGGCACCCCGGAGGATTTGAGTGACTGTCCGCTCTATCCCGACACGTTTGCTCCGTTTTCGCCACGCTGAAGCCGTTCATCGCCCGTGCCGGGTTAACGCCTTACAACGTGGCGCGCAAACGCGGCGAGCTGAAATACATCCTGCTGACGGAAAGCCAGTTCGATGGCGGCATGATGCTGCGGTTCGTGCTGCGCTCAGAAACCAAACTGGCGCAGCTGCGCGCGGCGCTGCCGTGGCTACAGGCGCAGTTACCGCAGCTGAAGGTTATTACCGCGAATATTCAACCGGTACACATGGCGATTTATGGAAGGGGGAAACGGAGATCTTCCTGACGGAGCAGCAGGCGCTGGCAGAACGTTTTAACGATGTGCCGCTGTGGATCCGTCCGCAGAGCTTTTTCCAGACCAACCCGGTCGTTGCGAGCCGTCTGTATGCGACGGCGCGTGACTGGGTGGCGTCAGCTGCCTGTTCATCACATGTGGGATCTGTTTTGCGGCGTCGGGGGATTTGGTTTGCACTGCGCCACCCCGGAAATGACGTTGACGGGCATTGAGATCGCACCAGAGGCAATCGCCTGCGCGAAGCAATCCGCCGCGGAACTGGGGCTGACGAATCTTCATTTTCAGGCGCTGGACTCCACCCGATTCGCCACCGCGCAAGGAGAGGTGCCGGAACTGGTGCTGGTGAACCCGCCGGCGTCGCGGTATTGGAAAAGCCCTGTGCGGACTATCTTAGCCAGATGGCGCCGGAATACATCATCTACTCCAGCTGCAACGCGCAGACGATGGCAAAGGACATTGCCAACTTGCCGGGCTACCGTATTGAGCGTGTTCAGCTTTTCGATATGTTCCCGCATACCGCGCATTATGAAGTGTTAACGCTGTTGACCAAAACACGCTGACCGGTAGGCCAGGTAAAGCGAAGCCGCCGCCTGGCGCAACGGCCGTACAAAGTTCAACAAAATGTGAACTCTTCCCCCCTGTGAAATCGGGTAAGCTTAAGTCATTGGCATTGAGAGAATGAAGGCTTACCCATGAAGCAGATCCTGCTGGTGGAAGATGACCACGACATCGCGGCGCTCCTGCGCCTCAATTTAGAAGACGAAGGCTACGCCATTACTCACCAACCGGATGGGGGCAAGGCGTTACAGTGCCTTGGAAACCCAACCCTGGGATGCCGTGATCCTCGACCTGATGCTCCCCAACGTTGACGGTCTGGAGATTTGTCGTCGCATCCGTCAGATGACCCGCTACCTGCCGGTGATTATTATCAGCGCCCGCAGCAGCGAAACGGACCGCATTACCGGGCTGGAAACCGGGGCAGATGATTACCTGGCAAAACCCTTCTCGGTGCAGGAGCTGATCGCGCGCATCAAAGCGCTGGTTTCGCCGTCAGCAGGGCTATGGGGCAGGCACAGACTGCCGGGCATATTCAGGCTCATGGCCTGACGCTTGATCCGCTGGCGCGTACGGTGCGCTTGCACGGTCAGGATGTGGACCTCACGCCGCGTGAATTTGAGCTGCTGTACTTCTTTGCCCGTCATCCTGGAGAAGTCTTTTCGGCGTCTGGCGCTGCTGGAACAGGTCTGGGGCTATCAGCACGAAGGGTATGAGCACACCGTCAACACCCACATTAATCGCCTGCGCATCAAGATTGAAAAAGATGCCGCTGAACCGGAGATTATTCGTACCGTCTGGGGCAAAGGTTTACAAATTTGCGGAGCTGAACCATGATGCGGCGCTTTAGCCTGAGCCAGCGGCTGGACGCTGCTGTTTATTCTGCTGCTGATGCTCTGCGCTACCGTTGCCTGCGCGGTGCAACTCTACAGCAGCATGCAGTACGGCAACGCGATGGTGCAGCGGCTGTCCGGCGGGCTGGCGCAACAGATTGTGCAGCGTGAACCCATTCTGGATGCGCAGGGCAGAGTTGATCGCAGCGTGCTGAAGCCGCTGTTTGACCGCCTGATGACCTTTAACCCGAGCGTTGAGCTGTATGTCATCTCCTCTGGACGGCGAACTGCTGGCCGATGCCGCACCGCCGGGCCATATCCAGGCGGCAAAAGATCGATATTAGTCCATTGCAAACGTTTCTCAGCGGCGCAGCGATGCCGTTTATGGCGACGATCCGCGTAGTCAGAGTCAGAAGGTTTTCAGCGTTACCCCTTTACGTCAGGGATGGTGAGCTTAAAGGCTATTTGTACATCATCCTGCAAGGCGAAGAGTCAAATGCGCTGGCAGAAATGGCCTGGCATAAAGCACTCTGGAGTACGGTGTTGTGGTCCTGCTATGGGTGGCGCTGTTCGGCCTGTTGGCGGGGTTACTGATCTGGTACTGGGGTGACGCGCCCGGTAAAACGCCTGACGATGGACGTTGCCGGGCTGGAGCAGGACAGCATTACCGCCATCAAACAGCTGGCGGCACAGCAGCCGGAGACCACGGTGAGTGATGAAGTTGCGGTGCTGCGCAATACCTTTATCGAGCTGGCGCGCAAAATCGCCGGTCAGTGGATCAACTGGCGCAGCGACCGGCAGCGCGGGAGTTTATCGCCAATATCTCGCATGACTTACGCACGCCGCTGACGTCATTGCTGGGCTACCTGGAAACGTTATCGCTTAAATCCGCTACGCTGACGCCGCAGGAAACGCAGCAATATCTCGCCACTGCGCTGCGTCAGGGGCACAAGGTGCGGCACCTGTCGCAGCAGCTTTTCGAGCTGGCGCGGCTTGAGCATGGCAGCATTAAACCGCACTGGAGCGCTTTGCTATTGGTGAGCTGATTCAGGATGTGGCGCAAAATTCGATCTGACAATAGAGACCCGGCAGTTGCATTTGCAGGTCGATATGCCGCATTCCCTGCCGCTTATCAATGCTGACGTCTCGATGATAGAGCGGGTAGTGACGAATTTGCTGGATAACGCCGTGCGCCATTCGCCGCAGGGGAGCACTATCCGGCTGAAGGTATGGCAGGAGGAGGCGCAGCTACAGGTAGAGGTCAGCGACAGCGGGCCAGGTATCGACGAAGCGTTGCGTGACCAACTGTTCCAGCGACCATCCGGTGCTGGGGCATCAGGCGTCGCGGGAAGATCGCGGAGGGTTAGGGCTGCTGATTGTAAGACGGATGCTGGAACTGCACGGCGGTGGGATCAGGCTGATGGATTCGGTGAGTGGCGCGCGCTTTAGGTTCTTTGTGCCCTTATAGAATTGCCGGATGGCGCTGCGCCATCCGGCAAGGAAGATTACTGCGGGAACCACTGATCGCTGATTTTCTGATAAGTGCCGTCAGCTTTGATTGCCGCTAGCGCGGTGTTTAGTTTTTCCAGCAGCGCTTTATTATCCGGGCGCACAGCGATGCCAAGTCCGGTGCCGAAGTATTGCGGATCGGTCACTTTTTCTGTTGCCGCGCCCAGTTGCGGATTGGTTTTCAGCCACTCATTCACCACGGCGGTATCGCCGAATACGCCATCAATACGGCCATTTTTCAGGTCGATAATCGCATTCTGGTAGCTGTCATAAGCCACGGTTTTCACTTCAGGATGCTTATCTTGCAGGTATTTCTGGTGCGTGGTGCCGTTTTCCATGCCGATACGTTTCCCTTTCAGGTCGGCAAAGGTTTTATAGCTGTCTTTTTTCGCAATCACCAGCGCGGAGTTGGCATAGTAAGGGCTGGTGAACGTCACCTGTTTGCTACGCTCAGGGGTAATATCCATACCAGAGATAACCCGCGTCATATTTTTTGAATTTCAGCGCCGGGATCAGGCTGTCAAACGCGTGGTTAGTAAAAGTACAGTCGGCCTGCATTTGTTTGCATAACGCAGTCGCCAGATCGATATCGAAACCGACGATTTTATTGCTCGCATCCAGTGATTCGAACGGCGGGTAAGTGGCGGAAACGCCGAAATTGATTTTATCGGCAGCTGAGGCGCCAGCGGCGAAAGTAGCGAGTAATGCGGCCAGAACTAACTTTTTCATGGTGGAACTCCCGTCTGTCAATCTTATGATTATTCACCGTGTCTGCGGCATGGGTTTACAATGCCATTTAATGAATTTATATGCAATAAAAATGATTAAGTATTTTTATTGTTATAAAAAAAAGACGGACAGCTTAGTGGCTTGTCCGTCTTTATGATTTCGTTTTATGCATTTATGTCGATGATTTTGTAGGCTGGATAAGGCGCTTGCGCCATTGCTTGATGGCGACGCTGACGCATCTTATCAGGCCTACATACGCATCAGGCATTCCTGCGCTCAAACGCCAGCGCTTTACGCTCGATGAGGCGCATCAGCAAGGTTAGCAAACCGTTGACGATCAGATAAATCACGCCAGCCGCGCCAAATACCATCACATCGTAGGTACGACCGTACAGCAGCTGGCCGTGGCCCATCACTTCCATCAGCGTAATGGTGTACGCCAGAGACGTACTCTTGAAGACCAGCACCACCTCATTGGAGTAAGAGGAGAGGGCGCGTTTAAACGCGTACGGCAGCAGGATCGCCAGGGTATCTTTTTTGCTCATCCCCAGCGCGCCGCAGGACTGCCACTGGCCTTCCGGGATCGCACGGATCGCGCCATAGAACAGCTGCGTGGTATAGGCCGCGCTGTTGAGCGACAGGGCAAGTAAGGCGCATAGCCACGGCTCGGACAGCAGGTGCCAGAGTACCGGGTAATCCTGTAACGACGGGAATTGCCCTGGGCCGTAGTAGATCAGGAAGATTTGCACCAGCAGCGGCGTACCGGTAAACAGCGTAATGTAGCCGCGAACCAGCCATACCAGCACCGGCGTTTTCAGCGTCAGAATGATGGTGAAAATCAGCGCCAGGATCAGCGCGACGATGATAGACGCAACCGTCAGCGTCAGGCTGGTGTGCAGCCCTTTCATCAGTTCAGGTAAATACTCAAACATCAGCCTGGTCTCCGCTCAAAACGTGTCGCGCGCAGGTCAATGCGTTTGAGAATGTACTGACTCACCAGCGTAATCACCAGATAGATAGCCGCAGCCACAATGTACCAGGTGAACGGCTCCTGAGTGCGCGTGGCGATGCTTTTTGTTTGCAGCATCAGATCGTTCACGCTGATAAGGCTGACCAGCGCGGTATCTTTCAGCAATACCAGCCACTGGTTGCCCAGCCCTGGCAGCGCATGACGCCACATTTGCGGCATCACCAGGCGGAAAAAAATCGCGGTTTTTGATAAGCCCAACGCCTGACCGGATTCCCACTGTCCAGACGGAACCGCTTTCAGCGCGCCGCGCAGCGTTTGCGACGCGTATGCCGCATACAGCAACGACAGCGCGATGACGCCGCACAGGAACGGACTGACGTCGAAGTCTTCAATCTGCATCTGCAACGGGATTTGCACAAACCCCAGGTTGATGGTGAAGCCATCAGACAGCATCAGCAGAAGCTGAGAGGAACCGAAATAGATAAACAGCACCACCAGAATTTCCGGCAGGCCGCGCAGAATCGTGACCACTGCGGAACCTGTCCAGGCTATCGGGCGCCATTTTACGGACTCCCAGACGGCAAAAATCATAGCGAGGACGAGGCCGATGATCAGCGCACAAACGGCAAGGCCGACGGTCATCCCGGCGGCGCTTGCTAAAGGAAAAAATTCGTTCATCAAGTCTTACTTCTGGAACCATTTGTTGTAGATGGTTTCGTACGTGCCATCTTGCTTCACTTTTTCCAGAGCAGTATTGAATTTCTGCTGTAGTTCCGTGTTGCCCTGGCGTACCGCGATGCCGAGGCCGGTGCCGAAGTAATCTTTGTCGGTCACTTTATCGCCAACCGGCGCCAGCTTCGGATTATCTTTCAGCCATTCAGTGACCACGGCGGTGTCGCCGAACACGCCGTCAATACGACCATTTTGCAGATCCAGCTTCGCGTTCTGGTAGCTGTCATAAGGCACGGTGGTGATTTCCGGGTGCTTATCCATGATGAACTTCTGGTGGGTAGTGCCATTCTGTACGCCCACTTTTTTGCCTTTCAGCTGATCGATGCTGGTGTATTTACCCTGCTGACCGATGAACAGCGCGGAGTTGTCATAGTAAGGCGTGGTGAACAGAACCTGCTTTTCACGCTCAGGCGTGATGTCCATACCGGCCATCACCGGCGTCGAAACGACGGAACTTCAGGCTTGGGATCAGGCTGTCAAACGCCTGGTTGGTAAAGGTGCAGGTCGCGTCAATCTCTTTACACAGCGCATTGGCCAGATCGACGTCAAAGCCGACGATTTTGTTACTGGCATCCATAGATTCGAACGGAGGGTAGGATGCTTCCGTGGCGAAACGGATGGTTTGAGCTGCTGTAGCGGAAAGGCTAAAGCCTGCAATTAGCGCGGCAATCAGAACTTTTTTCATTGTCATTGTCCCGAATCTTAGTGAGATAAATAGTTTTTAAATGCATCGGTCTGCGGGTTCGCAAAGCAGCTCGCATCCCCTTGCTCGACGATGTGACCGTTTTCCATATAGATCACCCGGCTGGCGGTTTTACGCGCCACTTCTACTTCGTGAGTGACGATCACCTGGGTAATTTTGGTTTCCGCCAGTTCACGAATAATACTGACGATTTGCGCGGTGATTTCCGGGTCCAGCGCGGCGGTTGGCTCGTCAAACAGCAGCACCTGCGGCTCCATCATTAACGCACGGGCGATAGCCACACGCTGTTGCTGACCGCCGGAAAGATGCAGAGGATAGCGATCGCTGTAAGGTTTCAGACGCAGACGTTCCAGCAGCTTCTCGGCACGCGCCAGCGCCTGGTCTTTTGACAGACCCAGCACGCGGCAGGGCGCTTCAATCAGGTTTTGTTGTACCGTGAGATGCGGCCAGAGATTGTATTGCTGAAAAACCATGCCTACGTTCTGGCGCAATTCACGAATCGCCTTATCGGAAGGCGTTTTCGTGAAGTCGAAATGATTTCCTGCGATAGTGAGCGTGCCGGAGCGCGGCATCTCAAGCAGATTGAGTACACGCAGCAGCGAGCTTTTACCCGCTCCGCTTGGGCCAAGTAACACCAGCGTTTCGCCCTGAGGGCAATCCAGCGTGATATCGAACAGCGCCTGATGCGCGCCGTAGAAGCAATTAATGCCGTTTAATTGAATACTCATTGATTCTCGTATGCTGGCAGTCTGATAACTGTACACGTCATCCTTCATGCTGCCTCTTTGTTGGCTGCTGAGTGACTCGTCTCACCCTGAGACTCGCCCTTACGGACCGTTGCTCGCGACGTTCAAATCTGTTCCTGACAGATTTGTCACTCCAGTCACTTGCCGCCTCGACGCATCATGAATGATTTTGTGTATGTTGAGGCCGCAGATAGTACCTTTGACAGAATAGTTATGCAATATTTATGCGTTAAAAGTTAAATGCAAACCGCATTCTTCACTAAACATAGCACAAAATAGCGGGGGCGGTAGGCGGCAAGAATAATTGTCGGCATTCTATGCAGAATGCCAGACAATTTGTGGGGCTTATGATTTATCGACGTTTTGTCGGGTGATCAGCGGTTTTCGACGGACTGGCGCAGCGTACCGGCTGGCGCGTGGACGCTGCCGCCAAGATAACGTACATCATCAATAACCCAGCACTGACCCTCATGGATCATCAGCACTTCGTCGCGCCAGGTCTGGTCGCCTTGCTTCAGCTCCACGCGCAGCGGGATGTTGCGGGCGTCGCGATTAGGAATGGTGGACGCGCTGGCTACGCTGGCGCTATCCGGGAAGGTGGTGCGGCTGGAGAACGGGTCGCTGCTCATCAACTGGCGGTGTTCGCCATCACGGCTGGCGTCAGAGAGCAGTTTTGCCAGGTTGTCGCTTAAGTAAGGGCGAAGGGCGGTAATGTCGTTAGTACGGTTTTGAATGCGGTAGTCATAAAATTGTTGAGCCACGCTGTCCGGCCCGCCTTCTATGCACGACCCGCTGCGCGGGCCATTGTCTTTATAAGCAGGAGTGACGGTTGTGCAGGCACTGAGCAGCAGTGCGCATGGGACGAGCAGAGAGAGTTTGCTGTAGCGCATAGTGATTTCCTTATAAGCGATCTGCCAAAAAGCGATCTACGATAATCAATTATATCTTTTCAATGATAGCGTATCGGTCTGATAATGCGTTTGAGATCGAGTGCTTAGGTAAACAAGGAGATCGGCTATGCAGTTTTCGACAACCCCGACGCTGGAAGGGCAGAACATCGTGGAATATTGCGGTGTGGTAACGGGTGAAGCCATTTTGGGCGCCAACATTTTCCGTGACTTCTTCGCGGGTATTCGCGATATCGTCGGCGGACGTTCGGGTTCCTATGAAAAAGAGTTGCGTAAAGCGCGGTGAAATCGCTTTTCAGGAACTGGGCGAACAGGCGAAAGCGCTGGGTGCGGATGCGGTTGTGGGCATTGATATTGACTATGAGACCGTAGGCAAAGACAGCAGTATGCTGATGGTGAGCGTCAGCGGTACGGCGGTAAAAACGCGCCGATGAGACGTCTGCTCTGGCTGGTCGCGTTCGCGCTTCTGTTAACCGGGTGCGCGGGCGAGAAAGGGATTATTGATAAAGACGGGTATCAGCTGGATACCCGTCATCAGGCACAAGCGGCGTACCCGCGCATCAAAATCCTGGTCATCCACTACACGGCGGATGACTTTGATACCTCTCTGGCGACGTTAACGGATAAAAACGTCAGCTCGCACTATTTAATTCCTGCTGTACCGCCGCTTCACCGTGGCAAGCCGCGTATCTGGCAACTGGTGCCAGAGCACGATCTGGCGTGGCACGCGGGCATCAGTTTCTGGCGCGGCGCAACGCGCATCAACGACACGTCTGTTGGTATCGAACTGGAAAATCGCGGCTGGCAAAAGTCGGCGGGAATGAAATACTTCGCCCCGTTTGAACCTGCGCAAATTCAGGCCCTGATCCCACTGGCGAAAGAGATCATTGCCCGCTACGACATTAAGCCGCAAAACGTGGTGGCGCATGCGGATATTGCCCCGCAGCGTAAAGACGATCCTGGCCCTCTGTTCCCCTGGCGCCGATCTGGCGGCGCAGGGCATTGGCGCCTGGCCTGATGAACAGCGCGTGACATTTTATCTGGCGGGACGCGCGCCCAATACGCCAGTCGATCCCGCATCATTGCTCGACTTGCTTTCGCGTTATGGTTACGAGGTCAAACCGGAGATGACCGCGCGTGAACAGCAGCGGGTGATCATGGCGTTCCAGATGCATTTCCGCCCGGCGTTATGGAACGGGGTGGCGGATGCGCAAACGCAAGCGATTGCTAATGCGTTACTGGAAAAATATGGCCAGAATTAATGGCGCTGACGTCGTGATAAAAGTCAGTTAACTTGTTTATTTTCATCGAAATTCATTTTGGATAAAAATCAAATTAATCTATGGTTAATTGACTTTAAATTCCCCCTCATCTATGATTGATTTTATCAGGAAGATATTTCTTATACGCTAAAAGTCGTGAAACTTAGCGCGCACAATCTTTTTTTTTTGCTTAATTTTATTTTTAACCAGGTTGAATCAGTGAGTGACATTAAGCTGAGGTTATCACTCGTCGCTTGTCATTAAATTTAAATCAATATTCTTCGAAAGGCATAATATGTTAAGCATTTACGGTAAGAAAATTCGTCCGCATCATGAAATGGAACGTATTATTTCTTTAACGTCAGGTTATAAAGAAAAAAACCTTAAAAAAATGGCAGAAAATCACCACCCAGTGACTCGGAATATATTCATATTATCGTGAGCGGAGACGTTGAATTTCGCCGTACCTCCGATGAGTTATGTATGTTTACCCTGCAAGGGCAGTGTATCTTTGGGCTGTCTGCCATATTTTATGGTTCTCTGCATATGTATGGGCTTGCTCGTACCAATACCGTCGTGCGCTCAATCAAAAAAAGATGAGTTTATGCGTCTGTTGACTGAACACAGTTTATGGCCAGATCTCACCAGGGTGCTGTCATGGTATATTTGTCTGCTTAGCAAACGTGATGATGTTTTGGTTGCCCGTAGCGCTTACTCTGTTATTCGTGAATTTTTAATCGAAATTAATGAGCTGATTATTCACCATAACCGTGACATCAATGTATACGACTATATTCAGGAATATACGAATTTTGCCCGCAGTACGATTATCAAAATTCTCTCTGATCTTAAAAAAGGAAACTATATCGTCATTGAGAAAAGCCGATTAATGTCGATGACGACCTTGCCAGAAAAATATTAATCACATTTCCCATCGTCTCCTCTTCAGCTAATGAAGCGGAGGCCTTTGGGAGCGCATTAAGGCGTAATGATGTTTTCTTGCGTCATCAGTCATCGGGCGGTTCCGGTATTTTTCCCTGCTGATAGTCCTCTTTTTGCTCCTGTAACGCTTGCAGGAAACGCGCTTTCAACGATGGCGTCTGTTCTTCCGCGCCGGGCAATGCCCGATCCGAGAGATCGCCTTCCGGCGCTTGCCGCCAGTCGCTGTCTTGACTTACCGGCGCTTCATCCTGCAATGGGGGTAACGCCTGGGGAGCAGGGGCCGGTTTGGGGACTGGCTGCGGGAATGGCTTCGAAATATAAACATAGTGCATCTCAGAAAGCCGGGTATCCGGGTTTTCCACTTTTGTCGGTTTCGGCTCAGACGTCGGATGCTGACAGTTCCAGTAAATATGGGCATACAGTCCGGCAATAATAAACGTGCAGAGGGTCAGCAGCCACATCATGGCGCGGAACAGCACTTTTTGGGGCGCCGGGAAGGCGCCAGGCAAAATAGACCGCTTCTCCCGTCGTGAAACTGCGCTGTGCAGCAAGGCAAATGGTGGACATTATTTCGTGTTCCCTTGCGTTTTATGTTCCTGCTTCTGGCTTAGTGTTTGCGCCAGTACGCCCGGAACGCTGTTGGTTGCGCGCATTAACTGCATCAGCGTCTCTTCGCCGGCGATGCCGTCGACATGCAGTCCTGTCTTACCCTGAAATTCACGGGTGCGTTTTGCCAGTTCAGCCGTCCAGCTTCGCGAGTGGGTCAGCGGTTCATTCAACGTCTGGCTTAGCGTTTGATCCAGCCATACCTGGTCTTTATCGCCGCTGGTCGCGCTAATCTCATCTTTCCCTTGCGGCGTTAAGCGATGCAAAAGCGTGTAATTTCCGGTGGCGTGTTGATTAAACCAGTGCCTGCTTACCTGCCAGGTTCGGTTATTGATCAGAAGATCGAGCGACTGTTTATCAACGTGGGCCACGACGGCGTAATTCAGGTGATTACCCGTTTTGATCTCTCCTGCCCACGGATAACCTTCCTGTTCCAGCGCCTGTAAAGACGTATTCCCCTGACGACACATCAGGTTCACTCGCGCTGCGTTCTGGCATAGCGCATCGTTCGCGGAAGCATCATAACCCCACATAAGATAGAGCTGATGCATGGTGTCCGACTGATTAACCACCTCATTTTCAATGGTGGGCATAACAGGCGCAGTCGTCTCAGGCAGCGTCTTTTTCCAGCTGGCCGGAACCGGCACTTGTTGCGGCAGGCGAGACGCGATCGCGCCGGAAAAGTACCAGCCGCAGCAGGCGAACAGGACGGAGGCAAACAGCCCTGCGGTTGCCAGGCGTTTACCGCGCGGCGTGGGCGGCAGGAGTTTCACCGGCAGCCAGGCGTAAATGGCGTGGGGAAACCTGTATCGCCCGCTCGGTCCATGCGGCAAGCAGCGCCAGATGCGCCAGTTTATTGAGTCCGGTCACGCGGCCTTTGGTCAGCGCATGCATTCTGCGCACCCGCGCGGGCGTCAGTGGCGAGGTATCGACGTTTTGTTCGTCCATCTGTGCCCCGACGTAGTCGAGATATTCACGGCAGGTCAGCGAACGTAGCGCAAGGCAGGTATGAACGCGGGGCTGTAAACCAGAATGATCCAGAAGACGGGGCTTCTGATCGGGAGAGCCGGTCAGAAGAATCGTGAGCGGGAAGTTCAGCTCTTGCGCCCGCGTCAGCAACATACCCAGAACATCCCAACAATTATCTTTCATGGCTTGTGCCGTGGAGAGGATCAGCAGTTTGCCTTTTTTATTACGCGAAGGCGTTTCCTCATGCCATTGGCGCAAAATGGCATCAATGCATAAATTTTGTTTTTACCCTCTTTAACGGCAGGGTTCAGTTTATAGAGCAGCGTACTGGCGCTCAGTTTGGGGAAGGCGTTAATGGCCAGCGCAGGTGTGCCGCCGTTACGCAGTTTTTTCCACAAAGGCATTGTCTAATTCAGGTTCGTCAGAAAACAGACCGATGATGCCGGGCACGTTGGTTTTTTCCTGCAACAGGGAAAAGATGTCCTGATGATAATGAACGAAAAACTCTCCCGTTCGCCGGGTGAGTTTGCCAAACGGCTGAGCGGAAAATTTAAAATGATGCTGATACATGGTGTCTCGCTGTACTTTCTGGCTTCTGGAAACGTTGCGCTAAAAATAATTGAGTGGGTTTATTCGGGCAAATGTCGGACAGGAGAAAATTACTCTGATTATTTTCGCTAACACCAGTAAGTGAAATCGTCAATGTTTTTCTACAATAAAGTTGCCGGGAAAGCGAGTGGTCGACTTTCTTGCCGCTCATTACTATTTGCCGCACCGATTGGCGGCAGCCGGTGCTGCGAAATTTAGCTTTATTAAAGGCATTTAAATAATGAGGATGCAGCTTTTCTCCCGATTGATTGCACCCTGCATGATGTTTGTTTTACTGATATTCAGCGGGCATCAAGGGTATGTCGTTTTTAAAAACTATAATAAGGTTACAAACAAGTTAAATAACAGAAAAATTAACGTGCGTAAAAATGACGGAAAAGAAAAGTCATTTGCGCTTTTTCAACCTGCCGTCTGGCAGCGAAATACGCCAGCAGCGGTTAAATCGCCGCTCTCTGCCGAGATTGAAGGCATCGTCAGCAGCGATGAAAAATGGCTATCGTTTGCCGTTATTAAAACGCCTGCGGGACAGCAAAGTTATCGCGAAGGCGAAAGCCTCGTGGGAGTGAGTGACGCCTGTATTGAGGAGATCAATAACGACAATGTGGTGGTTAATTATGAAGGTACTACGCAGGTACTGGCATTAAAGAAACCTGATTATTTCAGAGGCCGTGTTGAAAGCGGCCCGCTACAAAAACCGACAAACGATGCCGGTGCAGAGAGTCTGCATCTTAATGATGTCCTGGTGCTAAAACCGTTTATTGAAAAAGGTCGTCTGGAGGGGTACGAAATCAACCCGCGCAATGCTTCGTCTTTCTTTCAGAACAGTGGGCTGGAGAAGGGTGATGTGGTTGTGAAGGTGAACAGTACCGATATGACGAAAGAAGAACAGGCGAAAAGCATCATTGCTGGCTGGTCAAAAATGAAAGAAGCGGCGGTAGTCGTAAGACGTCACGCTCACCTGGAAAATATTCAGGTCAATGTTTTAAACAACTAACAAGTGAATTGCCATGAAGAAATTTCCGTGGGCGTGCGTGGCGCTGACAACTCTGGCGTTATATTCCAGTTCGCTCTTTGCGGCGAATTTTAGCGCCAGCTTTAAAAATACTGATATTCGTGAATTTATTGATACGGTTGGCCGTAATCTTAATAAAACGATTCTGGTCGATCCGTCGGTACAGGGAACCGTATCGGTTCGGACGTATAACGTTTTGACCGAAGATGAATACTATCAGTTTTTCCTCAGCGTGCTGGATTTGTACGGACTTTCCGTGATTCCGATGGATAACGGCATGGTGAAAGTGGTTCGTTCATCCGTTGCGAGAACCGCGGGAACGCCGATTGCCGACAGCGAAAATCCCGGTAAAGGGGATGAAATTATTACCCGCGTCGTGCGGATGGAAAATGTACCGGTACGCGAACTGGCGCCGCTGTTGCGCCAGCTGAACGATGCGACCGGTATCGGCAACGTGGTGCATTTTGAGCCGTCGAACGTCCTGCTGCTCACCGGTAAAGCCTCGGTGGTGAACCGCCTGGTCGATCTGGTTCAGCGCGTCGATCGTTCCGGCGTACAGCGGCGCGAAATCGTTCCGCTGCACTACGCCTCTGCGAAAGAACTTTCGGATATGTTGAATAACCTCAACAACGAAGAGCAAAAAGGGCAGAACGCACCGCAACTGGCGACCAAAGTGGTGGCGGATGAGGAGACGAATAGCCTGGTCATTAGCGGCAGCGAAGAAGCGCGGGCGCGTACCCGCACGCTGATAGCGCAGCTTGATCGCGAGCAGAATAACGAGGGGAATACCCGCGTCTTTTACCTGAAATATGCCAATGCCGCCAAAGTGGTGCCGGTGTTAACGGGCATTGGGGAGCAGATGAAGGACAAGCCGGGCACGGCGAAAAGTAAATCGCCGGTTGCCGCAACCGATCTGAATATTACTGCCGACGAGTCGACAAACTCACTGGTGATCACCGCGCAGCCGAACGTGATGAACTCGCTTGAGAAGGTGATCGACAAGCTGGACATTCGCCGCCCCAGGTACTGGTGGAAGCCATTATCGCTGAAGTGCAGGATGGTGCCGGAACCGATCTCGGCGTGCAGTGGACGAGTAAACACGGCGGTGTACAGTTTGGCGCAACCGGTCTGCCGATCGGCCAGGTTAAGAACGGGACGATAAAAGGCGTGAATTTTACCGGTATGGCGACAGGTTTCTTTAACGGCGATTTCGGCGCGCTGATGACGGCGCTGTCGACCAACGGCAAAAACGACATTCTCTCCACGCCGAGCGTGGTGACGCTGGATAACAAAGAAGCGTCGTTTAACGTTGGTCAGGATGTGCCGGTGCTTTCTGGTTCGCAAACGACGACGGGCGATAACGTCTTTAACACCGTTGAGCGTAAGACGGTGGGGACGAAATTGAAGATCCTGCCGCAGATTAATGACGGCGACATGATCCACATGAAGATCGAGCAGGAAGTTTCCAGCGTGGACGCCAGTTCGACGGAGGATTCGTCTTTAGGCCCCCACCTTTAACACCCGCACGATCAATAACGAAGTGATGGTTCACAGCGGGCAGACGGTAGTGCTGGGAGGGCTTATCGAAAATGTCACCAAACAGAATGTGTCGAAAGTGCCGCTGCTTGGCGATATTCCTCTGGTGGGGCAACTGTTCCGCTACACCTCGCAGGATACCACCAAACGAAACCTGATGGTCTTTATCCATACCACCGTTCTGCGCGATGACGACAACTACAGCGCCGCGTCGAAAGAGAAATACGACCAGGTGCGCGCGCGCCAGCAGCAGCGTATGGAGGAGAAAAAAATGGGCATCCTGGAGCCGGGCGATAACGCCATTCTGCCCGCGTTCCCGTCGCCCGTAAAAACCAGCACTGCTGCGCCAGCCACGGCGTCGCGCAATCCGTTTAAAGAGTAAGCCGGGGGTGTCGCGTGGATGAATTAAGCAAAAATTTGTGCAGCAGCAGCTTCGCAAAAGACAACGGTGTGCTGCTTTATCACAACGACGTATATATCCGTGAGGATGCGCCCGCCTTTGCCCTGCTGGAGATGCGTCGCGTGCTGGGGCGTGCCTTTACGCCGGTAACATTAACGCCAGAAGCGTTTGAAGAGATGCTGGCTAAAATCTGGCAGCAGAATAGCGGTGTTTCGCAGCAGCTGGTTGATGATATGGATGCCAATATCGATCTGATGGCGTTAACCGAGGAGATCCCCGATAACGAGGATTTGCTGGATAACGATGAAAACTCGCCGGTTATCCGTCTGATTAACGCCATTCTTGGCGAGGCGGTGAAGGATGGCGCGTCGGATATCCATATCGAAACCTTTGAGCGCACGCTGAGTATCCGTTTTCGCGTTGATGGCGTGCTGCGTCCTGTATTGCAGCCCGCGCGTAAGCTGGCGCCGCTGCTGGTATCGAGGATTAAGGTGATGTCCAAACTGGATATCGCCGAAAAACGCCTGCCGCAGGACGGTCGCATCTCCCTGCGCATTGGGCGTAAAGCGGTGGATGTGCGTGTCTCAACCATCCCGTCGCAGTATGGCGAGCGGGTGGTCATGCGTCTGCTGGATAAAAGCAACCTGAAGCCGGATATCAATAAACTGGGGCTGATCGACGAAGAACTGGAACAGCTCAAAGGACTGATTGGCCGCCCGCACGGGATTATCCTGGTGACCGGGCCGACCGGGTCCGGTAAGAGCACGACGCTTTACGCCATCCTCTCGGCGCTAAACGGCCATGAACGCAATATTCTTACCGTTGAAGATCCGATCGAATATGAACTGGAAGGCGTGGGGCAGACGCAGGTTAACCCGCGAGTGGATATGACGTTTGCCCGAGGCCTGCGCGCGATCCTCCGTCAGGACCCGGATGTGGTGATGATCGGTGAAATTCGTGACGGCGAAACCGCGCAGATTGCGGTTCAGGCGTCGCTTACCGGCCATCTGGTTATGTCTACGCTGCATACCAACAGCGCGGCGGGAGCGATTACCCGGTTGCGCGATATGGGGCTGGAGTCGTTTTTAATTGGTTCATCGCTGCTTGGCGTCATTGCCCAGCGTCTGGTTCGTCGGCTGTGTCCTCACTGCCGTGCCGTCAGTCCGCTGGATGATAATGAAAAACCGCTGTTCAGCTTTATGGAGAGCCCCCCCGACGTGATTTATCGCGCCGTGGGGTGTGAACAGTGCCGCCAGAGCGGTTACCAGGGACGCGCCGGTATTCATGAGTTTCTGCTGGTGGACAGCGCGATGCGCCGCGCTATTCATGAAGATAAAGACGAAATGTCGATTGAAAATCAGCTGTTTAAGCAGGCCTACAGCCTGCGGGAAAATGGTTTGTTGAAGGTGATCTCCGGCGTCACTTCGCTGGAGGAAGTGATGCGTGTTACCGCCGAGCGCGGAGGTGACGAATAATGGCCTGGTTCGCATGGACGGCTACGGATGCCGCCGGGAAAACCCGGCGCGGCGCCTTGCAGGCTGAAGGCCCAAAGCAGGTGCGCCAGACGCTGTGCGAACAGAAGCTAATGCCGATCAGCATTACGCTCACCCGCGAGCGCGCCGCCGGAAAGGGGGCTCAGAAAGGCGCAAAACTTTCGACACCGGTGCTCTCAATGTTTACCCGCCAGCTGTCGACGTTGGTTAATGCCGCACTGCCGCTGGAGAGTGCGCTGAAGGCGATTTCTAAGCAGACGGAAGACAAAAAGCTGGCGGTGATGGTCGGTGAGATCCGCGATAAAGTGGTGGAAGGGCACACGCTTTTCGACGCTTTCAGCCAGTTTCCGCGTACTTTCGACAAGCTCTATTGCACGCTGGTGATGGCAGGGGAAAAGACCGGGCATCTCGGCGGCGTGCTGGAAAAGCTGGCTGAATACAACGAACAGCGACAGAAAATGAAAAGCAAGCTGTCGCAGGCGATGGTCTATCCCATCACCCTGACGGTGGTGGCGATTGCGGTTATCTCCATTCTGCTGGTGGCGGTGGTGCCGCAGGTCATCGAACAGTTTGTGCATATGAAGCAGCAGTTGCCCGTCACCACCCGTACCCTGATTGCGGTCAGCGATTTTTTGCAGGCTTACGGAATGGTTATCGGCGGCGGCCCTTGTCGGATCGTTTATCGCTTTCAACGCCTGGCTTAAAAAAGAGCGCCATCGTTTTGCATATCACCGCTGGCTGGTGAACCGTTCGCCGCTGAAAAAACTGGTCTGTGCAATAAACAGCGCCCGTTACATCCGCACCCTGAGCATTTTACAAGCCAGTAGCGTGCCGTTGCTGGAAGGTATGTATATCGCGATGGACGGTATTGAGAATCTGTATGCGCGTCAGGTGCTGGAACAGGCGGCGGATACCGTGCGTCAGGGTGCGTCATTATATAACGCACTGGAGCAGGCCAGATTATTTCCGCCAACCATGCTTTATATGATTGCTTCTGGCGAAGAGAGCGGCGAACTCGGTTCATTAATGGATCGCGCCGCCGAAAACCAGGAGTCGGCATTACAACATCGCATTACATTAACGCTGTCGGTATTTGAACCGGCGCTGGTGGTGACGATGGCGACGGTCGTTTTATTTATCGTACTGTCAATATTACAACCGCTTCTTCAGCTCAATAATATGGTGGGTTAATTATGTCTGTGAAAAAAAATAGCCTGAAAGGTCAGGCCGGGTTTACTTTGCTCGAATTAATGGTGGTCATCGTTATTCTTGGCGTTCTGGCCAGTATGGTGGTGCCGAATCTGATGGGGAATAAAGAGAAAGCGGACGCGCAAAAAGCGACCAGCGATATTGTCGCCCTGGAAGGCTCGCTGGATATGTATAAGCTCGATAACCATCGTTACCCAACCACCGAACAGGGGTTGCAGGCGTTGGTGACGAAGCCGGAGATCGCGCCGATTCCCAACGGCTATCGTGCTGATGGTTATATTCGCCGTCTGCCGCAGGACCCGTGGGGAAATGATTACATTCTGGTTAGCCCTGGCGAACATGGCGCGGTAGATGTTTTCTCCTCCGGCCCGGATGGTGAAGCGAATACCGCCGATGATATAACGAACTGGTCTTTAGATAAAAAAGATAAGTAATGAATAAGCAACGTGGATTTACATTGCTGGAAATTATTCTGGCGCTGGTTATTTTTGCCAGCTGCGCCATGATGGTGGTTTCGACAATACCCTCACGCAGCGGCGCAGATATATTAGGCCAGCAATTACAATCCCTCGTTGAATACGGTTCTGATCGGGCAGTGATGGACGGAAATATTGTCGGGCTGGTGATGACGCCAACGGAATATCAGCTGGTGAAGTGGGCCGGGGAAAACGGCGGGCGTCATTGGGCGCCGCTGACAGCCGGGCGTATTTTCACCCACGGACAGTTTCCTGAAGAGATGCACGTTTCGCTCGCTCCCCAGCGTCTGGCGGCCACGCCAGATGCCGATCCGCAGGTGCTCTTTTTACCGGATGGGGAAATTAGCCGATTCACGCTGACGTTGCAGAGCTATGACAAACAGCACCATTTCCGCGTGGTGTCGCAGGGCGCTTCACCCGTTTTGGTAGAGAACAATGACTAAACCGGAAGCGAAAGAACAGGGCATGACGTTGTTGGAAGTCATGGTGGCGCTGGTGATCTTTTCTACCGCCGCGCTGGCGTTGATGAATTCCGTCTCGCTGAATGTGCGTTTTACGCACGGTCTTGCCGATACGCTACAGGCCAGTTGGGTTGCGGAAAACCAGCTCGCGCAAGCGCAGCTTGCAAAAAGCGTTTTTCCCGACGTCGCTGAAGAAGGCAGTGAAACGATGGGCGGACGCAGCTGGAACTGGCGCAAACAGCGGGTGAAAACCGATGACAAGGCGTTTGCCGATGAAGTCCAGGTGTATGCCGAAGGCGAAGAGGGCCAGCCGGTCATCACGCTGCGGGTTGTCCCGCCGAAGGAGCGCAAATGAATACGCCACTCCGTCGCCAGCAAGGTTTTACGCTGCTGGAGATCATGATTGCGCTGACGATTTTTGCCGTGATCAGCACCCTTGCCTGGCAAATCCTTGACGGCGCGATGCGCACCACCACGGCAACGGATGCTACTGCGACGACGCTTAATCAGCTTCAGCGAGCCTGTAACCTGCTGGAGCGCGATTTCTCTCAGCTCCAGCCGCGCGCGCCGCGCAATGAAACGGATGTGTTCCGTCTGGATCAACATGCCGTTGAGCTGACGACGGTAAGCGGCGTCAGTGGGCAAATTCAGCTGGAACGCGTGCGCTGGCGGCTGGAGGCGCATCGCCTGTGGCGTGATGTCTGGCCTGACATTGATAGCCCGGCTGACGTGAGTCCAGAAGAAGTCCCGATTTTAAGCAACGTTAAAGCGATGAAGTGGCGATTCTGGCGACAGGGCTGGCAGACGACATGGGTTGAAACTGCCCATCAGCCGGAAGGCGCCGAACTGACGCTGACGATGGAAAACGGGGATACCTGGCGCTGGGTGTTTATGACGCCGGGAGACATGCCGGAAATCCAGGGAGCAAAGAAAGACGAAAGCGCTGAGGCTGCACAACCCACGCCTGCTGACGTTACGGCATCGGTTCCGCCAGCACGCGGTGGAGAACAGCAATGAACACGCAATCGGCGCAAAAACAGCGCGGCGTCGCGCTGCTGGTGGTGTTGATTTTGCTGGTGATGATGTCAGCGCTGGCGGCAAAGATCGGTCAGCAGTTTTGCCGAAATTTGCAGAAAACCCGCTATCAGGTCAGTCAGCAGCAGCTGCGCTGGGCGATGCAAGGCCAGGCTGCGGCGATAAAAGATCGTCTGCAAACCGACGCCAGCGGTGAGAGCAATGGATTATCGCCAGAAGGCGCGTGGCACGAACCGCTGGAAACTCAGGGTGAGAACTATACCGTCGTGAGCCAGATTGAGGACGCCCAGACCTGCTTTAACGTGAACAGTCTGCTGGCCATTGACCCTGCGCCTCCTGCGGATAGCGCAGCCGCGCAGCCGACAAAGCCGGTGAAAGAGCAGATCGTTGAACAGTTGCTGATCGACAGCGGCATCAGTACGGCAGCGGCGGAAGAGGTTTATCAACAACTGGTGGATTATCTGGACGCTGACAGCACAACCGCAAAAGAGGCTCTGGAAAGCGATGCCTGGGCGGGCGTGACGCCGCAGCGCCTTCCTGCGAATCAGATGATGCGCACCATCAGCGAGATAAAACGGTTGCCGGGTTTTCCGGTGGCGGCATATCCCCGCGCCAGCAGGGTGCTGTGCGCGCTGCCTGATACGGAGAGCAAAGTGGATGTGAATACCCTGAAGCCCGGGCAGGCGCCGCTGTTGTCTGCGCTGTCTGCGGGGACGTTAAGTGAGGATGACGCAGCACGGCTGATTGCCTCGCGCCCGGAAGAAGGGTGGGCGTCGGTTGACGCGTTCAGTAAAACGCTCGAAACAAACTATCCGCAGAGCAAAGCGATCCTCGCGCAGATGCAGGCGTTTGTTGCGGTGAACAGTCACTATTTCCGGGTCGAGAGTACCGGTAATACTGATGATTTAACGCTGCGCGTTGTCAGCCAGATTCATGTCGATCGTGACTCTGGCGAGGTGAGAACCTGGCAACGCCGTTACCGAATGATTGAATAAGAAAAGTCATAGTCTATGAAACAGGTACTTTTTATTCGTCCCGATGCAAACGTGGACGGGAAAATCGAGTGGTGCGTCTCCGGTAGCCAGCAGGTGGCAACGCTGGAAAGCCGGGATGCGCTGAGAACGCTTGCCGTAAATCCCCTGGCGACACGCGTTTGTTTGCTGTTGCCCGCCAGTGAGATGGTGTTCCGTCATTTTACCCTGCCCAAAAAAGGGTTATCGACGGCCTCCACACCGTTCTCATGGCTGGCGGAAGAGACGCTGATCGGCGATGTGGACTCACTGCACTGGACGGTATTGCGGAAAAAAGGGCGGGAAGTGGATGCCGTGGCCATTGACGCCACCTGCTTTGAGCGCTGGCTTGCGCTGTGCGAAGAGGCCGGACTGAAGGTGATTCAGGTATTGCCGGACGCCATTCTGCTGCCGGTAAACGAAGGCGGCAGTACGCTGGTTTCCTGTGACGAAAGCTGGTGGCTGCGCTTTCCGCCGTTCGGCGCCTGCGAAGCGGATGCTACGCTGCTGCCGCTGTTGCTGGCGCAAGGCGGCGATGGCGAAGTGCGCTGCTACGGCGAAGCGCCTGCGGGTATCGATGTCACTGAACAACTGCCGTGGCAGCATCCGCTGGTATTGATTCAGCCGCAATGGAAAGCGTGTCGCGCCAATATGCTGCATGGCGCATTTGCCGCCTGCGGCAAAGAGGTGGGGCGATTTCGACATCTGAGGACAGCAATGGCGGTGTCTGCGCTGCTGTCGATGGGTTTGCTGATTGGCCCGCGCGTGGCAATGGCATGGATGTTGGTTCAGCAGGAAAATCAGGTACAGGCCGAGATTGCCCAGGTCGCTCAACACTATTTCCCGAGTCTGCGGCAGAAAACCAATATCAAATACCATTTTGGTCAGAATATTAAAAAACAGAGCAAAGGTATTTTTCTGCAACTGGAGGCGCTGGAGCAGGTTAAACAGTCTGTGCCTGCTATTGAGATAAATGAAGTGGAATATGACAACGCGCAGAATGTGTTGACGCTGAACGCGGCTTCACCGAATTCGCAGGCGCTACAGGATTTCGTTACGCAGGCCAGCCCCCATTTTGACTTTGCGTTACAACCGGTTTCGGACCAGTCACCCTATACGGCGATCGTGACGGGGAAATATAAATGAAAGAGCGAATTGCACAATTAAAAGCGCGCTATCAAAACTACAGCGATCGCGAGCGTGGTCTTATTACGCGATGTGCGGCGGCGATGTGCTGCGCGGTAATTTATTACGGCGGCATTATTCCGCTGGATCATATGATTCAAAACAGCCAGTCCACGTTAATGCGGCAAAAAGAGACGCTGCGCTGGATGCGGGACGAAATCGATAAAAATCATTTACAGGCGAAAGTCTTAAAAACGAACAACCCGCGAACGGTTATTGAAGAGAGCGCGAAAGAGATCCATCTCGCGTTGTCTGATATTCGTCAGGATGAACGCTCACTCTCTTTTGTTGTTGAACAGGTCAATATTTATGAACTGAAAAACTGGCTACGTGAAGTGAATGTTACGTCCGGCGTTCAGTTGCAAAAAATGGATTTGCAGCCGGTCGATCGTCAAAGCGACGTGAAAGCCAATATTACGCTGAGCTGGAATAAAAACGCATGAATACGATCATGTTGTTTCGGGAAAGCTGGCCGATTGGATTTTGCATAATGAGCGCCTGTCTGGGCGGAATCCTCGGCAGTTTTCTTGGCGTAGTCAGCGAGCGCGTTCCCGCAATGGTGATGGAAAAGGAAGGGGCGGGGAATTTACTTTTTCCTGCCTCGCACTGCGCGGACTGTGGGCATCAACTGGCCTGGTGGGAAAATATTCCGTTACTGAGCTGGTGCTGCCTGCGCGGTCGCTGCCGTCATTGCCAGTCTGTGATTCCCCTGCGCTTACTGTTGGTGGAGTTAGCCAGTGCGCTTTTTTTTGCGGCAACGGCGGCGGCGCTCCCTTCCTTTGTCACGCTGATCGCGCTGTGGGTTTTATGGTGCGGTTTGCTGCCGCTCACGATGATTGATGCGAAATATATGCTGTTGCCGGATTGTCTCACGCAGCCGCTGCTGTGGGCTGGGCTGCTGCTGCATTGCGTTTTCCACACGATGCCGTTGGCGAGCGCGTTATATGGCGCCGTTGCGGGGTATCTCATTCTGTGGCTGGTGTACTGGAGTTTTCGCCTGCTGACGGGGCGGGAAGGGCTTGGACAGGGCGATTTTAAGCTACTGGCGGCGCTGGGGGCGTGGTGCGGCTGGCAGGCGTTACCGTTATTAATTCTGGTTGCGGCATTAAGCGGTATTGTGCTGTATGGCCTTTTTTACTCTGGCGTAAATAAAGCGGGGCAAATTCCTTTTGGTCCCTGTCTGGCCTTTTCGGGAATGGTGATGTTTATCTTCCAGACATTGCAATTCACATTCTGACGCGGTTGGTCAAGCGTTTTTTTAAATTCTTTCGCCGAGGGAATAAAGGGAACTTATTTATTTTCCAGATTATCATTGTCGCATAAGTTAATAGAATTAATGCTTATGCCATTTTAGGGAGGAGCGTAAAGCGAAATAGATTATTTCATTTTTATAATGGGTTGGTTTCCGTTGTCTTAAATAAATTACTGTTTGCAATTCGTCCATGCTCTAAGGAATGCATGGCTGTTAAATATTCACGAATAAAATTATCAGGAATTAATAATGAAGTTTATGAAGCCTAAATATCTGGCACTTTTTGTGGCAGCAGCGACAAGTCCGGTTTTTGCCGCTGCGCCGGGTACGCCGTCTATTACCAGCGGCAATGATAAATTCGCCATTGTGGAAGTGGATCAGGCTGCGCAGGATTATAACAACCTGGTGAAAGTTCATAACGATGGCGTGGACGTCAAGGTGGAATGGAACGTCTGGAGCGGCGATGCGCCGACCTCCGCGAAAGTGCTGTTGGATGGTAAGACCGTATGGTCTGGCGCAGGTAGCGCTGCCGGTTCTGCGACCTTCAAAGTCAAAAAAGGCGGTCGTTATCAGGAGCAGGTTGAGTTATGTAATACCAGCGGGTGTACGAAAAGCGCCAGCAAGCTGATTATTGTGGCGGATACCGACGGTAGCCATCTGCTGCCGCTGAATACCACCATGAAGGAAAACAATAAAACGTTTGCTCAGCATACCGATAAAGTGGTGGGCGCGTACTTCCCGGAATGGGGCGTGTATGGACGTAATTTCCCGGTGGATAAAATCCCGGCGGCTAACCTGAACCATATCCTGTACGGCTTTATTCCCATTTGCGGCGGCGATGGCATCAATGACAGCCTGAAATCCATCGAAGGCGGCAACAGTTTTGAAGCGCTGAAACGCGCCTGCAATGGCCGACAGGACTATACCGTGGCGATCCACGATCCGTGGGCGGCGCTGCAAAAACCGCAGGCTGGCGTCTCTAACTGGGATGACCCGTATAAAGGCAACTTCGGTCAATTGATGGCGCTGAAAAAAGCGCACCCGGATCTGAAAATCCTGCCATCGGTTGGGGGATGGACGCTTTCCGATCCGTTCTTCCAGATGCATGACAGCGCGATTCGCGCGCGGTTTGTTGCTTCCGTTAAGGATTTCCTGAAGACCTGGAAATTCTTCGACGGCGTAGATATTGACTGGGAATTCCCGGGCGGCGGCGGTCAGAATGAAACGCTGGGCAACCCGCAGCAGGATAAAGCGACCTACACGGCACTGATGCACGATCTGCGCACCATGCTTAACGAACTGTCTGCCGAAACCGGTCGGACTTACGAGTTGACCTCCGCTATCGGTTCCGGTCAGGACAAAATTGAAGACGTGGACTACGCCCAGGCGCAGCAGTATATGGATCACATCTTCCTGATGAGCTACGACTTCTACGGCGGCTGGAGCAACACCGATCTGGGGCACCAGGCGGCGCTGCACGGCGCAGAGTGGAAACCGGACACCAAATACACCACGGAAAATGGCGTCAATGCGTTGCTGGCGCAGGGCGTGCAGCCAGGCAAGATCGTGGTGGGCGCGGGGATGTATGGCCGTGGCTGGACTGGCGTGCATGGCTATACCGGCGACAATCCGTTTACCGGTACGGCTACCGGCCCGGTGAAAGGCACCTGGGAGCCAGGCGTGGTTGATTATCGTCAGATTGTTAATGAATACAAAGGCAAACCAGGCTGGGAATACCGTTACGACGCTGCGGCGGAAGCGCCGTATATTTTCAATAAATCCACCGGCGACCTGATTACCTATGAAGACGCCCGTTCTGCGGCGGCGAAAGGTAAATACGTCCTGGCTAACAACCTCGGCGGCCTGTTTTCCTGGTCTATCGACTCTGATAACGGCGACATTCTGAACGCGATGAACGAAAGCTTGCTGGGTGGGGGTTCTACACCGGTTGAGCCGGTTGTGACCAACCATGCGCCAGTCGCGACCGCAGTTGATCAGGTCGTCACCGGCCCGGCGACGGTCACGCTGGACGGTTCTGCCTCTACCGACCCGGATGGCGATGCGATCACCTATAAGTGGACGCAGATCTCCGGTCCGTCCGTAACGCTGAACAAGAGCACCAGCGCGAAAGCGAGCTTTAACGTCGCCGCCGTCTCCAGCAATCAGAATCTGGCGTTCCGTCTGACCGTTACCGATGCGAAAGGTCTGAGTAACGCCATTGACGTTCAGGTTGTGAACAAAGCGCCAAAAGCGAACCAGGCTCCGGTTGTGAATCCGCTGGAAACGGTGTCGCTTGAAGCAGGCGCAACCTACACGCTGAATGCGCAGGCTGCCGATCCTGATGGCGACGCATTGACCTACGCCTGGAGCGTGCCGGGCGACATGAACGCGACGGGGACGGACACCTCCAGCGTGACCATCACCGCGCCGGAAGTAAGCTCCGCCTCGACTTACACCGTCAGCGTCGTGGTCAGCGATGGTAAAACCAGCGTGCAGTCCAACGTGCAGATTAACGTTACGCCAAAAGCGGCGCCGGTGCCGTCCGACGAAGGGACAACACCGTCTGATGAAGGCACTACGCCATCCGATGAGGGGACGACGCCGTCTGATGAAGGCGCGGCAACCGGCGGTTGCGACAGCCCGGTTGATGCCAATGCCAGCCACTACGCGGCATGGGACGCCAGCAAATCTACAACAATGGCGATACCGTCAGTTTTGATCACCTGGTGTGGAAAGCGAAGTACTGGACGCAGGGCAATCAGCCAGGCTTTGGCGTGGACGCGTGGGAACTGGTCAGCCAGGTGAAATTCAACTGGCGTTCCGATGTGGTTTACAACGGCGGGTGAGACTACCACCTATCAGGGGTCTGTATACCGCGCCAAATGGTGGACGCAGGGTGATAAACCCGGCAACAGCGACGTGTGGGTGAAAGAAGGCGCCGCCGCAGACTGTCAATAATCCTCTTACCTTAATAATGCGGATACGTTATCTATTCGCGAAGGGTAGCCGCCCCTGTCTGGGGGCGGCCATCTCTAAAAAATAATGTGCATAACGAACAAGGAGCAGATCACCCCGACAACCGGATAAAAATATGAAACGTTTAATTTTGTTGTTATTGATGTTAAGTCAAAGCGCGTTTGCCAACTGCTGGGACAGAGCCGCAAATTATTATCATGTTGACCCTTATTTATTATTTGCCATTGCGCAAGTCGAGTCTGGCATGAATCCCTATGCGGTAGGACGAAATCACGACGGGACGAGAGATGTCGGGTTGATGCAAATAAATAGTTCGCATTTTTCAGCGCTGGAACGCCGTGGCATTGATGAGTATCGACTGATGCTGGAACCCTGTACATCTATTATGGTCGGCGCGTCGATCTTATCCGATATGATCAAAGTATATGGTTATAACTGGGAGGCGGTAGGCGCATATAACGCCGGGGTTAAAAAAGAGAATTACCCGCAGCGCATGATTTACGCGCATAAAGTCTGGGAAACATACCAGCGTATAAAAATGACCACGCAATATAAATAAATCCAGCCGCTTTTATTTTTTGAAGAATTCCTGCTGGTGTTCTTCGAAAAGTAAAACCCCAGGTTCTGACGTTTGTTTATTCGTGTTGTTAATGGACAACGCAGAATTTGAATTAATCACTATTGTACATAAAGGAAAAATTGAAATGAGCAAAAGGACATTATTGAGTGTACTCATTGCGGGTGCCTGTACGGTGCCGTTTATGGCGCAAGCAAATACATTGCAGGCCAGCAGCAGTGAGCCTTACACCATAAAAGCCAGCGATCTGGCGAAAAAGGAGCAGGAGCTGACAAATTTCCCGTTGATGGCTTCGGTGAAAGAGACGATCCAGACGCTGGATAATGCCCAGGTAGAACTCATTGAACCCGGTCGCGCCGCCAACCCGGAAAACGTCAAACGCGTTGAGGGGATCATCAAAGCCAGCGACTGGGAATATCTTTTCCCGCTGCGTGCTAAAGAATATACCTACAGCAATTTCCTGAAAGCAGTCGGTAAATTCCCGGCGCTGTGTAAGACCTATAACGATGGTCGCGACAGTGATGCGATTTGCCGCAAAGAGCTGGCAACGATGTTCGCCCACTTTGCGCAGGAAACCGGCGGCCATGAGAGCTGGCGTCCAGAGGCCGAATGGCGTCAGGCGCTGGTGTATGTGCGTGAAATGGGCTGGAGCGAAGGGCAGAAAGGCGGCTATAACGGCGAATGTAACCCGAGCGTCTGGCAGGGGCAAACCTGGCCGTGCGGCAAAGACAAAGATGGTGAATTCCTGAGTTACTTTGGCCGCGGTGCGAAACAGTTGTCCTATAACTACAACTACGGGCCGTTCTCCGAAGCGATGTATGGCGACGTTCGCACGCTACTGGATAAACCGGAGCTGGTTGCCGATACCTGGCTGAACCTGGCGAGCGCTATTTTCTTCTTCGCCTACCCGCAGCCGCCGAAACCTAGCATGTTGCAGGTCATCGATGGCACCTGGCAGCCGAACGCGCACGATAAGGCTAACGGTCTGGTGCCCGGCTTTGGCGTCACCACCCAGATTATCAACGGCGGCGTTGAATGCGGCGGCCCGACGGAAATCGCGCAGTCGCAGAATCGTATCAAATACTACAAAGAGTTCGCTAACTACCTGAAAGTACCGGTTCCGGCAGATGAAGTGCTGGGCTGCGCCAACATGAAGCAGTTCGATGAAGGCGGCGCGGGCGCATTGAAGATCTACTGGGAACAAGATTGGGGATGGAGCTCGGATACGCCGGACGGCAAAACCTATGCCTGCCAACTGGTGGGTTATCAGACGCCATTCAGCGCGTTTAAAGAGGGGGATTACACGAAATGTGTACAGCATTTCTACAATGTGAACATCATTAATGATGACGGTTCTTCGACTAAACCGGATGAAGAGCCCGTAACGCCAACACCGGCTGATGATACGCCTGCACCTGCGCCAGTGCCGGATGAAACGCCAGCAGAGCCGACCACCGTTAACCATGCGCCGGTAGCCCATATCGCAGGGCCGATTGGCGCGGTAGATGCGGGGGCGCAGGTCTCTTTGAGCGCGGAGGGGTCGACTGACGAAGACGGCAACAAACTGACCTACACCTGGCGTGCTCAGGATGGTCAGACCGTGTCTGGCGAAGACAAAGCGGTCGTAACCTTCGCCGCGCCGGAAGCGGCGACCGCTCAGCAGTACGAGGTGAGTCTGACCGTCAGTGATGGTGAGCTGAGCAGCACCACCTCTTATCTGCTCAACGTGAAAGCGAAAGCGGCAACGCCATCTCAGGACGACGGCGCTTCGGGTTCGTATCCGGCATGGAGCGCGAACAGTAAGTACAATGCGGGCGATATCGTGAATAACCACGGTAAGCTGTTCCAGTGCAAACCATTCCCGTATAGCGGCTGGTGTAATACGGCGCCGGCCTATTATGAACCCGGCGCGGGTCTGGCATGGTCTGACGCGTGGAGAGCGCTGTAATGACAATATAAAACGACAACGCCTGAAATGCCCGATGGCGAAGGCTTATCGGGCCTGCGGCGGGTGAGTCGTATCTATTGTGCCATCCGGTACAACAACGATCTGACGGCAACCTGATGGTTGCCGTTTTTTGTGTTCACTGTGCGCCGGTCAGCGCGGTAGCTTGCCGTGATCGCGCAGCCAGGCGGCGGTACGCTCAATGCCTTCATCCAGCGTGACGATGGGCTGATAGCCCAGTTCTTCCTGGGCGCGCGTGGTGTCCAGCGTAAAATCGAAATTCAGCTTGGAAACGCCGTAGTGCGTCAGCGTCGGCTCTTTCGCCGATTTATTGCCGAAACGCTCCATGCTGCGGGCGATCATATCCAGCATCGGATACGGAACCGAACGGATTCGGCAATCAATGTTTAATTCATCAATCAGCTTCTGCACAATGCTGCGCAGCGTTCGGTGTTCGCCATTTGTGATGTTATAGACCCGACCAGAAGGCAGCTTGTCACTGCTTTCCTGGCTTGCCAGCCACATCGCGTGGACGGCGTTTTCATAATAAGTCATATCCACCAGTGCGCTGGCCGCCGTGCGGCAACAGAACGCTGCCGTAGTGGTGCATCATATGCGCCAGACGCGGAATAAAGACTTTATCGTGTGGGCCAAACAGGCTTTGCGGGCGCAGGACGGTAAAACGCGTCTGCGGGTTGGCCTGCGCCAGCAGGTTAATCACCTCTTCACCGGCCGCTTTGCTGCGTGCAAATTCGTTGGCGAAGCGGGTGCGGACGAAAATCCTCTTTGATATCGCGATGGTGGTGATAATCAAAATAGAGTGACGGAGAGGAGATATGAATAAAGTTACGTACGCCCCAGGCGACGGCCCATTCGCCGAGGCGTCGGGTGGCGCGGACGTTCGCCAGATCGAAGGCTTCCTGGGTTCCCCACGGCGAGGTGAAACTGGAGCAGTGCCACAGCGTATCAATGCCTGCGAGCATCACTTTTGCCTGCGAAGAGACCAGCTCGGTCAAATCCGCATGGACAAATTCCGCCCCCATTTTTTGCAGCAGCTTGCCCATCGCTTCATTGCGACCGGTAGCTCTGACGCTGATGCCTTTATTGCGCAAAAACTCAACCGCGTTTCGACCTAAGCCGCTGGTGGCGCCGGTAACCAGTACCTTCATATCAATCCACTGTGGTTAATAGAACTTCGTGCGCATTCTTCCGTGAATTACGTCGGTATGCAATGGGAAACATGAAAGAATACAGTATGTTTTTATGATTAATCTGTGATTTGTTCTGCAAGCCGGGCGATTCGCTTTGTCATGCCCGGAAAATAAAGAGATGCGCCGGGATCATCAGCAGCCAGTAGAAAAGGCCGGGCATCCCGTGCGGGTGCCACCAGGCGCGCACGTCAATTTGCCGGTGATCGCCTTTATCTTCAAGGGTAAAGCTCAGACGGCCAAGGCCCGGCGCTTTCATGCCAAACAGTAAGGTCAGCTGCTTTTCCGGCTCGACAATGATGACTTTCCAACTGTCCACCGTGTCGCCGGTCTGAAGAAGCGCGTGTTCAGGTCGGCCTTTTGCCAGTCGATGCCCCACCAGCAGATCCATTGCCGCACGCGTCTTCCAGAGAATATTGCCAAAGAAATAGCCTTCTTTGCCGCCGAGACGGTTGATCACCTGCCACAGGGCTTTCCGGCTGGCGGAGGTTTTAACCGTGAATCCGGCCTGTTTGGCAAAATAGCCATACTCTGGTCGCCAGCGGGCAAACGCCTGGGCGTCGTATCCCCAGTCGCTGGAGTTGACCAGTTTTTCTTCCTCCTTCAGCGTGCGACGCACGGCATCGTCAAAGGAGATGAGCGTCTGGGGGACCAACGCCCGCAGTTCGGTATCATCGGCCAGCAGGTCATGTTTCAGCCCTGGATCAGCGCTTTTGCCGTGGTCGGCGGAACGGACGTAATGACATTTAAAAACCAGACTGAAATCCAGCGGGTCGGAAAAGGGATGGGGATCAGCAGGCGATGTTTGCCGCTGACGGCCATAAAGTGTTTGAACTGCTCCTGATAGCTTAAGACCTGCGGCCCGGCGGCTTCGAGAACCCGGTGCTCGCAGGCAGGGTGATCCAGCAACGCCACCAGATAGTGCAGCAAATTTTCCAGCGCGATGGGCGTGGTTCGGGAGCGCACCCAGCGAGGCGGCGTCAGCACCGGCAGATTGTAGACCATATCGCGCATCACTTCGAAGGCGGCTGAACCTGCGCCGACGATAATGCCGGCGCGCAGTTCAGTCACCGGCACGCCGGATTCTCGCAGCGTCTCCGCAGTTAACTGCCGGGCACGCAAATGGTCAGACTGCTCATGTTTCGGCGCCTGCAACGAACTGAGGAATATGAGCTGTTTGACCGGTACCTCACGCAGCGCATCGCGCACGTTCATCGCAACCTGGCGCTCATGGGCAATAAAATCGCCGCCTTCGCCCATGCCATGCACCAGGTAATAGACGGTGTCGACCTCGCGGAGCAGCGCGGGCAGATTATCCGGCCAGTTGAGATCGACTTTATGACAACTGACGTTAGCCAGTTGCTGTTTTTCCAGCCGTTCGATGCGACGTGCCGCCGCCAGAATCTGGTGCCCTTGCGCGCTGAGCGCCCGCACCAGATGTTGACCAATGTAACCACTGGCGCCAAGAACCAAAATACGTTGCGGCACGTCCGTCTCCTTAGAGGGTTAAAAAGGCGCGCCAGTGGGCGGCGACTTCAGCAAGCTGTTCACGCGATACGTCCAGATGCGTCACCAGACGCACGATCGGCGACGCGTTGATCAGCACGTCATGTGCCTTCATGTATTCGCCCAGCGCCGCCGCGTTCTCTTCACCAACGCGGACAAACAGCATATTGGTGTCGTGACGCATAACATCCGCGCCGGCTTCACGCAGTTGCTCCGCCATCCAGGCCGCGTTGTCGTGATCGTCCTGTAAACGTGCGACGTTATTCTTCAACGCGTACAGCCCGGCAGCCGCCAGAATACCCGCCTGACGCATACCGCCGCCGGTCATTTTGCGCCAGCGGATGGCGCGCTTAATGTAGTCCTGGTTGCCGACTAACAGTGAGCCTACCGGCGTCCCCAGGCCTTTTGACAGGCAAATGGTGAATGAGTCGCAGTATTGAGTAATGTCTTTCAGTTCGCAGCCGTAGGCGACGACCGCGTTAAAAATACGCGCGCCGTCAACGTGCAACGCCAGACCGCGCTCGCGGGTAAATTCCCACGCCTGTTTTAAATATTCGCGCGGCAGCACTTTACCGTTGTGGGTGTTTTCCAGACTGAGTAAGCGAGTACGGGCAAAATGGATATCATCCGCCTTGATCTTCGCGGCGACCTTATCCAGCGGCAACGTGCCGTCTGCGGCGGCATCAATGGGCTGCGGTTGAATGCTGCCCAGCACCGCCGCGCCGCCTGCCTCGTACAGATAGTTATGCGCGCCCTGACCGGCGATATACTCTTCGCCGCGTTCACAGTGGCTGAGCAGGGCGACCAGGTTAGCCTGAGTGCCGGTGGGTAAAAAAATCGCCGCGTCTTTGCCAGAAAGCTCAGCGGCGTATTGCTGGAGGGCGTTGACGGTTGGGTCATCTCCGTACACGTCGTCCCCGACCGGGGCGGCCATCATCTCTTCGAGCATGGCACGACTCGGCCGGGTAACGGTATCACTACGTAAATCGATCATTGCACATCCCTATAGTTTAAAAGGCGATGTGCATTGTTTTACCTTAGCCAGTTGGTTTTCGCCAGTTCGATCACTTCATCACCGCGCCCGCTGATGATCGCGCGCAGCATATACAGGCTAAACCCTTTGGCCTGCTCCAGTTTGATTTGCGGCGGAATGGCCAGTTCTTCTTTCGCCACGACCACATCGACCAGTACCGGACCGTCGATAGACAGCGCGCGTTGCAGCGCCTCGTCGACGTCGGCGGCTTTTTCAACGCGAAGCCCTGTAATGCCGCAGGCTTCAGCAATGCGGGCGAAGTTCGTGTCGTGCAGCTCGGTGCCGTCGGTGAGGTAGCCGCCCGCTTTCATCTCCATTGCCACAAAGCCCAGTACGCTGTTGTTGAAAACAACAATTTTTACCGGCAGCTTCATCTGTACGACAGAGAGGAAATCGCCCATTAGCATACTGAATCCCCCGTCGCCGCACATGGCGATCACCTGACGACCCGGTTCGGTGGCCTGGGCGCCTAATGCCTGCGGCATGGCATTGGCCATTGAACCGTGGTTAAACGATCCCAGCAGACGGCGCTTACCGTTCATTTTCAGATAACGCGCCGCCCATACGGTCGGTGTGCCGACGTCGCAGGTGAAGATGGCGTCATCTGCGGCGAAACGGCTGATCTGCTGCGCCAGATATTGCGGGTGAATCGCTTTCTCGCTCGGTTTGGCTAAATCATCCAGCCCTTTGCGCGCGTCGCGATAGTGCTCCAGCGCTTTATCAAGGAATTTACGATCGGTTTTTTCTTCCAGCATCGGCAATAACGCGGCGAGCGTGGAGCGAATATCGCCGACCAGCGCCATATCGACTTTACTGTGCGCGCCAATGCTTGCCGGGTTGATATCGATTTGAATGATTTTGGCGTCGGTCGGGTAAAAGGCGCGATAGGGAAACTGGGTGCCGAGCAGGATCAGGGTGTCAGCATTCATCATCGTATGGAAACCGGATGAGAAGCCGATCAATCCCGTCATGCCCACCATCGTAAGGGTTGTCGTACTCTACATGCTCTTTGCCGCGCAGCGCATGAACAATTGGCGCTTTAATTTTGGCGGCGAATTCCACCAGTTCTTTATGCGCGCCCGCGCAGCCGCTGCCGCACATCAGGGCGATATTGCTGGAGTAACGTAATAGCTGTGCCAGTTTTTTCAGCTCTTCTTCGGCCGGGGTCACGACCGGCAGCGGGGCATGATACCAGTGGGTGCTGGCGCTTTCCGGCGCCGGTTTCAGCGCAACGTCGCCCGGCAGCACCACGACGGAGACGCCACGGTTAAGCACCGCTTTACGCATGGCGATCGCCAGTACCTGCGGGATCTGCTCCGGGGTGGAAACCAGCTCGCAATAGTGGCTGCATTCGCGAAACAGCTCTTGTGGGTGGGTCTCCTGAAAGTAGCCGCTGCCGATTTCGCTGGAAGGAATGTGGGCGGCGATAGCCAGAACCGGGACGTGATTACGGTGGCAATCGAACAGACCGTTAATCAAATGCAGGTTGCCAGGCCCGCATGAACCCGCGCACACCGCCAGTTCACCGGTGAGTTGCGCTTCCGCGCCAGCGGCAAAGGCGGCGACCTCTTCATGGCGCGTCGACATCCAGTCAATTGTCCCCATCCGGTTCAGGCTGTCGCTCAGGCCGTTCAGGGAGTCGCCCGTCACGCCCCAGATACGTTTCACGCCAGCCTGTTCAAGTGTTTTTGCAATGTAAGCGGCAACGGTTTGTTTCATGGTTTTCCATCTCCTGTAATGTGATACCGGTTACAAGTTTAGATGAAGATAATCGTTACGCTTTGTCATCACCCCTTATTTTCAGCAGCTATATTTCAACCGACAGAACGCGTAATTTAATGGCAAACCAGCCGGAACCAGGAGTCAATTCAGATGGTTACAACGTTATTAAATGCAGTGAACCGTATGCTGACGCATGAAGATTTTGGCAAGTTTCTGTTACGCCTCGCAGTAGGGGGCTGATGCTGTTTCACGGCCTGCATAAACTGTTCGACGGTATTGATGGCATTAGCAATATGCTGATTGCAAAAGGATTGCCTGGGTTTATCGCCTATGGCGTGCTGGTGGGCGAGGTGATTGCGCCTTGCCTGATTGTGCTGGGTATTCTTACACGTCCTGCTGCGCTGGTGCTGGCATTGACGATGGTGGTGGCGTGGTTAATGGTCGGCACCGGGAAAACCTGGCAACTGGATGCCGTCGGCGCATGGGCGATAGAAAGTTTAGTTTATTTCTTTATTGGCGCGCTGGCGGTGGCGTTTCTGGGGGCGGGGCGGTTCTCTGTTGCGGGAAATTCGGCCTGGCGGTGAAGAATTGCCGGATGGCGGCGTAAATGCCTTACCCGGCCTGCCGAAAAATGGCAGGCCGGGTAAGCGAAGCGTCATCCGGCAATGAGAGCTTATGCCAGAACTAAATCGCCCTGCGGATGGCAGGAGCAGGCCAGTACATAACCGTCGGCGATTTCCGCATCGGTCAGCGTCATGGTGCTGCTGACCGTATATTCACCGGAAACCACTTTGGTTTTGCAGCAGCCGCATACGCCAGCACGACATGCCACGGTCACCGGAACTTTATTGCTTTCCAGCGCGTCCAGCAGCGTGGTGCCGACAGGCGCGTAAAACTCCTGCGCCGGTTGCAGTTTGGTGAACTTCAGACCCTCCGTTGCCGCTTCGGCAACTGGTGTAAAGAACTTCTCTTTAAAGAAGCGCGTTACGCCGAGCGCTTTCACTTCCTGCTCAACCATGTCCATATACGGCGCCGGGCCGCAGGTCATGACGGTGCGCGATGCCAGGTCCGGCACGTTTTTCAGTAATTCAGTGGTCAGGCGACCCGCCACGAAACCGTGGGTCGCATTGTTCTCCGCCACCAGCGTGACCGGGTACTGACGCCATTCCTCAGCGAAAATCACATCCTGCGGCGAACGCACGTTGAAGATCACCTGCACATCTGCCTGCGGGCGGTATTTTGCCAGCCAGCGACGCATCGACATAATTGGCGTGACGCCGCAACCGGCCGCCAGCATCAGGAACTTGTCTTCGGCTTTGTCTTCGCAGACAAAGTCGCCCATCGCATCGGACAGCCAGATATAGTCGCCGCGTTTCACCTCGCGGGTTAACCACTGTGAACCTGCGCCTTCATCAATGCGACGGATCGTCAGCGTAATGTACTCGCTCACGCCCGGCGTGGACGAAATGGTGTAGGCCCGCAGCGTATCCGCAGAGTTGCGAACGCTGACCAGCGCATACTGACCGGCACGGTACGGATAGTGATCGTGACACAGTAATGAGAGAGTCCACACATCCGGGGTTTCCTGATGGATGTGATGTACCTGCATCCGCCACGGACACTGAGTGGTTGGCATCGTCATTCTAAAACTCCTTACGCGCTCAACAGTTGCTGCATATCTTCTTCAACGGTGGTGACCTGACGCAGGCCAAATTTCTCGTTGAGGACAGCCAGCAGATCCGGGGTGAAGAAACCTGGCGCAGTCGGCCCGGTCACGATGTTTTTCACGCCCAGAGACAACAGCGTCAGCAGGATGACGATCGCTTTCTGTTCGAACCAGGAGAGCACCAGAGACAGCGGCAGGTCGTTCACGCCACAGCCCAGTTTTTCTGCCAGCGTGACGGCCAGAATGATGGCGGAGTAAGCGTCGTTACACTGACCGGCGTCAACCAGACGCGGCAGACCTTCGATGTCGCCGAATTCCAGTTTGTTGAAGCGGTATTTACCACAGGCCAGCGTCAGAATCAGGCAGTCATCCGGTACGCTGGTCGCGAAATCGGTGAAGTAGTTACGTTCGCCACGCGCGCCGTCACAGCCGCCCACCAGGAAGATGTGACGCAGTTTTTCGCGGCTGACCAGGTCGATCAGGCTGTCTGCTGCGCCCAGCAGCGTCTGGCGACCGAAACCAACGGTGATCAGATGCGGGATTTCGCTGTACGGGAAGCCTGCCATCTGCTGCGCCTGGGCGATAACCGGAGAGAAATCTTCGCCTTCCAGGTGATTTACGCCCGGCCAACCGACGATGCTGCGCGTCCAGATACGGTCGTCATACGCGCCAACGGTCGGGTCGATGATGCAGTTAGAGGTCATCACGATAGGGCCAGGGAAGCGGGCGAATTCAACCTGCTGGTTCTGCCAGCCGCTGCCATAGTTACCGACCAGGTGTTTGAATTTACGCAGTTCCGGGTAACCGTGCGCGGGCAGCATTTCACCGTGGGTATAGACGTTCACGCCAGTCCCTTCGGTCTGCTCCAGCAGGTTGTACAGATCTTTCAGGTCGTGACCGGAGATCAGGATGCACTTACCTTCAACCGCTTTCACGTTAACCTGAGTTGGGGTCGGGTGGCCGTATTTGGTGGTTTCACCGGCATCCAGGATGCTCATCACTTTGAAGTTCATCTGGCCGATTTCCATAGAACATTCCAGCAGAGCGTTCATATCGGAAGGCCAGGTGCCCAGCCACGCCATGATTTTGTGGTACTGCGCGTAGATGTCGTTGTCATACTGACCCAGAACGTGGGCGTGCTCCATATACGCTGCCGCACCTTTCAGGCCGTACAGGCAAAGCAGACGCAGGCCGAGGATATTCTCGCCAATAGCGGCTTTGTCTTTGTTCGGGGTGAACTCGGCGGCCTGACGTTGCAAATCGCCCAGATCGTCGCTGACCAGTTGCAGGTCGGCCATCGGGTTGTTTACCGTGGCGCTTGCATCGATGTTCTGGCACTGCGCTTTCAGCGATTCGCGCAGGGCGATCGCTTCACGGGCATAGCCGACGATACGCGGAGAGTCGAAGTTAACGTTGGTCAGAGTGGAGAAAAATGCACGCGGGGCAAAGTTGTCAACGTCATGATCGATGATGCCATATTCACGGGCTTTAGCAGCCCATGCAGACAGACCTTGCAGGGACGCAATCAGCAGATCCTGGAGATCGGACGTTTCCGCTGTTTTACCGCACATACCCTGCGCGTAGGAGCAGCCGTTCCCCGCCGGAGTACGGATGGTTTGTTCACATTGCACACAAAACATGGTCACACCTTTTTTAAAGTTATATTTAATATACATGTTTAAGGTTATGCCTACGCGCAAAGGGATAAAAGTGATTTCTTACATAATTTACAGGGAGATTGATTTAGCGCAATTTTGGCGGCAGGGTTCTACCGCCAGGGAGGTATCAGGCTGAGAAAAAGGCCATCAGGATCGGCACCAGCAGGCTGAGGATAAAACCGTGAACGATGGCGGCAGGCACCATCTCCAGACCGCCTGTACGCTGAAGCACCGGCAACGTGAAGTCCATCGACGTGGCGCCGCATAACCCTAACGCGGTGGAGCGACTGCGACGAACCAGACCGGGGATCAGCATAATCGCTATCAGCTCGCGCGCCAGATCGTTAAAGAAAGCGGCGCTGCCAATTACCGGGCCGAACGATTCGGTCAATAAAATGCCGGACAGGGAATACCAGCCGAAACCCGATGCCATTGCCAGCGCGGTTTTGATCGGCAGGCCGAGAATGAGCGCATTGATAACCCCGCCGAGCATAGAGCTGGCGACCACCACCACGGCGACAATCATCCCCCGGCGATTCAGCACAATCTGTTTTAAGGTCATGCCATTGTTTCGCAACTGGATGCCGATCAGGAATAATAAGAAGATCAGCGTATATTCGCTGGCTTCCGTGGCGTGTTGAGAAATGCCAGCCCGCTGAGGCCAAGCAGAAAACCCAGCACCACGACGCCGCATAATTTAAGTGACTCAAGCGCCATCGCGATACGTGAAGGTAATTTCTCCTGCTGGTGGTTGTGTCGCCACGGTAGCGAACGTTCCAGCCAGAATAATGCCGCGATGTTGCACAGCAAAATAACGGTAATACTGACAGCGGAATAATGAAAAATAGCGAGCAAATTACTGGCGAGATTATCCAGGAACGCCAGGCTGATCCCCATAAAAAAGAGAATGACGTAGACAATCCAGCTTAACAGCCGGTTGATCAGTTTTAATGCGGCCTGATGCTGAAGTGGAATGAGGTAGCCCACAATCAGTGGAACCAAAATGATTAAAAGTCCTGAAAACATGAACAACCGGGTCCTTTATATGCGAGACAGCGCAATGACACTACCCAATAAAGGCGGTCAGGTAAAGGAGCAAAAAAAAGCCGGGTGGCGTTAACGCTTACCCGGCCTGCTTATTGTACTGTACCGCAGGTCGGGTAAGGCGTAGTCGCCACCCGACACCACGGACTTCACTCAATTAATCGCGTTTTTCAAGCAGCGTGCGGTACAGCACGCCACCCAGAATACCGCCGATAATCGGCATCACCCAGAACAGCCACAGTTGTTGTAATGCCCAACCGCCCTGGAAGATCGCAACCGCGGTGCTGCGCGCCGGGTTCACAGAGGTGTTGGTGACCGGAATACTGATCAGGTGAATCAGGGTTAACGCCAGACCAATAGCTATCGGGGCAAAACCCGCCGGGGCGTGTTTGTCCGTCGCGCCATGAATGACCAGCAGGAAACCGGCGGTCAGCACGATTTCAATGACGATGGCGGAAAGCATGGAATAACCGCCAGGGGAATGTTCGCCGTAACCGTTAGAGGCAAAACCGCTGGCAGCGGCATCAAAGCCTGCTTTACCGCTGGCAATCAGATACAGCACCGCCGCAGCAATAATACCGCCGACAACCTGAGCGATAATATAGCCAATGACCTCTTTTGCCGGAAAACGACCGCCAGCCCCATAAACCTAATGTCACTGCCGGGGTTAAAATGTCCGCCGGAAATATGACCTACGGGCGAATGCCATTGTCAGTACGGTCAGACCAAAAGCCAGCGCGACACCCGCAAAACCAATTCCCAGTTCAGGGAATGCCGCAGCCAGAACGGCGCTTCCGCCAGCCACCGAAAACGAGCCAGAATGTACCGAAACATTCGGCTGCTAATTTTCTAAACATAACCACCTCAAATAATAAAATTAACCACATTGAATATGCGGCTGTTTTTTTTATCGTCATAAAAGGGTGACGACATAATGCAGGAAACTGTATTTTAAGAACGAACGTCACCCAATCACCAGTTAAAAAAATTCAGTTAGTTTGATTTAGGGCAATGTGGTGTGAATCCTTATTCTGATTTGTCTTAATAAAGAGTGTAGTGCACGTTCTGATTTGTCTTAATAAAGAGTGTAGTGCACGGACTTAATGCTGCAATTATCACGCCATGCAAACGGATTTTTGTCGTTATACTGCGGAAAGGATAAGTTGTTCATTTCTGGAGGATACATGATTCTCGAACGCGTTGAGATTGTGGGTTTTCGCGGGATCAATCGATTATCGTTGATGCTGGAGCAAAACAACGTGCTGATTGGGGAGAACGCGTGGGGGAAATCCAGCCTGCTGGATGCCTTAACTCTGCTGCTGTCGCCAGAATCGGAACTGTATCATTTCATCCGCGAGGATTTCTGGTTTCCCCCCCGGAGATATTCTGGGACGTGAACATCATCTGCATATTATCCTCACTTTCCGTGAATCTCAGCCAGGCCGCCATCGGGTGCGTCGATACCGCCCGCTGGAGGCATGCTGGTCTCCCTGTCAGGATGGCTTTCACCGTATTTTCTACCGTCTGGAGGGGGAGAGCGCGGCAGATGGCAGCGTGATGACGCTGCGCAGCTTCCTTGATGGCGACGGCCACCCGCTACCGATCGATGATATTAATCGCCAGGCACACCATCTCATTCGTTTGATGCCGGTACTGCGCCTGCGCGATGCGCGCTTTATGCGACGCATCCGTAACGGTACGGTGCCCGATGTTCCCGATGTTGAAGTTACCGCCTGCCAGCTGGACTTTCTGGCGCGAGAGCTGGCGACCCGTCCGCAGAATTTAACGGACGGGCAGATCCGCCAGGGGCTTTCGGCGATGGTACAGCTGCTGGAGCATTACTTTTCCGAGCAAGGCGCGGGGCAATCCCGTCATCGGTTGATGCGTCGCCGTTCGAACAACGAGCAGCGTAGCTGGCGCTACCTGGACATTATTAACCGGATGATCGACAAACCCGGCGGCCGCACGCATCGCGTGATCCTGCTGGGGCTGTTCTCCACGCTATTACAGGCAAAAGGGACGCTGCGGCTGGATAAAGATGCCCGACCATTATTATTGGTTGAAGACCCGGAAACGCGTCTGCATCCGATTATGCTGTCGGTGGCATGGCAGTTGTTGAATCTTTTACCGCTGCAACGTGTGGCAACGACCAATTCCGGCGAGCTGCTGTCGCTGACGCCTGTGGAGCACGTTGTCCGTCTGGTACGTGAATCTTCACGGGTCGCGGCCTGGCGACTGGGGCCTGGCGGGCTGAGCGCGGAAGATGGTCGCCGCATCGCTTTTCATATTCGTTTTAACCGGGCCTCGTCGCTGTTTTCCCGCTGCTGGCTGCTGGTGGAGGGCGAAACGGAAACCTGGGTTATCAACGAACTGGCGCGCCAGTGTGGGCATCACTTCGATGCCGAAGGGATTAAAGTGATCGAATTCGCCCAGTCTGGCCTGAGACCGCTGGTAAAATTCGCCCGACGGATGGGGATTGAGTGGCATGTGCTGGTGGATGGCGACGAAGCCGGGAAAAAATATGCCGCAACGGTGCGCGGTTTGCTGAATAACGACCGGGAAGAAGAGCGTGAGCACCTGACGGCATTGCCTGCTCTGGATATGGAACATTTTATGTATCGGTCAGGATTTGCTGATGTCTTTCATCGGGTGGCGCAAATACCGGAAAACGTTCCAATGAATATGCGGAAAATTATCTCGAAGGCGATCCACCGCTCGTCAAAGCCTGATTTAGCCATTGAAGTGGCGATGGAGGCAGGGCGACGCGGCGTTGACGCGGTGCCGACGCTGTTCAAAAAAATGTTCTCCCGCGTACTCTGGCTGGCGCGCGGGAGAGCGGATTAACGGCGAAACAAGCCGCGACATCTGTGGCGGAATGCAGTCCAGCAATGGATAGCGACGGCGATATTCGGCGCGTTTTTCAGTGTTTGTTTATTTACCGTTAAGGTTTATCTTCCCACTCTGGTGGATATCTCGGGGAATGTTGGATCGTTATGAAGCTCAAGGGAAAAATGAAAAAGCGCTATCTTCTCATCGCCCTCATTATCATCGTGGCGATGTTTACGCTCTGGCGAACGTTAAATGCGCCGCTACCCCACTATCAAACGCTGATTGTCCGTCCGGGCGACCTCCAGCAGAGCGTGCTGGCGACGGGGAAACTGGATGCGCTGCGCAAAGTGGATGTCGGGGCGCAGGTCAGCGGCCAGCTTAAAACGCTGTCGGTCGCAATTGGCGACAAGGTGAAAAAAGATCAGCTGCTTGGCGTTATCGATCCTGAACAGGCGGAAAACCAGATCAAAGAGGTGGAAGCCACGCTGATGGAATTACGCGCTCAGCGCCGACAGGCTGAAGCCGAGTGGAAACTGGCGCGCGTCACCCTGTCACGCCAGCAACAGCTGGCGAAAACCCAGGCGATTTCGCGACAGGAACTGGATACGGCCGCGACGGAAATGGCCGTCAAACAGGCGCAGATCGGCACGATTGACGCGCAGATTAAACGTAATCAGGCTTCCCTTGATACGGCAAAAACCAACCTGGATTACACCCGCATTGTCGCCCCGATGGCAGGCGAGGTGACGCAAATCACCACCTTGCAGGGACAGACGGTGATTGCCGCTCAACAGGCGCCAAATATCCTGACGCTGGCGGATATGAGCACCATGCTGGTGAAGGCGCAGGTTTCCGAAGCGGACGTTATTCACCTGCGTCCCGGACAAAAAGCCTGGTTTACCGTGCTGGGCGACCCTCAGACCCGCTATGAAGGCGCGCTGAAAGATGTCCTGCCCACGCCTGAAAAAGTGAACGACGCTATTTTCTATTACGCGCGTTTTGAAGTTCCTAACCCGAAAGGGATTTTGCGCCTGGACATGACCGCACAGGTGCATATTCAGCTCACGGACATTAAAAACGTGCTGACGATTCCGCTGGCGGCGCTTGGCGACCCGGTCGGCAACAACCGCTACAAAGTCACGCTGTTGCGTAACGGCGAAACCCGTGAACGCGAGGTGTCGATTGGCGCGCGTAACGATACCGACGTGGAGATCGTCAAGGGACTGGAAGAGGGCGATGAGGTGGTGATCAGCGAGAGCAAACCTGGAGCCGCGCAATGACGGCATTGCTTGAGCTGAGCAATATTCGCCGTAGTTATCCGTCAGGTGAAGAACAGGTCGAGGTGCTGAAGGGCATCTCCCTGCAAATTCATGCCGGAGAGATGGTAGCGATTGTCGGCGCGTCCGGTTCCGGTAAATCGACCCTGATGAATATCCTCGGCTGTCTGGATAAACCTACCAGCGGCACCTATCGGATTGCGGGGCGGGATGTCTCCACGCTCGACAGCGACGCGCTGGCGCAACTTCGCCGCGAACATTTTGGTTTTATCTTCCAGCGTTATCATTTGCTCTCACATCTGACGGCGGCGCAAAACGTTGAGGTGCCCGCCGTTTATGCCGGTACGGAGCGCAAACGACGGCTGGAGCGGGCCGAAGAGTTGCTGCAACGGCTGGGGCTGGGCGATCGGGTGGATTATCAGCCTTCGCAGCTCTCCGGCGGGCAACAGCAGCGGGTGAGTATTGCGCGCGCGCTGATGAACGGCGGGCAGGTGATCCTCGCCGATGAACCGACGGGGGCGCTCGACAGCCATTCCGGCGATGAAGTGATGGCGATTCTGCATCAACTGCGCGATCGGGGGCATACGGTCATTATCGTGACCCACGACCCGCAGGTTGCCGCTCAGGCCGAACGGGTGATTGAAATCCACGATGGCGAGATCGTGCGTAATCCGCCGTCGCAGAAAACGCAAGCGGGGCAAGGCATTGCGGAGCCCGTCGTCAAAACGGCCTCTGGCTGGAGCCAGTTTGTCAGCGGATTTCGTGAGGCGCTCACGATGGCGTGGCTGGCGATGGCCGCCAATAAAATGCGCACCTTACTCACCATGCTGGGGATTATTATCGGGATTGCGTCGGTGGTGTCGATCGTGGTGGTCGGCGATGCGGCAAAACAGATGGTACTGGCGGATATTCGCGCCATTGGCACCAATACTATCGATATTTACCCCGGTAAAGACTTCGGCGACGACGATCCGCAATATCAGCAGGCGCTGAAATATGACGATCTGAACGCGATTCAGAAGCAGGCGTGGGTAACGTCCGCGACGCCTGCCGTATCGCAAAATCTGCGGCTTCGCTACGGCAACATCGACGTGGCCGCCAGCGCCAATGGCGTCAGCGGCGACTATTTTAACGTCTACGGCATGACCTTTAGCGAGGGGAACACGTTCAACAGAGAGCAGTTGAATGGCCGGGCACAGGTGGTGGTGCTCGACAGCAACACGCGGCGTCAACTTTTCCCCAATAAAGCGAAAGTGGTGGGCGAAGTGATCCTGGTCGGTAATATGCCTGCAACGGTGATCGGCGTGGCCGAAGAGAAACAGTCTATGTTCGGCAGCAGTAAGATCCTCCGCGTCTGGCTACCGTACAGCACGATGTCCGGCGGGTGATGGGGCAGTCATGGCTGAACTCCATCACCGTTCGGGTGAAAGAGGGATTTGACAGCGCGCAGGCTGAGCAGCAGCTTACCCGCCTGCTGACGCTGCGCCACGGGAAGAAGGATTTCTTTACCTGGAATATGGACGGCGTCTTGAAAACCGCCGAAAAGACCACACGTACTCTTCAACTGTTCCTGACGCTGGTTGCGGTTATCTCACTGGTGGTAGGGGGGATTGGCGTAATGAACATTATGCTGGTTTCCGTCACTGAACGAACCCCGGGAGATTGGCATCCGTATGGCGGTAGGCGCGCGCGCCAGCGATGTGCTGCAACAGTTCTTAATTGAAGCGGTGCTGGTGTGTCTGGTCGGCGGCGCGTTGGGGATCGGGCTGTCGATGCTGATCGCCTTTACGCTACAGATGTTTTTACCCGGCTGGGAAATTGGCTTCTCGCCCGTCGCGCTCCTGACGGCGTTCTTGTGCTCGACGTTTACCGGGATACTGTTTGGCTGGTTGCCCGCACGTAATGCGGCACGACTCGATCCGGTAGATGCGCTGGCGCGGGAGTGAATCTTGCCGGATGTTTGTAGGCCGGGTAAGGCGCGTCAGCGTCGCCATCCGGCAAAAAGCAATGGCGCAGAAATAAAAATGCCAGCCGATCGGGCTGGCATTTTTGACTGCGGGATGTACACAATGAGACAGAAGAGCTATGCAACGGCTTCTGCTTCGATGGGCACGATGACACTGGCATGATTGCCTTTTGGCCCCTGGTGGACATCAAACCGGACAGACTGCCCGGCTTTAAGCGTTCTGTAACCATCCATTTGAATGGTGGAGTAATGGGCGAAAATATCTTCGCCGCCGCCTTCAGGGCAGATGAAACCAAACCCTTTGGCATTGTTGAACCACTTTACAGTACCCGTTTCCATGCTTCGACATCCTTCGTAAATCTTATATAAGTAAGATGGAATGAACCGGTGGCGGAGTGGGGCTGTTCAAAACCTCGCCAACTCTCGAAACTACAATTTAGAGAAATCAGGCGGGGCGTCAAGCGCCAGGCGGGGTGGATGGGGTAAAAATGAATCAAAAATTTGAAGCAGTTAACGCTATTGCCGGTAATGTGACAGATGTCGCGGATGACAGAGATAGATGATAGTTATCTATTAATTGGGGTAGATTGATTGCGTGCATAGGCTCTTGTCAGCGGCAGTACGTTCTGCCGGTAACCGTAACCGAAGATGACGACTGACAATGGGTAAGACGAACGATTGGCTGGATTTTGACCAGCTGGCGGAAGATAAGGTGCGCGACGCGCTAAAACCGCCATCTATGTATAAAGTGATATTAGTCAATGATGATTACACTCCAATGGAGTTTGTTATTGACGTGTTACAAAAAATTCTTTTCTTATGATGTAGAACGTGCAACGCAACTGATGCTTGCGGTTCACTATCAAGGTAAAGCTATCTGCGGCGTATTTACCGCCGAGGTCGCGGAGACCAAAGTGGCGATGGTGAACAAGTATGCGAGGGAGAACGAGCATCCGTTGCTGTGTACGCTGGAAAAAGCCTGAATGCAGGCGTAAAAATTGGGGGAGGTGCCTATGCTCAATCAAGAACTGGAACTCAGTTTAAACATGGCTTTCGCCAGAGCGCGCGAGCACCGACATGAGTTTATGACCGTCGAGCACTTGTTACTGGCGTTGCTCAGTAACCCATCGGCCCGCGAAGCGCTGGAAGCGTGCTCCGTGGATTTGGTGGCGCTCCGTCAGGAACTTGAAGCCTTCATTGAACAAACCACACCCGTACTGGCCTGCCAGCGAAGAAGAGCGCGACACACAGCCGACGTTGAGTTTTCAGCGCGTGCTGCAAACGTGCGGTCTTTCACGTTCAGTCCTCCGGGCGCAGTGAGGTAACTGGCGCGAATGTGCTGGTGGCTATCTTCAGCGAACAGGAATCCCAGGCGGCTTATCTGCTGCGTAAGCATGAAGTCAGCCGCCTCGACGTGGTGAACTTTATTTCTCATGGGACGCGAAAGGACGAGCCGAGTCAGTCTTCTGACCCCGGCAATCAGCCAAATAGCGAAGAACAAGTTGGCGGGGAGGAACGTATGGAGAACTTCACGACTAACCTTAACCAGCTTGCTCGCGTGGGCGGAATCGATCCGCTGATTGGCCGTGAAAAAGAGCTGGAGCGTGCCATTCAGGTGCTGTGTCGCCGCCGGAAAAATAACCCGCTACTGGTGGGTGAGTCCGGCGTCGGTAAGACGGCGATTGCCGAAGGTCTGGCCTGGCGTATTGTCCAGGGCGATGTGCCGGAAGTGATGGCGGATTGCACCCTCTACTCGCTGGATATCGGCTCGCTGCTGGCGGGCACCAAGTATCGCGGCGATTTCGAAAAACGTTTTAAAGCGCTGCTCAAACAGCTGGAACAGGACACCAACAGCATCCTGTTTATTGATGAGATCCACACCATTATCGGTGCGGGTGCGGCGTCGGGCGGCCAGGTGGATGCCGCAAACCTGATTAAACCGCTGCTCTCCAGCGGTAAGATCCGCGTGATTGGTTCCACGACGTATCAGGAATTCAGCAACATTTTCGAAAAAGACCGCGCGTTAGCGCGTCGCTTCCAGAAAATTGATATCACTGAGCCGTCCGTGGATGAGACTGTGCAGATCATCAACGGCCTGAAACCGAAGTACGAAGCGCACCACGATGTTCGCTACACGGCGAAAGCGGTGCGTGCGGCGGTAGAGCTGGCGGTGAAATACATCAACGACCGTCATCTGCCGGATAAGGCGATTGACGTCATCGACGAAGCCGGTGCGCGTGCTCGTCTGATGCCGGTCAGCAAGCGCAAGAAAACCGTCAACGTGGCGGATATTGAGTCCGTGGTGGCGCGCATCGCGCGTATTCCTGAGAAGAGCGTCTCGCAGAGCGATCGCGATACGCTGAAAAACCTCGGCGACCGCCTGAAAATGCTGGTCTTCGGGCAGGATAAGGCAATTGAAGCGCTGACCGAAGCGATCAAAATGAGCCGTGCGGGTCTCGGTCATGAACATAAACCTGTCGGTTCGTTCCTGTTCGCGGGGCCTACCGGGGTAGGGAAAACCGAGGTAACGGTACAGCTCTCCAAAGCGCTGGGTATTGAGCTGCTGCGGTTTGATATGTCCGAGTATATGGAACGCCACACCGTAAGCCGCCTGATCGGCGCGCCTCCGGGATATGTCGGTTTCGACCAGGGCGGTCTGCTGACCGATGCGGTTATCAAACATCCGCATGCAGTGCTGCTGCTGGATGAAATTGAGAAGGCGCATCCAGATGTCTTTAACCTGCTGTTGCAGGTGATGGACAACGGCACGCTGACGGACAACAACGGGCGTAAAGCGGATTTCCGCAACGTGGTGCTGGTGATGACCACCAACGCCGGTGTGCGTGAAACTGAGCGTAAATCGATTGGCCTCATCCATCAGGACAACAGTACGGACGCGATGGGTGAAATCAAGAAAGTGTTTACGCCGGAGTTCCGTAACCGTCTCGACAACATTATCTGGTTCGATCACCTGTCTACTGAAGTGATCCATCAGGTTGTCGATAAGTTTATTGTCGAGTTGCAGGTTCAACTGGATCAGAAAGGCGTTTCCCTGGAAGTGAGTCAGGAAGCGCGTGACTGGCTGGCTGAGAAAGGCTATGACCGCGCGATGGGCGCACGTCCAATGACGCGCGTCGTCCAGGACAACCTGAAAAAACCGTTGGCAAACGAGCTGCTGTTCGGTTCGCTGGTTGGCGGCGGCCAGGTGACCGTTGCGCTGGATAAAGAGAAAAATGAGCTGACGTATGGCTTCCAGAGTGCGCAAAAGCACAAACCGGAAGCCGCGCATTAATCTCGTAACCGGTAAAATCTGAACGCCAGTCGCGTTCAGATAAACTCGCTAAAATCCGTAATCTCTTTTGAGGTTACGGATTTTTTTTGCCGCCATGCCCCGGATACCTGGAAACCCTTTTTTTGAGTGTTTTTTAACGCTATGATTTTTATGTGTTTATATTTTTCTTTATTAACACCATGATAGCGACGAACAGCTTCAGTTCACTGCCGTACAGGCAGCTTAGAAAAGCGTTACAGGAACTTGAGGCCGGTTCATGGCGTAAGGGGCTGAATGATTATTGCCAGTGTATGGCGATAACGCCTGTTCCGGCTGTAAAAGGCTGGCGCACGGTGAGTCGGGTGCAGGTGAAAAGCAGTCCACAACGGTTATTGCGGCGTTCCGTCAGGAAGGGATGGTTAACGGAAGAGCAGGCGCAACTGCGCCTAGTGGAGTCAACCGAACAGCATAGCGATTTGCCTTACCTGAACGTTAAGAGCTTGTCGAATCAGCAACAATTTCGGGTGTTTATTCGCCACGGTGAACTGCGTTCTGAACCTGTTAGCGGGACATTCACAAGCTATGGATTAAGTTCTACGGCGACCATTCCCTGGTTCTGAGAAGCCTGATGGCGCTTCGCTTATCAGGCCTACAGAGCGCCACTCGTAGGCCGGATAAGGCGCGAGCGCCGCCATCCGGCGATGTGCAACAGGTGAAAAAAAAGCCCGTACTTTCGTACGAGCTCTTTTTCTGAATATGGCGGTGAGGGGGGGATTCGAACCCCCGATACGTTGCCGTATACACACTTTCCAGGCGTGCTCCTTCAGCCACTCGGACACCTCACCATATTGTATTGCTGCCTGACCGCTTGGGGGGGCAACGGGGCGCTACTATAGGGAGTTGCGCCAAAACGGTCAAGCAGAATTTACGCTTTAATTATCGTTTGGTTACGCAATGAACATATTCCCTGCCCTGGGGGAGCAGGGAATACGATTAGCGCTGTGAATCCAGTATCTCACCGTTTTTCACCACTTCCTGCGCTTTGCTGTAACTCTCGATCAACAACTGATACGCCGGGAACACTTTAGTGTAAACCTCAGCCCACTCTGCTGCGTCTTCACGGTTCCAGGTGCCCTGCAACTCGGAAGCCACTGCGGCGGTATCCATCGGTACGACGCCCGCCTGAACAACGCGTGCCAGCGTGATTTCCTGGGCCATTTTGCTGTAGGTGCCGGAAGCATCAATAACAGCAAACACTTTATAACCTTCCGCGACTGCGCTAATCGCCGGGAATGCCATGCAAACGCTGGTAATCGTACCGGCGATGATCAGCGTTTTACGGCCAGTCGCTTTTACCGCCTGGACGAAATCAGCGTTATCCCAGGCGTTGATCTCGCCTTTACGGGCAATATACTGCGCGTGCGGTGCATTGGCGTGGATCTCCGGGATCAGCGGGCCGTTCGGTCCCTGCGGTACAGATGCCGTCGTAATGACCGGCATCTTCGACAAGGTCGCCATTTTGGCCAGCGCGGCCGCACGGGCGCGCAATTCAGGCATCGGCATATCGCCAACGGTCTGGAAAAGCCCGCTCTGGTGGTCGATTAACAGCATAACGGAATCGTTAACGTCAATTACCGGGCGCAAACCATTAAAATTAGCAGGACTGGACATGTTGTGTACTCCTCAATGTTTTCAGATTTGGCCAAAACGGCCGGAGTTGAAATCGCGTACGGCTTCTGCGATTTCTTGTTTTGTGTTCATGACAAATGGGCCGTAACCGACAATGGGCTCATTCAGCGGCTCGCCCGACAACAGCAGAACGCTGGCATCGCTACTGGCTTCGAGATACAGGTTTTCACCTTCCTGGCTTAACACCACCAGTTGCGCTTCATTTACCGGTGTTGTGCCATTCACCGTAATACTTCCTTTCAGGACGACCAGCGCGGTGCTCCACCCTTCAGCGACGGGCAGCGTAAGATGACGATCGCGTTGCAGGCGCATATCCCAGACATTCAACGGTGAGAAGGTATGCGCCGGGCCTTTCACATCCTGATAGCGGCCCGCAATAATGCGCGCGGTTCCGGCTTCGTCAGGCAGCGTTACGGCAGGGATGAGATCGCTGCTGATGCTTTGATAACCCGGCACCGCCATTTTGTCTTTCGCGGGCAGGTTCACCCACAGTTGCACCATTTCCAGCTCGCCTCCCTGTTGGGTAAAGGCTGAAGAATGAAACTCTTCATGCAAAATGCCTGCGCCTGCGGTCATCCACTGCACATCGCCAGGGCCGATGACGCCGCCGCGGCCTGTTGAATCGCGGTGCTCAACTTCGCCGCTGTAAACAATCGTGACGGTTTCAAAACCGCGATGCGGGTGTTCTCCCACTCCACGTTTTTCGTTTTCGGCGCCAGGGGCAAAGGTATGCGGCCCGGCATAGTCCAGCAGCAGGAACGGGCTTAACTGCTCTGCATGGGACTGATAAGAGAATAGCGAACGAACCGGAAATCCATCGCCAACCCAGTGCGGGCGAGGTGCGGTATAGACGCCTGTAATCTGTTTCATGGTGGTCTCCTCGGTGGCGTTGTCTTGATGTAAATAAGCTTATATCTATGACAATGAACTGAGTAGTCGCTAAAATAGACCTTACCGTTCTATAAACAGGACAATGTAATGACAAAACCGGATCTCAATGATTTTGCGTGGTTTGTTCATGTCGTCGAGGAGGGGGGATTTGCGGCGGCAGGGCGAGCGCTGGATGAACCAAAGTCAAAGCTTAGCCGACGTATTGCGCAACTGGAGGAACGGCTGGGCGTTCGCCTTATTCAACGAACCACGCGGCAATTTAATGTCACCGAAGTCGGGCAGACCTTTTATGAACATTGTAAGGCAATGCTGGTGGAAGCACAGGCGGCGCAGGATGCGATAGCCGCCTTGCAGGTCGAGCCGCGCGGCATTGTAAAACTGACATGTCCAGTGACATTGCTACATGTACATATCGGCCCAATGCTGGCGAAGTTTATGGCGCGTTATCCCGATGTGTCGTTACAACTTGAAGCAACCAACCGCCGTGTTGACGTGGTTGGTGAGGGCATTGACGTTGCAATTCGCGTCCGGCCGCGTCCTTTTGAAGACAGCGATCTGGTGATGCGCGTGCTGGCGGACAGGGGGCACCGTTTGTTTGCCAGCCCGGCATTGGTACAGCGTATGGGAAATCCTTCTTCACCAGCAGAACTGCATCACTGGCCCGGACTGAGCCTGGCTTCAGGTAAACATATCCACCGCTGGGAACTCTTTGGTCCGCAGGGGCGCGCGCGCTGAAGTTCACTTTACACCGCGTTTGATCACCACAGACATGCTGGCGCTGCGTGAAGCGGCCGTTGCGGGCGTCGGCCTCGTTCAGTTACCTGTTTTAATGGTGAAAGACCAACTGGCTGCGGGGGAGCTGATTGCCTTGCTGGAAGGATGGGAACCCAGAAGAGAGGTAATTCATGCGGTATTTCCGTCCCGCCGTGGATTGTTGCCGTCCGTACGCGCGCTGGTGGATTTTTTGACAGAAGAGTATGCGCGGATGGTGGAAGATTAAAACAGAGCGCAATATACCCTTTTTTGTTTCATGTTACTAACTTATTGATTTTATTTTATATATACAACCTGAGTGAAAAAGGGGCTGACAGGAAGACGTTGCGTTTTTCTTCAATAAATCAACGTGATTGTCTGATATTATTCCTGTTCACTGCCGTACAGGCAGCTTAGAAAAGCCCATTCCCGGCTGAGCATTGACGATCCAGGTTCACTGCCGTACAGGCAGCTTAGAAAGAATTGAGTGTGGGAAAATCGAGGTTGGGTTTGTTCACTGCCGTACAGGCAGTTCAGTATTTAATGTAGAAGGAAGGGACGCAGCGGGGAATAAAAATAACGTTAATTCGCATCAACGGTATTCATGCAGGAAAGGGACAACAAAAAAGGCCGGATAAACCGACCTTTTTTTTATCTTTACGCCACCCGGGCGTGAAAACAATCAGCGACTACGGAAGACAATGCGGCCTTTGCTCAGGTCGTACGGGGTCAGTTCAACAGTCACTTTGTCGCCCGTCAGGATGCGGATGTAGTTTTTACGCATTTTACCGGAGATGTGTGCAGTAACCACGTGACCGTTTTCTAATTCTACGCGGAACATGGTATTAGGTAACGTTTCGAGAACGGTACCCTGCATTTCAATATTGTCTTCTTTGGCCATCTAATCCTCTGGGGTATCACTACCGTAATTTGAACCGGCAAGATAATGCCGAAGTTCTTTAAATAAGTAAAGATTTGCGCGTTTAAAACGCAGCAAATCAGGTTTGGCGCATTACTCCGAAAAACACGGCAAAGCCGCACTTGAAGCGCAACGTATAAGGGAGCGATGAGATAAACGATGGGCGTTACCTGACGCGAACGGTTCCTTAACGGCGGCGGGGTAATGGGCATAACCTGCTCTGCGGCACAATTATAACACCCTGACAAAAAATGTGCCGAAAACATTCACGCCTGAGGCGAAAATAACGTGCGCGGCACCCAGAAATGACCCGGTAATCGCTGTTGCCGTAATGATCCCAGATGTTCAAGGTATTGCCTGCGGGGAATTTCGACAGCGCCAAGCGATGCCGTGTGGCTATTCAGCACCTGGCAGTCGATTAATTTTCCACCCTGACGAATAAATTCAGCGCAAAAAACAAGCAGCGCGGTTTTGGAGGCGTTCTCCTGGCGACTGAACATCGATTCGCCGCAAAACAGGGTGCCTTGCGAAACGCCATACATGCCGCCGACGAGCGCGTTGTGTCGCCATACTTCGATGGAATGCGCATGCCCCAGCTCATGTAAGCGGTGATACGCTTCCACCACATCGCGCGTGATCCAGGTTCCTTCGTCACGATCGTTGGCGCAGCCTTCAATAACCTGACCAAACGCATAATTAAGCGTGACGCGATAGGGCGATCGTTTGTGAAAACGCTTCATGCTGCGGCTGATGTGTAATGTTTCAGGCTGCAAAATAGCGCGAGGATCGGGTGACCACCAAAGAATCGGGTCGCCTGGTGAAAACCACGGGAAAATACCCCGCTGATAGGCCATCAATAAGCGGGCAGGACTGAGATCGCCACCAAGCGCCAATAAACCATTGGGGTTCACGTAACGCGCCTTCCGGCGAGGGGAAGGCGATTGAGTGGCGAGAAAGCTGAACCAGGCGCATGACCGCAGAACTCCAGTACGCAAGTCGGATCGTTCAATAATAGCTTACAGACGTTGCTTAAACTGGTAATAACGACCCTGCCTGGCTAACAGATCTGCGTGATTACCTTGCTCAATAATTTGCCCGTTGTCCATCACTATTATTTGATCAAAACGTGACAGCCCGCGCAGACGGTGCGTGACCATTAAAACGGTTTTCCCGCGCATAACCTCTGCCAGCAATTCAAGCATCTGGCTTTCGGTTGTCGCGTCCAGCCCTTCAGTGGGTTCATCGAGCAGCATGAGCGGCGCATCGTGCAGCAGGGCACGGGCGATAGCCAGACGACGAAGCTCGCCGCCTGACAGCTGACGTCCGCCTTCGCCTAGCCAGCTGTTAAGTCCGCCATCCTCCAGCAGCTTTTCCAGCCCGACACGGCGCAGCATCTCTGAGAGCGTATCGTCATTTGCGTCTGGCGCTGCCAGCAGCAGGTTGTCACGCAATGTGGCGCTGAACAGGTGTACTCGCTGCGACACCACGCTAATGGTGCGACGCAGGGCCGCTTCATCCAGCGTTGAAATCGGTTGATCGTTAAGCAGAATATCGCCGCTCTGTGGGTCCCAGGCGCGGGTGAGCAGTTGCAGCAATGTCGATTTCCCGCAGCCGGTACGTCCGAGAATAGCGATATGTTCTCCGGGCGCGACTTGCAGAGAAAGGGCATCCAGCGCTTTTTGCGGCTGCTCCGGGTAACTGAATGAAACGTCACGCAGCGTCAGCGTTACCTGCCGGGGAGCCGCTGCTTCGCCATCCGGGAAGGTCACTTCAGGCTGCTGCTCGGTCAGTTCGGTAATACGCAGCGCAGAGGCGATGACCTGGCCAAGATGTTGAAACGCGCTGGTAACGGGGGCAAGCGCTTCAAATGCCGCCAGTGCGCAAAAGACAAACAGCGCTATCAGCGCGCCAGGCTGGCTGTTATCGCCGACGCCGCCGGAAGCCATCCATAACATCAGCATTACCGCCAGTGCGCCAATCAGCAGCATTAAGGCCTGGGATAGCGCCGTTAATTCAGACTGACGTCGCTGGGCTTCATGCCACTGTAATTCCGTGGCTTCCATTTGCGCCCGATAGCGCGAGCTGGCGCCAAATATTGTCAGTTCCGCCTGACCCTGTAGCCAGGCGGTTAACTGCTGGCGATACTGACCGCGTAAATGGGTTAAGTTCTGCCCGGTGCTTTTTCCGGCGCGATAGAAGAGCGGCGGCATAATAAACAGCGTCAGCAGCATAATGCCGCCCAGCGTAATCGCGAGGGTGAAATCGAGAACACTCAGCCCCAGCGTGACCACCATAATCACCACAAACGCGCCAACCAGCGGAGAAATAACGCGCAGGTAGAGGTGATCCAGCGTGTCGACATCGGCGACAACGCGGTTCAGCAGCTCGCCCTGACGATAGCGGGCAAGACCAGCAGGGGAGAGCGGCATCAGCTTGCTAAACGTATGAATACGCAAATGTTGCAATACGCGGAAGGTGGCGTCATGGCTGACCAGACGCTCGAAATACCGGCCCGCAGTACGGGTGATCGCCGCACCGCGCACGCCAGCAGCCGGCAGCATGTAGTTAAAGCTATAGATACCCGCCACACCGACTACGGCTGAAGCGGAGAGGAACCAGCCAGAGAGCGTCAGCAAACCGATACTGGCCAGTAGCGTGACGATGGCCAGAATAATACCGAGCGTTAACATCCACTTATGACGTTTATACAGCGTCAGATACGGTAGCAAGGCGCGCATTTAAATGTCCTCCTGACGATGAGCCAATAGTGTCGCAAACGCGCCGTTGGCGCTGCTGAGTTGGGCATAATCACCTTGCTCGATGATCTGCCCATCCTGCATAACCCAGATCACATCCCAGTCGGCAAGATCTTCTAACTGATGCGTCACCATCAGCGTGGTCTGGCGTCTTGATGCGGCATTCAGCGCCTGCATTACACGCTGCTCGCTGTGGGCATCCAGACTGGCGGCGGGTTCATCCAGCAACAACAATTTGCAGGGATTTAGCAAGGCGCGGGCAACCGCAACCCGCTGCGCCTGACCGACGGAAAGGCGACCAGCGTGATCGCCAGTCGGCGTGTCTACGCCTTGCGGCAACAGAGGTAAAAACTCACTGACCCAGGCGCTGTCGAGAGCCGCCTGTAGCGCTTGTTCACTGGCATCCGGGCGGGCAAGCAGGACGTTTTCACGGAGCGTGCCAGCCGGTAATTGTGGGTTTTGCCCCACCCAGGAGAGATGTTTTCGCCAGGATTCCGGGGATAAATCACGAAGTTCAACGCCGTTAATGCACAGGGAGCCCTGATAAGAGAGAAAGCCAGACAGCGCGTTTAACAGCGAACTCTTTCCTGAACCGCTGCGACCAACCAGTACGGCGCGCTGACCTGCGGCCAGTGTGAAATTCAGCGGTCCGGCAAGCGTTTTACCTTCCGGCGAGGTAATTATCAGATCCTGCGCTTCAAGGGTTACCGGTTCTTTCCCGGAAAGTTCGACATCACCGCGTTCCGGGTGAGCGAGAGGTGTTTCCATAAAGGTTTTCAGACTGTCAGCCGCACCTACCGCCTGCGCTTTGGCATGGTAAAAGGTGCCCAGATCGCGCAGTGGCTGGAAAAACTCCGGCGCCAGAATCAGCGCCAGGAAGCCGGCGGCAAGCGTGACGCCTGTCCCGTAATGGCCGAAATTAAGTTCGCCGAGGTAGGAGAAACCGAAATAAACCGCGACCAGCGCAATGGACAGCGACGTGAAGAACTCCAGTACCCCGGAGGATAAAAAGGCGAGACGCAGGACTTCCATTGTGCGCTGGCGAAAATCTTGTGAAGCGACACGAATGCTTTCCGTTTCTGCTTCACCGCGCCCGAAGATGCGCAGCGTCTCCATACCGCGTAAGCGGTCGAGGAAATGCCCGCTCAGGCGGGCAAGCGCCTGGAAATTACGGCGGTTAGCGTCGGCGGCGCCCATTCCCACCATCGCCATAAATAATGGGATCAGCGGTGCGGTGCCGAGCAAAATCAGCGCGGCGGCCCAGTTTGACGGGAAAATCGCCGCCACAATCAACAAGGGAACGCAGACAGCAAGCGCCATTTGCGGCAGATAGCGGGCATAGTAATCATGCATATCGTCAATCTGCTCCAGCACCAGCGTCGCCCAGCTACCAGCCGGTTTACCCTGAATCCAGGCGGCCCTGGCCTGTTGCAGGCGATCCAGCACCTGGCGGCGGATCTCAAATCGGATATGCTGCCCGGCATGAAAACCCACCCGCTCGCGCAGCCAGACCACCCAGGCGCGCAGGACCAAACACCAACATCAGTACGATGAAGGGGAGCAGGAGGGCTTCGCGGGGAATATTGTCCATGATCATATGCTGGAGAATGCGAGCCATGATCCAGGCCTGAGCGACAATCAGTACGCCACTCACGAAACCCAACAGGCGTGAAATGTTCAGCCAACGTTGGGAAATTACACTTTGCTGTTTTTAACCAGCGGGTCAATTCTTTTTTGACGGGTTTTATTCATTGCACGGCTTAGCAGGTGAGTTATCGGAATTTTTGGCACGGCAATGTTACAACGGGGCAAAAATAAAGGCGACTTATAGTCGCCTTTTTTACTTTTGTTACTGATTTGTAAAAACTATTTGCACGCGTCAGCCAGACCGTCAAGGTAGCGTTCAGCGTCCAGCGCCGCCATGCAACCTGTGCCCGCTGAGGTGATTGCCTGACGATAAATATGGTCCATCACGTCGCCTGCGGCGAACACGCCGGGAACGCTGGTCTGCGTGGCGTTACCGTGGATGCCGGACTGGACTTTGATATAGCCGTTTTCCAGTTCAAGCTGACCTTCAAAAATCGCAGTGTTCGGACTGTGGCCGATGGCGACAAACAGGCCTGCAACGTCAAGGGATTCAATGTTGTCCGGGTTTTGCGTATCACGCAGACGCAAACCGGTAACGCCCATCTGATCGCCGGTCACCTCTTCCAGAGTGCGGTGGGTGTGCAGCACGATGTTTGCGTTTTCCACTTTATCCATCAGGCGCTTGATCAGAATTTTTTCGGCGCGGAAGCCGTCGCGACGGTGAATCAAATGCACTTCAGCGGCGATGTTCGCCAGGTATAACGCTTCTTCAACCGCCGTGTTGCCGCCGCCGATGACCGCGACCTTCTGGTTGCGGTAGAAGAAACCGTCGCAGGTGGCGCAGGCAGATACGCCACGGCCTTTAAATGCTTCTTCAGACGGCAGGCCGAGGTAGCGTGCGGAAGCGCCGGTTGCGATGATCAGCGCATCGCAGGTGTATTCGCCGCTGTCGCCGGTCAGACGGAAAGGACGGTTTTGCAGATCCACGCTATTGATGTGATCGAAGATGATTTCAGTATCAAATTTTGTCGCATGTTCGTGCATGCGCTCCATCAACAGCGGGCCGGTCAGATCGTTCGGATCGCCAGGCCAGTTTTCACTTCCGTCGTGGGTGGTCAGTTGACCGCCGTTCTCTCCATACCGGTAACTCAGAAACCGGTTGCAGGTTTGCGCGCGCAGCGTAGACCGCAGCGGTATTATCCCGCCGGTCCAGAACCCAGGGATAAGCAGTTTACTGTGTTTTGGTCGTGCCCATGAGATCCCCATAGTTGTTGGCAGACAATGGGCAGGATTGTAGGGAATTTGCAGACGTAAAAAAAAGAGTATAGCGATTTTGTTAACAATATGTGTAATAGCAGGAACCGATGAATGGGCGGATTTAGGGCTGCGATATAACGCTTTCTACTTAAAATCGGCCAGTTTATAAGGTGACTAAAATGACGATTTAGCGCCGCTCTTAATGAATAACTGGCATGTTGTACTAAAAATCGATGTTTTGCCTTTGACAATCCCCTGCTGTTTTTGCGAAAACATCTTCTGGAAGAAAAAAACAGTGTTATGTGTGTGCTGCATAATCATGCATATAAGCACCATGTTTACCGGGCTAGTGAAATCTACGCATGGCGTGGACAGACGCCATTCGTGATGTCGATAGCTGCCATCCGGCAACGGTCTTCTCCACCATAGGCCCTGGCATTGCGCGCCGTTAATCCCTCTGGGTTCGGTCTATTGTGATGGGCATCGACTCTGAACAGTGATGTTAGTAGAGTCAGGCAGGAGTAGGGAAGGAATACAGAGAGACAATAATAATGGTAGATAGCAAGAAGCGCCCTGGCAAAGATCTCGACCGTATCGATCGTAACATTCTTAATGAGTTGCAAAAGGATGGGCGTATTTCTAACGTCGAGCTTTCTAAACGAGTGGGACTTTCACCGACGCCTTGCCTTGAGCGTGTCCGTCGGCTGGAAAGACAGGGTTTTATTCAGGGCTATACGGCGCTGTTAAACCCGCATTATCTGGATGCATCACTTCTGGTTTTTGTTGAGATTACTCTGAATCGTGGCGCTCCAGATGTGTTTGAACAATTTAACGCCGCAGTACAAAAACTTGAAGAAATTCAAGAGTGTCATTTAGTTTCCGGTGATTTCGACTACCTGTTGAAAACACGCGTGCCGGATATGTCAGCGTACCGTAAGCTGCTGGGTGAAACCCTGCTGCGTCTGCCTGGCGTGAATGACACACGTACTTACGTGGTAATGGAAGAAGTCAAACAGAGCAATCGTCTGGTAATTAAGACGCGCTAACACGGAACAGGTGCAAAATCGACGTAGTTTGATTACACTCCTGTTAATCCATACAGCAACAGTGCCGGGGCAACCCGGTGCTGTTGTCCGTTTTAGCATCGGGCAGGAAAAGCCCGAAACCTGGAGAGCCTTTTTTGAGCCAGGAATACACTGAAGACAAAGAAGTCACATTGAAAAAGTTAAGCAGCGGGCGCCGACTTCTGGAAGCGTTGCTGATCCTTATTGCCCTTTTTGCCGTCTGGTTGATGGCAGCCTTACTTAGCTTTAACCCTTCAGATCCCAGTTGGTCGCAAACCGCATGGCATGAGCCTATCCATAATTTAGGCGGCGCGCCGGGCGCGTGGCTGGCTGACACGCTGTTCTTTATCTTTGGCGTGATGGCCCTACACCATCCCGGTGATTATCGTTGGCGGCTGCTGGTTTGCCTGGCGGCACCAGAGCAACGACGATTACATCGACTATTTTGCCGTGTCGCTGCGTATTATCGGCGTCCTGGCGTTGATTCTTACCTCCTGCGGATTAGCCGCAATTAATGCTGATGATATCTGGTACTTCGCGTCCGGCGGCGTCATTGGCAGCCTGTTAAGCACCACGCTTCAGCCTCTGCTGCACAGCAGCGGGGGAACGATTACGCTGCTGTGCGTCTGGGCAGCTGGTCTGACGCTCTTCACCGGCTGGTCCTGGGTGAGCATTGCAGAAAAACTGGGTGGCTGGCTGCTGAATATTCTCACCTTCGCCAGCAACCGTACTCGCCGCGATGACACCTGGGTCGATGACGACGAGTATGAAGATGATGACGAATACGAAGAAGATGAAGCGGTGGGCGCACAGCGCGAATCCCGACGTGCGCGCATCCTTCGTGGCGCCCTGGCGCGCCGTAAGCGGCTGGCAGAGAAGTTCAGCAATCCGCGTGGGCGACACACGGATGCGGCGCTTTTCTCCGGCAAGCGTATGGATGATGAAGACGATATCGAATACAGCGCGCGTGGCGTGGCTGCCGATCCTGATGATGTGCTGTTCTCCGGCCATCGTGCGACGCAGCCGGAATATGAGGAATACGATCCTCTGCTGAATGGGCATTCGGTCACGGAGCCTGTTGCCTCCGCTGCTGCGGCGACAACGGCAACGCAAGCCTGGGCGGCGCCTGTTGATCCGGTTATGTCTGCACCGTCGGTGCCAGGTGCTGAAACCGCGCCTGCGCAACCGGTGGTGGAATGGCAGCCTGTGCCGGGGCCGCAAACCGGCGAACCGGTCATTGCGCCCGCGCCGGAAAGTTATCCGCCGCAACCACAATATGCGCAGCCGCAAGCGCCACATTATGAACCGTGGCAGCAGCCTGCGCCGACCGAGCCGCAAGCGCAGGAACCTGCGGCGGAACAACCCTGGCACCCTGAGCCGGTTTATCCGCAAGAGCCTGTTTATCAACACGAGCCGACTTTCGAGCCGCAACCGGCTTACCCGCAGGAACCGGTTCAGGATACGTATTACCAGCAGCAGCCTGCTGTTGAGCCACCGTCTGCGGTGGAGCCTGAGCCTGTAGCAGAAGAAATTAAACCCGCCCGCCCGCCGCTCTACTACTTTGAAGAAGTGGAAGAGAAACGCGCGCGTGAGCGTGAGCAACTGGCTGCGTGGTATCAGCCGATTCCTGAGCCAGCGAAAGCGCCGGAGCCGGTTAAACCATCGGCACCGACAGCAGCTTCTGTGCCGCCTGTTGAATCCGTTGCCACGGTTGCGCCGTTGGCGGCAGGCGTCAAAGATGCAACGCTGGCCGCAGGCGCGGCGGCGGCATCCGCTGCTCCTGCGTTTAGCCCGGTAAGCGGTGGTGCGCCACGCCCACAGGTTAAAGAGGGGATTGGCCCGCAACTGCCTCGCCCTAACCGCGTTCGCGTTCCGACCCGCCGTGAGCTGGCCTCGTATGGCATAAAATTACCGTCTCAGCGTATCGCGGAAGAGAAAGCGCGTGCGGCGGGGCGTCATCAGTATGATGCCGAAACGCAGTATACCGATGATGAAATTGATGAGATGCAGCAGGATGAGCTGGCACGTCAGTTCGCCCAGTCTCAGCAGCATCGTTATGGTTCCGAATATCAACATGACGCTCCTCAGGCAGAAGATGAGGATGCAGCAGAAGTTGAACTGGCTCGCCAGTTTGCCTCTTCACAGCAGCAGCGCTATGCCGGGGAACAGCCTGCGGGAGCCCATCCGTTCTCGCTGGATGATTTTGAATTCTCGCCGATGAAAGCGCTGGTGGATGAAGGCCCGCATGAGCCGTTGTTTACTCCCGGCGTGATGCCTGAGCAGCCGGTTGCGCCGCAGCAGCCCGTCGCGCCACAGCAGCAGTATCAGCAGCCGCAACAGCCGGTTGCGCCACAGCAACAGTATCAGCAGCCGCAACAGCCCGTCGCGCCACAGCAGCAGTATCAGCAGCCGCAACAGCCCGTCGCGCCGCAGCAACAGTATCAACAGCCGCAGCAGCCGGTTGTGCCGCAGCAACCGTATCAACAACCGCAACAACCGGCCGCGCCACAGCCGCAGGAAAGCCTGATCCATCCGTTGTTGATGCGTAATGGCGACAGTCGTCCGTTGCAGAAACCTACCACGCCGTTGCCGTCGCTGGATCTGCTGACGCCGCCGCCGAGCGCAGTGGAACCGGTCGATACTTTCGCGCTGGAACAAATGGCGCGCCTGGTCGAAGCGCGTCTGGCGGATTTCCGCATTAAAGCTGACGTGGTGAACTATTCCCCAGGGCCTGTTATTACTCGTTTTGAGCTGAATCTGGCGCCGGGCGTGAAAGCCGCGCGTATTTCTAACCTGTCACGCGATCTCGCGCGTTCACTGTCAACCGTTGCGGTACGCGTGGTAGAAGTGATCCCTGGTAAGCCTTACGTGGGCCTCGAACTGCCGAACAAAAAACGTCAGACCGTCTACCTGCGTGAAGTGCTGGATAACGCTAAATTCCGCGAGAATCCGTCGCCGCTCACCGTGGTGCTGGGTAAAGATATCGCTGGCGATCCGGTTGTGGCCGATCTGGCGAAAATGCCTCATCTGCTGGTTGCGGGGACGACGGGTTCCGGTAAATCGGTTGGGGTCAATGCCATGATCCTCAGCATGCTGTATAAAGCGCAGCCGGAAGACGTGCGTTTCATCATGATTGACCCGAAAATGCTGGAACTTTCGGTCTATGAAGGCATTCCACATCTGCTGACCGAAGTGGTTACCGATATGAAAGACGCCGCCAACGCACTGCGCTGGAGCGTTAATGAAATGGAACGCCGCTATAAGCTGATGTCGGCGCTTGGCGTGCGTAATCTGGCAGGCTATAACGAGAAAATTGCCGAAGCGGCACGGATGGGGCGTCCGATTCCAGACCCGTACTGGAAGCCGGGCGACAGCATGGATGCCCAGCATCCGGTGCTGGAAAAACTGCCGTATATCGTGGTTCTGGTCGATGAATTCGCCGATCTGATGATGACCGTCGGTAAGAAAGTTGAAGAGCTGATTGCGCGTCTGGCGCAGAAAGCGCGTGCCGCAGGTATTCACCTGGTGCTGGCGACTCAGCGCCCGTCGGTTGACGTTATTACCGGTCTGATTAAGGCCAACATTCCGACGCGTATCGCCTTTACCGTATCCAGTAAGATCGACTCACGCACGATCCTCGATCAGGGCGGTGCGGAGTCCCTGCTGGGGATGGGGGATATGCTTTATTCCGGCCCGAACTCGACCATGCCGGTACGTGTTCATGGCGCGTTTGTCCGCGACCAGGAAGTGCATGCGGTGGTGCAGGACTGGAAAGCGCGTGGTCGCCCGCAATACATTGACGGCATCACCTCGGATAGCGAAAGCGAAGGGGGCGGCGGCGGTTTTGACGGCGGCGAGGAACTGGACCCGTTATTCGATCAGGCGGTGAGCTTTGTGACCGAAAAACGCAAAGCGTCCATTTCTGGCGTTCAGCGTCAGTTCCGTATCGGTTACAACCGTGCGGCGCGTATTGTCGAGCAGATGGAAGCCCAGGGCATTGTCAGCGAACAAGGCCATAACGGGAACCGCGAGGTGCTGGCGCCACCGCCGTTCGAATGATTGCAAAGATCGGTAAATAAATAAGAATTCAGTATTTTCTTCTTTCCTCATGCTGATTTTTGGCCTGGAATAGAGAGCAGAGGGAACTCCCCATCGGGAGTGACGTATTTTGAGGAATAATGATGAAAAAAATCGCAATCACCTGCGCATTACTCTCCGGCTTTGTGGTGAGCAGCGTATGGGCGGATGCCGCCAGCGATCTGAAAAGCCGTCTGGATAAAGTCAGCAGCTTCCATGCCAGCTTTACACAAAAAGTGACTGACGGCAGCGGTGCCGCCGTTCAGGAAGGCCAGGGCGACTTATGGGTTAAGCGTCCTAATCTGTTTAACTGGCATATGACGCAGCCCGACGAGAGCATTCTGGTCTCTGACGGGAAAACGCTATGGTTCTTTAACCCGTTTGTTGAGCAGGCAACGGCGACCTGGTTAAAAGATGCGACGGGCAATACGCCGTTTATGCTGATAGCCCGCAACCAGTCCAGCGACTGGCAGCAGTACAACATCAAACAAAATGGCGATGACTTTGTGCTGACGCCAAAAAGCAGCAGCGGTAACCTGAAGCAGTTCACCATTAATGTGGGTCGTGACGGGACTATTCATCAGTTCAGCGCAGTGGAACAAGACGATCAGCGCAGCAGCTATCAGCTGAAATCTCAGCAGAATAGCGCTGTCGATGCATCAAAATTTACCTTTACTCCGCCGCAAGGTGTAACGGTAGACGACCAACGTAAGTAGAGGCGCATGAGTGAGCAATCTGTCGCTCGATTTTTCTGATAATACCTTTCAGCCACTGGCCGCGCGTATGCGGCCAGAAAATTTAGCGCAGTATATTGGTCAGCAGCATCTGCTGGCTGCGGGTAAGCCTTTGCCTCGTGCAATTGAGGCCGGGCACCTGCACTCGATGATTTTGTGGGGGCCGCCCGGTACGGGCAAAACCACGCTGGGCCGAAGTGATTGCCCGCTATGCCAATGCTGACGTCGAACGCATTTCCGCCGTGACTTCTGGCGTAAAAGAGATCCGTGAAGCCATTGAACGCGCCCGCCAGAACCGTAATGCCGGGCGCCGCACTATTCTGTTTGTCGATGAAGTCCATCGCTTCAACAAGAGCCAGCAGGATGCGTTTCTGCCGCATATCGAAGACGGCACGATTACGTTTATTGGCGCGACGACCGAAAACCCGTCCTTCGAGCTGAACTCGGCTTTGCTGTCACGCGCCCGCGTGTATCTCCTCAAATCCTTAACGACTGAAGATATTGAGCAGGTGCTGAATCAGGCGATGGATGACAAAGCGCGTGGTTATGGCGGCCAGGATATCGTTCTGCCGGACGAGACGCGCCGGGCGATCGCCGAACTGGTGAACGGAGATGCGCGTCGGGCGTTAAATACGCTGGAAATGATGGCAGACATGGCGGAAGTGGATGACAGCGGTAAGCGAGTATTATTGCCCGCATTACTGACCGAAATCGCCGGGGAGCGCAGCGCGCGCTTTGATAATAAAGGCGACCGCTTTTACGATCTCATCTCCGCATTGCATAAATCGGTGCGTGGCAGCGCCCCGGACGCGGCGCTTTACTGGTATGCCCGGATCATTACCGCTGGCGGCGACCCGCTGTATGTCGCCCGACGTTGCCTGGCGATTGCTTCTGAAGACGTCGGCAATGCCGATCCTCGCGCAATGCAGGTGGCGATTTCTGCGTGGGATTGCTTTACCCGTGTTGGCCCTGCGGAAGGGGAACGGGCGATAGCCCAGGCGATTGTTTATCTGGCCTGTGCGCCGAAAAGTAACGCGGTTTATACCGCGTTCAAAGCGGCGCTGGCCGATGCCCGTGAACGCCCGGATTATGATGTGCCTGTGCATCTGCGCAATGCGCCGACGAAACTGATGAAAGAAATGGGCTATGGCCAGGAATACCGCTACGCGCATGATGAGCCAAACGCCTACGCCGCAGGCGAGGTTTATTTCCCGCCGGAAATAGCGCAAACACGCTATTATCATCCCACAAACAGGGGTCTTGAAGGCAAGATTGGCGAAAAGCTCGCCTGGCTGGCTGAACAGGATCAAAATAGCCCCACAAAACGCTACCGTTAGCGCGATCGTTGCGGTAATGTTGGCACTGTATCCCTGTGACTGCAGGCTGTGGTCACGTTTCCTATTTTAATTCGATAAGCACAGGATAAGCATGCTCGATCCCAATCTGCTGCGTAATGAGCCAGACGCAGTCGCTGAAAAACTGGCACGCCGGGGCTTTAAGCTGGATGTAGATAAGCTGCGCGCTCTTGAAGAGCGTCGTAAAGTTTTGCAGGTCAACACGGAAAACCTGCAAGCAGAGCGTAACTCTCGATCGAAATCCATCGGCCAGGCGAAAGCGCGCGGGGAAGATATCGAGCCTTTACGTCTGGAAGTGAACAAGCTGGGCGAAGAGCTGGATGCGGCAAAAGCCGAGCTGGAGAGCTTACAGGCTGAAATTCGCGATATCGCGCTGACCATTCCTAACTTACCGGCTGATGATGTACCGGTAGGTAAAGATGAAAACGACAACGTTGAAGTCAGCCGTTGGGGAACCCCGCGTGAGTTTGATTTCGACGTCCGCGATCATGTGACGCTGGGTGAAATGCACGCCGGTCTCGACTTCGCGGCTGCGGTTAAACTGACCGGTTCTCGTTTTGTGGTAATGAAAGGGCAGATTGCCCGTATGCACCGCGCGCTGTCGCAGTTCATGCTGGATCTGCACACCGAACAGCATGGTTACAGTGAAAACTACGTGCCGTATCTGGTGAACCACGACACGCTGTACGGTACAGGGCAGTTGCCGAAATTTGCGGGCGATCTGTTCCATACTCGCCCGCTGGAAGAAGAGGCTGACAGCAGCAACTATGCGCTGATCCCGACGGCGGAAGTGCCGCTGACTAACCTGGTGCGTGATGAAATCATCGACGAAGATGCGTTGCCGATCAAAATGACTGCGCATACGCCATGCTTCCGTTCTGAAGCGGGTTCTTACGGTCGTGACACGCGCGGTCTGATCCGTATGCACCAGTTCGATAAAGTTGAGATGGTGCAGATTGTGCGTCCAGAAGAGTCAATGGATGCGCTGGAAGAGATGACCGGCCATGCTGAGAAAGTGCTTCAGTTGCTGGGTCTGCCGTACCGTAAAATCGTTCTGTGTACCGGTGACATGGGCTTTGGCGCATGTAAAACCTACGATCTCGAAGTATGGATCCCGGCGCAGAACACTTACCGTGAAATCTCTTCCTGCTCGAACGTATGGGATTTCCAGGCGCGTCGTATGCAGGCACGCTGCCGCAGTAAGTCCGACAAGAAAACCCGTCTGGTTCATACTCTGAACGGTTCCGGTCTGGCGGTTGGGCGTACTTTAGTTGCCGTGATGGAAAACTACCAGCAGGCTGATGGCCGCATCGAAGTTCCAGAAGTATTACGTCCGTATATGAACGGGCTGGAATATATCGGCTAATCCCCGCTTCTCTCTGCTTAAAAAGCGCCTCCGGGCGCTTTTTTTTATGCCTGTTTGACACCGGACAAGAATGATTACCCCTTTGGGGGTAATACTACCTTCGAATGAAGATTAGCATTTATCGCTGATTTTTCTCATATTCATTACATACAAAACTATATAGCGATTTATTCGTTATATAAATAACTACATAACGAAGTGTCTGGCTTTTATCAATCGTGAGCAAGCAAAGTGAGTCATCATGAAAACGAATATCCCCGATGCTGTACTGGCAGCTGAGGTAACTCGTCGAGGCCTGGTAAAAACGACAGCAATAGGCGGGCTGGCAATCGCCAGTAGCGCATTGACTCTGCCATTTACCCGGATCGCCAATGCGGCTGACGCTATCAGCCCCAGCGCATCCAGCGAAAAAATTATCTGGAGCGCTTGCACCGTTAACTGTGGAAGCCGCTGCCCGCTGCGCATGCATGTGGTGGACGGTGAAATCAAATATGTTGAAACGGACAATACGGGCGATGATAACTATGACGGTCTGCATCAGATTCGCGCCTGTCTGCGCGGGCGTTCTATGCGCCGCCGGGTTTATAACCCCGATCGTCTGAAGTATCCAATGAAGCGCGTTGGCAAGCGTGGTGAAGGTAAGTTTGAGCGCATCAGCTGGGACGAAGCCTATGACATTATCACCACCAATATGCAGCGTCTTATCAAAGACTATGGCAACGAATCCATCTATTTAAACTATGGTACGGGTACGCTTGGCGGCACGATGACGCGCTCCTGGCCGCCAGGAAAAACACTGGTTGCCCGGCTGATGAACTGCTGCGGCGGTTACCTCAACCACTACGGCGATTACTCATCCGCGCAAATTGCCGCCGGGTTAAATTACACCTACGGCGGCTGGGCGGACGGTAATAGTCCTTCCGACATTGAAAATAGTAAGCTGGTTGTGCTGTTTGGTAACAATCCGGGGGAAACCCGTATGAGCGGCGGCGGGGTAACCTATTACCTCGAACAGGCACGGCAAAAAATCAAATGCGCGGATGATTATTATCGATCCGCGTTATACCGATACCGGCGCGGGTCGTGAGGATGAGTGGATTCCGATTCGCCCGGGTACGGATGCGGCGCTGGTAAATGCGCTGGCATACGTCATGATCACCGAGGATATGGTCGATCAGCCGTTCCTCGACAAATACTGCGTGGGTTATGACGAAAAAACCTTACCCGCCAGCGCGCCGAAAAATGGTCACTACAAAGCCTATATTCTGGGACAGGGTAGAGATGGTATTGCGAAGACGCCGGAGTGGGCGTCGCAGATCACCGGTATCCCGGCGGCGCGCATTGTAAAACTGGCGCGTGAAATCGGTAGCGCCAAACCCGCTTACATCAGCCAGGGTTGGGGGGCCGCAGCGTCATGCCAACGGCGAAATCGTTACTCGCGCAATCTCTATGCTGGCGATCCTGACCGGCAACGTCGGCATTAATGGCGGCAACAGCGGTGCGCGTGAGGGATCTTACGATTTGCCGTTTGAGCGTATGCCAACGCTGGAAAACCCGGTCGAGACCAGCATTTCGATGTTCTTATGGACCGATGCCATTGAGCGCGGGCCGGAAATGACGGCGCTGCGTGATGGGGTTCGCGGCAAAGATAAACTCGACGTTCCCATCAAGATGATCTGGAACTATGCCGGTAACTGCCTGATTAACCAGCATTCCGAAATTAACCGTACGCATGAAATTTTGCAGGATGACAAGAAGTGCGAAATGATCGTCGTTATCGACTGTCATATGACCTCTTCAGCGAAATATGCCGATATTCTGCTGCCGGACTGCACCGCTTCTGAGCAGATGGACTTCGCGCTGGATGCCTCCTGCGGGAACATGTCCTACGTTATTTTCACCGACCAGGCCATTAAACCGCGCTTTGAGTGTAAGACTATCTATCAGATGACCAGCGAGCTGGCGAAGCGTCTCGGCGTGGAGCAGCAGTTTACCGAAGGGCGTACGCAAGAAGAGTGGATGCGTCATCTGTACGAACAGTCGCGTCAGGCGATTCCCGAACTGCCGACATTTGAAGCATTCCGCAAGCAGGGCATCTTTAAGCAGCGCGACCCTGAAGGTCATCACGTTGCCTATAAAGCGTTCCGTGACGATCCGCAGGCTAACCCGCTGACAACGCCGTCGGGCAAAATCGAGATCTATTCGCAGGCGCTGGCAGAGATTGCGGCAACCTGGGAACTGCCGGAAGGCGATGTGATCGATCCGTTGCCGATCTATACGCCGGGCTTCGAAAACTACAGCGATCCGTTGACCAAAGACTATCCGTTGCAATTAACGGGCTTCCACTACAAATCTCGCGTGCACTCTACCTATGGCAACGTAGACGTTCTGAAAGCTTCCTGCCGCCAGGAGATGTGGATTAACCCGATGGACGCGCAAAAACGCGGCATCAGCAACGGCGACAAAGTGCGTATATTCAACGGTCGCGGCGAGTTGCATATTGAGGCGAAAGTGACGCCGCGCATGATGCCGGGCGTCGTTGCGTTGGGCGAAGGCGCCTGGTATGACCCGGATGCAAAACGCGTGGATCAGGGGGGATGTATTAACGTCCTGACGACCCAGCGTCCTTCTCCTCTCGCTAAAGGGAATCCGTCCCATACGAACCTCGTTCAGGTTGAGAAGGTATAAGGAGTAACCGATGACAACCCAATATGGATTTTTTATTGACTCCAGTCGTTGCACCGGTTGCAAAACCTGCGAACTGGCCCTGCAAAGACTACAAAGATTTAACCCCGGACGTCAGCTTCCGCCGCATCTATGAATATGCGGGCGGCGACTGGCAGGAGGATAACGGCGTCTGGCACCAGAATGTCTTTGCCTACTATCTTTCCATTTCCTGCAACCACTGCGAAGACCCGGCCTGCACGAAAGTGTGCCCGAGCGGCGCGATGCACAAACGCGAGGACGGCTTTGTGGTAGTGGATGAGGACGTCTGCATCGGATGTCGCTACTGCCATATGGCCTGCCCGTACGGTGCGCCGCAGTATAACGCCGCCAAAGGCCACATGACCAAATGCGACGGTTGTCATGACCGCGTTGCCGACGGCAAAAAACCGATCTGCGTCGAGTCCTGCCCGCTGCGCGCGCTGGACTTTGGCCCGATAGAAGAGCTGCGGAAGAAACATGGCACGCTGGCGGCCGTTGCGCCGCTGCCGGGTGCGCACTTCACCAGACCGAACATTGTGATTAAACCCAACGCCAACAGCCGCCCGACCGGGGATACCACGGGTTATCTGGCAAATCCGAAGGAGGTGTAAGATGGGAAGTGGATGGCATGAATGGCCGCTGATGATCTTCACGGTTTTTGGTCAGTGCGTGGTCGGCGGTTTTATCGTTCTGGCTCTGGCGCTGATGAAAGGCGAGTTGCGTACCGAATCTCAACAGCGAGTACTGACCGGCATGTTTGCTCTGTGGGTGCTAATGGGAATTGGCTTCATCGCGTCTATGCTGCATCTGGGGTCGCCAATGCGCGCCTTCAATTCGCTGAACCGCGTGGGCTCGTCGGCATTGAGTAATGAAATTGCCAGTGGCTCGCTCTTTTTTGCCGTCGGCGGGATCGGCTGGTTACTGGCGGTGCTGAAAAAGCTCTCTCCGGCGCTGCGTAATCTCTGGCTGGTTGTGACGGTCGTGCTGGGCGTTATCTTTGTCTGGATGATGGTGCGCGTGTATAACAGCATTGATACCGTACCGACCTGGTACAGCATCTGGACGCCGCTGGGCTTCTTCCTGACGCTGTTTATGGGGGGGCCGCTGCTGGGTTATCTGCTGCTGCGTATTGCGGGCGTCGATGGCTGGGCGATGCGTCTGCTGCCCGTAATTTCAGTCCTCGCACTGGTGGTCAGCGCCATTATGTCAGTGATGCAGGGAGCGGAGCTGGCGACGATTCATAGTTCCATCCAGCAGGCTTCTGCGCTCGTACCGGATTATGGTTCGCTGATGGCCTGGCGTATTGTGGTGCTGGTCGTGGCGCTGTGTTGCTGGATTGTGCCGCAGTTGAAAGGTTATCAACCTGCGGTTCCGCTGCTGTCGGTGGCGTTTATCCTGCTGCTGGTGGGGGAACTGATTGGTCGCGGCGTATTCTACGGGCTCCATATGACCGTGGGAATGGCGGTGGCGAGTTAATCCATAATATGCCGGATGGCGGCTCGCGCCTTATCAGGCCTACACGATCCGTAGGTCTGATAAGCGAAGCGCCATCAGGCAATATGTCCCTGGTTTTTTACTCCTGCTTAGTTAACGTGTCGTAGCTGGTCATCAGATTGCGATAATCAGGAATGTGATTAGAGAACAGCGTCGCCAGACCTTCGATATCATTACGCCCAGTCGCGGTGTAACTCACCACGCCACGCCAAACCATGTCATTAATTGTGCGCCAGCCTGCGACATGCGATCCCAGGCGGAGTGACGGGTAATTTCATTAAAGGTGCCTGATGCATCGGTCACGACAAACACATCGAACCCTTCTTCAATCGCAGAGAGGGCGGGGAAGGCCACGCACACTTCCGTGACAACCCCCCGCAATGATGAGCTGCTTCTTACCTGTCGCCTTAACGGCTTTCACGAAATCTTCATTGTCCCACGCGTTGATGTTTCCGGGGCGTGCAATGTAGGGGGCATCGGGGAACTGTGCTTTCAATTCCGGCACCAACGGCCCGTTTGGCCCCGTTTCGAAACTGGTGGTAAGGATGGTGGGGAGGTTGAAGTATTTGGCTAAATCGCCAAGTGCGAGAACGTTATTTTTGAATTTGTCAGGATCGATGTCTCGTACAAGAGACAGCAGCCCCGCCTGGTGATCAACTAAAAGAACCGCGGCATCATTTTTATCGAGACGAACGTAAGGCTTAGTCATTATCTTCTCCTGATGAGAGTTAGCGTTACATCAAAAGCCATTCCGGTGTGTTGTCTTCCCCAAAAGCATAGACCGGAAAAATGATGTTGCAGGAACCATGAAATTTTTCGACTGAACGAAACGCGGCAGTTTTGTTTTAGGTCAATTAAAACAATAACATGATGTTTATCGGATGCTGCTCTTTCATGCCATGAATCAGTATTTCAAATCGAAGGGCGGGAAAGCGCGTAATGCCGCGATTCGGGTAGATTGACAATGTTTTTGTTGGTGGCATGATGCGCATGAAATTTGAACTTCCTCACGGTTTTTATCCATGTCCATCTATACCCGGCCCGTCATGCTTTTGCTGTGCGGCCTGCTTTTGTTGACCCTGGCGATCGCAGTATTAAACACGCTCGTCCCCTTGTGGCTTGCCCAGGAAAGCCTGGCAACCTGGCAGGTCGGTATGGTCAGTTCGTCCTACTTTACCGGGAATCTGGTTGGGACGTTGCTTACCGGGTATTTAATCAAGCGCCTGGGCTTTAACCGCAGTTACTATATTGCCTCGCTCATTTTTGCGGCGGGTTGCGTAGGGCTGGGCATGATGATTGGTTTCTGGAGCTGGCTGGCCTGGCGCTTTGTTGCCGGCGTGGGCTGCGCCATGATTTGGGTCGTGGTGGAAAGCGCTTTGATGTGCAGCGGAACATCCCGTAATCGTGGGCGGTTGCTGGCTGCGTACATGATGGTCTATTACGTGGGAACGTTTTTGGGGCAACTGCTGGTCAGTAAAGTTTCGACAGAATTAATGAGCGTTCTGCCGTGGGTAACCGGCATGATTCTGGCGGGCATTCTGCCGCTGCTCTTTACCCGTATCCTGAACCAGCAGTCGGAAGAACACGATACGACGCCGATTACGTCAATGCTGAGACTGCGTCAGGCGCGGTTAGGTGTAAACGGGTGCATTATTTCCGGGATTGTACTGGGATCGCTGTATGGCCTGATGCCGCTGTACCTTAATCATCAGGGGATTAGCAATGCGAGCATCGGTTTCTGGATGGCCGTGCTGGTGAGCGCCGGTATTTTAGGCCAATGGCCGATTGGTCGTCTGGCCGATAAGTTTGGTCGTCTTCTGGTGCTGCGTGTACAGGTCTTTGTGGTGATCCTCGGCAGTATTGCCATGCTGACTCAGGCTGCGATGGCGCCCGCCTTATTCATTCTGGGGGCGGCAGGTTTTACGCTCTATCCCGTCGCGATGGCCTGGGCTTGTGAAAAGGTAGAACGTCATCAGCTTGTGGCGATGAACCAGGCGTTGCTGCTCAGCTATACCGTAGGCAGCCTGCTGGGGCCGTCATTTACCGCGATGCTGATGCAGAATTACTCTGATAATCTGTTGTTTATTATGATTGCCAGCGTCTCGTTTGTTTATTTGCTCATGCTGCTGCGCAACGCAGGACATACGCCGACCCCTGTGGCGCACGTTTAATTTATGTGATCAGGTATGAAGTCTGTAGGCCGGATAAGACGCTTTCGCGTCGCCATCCGGCGATACCGACAAAATAACTCAGTACATCACTTTATGACCGTACTGCTCAAGAATACCTTTTACGCGCTCCATGGTTTCTTTCTTCGGCGGTTTAACGCCATCAAGCTTGTATTCTTCGCCCATTGCGACCCATTTGTGTTTGCCTAACTCGTGATAGGGCAGCAGTTCGATTTTTTCAACGTTGCCCATATCGCGGGTGAATTCGCCCAGACGGTGTGCTGAGTCGTCATCGTCAGACCAGCCCGGCACCACAACGTAGCGAATCCAGGTCTTAATGCCCTTTGCGGAGATGTATTTGGCGAACTCCAGCGTGCGATGGTTGGATACGCCAACCAGATTCTGATGAATCTCGTCATTCATCTGCTTCAGGTCAAGCATCACCAGGTCGGTGACTTCCAGCAGTTCATCAATGACCGGATCGTAGCGGCGAACAAAGCCGTTGGTATCAAGACAGGTATGGATGCTTTCTTTCTTACAGGCGCGGAACCAGTCGCGAACAAACTCAGCCTGTAAGATCGCTTCGCCGCCGGAAGCCGTTACGCCGCCGCCGGATGCGTTCATAAAGTGGCGGTAGGTGACGACCTCTTTCATCAGATCTTCAACGGTAACTTCTTTGCCGCCATGCGTATCCCAGGTGTCGCGGTTATGGCAATACAGGCAGCGCATCAGACAGCCCTGGAAGAACGTAATAAAGCGGATGCCCGGGCCGTCAACGGTGCCACAGGATTCAAAGGAGTGAATGCGACCAATAACTGACATTGCGGTGTTTCTCCAGATGTGGCCCATCCGGGGCCGTGTTAGTGCACAGTTATTAACTGTGTCGAGTCTGTTTTGGCAGTCATCCATTGAGTATAGATAGCTGGCGAAAGAGACTTATTTGTTAAAAAGGCCCCACTTACGTGGAGCCTTTATTGTACGCTTTTTACAGTACGATTTCAGTCAAAACCCAATTACATGGTCTGAGTGAAGGTACGAGTAATAACGTCCTGCTGTTGTTCTTTCGTCAGGGAGTTAAAACGTACTGCGTAACCTGATACACGGATGGTCAACTGCGGATATTTTTCCGGGTGTTCCATCGCGTCCAGCAGCATTTCACGGTTCATCACGTTCACGTTCAGGTGCTGACCACCTTCGATGGACGCTTCGTGGTGGAAGTAACCATCCATCAGACCCGCCAGGTTGGTTTTACGTACTTCATCGTCTTTACCCAGTGCGTTCGGAACGATAGAGAAGGTGTAAGAGATACCATCTTTAGCGTAAGCAAACGGCAGTTTTGCAACGGAGGTCAGAGAGGCAACAGCACCTTTCTGGTCACGGCCGTGCATTGGGTTAGCACCCGGTCCGAACGGCGCGCCAGCACGACGACCGTCTGGGGTGTTACCGGTTTTCTTACCATACACCACGTTAGAAGTGATGGTCAGAACAGACTGAGTCGGGATAGCGCCACGGTAAGTGGTCAGTTTCTGAATTTTCTTCATGAAACGTTCTACCAGGTCAACCGCCATGTCATCAACGCGAGAGTCGTTGTTACCAAACTGCGGGTATTCGCCTTCGATTTCGAAGTCTACAGCCAGGCCGTCTTCGTCACGAATCGGTTTAACTTTCGCATATTTGATTGCAGACAGGGAGTCAGCAGCAACGGACAGACCTGCGATACCACACGCCATGGTGCGGATAACGTCACGGTCGTGCAACGCCATCAGAGAGGCTTCGTAGCTGTACTTGTCGTGCATGTAGTGGATAACGTTCAGCGCGGTGACATACTGTTTAGCCAGCCAGTCCATGAAGTGATCCATGCGGTCCATCACTTCGTCGAAGTTCAGAACGTCGCCTTTGATCGGTTCAGATTTAGGACCAACCTGCATTTTCAGTTTTTCATCAACGCCGCCGTTGATTGCGTACAGCATGGTTTTCGCCAGGTTTGCACGCGCACCGAAGAACTGCATTTGTTTACCAACAACCATCGGGCTTACGCAGCAAGCGATAGCGTAGTCATCGTTGTTGAAGTCTGGACGCATCAGGTCATCGTTCTCGTATTGCAGAGAAGAGGTGTCGATGGACACTTTAGCGGCGAATTTCTTGAAGTTCAGCGGCAGTTTTTCAGACCACAGAACGGTGATGTTCGGCTCAGGAGACGGACCCATGGTGTACAGGGTGTTCAGGAAGCGGAAGCTGTTTTTGGTGACCAGAGTACGGCCGTCAACGCCCATACCGCCGATAGATTCAGTTGCCCAAATCGGGTCGCCAGAGAACAGTTCATCGTATTCCGGCGTACGCAGGAAACGAACCATACGCAGTTTCATGACCAGGTGGTCAATCATTTCCTGTGCGTCTTGTTCGGTGATTTTGCCTGCTTTGATATCACGTTCGATGTACGCATCCAGGAAGGTGGATACGCGACCGAAGGACATTGCTGCGCCGTTCTGAGACTTAACAGCGGCCAGGTAGCCGAAGTAGGTCCACTGGATAGCTTCCTGAGCGTTGGTAGCCGGACCAGAGATATCGCAGCCATATTTAGCCGCCATCTCTTTGATCTGACCCAGCGCGCGGTGCTGTTCAGCAATTTCTTCACGCAGACGGATAGTCGCTTCCAGGTTTACGCCGTTTTCCAGGTCAGACTGCAAAGAGACGAACTGGGCGTATTTGTCTTTCATCAGGAAGTCGATACCGTACAGCGCAACGCGACGGTAGTCACCGATGATACGGCCACGGCCATACGCATCCGGCAGACCAGTCAGAACACCGGATTTACGGCAGTTCAGAATGTCTTTGGTATAAACATCGAATACACCCTGGTTGTGGGTTTTGCGGTATTCGGTGAAGATTTTTTTCAGCATCGGGTCCAGCTCGCGATTGTACGCTTTGCAGGAACCTTCAACCATTTTGATACCACCGAACGGGATGATCGCACGTTTCAGCGGAGCTTCAGTTTGCAGACCAACGATTTTCTCAAGCGCTTTATTGATGTAGCCAGCGTCGTGAGAAGTGATGGTAGAAGCAACGGAGGTGTCAAAGTCAACAGGCGCGTGAGTGCGGTTTTCCTGTTTAACGCCTTCCATTACGCTGTCCCACAGTGCAGTGGTCGCATTCGTCGCGCCAGCCAGGAAGGACTCATCACCCTCGTACGGAGTGTAGTTTTTCTGAATGAAGTCACGGACGTTTACTTCATTCTGCCAGTCACCTTTGGTAAAACCTTCCCAGGCTGTGGCTAACTTTTCATTAAGCTCGGACATGTAACACCTACCTTCTTAAGTGGATTTTTTATTTACTGCGTATAACGCTCATCAGCAATGATGATCGTCGCCACGCAGGTAAATGACCCAGTATGTCAACCCGACCAATAAACCGCCGCCGATAATGTTACCGATTGTGACCGGAATCAGGTTATCGGTGATGAAATTCATCACGGTCAGGTGAGAAAAACTTTCCGGACTGGAGCCCACTGCGGCCCAGAATTCCGGTGTGGCGAAGTCACGGATTACAATCCCCATCGGAATCATAAACATGTTTGCGATGCTGTGCTCAAAACCGCTGGCAACAAACATGGCGACGGGCAATACCATGATAAACGCTTTGTCCATCAGGCTACGACCCGAGTAGCTCATCCACACGGCCAGGCAAACCATCAGGTTAGCCAGGATACCCAGGCAGACAGCTTCAATAAAAGTATGATGCATCTTGTGGTCGGCGGTTTGCAGGACGTTAAGCCCCCATCCGCCGTTGGCGGTCATATACTCGCCGGAAAGCCACATCAACAACACAAAGAGCAGACAACCGATCAGGTTACCAAAATAAACGTTGAGCCAGTTTTTTGCCAGTTGGCCCCATGTGATTCGGCCGCTCGCTTTCGCGACAACAATCAGCACTGTTGATGTGAAAAGATCTGCGCCGCAGATAACACAGAGAATCAGCCCCAGCGAGAAGCAGATGCCTCCAACCAGTTTCGCCATACCAAAAGGCATTGTGCCTGTACCGGTTGTGGCGGTGATATAGAAAACAAAGGCAATGGAAATGAACACACCCGCGGTAATCGCCAGATAGAAAGTCTTCAGCGGATGTTTCGTTGCTTTATAGACACCTGCCTCTTCGGCCACTTTGGCCATTGCAGCAGGGAGTAATAGATCAAAAGGGTTGTCAGCTTTCACACTAACTCTCTCTTTATTAAGTCGGCGACGAGATACTAACAAAGCATTATAGATGAGAATTTGATATAGATCATATCTCGCCTGGCTTATAGGCCCGCAAGATGCGTGGTTTTTACGCGATTGCGGTGTAAGTATTTGATTATCCAAATAAAAATAAATTTTAAAAATTATAAAGTGAGTTGAATTTTTTCGCTGAGCCTCCCCGGTGGCAGTTAATTAAAATGGAGTAATTGGCAAATAAAGTAACACCAGCACATTAATATCTGTAATATCAACTACCAATATTTAACCTTGTTATTACATTTATTTTCGTTTGCCAAAAAAATAAAAAACAGGGCGCATAAAGCGCCCCGTAATATAGCTCAGTCGATTGTTTAAACCTACCTACAGTAGGTTATTCGCTTCTATTTTGACCAGTGAGCGGCCTTGGCGCGCTGCAATTTCTCATAGGCTTTCAGCAGAGACTGATGTGAGGCGAAAGCATGCAGATCGCTATCAACCGCTTGCAGCCCATAAAATGCCGCTTCGCCGCTCAGTGCCGCGCTGGCCGCTTCAACAGCTTCGGCGCCATACATCCGAACGAAAGCATTCAGGTATTGCAGCGGTTCGCGGTCTTCTTCCTGCGCCAGAAGCAGCAGAGTTTGCAGACAGCGGTAGTAGTTCGCACGTTCAGCGCTAAAGATGGAGGCGTTGAATTCCATCGTCCACTCTGTCCAGATCAGCGCCTGCTCCAGATCGCCGCCAGCCAGCGCCAGCATTGCTTTAAGCTCACCGATGCGCAGGGTATACCAGCCATTATCCGGGCCTGTCGCCAGGCCAAGTAACTCGCGCACGCGGGTAAAGTCATCAAAGCCTTCTTCATCTAATTGTTCAATCAGATTGAGGTAAGCCTCTTTCTCCCATGCGCTGCCCGGCAGGGCAAGGAGGGTTTCGCGCAGATGGCTGCCCATGCTGTTGTTGGCGAGCCACAGATCTTCTGCCGGATAAATATCAGACATGCCCGGCACAATAATGCGGCAGGCATAAACGCCGAGGTGCTCATAGTCGGCAATATAGACCTCTTTATCTTCCGCATTGAAGATTGCCATCAGCGTGGCGAACTCTTCTTCCGTGGTGCCGGAGAAACTCCAGTCAGCAAACGGATAGTCGGCATCCTGCTTGAACAGATCCCAGGAGATCAAACCGCTGGAGTCAATGAAGTGCGTCTCAAGGTTAGTATGTTCAGCCACTTCTTCGTCGTCGAACGTTGGCGGGGTAAAGACATCAAGATCTTTCAGCCCACGGCCTTGCAACAGCTCGGTGACGGTACGCTCCAACGCAACGCCGAAATCAGGATGCGCGCCGAAGGAGGCGAAGCAGGTGCCGTTGGCCGGGTTGAACAGGACGACGCAGATAACCGGATACTGACCGCCCAGCGAGCCGTCATAAGCGAAGATTGGGAAACCTTCCGCCTCCAGTTTAGCGATGGCCTCTACCACTGCCGGGTAGCGTGCCAGCACATCGGCTGGAATTTCCGGCAGGCTAATGCTTTCGGCGATGATGCGGTTTTTAACATGACGTTCGAACACTTCAGACAAACCCTGCACACGCGCTTCGTTGCGGGTGTTACCGGCCGACATCCCGTTGGAAACGTACAGGTTGCCGATAATGTTCATCGGAATATACACGGTGTGATTATCAGACTGGCGGGTAAACGGCAGGCCGCAGATACCGCGATCTTCGTTACCGGATTGCAGGTCTATAAGCATGCTTCCGGCCAGCTCGTTTTCCGGGTCGTAGAACGCGCGCAGACGGTCATCCAGTAACCCTTCCGGCAGGGCGTCGTCATCGGTTAGCGGGAACCATTTTTCATTCGGATAATGCACGAACGGGCCATTGGCGATGGTTTCACCCAGCCAGAAATCGGCGAAGAAATAGTTGGTGGACAGACGCTCAAAATATTCACCCAGCGCGGAAGCCAGCGCGGCTTTTTTGGTTGCGCCTTTGCCGTTGGTAAAGCACAACGCGCACTCTTTGTCGCGAATATGCACAGACCAGACGTTAGGCACCGGATTCAGCCAGGAGGCCTCTTCAATATGAAAACCGAGGTCGAGCAGTTTTTGCTGAAAGCGAGCGATGGAATCTTCCAGGGCGGCGTCTTTGCCGGGGATAAATGTTTGCGTCATGAAAATCACTTTTGTCGTACGGAAAGCGCGCAATGATACGGGTTTTATGTTGACGGCGCTATCGCCGCCGCCCCGGCAGCGTAAATAAAAGTGCGTAGTAGCGTCGTTCCTGTGAATGCCGGGAATCGTCAATGACGCCCGCGCGGTGCAAATCCAGAATGGTCGAAGGCCAGCCGGGTAAAACGGGCTACCTGACAGCGAATCTATCGGTTTTATGTCGTCAATCCGATAGATTCTGTTGTGTGACGTAGCGCGCATTTTTGGCCTGATGAGTTTTACCCATTGCGGCGCGTGTCACTGAATGATAAAACCGATATCCACAGGAATAACTTATACCCAATATCCGTCGTCCTGCCTTGCGCAGACGTCCGGGTGTTGAGGCGATAATAACGCAACGTGGTGAGGGGAAATGGCTCAGGTCTTCAATTTTAGTTCAGGTCCGGCAATGCTACCGGCGGAAGTGCTTAAACTGGCTCAACAGGATCTGCGTGACTGGCACGGTCTTGGTACGTCAGTAATGGAAATTAGCCACCGCGGCAAAGAATTTATCCAGGTCGCAGAGGAAGCGGAACAGGATTTTCGCGATCTCCTCAGCATCCCCTCCAACTACAAAGTATTGTTCTGCCACGGCGGCGGCCGTGGGCAGTTTGCGGCAATTCCGTTAAATATTCTGGGCGATAAAACGTCGGCGGATTACGTTGATGCCGGTTACTGGGCGGCCAGCGCCATTAAAGAAGCAAAAAAATACTGTTCGCCAAACGTGATTGACGCCAAAGTCACGGTTGACGGTCTGCGTGCGGTCAAACCGATGAGCGAGTGGCAGCTTTCTGATAACGCCGCTTACGTTCATTATTGCCCGAACGAGACTATCGACGGCATCGCAATTGATGAAACGCCGAATTTTGGTTCGGATGTCGTTGTGGCTGCGGATTTCTCATCCACAATTCTTTCCGCGCCGCTGGATGTGTCGCGTTATGGCGTGATCTACGCCGGGGCGCAGAAAAACATCGGCCCGGCGGGGCTGACAATTGTGATCGTGCGTGAAGATCTGTTAGGTAAAGCGAACATCGCTTGCCCGTCTATCCTTGATTACACCGTGCTGAACGACAACGACTCGATGTTCAATACCCCGCCGACCTTTGCCTGGTATCTTTCTGGCCTGGTGTTCAAATGGCTGAAAGCGCAGGGCGGCGTTGCGGCGATGAACAAAATCAATCAGCAAAAAGCGGAACTGCTGTATGGCGTGATTGATAACAGTGATTTCTACCGTAACGATGTGGCGAAATCGAATCGTTCACGTATGAATGTGCCTTTCCAGCTAGCGGACAGCGCGCTTGATAAAGTCTTCCTGGAGGAATCTTTCGCTGCGGGTCTGCATGCGCTGAAAGGTCATCGCGTGGTGGGCGGAATGCGCGCCTCTATCTATAACGCAATGCCGCTTGAAGGCGTGAAGGCGTTGACGGATTTCATGGTCGATTTCGAGCGTCGCCACGGCTAATTCGTTTTCTTTTTTCATCCCCACAGCCAGCCTGTGGGGTTTTTATTTCTGTTTTTGAGAGTTGAGTTTCATGGAATCCCTGACGTTACAACCCATCGCGCGGGTCGATGGCACCATCAATCTGCCTGGCTCCAAGAGTGTTTCGAATCGCGCTTTGTTACTGGCGGCATTAGCAAGCGGCACCACTGTTCTGACAAACCTGCTGGACAGCGATGATGTTCGCCATATGCTGAACGCGCTGAGTGCGTTGGGGGTCAGTTATACCCTTTCCGCCGACCGTACCCGCTGTGAAATTACCGGGCAGGGCGGCGTATTACATGCCGAAGGCGCGCTGGAACTGTTCCTGGGCAATGCGGGAACGGCGATGCGTCCGCTTGCCGCCGCGCTGTGCCTGGGGGCAAATGATATCGTGCTGACCGGTGAGCCTCGCATGAAAGAGCGCCCGATCGGTCATCTGGTCGATGCGCTGCGTCAGGGCGGTGCGAAGATTGATTATCTGGAGCAGGAAAACTATCCGCCTCTGCGTCTGCGCGGCGGTTTTAGCGGCGGTCACGTTGAGGTTGATGGCAGCGTCTCCAGTCAGTTCCTCACCGCGCTGCTGATGACCGCGCCGCTTGCGCCGCAGGATACGACGATCGCAATTAAAGGCGATCTGGTGTCCAAACCGTATATCGACATCACGCTGAACCTGATGAAAACATTCGGCGTTGAGGTTGAGAACCAGAATTACCAGCGTTTTGTGGTGAAAGGGGAGCAGCAGTATCATTCACCGGGTCAATATCTGGTGGAAGGCGACGCGTCATCCGCTTCTTATTTCCTTGCCGCTGGCGCCATTAAAGGCGGAACGGTAAAAGTGACGGGGATTGGCCGCAACAGTATGCAGGGCGATATCCGCTTTGCCGACGTACTGGAGAAGATGGGCGCCACCATCACCTGGGGTGATGACTTCATTGCCTGTACGCGCGGTGAACTGAACGCTGTGGATATGGACATGAACCATATCCCGGATGCGGCGATGACCATCGCCACGGCGGCGTTGTTTGCTAAAGGCACCACCACGCTGCGTAATATCTATAACTGGCGTGTGAAAGAGACTGACCGCCTGTTTGCGATGGCGACGGAACTGCGTAAAGTCGGCGCTGAAGTGGAAGAGGGGCATGATTTCATTCGTATCACGCCACCGGCTCAGTTGCAGTTCGCCGAAATCGGCACCTATAACGATCACCGTATGGCGATGTGTTTCTCGCTGGTCGCGTTGTCGGATACGCCGGTGACGATTCTCGATCCGAAATGTACCGCCAAAACCTTCCCGGATTACTTCGAGCAACTGGCGCGTATTAGTACGCCTGCCTGATAAAAGTAAAACATTGTCATCTTTTGGGCTGGTTCTTCGCCAGCCCGCTATAATTGCGCAAATCTTCCTCATCTGATGACAGACAAAATGGGTTTTTGCATACAAAGATAACGATTGTGAGCGTTGGCGCGTATAATGCGCGGCGTTCACGTTAACGGTATGCCTGTTTAAGGAGAAAAAGATGACGGCAATTGCCCCGGTAATTACCATTGATGGCCCAAGCGGTGCAGGTAAAGGCACCTTGTGCAAGGCAATGGCGGAAGCATTGCAATGGCATCTGCTGGACTCGGGCGCGATTTATCGTGTACTGGCGCTGGCGGCCTTACATCATCATGTTGATGTCACCTCTGAAGACGCTCTTGTACCGCTTGCGTCTCATCTGGATGTTCGTTTTGTCTCAACCAATGGCAATCTGGAAGTCATTCTGGAAGGGGAAGATGTGAGCGGGGAAATCCGCACACAAGAAGTCGCGAACGCGGCATCTCAGGTCGCTGCGTTCCCGCGCGTGCGCGAAGCGCTTTTGCGCCGCCAGCGTGCGTTTCGCGATGCGCCAGGGTTGATTGCCGATGGCCGCGACATGGGAACGGTGGTATTCCCTGATGCGCCAGTAAAAATTTTCCTGGATGCGTCTTCTGAAGAACGCGCTCACCGCCGTATGCTACAGTTGCAGGAGAAGGGCTTTAGTGTTAACTTTGAACGCCTTTTGGCCGAGATAAAGGAACGTGACGACCGCGATCGTAATCGCGCTGTCGCGCCGCTGGTTCCTGCTGCCGATGCTTTAGTTCTGGATTCTACCCGATTAAGCATTGAGCAAGTGATTGAAAAAGCGTTACAATACGCGCGCCAAAAACTGGCACTCGCTTAAGTGCGACCGAATTTGTAGTACCCCCGCTGCAATGGATTGACAGTGGGTATGTGAAACAACCCCATCCGGCATGGAGCCAGGTGGACGTTAAATATGAAACCTGAAGATTAAACATGACTGAATCTTTTGCTCAACTCTTTGAAGAGTCCTTAAAAGAAATCGAAACCCGCCCGGGTTCCATCGTTCGCGGCGTTGTTGTTGCTATTGATAAAGATATCGTACTGGTTGACGCTGGTCTGAAATCTGAATCCGCCATTCCGGCTGAGCAGTTCAAAAACGCCCAGGGCGAACTGGAAATCCAGGTTGGCGACGAAGTTGACGTTGCTCTGGATGCAGTAGAAGACGGCTTCGGCGAAACCCTGCTGTCCCGTGAAAAAGCGAAACGTCACGAAGCCTGGATCACGCTGGAAAAAGCTTACGAAGATGCTGAAACTGTTACCGGTGTTATCAACGGCAAAGTTAAGGGCGGCTTCACTGTTGAGCTGAACGGTATTCGTGCGTTCCTGCCAGGTTCTCTGGTAGACGTTCGTCCGGTGCGCGACACGCTGCACCTGGAAGGCAAAGAGCTTGAATTCAAAGTCATCAAGCTGGATCAGAAGCGCAACAACGTTGTGGTTTCCCGTCGTGCCGTTATCGAATCCGAAAACAGCGCAGAACGCGATCAGCTGCTGGAAAACCTGCAAGAAGGCATGGAAGTTAAAGGTATCGTTAAGAACCTCACTGACTACGGTGCATTCGTTGATCTGGGTGGCGTTGACGGGCCTGCTGCACATCACCGACATGGCATGGAAACGCGTTAAGCATCCGAGCGAAATCGTAACGTTGGCGACGAAATCACTGTTAAAGTGCTGAAGTTCGACCGCGAGCGTACTCGTGTATCTCTGGGCCTGAAACAGCTGGGCGAAGATCCGTGGGTAGCTATCGCTAAGCGTTATCCAGAAGGTACCAAACTGACTGGTCGCGTGACCAACCTGACCGACTACGGCTGCTTCGTTGAAATCGAAGAAGGCGTTGAAGGCCTGGTTCACGTTTCCGAAATGGATTGGACCAACAAAAACATCCACCCGTCCAAAGTTGTTAACGTTGGCGATGTAGTGGAAGTTATGGTTCTGGATATCGACGAAGAACGTCGTCGTATCTCCCTGGGTCTGAAACAGTGCAAATCCAACCCGTGGCAGCAGTTTGCGGAAACCCACAACAAGGGCGGACCGTGTTGAAGGTAAAATCAAGTCTATCACTGACTTCGGTATCTTCATCGGCCTGGACGGCGGCATCGACGGCCTGGTTCACCTGTCTGACATCTCCTGGAACGTTGCAGGCGAAGAAGCAGTTCGTGAATACAAAAAAGGCGACGAAATCGCAGCAGTTGTTCTGCAAGTTGACGCAGAGCGTGAGCGTATCTCCCTGGGCGTTAAACAGCTCGCAGAAGATCCGTTCAACAACTGGGTTGCTCTGAACAAGAAAGGCGCTATCGTAACCGGTAAAGTCACTGCTGTTGACGCTAAAGGCGCAACCGTAGAACTGGCTGACGGCGTTGAAGGTTACCTGCGTGCTTCTGAAGCATCCGTGACCGCGTTGAAGATGCGACTCTGGTTCTGAGCGTTGGCGACGAAGTTGAAGCTAAATTCACCGGCGTTGATCGTAAAAACCGCGCAATCAGCCTGTCTGTTCGTGCGAAAGACGAAGCTGACGAGAAAGATGCAATCGCAACTGTTAACAAACAGGAAGATGCAAACTTCTCCAACAACGCAATGGCTGAAGCTTTCAAAGCAGCTAAAGGCGAGTAATTCTCTGAAACTTCGGGTGTTTTATCCCGAAGTTTGATGAGTTTACTTGACAGATTACAAGATTCGTCCTGTAATCAAGCACTAAGGGCGGCTACGGCCGCCCTTAATCAATGCAACAGCAGCAGCCAATTTGCTTACAGGAACCGGAGGAATCATGACCAAGTCAGAATTGATTGAAAGACTTGCAACCCAGCAATCTCACATTCCCGCGAAAGCGGTTGAAGATGCAGTAAAAGAGATGCTGGAACATATGGCCTCGACTCTTGCGCAGGGCGAGCGTATTGAAATCCGCGGTTTCGGCAGCTTTTCTTTGCACTACCGCGCACCTCGTACCGGACGTAACCCGAAGACTGGCGATAAAGTAGAACTGGAAGGAAAGTATGTTCCGCACTTTAGCCGGGTAAAGAACTGCGCGATCGCGCCAATATTTACGGTTAAGTTTTAACGAAAAACTTGATCCAGAAAAAAGCACCTGAAAGGTGCTTTTTTCATTTCTGCATTCCGACCGGAAAAGAGACTTCAACGCCATCATCCGGCACAAAGCAGCGCCTGATGGCGCTACGCTTATCAGGCCCACAGATATGCTCCCGTGACTCCGTAGGCCGGATAAGACGCTTCGCGTCGCCATCCGGCATAAAGCAGCGCCTGATGGCGCTACGCTTATCAGGCCTACAGATATGTACCTGTGACTCCGTAGGCCGGATAAGGACGCTTCGCGTCGCCATCCGGCATAAAGCAGCGCCTGATGGCGCTACGCTTATCAGGCCTACAGGTATGCTCCCGTGCCTCAGTAGGCCGGATAAGACGCTTCGCGTCGCCATCCGGCATGCGCTACGCTTATCAGGCCTACAGGTATGCTCCCGTGACTCCGTAGGCCGGATAAGACGCTTTGCGTCGCCATCCGGCACAAAGCAGCGCCTGATGGCACTACATTCATCAGATCTACAGATACGTGCTCGTAGGCGTAACTGGAAAGCCTCTCGCATTTTTATGTGCATCTTGCATTCCCAACGCGAAAACCACGGAATTTGCGCCGAATAACCACAAATTGTCGCCAGACAAACGTTAGCTAAATCTGCACACTTCCTGTAACAGGGAGGTGTCTATGAAAATAACAACGGTCAGCGTGTGTGTATTATGCGGAATTCTTCCGCTAATATTCTTACCTGTACTTCCCGGTTCGTTGTGTCTCATTGGCATATTTTGTTTTGCCTGTGCGCTGTCCTTTGTTCCATATAAATATACGCAGTACGCCAGCTTGACCCTGCTGTTTTTTCTCTGGGGAATACTTGCTGCAAAGCAAGCCGTCTGGCCGGGTAATATCTTGCCAGGCGCAACACAAGAAACCGTGGTGCAAATTACGGCGACCGATCATGCCACCACACATTACGGGCAAATTACCCATGTACAGGGGAAACGCCTGTTTCCCTCGGTGGGCGTTGTTCTTTATGGGCAGTATTTGCCCGGCGAGGTGTGTGCAGGTCAACGTTGGGCGATGAAACTAAAAGTCCGTGCCGTGCATGGTCAGCTTAATGAGGGGGGATTTGATAGCCAGCGTTATGCGCTTGCGCAACATCAGCCTCTGAGCGGCCGGTTTCTGCATGCGACGGTCATCGAATCGTCATGTAGTTTACGCGCGGCGTTATCTTGCTTCCCTCAATACCACGCTGGCGCACTACCCCTGGCAGCAGGTTATCCTGGCATTAGGCATGGGCGAGCGTTTATCAGTATCGCAAGAAGTCAAAAATATTATGCGTGATACTGGTACGGCGCACCTGATGGCCATTTCAGGGTTGCATATCGCCTTTGCCGCACTGCTGGCCGGAGGATTGATTCGTGGCGCGCAATTTTTACTTCCCACCCGGTGGATTCACTGGCAAACGCCGTTAGTGGGAGGGATTGTGTGCGCGACGTTTTACGCCTGGCTCACAGGGTTACAACCCCCCGCGTTGCGTACGGTTATGGCGCTGGCGGCGTGGGGATTACTGAAGCTGAGCGGTCGACAATGGAGCGGTTGGGAGGTCTGGTTCTGCTGTCTGGCGGCAATAGTGATTGCCGATCCGATTGCCGTTCTGTCGCAAAGTCTGTGGCTTTCGGCCTTTGCCGTCGCTGCGCTTATTTTCTGGTATCAGTGGTTTCCTGTACCAGCCTGGGCGTTGCCTCGGGCAGGGAAAGTCGTGTTGGATCTCGTTCACTTACAGTTGGGCATTACGCTTCTGCTCTTACCTGTGCAAATAGCGCTTTTTCATGGCGTAAGTGTGACCTCTTTTCTGGCGAATCTGTTTGCGGTTCCTTTGGTTACATTTATCTCTGTACCACTGATACTGGCGGGAATGATCGGCCATTTGGACCGGGCCGCTGATGGTTGAAGAAGGCCTCTGGGCGCTGGCTGACGCCTCTCTGGACGTGTTGTTCCGGGCGCTGAAAAGTCTGCCGGTAGGGTGGATTAATATTGATTATCGCTGGCAATACCTGTCTTTGGCTCCCTGGTTAACGCTTATGGCGTGGCGATTGAATGCCTGGCGAACTTACCCGGTGATCTGTTTGTCTGGCGTGTTGCTGTTGAGCTGGCCGTTCTGGCGTACGCCGCGCACGGAGGCGTGGCAGGTTCATATGCTGGATGTCGGACAGGGGCTGGCGATGGTTATCGCGCATAACGGGAAAGCGATACTTTATGATACGGGACGCGCCTGGCCGGATGGCGATAGCGCACAGCAGCTCATCATTCCCTGGCTGCGCTGGCACAATCTGGAACCTGAGGGGATTATCCTGAGCCATGAACATCTGGATCATCGGGGTGGCCTGTCATCATTACAGAAGACGTGGCCTTCGCTCTGGATACGAAGCCCATTAGGCTGGAAGGGCCATCTGCCGTGCTTTCGTGCGGAGCAGTGGACGTGGCAGGGGCTATCCTTCAGCGCACACTGGCCGATTAAAGGAAACAGGGAAAAGGGCAACAACCATTCCTGCGTGGTTAAAGTGGATGACGGAAAGCAGAGTATTTTGCTGACGGGCGATATTGAATCTCCGGCTGAACAAAAAATGCTAAGTCGTTATTGGCGGCATTTGCAGGCGACAATCATTCAGGTTCCGCATCATGGCAGTAATACATCGTCGTCATTAGCGTTAATTCAACGGGTTGAGGGCCTGGCCGCGCTGGCGTCGGCATCGCGCTACAACGCCTGGCGTCTGCCTTCCTGGAAGGTAAAACAGCGCTATCAACAACAAGGTTATCAATGGCTGGATACCCCGCATCAGGGGCAAATTTCGGTGGATTTTTCCCGCAAGGCTGGCGCATACGAGGTTTACGGGAGCAAATTTTACCTCGTTGGTATCATCAGTGGTTTGGCGTGTCAGAGGATAACGGGTAGAATATGCGGCTATTTCAACAAATGCTGGTTTTTTGAATGCATAACGATAAAGATCTCTCTACGTGGCAGACGTTCCGCCGACTGTGGCCTACCATTGCGCCTTTCAAAACTGGGCTGATCGTGGGCGGGTGTCGCGTTGATCCTCAATGCGGCCAGCGATGCTTTTATGTTATCGCTCCTCAAACCATTGCTGGACGATGGTTTTGGTAAAACAGATCGATCGGTGCTGCTTTGGATGCCGCTGGTGGTTATTGGCCTGATGATATTACGTGGTATCACCAGCTATATTTCCAGCTACTGTATTTCATGGGTATCGGGGCAAAGTGGTGATGACCATGCGCCGTCGTCTGTTTGGTCATATGATGGGGATGCCTGTTGCATTCTTTGATAAACAATCAACGGGGACACTGCTTTCTCGTATTACCTATGACTCAGAACAGGTTGCGTCATCGTCTTCCGGGGCGTTGATTACGGTCGTGCGTGAAGGTGCATCGATCATCGCTTTGTTTATCATGATGTTCTATAACAGCTGGCAACTGTCGATCATTCTGGTCATTTTGGCGCCCGTTGTGTCTATTGCGATTCGCGTGGTATCGAAGCGTTTTCGTAGCATCAGTAAAAACATGCAGAACACGATGGGGCAGGTGACCACCAGTGCAGAGCAGATGCTGAAAGGCCACAAAGAAGTGCTTATCTTTGGCGGTCAGGAAGTTGAAACGAAACGTTTTGACAAAGTCAGCAATAAAATGCGTCTGCAAGGGATGAAAATGGTGTCTGCATCATCCATCTCTGATCCGATCATTCAGCTGATCGCGTCTCTGGCGCTGGCCTTTGTTCTCTATGCGGCTAGCTTCCCGAGCGTAATGGACAGCCTGACTGCGGGTACGATTACCGTCGTATTCTCATCAATGATTGCCCTGATGCGTCCTCTGAAATCGCTGACCAACGTCAATGCGCAGTTCCAGCGTGGTATGGCGGCATGCCAGACGCTGTTTGCTATTCTGGATAGCGAGCAAGAGAAAGACGAAGGCAAACGCGTAATTGAACGTTCGACGGGCGATCTGGAATTCCGCAATGTGACCTTTACCTATCCGGGGCGTGAAACGCCTGCGCTGCGCAATATCAATCTGCATATTCCGGCGGGTAAGACGGTTGCACTGGTCGGGCGTTCCGGTTCAGGTAAATCAACCATTGCCAGTCTGATCACGCGCTTCTACGACATCAATGAAGGGAATATCCTGATGGATGGACACGATCTGCGTGAATATACCCTGTCTTCATTGCGTAATCAGGTCGCGCTGGTTTCGCAGAATGTGCACCTGTTTAACGATACGGTTGCGAACAACATCGCCTATGCGCGTACTGAAGAGTACAGCCGCGAGCAAATTGAAGAAGCGGCGCGTATGGCGTATGCCATGGACTTTATCAGCAAGATGGATGACGGTCTGGATACGGTTATCGGCGGAGAACGGCGTTACTGCTTTCCGGTGGCCAGCGTCAGCGTATCGCGATTGCCGTGCGTTGCTGCGTGACAGCCCAATCCTGATTCTGGATGAAGCTACCTCTGCGCTGGACACCGAATCCGAACGGCGCGATTCAGTCCGCGCTGGATGAGTTGCAGAAAAACCGTACTTCGCTGGTTATCGCGCACCGCCTTTCAACGATTGAACAAGCTGATGAAATTGTCGTGGTGGAAGACGGGATTATTGTTGAGCGTGGAACCCATCGCGAATTGCTGGAGCAGCGCGGTGGTGTATTCGCAACTGCATAAAATGCAATTTGGCCAATGATCGCCCGCATCTGGTCTGGTGAATCGCCCCTGTGGCGTCTTTTGCTCCCACTTCCTGGCTGTATGGCCTGGTGAGTGGGGGGGATTCGCCTGTGCTACTGGCTGGGAATTAAACGCGCCTGGCGTGCGCCGGTGCCGGTCGTTGTCGTCGGAACCTTACGGCGGGGGGCAACGGAAAAACGCCGGTCGTTATCTGGCTGGTCGAGCAACTGCAACAGCGCGGCATTCGCGTGGGGGTTGTTTCGCGGGGTATGGCGGTAAAGCGGCGTCTTATCCGCTGTTGCTTACTCCACAAACGTCCTCTGCGGAAGCGGGCGATGAGCCGGTACTGATCTATCAACGAACCGGCGCGCCTGTTGCTGTCTCGCCGGTTCGCTCAGACGCAGTAAAAGCGATTCTCGCGCGTCACGATGTACAAATTATCGTGACGGATGACGGGCTACAGCATTATCGTCTGGCGCGAGATATTGAAGTCGTTGTCATCGACGGCGTGCGTCGGTTTGGCAATGGCTGGTGGTTGCCCGCAGGGCCGATGCGTGAGCGCGCCAGCCGGCTTAAATCGGTAGATGCGGTGATCGTCAACGGCGGCGTTGCCAGACCAGGAGAAATTCCGATGCATCTGGCGCCAGGGCTGGCGGTCAATTTATGCACCGGTGAGCGCCGTCATGTCGCGGAGTTAAGCAACATTGTCGCGATGGCGGGGATTGGCCATCCTCCACGTTTCTTTGCTACGCTCGAAGCGTGTGGGGGCGTCGCTACAGAAATGCGTTCCGTTGGTCGATCATCAGTCTCTCGCCTCTAACGATGTGAAGGCGTTAGTAACCGACGGGCAAACGCTGGTCATGACGGAAAAAGATGCCGTTAAATGCCGGGGATTTGCCGAGGACAACTGGTGGTATTTACCTGTAGACGCGCGTTTGTCGGGTGAACAACCTGACGCACTGCTTGAACAACTCATCTCGCTGGCTCGCTAGCACAAATTGATGTGGCGGCAGCGAACGATTCCCGGAGTTATACATGTCGTTGCCGCATCTCTCTCTTACGGATGTTCGTCATCTCCATCTTGCTGCGCAAGGTTTGCTGAAAAAGCCCCGCCGTCAGGCATTGCCTGCGGATATTCTCGCGACGATTTCGCGCATGTCTTTATTGCAAATCGATACGATCAACGTTGTGGCGCGCAGCCCCTATCTGGTGCTGTTTAGCCGTCTGGGCCACTACCCGCAACAGTGGCTGGACGACTCGTTGTCGCGTGGCGAACTCATGGAATACTGGGCGCATGAGGGCCTGTTTCTTACCGCGTAGCGACTTTACGCTAATTCGTCACCGTATGCTGGCGCCTGAGAAGATGGGCTGGAAGTACAAAGCATCGTGGATGCAGGAACATGCCGATGAGATCGCGCAGTTGATCCAGCATATTCATCATAACGGCCCTGTGCGCTCAGCGGATTTTGCGCATCCACGCAAGGCGCCAGTGGATGGTGGGAATGGAAGCCGCATAAGCGCCATCTTGAAGGATTGTTCCACTGCCGGGAAAGTCATGGTTGTAGAACGGCGCAACTTTCAGCGCGTGTATGACCTGACGCAACGCGTGATGCCGCACTGGGACGATAAACGCGATTTACTGTCGCAGGCAGAAGCAGAAATCGCCATGCTGGATAATAGCGCGCGCAGTCTGGGGATTTTTCGCGAGCAGTGGCTGGCGGATTACTATCGCCTGCGGCGACCTGAAGTGAAAACGTGGCGTGATATCCGCGTTGAACAAGGGCAACTGGTTCCCGTTCAGGCCGACAGGCTGGGGGCAATGTGGCTACACGCCGATCTGTTGCCGGCTACTGGAGCAGGCGCTGAACAATAAGCTCACCGCTACGCATAGCGCGGTTTTATCCCCTTTTGATCCCGTCGTCTGGGACCGGAAACGGGCAGAGCAGTTGTTCGATTTTAGCTACCGCCTGGAGTGCTATACCCCGGCGCCTAAACGCCAGTACGGCTATTTTGTTTTGCCGCTGCTGTATCGGGGGCAGTTGGGTTTGGGCGCATGGATGCCAAAATGCATCGCAAAACGGGCGTACTGGAAGTCATATCGCTCTGGTTGCAGGAGGGGGGTTAAACCGGGCCCGACGCTGCAAAAAGGGGTTGTTACAGGCGATTAATGCGTTCGCTCGCTGGCAACAGGCCAGTCGCGTCACGCTAGGGAGCTGCCCATCCGGCTTGTTTGCAGAAAATCGTCATGGCTGGGAAATAGACGCGGTCTCATAAACGATTATGTTAATATTGATGGATTCACAATCCGGTCCATCTGGGAGGAACTATGGATCATCGTCTACTTGAAATCATTGCCTGCCCGGTATGCAACGGCAAACTCTGGTATAACCAGGAAAAACAAGAACTGATTTGCAAACTGGATAACCTGGCTTTCCCATTGCGCGATGGCATTCCGGTATTGCTGGAAACGGAAGCGCGTTCCATTACTGCTGATGAGAGTAAATCATGAGTTTTGGTGGTCATTATTCCCGCTCGTTTTTCGTCCACGCGTCTGCCCGGTAAGCCTTTACTGGATATCAACGGCAAACCGATGATCGTGCATGTTCTGGAACGCGCGCGCGAATCTGGCGCTGAACGCATTATTGTCGCGACGGACCATGAAGATGTCGCTCGCGCGGTAGAAGCGGCGGGTGGAGAAGTCTGCATGACGAGCGCTGACCATCAGTCCGGGACGGAGCGTCTGGCGGAAGTCGTTGAAAAATGCGGTTTTAGCGACGATACCGTTATTGTGAACGTGCAGGGCGATGAACCGATGATCCCGGCGGTGATTATTCGTCAGGTGGCGGAAAACCTGGCGGCAGCGCCAGGTTGGTATGGCGACGCTGGCGGCGCCGATTCACGGTGCTGAAGAAGCTTTTAATCCTAATGCAGTGAAAGTTGTGCTGGACGCTGAAGGCTATGCGCTTTATTTCTCGCGTGCGACGATCCCTTGGGATCGCGATCGTTTTGCGAAAAGCCTTGAGACCGTGGGCGACACGTTCCTGCGCCATCTGGGAATTTACGGCTATCGCGCCGGGTTTATTCGCCGCTACGTGAACTGGCAGCCCAGCCCGCTTGAGCATATTGAGATGCTGGAGCAGCTTCGTGTGCTGTGGTATGGCGAAAAAATCCATGTTGCCGTCGCCAAAGAAGTCCCGGGAACGGGCGTTGATACAGCCGAAGATCTTGAGCGCGTTCGCGCCGAAATGCGCTGATATCCGCTATCGCACTCCTCTCACCAAATGGGAGGAGTGTCGTATCGTTACGATTTTCCCTTCATTTTTCTTTTCATCAATTGATCTCATCCGGGTGACATCTGTCCATACGGCGCTCATTATAAAAGCAGTGGCGTTTATGGAGGGCAATCTGAAATGGAACAGCTGCGAGCCGAACTGAGTCATCTGCTGGGGCGAAAAACTCAGCCGTATAGAGTGCGTGAGTGAAAAGGCGGATACGGCCTTGTGGTCGCTGTACGACAGTCAGGGAAACCCGATGCCGCTAATGGCGAGAAGTTTTACGACCCCTGGTGTGGCGCAGCAACTGGCATGGAAAACGACCATGCTGGCGCGTAGCGGCACGGTACGCATGCCGGTTGTCTATGGCGTGATGACGCATGAGGAACACCCCGGGCCTGGATGTCCTGCTGCTGGAGCGTCTGCGTGGCGTCTCTGTGGAAGCGCCCGCCCGCACGCCTGAGCGCTGGGGAGCAATTGAAGGATCAGGATTGTAGAAGGGTTGTTAGCCTGGCATCGACAGGACAGCCGGGGTTGCGTGGGCGCGGTGGGATCATACGCAGGAAAATATCTGGCCGTCCTGGTATCGCCAGCGTGTTGAAGTGCTATGGACGACGTTAAACCAGTTCAACAACACCGGGTTAACCATGCAGGATAAACGCATTCTGTTTCGTACCCGGGAGTGCCTGCCTGCGCTGTTTGAAGGATTTAATGATAATTGCGTGCTCATCCACGGCAATTTTAGCCTGCGCAGTATGTTGAAAGATGCCCGCAGCGATCAGCTTCTGGCGATGGGTGGGGCCTGGCGTTATGCTGTGGGCGCCACGAGAGTATGAACTGTTCCGGCTGGATGGACAATGCGCTGGCGGAAGGGTTGCTCTGGCATTATCTGCAACACGCGCCAGTGGCGGAATCGTTCATCTGGCGGCGTTGGCTTTATGTGTTATGGGACGAAGTCGCGCAACTGGTCAATACCGGGCGTTTTAGCCGCTCCAACTTTGACCTCGCAACAAAATCACTGCTGCCCTGGCTCGCCTGACGCGCCTTTCAGCCACTGCCAGATGCGCCCCAGCGTTTCATAACCGGCGCGATCGCTATGCATCAACCATACCGGGGGAGGGAATTGCTCGCTCCCACGGATTTAACGGTGAATCTATCGCCAGCTGATTGGCTGGCGCAGGCAGCGGATGTAACCCAACATGCTGGAAGAAGATCATGGCGCGCGGTAAGTGGGAGGCGGAAGTGACCAGCAGGAAAGGGGCATCGCCGATGGCCTGTTTCACCGCTTCCGCCTCTTCTTCGGTATCTTTTGGCTGATCCAGCGTGATGATATCGCTGCGCGGCACACCCAGCGATTGTGCCACTCTTGCGCCCGCTTCTGCCGTACTCACGCGATTGGTTTTTGCCGCCGCGCCCGTAAAGATCAGTTTCGATCCCGGATTGGCCAGCCAGAGGCGTACGCCTTCGTTCAGACGTGGGAGGCTGTTATTGATCAGATTCGAACTGGGCGCCCACTGGGGGTTCCAGGTGTAGCCGCCGCCCAGTACCACGATGTAGTCTACTTTTTGCGTTCCCTGCCAGGTGGGGTAACTGTCTTCAATCGGTTTGAGTAAACGGTCAGCAACAGGTTGCAGGCTTAACAGAAATATTGCCAGCCATCCCAGGCTGATAAACGCCTTCCCGGTTTTCTGAAAGCGGCTAAACCATACCAGCGCCAGCCCCACGCCCATGATGAGCAGCATAAAGGGAAGCGGCAGCAACAGACCGCCAGTCACTTTCTTCAGAGTAAAAAGCATCCTTTTTGGTTCCTTTTTTGACCATACAGCAGGGGATCAGCAGGGATATTACACCAGACAGGTTAAATATCGCCGCGACTATGACAAAATAGCTTCTTTTTTAAAAGCACACCTGAGCCAGCCTGTGGAGAGTCCGATGCGGGACCGCAATTTTGATGACATTGCTGAAAAGTTTTCCCGTAACATCTACGGAACCACCAAAGGACAGCTGCGACAGGCGATTCTGTGGCAGGATCTTGATCGGTTGCTGGCGGAATTCGGCGAGCAAAAACTGCACATCCTGGATGCTGGCGGCGGAGAGGGGCAAACGGCCATCAAAATGGCGGAGTGTGGGCATCAGGTTACATTGTGCGATCTGTCCGGCGAGATGATCGCGCGTGCGCAGCAGGCGGCAGAAGCAAAAGGTGTGAGCGGAAACATGCATTTTATACAATGCGCCGTTCAGGATGTCGCTTCGCATTTGGAAACCTCCGCTGATCTGATATTGTTTCATGCTGTGCTGGAGTGGGTGGCGGAACCGGTCGGCGTGTTAGAGGCGCTTTGGTCAGTTTTGCGCCCCGGCGGAGCACTGTCGTTAATGTTCTACAATGCTAACGGCCTGTTGATGCATAACATGGGTGGCAGGGAACTTTGACTATGTGCAGGTGGGGATGCCAAAACGCAAAAAGCGTACGCTTTCGCCAGACTATCCACGTAAACCCGAGCAGGTTTATCAGTGGCTGGAAGATATTGGCTGGCAGATTACCGGTAAGACCGGCGTACGCGTATTTCATGATTATCTGCGTGAGAAGCATCAACAGCGTGACTGCTATGAGATGTTAGTCGAATTAGAAACGCGTTATTGCCGCCAGGAGCCGTATATTAGCCTTGGCCGCTACATTCATGTCACCGCGCGCAAACCGCAGATGCAAGGATAACTTATGAGTGAATTTTCCCAGACAGTCCCCGAACTGGTTGCCTGGGCCAGAAAAAATGACTTTTCCATCTCTCTGCCGGTAGACCGACTTTCGTTCCTGCTGGCGGTAGCCACGCTGAACGGCGAGCGCCTGGACGGGGAGATGAGTGAAGGCGAACTGGTGGATGCGTTCCGCCATGTCAGTGATGCGTTTGAGCAAACCAGCGAAACCATCGGCGTGCGCGCCAACAACGCGATCAACGATATGGTACGTCAACGTCTGCTGAACCGCTTTACCAGCGAGCAAGCGGAAGGCAACGCCATTTATCGCCTGACGCCGCTCGGGATTGGTATTACCGATTACTACATCCGCCAGCGTGAGTTTTCCACGTTGCGCCTTTCCATGCAGCTATCCATTGTCGCGGGTGAACTGAAGCGGGCGGCGGATGCGGCAGATGAGGGCGGCGACGAATTTCACTGGCATCGCAACGTTTATGCGCCGCTGAAATATTCGGTCGCGGAAATTTTCGACAGCATCGACCTGACCCAGCGCATCATGGATGAGCAGCAGCAGCAGGTAAAAGACGACATTGCGCAGTTGCTGAACAAAGACTGGCGCGCGGCGATTTCGAGTTGCGAACTGCTGCTTTCTGAAACATCCGGCACGCTGCGTGAGTTACAGGATACGCTCGAAGCGGCTGGCGATAAATTACAGGCTAATCTGTTACGCATCCAGGACGCCACGATGGCGCATGACGACCTGCATTTTGTGGATCGTCTGGTGTTCGATCTGCAAAGCAAACTCGACCGCATTATTAGCTGGGGTCAGCAATCCATCGACCTGTGGATTGGCTATGACCGACACGTACACAAATTTATCCGTACCGCGATTGATATGGATAAAAACCGCGTCTTTGCCCAGCGACTGCGCCAGTCCATCCAGAGCTATTTTGATGAGCCGTGGGCGCTGACCTATGCCAACGCCGATCGTCTGCTGGATATGCGCGATGAAGAGATGGCGCTGCGTGATGAAGAGGTGACCGGCGAACTGCCGCCGGACCTGGAATATGAAGAATTTAACGAGATCCGCGAACAACTGGCGGCGATCATCGAAGAACAGCTGGCTATCTATAAATCCAGACAAGCCCCACTGGATCTCGGCCAGGTAGTGCGCGAATATCTGGCGCAATACCCACGAGCGCGTCACTTCGACGTGGCGCGTATTGTTATCGATCAGGCGGTACGTCTTGGCGTAGCGCAAGCAGACTTCACCGGACTGCCAGCCAAATGGCAGCCGATTAATGATTACGGAGCCAAGGTACAGGCGCATGTCATTGACAAATATTGAACAAGTGATGCCGGTTAAGCTGGCGCAGGCGCTGGCAAACCCGTTATTTCCGGCGCTGGATAGCGCATTACGCTCCGGCAGACATATCGGTCTGGATGAGCTGGATAATCATGCCTTCCTGATGGATTTCCAGGAGTATCTGGAAGAGTTTTACAGTCGCTATAACGTCGAACTGATTCGCGCGCCGGAGGGTTTTTTCTACCTGCGCCCGCGTTCCACGACGATTATCCCGCGCTCCGTCTTGTCTGAACTGGACATGATGGTGGGTAAAATCCTCTGCTATCTCTATCTCAGCCCGGAGCGGTTGGCGAATGAGGGGATTTTTACCCAGCAGGAACTGTACGATGAGCTGCTCGCCCTGACAGACGAAGCCAAATTGCTGAAACTGGTCAACAACCGCTCAACGGGGTCTGACGTGGATCGTCAGAAACTACAGGAGAAGGTGCGCTCGTCGTTAAACCGTCTGCGTCGCTTAGGGATGGTGTGGTTTATGGGCCATGACAGCAGCAAATTCCGCATCACGGAATCGGTGTTCCGCTTTGGCGCGGATGTGCGTACCGGTGACGATCCGCGTGAAGCGCAGCGTCGCTTAATCCGCGATGGGGAAGCCATGCCGGTTGAAAATCACCTGCAACTCAACGATGAGACCGAAGAGAATCAGCCGGACAGTGGAGAGGAAGAATAATGATTGAACGCGGTAAATTTCGCTCACTAACGCTGATTAACTGGAACGGCTTTTTTGCCCGCACCTTTGACCTCGATGAGCTGGTCACCACGCTGTCCGGCGGGAACGGCGCCGGTAAATCCACCACGATGGCGGCGTTCGTCACGGCGCTGATCCCGGACTTAACCTTACTGCATTTCCGTAACACCACGGAAGCCGGGGCTACCAGCGGATCGCGCGATAAAGGCCTGCACGGTAAGCTGAAAGCGGGCGTCTGTTATTCCATGCTCGACGTCCTCAATTCCCGCCATCAGCGTGTTGTGGTGGGCGTGCGTTTTGCAGCAGGTCGCCGGACGCGATCGCAAAGTTGATATCAAACCGTTTGCCATTCAGGGGCTTGCCGATGTCGGTGCAGCCGACGCAGCTGGTGACCGAAACGCTGAACGAGCGCCAGGCGCGCGTGTTGACCCTCGCGGAGCTGAAAGAGAAGCTCGATGCGATGGAAGGCGTGCAGTTTAAGCAGTTTAACTCGATCACCGATTATCACTCGCTGATGTTCGATCTGGGCATCATTGCCCGCCGTCTGCGTTCTGCGTCCGATCGCAGCAAGTTCTATCGTCTGATTGAAGCCTCGCTGTACGGCGGGATCTCCAGCGCGATTACCCGTTCCCTGCGTGACTACCTGCTGCCGGAAAATAGCGGCGTGCGTAAAGCGTTCCAGGATATGGAAGCCGCGCTGCGTGAAAACCGTATGACGCTGGAAGCGATCCGCGTAACCCAGTCGGATCGTGACCTGTTCAAGCATTTGATTAGCGAAGCCACTAACTACGTGGCGGCGGACTATATGCGCCACGCCAACGAACGCCGGGTTCATCTGGATAAAGCGCTGGAGTTTCGTCGCGAGCTGTACACATCGCGTAAGCAACTGGCGGCGGAACAGTACAAACACGTCGACATGGCGCGTGAACTGGGCGAGCACAACGGTGCGGAAGGGGATCTGGAAGCGGATTACCAGGCCGCCAGCGACCACCTGAACCTGGTGCAGACCGCGCTGCGCCAGCAGGAGAAGATCGAGCGCTATTGAAGCGGATCTCGATGAGCTGCAAATTCGTCTCGAAGAGCAAAATGAAGTGGTGGCTGAAGCCGCCGACATGCAGGAAGAGAACGAAAGCCCGTGCGGAAGCCGCCGAGCTGGAAGTGGATGAACTGAAAAGCCAACTGGCGGACTATCAGCAGGCGCTGGATGTGCAGCAGACGCGCGCGATTCAGTACAACCAGGCGATCCAGGCGCTCGACCGCGCCAAAGCGCTTTGTCATCTGCCTGACCTGACGGCGGACAGCGCCGCAGAATGGCTGGAGACGTTCCAGGCGAAAGAGCAGGAAGCAACGGAAAAACTGCTTTCGCTGGAACAGAAAATGAGCGTGGCGCAAACCGCGCACAGTCAGTTTGAACAGGCATATCAGCTGGTGGCCGCCATTAATGGCCCGCTGGCGCGTAATGAAGCCTGGAGCGTGGCGCGCGACCTGCTGCGCGAAGGCGTGGAACAGCGTCACCTGGCGGAGCAGGTTTCAGCCGCTGCGTATGCGTCTGAGTGAACTGGAACAGCGCTTGCGCGAACAGCAGGAAGCTGAACGCCTGCTGGCGGAATTCTGTAAACGTCAGGGCAAACATTTCGACATTGATGAGCTGGAAGCGCTGCACCAGGAGCTGGAAAGCCCGCATCGCCGCCCCTGTCGGATAGCGTTTCTAACGCCCATGAACAGCGTATGACGCTGCGTCAGGAGCAGGAGCAACTCCAGTCCCGCATTCAGCACTTAATGCAGCGCGCCCCGATCTGGCTGGCGGCGCAAAACAGTCTGAATCAGCTGTGCGAACAGAGCGGCGAAGAGTTTACCTCCGGCCAGGATGTAACCGAGTATCTGCAACAGTTGCTGGAGCGCGAGCGTGAAGCGATTGTAGAGCGCGACGAAGTTGGCGCGCGTAAGAACGCGGTTGACGAAGAGATTGAACGTTTAAGCCAGCCGGGCGGCTCGGAAGACTCGCGTCTGAACGCGCTGGCGGAGCGTTTTGGCGGCGTGTTGCTGTCGGAAATCTATGATGACGTCAGCTTCGAAGACGCGCCGTACTTCTCCGCGCTGTACGGCCCGTCCCGTCATGCTATCGTGGTGCCGGATCTGTCGCTGATCGCCGAACAGCTTGAAGGGCTGACGGAATTGCCCGGAAGATCTCTATTTCATCGAAGGGGACCCGCAGTCGTTCGATGACAGCGTCTTCAGCGTTGATGAGCTGGAAAACGCCGGTGGTGGTGAAAACCGCCGAGCGTCAGTGGCGTTATTCCCGTTTCCCGACGGTGCCGATCTTTGGTCGCGCCGCGCGTGAAAACCGTATTGAAAGTCTGCATGCTGAGCGCGAAGGGCTGTCTGAACGCTTTGCGACGTTGTCCTTCGACGTGCAGAAAACTCAGCGTCTGCATCAGGCGTTCAGTCGTTTTATCGGCAGCCATCTGGCGGTCGCGTTTGAGGCCGACCCGGAAGCGGAAATTCGCCAATTGAATGGCCGTCGCGTTGAACTGGAACGCGCGCTGGCTACGCATGAAAACGACAACCAGCAGCAGCGTATTCAGTTTGAACAGGCGAAAGAGGGCGTCTCCGCTCTGAACCGCTTACTGCCGCGCCTGAACCTGCTGGCGGACGACACGCTGGCTGACCGCGTGGATGAAATTCAGGAACGTCTGGATGATGCGCAGGAAGCGGCGCGTTTTATACAGCAACACGGTAATCAGTTAGCCAAACTGGAGCCGATCGTCTCGGTTCTGCAAAACGATCCCGAACAGTTTGAGCAACTGAAAGAAGATTACGCATACTCCCAGCAAACGCAGCGGGATGCGCGTCAGCAGGCTTTTGCGCTGACCGAGGTCGTACAGCGTCGGGCGCACTTCAGCTATTCCGACTCGGCCGAAATGCTGAGCGGCAACAGCGATCTGAACGAAAAACTGCGTCAGCGTCTGGAACAGGCGGAAGCCGAGCGTACCCGTGCCCGTGAAGCGTTACGCGGTCATGCCGCGCAACTCAGCCAGTACAATCAGGTTCTGGCCTCACTGAAAAGCTCGTATGACACCAAGAAAGAGCTGCTGGGCGACCTGCAACGTGAATTGCAGGATATCGGCGTGCGCGCCGACAGCGGTTCGGAAGAGCGCGCGCGTATCCGCCGTGACGAACTGCATACGCAACTGAGCAATAACCGCTCACGTCGTAACCAGCTGGAAAAAGCGCTGACCTTCTGTGAAGCGGAGATGGATAACCTGACCCGCAAGACTGCGCAAACTGGAACGCGATTATCATGAAATGCGCGAGCAGGTAGTCACCGCGAAAGCCGGGTGGTGCGCGGTGATGCGGATGGTGAAAGATAACGGGGTAGAGCGTCGTTTGCATCGTCGCGAGTTGGCTTATCTGTCGGCAGATGAACTTCGCTCCATGTCGGATAAGGCGTTGGGTGCGTTGCGTCTGGCGGTGGCGGATAACGAACACCTGCGTGATGTATTACGTATGTCGGAAGATCCAAAACGACCGGAACGTAAAATCCAGTTCTTCGTGGCGGTTTACCAGCATCTGCGGGAGCGTATTCGCCAGGATATCATCCGTACCGATGACCCGGTTGAGGCCATCGAACAGATGGAAATTGAGTTGAGTCGCCTGACGGAAGAGCTAACCTCCCGCGAACAGAAGCTGGCGATCAGCTCGCGCAGCGTGGCGAACATTATTCGTAAGACGATTCAGCGCGAACAAAACCGTATTCGTATGCTGAACCAGGGGCTGCAAAACGTCTCGTTCGGTCAGGTGAACAGCGTGCGTCTCAACGTTAACGTGCGGGAAACGCATGCGACCTTGCTGGATGTTCTTTCCGAACAGCATGAGCAACATCAGGATCTGTTTAACAGCAACCGCCTGACCTTCTCTGAAGCGCTGGCGAAGCTGTATCAGCGCCTGAATCCGCAGATTGATATGGGGCAGCGTACGCCGCAGACCATTGGCGAGGAGCTGCTGGATTACCGTAACTATCTGGAGATGGAAGTCGAGGTCAACCGTGGTTCAGACGGCTGGCTGCGTGCGGAGTCCGGCGCGCTGTCTACCGGTGAAGCGATTGGTACCGGGATGTCCATTCTGGTGATGGTAGTACAAAGCTGGGAAGACGAAGGCCGCCGCTTGCGCGGAAAAGATATCTCCCCATGCCGCCTGCTGTTCCTTGATGAGGCTGCGCGTCTGGATGCGCGTTCCATCGCGACGCTGTTCGAACTGTGCGAACGTCTGCAAATGCAGCTTATCATCGCGGCGCCGGAAAACATTAGCCCTGAGAAAGGCACTACCTATAAGCTGGTGCGTAAGGTTTTCCACAATACCGAACACGTTCATGTGGTCGGACTGCGTGGCTTCGCCCCACAACTGCCGGAGACGCTACCTGGCACTGGCACCGAAGATGCCTCGTCGCAGGCCGCCGGGTAAGTAAGATGAAGACGGCCTTCGCGCCGTCTTTTTTCATCATAAAATCGATCAATAGAAGTCTGAAAAGCACCTTACACCAGGTGCTTTTTCTTTAAACTTCTTTACATTAGGTTAGGCAAAACCTTTTTGATGTTTATATACTGAAGGTAAGCCTGACGAGTAAGCAGGCTTGCTCGTCATACTTCAGAAGGTATTGGCGTTTTCAGGTTTTTACCCAATGTGAGCGGGCAACCTGGCTATTAAAAGTATGATAAAGAAACAGGGGCAAGGGATGTTGCTTAACAAAATTTGTAGTCGTCGGCTGTCGGCAATCAGTTTATGCCTGGCCGTAACATTTGCTCCACTGTTCAGTGTGCAGGCCGATGAGCCTGAAATGATTCCTGGCGACAGCTCTGCGACCGTCAGCGAACAGCCTACCGCGTTGTCACAGCCGCAAGCGCAATCGCCTGCGACAGCGGTAATGGCGGGGATTCAGCCGCTGCCGGAGGGGATCTCTGCGGAGAAAGCCCGGGCTGAATTACAATCGCAACTTCCTTCTGGTTATACGCCGGTTTATCTGAATCAACTGGAACTGCTGTATGCCGCCCGCGATATGCAACCAATGTGGGAAAATCGCGATGCGGTGAAAGCGTTTCAGCAGCAACTGGCGGAAGTGGCCATCGCCGGGTTCCAGCCGCAATTTACCACTTGGGTCGCGCTGCTGACCGACCCGTCAGTCACCGGTCTGGCGCGAGATGCTGTTTTATCCGACGCCATGATGGGCTATCTCCATTTCATCGCCAATATTCCCGTAAAAGGGACGCGCTGGCTGTACAGCGACAAACCTTATGCGCTGGCAACACCGCCGCTTTCAGTGATCAACCAGTGGCAGGTTGCGTTGGACAACGGTCAACTGACGACGTTTGTCGCCAGCCTTGCGCCACAGCATCCGCAATACGCCGCGCTGCATGATTCACTGAAAAAGCTGGTTAGCGACGCTCGTCCCTGGCCGCAGTTGACCAGTACCGCGACGTTGCGTCCTGGTCAGTGGAGCAATGATGTGCCTGCGCTGCGTGAGATTTTACAGCGCACCGGTATGCTGGAAGGCGGGCCTAAGATAGCGCTCCCGGGGGATGACGTGGCGGCCGATGTGGTTGTCAGCCCTTCCGCCGTCGCAGTGGAGCCTGCCGCCGTGAAACCTGTTGCCCGGCAATCCACTCAGCGCAGCCAACCCGCTCCGGCAGTCCGTGCGGCTTATGATCGTGAGCTTGTTGATGCGGTGAAACGTTTTCAGACCTGGCAAGGGCTGGGGGCGGATGGCGCTGTCGGCCCGGCGACGCGCGAATGGCTGAATGTGACGCCTGCGCAACGTGCAGGGGTACTGGCGCTGAATATTCAGCGTTTGCGTTTACTGCCAGGAGAATTATCAACGGGCATTATGGTCAATATTCCGGCCTATTCGCTGGTTTATTACCAGAACGGCAACCAGGTGTTGGCTTCCCGGGTGATTGTTGGCCGCCCCGATCGGAAAACGCCAATGATGAGCAGCGCGCTTAATAACGTGGTGGTTAATCCGCCCTGGAATGTGCCGCCAACGCTGGCCCGAAAAGATATTCTGCCCAAAGTCTGGAATGATCCGGGGTATCTGGAACGCCACGGTTATACCGTTATGCGCGGCTGGAACAGCAAAGAGACGATTAACCCGTGGCAGGTGGACTGGTCGACCATTACGCCATCGAATCTGCCGTTCCGCTTCCAGCAGGCGCCGGGCGCGCACAACTCGCTGGGGCGTTACAAATTTAATATGCCAAGTTCAGACGCGATTTATCTGCACGATACGCCGAATCACAATCTGTTCCAGAAAGATACGCGAGCGCTCAGTTCCGGCTGCGTGCGTGTAAATAAGGCCTCTGAGCTGGCAAATATGCTGCTTCAGGATGCAGGCTGGAACGATACGCGGATTTCGGATGCGCTGAAGCAAGGTGATACCCGGTACGTCAACATCCGTCAGAATATTCCGGTGAATCTGTATTACCTGACGGCGTTTGTAGGAGCAGACGGACGCACTCAGTATCGTACAGATATTTACAATTATGATCTGACTGCGCGATCCAGCGCACAAATTGTGTCAAAAGCAGAACAATTAATCAGGTAAATGAAGAAGTTCTGATAAATCTGTTGTCGTAATATTGGTCATCGGCAGGGCTGATTCGCTGCAAGCCCCGCCGTTGCTGGGGATGGGCCACCTTGACGTCGGCTTTTTTGCCAGTTAAGGTGCCCCTCGTGCGCCAGAAGTGCATATTAACGAAAACATTTACCTGTAGACCTGATTATCATGGACAAATTTGACGCTAATCGCCGCAAGTTGCTGGCGTTTGGTGGCGTTGCTCTCGGCGCCGCCATCTTGCCTACGCCAGCATTTGCCACACTCTCCACCCCACGTCCGCGTATTTTGACACTGAACAACCTCCATACCGGAGAGTCAATTAAAAGCGAGTTTTTTCGACGGAAGAGCCTATATTCAGGATGAATTAGCAAAACTAAACCATTTTTTCCGTGATTTTCGCGCGAATAAAGTGAAAGCCATCGACCCAGGATTGTTCGACCAGCTCTTCCGCCTGCAAGGCCTTTTAGGCACCCGTAAGCCCGTACAGCTCATCTCGGGTTACCGCTCACTGGATACCAATAACGAACTGCGTGCGCACAGTCGTGGAGTGGCGAAAAAAAGCTACCACACGAAAGGGCAGGCGATGGATTTTCCATATTGAAGGGCGTTTCGTTAAGTATATTTCGCAAAGCTGCGTTATCTATGCGCGCAGGTGGTGTAGGATACTACCCCACGCAGTAACTTTGTGCATATTGACACCGGGCCGGCACGGCACTGGTGATCCGCAGACTTAACGAAAACAGGAGCAGTATGAACTATCGTATTATTCCGGTCACCGCATTCTCCCAGAACTGTTCATTGATCTGGTGTGAGCAAACCCGTCTGGCCGCGCTGGTCGATCCCGGCGGTGACGCACAGACCATCAAACAGGAAGTGGACGCCAGCGGCGTGACGTTGATGCAGATCCTGCTTACGCACGGTCATCTCGATCATGTTGGCGCAGCGGCGGAACTGGCGAAGCATTATGGCGTGCCAGTGATCGGCCCGGAAAAAGAAGATGAGTTCTGGCTACAGGGTTTACCGGCGCAAAGTCGCATGTTTGGTCTGGAAGAGTGTCAGCCGCTGACGCCTGACCGTTGGCTGAATGAAGGAGACCGTATTAGCGTAGGGAATGTGACTTTACAGGTGTTGCATTGTCCTGGGCATACGCCGGGCCATATCGTCTTCTTTGATGAGTCTTCACGGCTACTGATTTCCGGTGACGTGATCTTCAAAGGCGGCGTTGGGCGCAGCGATTTCCCGCGTGGCGATCACGCTCAGCTGATTGATTCGATCAAGCGTAAATTATTGCCGTTGGGCGATGATGTGACGTTTATTTCGGGTCATGGGCCGATGTCGACGCTTGGTCATGAGCGACTGCATAACCCGTTCCTGCAAGATGAAAATGCCGGTCTGGTAAATTCTTGTCCGGTCTGCAATGGGAAACCACTGTAGGCCGGGTAAGCGCCAGGCACTACCTGGCGCTATGATACTTACAGTACGGCGACAATGGCTTCGCACAGCGGAGCCATGTTATCCGGCGTCATTCCAGCCACGTTGACGCGACCAGAAGCCACCGCATATACGCCAAACTCTTCACGCAGACGCAGTACCTGCTCTTTCGTCAGGCCGCTGAATGAGAACATGCCATTCTGTTTGGTGATAAAGCTGAAATCGCGATCTGCGCCTTTTTCCTGCAACGTATTGACGAACAACAGACGCATGCGCTGAATACGCTGGCGCATATCGGTCAGTTCTTGTTCCCAGATAGCACGCAGGGCATCATTGCTCAGGATAGTCGCTACAACGGATGCGCCGTGTGCCGGAGGGTTAGAGTAGTTGGCGCGAATGGCGGATTTCATCTGGCTGAATGCGCGGTCAACGGTTTCCGCATCTGTGGCAACCAGCGTACAGGCACCGACACGCTCGTTATACAGGCCAAAGTTTTTAGAGTAGGAACTGGCGACGATCAGCTCTTTATGCAGCGCTGCGAACGCACGCAGACCTTCCGCGTCTTCTTCCAGACCGCGAGCAAAACCCTGATAGGCGAAGTCAAACAGCGGCAGCCAGCCTTTTTCGACAGAAAGCTGAGCCAGCGTTTGCCACTGTTCCAGCGTCGGATCGATACCGGTTGGGTTATGGCAGCAGCCATGGAACAGAACGACGTCACCAGCCTGCGCGTTATTGAGGCTTGCCAGCAAGGCATCGAAATCAAGCGCGTGATTTTCTGCATCGTAATAAGCGTATTCGCACACTTCCAGACCGGCGGAATTAAACACGCCCTTATGGTTTGGCCAGCTTGGATTACTTACCCACACGCGTTTTACCGCCGTATTTTTTGCCAGGAAGTCCGCGGCAACACGGAGCGCGCCAGTACCGCCTGGCGTTTGCGCGGTGCGAGCGCGTTTGTCATTGATCAGCGCGCTACCTTTGCCAAACAGTAATTCCTGCGTGCAACGGCCGAATTCTGGAATACCATCAATACCGAGATAGTTTTTGGTGGTTTCATTTTCCAGTAAATACTGCTCGGCTTTTTTAACGCTGGTTAACACCGGCGTTTTGCCTGTCTCATCTTTATAGACACCGATACCAAGGTTAATTTTTCCGGGACGGTCATCGACACGAAACAGATCGGCCAGGCCCAGAATAGGGTCGGCAGGGCGGCGGTAATGTTCTCAAACATGACGAGGTTCCATTGTGGTTACAGAAGGGAAATCCGTAATCAGGTTAACGGCAGATTTACAAAATGCCAACTGTTAGTGACAAAAAGCCTGGAGTGTTTTTTTAAGACGCCAGATTTTGCTGGCAGACATAAAAAAACAGGACCGAAGTCCTGTTTTTTAGGCATTTAACAAAGAGTCTGCTGATTAGAACTGGTAAACGATACCTACAGCAACCGTGTCGTCAGAGCCTACGCCCAGTTTGTTGTCAGAATCAATCTGGTTGATGATGTAGTCAACATAGGTGGACATGTTTTTGTTGAAGTAGTAAGTCGCGCCAACTTCGATGTAGTTGACCAGATCTTCGCTACCCACGCCTTCAACGTTTTTGGCTTTGGACTTGGTGTAAGCGATGGACGGACGCAGACCGAAGTCGAACTGATACTGAGCAACTAACAGGATGTCCTGAGTTTTGTTGGCGAAGCCGCCGTCGATAGCCGTGGCGTTACGGGTTTCACCGTAGTTGGCTGCCAGGTAGATATTGTTGGCGTCGTATTTCAGACCAGTAGCCCACTGCTCAGCGGTTTTACCACGACCAGCAAGGCGAGAATCTTGCTGAGCGTTGGTGCGGTCAGCGGCACCGTAAGCACCAACGATACCAAAGCCTTCGAATTCATAGCTCAGAGATGCACCCCAGCCGTCGCCGTTAGAGCGCTGTACGTCGCTGAAGTTACTGGAATCGTCTGCGTTAACAACGTAGTTGCTTGCGCGCTCGGTTTTTGCCCAGATACTGAACACCGAAGTTCAGGCCGTCAACCAGGCCGAAGAAGTTGGAGTTACGGTAGGTTGCCACACCGCCAACACGGCCAACGAAGAAGTTATCGCTGTATGCGGTGTCACCACCAAATTCTGGCAGCATATCGGTGTAGCCCAGTGCATCGTAAACGATACCGTAGTTACGACCGTAGTCCAGAGAACCCGCATCGCCGAGTTTCAGACCCGCGAATGCCAGACGGGTTTTGTTGCCTTTCTGAGAGTCAGAACCACCTTCGGATCTGTTACCGCTGAACTGGTATTCCCCACTGGCCGTAACCGGTCAGTTGATCGTTGATCTGGGTTTCACCTTTAAAACCCAGACGTGCATAGGTCTGGTCGCCATCACCGCCGTAGCTGTTTTTGCCGTTGTCTTTAGAGAAGTAGTGCAGACCTACCGCTTTACCGTAGAGGTCCAGTTTATTGCCATCTTTGTTATACACTTCGGCTGCGTTTGCGGCGCCAGCTGCCAGCAGGGCAGGGATTACCACTGCCAGGATATTACGCTTCATCATTATTTATTACCCTCATTGGTTTTTATATGACACCTGCCACTGCCGCCAATAAATTCTGTCAATAAAAATTTACGGAACTATTGATGAGAGTTTGGTGTCTTTATGTGTCTGACAAGCATCTTTCCATTCAAACCACCGTTTCGCTACCGTGAAAGTGCTACAAAGATAAAGAATTGGTTTCAAAAAGAAAAAATGTGTAACTAAATGTTTTATTTTTGGCGCTTTGTGAACGACTTCAAATTTCGGGCCAATTTCAGCCACCATTTCCCATTTTTATTTCTATTTATATGATTTCCTTATGTTTAATTTTTCTAAACATAGCACTTACTGCAAATGTGATTGAACACGGGTGTGATTGATAACTTTTTTCAGACGTCTGGAATGCCGTGCGATTGATTAAAAATTATGCTATCAGGTGAGGAAAAACTAATCCGCAATGATCGGAGGGATTATTTTTTGTACTGAGATGTTGCAATGAAATATCAGGTAACAGGAAGGGGGAGCTGAGGGGCTTGTTTTTAGATTTGTTTACTTCTTATCCATAAAACTTGACATTCTGAGAGAGAAAAAGGCCAGCAAAGCTGGCCTTTTAAAATCAGAAACTGGCGTTACGTGGAGTACGCGGGAACGGAATCACATCACGAACGTTTTGCACGCCAGTGACATAAGCGATCAGACGTTCGAAGCCGAGACCGAAACCTGAATGCGGAACAGTACCGTAGCGGCGCAGATCGCGATACCACCAGTAATCTTCTTTATTCAGGCCCATTTCCGCCATACGGGCATCCAGTACGTCCAGACGCTCTTCACGCTGGGAACCCCCAATGATTTCACCAATGCCCGGCGCCAGAACATCCATTGCCGCCACGGTTTTACCGTCTTCGTTAAGGCGCATATAAAACGCTTTAATGTCTTTCGGGTAGTTTTTCACTACCACTGGCGCTTTAAAGTGCTCTTCTGCCAGATAGCGTTCGTGCTCAGAGGAGAGATCCACACCCCAGTAAACCGGGTTTTCGAATTTCCTACCGCAGTTTTCCAGAATTGTGACCGCATCGGTGTAATCAACCTGGGCGAAGTCCGCATCAATAAAATGTTCCAGACGAGAAATCGCATCTTTATCGACACGCTCGGCGAAGAATTTCATATCATCCGCGCGTTCATCCAGTACGGCTTTGAAGACGTATTTCAGCATCGCTTCGGCAAGGCCAGCTACGTCATTCAGGTTGGCAAAGGCGACTTCCGGCTCCAGCATCCAGAACTCAGCCAGGTGGCGGCTGGTGTTGGAGTTTTCTGCACGGAATGTAGGGCCAAAGGTATAGATTTTGGATAGGGCGCACGCATAGGTTTCACCGTTCAACTGGCCGGATACGGTCAGGAAGGACTCTTTACCAAAGAAGTCTTTATCAAAATCGACTTTGCCCTGGTCGTTACGCGGCAGGTTTTCCAGATCCAATGTTGATACACGGAACATTTCACCCGCGCCTTCGGTATCGGAGGCGGTAATCAACGGCGTCGAAACCCAGAAGAAACCCTGCTCGTCAAAGAAACGGTGCAGCGCTTGCGCCAGCGTATGGCGCACGCGCGCCACTGCGCCAATCATATTGGTGCGCGGACGCAGGTGCGCGACTTCACGCAGATATTCGATACTGTGGCGTTTCGCCGCCATCGGATAGGTATCAGGATCTTCAACCCAACCGGTTACTTCAACCGTGGTGGCCTGAATTTCAAAACTTTGCCCTTGTCCTGGGAGACGCAACGACTTTACCCGTGACGATAACCGAGCAGCCGGTTGTCAGACGCAATACGTCTTCATTGTAATTGGGCAGAGAATTATTAATGACAGCCTGTACAGGATCAAAGCAGGAACCGTCATAAACGGCGAGGAAGGAGATGCCAGCTTTTGAATCTCGGCGGGTACGCACCCATCCGCGCACGGTGACTTCGCTGTCAACGGCTACGCGGCCCTGGAGTACGTCGGCTACAGGCACAACGCTCATAATATTCTCTCTGTTAATAGTCGGAAAAAATAAACACTTGTCCACCCTGCTTGGGGGGATACCTATGTTACCTGGCATCTGCAATCAGACAAGCAGAATTCGCAGCTGGAACGAAAGATTTCGGAAATAAACATGAAAAGGGAAGCAAAGTCGCGATAAGACGCGCTTTCTGTCGACCGGATAGCGGCGCAAGCGCGTTATCCGGCCAACAATGATTAACTGGCTTTCTTTATATGAGGAAGGTCAAAAGCTTTACGTAATGCACGCACAAAAGCTTTGTCATGACAGATTGTTTTCCCCGGGCTGTCTGACAATTTGGCGACCGGTTTGCCGTTACATTCCACCAGTTTGATGACAATATTGAGCGGCTTCACCTGCGGGATATCGCAGGTCAGACGGGTGCCAATACCAAAGCTCAACTGCACGCGTGAAGAGAAGTGACGATAGAGATCGACCGCTTTCTTCAGATCGAGGTTATCTGAGAAGACCAGCGTCTTACTCAGCGGGTCAATGCCCAGCTTCTGGTAATGGGCGATGGCTTTTTCACCCCATTCAACCGGATCGCCAGAATCGTGGCGTAAGCCCTGATAACGCGTGGCAAATTCGGTGCCGAAGTCGCGTAAGAAAGCGTCCATCGTGATGCAGTCCGTCAGCGCGATACCGAGCTGGTTAGGGTATTCATTCAGCCAGGCGGCGAGAGCTGCGCGCTGACTGGTTGCCAGATCCGGGCTGATTTGCTGATGTGCCTGGAACCATTCATGCGCCTGTGTGCCCATAGGCGTAAGCGACAGCCGACGGGCGAGATCGTAGTTACTGGTGCCGACAAACCACGGTTCCTGCTGAAGGCGTTTGACGATGGCCTGCTGCACTTCGCGAGAGAAACGGCGACGGGTGCCGAAATCCATCAGATGGAAGCGGGACATATCGAGATCGGCGGTTAATGCAGAGAAATCGACGAGTTTACTTTCCAGCGCATCAAGCGCCTGCGCCACACCCATTTCCGGCGAGCGGTAACGGTGCACCAGTTCGCTGATCACCGCCAACAGCGGGACTTCCCACATGATGACTTCGCGCCACGGACCGGTTAAGCGGATGTTTAGCTTCCCGTTATCGTTGGTCACGCAAACCTGTTCCGGGTTATAGCGGAAGTCACGTAACCAGTTGAGATAATCAGCTTTAAAGAAGGGCAGGCCGGAGAGCCACTGGAACTCGTCCTCCTGAAGTTGCAGGTGTTGCATTGCATTCACCTGCTCGCGAATAGCGTCGGCGTAAATACCGAGCAGGTCGTCACCACGGCAACGAAATTCAGCCGCTACATGCACATCATAGTAGTGGTGAAAAACGGCTTGCTGCATATGCAACTTATAAGCGTCTGTATCCAGCAACGAGTGCAGAACAGGAGAAGCGAATTGTGTCATAGGTGCGCAGTAGCATCCTCTCACGGGAGCGTTTAGTACAATAAACAACTAAGAAAACCGCTGGAGTATACCTTGTTTAGCGATTTATTGAACCCCGATCACAACATAAGCTGTCTTTGCGGTCGAGTGCATTTCGTGCCGCGTGTTATGAAAAATGTAGAACGTATGCTATTAACTCTTTGAATTTAATCACTGTTAGCCCCCGATGCCGCGCCCTGAGGGGCTGGTGGAGACAATGTTCATCCCGCCCCCCAATAATCAAATTGATCAGATCGTGAAATATCGACGCGTAAGAATCATCTCATCGTTTGTTTTTTCTTCAAAAATCATTCTGCATTACCGGATAACAGGGCGATTCTATGACTTCTGTCCTTGATTTCATCTGAATCCGTCATGTATCATTTTCGCGATAAAGTATCGCAGAGCCTGTTCGAACCCAGGAAAACCCTCCATTACCTGGGCTTATCAATATTGAATCTTTATTCTCAAAGGCTTAAAGGGTATGAAAACGTGCCCGGCTGATGCTTTTATTACCTGATTATTTATGCGCGACTCACCGCTCCGGCGGGTTCATCGTCAGGCAATTTAACCGTGCTCATCTTGTTTGCCTTTGCCTTGATGGGGTTAAAAATAGCCTTTCGGACTTGTTATATTTTATGAGCGCAATGATTATTTGAGATAAAAACGATGAGTGATATTGATTTTGTTGTTTTTATGGGTTGATTCAACCGATGTAGCCTGGCAAGAAAAGTTTACTGAGTTCAAAGGAAAAGGTAGCCACGGTGAGAGAGCCGTCCACCCTGCGCGGTTCAGGGATATGGGTATCTTTAAATATTGGTTCAGATGTGTCGAAAAATATGCGCCATGGGTAAGAAAAGTACATTTGGTTACCTGTGGACAAATTCCGTCATGGATCAATGTAGAACATGAAAAATTAAATATTGTCTTTCATGATGAGTTTATTCCGTCTGAATATTTACCAACGTTCAACTCTAATACGATAGAGCTAAATCTTCATCGGATAAAAGATCTCAGTAATAAATTTGTTTTATTTAATGACGATACGTTCATTACCTCTCCTTTGCGGGAAGATTTTTATTTTGATAATGGCTATCCTAATGACTTCCTCATCATAAAAAAACAATCACCTAAAAATAAAGACGAGATCATAATGAGGTCATCAGAATTTCTTAATGTCAGTGTCTTAAATACGCATATTAATAAAAAGACAATAATCAAAGAAAACAGACGTAAATACTATAGCTTACGTTATAAAAAAGGTCTGTTGAAAAATTTTATGAACCGTCGTGCAAGTTATTTTGAAGGCTTCTACGGTAAGCATCTTCCGCAGCCATTCCTGAAAAGTACATTCACTGAGATATGGCAGGCCGAAGAGGAGTTGTTGAAAAAATCATCAAGTAAAAGGTTCAGAGAGCCATTATGTTTAACGCAGTATTTATTCAGGTACTGGCAACTGGCCCACGGTAACTTTAATCCTAAGAACCCGGAAGGGCGTGGAGTATATTTCAATTTGTCGTCCAGTAACATAAACGAGGCCATCAAGACGCTGTCAAATGGCACCGCGCAGGCCTGTTTTAATGACACTGAAAAGTTACACGATTTTGAAAAGGTAACGACTACGCTAAGAAATGCCTTTGAAATGAGGCTTGGTCATAAATCAAGTTTTGAGATTTAAGCCTGTGGTTCTCATTGTACTGGCGATGTGACGTTTTCATTTGGCTGGTGGGGGCCTGAACGGCCTCCGTGATTTTAAACGTGACGCCTTTATGTTATAAAAATGTAGCAAAAAGAGTGTTTGTGTCTGAAAAGATGAACATTCTGCATAGCGCGATTTCGACAACAGGAATAGACTGGAGTCGGGACTCTACAAAAGATGCTAAAGGTTTTTTATGACACAACAGCCACAAGCCAAATACCGTCACGACTACCGTGCCCCGGATTACCAGATTACTGACATTGATTTGACCTTTGACCTGGATGCTGAGAAAACCGTCGTTACAGCACTGAGTCAGGCTGTCCGTCATGGCGCATCTGACGCGCCCCTTCGCCTGAGCGGTGAAGATCTGCGACTGGTATCCCTCCATGTAAACGATGCGCCGTGGACTGACTACAAAGAAGAAGAGGGCGAGCTGGTGATCGGCAGCCTGCCCGAGCGCTTTACTCTGCGCATTGTGAATGAGATCAGCCCGGCGGCGAACACGGCGCTGGAAGGCCTGTACCAGTCAGGCGACGCGCTGGTGTACGCAGTGTGAAGCGGAAGGTTTCCGCCACATAACCTGGTATCTCGACCGCCCGGATGTGCTGGCGCGTTTTACCACCAAAATCATCGCCGATAAATCCAGATATCCGTTCCTGCTTTCCAACGGCAACCGTATTGCGCAGGGTGAACTGGATAATGGCCGTCACTGGGTGCAGTGGCAGGACCCGTTCCCGAAACCCTGCTACCTGTTTGCGCTGGTGGCGGGCGATTTTGATGTACTGCGCGATACCTTCATCACGCGTTCTGGCCGGGAGGTGGCGCTGGAACTGTACGTTGATCGCGGCAATCTGGACCGTGCGCCGTGGGCGATGGCTTCGCTGAAAAACTCCATGAAATGGGATGAAGAGCGCTTCGGCCTGGAGTATGACCTCGACATCTACATGATCGTGGCGGTGGACTTCTTCAATATGGGTGCGATGGAGAATAAAGGTCTGAACGTCTTTAACTCCAAATATGTGCTGGCCCGCACCGATACGGCGACCGACAAAGATTATCTCGACATTGAGCGCGTTATTGGTCACGAATATTTCCACAACTGGACGGGTAACCGCGTTACCTGCCGCGACTGGTTCCAGTTGAGTCTGAAAGAAGGCCTGACCGTTTTCCGCGACCAGGAATTCAGTTCCGATCTCGGCTCCCGCGCGGTGAACCGCATCAGCAACGTGCGCACCATGCGCGGTCTGCAATTTGCTGAGGACGCCAGCCCAATGGCGCATCCTATCCGCCCGGATAAGGTCATTGAGATGAACAACTTCTACACCCTGACCGTCTACGAGAAGGGCGCGGAAGTGATTCGCATGATCCACACGCTGCTGGGCGAAACGAATTTCCAGAAAGGGATGCAGCTTTATTTTGAGCGTCATGACGGCAGCGCCGCTACCTGTGATGACTTTGTGCAGGCGATGGAGGATGCGTCGAATGTCGATTTGTCTCACTTCCGCCGCTGGTACAGCCAGTCCGGCACGCCGGTTGTCAGCGTACGGGACGACTATAACCCGGAAACGGAACAGTACACGTTGACCATTAGTCAGCGTACGCCTGCGACGGCGGATCAGGCAGAAAAGCAAGCGCTGCATATTCCGTTCGCGATTGAGCTGTACGACAACGAAGGCAACGTTATTCCGTTGCAGAAGGGCGGTCATCCGGTCAATTCCGTGTTGAATGTAACCCAGGCGGAGCAAACCTTTGTCTTTGACAATGTGTATTTCCAGCCGGTGCCAGCACTACTGTGCGAATTCTCCGCGCCGGTGAAACTGGAGTACAAATGGAGCGATCAACAACTGACGTTCCTGATGCGTCATTCGCGCAATGACTTCTCACGTTGGGACGCGGCGCAAAGCCTGTTGGCGACGTATATTAAGCTGAACGTTGCGCGCCACCAGCAGGGGCAGCCGCTGTCGCTGCCGGTACATGTGGCGGATGCCTTCCGGGCGGTTCTGCTGGATGAGAAAATCGATCCGGCGCTGGCGGCGGAAATTCTGACGTTGCCTTCGGTGAATGAGATCGCGGAACTGTTCGAGATCATCGATCCGCTGGCGATTGCCGAAGTCCGCGAAGCGTTGACCCGCACGCTGGCGGCGGAACTGGCAGACGAGTTCCTGGCAATCTATAACGCGAATCATCTTGATGAGTACCGCGTTGAACACGCCGACATTGGCAAGCGTACGCTACGCAATGCCTGCCTGCGCTTCCTGGCCTTTGGTGAAACCCACCTGGCGGATACGCTGGTGAGCAAGCAGTACCATGAAGCCAATAATATGACCGATGCGCTGGCGGCGCTGTCGGCGGCGGTCGCGGCGCAATTGCCGTGCCGTGACGCGTTGATGCAGGAGTATGATGATAAGTGGCATCAGGACGGACTGGTCATGGATAAATGGTTTATCCTGCAATCCACCAGCCCGGCGGATAACGTGCTGGAAACGGTGCGTGGCCTCCTGAAGCATCGTTCTTTCAGTATGAGCAACCCGAACCGTATTCGTTCGTTGATTGGCGCATTTGCCGGGAGCAATCCGGCGGCGTTTCATGCTGAAGACGGCAGCGGCTATCAGTTCCTGGTCGAAATGCTGACGGACCTCAACAGCCGTAACCCACAGGTGGCATCACGCCTGATTGAACCGCTGATTCGTCTGAAACGTTACGATGCGAAGCGCCAGGAAAAAATGCGCGCCGCGCTGGAGCAACTGAAAGGGCTGGAAAACCTCTCTGGCGATCTGTTCGAGAAGATTACCAAAGCGTTAGCCTGATAATATTGCCGGATGCGTCCGGCCTACCATTTACGTGTAGGCCGGATAAGCAACAGCGCCATCCGGCATTTTTTAACCGTGCTTGCGTAGCAGAGACTCATTTTCACCACGTTGCATCACCCGACCCAACACTTCCGCTTCCAGTTCCGCTAAACGTACCGTCCCCAGACGGCGCGGCCTCGCGATATCCACCGTCAAGTCCAGACCAATTTTCCCGTCCTCGATCAACAGAACCCGATCGGCCATCGCCACGGCCTCGCTGACGTCATGTGTGACCAGCAGCACTGTAAAACCGTGCTCTTGCCATAACGAGACGATCAAATCCTGCATTTCCAGCCGGGTCAGGGCATCCAGCGCGCCGAGAGGTTCATCCAGCAGCAATAATCCCGGCCGGTGGATCAGCGCGCGGGCCAGCGCGACACGCTGTTTCTGCCCGCCGGACAGCGCCGCAGGCCACTCCGTCGCCCCGGTTTTCGAGACCGACTGCCGCCAGCGCCTGACGCGCCGCATCCCGCCAGCCGCCTTTCAGACCCAATCCAACATTATCGATCACCGACTTCCACGGCAGCAGGCGCGCATCCTGGAACATCATACGCGTGTCGTCCTGGATCTCGGCCAGCGGCGTTGTTCCGGCAAGCAATTCGCCAGCCGTAGGGGATTCCAGACCGGCCAGCAGACGCAGCAGCGTACTTTTCCCGCCACCGCTGCGTCCAACCACCGCCACAAATTGCCCGGCGGGAATATGCAGATCCAACTGGTTCAGCACCGTGTTGTCAGCATATTGTTTGGTTACCGCGTTGAGCAGTAGCGGCGTTCCCTGATTAAGACGAGCGGTATTCATACGGTTGCCTCTTTCGTGTAATAAGCAGGATTCCAGCGCAGCCAGACGCGCTCTAACAGCTGTGCGCTGACGTCGGCGAGTTTACCGAGCAGGGCATACAAAATAATCGCGACCACGACGATGTCCGTTTGCAGGAATTCCCTGGCGTTCATCGCCAGATAGCCGATCCCGGCATTCGCCGAAATGGTTTCCGCCACAATCAGCGTCAGCCACATCAACCCGAGCGCAAAACGGACGCCAACCATAATAGAGGGCAGGGCGCCGGGGAGGATCACATGCACAAACAGCGGGAAGCCGGATAAGCCATAGCTGCGAGCCATCTCCACCAGACCCCGATCGATATTACGAATCCCATGCCAGGTATTGATATAAATCGGAAACAGCGTTCCCAGCGCCACGAGAAAAATCTTCGCGCTTTCATCAATCCCGAACCATAAAATCACCAGCGGGATCAGCGCCAGGTGCGGCACGTTACGCAGCATTTGTACTGAAGTATCCAGCAGACGTTCTCCCCACCGCGACAAACCGCTGATCAGCCCCCAGCGTCAGCCCGATAGAACCGCCAATTGAAAAACCGATGAAAGCGCGCCACGAACTAATGGCCAGATGCTGCCAGAGTTCGCCGCTGGCGGAGAGTGTCCAGAATGCCGCGATCACCCCTTCAGGAGAGGGGAGTATGCGGGTTGACAACCAGCCCATCGAAGAGGCTATTTGCCAGACCGCCACGATGCCCACCGGTAAAAACCAGGGGGCAACGCGCAATAACCATTTGTTTGTGGGCGTTGCCATTGGCGTACTCCTTAACTCTGCGCGGCTTTACGGGGGATAAATTCATTGGCAACCGCTTCGCCTTGCTGATGCAGAGGCTGCGGCTGCGGAATTTCCGGGATGGCGACGTCCAGATGCGGGAACAGCAGTTCGCCCACGTTGTAGGCTTCTTCCAGATGCGGATAACCGGAGAGCACAAAACTGTCGATACCCAGCGCCGCGTACTCATTTATACGTGCGGCGACGGTCGGGCCATCACCCACCAACGCGGTTCCCGCGCCGCCGCGCACCAGCCCGACGCCAGCCCACAAGTTAGGGCTGATCTCCAGTTGATCACGCTTACCGTTATGCAGCGCGGCCATCCGGTGCTGACCGACAGAATCCGTTCTGGCGAATGCGGCTTGCGCTTTGGCGATCGTATCGTCATCCAGGTGAGCAATCAGGCGATCGGCCGCACGCCAGGCCTCTTCATTGGTTTCACGCACAATAACGTGCAGGCGGATGCCGAAACGGATTTTACGCCCGCGAGCCGCTGCTTTGGCGCGTACCTGTTCAATTTTCTCTTTTACCTGCGCAGGCGGTTCGCCCCAGGTGAGATAGAGATCGACCTGCTCAGCGGCGAGATCCTGTGCGACATCCGATGAACCGCCAAAATAGAGCGGTGGATACGGTTGCTGAATGGCAGGGAAGAACAGTTTTGCGCCACGAACGTGAATATGTTTACCGTTGAAGTCCACCGTCTCGCCTTGCAGCAGGCGTCGCCATACCTGCGTAAACTCGGATGAGGCTTCATAGCGTTCGGTGTGGTCAAGGAAGACGCCGTCACCGGCCAGTTCCTGCGGATCGCTACCGGTAACCAGATTAAACAGCGCGCGGCCATTGGAGAGTCTGTCCAGCGTTGCGGCCTGACGGGCGGCAACCGTTGGCGACGTGACGCTTGGGCGCAGGGCGACCAGGAATTTCAGTCGCTGTGTGACCGGAATCATTGAGGCGGCAACCAGCCAGGCGTCTTCGCAGGAACGCCCGGTTGGGATCAATACGCCTGTAAAGCCCAGGCGGTCCGCCGTTTGCGCGATTTGTTGCAGGTAACCGTGATCGACCGGGCGCGAGCCTGCTTCGGTTCCCAGATAATGCCCGTCACCGTGGGTAGGTAAAAACCAGAACATATTCAGGCTCATAATTTTGCTCCTTCTTGTTGAGTGGGCTGCCAGATACGCTGGCGAATATCGATTTTTTTCGGCACCAGACGGTTGTCGTAAAACAGATCGGCGGTTTGCTGCTGCAAGGTAGCGACAGAGGCGCTCACCGGCGTAATGGTGGTTGGCGGGCGATGATCCAGATAGGTGGCAATCACCGGTTCAGGCAATCCCATCGTTTTCGCCAGCAGGGCGATACTTTGTTCACGCTGGCTTATTGTTAACGCATCGGCCTGACTGAAGGTGTCCAGAACGCCCTGAATGAAGCTGCCGTTCTTTTCGGCATAAGGGCGCGCCGCCAGATAGAACGAACCGGTTTGTTTCAGGTCGGTCCCGTCTTTCAGAACGCGAACGCCACCCTGTAACAGCGCAGCGGAATAGTAAGGGTCCCAGATTGCCCACGCATCGACATTCCCCTGCTGGAACGCGGCGCGGGCGTCTGCTGGCGTCAGGTATGTGGCCTGGATATCGGTAAATTTAAGTCCGGCCTGTTGCAGTGCGCGCAACAGCAGATTGTGCGAACTGGAACCTTTCTGGAAGGCGACTTTGTGTTCTTTCAGATCCGCGACGGTTTTTATCGGACTGTTTTCAGGGACGAGAATGACCTCGGCTTTTGGTTTGGGAGGCTCAACGCCAACATAAACCAGGTCCGCCCCGGCAGCCTGCGCAAAAATAGGGGGGATATCGCCGGTACTGCCGAGATCGATACTGCCGACATTCAATGCCTCCAGCATTTGCGGGCCCGCCGGGAACTCAACCCAGGAGATTTTGGTTTGCGGGTAACGCTTCTCCAGCAGTTGGTGGCTTTTCGCCAGCACCATACTGATGCTGCCTTTCTGATAGCCGATGCGCAGTGCGTCAGGCGCTGACTCTGCCGCGTGTGACCAGGCTGAAAGCGAGAGCAATCCGGCCAGCGCCAGCCATTGAGGACGATGTCTGAAAAATTTAAACATGGGCAACGCCTCGTGGTGAATGAATGACGGGAACCGGCACATCGCGGCGGTGCAACGCTTGCCAGAATGTTTCAAGCGCGCTGTCAAGGCGATGTTGTAAATTAGGGGTGAACTGCGGTTTATGCTGGTAATCAATCACCTGGGAATCGTCGGCAAACACGCCGTGCAGGATCTCTTGTGCTTTCAGCGCGCTCAGCACCGGCTTGAGCGCGTAGTCAACGGCCAGTAAATGGGCGACAGTACCGCCGGTTGCCAGCGGTAATACGGCTTTGCCTTCCAGCGCTCGTTCAGGAAGCAGGTCGAGCAACGTTTTTAACGCCCCGGAATAGGCGGCTTTATAAACCGGCGTTGCGACGATCAGCCCGTCTGCATCCTGTAATTGTTCTATAAATGTTTTTAACGCCGGGCTGTCGAAACGCGCATATAGCAAGTCTTCGGGGTCAAAGTTATGCAAATTCCAGTGGCTGACTTCGACGTCCAGACTGTTCAGTTTTTCCCGGGAATATTCCAGTAACGCACTGGAACGAGAGGGAAAGCGTGGGCTTCCCGCCAGAGTGATGACGCGCATAATCTCAATCTCCCCCTTATAACTAATTATTCGATTTTCATTAACATTGATAACAATTTGTGCAGTCTGACAGAGAGATTTTGTTTACCGAAATGATTTATGCGGGATAGAAAAGTTGGAAATTGAATAAAAAGAGGACAACAAGGAAAACGATTGCTATTTATTGCCGCAAGTCAATTCCCTTTTCGCTGGATATCGCACATAATACGCCCCCGGTCTGCACACCGGGAATCCAGGAGAGTTCATGTACTACCCCTTCGTTCGTAAAGCCCTTTTTCAGCTCGATCCAGAGCGCGCTCATGAATTTACGTTTCAGCAATTACGCCGTGTAACAGGCACGCCGCTGGAAGCGCTTGTCCGACAGAAAGTCCCTGCGAAGCCAGTAAGCTGCATGGGGCTGACATTTAAGAACCCGCTCGGCCTTGCTGCGGGTCTGGATAAGGACGGAGAGTGCATCGACGCTCTGGGCGCAATGGGATTCGGATCGATTGAGATCGGAACCGTGACGCCGCGCCCTCAGCCTGGTAACGATAAGCCGCGCCTTTTCCGCCTGGTTGATGCCGAAGGGTTGATCAACCGGATGGGCTTTAATAATTTGGGCGTTGATAACCTGGTAGAGAATGTCAAAAAAGCGCATTTCGACGGTATCCTCGGAATTAATATCGGCAAAAATAAAGATACGCCGGTAGAGAATGGCAAAGATGACTATCTGATTTGTATGGAAAAAATCTATGCATATGCCGGTTATATCGCCATTAATATCTCTTCGCCAAATACCCCAGGGTTACGTACGCTACAATATGGCGAGGCGCTGGATGATTTGCTGACGGCAATTAAAAATAAGCAAAATGATCTCCAGACGATCCATCATAAATATGTTCCGATCGCGGTAAAGATCGCCCCGGATCTTTCTGAGGACGAATTGATCCAGGTGGCCGACAGTTTAGTTCGCCATAATATTGATGGTGTGATTGCGACAAATACGACGCTCGATCGTTCTCTGGTTCAGGGAATGAAAAATTGCGATGAAACGGGTGGTTTAAGCGGTCGACCATTACAGTTAAAAAGTACAGAAATTATTCGCAGACTGTCCCAGGAATTGAAAGGACAGTTACCGATTATTGGCGTCGGCGGGATAGATTCTGTCATCGCGGCGCGTGAGAAGATGGCTGCTGGCGCTACGCTGGTACAAATTTATTCCGGCTTTATTTTTAAAGGCCCGCAACTGATTAAAGAAATCGTTACCCATATTTGATTCTTTTCTCTCATTATCAGACAACCAGGGCTTTATTTCCGGCCCTGGTTGTTTTATATTCCTTCATTGTTGCTTATTTAAACATTTTAGGCTTTGCTTATTAAGGTAATAAACGAAGCGGTGAAAAAGGACATTTTTGCAACAGGGTGATGGAAACGGGAGAGAGTACAATGCGAATTAAACCTGACGATAACTGGCGCTGGTATTATGATGAAGAGCATGACCGAATGATGCTCGATTTAGCCAATGGCATGTTATTTCGCTCGCGCTTTGCTCGCAAAATGCTCACGCCGGATGCATTTTCGCCGTCTGGTTTTTGTGTCGATGATGCCGCGCTCTATTTCTCTTTTGAAGAAAAATGTCGCGATCTCGAATTATCGAAAGAACAAAAAGCGGAACTGGTGCTCAATGCGCTGGTGGCGATCCGTTATCTGAAACCACAGATGCCAAAAAGCTGGCATTTTGTCGCACACGGCGAGATCTGGACGCCAACGGTGGGTGATGCCGCCTGCGTGTGGCTTAGCGATACCGAAGAGCAGGTGAATTTACTGGTGGTTGAGCCGGGTGAAAACGCGGCGCTGTGCCTGCTGGCCCAGCCCGGTGTCGTCGTGGCTGGACGCACTATGCAGCTTGGCGATGCGATTAAGATCATGAACGACAGACTGAAGCCGCAACAGCGACTCGCCAGCTTCAGCCTTGAACAAGCGGTTTAATTTCCCAGCCTGAGCGCGGTTTTTGGCACGCAGCTACAGCTAAGAATCGTTCCGTCATCGTTAATCGCTGATTTTTTCAGCGGACTCACTTCGCCTTCCAGCAGCGTTATCCGGCAACTGCCGCAGATCCCGGCCCGACATGAATAAGGGATGCGGATACCCTGATTCTCCAGTTGTTCAAGCAGCACCTGTTGGTTATTCCCACGAAAGGTTTGCCCCTGCCAGTCGATAGTGACTGTTGTATCAGGCTGTTTTTCCGGCGCCACCGCATCATCAGAATTTGCGGCGCCATAAGGTTTGGCGGGGGCGGTTGCGAGAATGTCAACCTCATCGCCTACGCGAATGACGCCGCTGTTACGCGCAATCAGGTTCTGCCCGAAATCAACATCGCCGTTGTCCTGCGCCGTGCGAAAGGTTTGCAAGGTTGCCAGCGGCTCACCCGTTGGGTGCTTTTGCCCTTTCTCAGGGCTGACGGTGGTGAAAATACAACGGCTGCACGGTTTTGCGACATCAAAGATGACGTCGCCGATACGAATGACTTTCCAGGTGTCTTCTTCCCAGGGCGCCGCGCCGGAAACGACCAGATTGGGACGAAACTGTTCTATTTTCACGCCAGCCGGGCAACGCTGCTGTAAGTCGCGCAGTGAGGCTTCGTTGGCCAGCAGAAAGGGATAACCATCGGCAAATGACAACGGCACGTCGTCGCGGCGTTTGACTCTGCGCGTAAGTTGGGGGCCGACCCAGCGTAATTGCACGTCACGGGAAAAGAATCCGCTTAACCACTGATTTATCGCGTCCGGGGCGATACGGGCAGTAAAATGGTTTCCCCAGACTTCGGTTGGCGCATCCTGCGCGGCGAAATCAGCAAAGCGTACCACCACGCTGCTGCCATCCGGGGCGCTAAGATGTAATCCGTCGTGTAGCGGAGAAGGCGTAAAGCGCACCATTTGCGGAAACTGGCGGGCGGTAATAAAGGTGCCATCAGGTTCAGTAACCATAAAGATACGATCGAAAGCCAGGCCACTGATGTCTGCCAGCGCATGCGTCAGGCCGATGCCGCGCATCGATTTGACCGGATGAATAAAAAGCCGGGTTAACGTCACCACTGTACAGCCCTCGAACGGAAATAAGCCTTCAATCTTATGACATGAACGCCAGATTAGCTATATAAGCCCCATCCTTCACGCTTGTCGCTGCGAGGCAACGCGAAAGATTTTGTGTATAATGCGCAGCAATTTTCTTAGAGTAAAAGTGACAATATGAATTCTCTGTTTGCCAGTACGGCCCGCGGGCTGGAAGAGCTGTTAAAAACTGAACTTGAAAACCTGGGCGCTGCGGATTGCCAGGTGGTTCAGGGTGGTGTCCATTTTCAGGGCGACACGCGGCTTGTGTACCAGAGTTTAATGTGGAGCCGCCTGGCCTCGCGCATTATGCTGCCGATGGGAGAGTGCAAGGTCTACAGCGATTTAGACCTGTACCTCGGCGTGCAGGCAATCAACTGGACAGAGATTTTTAATCCAGATGCCACCTTTGCCGTGCATTTTAGTGGGCTGAACGACACCATTCGCAACAGCCAGTATGGTGCGATGAAAGTAAAGGATGCGATTGTTGATGCGTTCACGCGTAAAAACCTGCCGCGTCCTAATGTCGATCGTGAATCTCCAGATATTCGCGTTAACGTCTGGCTGAACAAAGACACTGCCAGCATTGCCCTCGATCTGAGCGGCGATGGTCTGCACCTGCGCGGCTATCGCGATCGTACCGGTCTGGCGCCAATTAAAGAGACGCTGGCGGCGGCCATCGTGATGCGTTCCGGCTGGCAGCCGGGAACGCCGCTGCTCGACCCGATGTGTGGTTCCGGTACGCTGCTGATCGAGGCCGCAATGTGGGCGACCGATCGCGCGCCGGGTCTGCATCGTGGTCACTGGGGCTTCAGCGGCTGGGCGCAGCATGATGAGGCTATCTGGCAGGAAGTCAAAGCAGAAGCGCAAACCCGCGCCCGTAAAGGGCTTGCGGAATATAGCTCGCATTTTTATGGTTCTGACAGCGATGCCCGCGTGATTGAACGTGCGCGTAGCAACGCCCGTCGCGCAGGCATCGGTGAGTTGATTACCTTCGAGGTAAAAAGATGTCGCTCAACTGAGCAATCCGCTGCCGAAAGGGCCGTACGGTACGGTAATCAGCAACCCGCCGTATGGTGAGCGTCTGGACAGCGAACCGGCGCTGATTGCGCTGCACAGCCTGCTGGGGCGCACCATGAAAAATCAGTTCGGCGGCTGGAGCCTGTCGCTGTTCAGCGCCTCGCCGGATCTGCTGAACTGCCTGCAACTGCGCGCGGATAAGCAATTCAAAGCCAAAAATGGCCCGCTGGACTGCGTGCAGAAAAACTATCATCTGGCGGAAAAAACGCCAGACAGCAAGCCTGCTACGGTGGCGGAAGATTACGCCAACCGCCTGCGCAAAAATATTAAGAAGCTGGAGAAATGGGCGCGCCAGGAAGGGATCGAATGCTATCGCCTGTATGATGCCGATCTGCCGGAATACAATGTGGCGGTCGATCGCTACGGCGAGTGGGTGGTGATTCAGGAATATGCGCCGCCGAAAACGGTTGATGCGCAGAAAGCGCGTCAGCGTCTGTTCGACATCATCGCCGCCACGCTGTTGGTACTGGAGATGGCGCCGAATAAACTGGTGTTAAAAACCCGTGAGCGCCAGAAAGGCAAAAGCCAGTATCAAAAGATGAACGAGAAAGGTGAGTTCATTGAAGTCAGCGAATATAACGCGCGTTTATGGGTTAACCTGACCGACTATCTTGATACCGGTCTGTTCCTCGATCACCGTATTGCGCGCCGGATGCTGGGTCAGATGAGCAAAGGCAAAGATTTCCTTAACCTGTTCTCCTATACCGGCAGCGCCAGCGTACATGCGGGGCTGGGCGGCGCACGCAGCACCACTACGGTGGACATGTCGCGTACCTATCTGGAGTGGGCTGAACGCAACCTGCGTCTGAACGGGCTGAGCGGCCGTGCGCACCGCCTGATTCAGGCCGACTGCCTGGGCTGGCTGCGTGAGGCGAATGAACAGTTCGATCTGATTTTTATCGATCCGCCGACGTTCTCCAACTCAAAACGGATGGATGAGTCGTTTGATGTGCAGCGCGATCACCTGGTGTTAATGAAAGATCTGAAACGTCTGCTGCGCAAAGGCGGCACGATCATGTTCTCCAACAACAAACGCGGATTCCGTATGGATCTGGACGGCCTGGCGGCGCTGGGACTGAAAGCACAAGAAATTACGCAAAAAACGCTTTCTCAGGACTTTGCCCGTAATCGTCAGATCCACAACTGCTGGCTGATTACCGCAGCCTGAAAGGAAAAGTAAATGTCATTAATCAGTATGCATGGCGCATGGCTGTCGTTTAGCGACGCGCCGCTTCTCGATAACGCAGAGCTGCATATCGAGGATAACGAACGCGTGTGCCTGGTGGGCCGTAATGGCACCGGGAAGTCAACGCTGATGAAGATCCTCAACCGCGAACAGGGACTGGATGACGGACGCATCATTTACGAGCAGGATCTGATCGTCGCGCGTCTGCAACAGGATCCGCCGCGTAATGTCGAAGGCAGCGTTTATGATTTCGTTGCGGAAGGGATCGAGGAGCAGGCTGAATACCTGAAACGTTACCACGATATTTCCCGCCTGGTGATGACCGACCCCAGCGATAAAAATCTCAATGAGATGGCGCGGGTGCAGGAACAGCTCGACCACCACAACCTGTGGCAACTGGAAAACCGTATTAATGAAGTGCTGGCGCAGCTTGGGCTCGATCCTAACGCGGCGCTCTCTTCGCTTTCCGGCGGCTGGCTGCGTAAAGCTGCGCTGGGCAGGGCGTTGGTCAGCAAACCCTCGCGTATTGCTGCTGGATGAGCCGACCAACCACCTGGATATTGAAACGATCGACTGGCTGGAAACGTTCCTGAAATCTTTCAACGGGACGATTATTTTCATTTCTCACGACCGTTCATTTATTCGCAATATGGCTACCCGCATTGTCGATCTCGATCGCGGCAAACTGGTTTTCTTATCCGGGAGATTACGATCAGTATCTGCTGGAGAAAGAAGAAGCCCTGCGTGTGGAAGAGTTACAGAATGCCGAGTTCGATCGCAAACTGGCGCAGGAAGAAGTCTGGATCCGCCAGGGTATTAAAGCGCGCCGTACCCGCAATGAAGGTCGCGTACGTGCCCTGAAAGCGATGCGCCGCGAGCGCAGCGAACGCCGTGAAGTGATGGGGACGGCGAAGATGCAGGTCGAAGAAGCGGCCCGCTCCGGCAAGATTGTTTTCGAAATGGAAAACGTCAGCTATCAGGTTGACGGCAAGCAGCTGATAAACGATTTCTCCGCGCAGGTGCAGCGTGCCGACAAGATTGCTTTAATTGGCCCTAACGGCTGCGGGAAAACCACGTTGCTGAAACTGATGCTGGGCCAGCTTCAGGCGGACAGCGGACGTATTCATGTCGGCACGAAGCTGGAAGTAGCTTATTTCGATCAGCATCGCGCGGAACTGGATCCCGATAAAACCGTGATGGATAACCTTGCTGAAGGTAAGCAAGAGGTGCTGGTTAACGGTAAGCCGCGTCATGTGCTGGGCTATCTTCAGGACTTCCTGTTCCATCCCAAGCGCGCCATGACGCCGGTTCGCGCCCTGTCTGGCGGAGAACGTAACCGCCTCTTACTGGCGCGTTTGTTCCTGAAACCCAGCAATTTGCTGATTCTCGATGAACCGACCAACGATCTGGACGTTGAAACGCTGGAACTGCTGGAAGAGTTGATTGACGGCTATCAGGGAACTGTCCTGCTGGTGAGCCATGACCGTCAGTTTGTGGATAACACCGTGACCGAGTGCTGGATCTTCGAGGGCGGCGGTAAGATTGGTCGCTATGTCGGCGGATACCATGATGCGCGTGGTCAGCAGGAACAGCATCTGGCGTTTAAACAACCCGTCGTCAAGAAAACTGAGGAAGTGGTTGCCCCGAAAGCAGAAATTGTAAAGCGCGGCAGTAACAAACTAAGCTATAAACTGCAACGCGAACTGGAACAGCTCCCCCAGTTACTGGAAGAGCTGGAGGCCAAACTGGAAGCGTTGCAGGCGCAGGTGGCGGATGCCGCCTTTTTCAGCCAACCGCATGATCATACGCAAAAAGTTCTGGCCGATTTGAGTCACGCAGAGCAGGAACTTGAACAAGCCTTTGAGCGCTGGGAGTATCTTGAAGCCTTGAAGAATGGCGCATAATTAAAGGAGCGCATATGTGCGAACATCATCATGCTGCGAAGCACATTTTATGCTCGCAATGTGACATGCTGGTGGCGTTGCCCCACCTTGAGCATGGGCAGAAAGCGGCATGTCCAAGATGTGGCACAACGCTGACGACCGAGTGGGACGCGCCAAGGCAGCGTCCTACCGCCTATTCGTTAGTGGCGTTGTTTATGCTGCTGCTTTCCAATCTTTTCCCTTTCGTAAATATGAACGTCGCGGGTGTGAGGAGCGAAGTTACGCTGCTTGAAATCCCCGGCGTCATGTTTTCGGAAAATTACGCCAGCCTTGGCACCTTCTTTTTGCTGTTTTGTCCAGCTGGTTCCGGCTTTTTGTCTGGTGACGATATTATTGCTTGTGAATCGCGTCGAATTGCCGCTACGTGTGAAAAAGGTTCTGGCGCGCGTGCTGTTCCAGCTAAAAACCTGGGGGATGGCGGAGATCTTCCTCGCAGGCGTGCTGGTCAGTTTTGTTAAGCTGATGGCTTACGGGGATATCGGGGTTGGAAGCAGTTTTATTCCGTGGTGCTTTTTCTGCATCCTGCAATTACGCGCGTTTCAGTGCGTCGATCGCCGTTGGTTATGGGACGATATTACGCCGATGCCTGTGCTGGCGCAGCCGCTGAAACCTGGCGTTACCGGCATCCGCCAGGGACTGCGTTCCTGCTCCTGTTGTACGGCCATTCTCCCGGAGAATGAATTAGTGTGTCCGCGCTGTCATGCAAAGGGTCATGTGCGACGCAAAAACAGCCTGCAATGGACGCTGGCCCTGTTATTTACGTCGATCATGCTTTATCTGCCCGCGAATATCATGCCGATCATGATCACCGATTTATTGGGATCGAAGATGCCTTCTACGATCCTCGCCGGGGTCGTTTTGCTCTGGAGTGAAGGGTCTTATCCGGTGGCGGCGGTTATTTTTATTGCCAGTATTATGGTGCCAACGCTAAAAATGATTGCGATTGCCTGGCTGTGCTGGGATGCGAAAGGGCATGGCAAACGCGACAGTGAAAGAATGCACCTGATTTATGAGGTGGTGGAATTTGTTGGCCGCTGGTCAATGATTGATGTGTTTGTAATTGCCGTACTCTCTGCGCTGGTGCGCATGGGGGGGTTAATGAATATTTATCCAGCGATGGGTGCATTGATGTTTGCTTTAGTCGTCATTATGACAATGTTTTCTGCGATGACCTTTGATCCGCGTCTGTCGTGGGATCGTGAACCTGAACCAGGCCATGAGGAGTCCTGACAGTATGGAATCTAAAAATGGGGAAGCCAAAGTGCAGAAGGTAAAAAACTGGTCTCCCCGTGTGGATATTCCCTATCGTCACTGCGCTGATTGGGGCATGGGTGCTGTTTTATCACTACAGCCATCAGGGGCCTGAAGTCACCTTGATCACCACGAATGCCGAAGGTATTGAAGGCGGTAAGACCACCATCAAGAGCCGTAGCGTGGATGTGGGGGTGGTGGAAAGCGCGACGCTGACCGACGATCTTACGCATGTAGAGATCAAGGCCAGACTGCATTCCGGCATGGAAAAACTGCTGCACAAAGATTCGGTCTTTTGGGTGGTGAAACCGCAGGTCGGGCGTGAAGGGATCAGCGGCTTAGGCACGTTGCTGTCCGGGGCATATATTGAGTTGCAGCCGGGGACGAAAGGTAACAGGCTGGAGGATTACCAGTTGCTGGATTCCCCACCTCTGGCGCCGCCAGATGCGAAAGGCATTCGCGTTATTCTTGACAGCAAAAAAGCCGGGCAGCTCAGTCCGGGCGATCCGGTGCTTTTCCGTGGCTACCGCGTTGGCTCGGTTGAAACCAGCACCTTCGATCCGCAAAAGCGTTCCATCAGCTATCAACTCTTCATTAATGCGCCAAACGATCGCCTGGTGACCAGCAACGTCCGTTTCTGGAAGGACAGCGGTATCGCGGTGGATCTGACTTCTGCCGGTATGCGGGTTGAAATGGGATCGCTAAGCACGCTGTTTGGCGGTGGCGTGAGCTTTGACGTGCCGGAAGGGCTTGAACTGGGGCAGCCGGTTGCGGAAAAAACCGCTTTCAGCCTGTATGACGATCAGCGAAGCATTCAGGATTCGCTGTATACCGACCACATCGACTATCTGATGTTCTTCAAAGATTCGATTCGCGGCCTGCAACCGGGCGCACCGCTGGAGTTTCGCGGGATTCGCCTGGGGACGGTCAGCAAAGTGCCTTTCTTTGCGCCGAATATGCGTCAGGTGTTTAACACTGACTACCGTATTCCGGTGCTGGTACGCATTGAGCCGGAACGCCTGAAAGCACAATTGGGCGAAGAGACGGATGTCGGCGCGCATCTGGCCGAACTGCTCAAACGCGGCCTGCGCGGTTCACTGAAAACGGGCAATCTGGTGACTGGCGCGCTGTATGTTGATCTGGACTTCTATCCGAAAGAGCCGCCAATTACGGGCATTCATGAGTTTAACGGTTATCAGATCATCCCGACGGTAAGCGGCGGTCTGGCGCAAATCCAGCAGCGTCTGATGGAAGCGCTGGATAAAATTAATAACCTGCCGCTGAACCCGATGATTCAACAGGCGACCAATACGCTGTCGGAAAGCCAGCGGACGATGAAGCATCTGCAAACCACGCTGGATAATATGAACAAGATTACCTCCAGCCAGTCGATGCAGCAGCTTCCGGCGGATATGCAGAACACCTTGCGCGAACTGAACCGCAGCATGCAGGGCTTCCAGCCTGGCTCCGCGGCGTATAACAAGATGGTGGCGGATATGCAGCGTCTTGATCAGGTTCTCCGTGAACTGCAACCGGTATTGAAAACGCTGAACGAAAAGAGCAACGCGCTGGTATTTGAAGCGAAGGACAAGAAAGATCCAGAGCCGAAGAGGGCGAAACAATGAAAAAGTGGCTAGTGGTGATGATGGCGTTCTGGTTAACGTCATGTAGCAGTAGCGGAGAAAACAAGAGCTACTACCAGCTACCCGTCGCGCAAGGGGGCGTACAGAGTACGGCAAGCCAGGGAAACCGCTTATTGTGGGTGGAACAGGTTTCGGTGCCGGACTACCTGGCGGGCAACGGCGTGGTGTATCAAACCAGTGATGTGCAGTACGTGATTGCGAGTAACAATCTTTGGGCCAGCCCGCTGGACCAGCAGTTGCGCAATACGCTGGTGGCGAATCTGAGCGCCCAGCTTCCGGGCTGGGTGGTTGCCTCACAGCCGCTGGGCAGCGTGCAGGATACGCTTAACGTGACGGTGACGGATTTCATGGCCGTTACGATGGCAAAGTTATCGTAAGTGGGGAGTGGCTACTGAACCATCAGGGCAGTTGATTAAGCGCCCCATTCCACATCGAAACCGCGCAGCAGCAGGACGGGTATGACGAAATGGTCAAGGTGCTGGCAGCCGCTTGGAATCAGGAAGCCGCCGCTATCGCTCAGGCGCTGAAGCAAATACCATAAGTTAAAAATATTGTAAATTTAACCGCTTTCGGCACGTCGCCGGGGGCGGTTTTTTTGTTTTTCTGCCCGGTGAAAATAGCTGTTCTGGCTCACAATTTTTGTACAAATGATTTATTGAGTAGCTCACAAATATGACAATGGCGTGAATTTTGCGCATTGACGGGACAACTTTTTCGCGGTATTCGTTTACTGTGATTGCACATTTCGTAATCACTGTTTTCTTTTCCACCAGACATGAAGATGAGGGAAACGAGGCATGAAGAGACAAAAACGAGATCGCCTGGAACGGGCACATCAACGTGGATATCAGGGCCGGCATTGCCGGACGCTCAAAAGAAATGTGTCCCTATCAGACGCTGAATCAGAGGTCGCACTGGCTGGGAGGTTGGCGAGAAGCCATGGCGGACAGGGTAGTAATGGCCTGATTCTGTCTCTTTAGAAAAAAGAAACCTCCGCAGTGCGGAGGTTTCGCCTTTTTACAGGCAGGTCAGATAACGTGGTTATGCTGCCATCCGGCAATAACGCCGCGCTTGTGGCAACGCTTATCAGACCTGGAGATGTCCGCGATCAGAACGCTGACGTGTCCTGGAACAGACCTACTTTCAGGTCGTTGGCGGTGTAGATCAGACGGCCATCAACCAGAACTTCGCCATCCGCCCAGACCCATGATCAGACGACGGTTAACGATACGTTTGAAGTGAATACGGTAGGTCACTTTCTTCGCGCTTGGCAGAACCTGACCGGTAAATTTCACTTCACCTACGCCCAGCGCACGGCCTTTACCTTCGCCGCCCAGCCAGCCGAGATAGAATCCAACCAACTGCCACATTGCGTCCAGACCCAGGCAGCCCGGCATAACCGGATCGCCGATAAAGTGGCATCCGAAGAACCAGAGATCTGGATTGATATCCAGCTCAGCTTCAACATAACCTTTGTCGAAGTTACCGCCAGTCTCTGTCATTTTGATGACACGGTCCATCATCAGCATGTTTGGTGCCGGCAGTTGTGGGCCTTTAGCGCCAAACAGTTCACCGCGACCAGAGGCAAGAAGGTCTTCTTTTGTATAGGATTCGCGTTTATCTACCATGTTCTCTGTAAGCCTTATTTTATTGAAGCACGCAGGATAGCTAACACGTGTACGCTGAACAAGTCCGATCAGTTCGGTATAAACCCGTTTAGCCAACGTAGCGGCCAGGGAAAACGATGACGTCCTTCCTGTTGTGTAGCCTGGGCAATAACGTTCCTGGATGGTCTGCATCAATGTTGTCTGACCTTCGCCATCCACACCAGATTAAGCAGAAGCGGCAGTGCGTCTGTTACGTCGTCTACTGCCCAGATGCTGAATTTCTCTTCTTCCACGGCCTGCAACAGCGCAGGCTGGAGGCTGAGGTGTCTTACGTTAGCTGCCGGAATAATAACGCCTTGTTTACCCGTCAGTTCACGCTGCTGACAAATTGTGAAAAAGCCTTCAATTTTTTCGTTCAGGCCGCCAACAGGCTGAGCGCGTCCAAACTGATCGACGGAACCGGTAATCGCGATATTTTGATTAACCGGCACGTTGGACAGAGCGCTGATCAATGCGCACAGTTCTGCCATTGAGGCGCTGTCGCCATCCACTTCACTATAGGACTGTTCAAAGGTCAGCGAGGGCGGAGAACGGGATTTGCTGTTCAAGCTGTAGTTCCGACATCAGGAAAGCCTGCATGATCATCATCCCCTTGGCATGAATAATTACCGCCAAGCTCGGCTTTTCGCTCGATGTCCGTGAATTCACCGTCCGCCCAATATGAACGACGCAGCTGATGCGTGAAGGCTCGCCAAACGCGCGCGGATGGCCGGGAAATTCAATGACGGAAAGGGCGTTAATCTGACCAATGCGCTCGCCTTCCGTTTCAATCAGGATCTGCTCTTGCAGGATTTCGTCCTGCATGCGCTCCGCAAGATAGCCTTCCACGCCATTCGCGTTGGGCAAGCATCAGGGCGAGCTGTTCGGCGCTGCATGTCCCGTCCTGGCACAGCGGGCGCGGCTTCTCTGAACTGGCGGGAAATCCATAGCGGACACAGTGGAAGCGTGTCCTGTTCTCCCGTGTAGCGAACGGCTTCGCGTACCAGCACTTGCCAGGCATCAGGCGTTGGCGCTGGCAGATTATTGCGTTTAAGCGTGTGCTGAACCCACTGACACCACTGGGTCATGGTTTCGGCATCCACTATTTGCAGATTATCTTCAAATTCGCTGTAAATCGCCTGTTCAGCCAGTTCCGGCTCCATTTCCTGGAAGTCGGCTAACGATTCACGTTCGCCGACCAACACGACTTTCAGCTTGAGCGGCATAGACGGCACAGAGACCGGCAACGGACGCGACTCGTCAAACGCGACCCAGTCGAATCGGTTATGGCTGACAATCGCCTTCAGACGCATCCACAGCAACGGCTGCGCCAGAAGGGTGCGTAAGGAGATCACCAGAACGCCGCCGTTAGCCTGATGCACCAGACCCGGTTGCAGCGTAATTTCGCCGTTAAACTGGCGCAGACAGCCAAACAGCTGTTCGGCTTCAACCCAGTCAGCGCTGACAACCTGCGCCGACGTGGCAAAATTGTCTTCTGCTTTTTCTGCTGCGCGATAACGGATGGTGTGGCCCGAAATTTCGTAATGGCCCCCCGGTCAGCTGACCGGCATCGGCTTGCAACGCTCTGGCCGCATCAGAAAGGAGAGTGAGATACTCGGGCTCTTCCGGCGCTTTCGCCAGCATAAAAAGAGGACGACGCCCAGGGCTGGAGAAGTTGTTCCAGCGCAAATTGCAGTCGCGGTTGAGTATCGCTGAGTAGGGTGGCGCTTTCGTCAGTAAAGTGTGGCTGTGCAAATATTTCCTGATAACTGTCGGTATCAGGAACCAGATCACGCCATGCAAGTTTCGTAATGGTCAAAGTTGAGGTTTTTTAGTCTGTTGTAAAAAACGCGATTATACCGTAACAGGCAACGCTGCACACGCGGAAAGCGAATGTAAACGTGCGGGATGACGCGTGAGAGTTCACAGGCTGGATATTCTTTTCTTCAGATGCCCAAAAAACTGATATTCTGATAGGAGTTACACGGTAACGTTGAGAGCGCAATGAAATATCAACAACTTGAAAACCTTGAAAGCGGCTGGAAATGGAAGTATCTGGTGAAGAAGCACCGCGAAGGGGAGTTGATTACCCGGTACGTGGAAGCCAGTGCTGCCAAAGAAGCCGTTGATTTGTTGCTAACCCTCGAAAATGAACCGGTTCGGGTAAATGCCTGGATTGAAGAGCATATGAATCCTGCGCTGTTAAACCGTATGAAGCAGACCATACGAGCACGGCGTAAACGACACTTTAATGCCGAGCATCAACATACGCGCAAGAAGTCTATCGATCTGGAGTTTATTGTCTGGCAGCGTCTGGCGGGACTCGCGCAGCGACGTGGCAAAACGCTTTCAGAAACGATTGTGCAGTTGATTGAAGATGCAGAACATAAAGAGAAATACGCCAGCAAGATGTCGACCCTGAAGCAGGATTTGCAGGCATTACTGGGGGAAAGAGTAGCGGTTTGTTTCTTCTTTCTTCTGGTTTCAGACGAAAAAAACCCCGCAGTGCGGGGTTTTTTATTAGACGGGAACTTAAGCCTGCGGCTGAGTTACAACGTCTTTAACGCCTTTAACTTCGATCTCAACGCGACGATCCGGGGCCAGGCAGTCGATCAGTGCAGCGCGAGCTTTCACGTTGTCACAGGTGTTGCCAGTAACCGGGTTGGATTCGCCCATACCGCGTGCGGAGATTTTGTCAGCCGGGATACCTTTGGAGATCAGGTAATCAACAACAGACTGAGCACGTTTTTCGGACAGACCCTGGTTGTAAGCGTCGGAACCGATACGGTCAGTGAAGCCCAGAACCACGACGGAACCGTCTTTCGGGTCCAGGTTGCTCAGCTGGCTGTACATCTGATCCAGAGCCTGCTGGCCTTCTGGTTTCAGCGTTGCTTTGTTGAAGTTGAACAGAACGTCAGACTTCAGAGTGAAGTGCTTGGTCCTGTACTTCTGGAGCCGGTGCCGGAGCTGGAGCAACCGGAGCTGCTTCTTCCTGCTGGCCGAAACGGTAGGAAACACCAACGCTCAGCAGGCCGTTATCTGGACGACCGCCAACGGTGTTTGCGTCGCCGATGTTGTTAGTCCACTGGTATTCCAGACGGGTAGCGATGTCACGCGTTACAGCGTACTCTACGCCACCAGCGAATACTGGGGAAACACCGGTATCGTGATCTTTGAAGCCAGTGTTGTTCTGAGCGTCTGCGCGCCAAACCATACCACCCAGACGGGTGTAGACATCCAGATCGTCAGTGATCGGATAACCCAGTTTAGCAGTCAGTTGAACGCCCTGAGCTTTGAATGCACCGTTTTGAGTGTTGCCTTTGTATGGCATACGACCTAACCAGTCGTAACCCATTTCAAAACCAACGTACGGGTTTACCTGATAACCACCGAACGCACCGGCACCCAGTTGGCTTTCATGGGTCGGGCCGTTGTTGTCGATCTGGTTGTTGCCAACATCATGGAACTGAGACCAGCCCAGTTTGGCACCAGTGTACCAGGTGTTATCTTTCGGAGCGGCCTGCGCTACGGTAGCGAAACCAGCCAGTGCCACTGCAATCGCGATAGCTGTCTTTTTCATTTTTTGCGCCTCGTTATCATCCAAAATACGCCATGAATATCTCCAACGAGATAACACGGTTAAATCCTTCACCGGGGGATCAGCTCAATAGTTACTCTACCGATATCTGCGGCTTATGCCGAGCACCCCTGGCGATGTAAAGTCTACAACGTAGTTGAAAACTTACAAGTGTGAACTCCGTCAGGCATATGAAAAAAAAGGCTTGTATACATAATATTTAACATTTCCTGCTGAGAAATCGCTCAGCGAAAATCGCGGAAACCGCTTCTGACAAGCATTCACACACAAAAAGTATTAAGCTTCAGAGCAGATGAAAGAGCAGAAAAAAAATTCCAGGATAAATCCTAATTTCACTCAATGATATAAATTTGAGTGAATTTTTAGCCCGGAATGGTGTCTCGTGGCATGAGCGTGTGCGCTCACAGGACGCATGATAAATCCCATCGCATTTCCCTCATCTGCCGCTTGCGCAAGCCGGGTGTGTTCTTCTTCGCTAAGCTCATCCGCCAGCCAACCGATAACGACGCTGTAGTTGCCCGTCCGCAATGCGCGAATCATCGACTCCAGCGTATGGCATGGAGAAAGTTGGCTAATCTGCATCACTTTTGTTAAAGGCAGCCCCGCAGATTGAACCCATTCCCGGCTCAGCTTTTGTTGCGGCGTCAGCCAGAGCTGCCAGCGTGATTGCTGACCTAATTGTTGCAGCAGCGGTAAAAGCAGTAATTGCGTCATCATGGGCTGGTCCTCGCGATAGACCACTTCGCTAATAAGCCCGGCGGTGGTGTTCTCTGAAGAGACGCGCGCAATGCTGCCCGCAGTGGAAGAGAACAACGAAGAACGATTTGCATAGCCTGAAGTGTACATAATCAATCCAGCCCTGTGAGTTACTGTATGGATATACAGTAACCCTGCCGCCAATAAAGATCAACCCTATTTTCGGAAACAGACTCGCAATTTTTATCTGTTGTCGCCGTAAAAATGAAATTCATCTTGCTCACTGAGAATAAGTTGCCTATTTTCGTCATTAACGGATCTGTTACTGCAAATCATTCTTTTACTTTATGATTTAAAAGGGATTTTATGAAATTACGTTCCTATGACAAGATCTATAAATCACAAGAATATTTAGCCTCTCTGGGCACGGTTCACTATCGTTCGCTGTTTGGTAGCTACAGCCTGACAATCGAGGATACGGTGTTTGCGATGGTGGCTGAGGGAGAGCTATACCTGCGCGCCTGTGAGCAAAGCGTCGCGTACTGTGTGAAGCATTCCCCCGTCTGGTTAACATTTATGAAACGTGGCCGTCCCGTTATGTTGAATTATTACCGGGTGGATGAAAGCTTATGGCGCGATCAACAACAACTGGTGCTTTTATCACAGTATTCGCTGGATGCTGCCATAAAAGAAAAACGTACCCGTTTTTCACAACGTCGATTGAAGAATCTGCCAAACGTGACGTTTCATCTGGAGAACCTTCTGCATGAGGCCGGAATTAATGATGAAAACACATTGCGGATACTCGGCGCAAAAATGTGTTGGCTGCGGCTAAGAGAGAGCAATAAGCTGCTGACGGTGAAAATTCTCTATGCGTTAGAAGGGGCGATTGCTGGCGTACATGAAGCGGCGCTCCCGGCGGTACGCCGCCAGGAGCTTGCTGAGTGGGCGCAGTCGCTTACGCCGGAGCGCCAGAAGGCGACGGCGTGATTTGCCGCTGTAAACGACCAATCTCAGGCAGTAATGCAATGAGCAGGCCGACTTGTTGCACCACCAGGGGTTCTTTACTGTCTGGTTTTGGCTCCAGGTGCTGAATCCGATCTTTCAGGCTTGCCAGCTCCTGGTGAACGCGCTGTTCATCGGCGGGTTGATGGTGAAGCGCATCATCGACATAACACACTGCATCATCCAGCAGCGCCAGGACATCCGGGTTGGTGAGCTGTTCGCGATGCGCGCCCAGAGCAGAGATATAGCTGGTAAAGGTATGATTGAGGCAGAGTAACCGGAACGCCGCCTCACGAGTTTCGGCAGTGACGTCGGGTTCGCTGGACATATTCGACACCACCGAGGCCAGCTCGGCATCGCGGTTGTGGGCGTCACGGCGGGCAATGCGGTAGGCCAGCCGGTTATCCCGCCCCTGATGATACTGCTCAAGGATCGCGTCCAGGTAGCGGCAGTTCGCATCCGTGGCCCGTTGCAGGACACACGGCAGGTTACGAAAGCGCCAGTCGGGCCAGATAAAGCTGACGGCGGCCCACGCGATCGCACAGCCGATCAGCGTATCGATCACGCGCGGCAAGGCAACTTCGAAGCCTTCACCCAGCAGGTTAAAACAGAGTAGCACCAGCAGGGTGATGAACATCGTCGCATGGGCATACTGTACGTTTCGAAAAGCAAAAAACAGGACGCCGGTGATGACCAGCAGTATCAACTGGCCTTCAAGCGAGGGGACAAACCACAAGATTGGTATACCAATGGCGACGCCGACCAGCGTCCCGATGACCCTCAGCGCCAGCCGGTGCCGCGTGGCGTTATAGTTAGGCTGGCAGACGAACAGGCTGGTGAGCAGGATCCAGTAACCGTGAGTCATGCCGGTAATCTGGATCAGCGCGTAACCGACGCAGAGCACCAGCGACATACGCACCGCGTGGCGAAATAGCGCTGAATCGGGAGTGAAGTTACGGCTCAGACGTAGCCAGATATCGCTGAATCCATGAGGGCTGTCGTCGGCAAGCAGGTTTTCTGATTCGCTACGCGGCATTGCCTGCGCCTGCTCGGATTCAATCGTCGCCAGTTGCGCATCAATCGCCCGCAGATTGGACAACAAAAAGCCCAGTGTTTTGAGTAAGTCAGCGGATGCTCCAGCGGCGCGCATACGTTCGAGCGCCGCATCAATATGGGTAAACGCGCGTTCAAAGTGTGGATCATGCTGATAAGGCGTACGCAGTAATATACAGCGTGAGAGCTGCATACAGGCTTGCCCCTGCATCGACATCAGGCGCTGGAAACGGAACATCACGTCGCTGTGGCGGAAATGATCGCGCAACGTCTGATACTGAATATGCGATGAGCTTGCACGCTCGTGAATATCCTGCGCGACAAAATAGTAGTGCAGCGTGCGACGGGTTCCCCCGTTGCCCCCGGTCGCCGCGTAAGCGGGTAAGAAGAGAGACTTTTCGTCTGATTCAGCGTCGCCATCAGTTGTCCGTTGGCCAGCGCTAAATCATACAGCGGCGCCTGGCTTTCATCCTCGATATCCGGGTCAAACAAGCGCGACTTCAACTCCAGGTAGCGTGCCAGCTGTTCGTAGCTGCGCGCCAGATTATCCTGTAGGGGGCGAATCGGGAAGAGCAGATGCCCGGTCAGCGTCAGCAGGTTGTACCATACGGCGCCAGCAAGGAGCAGAATGGGCTGTTGATACCACTGGTCGTAAAGCGAGGTGCCCAGCATCGTGTAAATAGCGATAAGCAGCGCCCCGAAAGCAATGGTGGCGTAACGCTGCCCTAAAACCGCCGAGCAGAATAAATCCGCTGGTAGAGAGCGTTAATCCAATTGCGAACAGCCACGGCCAGGGAAAGAGCAGTTCCACGGAAGCGGAGGCGATAAAAAAACAGATTAATGTGATGATTAAATTGCGCAGACGCCCGGTGAGACGATCATCCAGATCGGTCAGGGCGGCGGCGACCATACCGAGCGTTAACGGTATGGTGAGTTTGACATCGCCCAACCACCAGGGCAGGGCCGTTGTGCCGCATAGCGCGATAAAAATGCGAACGTAATACAGCCAGGTGCTGTTCCAGGTATAGCGTTTGAGCAAGGGACTTAACATAAAGGCCATCAGTCCTGATTACTCAAAGCGGCGACGCGCACTGGCTTCACGCGCCGCGCGAGCTGTCTCTACGGAAACCACGCGACGTCCTACCGGCCAGAGCGCAATGGCGGCGATTTTAAAATTCGCGATGCCGACGGGAATGCCGATGATCGTAATGCATTGCGCAATGCCGGAGGCGATGTGCATCAGGCAGAGCCACCAGCCAAAGACGATCAGCCAGAAAACATTGAGTACCGTACCGCCGGTATTCAACAGCGTGCTTTTTCCTGCCGGGTTCAGCTCGTCAACATGAACGGCTTCATTGCCGTAGGGAAGCAGCGAAAGTTTTGTAATCTCCCAGCATGAGCGGGTTAACGGTAATGTGAAAATGAGCACGATGCTGACGAGTGTGGCCAGCAGCCAGGCCAGAGTGGTGGCAAAACCACCCAATACAAAATTTAAAATATTCAGAACAGTACGCATAAACCCTCGGCTAACTCTGGTTTTCTGTGATTGCAGGCAATTGTAACGTTTTTTTGGGCTGGAGCACGTTTTCTCTGGCGGTTACACTGACAAGAAATACTCTTCGTCTGGATTCGCTGAGTCATGGAACTGAAAGCAACTTCTCTTGGAAAACGTCTGGCGCAACACCCGTACGATCGGGCCGTTATTCTCAATGCCGGTATTAAAGTCTCGGGCGATCGCCACGAGTATCTTATTCCATTCAATCAGTTACTGGCTATTCATTGTAAACGGGACTGGTGTGGGGGGAGCTTGAGTTTGTCCTCCCGGATGACAAAGTGGTGCGTCTGCACGGTACTGAATGGGCAGAGACGCAGCGTTTTCATCACTACCTGGATGCGCACTGGCAGCGCTGGAGCCAGGAGATGAGCGAGGTGGCGGCCCGGGTTTTACAGGAACAACGGGATCTTATTGCCGAGCGAACAGGAGAAAAACGGTGGTTAACGCGCGAGCAAACGTCAGGATTACAGCAACACATTCGCCGCGCTTTTGCTGCGTTACCGCTGCCGGTTAATCGCCTAGAGGAGTTCGAGAACTGCCGCGATGCCTGGCGTAGCTGTCTGGCATGGTTGAACGATATCGAGGGATGCCGCCAGCAGCATAACCAGGCCTATACCGAGGTGATGCTGACGGAATATGCTGACTTCTTCCAGAACATTGAGTCCTCGCCGCTGAATCCGGCGCAGGCCAGAGCAGTGGTCAATGGTGAACATTCTTTGCTGGTGCTTGCGGGAGCCGGGAGCGGTAAGACGTCTGTGCTGGTCGCGCGCGCAGGCTGGCTGTTAGCCAGGGGGGAAGCGGCGGCTGAGCAAATTCTGCTGCTGGCCTTTGGCCGCAAGGCCGCAGAAGAGATGGACGAACGCATTCGTGAAAGATTGCATACGGACGCGATCACCGGCCCGTACGTTCCACGCCCTGGCGCTGCATATCATTCAGCAGGGGAGTAAGAAAGTCCCGACCATCAGCAAACTGGAAAACGACGCTGCCGCGCGACATAAACTGTTCATCAAAACCTGGCGTCAGCAGTGCAGCGAGAAAAAAGCGCAGGCGAAAGGGTGGCGGCAGTGGCTGGAAGAGGAAATGCAATGGCCGCTGCCTGAGGGCAATTTCTGGGATGATGAAAAGCTACAGCGCCGTCTGGCCTCCCGGCTGGACCGTTGGGTGAGCCTGATGCGAATGCATGGCGGCGCTCAGGCTGAGATGATCGCCAGTGCGCCTGAAGAGATTCGCGATCTGTTCGGTAAGCGCATCAAATTGATGGCGCCGTTGCTGAAAGCGTGGAAAGGCGCGCTGAAAGAGGAGAACGCCGTCGATTTCTCCGGGCTTATCCACCAGGCGATCGTTATCCTGGAAAAGGGGCGTTTTATCAGTCCCTGGAAACATATTCTGGTGGACGAATTTCAGGATATCTCCCCGCAGCGTGCGGCATTGCTGGCGGCGCTGCGCAAACAAAATTCGCATACCACGCTGTTTGCCGTTGGCGATGACTGGCAGGCGATTTACCGTTTCAGCGGGGCGCAGCTCTCTTTAACGACCGCGTTTCATCACTCTTTTGGCGAAGGCGATCGCTGTGACCTCGACACAACCTACCGTTTTAACGGGCGCATTGGCGAAATCGCCAATCGTTTTATCCAACAAAATCCGCATCAGCTCAAAAAGCCGCTTAACAGTCTGACGGCGGGCGATAAGAAAGCGGTAACGTTACTGGATGAAAACCAGCTGGATGCCTTGCTGGATAAGCTTTCAGGATATGCGAAAGAGGATGAGCGCATTCTGGTGCTGGCGCGCTACCACCATCTGAAGCCAGCCAGTCTTGAAAAAGCGGCGACCCGCTGGCCTAAGCTGCAACTGGATTTTATGACCATCCATGCCAGTAAGGGCCAGCAGGCTGACTATGTGATTATTGTCGGGCTACAGGAAGGCAGTGATGGTTTCCCGGCGCCTGCGCGCGAGTCGATTATGGAAGAAGCATTACTGCCGCAGGTGGAGGATTTCTCGGATGCGGAAGAGCGGCGACTGCTGTATGTGGCGCTGACGCGCGCCCGGCATCGGGTCTGGTTGTTATTTAACAAAGAGAATCCGTCGCGCTTTGTGGACGATCTTAAGCATCTGGACGTGCCGGTGGCGAGGAAGCCTTAAGAGCAGGCGGCTTGTGCCGCCTTTGGGAGCGTTATTTCAGGCGTTCAGCCAGGTAACGTTGATAATCCGGGATCAGGATATCCACGGCATCGTTAAAATGGGGAGACTGGACAATAAAGTCAGCCGTAGACGCGTTGGTGGCGACCGGAATGTTCCACACCGTAGCCAGACGCAGGAGCGCCTTCACATCTGGATCGTGCGGAACGGCATTGAGCGGGTCCCAGAAGAAAATCAGCACATCAATCTTCCCTTCAGAGATCAGGGCGCCGACCTGCTGATCGCCGCCCATCGGGCCGCTCAGCATTGCGTTAACGTTCATACCCGTGGCGCGTTGAATTAAGTTTCCGGTTGTGCCTGTGGCATAAAGCTCGTGCTTTTCCAGCAGCGGCTGGTGGCGTTCCACCCAGCTCATTAACATCTGTTTGCAGTGGTCGTGCGCCACCAGAGCAATGTGTTTGCGCGCAGGCAAGGTGCGAGTCGTCAGTTCCATAGTTCAATTCCGTAGTTAACCTTGCTACAGAGTACTGGAAGCGCTTGACGCTGCAAGAGAAAGACGAAAAAAATGCGCGCCGACTCGTCATACTCGCCAGCGTCGACATAAAATGTCAGGAAGGCGGTTGTTTTTCCGCCCATTGCAGGAAGTTATTACGCGTTTGCGGATCGGCTTGTTTGAACCAGTATTTGAGTCGCTGCTCCGTGAGTGCCTGAGACTGCGGCGGAACGGCGTCCAGCTCAGAGATCCCGGAAAGCAGCGTGCTGTCATCGGCCATCATCGTGGCGAACTGCGGCAAGGAGGCGCGTTTATCGGCTTTGTTGTAGCGCTCAGTTTCGGTTTCGTAATCAATGATTTTGGCGGTCGAGGTGATTGCCAGAATATCCAGTTTGACCGGAATCGGCATCGCGTCGCCGTCCAGCAGTTCCAGACGCGGCGTGGTGGAAAAATGCGCGGCTTCTCGTTCGGTTTCCAGATGCGGAAGATGAAAATTGACCTGGCTGATGAGTTGCGTGTTAAAGCTGATCACCAGCGGGGGAGAAATGTAGAGTCGTTCCTCGTGGCTGGACAGGCGAATGGTTTTCTCAACGCGAAACACAAGCTGATGCGGGCCGTTGTCCAGTTCGATGCTGTCCGCGCCGCGCAGCAATGAACTGGAGACTTTTTTGCCGTCTAACACTAAAAGGTCAATGTCATTTGAAAGACGAAGGGTCGTGGCAAAGGCGGTTACCGGCAAATACAGAACGAATAACATGGTTATAATGCCGGTTTTCATAGGGTTCTCCTGTCCAAAAACCGCCCGGTTAATAATGTATCAAAATTTTTCGATAATCATGTTTACTAACATATAGACATATTTTTAGCTTTTGCTCTCATACGTCCGTATGGGATGAATGGTTGCAATGTCAGGTTTGTCGTACACTTTGCAAAACAGCCTGGAGAAAGATGATGAAAGAGACCGATATCGCTGGCATTTTGACGTCCACGCGTACCATCGCGCTGGTGGGGGCAAGTGATAAGCCCGAGCGCCCAAGTTACCGTGTGATGAAATATTTACTCGACCAGGGCTACCACGTTATTCCTGTCTCGCCGAAGGTGGGCCGGAACCACGTTGTTGGGGCAGAAAGGCTATGCGAAGCTGACGGACATACCGGAAAGGGTCGATATGGTTGATGTCTTCCGTAATTCAGAAGCCGCATGGGGCGTCGCGCAGGAAGCTATCGCCATTGGCGCGAGGACCTTATGGATGCAACTGGGCGTAATTAATGAGCAGGCCGCCGTGCTGGCGCGAAATGCGGGATTGAAAGTCGTGATGGATCGCTGTCCGGCAATAGAGATTCCGCGTTTAGGGCTGGCGAAATAAGGGCTCAGACATAGCGTGTAAGCCCGATAAGCGTCGCGCTATCGGGCATTTTACGTTGAATCAGTTGCGCAGACGCGGCGCTTGCAGCTGTTTGCGAATAGTGCGCGCCAGTTCATCCATCGAGGGTTGCTCGGGATGCTCATCTTGCGTTTCACTGCTTAACTGGGCTTCAGCCAGATAGGTATGTACAGGCTGGCCTTCATCATCTTCCATCACCACGTGATACCAGGGAGCGGCGCGAAGTTCGTCGTTAACCGCCAGCTCATCAGGTGACGGTTCATCAAGCGAATATTCCGGGTCGATATCCACGACCACTCCGAGGTAACCTAACAGGGAATGGCGGACCTGCTGGCCGATACCGAATTTGCTGGCAATCATAGTCACCTCCCGGGAAATAGATACTCTCAATATGAGGGTAACATTCCACTTTTCAAGTTACATGACGCGACAGGCAAACCCTTTCAGATACAGCCCTTCCGGGTAGGTAGCGATCACCGGATGATCGGCAGCCTGACGGAACTGCTCTATAAATTGTACATCACGACCGGCATCTATTGCGGCATCTGCAATGATTTTCTGAAATAAATCTGTGGTCATCAGGCCGGAACAGGAGAACGTCAACAGCACGCCGCCCGGATTCAACAACTGGATAGCCAGCATGTTGATATCTTTATAGCCGCGACAGGCCCCCATCAGCTGGCTTTTATTTTCGACGAACTTCGGTGGGTCCATCACGATGACGTCGAATTTCTCTCCACGATCGCGATAGGCGCGCAGCAGTTTGAACACATCGTCACGCACAAACTCGGCTTTGCTCAGATCCAGTTTGTTCAGCTCAACGTTTTGCTTCGCGATATCCAGCGCTTCCTGCGATGTATCAACGCTCACCACCTGACGGCAACCGCCCATCAGTGCCGACACGGCAAAACCGCCGGTATAGGAGAAGCAGTTCAGCACGCGCTGGTTTTCCACATAGCGACGCGTCGCCAGGCGGCTGTCACGCTGATCGAGGTAATAGCCTGTCTTATGACCCCCCTGAATATCTACCAGCAGCTTCATGCCATGCTCTTCGATGGGCAGCAGGGCAGGCGGCAGTTCGCCAGTGACAGGCCCCTGGGTGAGTTCCATCCCCTCTTTTTTACGCACGGTGACGTCGCTGCGGTCGTAGATCGCACATTCGGGATACTGCGTTTGCAATGCGCTGATCAGCGCGGCGCGTTGATATTCCGCGCCTGCGCTCAATAGTTGCAGAACCAGGAAGTTACCGAAGCGGTCGATAGTGATGCCCGGCAAGCCATCGGATTCACCGGCGATCAGACGGTAGCTGTCCAGCCCGTCTTTTTTCGCCAGCCAGTCGCGCCACTGTTGCGCCTGGTGCAGACGACGAGTGAAGAACGCAATGTCGATGGATTCCGCCTGATCGAATGTCCAGACGCGTGCACGAATTTGCGAGGTGGGAGAATAGGCGCCGCGCGCTAACCATTTACCCTGATGGTCAACAATATCGATGGTTTCACCGAGGCTGGCTTTACCTTCCATTCGGGCTACGGCACCGGAAAAGACCCACGGATGGCGACGAAGTAAAGATTTTTCGCGCCCTTTGGCTAACACTAAACGTACACTCATAATTTGCTATTCTGTCGAATCAAAGAAATGGGCGCCATTGTCCTGAGTTTTGCGAGGATTTGCAACGCGCCCCGCGATGATAAGGAGCACAACAATGTCGAAAGTTTGCATAATCGCCTGGGTACACGGTCGGGTTCAGGGCGTTGGTTTTCGCTATACCACGCAGCATGAAGCGCAGCGCCTGGGGCTGACGGGCTATGCGCGCAATCTGGATGATGGAAGCGTGGAGGTGGTGGCCTGTGGCGAAAGTGAACAGGTGGATAAACTGATGAAGTGGCTGAAGGATGGTGGGCCACGTAGCGCCAGGGTAGACAGGGTTCTGAGTGAGCCACATCGTCCTGGCGAGGAGTTAACAGGTTTCCGTATCCGCTATTAAATACATTTCACCGGTTTAGGCAGGCCAGCAATCTTCGTTGCCTGCTTTGCCGGGCCTTTCGGAAACAGGCGATACAGGTAGCGGCTGTTGCCTTTTTCTTCGCCAAACTTATTTGCCATTGCTTTCACCAGCATGCGGATGGCCGGAGACGTATTAAACTCCAGGTAGAAATCACGTACAAAACGCACCACTTCCCAGTGTTCAGGAGAGAGGGTAATACCTTCCTTTTCAGCAATCGCGACTGCCAGAGGTTCGCTCCATTCCGCAGTCTCTTTTAAATAGCCTTCGCTATCCGTACTGATTTCTTTGCCTTCAAAGATCAACATAAATTCTTCACAGCGTTAGTCAAACTGGCGCCAGTTTACCAAAAAACAAAGCCCCGCATAAGCGGGGCCTGGTTAATGCGTTCTTATATCTTAATCGCGGCTGGCGAAGCCCAGAATGCTCAGCAGGCTGACGAAGATATTGTACAGAGAGACATACAGGCTGACCGTTGCGCGAATATAGTTCGTCTCACCGCCACGGATGATGTTGCTGGTCTCGAACAGGATTGCCCCGGAAGAGATCAGGATAAACACCGCGCTGATGGCCAGATGCAGCGCAGGCAGTTGCAGGAAGATATTCGCAACCATGCCAATCAGCACCACAACGATACCCGCCATCAGCATACCGCCCAGGAAGGACATGTCTTTACGCGTTGTCAGGACATAAGCGGAGCAGCAGAAGAAGACCAGTGCCGTACCGCCCAGCGCCATGCCGATAACATCGCCCATACCCGCTGAGAGGTAGGCGTTGAGAATCGGGCCAAGAATGTAGCCCAGGAAGCCGGTAAAGGCGAACGCCGACAGGATACCGGTGGGTTTATTCGCCGTTTTATAGGTCAGGAACATCAGACCGTACATGCCTACCAGCGTCAGAATGAGACCCGGAGACGGCAGCATCAGCACCGTACTGGCGGTGGCGGTGATCGCAGAGAACGCCAGCGTCAGGCTCAGCAGGAAATAGGTATTGCGCAGCACTTTATGGGTGCTGAGTAGCGATGTGCGGTCGCGTGAAGAAGTAATAATACGATCCATGAGTCACTCTCTTATGACAGATGTAGTTAGCGAAAGAGGATAATAAAACCGCTGATAATCACACAGCGGTTTTACCCATCTTTACGCATTTGATCTCTAACAGGTTAAGCATGTTATTTCAGGCGTTGTCGCGAAACTCACCCGACATAAAACGTGACGGGGGAGAAGAGGCGGCAGTAAAGGTTGATGATGAGCGCATAATAAAAGAGGCGCAACGGAACATTTGCCGCCGGGCCTCTTTTTTATGCTGAATAAATGGTCAATTTGTTGTTATTTCAGGCTATTAACAGCTTTTTGACTGTTTTTCAGGCAAACGAACACATTCGGGCTTTACACGGCGCATCGGGATGTTTATAGTGCGCCTCATTCAGGAAGTGTGGCCGAGCGGTTGAAGGCACCGGTCTTGAAAACCGGCGACCCGAAAGGGTTCCAGAGTTCGAATCTCTGCGCTTCCGCCAGATTAAACAAGGGGTTACCGAAAGGTAGCCCCTTTGTTTTTATGGCGAAGAATATCGTATCCCGCTTCTTTCAGATCATGTCGAACCCCGGATAACAAAAGCTATCCGGGGTTTTCTTTTCCCTGGTGTGGGCGATTATTGTGCGTCGGCCAGTGTTAAAGAGGCGTCTTCCTGCTGAGTGTTCTTACGCTGTTGCTCAAGTTCCAGCGCGCCGCGATGAGAGAGATAGCAGAACAGAATGCAGCAGACGATCCCGCCCATCAGCAGATAGAAACCGCCGTGCCAGCCCATTTTATCCACCATTACGCCAAACAGGCTGGTACCTAACGAGGCGCCAAAGATGTAGCTCATAAATCCGCGTAAGCCAACGGCTGAACCTACGGCAAAGCTGGGAACAATTTCCATCGTCTGGACGGAGGCCAGAAACTGCGGGACGTAAATCAGGCAGCCAACAATCGCCGCGAAAACCGTCACCATCAGCAGAGATTCACTTTTCCAGTAACCGATCAGGCAGACGAAGATCAGCGCCATACAGATCATGGCTAACGGCATCCGACGCCCTTTGAACAGTTTGTCGGAGAGCCAGCCGGCCAGCAGGGTAGAAGGAATGGCCGCCCATTCAAAAAACAGGAAGGCAACGCTCATCTGTTCCTTGGAAAAATGTTTCACCGTCAGCAGGTAGATAGGCAACCAGCTGATCATGCCGAAGCGCACCATATAGACGAACACGTCCACAAGGGAGACATACCAGGCGTTTTTGTTACGCAGCACGTACGTGCAGAAGATCTGGAATGCGCTCATGTTCTCCGGCGCTTTTACGGCGTGTCTGGTCTTCAGCACCACTTTCTCTTCCGGCATCATCTCTTCCAGCGCAGGCAGGCCCTCCTCACGCGGCGAGCCTTTACCAAGCAGCAGTACAATCAGGGCGAAAACCACCGCCACGCAGGCCGGAACAATGTAGCTGGCGCTCTGCCAGTGTTCACTGCCGAGGATTGCAAACGCGGCACCTACGATCGGGGCGACAATCCCGCCGCCAACGTTATGCGAAATGTTCCAGAACGCCCCCACACGTCCACGCTCCCGACGCGGGAACCAGTTAGCGATAGTGATAAAAGAGGGGCCGACGCCCATCCCCTGAAACAGGCCGTTCAGGACAACCAGCGCAGCGAAGATCCAGAATGCGGTACTGAACCCCAATCCGACGTTTACGATAGCGCACAGCACCAGGCCGCAGGCCATAAAGACTTTCGGGCTGGCTTTATCTGCGAGGGCTGCTCATGACGCCTTTGCTGATTCCGTACGCAATGAGCATACAGCTGCTGAGCAAACCGATCTGCGTGGCGCTCAGGTCTAACTGTTCTTTCAGGTAAGGCGTGGATAATGTGAAGTTATTGCGCACAATATAGTACGCCAGATAGCCCAGAAATACGCTAAGCAGCGCCTGCATACGGTATCGGCCATAAGTTGCCTGAATTTTCTCAGCAGGAACTTTATTCGCCGATGGCCCTGTTTTAAATATTGATAACATGTCGTCACCTGTATTTTATATTGGTATGAACATCAGGAGTATTCGGCATGAAGAGTGAAATAAGCGGCGATGAAACTCAAGTCGATGAAATGTGTCAAAATTGACTCAAAATGATGAATTGAAAGGTTATTTTTGACACGTTTTGAATGAGTGAAATGCGGCGTAATTAATCAGGCGCTGATTTTATGTCTGGCTTGTGCGGATATTAACAAATTCCACATTCATTATCTGGTAATCTTTATTGGTATTTTCGGATGCCAGCACGAATATTTTTACGATAGTGGTTATTCATCCGCTAATCGTCACAAACGGTAAGTTTTGTCTCAACGCTATTTTTTCGATATCTCAATATTTATGAACGGGATCACAAACATGTTTCTTCGTCGGGGCGGGATGGTTAGCAAAACGTTCGCGTTGCTGCTGCTGACCGCGTTGTTCAGACCCTGTGCGGCGCAAAGCAATGAACTGGGTGATGGCGACAACATTTTCCCCCAGCGCCACCGCGTGGATTATCCAGCGCTGGCAGACGGAGTCGGGGTCGGTGATGATTCGCACGCTCAATCGCACCAGCGCCTCGCTGGAACAGTTGCTTGATACGGCAAATGCGGAAAACGTTGATCTGATTCTGACCTCGTCGCCGATGTTGCTTCAGCATCTTCAGGAACATCAAAAACTGGCGCCGTTCAACGGTGCGCCGTCAGTCCAGTCAACATCTGGTGCCGGAATCGATCCGTTCAACCTCCGTTGCTGTGGCTATATCGGATTCGGTTTGCTGATTAATCGCTCGGCGCTGACTGCACGGCATCTGCCTTCGCCAACGGACTGGGACGACCTGACCGATCCCAGATATCAGGGGGCGCTGTTGATGAGCAGCCCATCGCGCTCGGATACCAACCACCTGATGGTGGAGGCGCTGTTGCAACAAAAAGGCTGGGCGCAGGGATGGGAAACGTTGTTGGCGAGTGCGGGAAACCTCGTGACGATTTCATCACGCAGCTTTGGCGTGGCGGATAAAATAAAAAGCGGGCTGGGCGTGGCTGGCCCGGTGATTGATAACTATGCCAATCTGTTGCTGAACGATCCTCATCTGGCCTTTACCTACTTTCCGCAGTCGGCCGTTTCGCCCACCTATGTCGCGGTACTCAAAAACAGCCAGCATGCCAGCGAAGCGCGGCGTTTTATTCGCTATCTGCTAAGCCCGGAAGGGCAGCGGATCCTCGCTGACGCCAATACGGGGAAATATCCGGTTACGCCGCTGGCGGCAGGAAACCCACGGGCAGCGCAACAGGCGGTGCTGATGAATCAACCGCCGTTAAATTATCGGCTGATCCTGAAACGTCAGCGTCTGGTTCAGCGTATGTTTGATACGGCAATCAGCTTTCGTCTCGCCCAGTTGAAAGATGCCTGGCGAGCGCTGCACAGCGCGGAAGCCCGTCTTAAGCGTCCGTTGCCTGAAATACGCGCGCTGCTAACCCGTGTGCCGGTCGATCCGGCAAGCAGTGAAGATGAAGCCTGGCTGGCGCAGTTTGACAATAAGAGCTTTGCGGAGCAGCAAATGATGGAGTGGCAGATCTGGTTTCTCAACAACCAGCGTCAGGCGATCAATAAACTGGAAGAACTGAAATGAAGGGCGGGTCTATGCTGCAACGTCTGCGGCAAATCAGCATCAGCAGCAGTTTACGGGGCGCTTTCCTGATGGGCGCGCTGCTGACGCTGATAGTCAGCAGCGTCAGCCTCTATTCATGGCATGAGCAAAGCTCGCAAATACGCTATTCGCTGGATGAGTATTTTCCCCGCATCCATTCTGCTTTTCTGATTGAAGGGAATCTCAATCTGGTGGTGGATCAGTTGAATGAGTTTTTGCTGGCGCCGAACACTACGGTGCGCCTGCAACTGCGCAACCAGATTATTCAACATCTGGATAGAATCGAGCGGCTGAGCCAGGGGCTGTCACCCGCAGAACGCCAGCAGCTGGCGGTGATTTTGCAGGACAGCCGCGCGCTGCTGGCGGAACTGGATCGCGTGCTCTACAACATGTTTCTGGTACGTGAAAAGGTGGGGGAGCTGTCTGCGCGTATTGACTGGCTGCACGATGATTTCACCACTGAACTGAATTCTCTGGTGCAGGATTTCACCTGGCAGCAGGGAACGCTGCTGGATCAGATTGAAGCCCGGCAAGGCGATGCGGCGCAGTACCTGAAACGCTCCCGTGAAGTACAGAACGAGCAGCAGCAGGTCTATACGCTGGCGCGCATCGAGAATCAAATTGTTGACGACCTGCGCGACAGGCTCAATGAACTGAAGTCTGGAAATGATGATGGCATGCTGGTTGAGACGCATATCCGCTATCTCGAAAACCTGAAAAAAACGGCGGATGAAAATATTCGTGCGCTGAATGACTGGCCGAGCACGATTACCCTGCGACAAACCATTGATGAGTTGCTGGAAATTGGCATGGTGAAAAAATAAAATGCCGGACACCATGCGCGACTATGTCGCCGCGCAAAAAGCGTTAGTGGATGCCAGCCGTGCCAGAGAAGCGACGCTGGGGCGCTTCAGGACGCTGCTTGAGGCCCAACTGGGCAGCAGTCACCAGCAAATGCAGATGTTTAATCAGCGTATGGAGCAGATTGTCCGCGTTAGCGGCGGGTTGATTCTGGTGGCGACGCTGCTGGCGCTGCTGCTGGCATGGGTGTTGAACCATTATTTCATCCGTTCGCGGCTGGTGAAACGCTTTACCGCGCTGAATCAGGCGGTGGTGCAGATTGGTTTAGGGCGGACGGATGCCACGATTCCGGTGTATGGGCGGGATGAGCTGGGGCGTATTGCGGGTTTGCTTCGCCACACGCTAGGTCAGCTTAACGCGCAAAAACAGCAACTTGAGCAGGAGATCGCCGAGCGAAAAGCGATTGAGGCCGATCTGCGCGCCACCCAGGACGAGCTGATCCAGACGGCAAAACTGGCGGTGGTCGGGCAGACGATGACCACGCTGGCGCATGAGATCAACCAGCCGCTGAATGCGCTGTCGATGTATCTGTTTACGGCGGGGCGGGCGATTGAACAGGGGCAGACGGAGCAGGCGCGAACGACGTTAAGCAAAGCGGAAGGGCTGATTAACCGCATTGACGCGATTATCCGCTCGCTGCGCCAGTTTACCCGTCGTGCTGAACTGGAAACGCCGCTGCATCCGGTTGATTTGCGCCAGACGTTTACGGCGGCGTGGGAACTGCTGGCGATGCGCCATAAGCCTCAGCAGGGGGCGCTCGCGATACCGGATGAAACCGTTTGGGTCAGCGGTGATGAAGTACGCATCCAGCAGGTGCTGGTGAACGTGCTGGCGAATGCGCTCGACGCCTGCCCGAACGCGGCGGCAATTACGGTGAGCTGGCAAATTCAGGGCGACACGCTGTGCGTGTTGATTGCCGACAATGGCCCCGGCTGGCCTGCGGCCTTGCTACCCTCATTACTGAAGCCGTTTACGACCAGTAAAGATGTGGGGCTGGGCATTGGGCTTTCGATTTGTGTTTCGCTGATGACGCAAATGGAAGGCGCGTTGCGCCTGGCGTCCACGTTGACGCGAAATGCCTGCGTGGTGCTGCAATTCAATGTGACGGATGTAAAAGATGTTGAGTAATGAATGTTCGATTCTGCTGATTGATGATGATGCCGATGTGCTTGATGCCTATACACAGCTGCTTGAGCAGGCGGGCTATCGCGTCTGTGTCTGCAATAATCCCTTTGATGCGCGGGAGTGGGTGCAGAAGGACTGGCCCGGTATCGTGTTGAGCGATGTCTGCATGCCTGGCTGCTCCGGCATCGATTTGATGACGCTGTTTCATCAGGATGACGAGCAGCTGCCGATTCTGCTTATCACCGGGCATGGCGATGTGCCTATGGCGGTGGATGCGGTGAAAAAAGGGGCCTGGGATTTTCTGCAAAAGCCGGTAGACCCGGGCATGTTACTCTCGCTGGTTGAGGCGGCGTTACGCCATAGGCAATCGGTGATAGCGCGTCGCCAGTACTGCCAGCAGAAGTTGCAGGTTGAGCTAATTGGGCGCAGCCAATGGACGCATCAGTATCGTCAGCGCTTACAGCAACTGGCAGAAACGGATATTGCGGTCTGGCTTTACGGCGAACCGGGAACCGGCCGCATGACCGGCGCGCGCTATTTGCACCAACTGGGGCGTAACGCCGGGGGCCCTTTTATTTACTGCGAACTGACCCCTGCCAGTGCCCAAAAACTTAATGAGCTTATCGCGCAGGTTCAGGGCGGGACGCTGGTATTAAGTCACCCTGAGAATCTGACCCGTGAACAGCAGCATCAACTGGTGCAGTTGCAGAGTCTGGAGCGGCGGCCTTTTCGCCTGATCGGTATCGGCAACGCTTCGCTGGTGGAACTGGCGGCCAGCAACCAGATTGTGGCGGAGCTTTATTACTGTTTCGCTATGACGCAAATCGCCTGTCAGCCCCTGTCACAGCGACCTGATGATATCGGGCCGTTGTTCCATCATTATTTGCAGAAAGCCTGTCAACGGCTGAATCATCCGGTGCCGGAGGTGGATAACGACCTGCTGAAGGGGATGATGCGCCGGGTGTGGCCGAACAACGTCCGTGAACTGGCGAACGCCGCCGAACTGTTTGCCGTGGGGGTATTGCCGCTCGCGGAAACGGCGAATCCACAGATGCACGTCGGTGAGCCGACGCCGCTTGACCCAGCGGGTTGAAGACGTTGAACGGCAGATCATCACCGAAGCGCTGAATATCCATCCAGGGGGCGCATTAACGAAGTGGCAGAGTACCTGCAAATTCCCCGTAAAAAGCTCTATCTCAGAATGAAGAAATATGGCCTGAGTAAAGAGCACTATAAGTTTTTAGCGCAGGTCAGGGAAGCGAGATGTGATGTGTGGGGCTATGAATCACCTGTTCCCCTGTAATTAGTTATGATATTGCGAATGTAAATCAGTTACAATCTGACAAACACCTCAACCTCCGGGTAACGTTTTGCACGGGCGAACGCGAATCAACCGAATAACAGCATGGCTGGCATTATTTGCCGTCGCCATGTTGTTTATTGCGCCCGTTATTTCAAAAATCAATTGCCCGCCAGGCCGACTGTGAGCACTCGTCGCACTCAATGGTGATGATGTCGTCAGGGCTTGCCACCATGACATGGCGGCTTCTGCGCCGTGTGAGCCTTCTCTTTCGGTCGCTCACCAGATGATGTCTGGCAAAGCGATGTCGCCCGTGGAAGAGATCGTCTGCGGGTACTGCCAGTTGCTGGTACATCTGCCGTTTGTCCAGTTTGCGCTGGTGTTCTTGCTCTGGCTGTTGCTGCTGTTTGTTATCCGTTGTTCAGTACGGCCATTACGCCTTTCTGTTATCTTCCGCCCGTGGGCGCCTCAGCGCGCTCGCGCGCCGCCTGCTGTATTTCCGTTTTCGTTTTAAACAATAAAAAAACAGACATTGCGTAGCGTTTTGCCCTTTTGACGGGCAATGCGTCGTTGCGCCTGAAAAACAGTAAGGAATGTTATGAAACGGCAATACTTCGGGCTTACTCCTCTGGCTTCTCTGGTCCTGATCGCGCTGACCGCAAAGGCGGCGTGGGCAAGCGAACAGCACGATCATGCAAAAATGGCGGATGATTCGGTAATGATTGGTGACCGCGCCGGTCGCTTCTCCGCTGGAAATCGTCACGTCGCCAAAAACGCCTCGTCAGCCCGTTCCCGCCAGCGATGGCTCTGATTATCTGAAAACGATCCCTGGGTTCTCGCAAATTCGCAATGGCGGGACAAACGGCGATCCGGTCTTTCGCGGGATGTTTGGCTCTCGTCTGCGAATTTTGACCGATAACGGCGAAATGCCGGGAGCCTGCCCGGCACGTATGGATGCGCCGAGTTCTTATATCTCCCCGGAAAGTTTTGATGTGCTGACCCTGATAAAGGGGCCGGAAACCGTGCTCTGGGGCCGGGTAACTCTGCGGGAACCCTCCGCTTTGACCGGGAACAGCCGCGTTTTGATAAACCCGGTATTCAGGGGACGGCCAGCGTCCTTGCCGCCTCGAATAACCGCTGGGATGAAAATGCGGACATCAGTCTGGGAAGTGAGGACGGCTATTTGCGGCTTATCGGCCAACAAATCCCGGGCGGGGTGACTACAAAGATGGCAATGGCGACCGCGTGCCGTCGACATGGGATAAATGGAACGGCGATATGGCGCTGGGCTGGACGCCAGACAAAGACACGCTGCTGGAAATGACGGCGGGTAAAGGCGACGGTGAAGCTCGCTATGCCGGGCGCAGTATGGACGGTTCCCGGTTCAGGCGTGAAAGCTTGGGGATGCGGTTTGAGAAATCCGGCATCGGCGAGGTATTTGATAAGTTAGAAGCGAATATCTACTACAACTATGCGAATCACGTTATGGATAACTACCTCGCTGCGCGCTCCCGGCATGAATATGTCAGGAAGCATGGGTTCGGCGATGGAACACGGTTCTGCCATGCATTCGATGAGTATGCCAATGGCAATGCAACTGGATCGCCGTACCGTTGGCGGACGGATGATGGGAACGTGGTTGTGGTCAGACTATGAGTTACGCAGCGGCGTTGATACGCAACTGAGCACGCATCGCAGTAAAGATGATGATCGCTGGGACAAAGACGCCCGTTTTCATGACTATGGTTTATTCAGTGAATTGGACCTGGCTTGCGACGGAGCAAAGCAAAGTGACAGGCGGCGCGCGTCTTGATCGCGTACTGGTGGACAATTTCACTGACACCGGCTTCCTCGCAGCGCACGGATCTACTACCGGCCGGGTTTGTGCGCGTTGAGCATAATCTGGCGGAGATGCCCGTGATGTTTTACGCGGGGATCGGCTATACCGAGCGTTTCCCCGACTACTGGGAGTTTTTTTCTCCTACCTATGGCCCTGGCGGGTCGGCAGATGTTTTCGATAACGTCAAAACGGAAAAGACGACTCAGCTTGATATTGGCGCGCAGTATACCGGTAAGCGTCTTAACGGCTGGGTTTCTGCCTATATTGGCCGGGTTAATGATTTTATTCTGTTCCGTTACGACCCTCATCCATCCCCGTATAAGTCAGGTTGATAACGTCAATGCGACCATCATGGGGGGAGAAGCGGGCATCGGCTATCAATTGACCGAAACATGGAAAACCGATGCCAGCCTTGCTTATTCCTGGGGGCGAAATACCGATGACCATCAGCCATTGCCGCAGATACCGCCGCTTGAAGCGCGCCTGGGTCTGACATGGGAACGCGGCGACTGGAGCAGTACCGGTCTGCTGCGTCTGGTCAGCAGCCAGCATCGCGTCGCAATTAACGAAGGGAACGTCGTGGGTAAAGATTTTGATAGCAGCGCGGGGTTCGCCATATTCTCCGCGAATGCGGGCCTACCGGCTGAACAAGTCTGTGAAACTCAGCGCGGGCGTTGATAATCTGTTTGATAAAGCTTACAGCGAACATCTGAACCTTGCCGGTAACAGCAGCTTTGGTTACTCCGCGAATACGTCAGTGAATGAACCGGGGAAGAACATTCTGGGGAAAAGTGAACGTGACGTTTTGATAGCCTTCCGGCGGACGTGAACCGTCCGCCGACTTCATGACTCATTGACCTGCCGTTTAGGTTATTAACATTAAACTGTCTCGGCTGTAACCAGGACATGACGTAACGCCATTTCTTCGTTTGCATGGGCCAGTCTGTTTTTTTCTTTTATGAGTCAACACTGTATGAAAAAGCTTACCTTGACCGAAAATGATTTACTGGCCAGAGGGAACGATCGTTACGTCTTTCAGCATCCGCACAATCATCAACTACTGATCAAAGTCGTCATCCCGAGCATTCCCAAATATAAAAGTAAGCTTCGTGAAGTCTATCGGGACGTCAGAGAGTGCAAGCCGCGCGACGAAACTGACTCGCTCTTCATCCAGAAAATTGAAGGGCTAGTGGAGACAGATAAAGGGATTGGGCAGGTTATCGTCAAAGAGCATGACGAACAGGGCAACATTGCCAGAACATTGTATGACCTTGCAAAGCACAACGAACTGGACGCGGAGAAATTCAGTAAGCTCAACGCTTTTTTAGCGTGGTTTATTCATACAGACGTCATTATCAACTCGCTGCATTGCAAAAATATTGTTTATGCCTGGGACGATGCTCGTCAGGAGTACCGCTTCAAAGTTATTGACGGCTTTGGGGATAAGACGCTCTTTCAACTGAGCAAGTTCTGGAGCGTTATACGGGATAAAAACAAACTTAAGTGCCTCAGAAGGATGCTGAGGGATCTGCAAAGTATCACGCAAGCGTAATCTACACGTTATCCTTGAACAGGCCTGGTCATTTTCCCAGTATGCAACCGGACCTTTGTCATGTTGTCTGCTGGCTTGTTAACAAGAAAGAGTATGCAAACAACACGTAATTATTTTTTTGATATTCTCCGCATTCTGGCTGTACTGCTGGTTGTTACTTCGCATTACAGCTACATGTTCGATACCAGTACCGTGTTGACGTTCCCGCGCGAATACCTGACCGGAGGAATAGGGCGGCTGGGCGTCTCTTTCTTCTTCATGATATCCGGCGCGCTGGCTTACCTGTCGCTGCGTAAATACTCTGTGCAGGAGTATTACCTGAAACGCGTCTATTCGATCCTGCTTCCCTACAACATCGCTTATTTCTCAATGGCGATCCTGTTCCTCATCCTGAGCGTGTTTTTCCTCTATCCCGGCAATCCGCTGGCTGACGTGCTCGCCGGGAAGCGTGCATTTCACTCGCTGCTGCCTTCTGTTCTCGGGTTTGACCATTATCTGCACGGTGTCTACGACATCAATACCGCGTACTTCACCGGAGAGTGGTTTATTGGCTGTATTATCCTGCTGTACGCCGTTTCTCCGGTGATCTACTGGGCCATTGTCCGTTTTCCGGTCTGTACGATGCTGGCGGCGGTCGTCGTTACGCTACTGGCATATGATAAAAGCATCGTGAACCCTTATTGGTCAGCACAGGTTCGGGTGAGTGATTTTACCTTCGGGATGCTGTTCATACACTTTCAGCCGTGGTTCACGCGCTACCGTCTTCAGGCGGCGTCAGTCAGCCTGCTGCTGGTGGTGACCGGGGGGATTGTGGCGCATGTCGATCAGCTACCGGTTCGGGAAGTGCTGTTTCCTCTGAAACCCTCAAGCCTGCTGTTTGCTGCGGCCTTCCTCTTCATTCTGCTGGCGGGATACCCGCTGATTCATCCCCTGTTTAATCTGGATCGCTTTCGGCAGGGGTTATCCAGCCTGGCGTCGCGGGCCTACATTATTATGCTGTTGCAGCATGTGGTGGTGATATTTGTCAGCGCCAATATCGATATGTCGGTACTGAATGCGACCCAGGCGGTGATGCTGTATTTTGGGATTCTGATTTGCATCGAAAGGCTGTCGTCTTTCATGAAACCGCTATCGGTAAAGTGTGAGCAGGTCTTGATCGCCAGAACGCCGTGGCTACGTGAAAAGCAAAAAGGGAACTAAGACCATTTCGCGCTAAGCCGGACAACGTCCGGCTGCAAAGAACGCGGGGGAGGGGTTAACGCTGCATCCCCCAGCGTTTCACCGTGATCTTTTCCAGACTGGCGAATACCACGCCTTCCACCAGCAGGCCAATCGCGATTACCGTTAACAGTCCTGCAAATACCCGGTCGGTGAACAGCTCATTGCGATTCTGGAAGATATACCAGCCCAGGCCTCCTTCGCCGCTGGACGCGCCAAATACCAGTTCGGCGGCAATCAGCGTGCGCCAGGCGAACGCCCAGCCGATCTTGAGCCCGGACAGGATAGCGGGCAACGATGCCGGAATAAGAATCGTGATCACATAGCGTGGCCCGCTGAGGCCGTAGTTGCGCCCCGCCATGCGTAGCGTTTCCGGTACGCTGCTAAAGCCGGACCAGGTATTCAGCGCGATTGGCCACATCACTGAATGTATCAGCACAAATATCAGGCTGGCATTCCCCAGACCAAACCACAGCAAAGCCAGCGGCAGCAGCGCAATTGCCGGCAGCGGATTTAGCATCGCGGTTAATGTGCTGAGCAGATCGCGGCCAAACTGAGTGGTCACGGCCAGCGCGCTGGCAATCAGCGCCAGCGCACTGCCTGCCAGATACCCTTTCAACAGGGTACTGAGTGAGTTGACGATTTTTTCCGGCAGTTCGCCATTGCGCATGTCTTCGCTAAACGCCTGCAACGTCTGAAGTACCCCGGGCAACATCAGATCGTTTTGCTGGATTCGCGCGGCGATCTCCCATAGCGCCAGCACCAGGACGACAATCAGACACTTGCGCAGCCACGTCTGATTCCACAGGCGCTGGCTTAAAGGCAGCGGCGTTTCCACCGGCAGATTGCGCAGCGGCGGTAATTCGCGTTCGAATTCAGGACGAATGTACGGTGGCTGGGACATACTCTGGCTCCTCGCCGGATGAGTGAGACGGACTGTTCCCGATTGTCGGGAATAACAGACGGTGAATATGACGCGCAGCGTGCTGAAACGCCTCGCTGCCGAAATCATTAAGCGTGAACTGATGACAGTTAAGCTCCGCCCTGACGCGCCCTGGATGCGGCGAAAGCACCAGGATACGGCTGCCCACCACCAGCGCCTCTTCAATCGAATGGGTGACGAACAGCAGGGTAAAGCGCTCTTCTTCCCAGAGCGCAAGCAGTTCTTCCTGCATTGTGCGTCGGGTCAGCGCATCCAGCGCGGCAAAGGGCTCGTCCATCAGCAGGATGCGTGGTTTCATTGCCAGCGCCCGTGCAATGGCGACGCGCTGCTTCATCCCGCCGGAGAGCATATGGGGCATGGCGTCGGCAAATTCTGCCAGCCCGACTTTGTGGAGGAAATGCAGCGCCGTCTCTTTTGCTTGTGAACGACTGGCTTTCCCGGCTGGCCAGCAGAGGAAACATGACGTTTTCCAGCACGGTTTTCCACGGCGGCAGTTGGTCGAACTCCTGGAATACCATCATGCGTTCCGGGCCGGGAGCGCTAACCGGCGTTCCCGAAAGTGAAATGTGGCCGCTGCGCGGGGCGAGAAAACCGCCTGTAGCTTTCAACAGGCTTGATTTCCCGCAGCCTGACGGCCCAAGCAAAATAAAGCGGTCGCCAGGCCAGACATCAAAAACTGACATCATGCGTCGCGCGCACTTGCCGTTCACGGGTACGGTATTCAATATCAACATTGCTGACCTGTAGCAGCGGGCCGTCGATTTGCTGAGTGACCATCAGAGCCTCCGGTGTCGCGGTTTAACTGCCTGGGTTTTCCCCATGCTTCGTTAAAGAAATAGTCTTTCCAGGAGTCGGCTTTATTTTTCAGTACGCCAAGCTCATGGAGTTTTTCGGCATATACGCCAGTACGCTCAGGGAAAACCGTAAAGCTGATTTCTGGATCGTTAACAATTTTTTGTACCAGCGGTAAGGGCAGCCGTGATTTCTCGACGCGAATATATGTTTCGGCAGCCGCATTTTTGTCCACGGTTAATGATATTTGCGGCTTCACTGAGGGCGCGATAAAACGCTTTATAGGTTTTTGGGTTTTCATCATGGAATTTCTGGGTGGTGTAGAGAACATTAAATGTCGCCTGCCCACCCAGCACATCATAGGAACTGAGCACTTTATGCACGTTGCTGTGCTCCAGTGCCTGATACTGAAACGGCGGGCTGGAAAAATGCGTGGTAATTTCCGAGCCACCGGCAATTAAGGCCGCGCTGGCGTCCGGGTGCGGTAAACTGACGCTAATCTTATCGAAGCGTTTGAAGTCCTGGTCGCCATATAATTTCGCCGTCTCGATTTGTAATGTACGAGACTGAAAACCGACCCCAGCCGCCGGAACGGCAATACGGTCTTTTTCGGTCAGATCTTTAATGCTTTTTACCGCCGGGTTATTACTCAATAAATAATTGGGCATCGATCCCAGCGAGGCTATCGCTTTCACATTTTGCTTACCTTTGGTGCGATCCCATAGGGTGAGTACCGGGGGAACGCCTGCTGACGCCAACGTCCAGAGCGCCAGAGAGCAACGCTTCATTCATCCCGGTTGCGCCTGAAATCGTGCGCCACTCTACCTTGATATCCAGCCCCTCTTTTTGCCCCTCCTTTTTCGATAAGCTGCTGGTCTCGCACCACATCAAGAATTAAATAACCGATGCCAAATTGCTGCGCGATACTAATGTTCCCTTCCGCAAATGCCGACTGGCTGACTCCGCCAAGGGCGGAAAACGCCAGCGTCCAGGCAAATACCCCTGTTTCTTTTATTCATATCTGTTCCCCAGAAAGGTGTTTCTCAGCAAAAAATCATGGGCAGAGGCGAGAGGGAAAGGAAATGATTTAAATGGCAATGAATATCAGGAAAATGAATAACGATATTCATGGCGTGTTAGTTAATAAGCGGAAAAGCTTAGTTATTATTCATGGTTATGTAACAAATACATCCTCGCTATAGTCGGACTCACCTCTTTAATAGCCCCTGCCATTGCAGGGGCAATGTCCGTGAGTAAAATCATGCCATTATTTTCACATCATCACTTACGTTCGCTTTTAAAACGCCATCTGGTACGGGCGGGTACGGGATCTGATATCGCGCAAAAAGTAGCGGATAACCTGGTCGAATCCTCATTAAAAGGCCACGACTCGCATGGTGTGACCCTGTTGCCTCGCTATATTCGGGCCATTCTGGCGGGAGATTTGAACCCTGGCGCCACGCTGACCACCTTGTCTGATGCCGGGTCGATTGTCTCTTTTGATGGGGGACATGGCTTCGGCCAGGCGTTGGGCGAACAGGCCATGAGCGTGGGTATTGAGCGTGTGCGCCAGTTTGGGGTGGCAATAATTGGCTTGTCTAATACCCACCATCTTGGGCGGATCGGCGCAATGGGCAGAGCAGGTGGCGAGCGCCGGGCTGGTCTCGATCCATTTTGCTAACGTGGCGGCGCCGTCGGCCGTGTTGCCGTTCGATGGGCTGCGCGCCAGGCTTGGTACAAACCCCTTTTGCGTGGGCGTTACCGCTACAGAACCGCCCTCCGGTTATCCTTGATTTCGCGACCAGCGCCATTGCGGGCAATAAAGCGCGCATCGCCTGGAATGAAGGGCGCGCCATCCCGGCAGGATGCGCGGTAGATGCGAACGGGCAACCCACGACCGACCCTGCCGTATTAATGACTGAGCCGCTCGGCGCTTTGCTGCCTTTTGGCGGCCATAAAGGCGCGGGATTGTCGCTAATATGTAGCTTACTTGGCGCTGCGCTGACCGGCGGCGAGACCGAAAGCCAGCAAATTCCGCCGCGTGCCGGAATCATCAACAATATGTTGTCGATTCTATTTGACCCCGCGCGGTTGGGTGCGGAGGAACATTACTCACAGGCGCTGTTAGCGCAGGTGGACTGGGTTCGTAGCGGGCAGGAAGGGCACGATGTGCAGATCCCCGGAGAACCGGAATTGCGCGCGTATGCCCGGCGCCAGGAAGAGGGCATCTGGATTGATGACGTCAGCTGGCAGGCGTTTGTCACCCTGGAAGCATTAAATACCTGAGCGTGCCTGCGCACCAAAAGACATATTTGGTTATTTGTTTAAACGGATCGGCATGATGGTCCGTTAATGAATGCTGGCGAATAGAATAAATAAAGCGATCGTTTTTTGTTTTATCTTTTTTCCTCATATCCATAGCTGAAAAACTTGGTAAGCCGCGAGTGAGAAAATCAATATAGTCATTCTTATATTCCACGAACCTTTCTTACTCTCGCTGCCGAATTTTAATGTGCAGCGTCGTTATTCTTTACAGGAGTTATTATGCATCTGGCGCGTTTTCCCCGGCTTCATTTTGGCCATTTCCCGACCCCACTGGAGCCTCTCACTCAACTTTCACGCTTGCTGGGGGGGGCCAAATATCTGGATAAAACGAGACGATTGCACCGGCCTTGCCACTGGCGGCAATAAAACCCGCAAACTTGAGTTTTTTGCTCGGCGACGCCCAGGCGAAACAGGCGGATATTATCATTACCCAGGGCGGCCACGCAGTCTAACCATGTGCGTCAGACCGTCGCGGCGGCGGCCAGACTGGGTCTGGAAGCGCATATTTTTCTCGAACAACGCGTCACGACGCTGGGTGATGAGTATCAGCAATCCGGCAATGTGCTGCTGGACGGTTTGCTCGGCGGCAAAATTATTGCCCATTTGCCCGGCGGTACGGATATGCAGCAGGCAATGGAGCATCATGCGGAAAGCCTGCGTGCGCAGGGCCATACCCCTTATGTCATCCCCGGTGGCGGTTCGAACGCAATCGGGGCGCTGGGTTACGTATCCTGCGCGGAAGAGTTGCTTTGGCAGTCCAGCCAGTTACGGCTGCGTATCGATCATATCGTCCATGCCACCGGCAGCGCAGGCACGCAGGCTGGCCTGATTGCGGGTTTAACCGCCACGCACAGCGGCATTCCTCTCCTCGGAATTAGCGTACGCGCCCCGCGTGATAAACAGGAACACAACGTCTGGCGTCTGGCGCAGCAGACCCGGGAACTGCTCGGCGTGCCGGGTGAATTGCCGCGTGAGGCGGTGGTCGCCAACAGTGATTATGTGGGCGAAGGCTATGGTCTGCCCACCGAGGGGATGCTTGAAGCGCTGCAACTGCTGGCGCAGCACGAGGGGATTCTGCTCGACCCTGTCTATTCCGGTAAAGGTATGGCCGGATTGATTGATCTGATCCGTCAAGGCCATTTCCGCAAGGATGAGAATGTGGTGTTTATCCATACGGGAGGAAGCGCGGGTCTGTTTGGCTATCGTCAGGTCATCGCAGATTCTTTGTCATCATGAGCACACCTTTTTTGCTGGGGATTCTTGGCGGCATGGGGCCGCTGGCGACGCTTGATTTGATGCATAAATTGCTGCGCGCAACGCCCGCCAGCAGCGATCAACAGCAAATCCCCCCATGTGGTGTGGAATGTGCCGCAAATTGCGGATCGCCAACAGGCGCTGGCGGGAACGGGGCCTTCGCCGTTGCCGCAGCTCTTGCTCGGTGTGGAACAGCTGAACCGCGCGGGCGCCAGCCACATTGTGATCGCCTGTAATACGGCGCACCACTGGTATGAGGCGCTGGCGCAGCACAGCGACGCGCCGTTGCTGCATATTGTGGACGCCACGCTGGCGGTATTTGAAGGGAAAGAGAAGCCCCGCCGGGTCGGGCTTATCGCTACGCAGGGCACGCTGGATGCCGGTTGGTTCCAGCATGGTTTCGCCTCTATGGGGATTGAAAGCGTGCAGCCGACGCCAGAGGAGCTACGGCAGTGGTTTGTGCCGGGGTGCTATGCGGTAAAACGCGGCGAACTGCGTACCGGCGGTGAGCTGCTGAGTTTACAGGCTCAGGCATTGCGCGATCGCGGCGCAGAGAGGCTGGTGCTGGCCTGTACGGAAGTGCCGGTTGCGCTGGCAGAGGTGACATCCCCGCATTTAGCCGTGTCGATTGATCCCGCAGAAGCGCTGGCGCAACAGTGTGCCCGGTTATGGCTAACGCAGCGCGAAGCATGGCATTAATAACGTTATTATTTAAAGGATAAATTAAATGAAAAAAAGTCTCTGCGTATTACTTGCAGCGGGTGGCCTGTGGGTCAATACCAGCGTTGCCGAAACACCCGCAGAAGTCCGCGTGGCATACAGCGGCGGTTCTCAGGTGCTGATGCTGGCAAAAGCCGATGGTTCTCTGGATAACGCTTTACACAGCAAGGTCAAATGGGTGCAATTTGCGTCCGGTGCGGACGCGTTAAATTATTTTTGCCAGCAACGCGATTGATATTGCTAATTTCGGCTCCAGCCCGGCAACGGCAGGCATTGTCAGAAAACTGCCGGTGGAGATTGTCGGCGTCTCCGGGGTGATTGCCAGCTACGAGCGTTTAATTGGTAAAGATGGCATTACCCGTATTAACGATATTGAAGGCAAACGCGTAGCCTATCCGCCAAACTCGACGGCGCAATATGCGCTTGAAGCCGCCATCAGCGTTAACCATCTCGATCGCAGCAAAATAACCTTATTGCCGCTGCGTCCGGCGGAAATGGTCGCGGCCTGGAAACGCGGCGATATCGACGCGGGCTATGTCTGGGCGCCGTTTGCTCAGGAACTTGAAGCCTCCGGCGGGCATCAGGTATTCGCGACCAAAGATCTGCAAAAGGACGGCTACCTGATTTACAACAACTACGTCGTGCGTAAAGCCTTTGCCGAACAGTATCCGCAAACCGTCA
>UAVY01000011.1 GCA_900446925.1 Citrobacter koseri | reverse complement strand
GGCAGAAGCGCGCGGCTTTTAAAACCGAAATTATTGAAGAGTCTGAAGGTGAAGTCGCGGGGATCAAATCCGTCACCATCAAGATTTCCGGCGAATACGCCTATGGCTGGCTGCGTACCGAAACCGGCGTTCATCGCCTGGTGCGTAAGAGCCCGTTCGATTCCGGCGGCCGTCGTCATACCTCGTTCAGCTCCGCGTTCGTATACCCGGAAGTTGACGATGATATTGATATCGAGATCAACCCGGCAGACCTGCGTATCGACGTTTATCGCGCATCCGGCGCGGGCGGTCAGCACGTTAACCGTACAGAATCTGCGGTACGTATTACGCACATCCCGACCGGGATTGTGACGCAGTGCCAGAACGACCGTTCCCAGCACAAAAACAAAGACCAGGCCATGAAGCAGATGAAAGCGAAGCTTTATGAACTGGAGATGCAGAAGAAAAATGCCGAGAAACAGGCGATGGAAGATAACAAATCCGACATCGGCTGGGGCAGCCAGATTCGTTCTTATGTCCTTGATGACTCCCGCATTAAAGACTTGCGTACCGGGGTTGAGACCCGCAACACGCAGGCGGTGCTGGATGGCAGCCTGGATCAATTTATCGAAGCAAGTTTGAAAGCAGGGTTATGAGGAACCAACATGTCTGAACAACACGCACAGGGCGCTGACGCGGTAACCGATCTTAACAATGAACTGAAAACGCGCCGCGAGAAGCTGGCTAGCCTGCGCGAGCAGGGTATTCCGTTCCCGAATGATTTTCGTCGCGATCACACCTCAGACCAACTGCACGCTGACTTCGACGCGAAAGAGAACGAAGAACTGGAAGCGCTGAACATCGAAGTGTCCGTTGCGGGCCGTATGATGACCCGTCGTATTATGGGTAAAGCGTCTTTCGTTACGTTGCAGGATGTCGGCGGCCGTATTCAGCTGTACGTTGCCCGTGACGATCTGCCGGAAGGCGTTTACAACGAGCAGTTCAAAAAATGGGATCTGGGCGATATCCTCGGCGCGAAAAGGGAAGCTGTTCAAGACCAAAACCGGTGAGCTGTCCATCCACTGCACCGAACTGCGGCTGCTGACCAAAAGCGCTGCGTCCGCTGCCGGATAAATTCCACGGCTTGCAGGATCAGGAAGCGCGCTATCGCCAGCGTTACCTGGATCTCATCTCTAACGATGAATCCCGTAACACCTTTAAAGTCCGTTTCACAGATTATGGCGGGTATTCGTCAATTCATGGTGGGCCCGCGGCTTTATGGAAGTGGAAACTCCGATGATGCAGGTGATTCCTGGCGGTGCGGCAGCTCGTCCGTTTATCACCCATCACAACGCGCTGGATCTGGACATGTACCTGCGTATCGCGCCGGAACTGTACCTGAAGCGTCTGGTGGTTGGCGGCTTCGGAGCGTGTGTTCGAAATCAACCGTAACTTCCGTAACGAAGGGATCTCCGTTCGTCATAACCCAGAGTTCACCATGATGGAACTCTATATGGCGTATGCGGACTATAAAGACCTGATCGAACTGACCGAATCGCTGTTCCGTACGCTGGCGCAGGATATCCTGGGCAAAACTGAAGTGCCTTACGGCGATGAAGTGTTCGACTTCGGCAAGCCGTTCGAAAAAACTGACCATGCGCGAGGCTATCAAGAAATACCGTCCTGAAACGGATATGGCCGATCTGGATAACTTCGACTCCGCCAAAGCGATCGCTGAATCTATCGGCATCAAGGTTGAGAAAAGCTGGGGCCTGGGCCGTATCGTAACTGAGATCTTCGAAGAAGTGGCGGAAGCGCACCTGATTCAGCCGACCTTCATCACTGAATATCCGGCAGAGGTTTCTCCGCTGGCGCGCCGTAACGACGTGAACCCAGAAATCACCGACCGCTTTGAATTCTTCATCGGCGGCCGTGAAATCGGTAACGGCTTTAGCGAGCTGAACGATGCAGAAGATCAGGCGCAGCGTTTCCAGGATCAGGTTAACGCGAAAGAAGCCGGTGACGACGAAGCGATGTTCTACGACGAAGACTACGTTACCGCTCTGGAGCACGGTCTGCCGCCGACAGCGGGTCTGGGAATTGGTATCGACCGCATGGTAATGCTGTTCACCAACAGCCACACCATCCGCGACGTGATTCTGTTCCCGGCGATGCGTCCGGTAAAATAAGACGTGAGATGCCGGATGGCGGCTTCGCCTTATCCGGCCTACGTTTTGCACTTCTGTAGGCCCGGTAAGCGCAGTGCCACCGGGCACAAAGCCGGATGTCGGCTTCACCTTATCCGGCCTACGTTTTGCACCTCTGTAGGCCCGGTAAGCGTAGCGCCACCGGCACAAAGCCGGATGGCGGCTTTGCCTTATCCGGCCTACGATTTGCACCTCTGTAGGCCCGGTAAGCGCAGCGCCACCGGGCATAAAGCCAGTAAATTAACCCTGGCTATACTCCCGCAACAACTCACGCGCCTTGTCGTCAGACGTCTGCAACACCATCCCACGGACTGAACGCCCACGGCGCCGCGCTCAATGCTTGCAGTACGGTTTCCAGGCCGCTCCCACTGGTAGTCCATCACTTCATCCGGGTTTACCTGTAGCGCACTGGTCACCTGCGCGGCGTATACCGGACAGACCTCATTTTCCACGATGCCATTCGGGTCAGTTGCCCGATAGCGGAAATCTGGATAGACGGGCGTCAGGTTGGTAATTTCGACGCCAAGCTCAAAACGGCTGCGTCGGATAATTGCCGCTTCAGTGCTTTCGCCCTGCTGTGGGTGTCCGCATACTGAGTTGGTCCAGACTCCCGGCCACGCTTTTTTACTGAGCGAGCGGCGAGTGACCAGCAATTGCCCCTGCGTGTTAAACAACCAGCATGAGAAGGCGAGATGTAAAAGGGTATCAGAGGTATGAGCCGCATATTTCTCCAGTATGCCGTCAGGATTACCCTGCTCATCCAGCAATATGACATGTTCCCCGGTCATAAAAACTCCTGAATATGAAAATAGCCGCATACTGCTGCAAGCCATATACTCTGGCAACTAGCGTAGTCTATATAGGGTGGAAAGGCATTACCAAAAGTAGCGGTGGCAAGAAGGAGATATCGTGACACCGATGGCAATACATTGGGCATCTGGCTTTTGGCTGCTATGATAAGGCGTTTGAAATGTTGCGAGGAATAGTTTTGAGTGCAGGACGCCTGAACAACAAGAGCCTGAGTATTGTGATGCTGCTTTGTGCAGGCTTGCTTTTAGCGGGCTGCTCCAGCAATCAATCTTCTGATTCGGGTTCCGTCTATACCGTTAAGCGGGGAGATACGCTCTACCGCATTTCGCGCACGACGGGAACCAGCGTGAAAGAACTTGCCCGCCTGAACGGTATTTCCCCGCCTTACACCATTGAGGTAGGGCAAAAACTGAAACTGGGCGGCGGGGCGAAAGCGTTCTGGTTCATCGCGTGCGACCACGGCGAAATCCTCTACGAAAACGGCGGCAGTCAGACCGTCCTCTTCTGTGCCGCAATCTTCCTGGCCTCCGGTAGGGCAACCGTTGCTGGCGCTGGCCTGCCAGCGGCAAAGTCATTTTGCCTTATTCAACGGCGGAAGGCGGCAACAAAGGCATTGATATTTCCGCCGCGCGCGGTACGCCGATTTATGCGGCAGGGGCCAGGGAAGGTGGTCTATGTCGGCAACCAGTTACGCGGTTACGGGAACCTCATCATGATTAAACATAATGAGGATTACATCACCGCTTATGCCCACAACGACACGCTGTTAGTTAACAACGGGCAGAGCGTGAAAGCCGGGCAGAAAATCGCCACAATGGGGAGCACTGATGCGGATTCCGTTCGCTTGCACTTCCAGATTCGCTACCGCGCAACAGCGATTGATCCGCTGCGTTATTTACCGCCGCAGGGGAGCAAACCAAAATGCTGACGGTGAATTAATCGCCAGTCAGTGAGCAAGCACCTTGTCAATAAGAGCGTAAGGTTTATAATGCCTTACGCATCTCGAAGCGGGCGTAGTTCAATGGTAGAACGAGAGCTTCCCAAGCTCTATACGAGGGTTCGATTCCCTTCGCCCGCTCCAGCTTCAAGTTTCCTGAACTCCGCATTCAACGCCCAACAGGATTAACTGCCCGCTATTATGGCGTCCGTGCCAGTAGTGCGGTCATTAACAGTCGTATCAACAATCTTCAATAATCAGATATACCGCCTTAACCGGGCCATGCACGCCGACCACCTTGATCAGTTCGATATCCGCCGTTGAGCTGGGGCCACTGATGATGTTAATACACGATGGCATGCGTTCACCGGCCTGCGCTTTCTGATGCAGTTTTTCCGCCAGTTGCGCCACGCGTGGCAGGATAGTGCTCTTGCGCAGCACGAAAATCGAGGATTCCGGCAGCAGGCTTAATGAACGCCCGCGCTCCGGCGCGGAAAACAGCACCACACCGCCCGATTCCGTTAAGCCATATTCGGCATACACTACGCCGACTTTCGCTTGCTCGGCCTGGGTAACATTCTCTGCTCCCCGGGTCGGGTCCCAGACCACGGCGTTGCATTCCTGCTGCAAGCGTTCGGTGATGCCCAGTTCAACCAGCCGGCTATCGCCGCTGAGCACCACCGATTTATGTCCCAGTTCTTCACACAAGCGTAACGCCGCTTCCGGCGCCTGCGCTTCGCTGGTCAGTTCGCAGCGTACCAGCATGACATCGCTCGCAAACTGGATAAACGCGTCGCAGCGCTGCTGCTGGCTAAGTTCGGTCAGTCGCTCGTTCGCATAGTTGTTAACCGGCAGCGTATCTGCCTGCGGTTCGAATCGCAGCGGGCGGCCCAGCGCCTGGGCGATGGTGTTTAAAAACGCGCTACGGTTATCCATTCTTTTTCTCCTCTGCCTGATGTTTCTTAAACCAGCTACGGAAACTCTCTCCGTCAGCATCAGGGAGATCTCGCGCCTCCATCCAGTCACCAATAGCGCCGACTTTAAGCGGTGTTTTACCGCCATTAATAAACCAGCTTGCCGCATGAGCGCCCGCCATCATCCCGACTTTCCACAGCCCAGGATGGCTATTGGCATAAGCGAACATTTTGATCGCCCGGCGCTCGGCTTTCGGGGTAATGCCCTCTTCGGCCATCACTCGGCGATGGCGCAGGATCAGTTTTGACAGCGGAATGCGCACCGGGCAGACGCTGTCGCAGGCCGTGCATAATGAACAGGCATACGGCAGATCTTTAAAATCCTTATAGCCGCCGAGCAGCGGGGAAATCACCGCGCCGATAGGGCCGGGATAGATTGAGCCATAGCCGTGTCCACCAATGTGGCGGTATGCCGGGCAGGTGTTCATACAGGCTCCGCAGCGAATGCAGCGCAGCACGTCGCGAAATTCAGAACCGAGTACCTGGGAGCGCCCGTTATCCACGATAACCAGATGGAACTCTTCCGGCCCGTCAACGTGGCCTGCCTCGCGTGGGCCGGTGAGCCAGGTGTTGTAACCCGTCAAACGTGCGCCAACGGCGCTGCGCGCCAGCATGGTGATCAGTACATCCACGTCGGCAAAGGTGGGGGCGATACGCTCCATCCCCATCACCGCAATGTGCGTTTTCGGCAGCGTGGTACACATCCGCGCATTGCCTTCGTTGGTCACCAGGCACACCGATCCGGTTTCCGCCACGGCGAAATTACAGCCGGTAATACCGATTTCAGCGCTGAGGAAATCCTCGCGGATCTTCTGGCGGATGAATAAGGTCATCGCTTCTGGCGTTTCCGGGCCGTCATAGCCCAGACGTTCATGCAGTACGCGACGGATCTGATAGCGATCCTTATGGATTGCCGGAACCACAACGTGTGAAGGCGGGTCCTGATCCAACTGGAGAATATATTCGCCCAGATCGGTTTCGATCACCTGAATTCCGGCATCCTGCAATACATGATTGACGCCAATCTCTTCGGTCACCATCGACTTGGACTTCACTACCTTGCGCGCGTTTTTACTTTGTGCGACCTGTAAAATGTAGCGGGTGGCTTCTTCTTTGGTTTTGGCGAAGTAGACGTGTCCGCCGTTTTCTGTCACTTTCTCGGTGAGTTGATACAGGTAAGCGTCGAGATTACTCAGAACGTGATCGCGGATCTGGCTGGCACGGTCACGCCATTCGTCCCAGTGCCCTAACTCATCGACCATTTTTTGCCGATTCGCGCCGATACGCTCCTGCGCATTGGCCACGGCTTTGCGCATGATCGGATCTTCAATTTGCTGACGAATGCGCAGTTTAAATTCTACATCGCTGGTTTTTATCGACATCTCTTTCCCCTCAGCGGCTCATCAGCACTTCAGCAATATGCATCACTTTGACCGGCTGGCCTTCCCGTTGCAGTCGACCGCCAATGTTCAGCAGGCAGCTGACGTCTGCGCCAATCAAATATTCAGGCCGGGCATCCATCAGGTGTAAGACTTTCTCTTTCACCATCTCGCCGGATATTTCGGCCATTTTGACTGAGAACGTCCCGCCAAATCCGCAGCAGGTATCCTGATCGGCAAACGTCAACAGCTCCAGCCCGCGCACGTTTTTCAGTAGCGTGAGCGGCTCTTCCTTCACTCCCAGCTTGCGGGTCAGGCTACAGGATGGGTGATAGACGGCTCTGCCCTGAAGGCTGGCTCCCACATCCACCACACCCAGTTTATTAACGATAAAGGAGGTGAGATCCTGCATGCGCGCGGCGACCTTTTCCGCACGTAACGCCCATTCAGGTTCATCGACCAGATATGTCGGGTAGCTTTTTACCGCGTAGGTACAGGAGCCAGCAGGAGAGATAATCGGGTCGTCGTTGTCTTCCAGCGCTGCGATCAGGTTTTTCATCCCCGGGATCGCTTCTTTGATGTAGCCGCTGTTGATGGCTGGCTGGCCGCAACACCCTTGCTTCTCAGGGAAATTAACGCGGCAGCCCAGTTTTTCCAGCAGCAATACGGAGTCTCGTGCCATCCGTGATTTCAGCGCGTCACCAATACAGGTAAACAAAGAAATTTACATTCACAATCAATGCTCCATTGCTTCACTTCTATTTAGCCCCGATGGCAACCGGCCACCGGGTCATAAATCAATAATAAAAACGACCATTGTTTTTCGGTTTATCCTACTCTATGTTCATTTGTATGACAAAATAGAATAATCCACCAATCAATACCCATATGCAATACCCGGGTTTATTTATTTCGGCATCGCTCACATTTTTATAATGAAAACTACAGCGATGTGAACGTCCGAAAAATAGTTTCAAGTGATTACTAATTTCGTCAATATCATTATTAAACAGGTTGTTAAATAACTATTTATAGGTATCTGTCTTGCTCTTAAGTATATTTGCCTGGCATTGAATTTTAATTAAAAGATTACAATAGTTACAAAACTACAAATCATAATTACTTTATTCACTGAAGCGATTCAGTTTACATATTTCATTTGACCGGCAATGTAGCCTCCCCACCATAAATATAAATCAGGTTTAATGAACCAATCAGGAATAGTAATGAACGAATATTTTATGTTTGCCCTGGCACTTTCTCCTTTGCTGCTTATGGTATTTTTAATTCTGAAATTGAAAATGCCCATCCATTATTCAGTTTTGATTTCGTTGGCATTCACTGCCGCGCTGTCTGCAATATTCTGGGACATGCCAGTACAAAATCTTAAAGCCTCGATGGGTTATGGCGCACTGAAAGGATTATGGCCGATCGTGATTGTGATCCTCGGCGCTATATTCAGTTATAACGTCATGCAGGCGACCAAAGCGCTGGATATTCTCCGCGATATTCTCGCCAGTATTAGCGAAGATAAGCGTATTCAGGTACTGCTGATTTCGTGGTGTTTTCGGTGGATTCCTTGAAGCGGCTGCCGGGTACGGTACGGCGGTCGCGATACCTATCGGTATTCTCATCGCGCTGGGATTCAACCCACTGAAGGCAGCAATTGCTTCACTTGTGGCCAACACCGTACCCACGGCGTTCGGGGCGGTTGGTATTCCGGTCTCTATCCTGGCTGAACAGGTTAATCTGCCGGTTTACACCTTAGGCGGAACGATTATTCTGCAATTAGCCCTTTTTAATATCCTGCTGCCGTTTGTCATAATTTGCATTATTGGCGGTGGCCTGAAAGCCATTCGCGGCGTGTTCCTTATTACGCTGCTTTGCGGTATCACAACGGCTTGTTCCGCAGTATTTTGTCGCCATACATCTCGGGGCAGAATTACCCGCCTTTGCCGGCAGCCTGGTCAGTCTTTTTGCCGTCGCAATTGCCAGCCGCCTACGCAAAGGGAAAACAGATCCCGAGTGGCGCATTGAAGTCAGCCACACCCGTGAAACGACGCCGCGCTCGGCGAAAGTGCTGTTCCGGGTGGGTTCTATCTATCTGTTTATTTTTGTCTTTATTCTGCTGTGCTCGCCGTTATTTCCAACGATAAAAGCGGCGGCTTCTCAGTTTGGCTTCGGTGCTGCATTTTACGCTGGCCGATGGCAAAACGCTGGCGCTGAAAGTCGAATGGGTCACCACGCCCGGAATGTTGATTATCTTTGCGACCATTATTGGCGGTTTTATTCAGGGGGCATCGGCACGCGGTATGCTGGAAGTGTTTGTCAAAACCGTATTCCAGCTTAAAAATTCCATTGTCGCGATTATGGCGATCGTCGCTCTGGCAACGGTAATGGATCTCAGCGGTATTATCTCCACGCTGGCCCAGTCGATTGTCGATCTGACCGGAAGCTCGTACGTTTTTCTCGCTCCGGTGATTGGCGCACTGGGAACGTTTGTTACCGGCAGCGACACCAACTCGAATATTCTGTTTGGTAAACTACAAACCATTGCCGCCAGTAAATTAAATATTGATCCAAACTGGCTGGCTGCGGCAAATACCTCTGGCGCAACAGGCGGGAAAATGATTTCACCGCAAAGTATCGCCATTTGCGGTTTCGGCAACCAAAATGGAAGGACAGGCGAATCAGATAATGTCCGGCACTATGAAGTACTGCTGTGCCTATATTGTGATCCTTGGATTAAAAGTTGGTCTCTTTTATTACTGGTTTATGACTTAACGTTATTTTGCGCAACGACGACTTTTCATCAACTGGCAAATGCCTCTGTTTTCCTGTAGCCACGCCACTTTGACGGGGCTATGCTTACTAGCGAAAACATAACAATTACAGAGGCAATGTCATGGATCAGGAACTACTGGATGCGGGTTACCGGGCCTATACCGGCGAGAAAATCGATGTCTATTTCAATACGGCCATTTGTCAGCACTCGGGTAATTGCGTGCGCGGTAGCGCGAAGCTCTTTAATCTGAAACGTAAGCCGTGGATCATCCCGGATGAAGTGGATGTGGCAACGGTTGTGCGTGTTATTGATACCTGTCCGAGCGGCGCGCTGAAATACCGCCAGAAATAAGTGAGGAAATGATGGAGATACTCGAAGGCCACAACAAATTTTATGTGAATGATGCTGCGGGTAATCAGGTCGCCGAAATCGTATTTGTACCGACGGGCGAGCATCTGAGCATTATTGAGCATACGGATGTCGATCCCAGCCTGAAGGGGCAGGGCGTCGGTAAACAGCTTGTCGCGAAGGTGGTTGAAAAGATGCGCGAGGAGAACCGCAAGGTTATTCCGCTTTGTCCTTTCGCCAAACATGAGTTTGATAAAACGCGCGAGTATGACGATATCCGCGCCTGATGCGTTTTACCGGTCATCGACGTGGGTTTCTGCCCACGGTATTTTCCGGCGCTCCGCTGTTTATTATCGGTTTCTCATAAACCCAGCGATTACCGTGGTCGTTGATAAGCTCGTACCTGACGGTACGACAATGTCCTGCCTTCCCGGATAACGCTAGCGGTTGTGAAGACAGCGGAGCGATCATCAGCGGCGTTGCGCTGGTGTTGTCGCACGCCAGCGCTGCCAGCGTGATGTACCACGGCGTCGGGTTATTAACATAAAGCTGCGCCTCCTGCGGCTGGAATGTGAAGGTCAGCCGTTCGCCATCCTGCTCTCTCAATGGCCCAACGCCCTGTGGACGAATAAACACTTTCATGCGGATGCGCAGCGGCAGCACGAGTTTTTGCCGCGTTTTCGCATCCTGAGCGGTCATCGGCGGGATCTGGTAGATATTCAGCCAGTAAAGCGACTCCCGCTCGCGCGCTAACCCAGGCTTCTCTGCGAGCTGTAACTTTACCGTCCGAATTTCCGTCGGCTGCATTTTGAATACGGGCGGTATCGCGACGATGGGCGTGATGGTCTCAGCAGGCTGACTCAGCGGATCGCCTTCATCCGTCCAGATTTGAACCAGGGCAGGGTGCTGCGCTGAATTTGCCAGCGCCAGCGAATAATGGCTCTCCCCGGCGTTAAAAATAACGCGAGTCACTTCCGTATTGACCACGGCCCGTGCGGGAGTCGCCGTCCATCCTGTCCAGACGATAAGAAGCGTGTATGTGGGCCAGTTACTGAAAACTGACCACCACCTGGAGCTGTGCATAGACTGTTCCTGCTGTCACGTTTTCCCCCGGAATCGCTTCCAGAGAGGCGGTAAAGTCGCCGCTGTAGAGGCTGGTTGAGCCGCTGGCGGTTTGCGTGGTCAGATCCTGATAGCCGTACCAGCCGCCCGCGTTGCCCGTGGCTGTGGCTATTTGGTTGGGCAGAAGATTCAGCGCATTGCCATTTTGCTTGTCGCTGTAGAGGCGAATGCCGACGCCTGATGCAACGCCGTTTACGCCATAATGATTGTCGAGTAGCCATGTATAGGCGCCGGAACCGGTCTTGAGGCCCAACTGAGAGGCCGCATTGGCTGCGGTGGGATTGCTGACCAGGAATCCCATCGCTACATATGCTCTTAAGCTGGTGGACGCCGTCGTGCCGGACAACGCCCCGGTTTCGCATTCAACGCTAATGCTAAAAGGAGCCTGACTGCTGCCGCCGCTGATGAGTTCGCCAACGCTGGTAGGCGGTAACCTGACAATGGCAGGATAGTCGTTGACCCGGCAGGCGGCGCCGCGCACGAACACGGTCTGGCTGGTTAACGTCCAGCCGCCGGGCCACTGCGCTGCGCCCCAGCCGCTATAGTTGGTTCGGCTGTCAGCGCCCTCGAAAAGCCCTGAACTCATGCCGCCGCCGTGGAAAGCGATATAGCCTGCCGGTCCCGCGTAGGGATAGGTATAACGGTTGGAACCATCAACGCCTCTGGCGCTGTCATCAACCCGAAACAATTCAACAAATACGTCGCTAAAAGCGCTGGCTGGGATGTAGATATAGGTGCCGTCATTGAACATTTCACTTTCCGGGATTGCGCGCGCTTTCCAGTAACGGGAGTAATATTCTCCGGTTTTTAGATTGGTCAGCCTGACCGCCACGTTTTTAACGTAGGTGTAGTAAGCGCCGTCGATTCCCGGTACGTCGACCATGCCTCCCCAGTAATCGTCGCCGTTGGTGGCGTAGTATTCATATACCTGGCCGATTTCGGAAACGGTACAGCGAAACATAATCTGATTGGCCGTGACGCCCTGCGTTCGTCCATTGGGGACGAAACTGGCAGCGGCGCTGCCCAGCAACGTGCCTTCGCTCTGAAATCCCGTCCCGTTGCTTAAGGTAATGACGCCGGGCAAGCCCAGTTTCCCTTTTACATCGCCATCCCCCACGCCGCCCCAACTGGCGCCCACATAACCTGCGTCTTTCGCCGCCTGAGAAAGGGGGCTGGCTGACGTGACCTTGATGCAGGCGGACAGGGCGGGATGCGCAACCATGCCGCTGAATAACAGGCCGTAAAAGAGCTGTCTGATTTTCATACGTTATTCCTGACGACAAGGTAGTGTGAGCTGATACAGCGGCGCATGCGTTTTAGCCGGTAGTTGATACCAGACCTGGCACCGCTGCGTGGATTTTTGCCCCCACTGTACGAACAGCACGCCGGATTGTTCCGCCAGTCGGGCGTAAATTTGCCCGCCCTGGCCGACCATTCCCACGGATTCGCCGTGGCCGTCTGTCACGTCAGCGCCCATCGGCGGCTGCTCGCCATCGGGAAGCGTTGTGTTGATGAGCGCCGCTTTACCGCTGGTGGTCGTGAATTTCACGCGGGAAATCGCGCCGGCGTAGGGCACGATGCGCTTGCTGCCGCTCTGTAGCTCAACTTCGGCATTCATGTTTCCGCTGTCCAGGCTTACGGTGTTATAGCGATAGGGGGTCATGGAAGGGAGCAGGGCATAGCCGAAATAATCGACCGTTGCGCCTTGCCCGTTACGTACCGCCGCGCCGCGTGCGCCAGGCGCTTCGATAAGCGCGAATGTATCGCTGGTGTAGGGGCCAGCGGTGATCCCGCCGCGGTGGGCGACCAGCGTGCCGGACATCCCCAGACCATATTGCTGGTAATCGCTGCCGCGGGAGGCAAAACCGCGAAACGCGCCGACGGCGGTTCGTTGCTCCACGTTGCCGCCCCAGGTTGCGCTGCTGCCGTCGTGCTTATCTCGCTCCAGACCGCTATAAACGGCCCAGGATGTGGCGCTGTTCTCGCCCGTGGCGCCGCTTATCCCCACCGTGGCGGTGCGAACGTCGCGGCTGCGATTCATATCCAGATTTAGCTGCGTGCGGCTGGCGCCAACATCGAAGGGGATGGAGATCCCAGTGAAAGCGTGTTTTCGGTGTATTTACGCTGGTTTTCGCGGTCAAAATCCTGGTCGTTTACGCTGGTGTCGTAGCGGCTGGCATAACTGCTGCGCTGTCTGGCGGCGCTAAGATTAAAGGTGATGTTGCGCCAGCTGTTGCTGTAGCCAAACTGGAGTTGGGTGATGCGCGACGCGTCGCTGTAGTAATCTGACGTACTGCCGGTGAAGCTAACCATGCCCCAGTCGCCCATCGGCTGGCTGAGCGTGGCGGAAAAGTTATTACGCTGGTGCAGCGTATCCGAATAATACGCCACGCTGTTTTTCTGCTGACGGCGCACGCCCAGCACATCCTGCAAATCACGATAACCGCTGGTGGAGTAACGGTAGGCCGCCAGCACCAGATTTGTGCCGGTGGTAAACGTTTTGCTGTAGCTGGCCTCAATGCGCCAGCCCTGCTCGTTATCGTCGTTTTCGACTCTGGCGTTTGAGTAAACGGTATTGAGGCCGAATGCCCCGACAGATGTTGCCATCACCCCGCCCAGCAGAAACGCCTGATAATCATCGGCCAGCCGTGAACCTAAATTGGCGGTTAGCGTGTTGCTCATCCCGCGCTGCAAAACGCCTTCGACAAATTTATTCTCCACGCTGTAGTAGTGGCGAACGTAGCCCATTGCCAGCTCATAGTTCCAGTTTCCCGGCCGAACGGAATCAGGAACCGCCGAGTAGGGAACGGTAAAACTTGAGATTTGCCCGTTCGCTTCGATGACATCGACGGCCAGATCGCCCTGGCCACGGGTATTGTAGAGATCGTTAATAACAAAAGCGCCGGGCGCGACGGTGGTTTCGTAAATCACTTTACCCTGCTGGCGTACCACCACGCGGGCGGTTGTGGTCGCCACGCCGCGCACTTCCGGCGCATAACCGCGTTTGCCCTGCGGCCACATCCGTTGATCGGTGTTCAGTTTTATGCCGTTGAATGAGAGGCTACCGAACAGGCTGCTGTTGGTGTAATTGTCCCCAAACGCTATCACGCTCTCAAACTGAGGAAGAGGGCGCTGAATCGCGGTCGCTACCGCATTGTATTTGTAGTGGCTACCCGTCTGGTTGTCATCGGCATAGCGGAGGTTCCCCTGATGGCGAAATTGCCACAGCCCGATGTTGAAACCGCCATTGATATTGCTCCACAGGTAGTCGTAGCGCAGGTGTGAGTCTGTATTTTCCGTATGATAAAAATTGGTATTGTGGCGCAAAAACAGCGCGGTTTCTCCGGCGTCCCATTCGGAAACGGGAATATACCCCCGGGGAGCGTGGTAAAGCCCGGCCTGAGGAATCGTCATATTCAGGCGCAGCTTCGCCATATCCACTTGCCAACTGATTTTTTGCCCGGTCTCGCTGATGCGCAGACAGTGCGGCGTTGAAGACGCCGCAGAGGAGCGGGTGCGAATCGCGCTGGCGCGAACCACCTCAAACGGCAGACAGGGTTCGACGGCGTTATCCGGCGTGGCGGATGCGATAAGTTCGATCTTTTCCTGCTGGCGAATCAACTGGTTATTAAGATAAACATCCAGCACGTATTCACCCGCAGGCACGCTGTCTTGGGTATGATTAAAGCGCTGGAGATCCAGACCATGACCGTATGCGGACCCCTGGAGCAGCGCGGGATCAAAATAGTAATCGGCCCTGGTCGCAGCGGAAAATGCCGTAACGCATACCATCAGGCCGAAACCCGCCGGGCGATTAAAGAGGAAAATCTTCACTGATTCTGGCTCCCTGATCGTTAATCAACGTGATGCGAACACGCTGATTTGCAGCCGATCGGGCGTCGGTAAAGACATAACGCTCACTGCTGAAAGGGGCAATCATGCCTGCTTTTTGGGTGCGGGTTTCTGAGGCATTGATCAACTGTAGCCCGGCAATGGTGATGTAATAAGGCTGATTATTTTTAATGGTGATGCCGGTTTGACCTGTCCGCGTGACCTGAAGGTTCGCCAGCATTTTTTGTGGATTACCGTTTAATTCAGCCGGACGATAAAATAACTTCACCCGGTTGCGTAGCATGATCAGCAGGCTGTTTTGATTGCCCTGATCCGGGCTACGTTGGCCCACATTCGCGGGCGGAACCTGCATAAAATTAAAATAGAACAGAGATTCCCTGTCTTGTGGCAGGGACTGGGCCGCCGTAAAAACAATCCGAATAATTTGCCCTTCGCCGGGTTGAATACGAAATACCGGCGGCGTGGCGATAAAGGGAAGTTGAGCTGATTTCTCCGGCCCGTCTGCCATATTGCCGTTATCGAACCAGGTTGAGACCACATAAGGGAAGGAATCTTTATTCTTTAAATGAACATCGACAGAGTTGGCTGAACCATTATAAATAATTCGCGTCCCGGTCATGGTAATACTGGCGGCGACGTGTTCACTCCAGAGTGTAAAAAAGATAAACAGAAACCCCGCGAGAGAATACAGGGCGTCGCGAATGGGGTTCATTTATTACTCCCTGGTCGAAAGAGGGCGGGACGAAATTCCCGCCTGGGTTAAATTACTGGTAAGAAACCGCGTATTGCATGGAGGCCTGCACCGTACCGGTGGTTGCTGCGCCCCCTGAGTAATATTGGGCCTTGTAGGTTGCCGTGGCTGATGTCTCATTTGCCGCCAGCGCTAAATCTCCGCCGCCATTAAACGCGTTGCGAAAATCGATCTCTGTATCACTGGTGTCGAGGATCTGAATTTCAACATCGCTCGCCGAGCCATTGCTGGCCAGGTTCCCGGTCGTGGCGCTGATGTTATTTCCGACGAAGACGGTCGAAATATTGATCCCGGAGGCTGAGCCGGTGCATCCGCTGACGCCGATGTCGAAGGTCGTTTGTCCTGCAACCTGATTGGTGTTCAAGGTGTTTACCGTGACGGTAGGCAGTAAGACGACAGGTGAGGCCTCAGAACCATTTACCGATACGGAACAGGTTTCATCAGAAACTTCTCCCATAAATGTAATGGTATTATCAGAAGCCAGTGCGCCCGCAGAATAGATCGCGGAGATCACCAGCGCCGGAATTAGGGCACGATTCAGTTTCATAACTAAACTCCATTTTCATTCAGTCGTGTTGATTTACCCTGAGAATTCAGGGTGTTCCCAATGCTCAGGGACATTCATAAAAATGGCACTGTGCTGGAATGTTGCTGTATTAAGTCAGTGTTGGCGAAAATATTGGTATTAATCCTGGTGTTGAGGCGTTGAAATAGAAAAATGTGCTGCTGAACGCGCCTTCTCCGTTTTTATTCAACAATGCGTCCCAGGCGACAAATAGCCCATCTGAAAATATATCTTTTTTCTTATGCCGGAATTTTAACGACAGTAATCTTAAATATGAAAATCGTTTAAAACATCCGAATAAATCTTTTGTAATAGGTGGTAGCTATTAAAAACTGGAAATAGATCGGTTGCGTCGATATTAAGATAATTAGATATTCGCTTTATTGGTATTAATGATTTAGCCGTAAAGTCGTTCCATGTCGGTGTGTTAATTAATTGAATCTGTGATGTAAATAGATACCGGTTTTATAGTAATCATCAGCATCACTATATTGTTTCTGTTGCTGACTATTAGGTGCGTACTCTTTACTTTAGGAATTTTATTTTATTTTGTTGGATCTTTTGGAGCTTAAAAGGCTTAGTTTCCAATAAACCCCATTTGATTAAGATCAACAATTGATGCAATCGTATTTAAGTTGCCAGTTGATATAGTGCGTTTTGTTCGCATGAAGCGTGTTTTCTGCGCGGAATTATGCTGATGTTGAGCGTGGGAGAGAACAATTTTTCCGCAATAAATCCGCAATGCCTGCGCGCTTGTCGCAAAAGCGCGGAACTGCAATACGCGCCGGGTAATAGCATCGAATTATACGGCCAGGCGACTTTCTGGAAAGATTTGTTAATGCGCCTCACTCATCAGAGCGGGCTTACCGCTCGTCTACGGTCTGCTCATGGCTTGCGAAAAATTGATATGAACGGACGTGCAGCGCCCGGGTCGCTGCACGTTTGTGGAAACAGGCGGGGAACAATTAGTGGATAATGCCCAGATAACCATGCATTCCCATATAAAGCCCCACCAGACCGATCAGTATGCTGGAGAAATAGGGGGCTTTTCTCGCCAGGGTATTAAATCCGTTCCAGCGTTTTGCGGCTTGTTGCACGCTGATGGCTGCGCCCACGCCAACGGCTACCAGCGTTAACGCCAGACCAATGCTGAAGCACAGTACCATCGTGGCTCCCAGCGTGAAGGCTTTAAGCTGGATGCAGATCAGCAATACGGTGATGGCTGCCGGGCAAGGGATCAGGGGCCGCCCGTCAGGCCAAACAGTAAAATCTGTCCGTTTGTCACTTCCCGGTCGTGAAAGCGGCGCTGAATATCGGTCGCATGTGCCCGTTCATGGGCATCCTGCCAGGCGTGCGATCCGTCCGTTAGCCCCTTCAGGGAAATATGAACATGCTGGTGGTCGTGGTCGTGGTCGTGGTCGTGGTCGTGATGGTGGTGCTCATGGTCGTGGTGGTGGTGAGTGTGGGCAGGAAGCCTGTTAGCCAACCCCTCCCGCTCCCCTTTCCAGGTACGCCAGAACATCCAGAACGCCGTGCTCAGAATAATGATGGCGGGAGACCAGCTGTAGCCAGGGTTCCACGGATTCTGCGGTAAACGCTCTGCTGATGTACATGCCGCCCAGGGCGATAAGCCACACAACGGCGGTATGTGAAAGCGTGGCTGCCAGCCCCAGCATCACAGCCTGCTTAATCGTCCCTTTGATGGCGATGATAAACGCCGCCATCATCGTTTTGGAGTGTCCGGGTTCCAGCCCATGTAATACGCCCAACAGAATGGCGCTGGGAATGAAGAACCAGGCGTTTCCTTGCTGAAGTAATGTTGAAAATTCGCCCATGAGAATGATTCTTAGTTGTCTTATTTCCCCGCATTCTACTCCCCCCCCAGTACCAAATACTACCCCCCAGTAGCGTCACAATGCTATAATCCATAATGATTTATGTTAATAAGGCGTTGTTATGTCACATACGATCCGGGATAAACAAAAACTTAAAGCTCGCGCCAGTAAAATCCAGGGGCAGGTTGTCGCACTGAAAAAAAATGCTGGATGAGCCTCACGAGTGTGCCGCGGTATTGCAGCAAATCGCGGCGATACGCGGCGCGGTGAACGGATTAATGCGTGAGGTGATCAAAGGGCATCTGACCGAACACATTGTTCACCAGAGCGATGAAGTGAAGCGCGAAGACGATCTGGAGGTGATCCTGAAGGTGCTGGATTCCTATATAAAATAGCCGGGACCGGTGCCCGACTGTTGTCTTCAATGTTAACGCCGTCTTTGCAGATGAATAAGCGAGCCTTTGCATTCCTTTGTGATCATTGGGAATGCGGCTTTTTCATTGGAGAGTGGATGCGAATGAATAAACAGCGTGTTTATCTTCCCGCCCATTCTTTTCTCGATCCTCTGTTTATAAGCATAGACGCTGCGGATATCCATACTCAGTAACTCGGCGATTTGATGCGGATTTTTCCCTGCAACCATGTTACCCATAATGATGAACTCCGTCTGGGTCAGGGTATTCCCTTTTGTAAAAGACAGATGTCGCCCAATAAATACTTGTCTGATTTTTTCATTTGCAACCGCCAGTCCATCATCGTGATAAATGACGACAGAAACCGCCGGATGATGTTTACGCCAGTAGTTGGCTAACGACTGCATGTTCCGATCGCTCACCAGTACAATACCCATACGTGTGCTGGCGAGATAATCAATCCACTGTTTGTCGAGAAACAGCCGCAAAAAGCTGATAGAGAAATCGACAAAAATATAACCATTTAATCGGGCATTATGATTATTATTTAAAATGCCCTCAATAACACCTCTGTTAAAGTAGATACTTTCTTCCGGCCACATACAAAAACATGCGTTAGCACAATATTGTAAACGAGGTGATTTTTCTGGCATTATTTTACAATGTAAAGAACAACTACTGCACGTAAGGTTTTTTAATTTAACATCCAGCTCCATACAGGAACCTCCCTATCCGTAGATAATTTCATAATTTCATCCGTTTTTAAATATGTCAATACTTTGCCAGACGGCAATTAGCGTGCGTAAAAAATCGATGTATATCACTTATTGCTATTTTTCTTAAAGCCTTGCGATGCATTTATAATAGTGGCTATTTACATGCTACTTATTTTCCTGGGGCAGTGTCTCGTCAGAGACAGAAACAATTTAGCATCCAGGACTTTTATAGCAAAATCCAGGAATAGTTATATTGCAAAAATGTTTAAGATATTTTGTTAAATGGCATTTATGGACAAAAGTTGCATCAATGTTAATTGCTGTATCTTAATTGTAAAATCGCTATTGTTTTTCATAATTAATAAATTATGTATTTGTGTGCTTTTTAATCTTATCGTAATAATATCAGGAGAGCATGAAAATGCTTTAAAAATAGTCTTAATTAAGAACAAATGATCTTTTTTGACTTAAGGTTTTTGATTTATAAGTAATTTTACCGCTGGCGTTTGACAGTAATCGCATAATCAAATATTTATAGTGATCTCGATATAAGAATTTTGTAGCATGGCATTCATCATGTGAATGCCAGAAGGAATACTGTGTCGGATTTGTTAAAACACGCCAGATGTTACACAATTAATAACCTGGTTGACTTTCACCCTGGAAATCGGGCGTTATCGAATAGCGCAATGCAGAAGACCGTAACGTTACAAAGTCCTGCAAGCCTTATCCTTTTATATCTTATTCAGCATAACAACACGGTGGTTTCTCAAAACCAGCTGATTACAGCGGGTTGGGGAGAGAAGAATCATGTTACCTCGGCGAATACTTTTTATCAGACGATTCTCATTCTAAGAAATGCGTTAAGTGATATTGGGTTACCGCGCGATCTTATAAAAACCATTGCCCGTCGCGGTATGATGATTTCAGCGAATATTCAGACGGATGAGATAACCGCAAAAGCATCAGCGATCGAAGCGCCGGCGCAGATTGTTGAACCCCAAATGGAGCCGAAGGGAGACACGCCAATAAAAAAGCGCCATCTCTTGTTGCCTGCGGCGCTTTGCGGACTGGCGCTTCTGGTAGTGATGATAAGCATTGCCGCCAGCCTGTTTTATATGTCTCCAGAGTCTCTGCTGTCGTCTTATGAGGTTCTGGACTCCGAGACTTTTTCATCCTGTACCGTCCTGCAAAAAGGGAATGATGTGCTGGAGCTAAATTATATTCGCTTTATGCACAAACATCGCGAGATTTGCGATAACAATAACTATGTGTTTCTCTCAGGAATGAGCAGCGCAAAAAATATCACGGCGATTATATGCCCGGGAGGATGCCAGAGAAAATCCGTCCGTAAAGTGTATAACCTACTATTCGATAAATGATGAAAATTAAAATACTGGCAGCGGCTATTATTATCACGATCTTCATTGTGGGCGGGTGGAGGATTCTGGTATGCACACAGCATTAACCCGAAAATTGATTGCAGTGGTTATGCCGTCTGGGATATTGACCATGAACTTTTTGCTGGTGATATTACCTACCAGATGCATAATCATCAGGGGATCGTGACATTAACCGGCGTGTTGAATACGCCTGACGCTCATTCTTATAAAATTAGCCGGATTATTTATTTTACGTACCAGAAGTTGCAGCAAAACTATATTATTACGACACATAATCTGGTCCGATATCCGTCTGACGAATTACAGGGTAGCCATGAACGCAAGGCCATGCCGCTTATTTATTTATCAAAGGACGCGACGTTCTCGTTTTTGATACAACCCTGGCGGGAAGGCTGGACGTTTACGACAGTCGGGTCGCCCTCACTATTATGCCGATAGATTAAAGACTGAGTAAAACGGCTCGCCCCTCTTCAGGTGGATGAGCCGTTTTGTATTGAGATTAGCCAAAAAACATCACGGACACGCAAAGCAGACCCACAATCAGGGTAAGCAGATTTCCCAGAGAGCGGTATGGTTTGAGCGCGGGGATCAGATAGGTCGACAGCGTCGGCATGATAAATAAAATCATGGCGATAAGCGGGCCGCTGATCGCATAAATCATCGAAATGGCGTTGGGATTAATGCAGCAAACGACAAAGGTAATCAGCGAGACCAGCATGATCGACAGGGCGCGATTAAATGCCCGGCTTTTCTTCACGCCAGTCTGAAGTAACGCCGTTCGTACTATCTCTGTCGCCCCTTCAATCACCCCAAAATAGGTGCCCAGAAACGATTTTGACATCGCGACAACGGCGACAATAATCCCTGAAATGGAGAGCCATGCCGGTGCGGCTGGCATCATAGACAGCGCTGACAGGATGGTCACGCCTTCATGTTTCGCGGCTTCAATATAGGATGGCGGAATGGAGAGCAGACAGCTGAAAACGAAAAACAGCACGCTCAGGCAAATGATCAGATAAGCCACCTTCATGATTTTTTTGCATTTACCCATGGCCTGCTCGCCGTATCTTTCACGTCTGTCGATAGCAAACGTGGAGATAATGGGCGTATGGCTAAAAGCGAAAACCATCACCGGAATGGATATCCATACCTGATGAAGTGTGTGCCGATCGAAGGACATCTGGCTGGTCAATAACGCAGGCTGCCAGCTTCCGGTCAAATAAAGCGACAGAAATAAGAAATAGGCGATAAGCGGAAACACTAAAAAGCCCATCACGCGGATAGTCGCATGTCGTCCCATCAGGAAAATCAGATTCAGAATCAATACGACGCCCAGACTGACCAGAACACGCACCCGCAGGTCTACCGTCATCTGCTTTGCCAGCTGTTCCGTCAGGGAGTTGGTTATCGCCACGGCGTAAATCAGGACCACCACGAAAAACGCAATAAAGTATAGCGAGGTGATGAGACTGCCGATCTTCTTGCCGTAGTAATGCGTTACCGCACCGGTGATCCCTTCGCCAGCGGAGGTTTTCGAAGAGAGGATAAACTGGCACAGCGCTTTATGAGGCCAGTAAGTCAGAGGCCAGGCAACCAGTGCGGTAATAAACAGCACGGATAGCCCCCGCGGAACCCAACTGAATGGGGAGGAAAAGGGTGCCTGCGCCGACCGCAGTCCCATATAGTGCAAAACTCCAGAGAGTTTTCTTCTTTTGACCAAATTTTCGACATTATTTGAACGTATCAACTATAAAATAAACAAAAAAAGCGCAATTTACCATAAATGGCATGGGGCTGGGGAAACTTAAAGCGGTGTGCGAGGGTAGGCAGGAAGCGCCGGAACGGGGAATGTTCCGGCTAAACAGAGCATTATCAGGCAGTAACGCGCTGCTGGCGGCGTCTTACTACGCGAAGACGCAACGTGTCATAGGCCCAGTTGTAGAACATGGTGTATGGCAGGAAGAAAAGGAAGAAACCGATTTCCAGCGTGAAGGCCTGCAACAGGCTGACGTTCAGCGCCCAGGCGACAATACTTACACCAATAACGATAAAGCCGCTTTCAAATCCCAGCGCGTGCAGTGCGCGAACTTTAGCGGTGCGCGTCACTACGTGTGACGGCCAGAAGCGGTCAAACAGCGCGTTATAGATGATATTCCAGATCATCGCCGTGGTTGCCAGCAGAATGGTTAAGCCTCCCATTTCCAGCACTGAGCGCTGCATCAGCCAGGCGGTAGTCGGGGGCCAGAATGGCGGTGGCAATGCCTTCGAAGCAGACCGCATGGAAAATGCGTTCGAGTAGCGAACGGCGTTGGACTAAGTCATGTTGCATAGGATCAAACCTTTTTTTTCATCTCCGGGAAAACGGAATGTCAGGCATTTTATCGTTTAATATGATATCTAAAAGATAGAATCCATCGATAAAGTAGATAGTTCATGCGCTACTCTCCCGAAGCATTGATCGCATTTGTTGAGACGGTCTCCTGCGGCTCGTTTTCCGCTGCGGCGCGCCGGTTACGGAAAAGTCAGTCCACCGTCAGTACGGCGATTGCCCACCTGGAAGCCGATCTGGGGTTTTCACTGTTTGATCGCTCTTCACGACAGCCAGTGCTGACGGAAGAGGGCAAGCGGGTGCTCAGCTATGTGCAGGCTATTCTGTCAGCAAGCGATCGTCTGGATGAGGTGGCGTTATCCCTGTCTGGCGAAACGGAAACCCGTCTGACATTCGTGCTATCCGACACCCTGCATCCAGACGTTCTGGAAGAATTAATGGTGCAGTTCGACCGCCAGTTTCCCCATACGGAATTTGAATGTCTGATCGGCGAAGATGAAGATGTCATCGATCTCCTGCAAAAGGGACGCGCGCAGGTTGGGCTGATTGAAGCGCGCAATCATTACCCTACCGAGATGGGGGTGACGCGCCTGCCCATGCAAACCTGGATGGGACTCTACGTGGCGGCCTCGCATCCTCTGGCCGCGCAGAAAACCCTGCAATGGGATCAATTGCATACCTGGCGTGAACTGCGGCTGAATACCTATCTGGAAAGTGGCGCCAGCGTGGCGCGTGGCCCGGCCTGGTCTGCGCCTAACTATTTGTTATTACTGAGTATGGCGGTACAGGGATTTGGCTGGTGCGCATTACCTTGCGCGCTGGTGGAAGAGTTCGCGGCTGAAAAACCGCTGGTGCAACTGGATGTGCCCGGCTGGCCAAAGGCGATCTCGATTGATCTTCTCTGGAACAAGAAGTCGCCTCCGGGCGCGGCGGGAAGCTGGCTCCGCGATCATTTACAGCAGGGGCGTATACCGGCTGATTAAAATAGCTGCAATTTCCTTTGTGATAAAACTCACCATTTTTAAACAAGCAGGATAATTATCTTTAACAATCCTCTACTATTGCGGTGTTATTTTGCGCTGAGGTGGGTGATGAAAGAGGTTGTGATAGTTGGGGCTTTACGTACGCCGATCGGATGCTTCCAGGGAACGCTGTCCCGCCATTCTGCCGTTGAACTGGGCAGCATGGTGGTAAAAGCGTTGATGGAGCGTACCGGCGTTGATGTACATGCTATCGATGAAGTTATCCTCGGTCAGGTGCTCACGGCGGGCGCAGGACAAAACCCGGCGCGGCAGTCAGCCATCAAAGGTGGGCTGCCCAACACCGTTTCTGCTATCACCATCAACGATGTCTGCGGTTCCGGCCTGAAAGCGCTGCATCTGGCTACGCAGGCGATTCAGTGCGGCGAGGCGGATATTGTCATTGCCGGCGGGCAGGGAGAACATGAGCCGGGCGCCGCACGTTCTTACCGACAGCCGCACAGGGGCGCAGCTCGGTAACAGCCAACTGGTGGACAGCCTGGTTCACGACGGCTTGTGGGATGCGTTTAACGATTACCACATGGGCGTTACCGCTGAAAATCTGGCGCGGGAATACGGCATCAGCCGCGAATTGCAGGACGCCTATGCCCTCAGTTCCCAGCAAAAAGCGCGGGCGGCCATTGATGCCGGGCGTTTTAAAGCTGAGATTGTCCCGGTTGTCACCCAGCGTAACGGCCAGCCTGTCGTTGTCGATACTGATGAGCAGCCAAGAACCGATGCCAGCGCGGAAGGATTGGCCCAGTTGAACCCGGCATTTGATCTCCTCGGCTCGGTCACGGCGGGCAATGCCTCGTCAATTAACGATGGCGCGGCTGCCGTCATGATGATGAGCGAAGCCAAAGCGCAGGAACTGGATTTACCCATACTGGCGCGTATTCGCGCTTTTGCCAGCGTCGGCGTCGATCCCGCACTGATGGGCATCGCACCCGTTTACGCCACCCGACGTTGTCTTGAACGGGTAGGCTGGCAGTTGGCGGACGTGGATCTTATCGAGGCTAACGAGGCCTTTGCTGCGCAGGCGTTATCCGTCGGCAAAATGCTGGAGTGGGACGAACGCCGGGTGAACGTTAACGGCGGAGCGATTGCGCTCGGTCATCCCATTGGCGCATCCGGCTGCCGGATTCTGGTGTCGCTGGTGCATGAGATGGTTAAACGCAATGCGCGAAAGGGCCTGGCGACGCTCTGCATTGGCGGCGGGCAAGGCGTGGCGCTTGCTATCGAACGAGATTAAGACCGCCTTCATTTCCCGCTTCCCCCGTGCTGGCGCTGCCAACCGCGCCAGCCGCAATATGTGCTGATATTTCCCCTCCCTGACGCCGCGGGTTGCAGCAATCCGGCGTTTCTTTTCAGGAGCACTTGCTGCTCCCATATCCACCTGATAAACCTATCTTATTGTTTTTAATTTTATTTTAAGTATCTCCGCCTGTGCCTGTTAAAGGGAAATCTCGCGCTGACGTGATCGCAATTACACTTTTGATAATAAGATGCGGAAAAAATGAAACAACGTTTTATTTGTAATTGAAAACCCGTTTCTGGAGGGATATCATTACCGCATAAAGTAAAACGGAACGGTGTTTCGCCTTCCGTTCTGACATTCACGGTCGGTTTATTATTGGAGGTTGATGTGGACGTAAGACAGAGCATCCACAGCGCGCACGCTAAAACGCTGGACACCCAGGGGCTGCGCAACGAGTTTTTGGTCGAGAAAGTGTTTGTTGCTGATGAATACACCATGGTTTACAGCCACATCGACCGCATTATTGTCGGCGGCATCATGCCGGTAGCGAAAACGGTTTCCGTTGGCGGTGAAGTCGGTAAACAGCTGGGCGTTACCTACTTCCTGGAGCGTCGTGAACTGGGGGTGATCAACATCGGCGGGCCGGGCACGATCGCTGTTGATGGCCAGTGCTATGAGATCGGCCACCGCGATGCCTTATACGTCGGTAAAGGTGCGAAAGAAGTTGTTTTCGCCAGCGTTGATGGCGCAAATCCGGCGAAGTTCTACTACAACTGCGCGCCGGCGCATACCACTTACCCGACTAAAAAAGTGACGCCAGCCGATGTCGCGCCGGTCACTCTGGGCGACAACCTCACCAGTAACCGCCGCACCATTAACAAATACTTCGTGCCGGACGTACTGGAGACCTGCCAGCTGAGCATGGGCCTGACCGAACTGGCGCCCGGCAACCTGTGGAACACCATGCCTTGTCACACCCATGAACGCCGCATGGAAGTGTACTTCTATTTCAACATGGAAGAGAACGCCTGCGTCTTTCATATGATGGGGCAGCCTCAGGAAACGCGTCATATCGTGATGCATAACGAGCAGGCGGTTATCTCCCCAAGCTGGTCTATTCACTCCGGCGTCGGCACCCAGGCCTATACGTTCATCTGGGGGATGGTAGGTGAAAACCAGGTCTTTGATGATATGGACCACGTTGCAGTAAAAGATCTGCGCTAGTCGCGGACGGCAATCATGTCTGTCCGTGACAGGCACTAAGAAAATAAGGATTAACAATGATTTTGAATGCATTCTCTCTTGAAGGTAAGGTCGCGGTAGTCACAGGTTGTGATACCGGTCTGGGTCAGGGGATGGCGCTGGGGCTGGCGGAAGCGGGCTGTGATATTGTCGGGATCAACATTGTTGAGCCGACGGAAACCATTGAACGCGTCACCGCGCTGGGCCGCCGTTTTTTAAGTCTGACGGCGGATTTGCGTCAGATTGACGGTATTCCAGCCCTGCTTGAACGCGCGGTGGCGGAATTCGGCCACATCGATATTCTGGTGAATAACGCCGGTCTGATCCGCCGTGAAGACGCGATCGACTTCAGTGAAAAAGACTGGGATGACGTCATGAACCTGAACATTAAGAGCGTGTTCTTTATGTCTCAGGCTGCGGCGAAGCACTTCATCGCCCAGGGTAACGGCGGCAAAATTATTAATATCGCCTCTATGCTCTCCTTCCAGGGCGGGATTCGCGTTCCTTCTTACACCGCGTCTAAAAGCGGCGTTATGGGCGTAACGCGCCTGATGGCGAACGAATGGGCGAAACATAACATCAACGTGAACGCTATCGCGCCGGGTTACATGGCGACGAACAATACTCAGCAACTGCGTGCTGATGAGCAGCGGTAGCGCGGAAATCCTCGACCGTATTCCGGCGGGGCGTTGGGGTCTGCCGAGCGATCTGATGGGGCCGGTGGTGTTCCTGGCATCCAGCGCATCTGACTATATTAACGGCTATACCGTTGCGGTGGATGGCGGCTGGCTGGCGCGTTAATTCTGATGTCGTAAAAACCTCGCCCCGGTGAGGCGACAACATCCGGCCTGCGCAGGGTTTCCTGTACAGGCCGGATGCGTATGGCTTACGCGTTGAGGAAATCTTCGCGTACTGGCGTGAAGGTATCCAGCAGTGTCCCCGGTTGTAAACACACGCAGCCATGCATGATATTGGGCCGTTTATATAGCGTGTCGCCGGCGCGCACCACATGCTTTTCTTCACCAATAGTAAACTCAAATTCACCGGACAAAACGTAAGTCAGCTGTTCATGAGGATGATTGTGCAACGGGCCCGATTGCGCCTTTTTCGAAATTCACCTCTACCGCCATCATGTTGCCGTCGTGAGCCAGAATACGCCGGGTAACGCCATTTCCCAGATCCTCAAGCGTCGTCTCATTATGAAAAATAAACATGCGGTGATCCTGTTATTTATTGAAACAATGTTTCAACTAAATTAGTTCATACCGGGGGAAAAAGAAAATGGCAGACCAAATGAACTGGAAACTTGATCACAAGTTTGCTTCACTGCTGTCATCAAGGTGAGAAGGAGAAGGTAATGAAAACGATTGGACTGCTGGGCGGCATGAGTTGGGAATCGACGATCCCCTATTACCGTTTGATTAATGAAGGAATCAAAACACGGCTGGGCGGTTTGCATTCCGCCAGCCTGTTGCTGCATAGCGTTGATTTCCATGAAATTGAAGAGTGTCAGCGCCAGGGCGAGTGGGACAAAACGGGAGATATTCTGGCGCAGGCCGCACTGGGTTTGCAGCAGGCGGGCGCAGAAGCGATAGTGCTGTGTACTAATACCATGCATAAAGTGGCGGAGACGATTGAGTCGCGCTGTTCACTGCCGTTTTTTACATATTGCGGATGCGACAGGGCGGGCGATTGCGCGCAAAAACATGACGCGCGTGGCGCTACTGGGGACGCGCTACACGATGGAGCAGGATTTTTATCGCGGGCGTCTGGAGCAGCGGTTTGCGATTGAAACCCCTGGTGCCGGAAACTGACGACCGCGCGCAGATCAACCAGATAATCTTTGACGAACTGTGCCTCGGCGAGTTTAGCGAACGCTCCCGCCAGTATTATTTGCAGGTGATCGAACGTCTGGCGGCGCAGGGCGCTCAGGGCGTGATTTTCGGCTGTACCGAGATTGGGTTGCTGGTGCCGGAAGCGCAGAGCGCGCTGTCGGTGTTTGATACTGCGGCGATCCATGCGGCTGACGCCGTGGAATTTATGCTTTCGTAACCGGCTCCAGAATGGCCTCCAGCGGATCGACAAGACGCGGAAGGCTGGTTTTGCAGGTGCTCGCTGAACGCATCCACCAGCGCGGATGATGGCCGGTGCAGCGGGCGGATCAGACTGACGGTAAACGGAACGTCGACACTGAACCGCCCGCACGGTCACTCCGCTGGCGGCATAATCCAGCGCGGTGAGCGGGTTAACCACCGAGAGCCCGGCGCCCGCGCGCACCCATCGCGCAAACCGACGCCGCGCTGTGGGTTTCCACGACCATCCGGCGTTTAACCTGGTGTTCGTTAAACAGCGCATCCAGCAGCTGGCGATAGCTGTCGGTGCGCGACAGGCTGATGTAATTCTCTCCCTGAAAGTCGCCCCGGCGTCAGCACGGATTTGGTCGCCAGCGGGTGGCCGGGCGGCAGCACGCACACTTCATTTAGCGTCACAACGCGGTGCGTTCGGTGCCTGCCGGGGTATGGCAACGTCTCCGTCAGGCCGAGGTCGTGGCGTTGAGCGGAAAGCCACTCTTCCAGCAGCGGGCGACTCCTGCGGCACGATGTTCAGGCTGACATCAGGATAGCGGGCGAGAAACGGTTGCAGCAGCGTGGGTAAAAAGGACTGGGAGAAGACGGGCAGGCAGACAATCGACAGCTCGCCCTGGCGAAATTCACGCAGGCTCTCCGCCGCGTTTACAATGCGATCCAGCCCATACCAGGAACGCTGCACCTCTTCGAATAGCCGTAATCCTTGCACCGTCGGGTGCAGGCGTCCGCGCGTGCGCTCAAACAGTTTAAGACCCAATACTTTTTCGAACCGCGCCAGCTCCCCGGCTGACGGTGGGCTGCGAGGTATGCAGCAGGCGCGCCGCTTCGGTCAGGTTTCCGGCGGTCATCACGGCATGAAAGATTTCAATGTGGCGCAGGTTCACGGCTGCCATCGTTGGCTTTCCCCTCAGTGGATATTATCTATATCATTTTTGCATAGACTCGCCATAAAACGATATTTTTTTATTCCCTTCAGTTTGTGGCGTAATCATAAAAAATGTCTTGCCCGGAGCCTGCTATGCCACATTCACTGAATTGCACTGATACTGACCTCAACGCTGAAAATCTGCTCAGACTACCGGCGGAATTCGGCTGCCCGGTATGGGTCTATGACGCGCAGATTATTCGCCGTCAGATCGCGGCCCTGCAACAGTTTGATGTGGTGCGCTTTGCGCAAAAGGCCTGCTCGAATATTCATATTTTACGCCTGATGCGTGAGCAGGGGCGTAAAGGTGGATTCCGTCTCGCTGGGTGAAATTGAGCGCGCGCTGGCGGCGGGGATACGATCCGCAAAACCACCCTGATGATATTGTCTTCCACGGCTGATGTCATTGACGCCGCCACGCTGGCCCGCGTCAGCGAACTGCGCATTCCGGTGAATGCCGGGGTCGGTGGATATGCTGGATCAGCTGGGGGCAGGTTTCGCCGGGTCATCGCGTCTGGCTGCGTATCAATCCCGGTTTTGGTCACGGGCACAGCCAGAAAACCAATACCGGCGGCGAGAACAGCAAACACGGCATCTGGCCATACCGATCTTGCCTGCCGCGCTGGCGGTGATGCAGCGCCATCGGCTTCAGCTTGTTGGGATCCACATGCACATTGGTTCCGGCGTTGATTACGGTCATCTGGAGCAGGTGTGCGGTGCGATGGTGCGCCCAGGTTATCGATTTTGGGCAGGATCTGGAGGCGATTTCGGCGGGAGGCGGGCTGTCGATCCCTTATCCACGAGGGAGAAGAAGGCGGTCGATACGCAGCATTACTTCGGACTGTGGAACGCCGCCCGCGAGCAAATCGCTCGCCATCTGGGGCATCGGGTGAAGCTGGAAATTGAACCGGGACGTTTTCTGGTGGCGCAATCCGGCGTGCTGGTGACGCAGGTACGCAGCGTGAAAAGAGATGGGGCGCCGTCATTTTGTGCTGGTGGATGCCGGTTTCAACGACCTGATGCGCCCGGCAATGTACGGCAGCTACCACCATATTACGGCGCTGGCGGCGGACGGTCGCTCGCTTGAACATGCGCCGCTGCTGGACACCGTGGTGGCGGGGCCGTTGTGCGAATCTGGCGATGTCTTTACGCAGCAGGAAGGCGGTAACGTGGAAACGCGTGCGCTGCCTGCGGTCGCGCCGGGGGGATTACCTGGTTCTGCACGATACCGGCGCGTACGGCGCGTCCATGTCATCAAATTACAACAGCCGACCGCTGCTGCCGGAAGTGCTGTTTGATAACGGTAAAGCGCGATTGATTCGCCGCCGCCAGACGATTGAAGAGTTGCTGGCGCTGGAAGTTTTTTAACCGGCAGTCTGGATAAGGTTCCTTTGCCTGATGGCGCTACGCTTATCAGGCCTACAGACGGTGCTATATCACAGGCCGGATAAGGCGCCTTTGCCTGATGGCGCTACGCTTATCAGGCCTACAGACGGCGCAATATCGTAGGCCGGATAAGGCGCTTGCGCCGCCATCCGGCAAACCATCAGCAATCCGACTGAAAAAATGGCCCGGTGGTTACTGAATCACGCAGCACTAATGTTCCTGTAAACGGTGGGATCGGCTCCAACTCCTCGCCGCTCGCCAGCCGAATCGCCTGATCGATTGCGGTGGTGATCATACTGTCGATCGGCAGATAAACGGTGGACAGCGCCGGTTCCAGCCACTTTGCGCTGGGCGCGTCATCGAAGCCAAACAGCGAAATATCCTGCGGTATCCGCAGCCCGGCCTGATGCAGCGCCTTTGATGCGCCAAGCGCCATATCGTCGTTACAGGCAAAGAGCGCGGTAAAGGCGATCCCTTCCTCCAGCAGTTCACGGCACGCTTCGTACCCGCGTGTCATACTGGAGTCGCCGTATTTCACTTTCGCCGGGTCCCAGGCGATCCCGTTTTTCTCCAGCGCCTTGCGGTAGCCCGTCAGGCGGGATTTTCCCCGTTGGCGTGTGATTCGGTACGGTAATGCAGGCGATATCCCGATGGCCCTGTGAGATCAGGTAATCCACCGCCTGAAACGCGGCATCTTCCTGTTCAAAGAATATGGCGCGATCGCGGGCCAGACTGACATCGCGGTTGATCACGACCAGCGGCGTCTCTATGGTATTAATCAACGAGATGATCGTTTTTTCGCTCATATAGCGGGTATAGAGAATGATCGCGTCGCACTGCCTGTCGGCCAGCATCTGCACCGCCTCTTGCTCGCGTTCCGGCGTGTCATGGCCATCGGTCACGATAAGCTGCTTACCGTGCGACTCCGTCTGGCGTGACGCCTGTTGCAGCAAACGCCCGAAGTAAAATCCGTCAAAGGTCGAGACAACAAGCCCAATGCTGTTACTGGTGCGGTTCGCCAGCGATCGCGCCAAAAAATTGGGTCGGTAATCTAACGCCTGCATCGCTTTGAAGACTTTCTGGCGCGTGCTCTCTTTCACCTGTCCCGTTCCGTTCAGCACGCGAGAAACCGTCGCTTTTGATACGCCCGCGCGACGTGAAACATCCAGCATTGTTGTCATGACGCTATCCTGATTAATCGTTTGACGAAGAATTCCCGGTTTCCGACGGCGTCGAAACGGAATGCCGACGTACCAGAGTAGGGCTAAAGACATGGGTGATTTCGGGTACAGGCCGTTTTTCCGCCAGCGCGAGCGCCAGTTCGGCGGCCTGAGTCGCCATGGTCACGATCGGGTAGCGTACCGTGGTCAGACGTGGACGCACGTAGCGCGAGACCAGCACATCATCGAAACCAATCAGTGAAATTTCGCCCGGCACGTCAATACCGTTGTCGTTTAATACGCCCATTGCGCCTGCGGCCATCGAATCGTTGTAACAGGCGATCGCCGTGAAGTTTCTTCCGCGACCTAACAGTTCGGTCATTGCCTGTTCACCGCCGCTCTCATCCGGTTCACCGAACGTGACCAGCCTGTCGTTAGCCGGAATATGGCTCTCTTCCAGCGCGTCGTAATAACCCTTGAGCCGGTCTTCCGCATCAGAAATCGAATGGTTGGAACAGATATAGCCGATGCGGGTATGGCCCTGCTGAATTAAGTGACGCGTTGCCAGCCAGGCGCCGTAACGGTCATCTAACGCCACGCAGCGCTGCTCAAACCCAGGCAGGATGCGGTTAATCAGCACCATGCCAGGCATCTGTTTCATTAATGACGCTAGGTCCGCGTCCGGGATCATCTTGGCGTGTACGACTAACGCCGCGCAACGATGGCGGATCAGTTGTTCAATCGCCTGATGCTCTTTTTGTTCATTGTGGTAGCCGTTGCCAATCAGTAAGAAATTACCGGTGTGGTAGGCCACCTGCTCGACCGCTTTAACCATCGCGCCAAAGAAAGGGTCGGAGACATCCCCCACGACTAAACCAATTGTCTCCGTGGATTGCTGCGCCAGCGCTCGCGCATTGGCGTTGGGGTGATAGCTGAGCGATTCCATCGCGCTGGTGACCGCGAGGCGGGATGCTTCGCTGGCTTTCGGGGAATCATTAATAACGCGAGAAACGGTGGCGACTGAAACACCAGCCAGTCGGGCTACATCCTTTATGGTCGCCATGACAGTACCTATAGTGGGTAAACGCTTACATTTCGTCAGTGTTACGGAAAATGGCTATCTGTTCAAGCAGATTGCCTGACGGGAACGCGCAAATGTGAGCGCACGCCGGGGAAGTAAGACAGAAAAGGGAGAATGCAAACCTTTGGTTACACTTTGCGAAGCGCTGTTGCGATTGTTCGCTGGTGAGGGCGTCGGGCGGATTGCTAGAGTTGAGATCCCAGAGGTATTGATAGGTGAAATCAGCTTTCGGGTTGATCACAAGAATTACACCAACCTGCGCATCATGTGCAGGTTTTTTTTTGCGCTTACAGCAATCTGTAACAGTAACCGATAATTTACACAACTCGTTGCATTTGTGTTCATTCCTTTGCGTTTTGCTGGTGGCGCGCAGCGTCGCCGGAGACCACAATCAAGATCCCAGAGGTATTGATTGGTGAGATTATTCGGTACGCTCTTCGTACCTGTCTCTTGCACCAACCTGCGCGGATGCGCAGGTTTTTTTTCGTCCTTCCATTTACCTGTCGCGCCTGTTCCCCATCTCGTATAATCTGCAACCATGCATCTTTACCGAACTGTGAGCAAAGGGAGTTGACATGCTTTTTGGATTTTTTCGCAACCTGTTCCGCGTGCTTTATCGTGTACGCGTCACCGGGGATGCCAGGGCGCTACAGGGTGAGCGCATCCTGATCACGCCAAACCATGTCTCTTTTATCGACGGTATTTTACTCGCCCTGTTTTTACCGGTTCGCCCCTGTTTTCGCGGTCTATTCCTCTATCAGCCAGCAATGGTATATGCGCTGGTTAAAGTCGCTGATTGATTTCGTGCCGCTCGACCCGACGAAGCCGATGGCGATTAAGCACCTGGTACGCCTGGTAGAGCAGGGCCGCCCGGTGGTTATCTTCCCGGAAGGGCGAATTTCGGTGAGCGGTTCGTTGATGAAAATCTACGACGGCGCCGGGTTTGTGGCGGCGAAGTCTGGCGCAACGGTGGTGCCGGTTCGTATTGAAGGCGCAGAGCTTACGCACTTTAGCCGCCTGAAAGGTCTGGTAAAACAGCGCTTTTTCCCGCGCATTCACCTGCATATCCTGCCGCCTACTCATCTGCCGATGCCGGAGGCGCCGCGAGCGCGCGAGCGCCGCAAACTGGCCGGAGAAATGCTGCATCAAATTATGATGGAAGCGCGCATGGCGGTGCGCCCCCCGTGAAACGCTGTATGAATCACTGTTAGCTGCGCAGTACCGCTACGGGGCGGGGTAAAAACTGTGTTGAAGATATTAACTTCACGCCGGACACTTATCGCAAATTGCTGACAAAAACGCTGTTTGTCGGTCGCATTCTGGAAAAAATACAGCGCGCAGGGCGAAAAACATCGGCCTTGATGCTGCCAAAACGCGGCCATCAGCGCCGCCGTCATCTTTGGCGCGGTTTCTCGTGGCCGTATCCCGGCGATGATGAACTACACGGCGGGCGTGAAAGGGTTGACCAGCGCCATTACCGCTGCGGAGATCAAAACCGTATTCACCTCCCGTCAGTTTCTTGAGAAAGGCAAACTCTGGCATCTGCCGGAGCAACTGACGCAGGTTCGCTGGATTTATCTCGAAGATTTAAAAGCTGATGTGACGCTCGCCGATAAGCTCTGGATTTTTGCGCATCTGCTGATGCCGCGCCTGGCGCAGGTCAAACAGCGGCCGGAAGAGGCGGCAATGATCCTCTTCACATCCGGTTCGGAAGGGGCACCCGAAAGGCGTGGTGCACAGCCATAAAAGCCTTCTGGCGAACGTTGAGCAGATAAAAACCATTGCCGATTTCACGGCGAACGACCGCTTTATGTCAGCGCTGCCGCTGTTCCACTCCTTCCGGCCTGACCGTCGGCCCTGTTGACGCCGCTGCTGACCGGCGCTGAGGTGTTTCTCTATCCCAGCCCGTTGCACTATCGCATTGTGGCCGGAGCTGGTCTATGACCGGAACTGCACGGTGCTGTTTGGCACGTCGACGTTTCTGGGCAACTACGCGCGGTTTGCCAACCCGTATGATTTCTATCGTCTGCGCTATGTCGTCCGCCGGCGCGGAAAAATTGCAGGACAGCACCCGACAGCTCTGGCAGGACAAATTCGGCCTGCGCGTTCTGGAAGGTTACGGCGTGACCGAATGCGCGCCGGTCGTGTCGATTAACGTACCTATGGCGGCGAAGCCGGGCACCGTTGGGCGCATTTTGCCAGGCATGGATGCGCGCTTGCTGGCGGTTCCGGGCATTGATGACGGCGGGCGTCTGCAACTCAAAGGGCCTAATATCATGAACGGCTACCTGCGAGTTGAAAAACCGGGCCGTGCTGGAAGCGCCTGCGGCGGAAAATGCGCTGGGCGACGTTGAACAGGGGCTGGTACGACACGGGCGATATTGTGCGTTTCGATGAAAACGGTTTTGTGCAGATCCAGGGGCGAGCGAAGCGCTTTGCGAAAATCGCCGGAGAGATGGTTTCGCTGGAGATGGTCGAACAGCTGGCGCTGGGCGTCTCGCCAGATAAAATGCACGCCACGGCGATTAAAAGCGACGCCCAGCAAGGGCGAAGCGCTGGTGCTGTTCACGACAGACAGCGAGCTGACGCGTGAAAGCCTGCTGCAATATGCCCGCACACACGGCATTCCTGAACTTGCCGTACCGCGTGATATCCGCTATCTGAAACAACTTCCGTTACTGGGCAGCGGCAAACCAGACTTTGTGACGCTGAAAAGCTGGGTTGATGAACCGGAAAAACAACATGCGTGAGTCAGTACATACTAACACCTCGATCTGGTCGAAAGGGATGATGTCGGTTATTGCCGCGCAGTTTCTCTCTGCGTTTGGCGATAACGCGCTGTTGTTTGCGACGCTGGCGCTGCTGAAGGCGCAGTTCTACCCGGACTGGAGCCAGCCGATCCTGCAAATGGTGTTTGTAGGCGCTTACATTCTTTTTGCTCCCTTTGTCGGGCAGGTGGCGGACAGCTTTGCTAAAGGTCGGGTGATGATGTTCGCTAACGGCCTGAAACTGTTGGGCGCCGCGAGCATCTGTTTTGGTTTTAATCCCTTTGTCGGCTATACGCTGGTGGGGATTGGCGCGGCGGCTTACTCTCCGGCGAAATATGGCATTCTTGGCGAGCTGACCACGGGCGACAAACTGGTGAAAGCCAATGGTCTGATGGAAGCCTCCACCCATTGCCGCTATTCTGCTGGGATCGGTGGCGGGCGGCGTACTGGCAGACTGGCATGTGATTGCGGCGCTGGTCGCCTGTGCGTTGGCTTATGCGGGCGCAGTCGTCGCTAACCTTTTTATTCCGAAACTCGCGGCGGCGCGGCCAGGCCAGTCCTGGCATTTGCGTAAGATGGTGCGCAGCTTCTTCTGCGCCTGCATGTCGCTCTGGCGTAACGGGGAGACGCGTTTCTCGTTGGTTGGCACCAGCCTTTTTTGGGGCGCGGGCGTCACGCTGCGTTTTCTGCTGGTGCTGTGGGTGCCGGTAGCGCTGGGAATTACCGATAACGCCACGCCGACTTACCTGAACGCAATGGTGGCGATCCGGTATTGTTGTGGGCGCAGGCGCTGCGGCGAAGCTGGTTACGCTGGAGACGGTGGCGCGTTGTATGCCTGCGGGTATTCTGATTGGCGTGGTGGTGCTGATTTTCTCTTTGCAGCACGCGTTGCTTCCGGCCTATGCGCTGTTGACGCTTATTGGCGTGCTGGGCGGCTTTTTCGTGGTGCCCGCTCAATGCGTTATTGCAGGAGCGCGGCAAGAAAAGCGTCGGCGCGGGCAACGCGATTGCGGTACAGAACCTGGGGGAGAACAGCGCGATGCTGTTGATGCTAGGTCTCTATTCGCTGGCCGTACTGGTGGGTATTCCGGTCGTGGCGATCGGCATTGGTTTTGGCGGACTGTTTGCGCTGGCGATTGCGGCGCTGTGGATTTGGCAGCGCCGCCAGATGTGATTGTTGCGCCGTCGGTAGGCCTGATAAGCGTAGCGCCATCAGGCAAAGGTGCCGGATGGCGGCACAGTGCCTTATCCGGCCTACGGTATGGTGCTGTCGGTAGGCCTGATAAGCGTAGCGCCATCAGGCAGAAGTGCCGGATGGCGGCACAGGCGCCTTATCCGGCCTACGGTATGGTGCCGTCGGTAGGCCTGATAAGCGCAGCGCCATCAGGCAGAAGTGCCGGATGAGCGCATTACGGTGCCGGGTAGGTATAAACCTGATGCACCGCTTCGATCTCCGCCAGCACCTCTTCGCTTAACTCCAGATGCAAACTCTCAACGTTGGTTTTTAACTGCGCCATCGTCGTTGCGCCCAACAGGGTGCTGGCGACGAACGGCTGACGACGCACAAACGCCAGCGCCATCTGGGCCGGATCGAGGTTGTGGCGTCTGGCGATGTCGACGTAGGCCGCAACCGCCTTTTGCGCCTGCTCGCCGCTGTAGCGCGTAAAACGGCTAAACAGGGTGTTGCGCGCGCCGGCGGGTTTGGCGCCATTCAGATATTTACCGGTCAACGTACCGAACGCCAGGCAAGAGTAGGCCAGCAGCTCGACGCCTTCATACTGGCTGACTTCCGCTAATCCCACCTCATAACTGCGGTTCAGCAGGCTGGTAAGGGTTCTGGATAGTGACAATGCGCGGCAGGTCATGTTTATCCGCCAGATGCAGATAGCGCATGACGCCGAAGGCCGTTTCGTTAGAGACGCCGATGTAGCGAATTTTGCCCGCGCGCTGGAACTCCGTCAGCGCATCCAGCGTTTCGAGCAGCGTGACAACCGGAGCCGAATCCGTCCAGCTGTAGCCCAGCTTGCCGAAGCAGTTGGTCGGGCGCTGCGGCCAGTGAACCTGATACAGATCCAGATAGTCGGTTTGCAGGCGTTTGAGGCTGTCGTGTAAGGCCTCACGGATATTTTTACGATCCAGCGCCTGATTGGGGCGAATTCCGCTGTCGTTATTACGCGATGGGCCGCTTACCTTGGAAGCGATAACCAGCTTCTCACGGCTGCCGTGTTTAGCAAGCCAGTTACCGACATAGGTTTCCGTTAGTCCCTGGGTTTCCGGCGTGGAGGCACCGGATACATTTCGGCGACGTCGATCAGGTTAATGCCCTGATCCACGGCGTAATCGAGCTGTGCATGTGCGTCGGCTTCGCTGTTTTGTTCACCAAACGTCATTGTGCCCAGCCCCAGTGTACTTATTTCAAGCGAGCTGTGGGTATACGGTGATAGTGCATAGCCGTTTCCTTCTTATTATGAAGTCAGTAAATCCCCGACAAAAGGAATATAAAAATGGCAGAGGGAAGAGAAAAGGGAAAGAGAAAATTCTAAGGCCAGCAGGGCTGCTGACCTCAACAATTAGCGTTCAATGATCTGAGAGACTTCGTCACGATTGATTTGCATCGCGTTGCCTTGCTGATCGTGGTAGCTCACCAGACCCGTATCATCGTCAATTTCTGGTTTACCGTCGGTCAGAATCATCCGACCATCTTTGGTCGCCATTACATAATCGCTGCTACATCCAGAAACAGCAAAAGCCAGTCCTACAGCGGAAATCACAACTGCCCATTTTTTCATCCATTTATCCTCACGTGGCCTGCGTCTGATAATAGTCTAGTAATAACCTGAAGTTATGTCTGATAAAAGCAGTAAAATCTTAAACTGTGAGGAACGGGAGAGGCATTGCGGGTATTCGCTCCCCTTACAGGGAGCGAAAGAGTGAATCAGAGAGGGTTCTTTTTATTGCGCATCAGGTTCAGGCTCTCTACCGCGATAGAGAAGAACATGGCGAAGTAGATGTACCCTTTCGGAACGTGTACATCGAAACTTTCCAGAATCAGGGTAAAGCCGACCAGAATCAGGAAAGAGAGCGCCAGCATTTTTACGGAAGGGTGGCGGTCAACAAACTCGCCGATAGGGCGCGCCGCGAACATCATCACGCCGACGGCAATCACAACTGCCGCCATCATGATAAACAGATGATCCGAGAGGCCCACCGCCGTGATGACGGAATCAAGGCTGAAAATAATATCCAGCATCATGATCTGGACAATCGCGCCCAGGAAGGAGGAGACGCGCGTTTTCAGCCCTTCTTCCTCGCCTTCAATCGATTCGTGAATTTCTTTACTGGCTTTCCAGATCAGGAACAACCCACCCAGCAGCAGGATCAGATCGCGGGCGGAAATCGCTTCGCCGAAAACCTCGAACAGCGGGTTTGTCAGGCGTGTGACCCAGGCGATAGAAGCCAGCAAAGCCAGGCGCATTACCATCGCCGCCGCCAGCCCAAGGCGTCGGGCGTGATTCCGTTGCGCTGTAGGAAGTTTCGCCACCACCAGAGAGAGGAAAATAATATTGTCGATCCCAAGAACGATCTCCAGCAGCGTCAGCGTACCGAGCGCGAGCCAGGCGTTAGGATCGGTTACCCATGCAAATAACATCGAACAAAGTCCTGCCAAAAAAAGAAGCGCTAATTATAGGCGCGCAATGCGGCAGGTGAAAGTCCAGTCTGTGCCTGTTAGCCCTGTAACAGGAAATGGCGGGCCAGCAGCGTGCGAGTGAAGTTCTTTTTCAGATAAAAGCCGCGCGGTAGCGTCAGAATGGTCTCTCCCTGCGCGCCAATTGCTTCGGTAAGGGCTTTGGCATTCGCCGCTTTTGGCCGCAGTTGTAAAAATTCGCCATGCCGGGCGGTGATACGCTCAACCTGACCCAGCACAATCATGTCCATCAACTCTTCCCAGTCGAGGCGAAGCTGCTGGTCTTCTTCTTCATTTGGGCTCCACAACAGTGGGGAACCGACGCGCCGATCGGCTAACGGAATACTGCGATCCCCCTCTACGGGAACCCATAACACACGTTTTAATTTGTGGCGGACGTGACTTGTTTCCCACGTCACGCCGCTGTTGCCGGTTAGCGGCGCGACGCAGACAAACGTGGTTTCCAGCGGGCGGCCAAGGCTATCGACGGGAATGGTTTTCAGCTCCACGCCAAGCGCGGCGAAATCTTGTTCCGGTTTGCTACCGGCGCTGGCGCCGAGCCAGATCTCCAGCAGCACGCCAATCCAGCCTTTATCCCGTTTCAAATCTTTGGGGGCCACTAAACCGGCCAGCGCCGCCAGTTCGCCCAGCGAGTAACCTGAAAGCTGCTGCGCCTGGGCAAGCAAAAGGGCTTCAGATGCTGGCGGAGAAAGTAGCGGGCGGAGTCCGGGCATGACGTTATACCTTAGGCGAAAAAGTGAACAATGATTTTATACCGTATGAACAGAGTTTAACGATTTCCACACGCGATGTTCAATCGCATGATTTATATTGGTTTTTAGGATCTGATTCTGCAAGTTGCGCAACAGAGCAATGGGTTTTCCAAATCTGGTCACTGAAAATAAACAGGATCTTACACCATGTTATCCACAGAAAGATGGGATAACTGTGAAAAACCGCCACTACTGTTTCAATTTACAGCCTTGACGTGCGACGAAAATCGAATTTTTACACAAATTGTGCCTAACTTATTGGCACAATCTGTGGATAAAAGCGACGGTGGGTTGATCTTTCATCAGCCTGACGATCTTCAATGTGATGGCTGTCACGATTTAGCACGAATGGTCGCAGGTTTTGCATTTAACTTTATGAATTTACGAGGCTATTTTTTGATGGTGTTTGCCGCCCAATTCAGACTGTTCCGGGTTTTCCCGTAGTAATTCCGTACTTCTTCACAACTATATCCACAGAAAAGGTGAATAAAATCGTCTGTGAACACACCTCTCTGTTTATAACTCGGCTATTTGCTGTGAGTTATTCAATTGTTATTAGTAGCGCGTACGCCTAACAGAGTGGTTTACCGTCTCTCTGGAGTGTGAAACAATCATTCATATATAAGGTTTATGTTGAGGTAGTCCGGTGATTGATGACGATGGCTACCGCCCAAATGTAGGTATCGTAATTTGTAATCGCCAGGGGCAGGTTATGTGGGCCCGGCGATTTGGTCAGCACTCCTGGCAATTCCCGCAAGGCGGGATAAATTCAGGGGAGTCAGCAGAACAAGCGATGTACCGGGAACTGTTTGAAGAAGTCGGGTTGAGCCGTAAAGATGTGCGGATACTTGCTTCTACTCGCAACTGGTTGCGTTACAAGTTACCGAAACGTTTGGTGCGTTGGGACACGAAGCCGGTTTGTATCGGCCAGAAACAAAAATGGTTTCTTCTGCAATTGATGAGCGCTGATGCGGAAATCAATATGCAAACCAGCAGCACCCCTGAGTTTGATGGCTGGCGCTGGGTAAGTTACTGGTACCCGGTCAGGCAGGTGGTGTCATTTAAACGCGATGTCTACCGCAGGGTGATGAAAGAGTTTCGCAAGTGTCGTGATGGCGCTTCAGGAGAGTACGCCGAAGCCACAAAACGCACCTGCCTGGCGACGTAAAAGAGGTTAAAGCTACGCAAATTATGCTCACCCGCCTGCGCGAAATAGTGGAAAAGGTGGCCAGTGCGCCGCGCCTTAACGAGGCGCTGAATATTCTGGTCACTGATATCTGTCTTGCGATGGATACAGAGGTCTGTTCGGTCTATCTGGCCGATCACGACCGACGTTGTTACTACCTCATGGCGACGCGAGGGCTAAAAAAACCGCGTGGCCGTACTGTCACACTCGCATTTGATGAAGGTATCGTCGGCCTGGTTGGCAGGCTGGCGGAACCGATCAACCTTGCCGATGCGCAGAAACACCCCAGCTTTAAATACATCCCGTCAGTAAAAGAGGAGCGTTTCCGCGCTTTTCTGGGCGTGCCGATTATCCAGCGCCGCCAGCTACTGGGTGTGCTGGTGGTACAGCAGCGTGAACTGCGCCAGTACGATGAAAGCGAAGAGTCTTTCCTCGTTACGCTGGCGACCCAGATGGCGGCTATCCTTTCGCAGACGCAGCTAACCGCGTTATTTGGTCAATACCGCCATACGCGCATCCGTGCGCTGCCCGCCGCGCCCGGCGTGGCGATAGCGGAAGGCTGGCAGGATGCAACGTTGCCGCTGATGGAGCAGGTCTACGAAGCCTCCACCCTTGACCCGGCGCTTGAGCGCGAGCGGCTGACCGGCGCGCTGGAAGAGGCCGCTAACGAATTTCGTCGTTACAGTAAGCGCTTTGCCGCTGGCGCGCAGAAAGAGACGGCGGCGATCTTCGATCTGTATTCACACCTGCTTTCTGATGCCCGACTGCGTCGTGAACTGTTTGCCGAAGTCGATAAAGGCGCGGTGGCGGAGTGGGCCGTCAAAAAAGTCATCGAAAAGTTTGCCGAGCAGTTTGCCGCCCTGACGGATGACTACCTCAAAGAGCGTGCCGGAGATTTACGCGCGCTGGGCCAGCGTCTGTTATTCCACCTGGATGACACCATTCAGGGGCCGAACACATGGCCCGAGCGTTTTGTGCTGGTGGCGGACGAACTCTCAGCCACCACGCTGGCGGAACTGCCGCAGGACAGACTGGCTGGCGTCGTGGTTCGCGACGGCGCGGCTAACTCGCATGCGGCGATTATGGTGCGCGCGCTCGGTATTCCGACCGTGATGGGCGCGGATATTCAGCCTTCGGTTCTTCATCACCGCACGCTGGTGGTGGATGGCTATCGCGGGGAACTGCTGGTCGATCCTGAACCGGTATTGTTGCAGGAATATCAGCGGCTTATCAGCGAAGAGAATGAACTAAGCCGGCTGGCGGAAGATGATGTCAATCTGCCCGCGCATCTGAAAAGCGGCGAACGCGTTAAGGTGATGCTTAACGCAGGGTTAAGCCCGGAACATGAAGAGAAGCTGGGCAGCCGTATCGACGGTATCGGGCTTTATCGCACCGAAATTCCGTTCATGTTGCAAAGCGGTTTCCCCTCGGAAGAAGAGCAGGTGGCGCAGTATCAGGGGATGCTGCAAATGTTTAACGACAAACCGGTGACTCTGCGTACGCTGGATGTCGGCGCGGACAAGCAACTGCCCTATATGCCGATCAGCGAAGAAAACCCGTGCCTGGGCTGGCGCGGCATTCGTATTACGCTCGATCAACCGGAGATCTTCCTGATCCAGGTGCGCGCTATGCTGCGCGCCAACGCCGCGACCGGCAACCTGAGCATTTTACTGCCGATGGTCACCAGCATTGATGAAGTGGATGAAGCGCGACGCCTGATTGAGCGTGCCGGGCGTGAAGTCGAAGAGATGATCGGTTACGCGATCCCAGACCGCGCATTGGGATCATGCTGGAAGTGCCGTCGATGGTATTTATGCTGCCGCAACTGGCGAACCGGGTCGATTTTATCTCCGTTGGCACCAACGATCTGACGCAGTACATCCTGGCGGTTGATCGCAACAATACGCGTGTGGCCAGTATTTACGACAGCCTGCACCCGGGGATGTTACGTGCGCTGGCGATGATCGCTCAGGAAGCCGAAAAACAGGGGCTTGATTTGCGGCTATGCGGTGAAATGGCGGGCGATCCGATGTGCGTGGCGATCCTGATAGGCCTGGGATTCCGCCATCTGTCGATGAATGGTCGCTCCGTCGCGCGGGTGAAATACCTGCTGCGGCACATTGATTATGAAGACGCGCAAACGCTGGCGCAGCGCAGTCTGGAAGCGCAAATGGCGACGGAAGTGCGTCATCAGGTGGCGGCGTTTATGGAGCGCCGTGGCATGGGAGGCCTGATACGCGGGGGGTTGTGACAGGCGCTGTGCCCTTGATTGCCGGATGGGCGGCGCACGCGCCTTATCCGGCCTACGGCGCGGTGCCGTCTGTAGGCCTGATAAGCGTAGCGCCATCAGGCAAAGGTGTTGTGCCGTCTGTAGGCCTGATAAGCGTAAGCGCCATCAGGCATTCCTGGGATTGTCATTGATAGCCTATACAGATCTTTTACATCTTCCCGGCATCACCGATGCACCCCTTGTGCTATCATTCGCTCCTTTGGAGCGCCTGTGAACGGCTGGCGCGCATATCAATTGCTGTCTATTTTCAGCGAAATAACAAGAACTTGTGGTGACAGATGACCAGTAGCTATCTGCATTTTCCGGAATTTGATCCGGTCATTTTCTCAATTGGGCCCGTTGCGCTGCACTGGTACGGCATGATGTACCTGGTCGGTTTTGTCTTTGCAATGTGGCTGGCGATTCGCCGGGCAAACCGTCCGGGCAGCGGCTGGACCAAAAACGAAGTTGAAAACTTACTCTATGCCGGTTTTCTCGGCGTTTTCCTCGGTGGCCGTATTGGTTACGTCCTGTTCTACAACTTCCCGCTGTTCCTGGAAAATCCGCTCTATCTGTTCCGCGTCTGGGATGGCGGCATGTCCTTCCACGGTGGCCTGATCGGTGTCATTCTGGTGATGGTGATCTTCGCCAGACGCACTAAACGTTCTTTCTTCCAGGTATCCGATTTTATCGCGCGCTGATTCCTTTTGGTTTAGGCGCAGGGCGTCTGGGGAACTTTATCAACGGCGAGCTGTGGGGGCGTGTCGATCCAAGCTTCCCGTTTGCCATGCTGTTCCCGGGCTCTCGTGCGGAAGATATCGCGCTGTTGCCGTCAAACCCGCAGTGGCAGTCGATCTTTGATACCTATGGCGTTCTGCCTCGCCATCCGTCCCAGCTGTATGAGCTGGTGCTGGAAGGTATCGTGCTGTTCATTATTCTTAACCTGTTTATCCGCAAGTCGCGCCCGATGGGGGCGGTCTCTGGCCTGTTCCTGATTGGCTATGGCGCGTTTCGTATCATTGTTGAATTCTTCCGCCAGCCGGATGCGCAGTTTACCGGCGCATGGGTACAGTACATCAGCATGGGGCAGATTCTCTCTATCCCGATGATTGTCGCTGGTGTGATCATGATGGTTTGGGCTTACCGCCGCAGCCCACAGCAACACGTTTCCTGAGGAACCATGAAACAGTATTTAGAACTGATGCAAAAAGTGCTGGATGAAGGCACACAGAAAAACGACCGTACCGGAACCGGAACGCTTTCCATTTTTGGTCATCAGATGCGTTTTAACCTGCGGGAAGGATTTCCGCTGGTGACGACGAAGCGCTGCCATTTACGCTCCATCATTCACGAGCTGTTGTGGTTCCTGCAAGGCGATACCAACGTCGCTTACCTGCATGAAAACAATGTGACGATCTGGGACGAATGGGCCGATGAAAACGGTAATTTAGGCCCGGTATATGGCAAACAGTGGCGCGCATGGCCTGCGCCGGACGGTCGCCATATTGACCAGATCACCACGGTCATGAACCAGTTGAAAAATGACCCGGACTCCCGCCGTATTATTGTTTCCGCCTGGAACGTCGGCGAGCTGGATAAAATGGCGCTGGCGCCGTGTCATGCGTTCTTCCAGTTCTATGTTGCGGACGGCAAACTCTCCTGCCAGCTGTATCAGCGCTCCTGCGACGTCTTCCTGGGGCTGCCGTTTAATATCGCCAGCTATGCGTTACTGGTTCATATGATGGCGCAACAGTGCGACCTGGAAGTGGGCGACTTTGTCTGGACCGGCGGCGACACGCACCTGTACAGCAACCATATGGAACAGACGCACCTACAGTTAAGCCGCGAACCGCGCGCGCTGCCGAAACTGGTGATCAAACGTAAGCCTGACTCTATCTTCGACTACCGTTTTGAAGATTTTGAGATTGAAGGCTACGACCCGCATCCTGGCATTAAAGCGCCGGTCGCTATCTGACCTGAGCTCATCCTGTCATAACCGATGCCTTTGCGCGTCGGTTTTTTTTATCCCGTACGCCATTCTTCGGCGCTGATTCCCGAATCTTTGCAACGCGCTGTAATACGATAACTATTTCTCGTAACGCGCCGAATAATCTGCATTCTTGCCTCGTCATTTTCTCCCGCCCCCGGCATACTGCCGCTATGAAAAAACAACAGGGCTATACGCTCATTGAAACAATGGTCGCCATGCTTCTTATGGTTAGCCTTAGCGCCACAGGGCTCTATGGTTGGCAGCGTTGGCAACAGCAGCAACGGTTATGGCAAACCGCCAGCCAGCTGCGGGATTACTTGCTGCAACTGCGTGAGGATGCGAACTGGCACAACCGGGATCACATTGTTCAGGTCATCAGAGAACGCGGCGGCTGGTGCTTTGTCAGCGCTGCTTCGGCGCAAGGTGCCTGTACGCCAGACGCGCCGTTTGTCTTTATTCCAGCATGGCGCGATATAGACATGGTGGAGATCACCCCCTCGCTGGCGTTTTTTGGTCTGCGCAATACCGCCTGGGCCGGGCATATCCGCCTGAAAAACGCCGCGGGCGAATGGCGTCTGGTGGTTTCGTCCTGGGGGCGAATCCGGCTCTGTGAGGGACGCGAGGCCGAAGCATGTCGATGAACGAGCGCGGTTTTTCTCTATTGGAGGTACTTATCGCGATGGCGATAAGCAGCATGCTACTGCTCGGCGCGGCACGATTTTTACCCGCGCTACAGCGTGAGATTCTACAGACCACGCGGCAGCTGTTGCTGGAAGATGAGATCTGGCAGCGTGCTTATACCGTGGCAAAACACCTGCAACGCGCGGGATATTGTCGGGGAAACTGCACAGGGAAAGGACTGGTGATTGCCGGGCAGGGGGAGTGCGTTATCGTACAGTGGGACGCCAATAATAACGGGCGCTGGGAGACTGCGCCGGGAAAAGAGGCCGAACAGACCGGGTTTCGTTTAAACAATAAAACGCTGGAAACACTGCGTGGGGCAACATCATGCGCAGATAAAGGGTGGGATAAAATGACCGATCCCGATACGGTACAGATTGAGGCATTTAACGTTGAGCGTCAGGAGATGCCCGGTTTTGCGCCGGTACTGACGCTGTCTCTTCAGGGGCGCAGTAAAGCGGCTTCTAAAACCGCTGTTAAGGCGCAATACAGCGTCACCGGGTTTAATCTGTGAAGCGTGAACGGGGTGTGTCTTCTCTGGCGATGGTGCTTTTGCTGCTGGTATTGGGCAGCCTGCTGCTTCAGGGGGCAAACCAGCAGCAGGCGAGTTTTTCCACTCTGGTGGCGACAGAAAGCCGGGCCTTGCAGCGTCAGGCGGTGGCGCAGTCGGCGCTGGAATGGGGAAGGATGCAGTCATGGTCGACGCAGGCTGCGGTTGAGTGTCGGCAATACGCCACGCCGAATGCCCGCGTTTGCCTGCGTCTGCTCGCGAACAACACCGCTTTATTGATTGCGCAGTATGATGGCGCATCGGTCTGGCGCCTGGGTGCTCTGGAGGAAAGCGGCGTTGTATTTTCTCCGCATGGATGGAGCGATTTTTGCCCGTTGAGTGAGGTGGCGTTATGCCAGATACCCTGAACAGGCAGCGTGGTTTTAGTCTGCCGGAAGTGATACTGGCGATGGCGCTGCTGGTGATAACCGTCACCGCGTTATCGGGTTATCAGCGGGCGTTGATGACGAGTCTTGTCGTCAGGGCGCAATATCAACAGCTCTGGCGGTATGGCTGGCAGCAAACGGCGCTGTATTCATTTTCACCTCCCGAAAGCTGGCAGGCCAACCGAATGCAGACAACACAAGCGGGATGTGTCAGCATCAGCGTTAAACTCATTTCCCCTTTGGGCAGGCAAGGCCAGATGTCGCGCTTACATTGCCCGAAAAGTCAGTAGTCAGGAGTTGCTATGTTAAGGGTCTACCACTCCAACCGTCTGGACGTGCTGGAAGCGTTAATGGAATTCATCGTTGAGCGCGATCGGCTTGACGATCCTTTTGAACCCGAAATTGTGTTGGTTCAAAGTACCGGTATGGCGCAGTGGCTGCAAATGACCCTTTCGCAGAAATTTGGTATCGCCGCGAATATCGATTTTCCGCTACCCGCGAGTTTTATCTGGGATATGTTTGTACGCGTGCTGCCTGATATCCCGAAAGAGAGCGCGTTCAGCAAGCAAAACATGAGCTGGAAGCTGATGACGCTGCTGCCGCAACTGCTGGAGCGTGAAGATTTTACGCTACTGCGCCACTATCTGACGGACGACGCTGACAAGCGCAAGCTATTCCAGCTTTCCTCGCGTGCCGCCGATCTTTTCGATCAGTATCTGGTCTATCGCCCCGACTGGCTTACCCAGTGGGAGGCGGGGCAGATGGTTGACGGGTTAGGGGAGGCTCAGATCTGGCAGGCGCCGCTGTGGAAGGCGCTGGTGGAATACACGGCTGAACTGGGGGCAGCCGTGCTGGCACCGTGCGAATGTGTATCAGCGTTTTATCCAGACGCTGGAAAATGCGACAACCAGCCCGACGGAGCTGCCTTCGCGCGTCTTTATTTGTGGTATTTCCGCGCTGCCGCCGGTGTATCTCCGGGCCTTGCAGGCGCTGGGAAAGCACATCGAAATCCATCTGCTGTTCACTAACCCCTGTCGTTATTACTGGGGGGATATCAGAGACCCTGCCTGGCTGGCAAAACTGGTGGCTCGTCAGCGTCGTCACTGCTTTGAGGAGCGCGACTTACCGCTGTTTCGCGATAACCAACGCGCCGGGGAGTTATTTAATAGCGACGGCGAGCAGGATGTCGGGAACCCGATGCTGGCGTCCTGGGGGAAACTGGGGCGGGATTACATCTACTTGCTTTCCGAACTGGAAAACACGCAGGAACTGGATGCGTTTGTCGATATTCCCCCGGACAACCTGCTTCATAACATTCAGGCGGACATCCTTGAGCTGGAAAGTCGCGCCGTGGCTGGGGTGAACCTCGAAGAGTACGCCCGAAGCGACAACAAGCGTCTGCTTGACCCGAATGACGCCAGCGTGACCTTTCACGTATGCCATAGCCCGCAGCGTGAAGTGGAGATCCTGCACGATCGTTTGCTGGCGATGCTGGAGGCCGACCCGACGCTGATGCCGCGCGATATTATCGTCATGGTGGCGGATATCGACAGCTATAGCCCCTTTATTCAGGCCGTATTTGGCAGTGCGCCTGCCGAACGCTATTTGCCTTATGCCATCTCCGATCGCCGGGCGCGTCAGTCGCATCCCGTTTTGCAGGCGTTTATCAGCCTGCTGTCGTTGCCGGACAGCCGTTTTGTCTCTGAAGATGTGCTGGCGCTGCTGGACGTGCCGGTTCTGGCGGCTCGGTTTAACATCAACGAAGAAGGGCTGCGCTATCTTCGCTTATGGGTCAATGAGTCGGGTATCCGCTGGGGGATTGATGACGACAACGTGCGCGAGCTGGCGCTTCCTGCAACGGGGCAGCATACCTGGCAATTTGGCCTGACGCGTATGCTGCTGGGTTACGCGATGGAAAGCGCGCAGGGCGAATGGCAGTCCGTGCTGCCTTATGACGAGTCCAGCGGGCTGATTGCGGAGCTGGTCGGGCATCTGGCGTCCCTGCTTATGCAGTTGAACCTCTGGCGTCGCGGACTGGCGCAGGCGCGTCCGCTGGAAGAGTGGCTCCCGGTTTGCCGCGACATGCTCAATGACTTTTTCCTGCCCGATGCGGAAACGGAAGCCGCGATGACCCTTATCGAGCAGCAATGGCAGGCGATTATCACCGAAGGGCTTGAGGCGGAGTATGGCGATGCGGTGCCGCTGTCTCTGTTACGGGACGAGCTGGCACAAAGGCTGGATCAGGAACGCATCAGCCAGCGTTTTCTGGCGGGGCCGGTAAACATCTGTACGCTCATGCCTATGCGTTCTATCCCCTTTAAGGTTGTGTGTCTCCTTGGTATGAATGACGGCGTCTATCCGCGTCAGCTGGCGCCGCTCGGTTTTGACCTGATGAGTCAGAAACCGATGCGCGGGGATCGTAGCCGTCGCGATGATGACCGCTACCTGTTCCTTGAGGCCTTAATCTCTGCGCAGCAGACGCTCTATATCAGCTACATCGGGCGCTCTATTCAGGATAACAGCGAACGTTTCCCGTCAGTCCTGGTGCAGGAACTGATGGATTATATCGGGCAAAGTCACTATTTGCCGGGAGATGAAGAACTGACCAGCGATGAGAGCGAGGCCCGCGTGAAAGCGCATATCGCTCGCCTGCACACGCGGATGCCGTTTGATGCGCAAAACTATCTTCCCGGTGATCAGCAAAGCTACGCGCGCGAATGGCTGCCTGCTGCAAGTCAGTCAGGCGAGGCCCACTCTGATTTTGTACAGCCGTTGCCCTATGAACTCCCTGAGACGTTGACGCTGGAAAAACTTCAGCGCTTCTGGGCGCATCCGGTGCGGGCGTTTTTCCAGATGCGGCTACAGGTGAATTTCCGCGCGGAAGAGAGTGAAATTCCCGATACGGAGCCGTTCATTCTGGAAGGGCTAACCCGCTATCAGCTTAATCAGCAGTTGCTTAATACGCTGGTCGAAGAAGAGGATGCCGGGCTTTTATTCCGTCGCTTCCGGGCGGCGGGCGATCTCCCGTATGGCGCTTTTGGCGAGATCCTCTGGGATACGCAGCGTCAGGAGATGCAGTCGCTGGCGGACAGGATTATCGCGTGTCGTCAGCCGGGGAAAAGTATGGAAGTTGATCTGCTCTGCAATGGCGTGCAGATCACGGGGTGGTTGCCGCAGGTGCAGGAAGACGGTTTGTTGCGCTGGCGCCCATCTTTAATAAGCGTTGCGCAGGGAATGCAACTTTGGCTGGAACACCTTGTCTATTGTGCCTGTGGCGGAAAAGGCGAAAGTCGTTTGTTCCTGCGTAAAGAGGGAGAGTGGCGCTTCCCGCCGTTAGAGGCTGAACAGGCGTTAACTTACCTCGCTCAGCTGATTGACGGTTATCGGGAAGGGATGTCGTCCCCACTGCTGGTTCTTCCTGAAAGCGGCGGCGCATGGATAAAAGCTTGTTATGACGCGGCGAATGATGCCATGTTAGATGATGCTGACACGCTGCAAAAAGCCCGGACGAAGTTCTTACAGGCTTATGAAGGTAACATGGTGATACGCGGAGAAGGGGATGATATCTGGTATCAACGGTTGTGGCGACAGCTGGAGCCGAAGACGATAGAGAGCATTATTTCTCAGTCTCAACGTTATCTGTTACCGCTATTTCGTTTTAATCAGTCGTGAGGGTTGTATAAAAATTGCGCAATTAAATGGCTTCATTTATGATGCGTTTTCTGTCACGGACTGATTTTACAATAAGAGATGCTGACTCGTTTAGCACACAGTTTTGTCCTGCTCAATAAGCGCCAGCGTCCGCGCTCGCGCTTCACCTGAGCGGGAAAGAAAGTTAATGATGAGGTTCGTGAATGCCCCGCAGCACCTGGTTCAAAGCGTTACTGTTGTTTGTCGCCCTTTGGGCACCCTTAAGTCAGGCAGATACCGGTTGGCAGCCTTTGGCGGAAACCATCCGTAAAAGCGAGAAAGATACGCGTCAGTATCAGGCGATTCGTCTGGACAATGACATGGTGGTTTTGCTGGTATCCGACCCGCAAGCGGTGAAATCGCTTTCCGCGCTGGTGGTGCCTGTTGGATCGCTGGAGGACCCCGATGAACATCAGGGGCTGGCGCACTATCTCGAACATATGAGCCTGATGGGGTCTAAAAAATATCCCCAGCCTGACAGCCTTGCCGAATACCTTAAAATGCACGGCGGCAGCCATAATGCCAGCACCGCGCCGTATCGTACCGCCTTCTATCTGGAGGTGGAAAACGACGCCCTGTCAGGTGCGGTCGATCGTCTTGCCGATGCCATTGCCGCCCCGTTGCTGGATAAAAAATATGCCGAGCGTGAGCGCAATGCGGTCAATGCCGAACTGACGATGGCGCGTACGCGAGACGGTATGCGTATGGCGCAGGTCAGCGCAGAAACCATCAACCCGGCGCACCCGGGTTCGCGCTTCTCTGGCGGCAATCTGGAAACCTTAAGCGACAAACCTGGCAATCCGGTTCAGCAGGCGTTGCAGGCGTTTCACGAAAAATATTATTCAGCGAACCTGATGAAAGCGGTGATTTATAGTAACAAACCGCTGCCGGAACTGGCGCGTATTGCGGCTGAAACCTATGGCCGGGTGCCGAATAAAAATATCAAAAAGCCGGAAATTACCGTGCCGGTAGTAACGGACGCGCAAAAGGGCATCATCATTCATTATGTGCCTGCTCTGCCGCGTAAAGTGCTGCGCGTAGAGTTTCGTATTGATAACAATAGCGCGCAGTTTCGCAGCAAAACCGACGAACTGGTGACCTACCTGATTGGCAACCGGAGCCCGGGAACGCTCTCCGACTGGCTGCAAAAACAAGGATTAGTGGAAGGCATTCGTGCGGACTCCGACCCGGTGGTTAACGGTAACAGCGGCGTACTGGCCATTTCCGCTACCCTGACGGACAAAGGGCTGGCGAACCGGGACGACGTTGTCGCCGCCATCTTCAGCTATCTCAACCTGTTACGTGAAAAAGGCGTGGATAAACGCTACTTCGATGAGCTGGCGCATGTGCTGGATCTCGACTTCCGTTACCCCTCTATCACCCGTGATATGGATTACGTCGAATGGCTGGCGGATACGATGATTCGCGTTCCGGTGGAACATACGCTGGATGCGGTGAATATCGCCGATCAATACGATGCGGCGGCGGTGAAATCACGCCTGGCGATGATGACGCCGCAGAATGCGCGTATCTGGTACATCAGCCCGAAGGAACCGCACAACAAAACGGCCTATTTTGTCGACGCGCCTTATCAGGTGAATAAAATCGACGACAAAACGCTCGCCGACTGGCAGCAAAAAGCGCAGGGCATTGCGCTGTCATTACCGGAGCTTAACCCCTATATTCCAGACGATTTCACGCTGATCAAACCGGAGAAGGAATATCCCCACCCGGAGCTGATTGTCGATGAACCGGATTTGCGCGTGGTTTATGCGCCGAGCCGTTATTTTGCCAGCGAGCCTAAGGCGGATGTCAGCGTTATTCTGCGTAACCCGAAAGCAATGGACAGCGCCAGAAACCAGGTGATGTTTGCGTTAAACGATTATCTCGCGGGGATCGCGCTCGACCAGTTAAGCAACCAGGCATCGGTCGGCGGGATTGGCTTTTCCACCAACGCCAACAATGGTCTGATGCTTAACGCGAACGGTTACACGCAGCGCTTGCCGCAGCTTTTCCAGGCATTGCTGGAAGGGTATTTCAGCTACACCGCGACGGAAGAACAGCTGGAACAGGCGAAATCCTGGTATGCGCAGATGATGGATTCCGCAGAAAAAGGGAAGGCCTACGATCAGGCGATTATGCCGGCACAGATGCTTTCTCAGGTGCCTTACTTCCAGCGTGATGAACGCCGTAAGCTGTTGCCTTCGATCACGCTGAAAGAGGTCATGGCTTACCGCGATACGTTAAAAGCAGGCGCGCGACCGGAGTTTCTGGTGATTGGCAATATGCGCGAAGCGCAGGTGAAAACCATGGCGCGGGATATCCAACAGCAGCTTGGCGCCAACGGTTCAGAGTGGTGTCGCAATAAAGACGTACTGGTGGATAAAAAGCAGTCGGTCATCTTTGAGAAGGCAGGGAGCAGCACTGACTCCGCGCTGGCGGCGGTATTCGTTCCAACCGGTTACGATGAATATGCCAGTTCAGCCTACAGCGCGATGTTAGGGCAAATCGTTCAGCCGTGGTTCTATAATCAGTTGCGTACTGAAGAACAGTTAGGCTATGCGGTGTTCGCTTTCCCGATGAGCGTCGGGCGTCAGTGGGGAATGGGTTTCCTGCTGCAAAGCAGCGACAAGCAACCGTCTTATCTCTGGGAGCGTTACAAAGCATTCTTCCCAACGGCGGAAGCGAAGCTGCGGGCGATGACGCCGGAAGAGTTTGCGCAAATTCAGCAGGCGATCATCGCGCAGATGTTGCAAGCGCCGCAAACGCTGGGCGAAGAAGCGTCGAAATTAAGCAAAGATTTCGATCGCGGCAATATGCGCTTTGATTCACGTGATAAAATCGTGGCTCAGATTAAACTGCTGACGCCGCAAAAACTTGCCGATTTCTTCCATCAGGCGGTGGTTGAGCCGCAAGGCATGGCGATACTGTCACAGGTTTCCGGCAGTCAGAACGGGAAAGCAGAGTACGTGCGCCCGGAAGGCTGGAAAGTGTGGGAGAACGTCAGCGCGTTGCAGCAAACCTTACCCCTGATGAGTGAAAAGAATGAATGATGCCGCTGAGTCCCTTGATCCTTTACGCTTGCCCCTTACGGGCGAGCGTCTGATTGAAGCCTCTGCGGGCACTGGCAAAACGTTTACTATCGCCGCGTTGTATCTGCGCCTGCTGCTCGGATTGGGCGGCTCTGCCGCCTTTCCCCGACCGCTGACCGTGGAAGAACTGTTGGTCGTGACGTTTACCGAGGCGGCCACCGAAGAGTTACGCGGCCGCATCCGCAGCAACATCCATGAACTGCGCATCGCCTGTCTGCGTGAAACTACCGATAACCCGTTATATGCTCGCCTGCTGGAAGAGATCGAGGATAAAAAGCAGGCGGCGCAGTGGTTACTGTTGGCGGAAAGACAGATGGATGAGGCGGCGGTATTCACCATCCACGGTTTTTGCCAGCGCATGCTCAGCCTGAATGCGTTTGAGTCCGGCATGTTGTTCGAGCAACAATTAATCGAAGATGAATCCCTTCTGCGCTATCAGGCCTGCGCCGACTTCTGGCGGCGTCACTGTTATCCGCTGCCGCGCGAAATTGCCCAGGTTGTCTTTGAAGCGTGGAAAGGCCCCCGGGCGCTACTGAAAGATATCGATCGTTATTTGCAGGGCGAAGCGCCGGTCATCAAAGCACCGCCGCCGTCAGACGAGACGCTGGCGTCTCGCCACGAACACATTTTGTCGCGTATTAACGCCCTGAAGCAGCAATGGTGCGCGTCCGTTGATGAACTGGATGGGGTGATAGAGTCGTCGGGAATCGATCGCAGAAAATTCAATCGCGGCAACCAGACGAAATGGATCGAGAAGATCACGGCGTGGGCGCAGGCGGAAACGCAAACCTATCAATTACCCGACGCGCTGGAGAAATTCTCCCGGCGATTCCTGGAAGAGAGAACCAAAGCGGGCGGCATAACCCCGCAGCATCCGCTGTTTGTCGCCATTGAGGAACTGCTGGCTGAACCGTTGACGATAAAAGATCTGCTGATTACCCGTGCGCTGGCAGAAATCCGCGAGACGGTTGCGCAGGAAAAACAACGCCGGGGTGAATTAGGTTTCGACGACATGCTGAGTCGTCTGGATGTTGCGCTGCGTAGTAATAGCGGCGATGCGCTGGCAAGCGCAATTCGTGGCCGTTTCCCGGTGGCGATGATTGATGAATTTCAGGATACCGACCCGCAGCAGTACCGCATTTTCCGCCGCATCTGGCGGCATCAGCCGGACACCGCGCTGTTGCTGATTGGCGATCCGAAACAGGCGATTTATGCGTTTCGCGGCGCGGATATCTTCACCTACATGAAAGCCCGCAGCGAGGTCAGTGCCCATTATACGCTGGATACTAACTGGCGTTCCGCACCGGGTATGGTCAACAGCGTGAATACGTTATTCAGTCAGATGAACGACGCCTTTATGTTCCGCGAAATTCCATTTGCGCCGGTTAAATCGGCTCAGAAGAACCAGTCGCTGCGCTTTGTGCTGAACGGCGAGACGCAGCCCGCCATGAACATGTGGTTGATGGAAGGGGAAAGCTGCGGCATCGGCGACTATCAGAGTTACATGGCGCAGGTGTGCGCGACGCAAATTCGTGACTGGCTGAAAGCCGGGCAAACTGGCGATGCGCTGCTTGTTAGCGAGAAAACCTCACGACCGGTTCGAGCCTCGGATATCAGCGTGCTGGTGCGAAGCCGCCAGGAAGCGGCGCAAATTCGTGATGCGCTGACGCTGCTGGCGATTCCGTCCGTTTATCTCTCCAACCGCGACAGCGTATTTGAGACGCTGGAAGCGCAGGAAATGCTGTGGATCTTACAGGCCGTCATGACGCCTGAGCGTGAAAATACGCTGCGTAGCGCGATGGCGGCCTCGATGATGGGGTTGACCGCGCAGGACATCGAAACGCTGAATAACGACGAAAATGCCTGGGATACGGTGGTCGAAGAGTTCGACGGCTATCGTCAAATCTGGCATAAGCGCGGCGTCATGCCCATGCTGCGCGCGCTGATGTCAGCGCGGAATATTGCCGAAAACCTGCTGGCGACGGCGGGAGGCGAGCGCCGCCTGACCGATATTCTGCACATCAGCGAATTGTTGCAGGAAGCCGGTTCGCAGTTGGAAAGCGAGCATGCGCTGGTGCGCTGGCTGTCGCAGCATATTCTTGAGCCGGACAGCAATGCCGCCAGCCAGCAACTGCGGCTGGAAAGCGATAAACATCTGGTGCAAATCGTCACCATCCATAAATCAAAAGGACTGGAATACCCGCTCGTCTGGTTGCCTTTTATTACCCATTTCCGCGTGCAGGATCAGGCGTTTTATCACGATCGCAATTCGTTTGACGCGGTGCTGGATCTCAGCCACGCCGAGGAGAGTGTTGAACTGGCGGAAGCAGAGCGTCTGGCGGAAGACCTGCGTTTGCTTTATGTGGCGCTGACCCGTTCGGTGTGGCATTGCAGCCTCGGCGTTGCGCCGTTGGTGCGTCGTCGCGGAGATAAGAAAGGCGATACCGATGTACACCAGAGCGCGCTCGGGCGCCTGCTGCAAAAAGGTGAGCCGAAAGATGCCGCCGGGCTTCGCGCCTGTATTGACGCGCTTTGCGGAGAGGATATCGCCTGTCGGACGCCAGCCGAACCGGACAGCGAACGCTGGCAGGTAACGGAAGCGTCGCGTGCGGCGCTAAGCGCCAGAGCGTTACGCCGAACGCCTGCCGACAACTGGCGAGTAACCAGTTATTCCGGCTTACAGCAGCAAGGCCATAGCGTCGCCCAGGATTTAATTCCGCGTCTGGATGTGGATGCCGCCGGGGTGGGGGATGTGGCGGAAGAGCCAGAGCTGACGCCGCACCAGTTCCCGCGAGGGGCATCGCCGGGTACATTCCTGCATAGCCTGTTTGAAGACCTCGACTTTACGCAGCCCGTTGACCCGGCCTGGGTGCGGGAAAAACTGGAGCTTGGCGGTTATGACGCGCACTGGGAGCCGGTTTTAACGCAGTGGCTGGACGCTGTTTTGCAGGCTCCCCTGACCGAACGCGGAGTGAGTCTGCGTCATCTTTCTGCCCGTGAAAAACAGGTGGAGATGGCGTTTTATCTGCCGATCGCACAGCCGCTTATCGCCAGTCAACTGGATGCGCTGATTCGCCGGTTTGATCCGCTCTCGGCGGGCTGCCCGCCGCTCGACTTCATGCAGGTTCGCGGCATGCTGAAAGGGTTTATCGATCTGGTGTTTCGCCATGAAGGGCGATATTACCTGCTCGATTACAAATCAAACTGGCTGGGCGAAGACAGCACGGCCTACACTCAGGAGGCGATGGCCTCAGCGATGCAGGCGCATCGCTATGACCTGCAATATCAGCTGTATACGCTGGCGTTGCACCGCTATCTGCGCCATCGCATCGCCGATTATGACTATGAACGCCATTTCGGCGGCGTGATCTACCTTTTCCTGCGCGGCGTTGACCGTGAATATCCACGGCAGGGCATTTTCTCGACCCGGCCGGACGGCGAATTGATTGCGTTAATGGATGAGATGTTTGCAGGCGTTGTAGCGGAGGAGGCGCAATGACAATTCAGAAGCGATTACTGGAGGCCGTAGAACAAAAGCTGTTGCGGCCATTAGACGCTCAGTTTGCGCTGGCGGTTGCCGGGCAGGACGATCCGTGCGTAACGCTGGCCGTTGCATTGCTCAGCCGCGATGCGGGGGAAGGGGCATGTCTGTATGCCGCTTTCGCGCCTGGCGATAACGGAAGAGTCGCATCCGCTACTGGTCTCCTGGTTTAGCGAGAGGGACGCGCCTGAAGACTGGGCATCGTGTCTGCTGGCTTCCGGGGCGGTCAGTCGGGGAGAGCGGCCAACGCCGTTGATTCTGCATGAAGATCGCCTTTACCTGAACCGGATGTGGAGTAACGAGCGCACGGTAGCCCGCTTTTTTAGCGAGGTTAACCAGGCTATCGCGGTAGATGAACAGCAACTGGCCCGTACGCTGGATGCGCTTTTCCCGCCGACGGATGACGTCAACTGGCAAAAAAGTGGCGGCGGCCGTGGCGTTGACGCGCCCGTATTTCCGTCATTTCCGGCGGGCCTGGCACCGGTAAAACCACTACCGTGGCGAAGCTGCTGGCCGCGTTGATTCAGATGGCGGACGGCGAGCGATGCCGTATACGACTGGCGGCGCCGACGGGGAAAGCGGCGGCGCGTCTGACCGAGTCGCTTGGCGCGGCGTTGCGCCAGCTTCCTCTCACGGATGAGCAAAAAAAACGCATCCCGGATGACGCCAGTACGTTGCACCGGCTGTTGGGCGCACAGCCAGGTAGCCAGAGGCTGCGCCATCACGCGGGAAACCCGCTGCATCTGGACGTGCTGGTGGTGGATGAGGCATCAATGATCGATTTGCCGATGATGTCGCGGCTAATTGAGGCGTTGCCGCCGCACGGACGCGTGATTTTTCTCGGCGATCGCGATCAGCTGGCTTCCGTTGAGGCGGGGGCGGTGCTGGGCGATATCTGCGCCTGGGTAAATGCCGGATTTACCGCCGGTCGCGCGCAGCAGCTGAGCCGACTGACGGGAAGCCCCATTCCTGCGGGCGCAGGCACGGAGGCGGCCTCTTTGCGCGATAGCCTGTGTTTGCTGCAAAAAAGCTATCGCTTCGGGCATGATTCCGGCATTGGTCAACTGGCGGCAGCCATTAATTGCGGCGATAAAGCGGCGATGAAAACGGTCTTTCAGCAGGGATTCAGCGATATTGAAAAACGAACGCTACAGAGCAGCGAGGATTACGCCGCCATGCTCGATGAGGCACTGGCCGGTTATGGGCGTTATCTGGCGCTTGTTCGCGAGGGCGCGGAGCCGGGGGCGATTATTCAGGCTTTCAATGAGTACCAGTTGCTGTGCGCGCTGCGTGAAGGGCCGTTTGGCGTTGGCGGTCTGAATGAACGCATCGAACAGGTTATGCTGCAAAAGCGCAAAATTCAGCGTCACCCGCACAGCCGCTGGTATGAAGGGCGTCCGGTAATGATTGCGCGCAATGACAGCGCGTTGGGGTTGTTCAATGGCGATATCGGCATTGCGCTCGATCGCGGCCAGGGGTTGAGGGTGTGGTTCGCCATGCCGGATGGCAGCATTAAGTCGGTGCAGCCCAGCCGTTTGCCGGAGCATGAAACAACCTGGGCGATGACGGTGCATAAATCGCAGGGATCGGAGTTCGATCATGCGGCGCTGATTTTACCCAGCCAGCGCTCGCCGGTTGTGACCCGCGAGCTGGTGTATACCGCCGTGACGCGCGCACGTCGTCGCCTGTCTCTCTATGCCGATGAACGGGTTTTGAGCGGGGCAATTGCGACGCGCACGGAGCGACGTAGCGGACTGTCCGCGTTTTTTAATAACGGGCTGTGAGGCAAGTTGCCGGATGGCGCCTGCGCTTATCCGGCCTACAGCATCCCCGTAGACCCGATAAGACGCTTTAGCGTCGTCGTCAGGCAAAATGGGTTATCCCAAATCTGCCATCAACACCTTTGAACGACGCTGATAGTTGTACATCTCTTTTTTGCTCTCGGGCAGCAGTTCGATATCCACCGGCGTAAACCCACGTTCCTGGAACCAGTGAATACTGCGCGTTGTCAGCACAAACAGCTTGCTGAGGCCCATCTGTCTTGCCTGCACGGCGATCCGTTCCAGCAAGACTTCGCCACGCGATGAACTGCGATAATCTGGATGTACCGCCACGCAGGCCATTTCGCCGATTTTTTCTTCGGGGAAAGGGTACAGCGCGGCGCAGGCGATGGTCAGATTATCTCGCTGGATAATCGTGAATTTGTCGATCTCCATCTCCAGTTGTTCACGGGAGCGGCGCACCAGAATCCCCTGTTGTTCCAGCGGGCGAATCAGCTCCAGGATCCCGCCGATATCGTTAATGGTGGCGCGACGAATCTGCTCGGCGCTCTCCATCACGATTTGCGTCCCTATCCCGTCGCGTGAGAACAGCTCCTGCAATAGCGCGCCGTCTTCCTGGTAGCTAATCAGATGGCAGCGACGCACGCCGCTGCGACAGGCTTTCACCGCGCCGCGCAGGAACCGCACGGTGCCTGAATTGTAATCGCCTTTTTCTTCCTGCGCTTCAACGCGTGCCTGCGCTTCGTTCGGGAAAAGTTCGGAAACGATGTCGCCTTCGTCGTTAGTTACCCCTTGCGATGAACAGAAGCCGATCATCTTCTCCGCCTTCAGTTTGATGGCGAGCTGCGTGGCGATCTCTTCTGAGGTCAGGTTAAAACTTTCGCCTGTGACGGAAACCGCGACCGGCCCCATCAGCACAATTGCGCCGCTGTCTAACTGGCGATGAATCGCCTCTTCATCAATACGGCGAATGCGTCCGCTGTGGCAGTAATCCACGCCGTCATCCACGCCCAGCGGCTGTGCAATAATAAAAATTGCCGCTGACGACGTTGATGTGCGCGCCCTGTAAGGGGGTGTTGTTCAGGCTCATCGACAGACGGGCGGTGATATCCAGCTGCAACGTGCCTGCCGCTTGCTTAACCAGTTCCAGCGTTTTGGCGTCCGTTACGCGGGTATTTTTGTGGTACAGCGGCTCATGATGATGTGCGGCAAGGTTCGCGTCGATTTGCGGACGCGCGCCATACACCACCACCAGGCGAATACCCAGACTGTGCAGAAGCCCGATGTCATTGACGATACTGGAGAAATTTTCATGCTCAATGGCCTCACCGCCAAGCATAATGACAAACGTTTTTCCCCGATGGGTATTGATATAGGGAACAGAATGGCGGAATCCCTGTACCAGTTCGGTTCTACGTTCCTTCACCACGGCACACCCTCATTGCATGATTATTCGAAATTAATGTATTTTTATTCTGTTTTTCCGTCGTGCGCAAGCGCAAATTTTAATCCCGCTGAAGTTTTCTCCCAGTAATACCGTGAATACAAAAAGAAAGTTTACCCTTTTTATAGATGACAGATTATGCGTCATTCGCTAAAGTTTCCGGTCAATTTAGACGTTTTGTACATCAGCACCGTTAAGTTTGTTTTTGCTCGGGAGAAGCATGTCGGGATCCAACTCAGCAATCAGTCGCCGTCGTTTACTACAAGGGACGGGCGCCATGGTGGCTATTGAGCGTAAGTCAGGTCGGTTTGGCTGCCGTCAGCCAGGTCGTCGCGGTACGCATCTGGCCTGCGTCCAGCTATACCCGCGTCACGGTGGAATCGAACCGTCTGCTGAAATACAAAACAGTTTGCCCTGAGTAACCCTGAGCGCGTGGTGGTGGATATTGAAGGCGTGAATCTGAACTCGGTGCTTAAAAGGCATTGGCGCGCAGATCCGCGCGGACGATCCGTATATCAAGTCAGCGCGAGTGGGGCAGTTTGATCCACAGACGGTGCGGATGGTGTTTGAGCTGAAGCAAAACGTGAAACCGCAGCTGTTTGCCCTTGCGCCGGTGGCGGGCTTTAAAGAACGCCTGGTGATGGATCTCTACCCTGCCAATGCGCAGGATATGCAGGACCCGTTGCTGGCGCTGCTGGAAGATTACAACAAAGGCGATCTGGATAAGCAGGTGCCGCCTGCGCAGAGCGGCCGCAGCCGGGCAAGGCGGGGCGCGATCGCCCGATCGTGATCATGCTCGATCCGGTCATGGAGGGGAAGATCCCGGCGCCGTGGGGAAATACAAGACGCGCGAAAAAGACGTGGTGTTTGCAGATTGCCCGCCGCTTGCGCGCGTTAATTGAGAGAGAAGGCAATATGAAGGTCTACATGACGCGTAATGAGGATATCTTTCATTCCGCTGAAAGTGCGCGTGGCGAAAGCCCAGAAGCAGCGCGCCGACCTGTTTGTCTCTATCCATGGCGGACGCGTTTACCAGCCGACAGCCCAGCGGTTCATCCGTTTTTGCGCTCTCGGACGAAGGGCGCGACCAAGTACGGCGGCAAAATACCTCGCGCAAACTCAGAATGCCTCGGATTTGATCGGCGGCGTGAGTAAAAGCGGCGATCGCTATGTCGATCACACCATGTTCGACATGGTTGCAATCGTTGACCATCGCCGATAGCCTGAAGTTCGGTAAAGCGGTGCTCAACAAGCTGGGAAGGGTTAATAATCTGCACAAAAATCAGGTCGAGCAGGCCGGCTTTGCGGTGCTGAAAGCGCCGGATATTCCCTCTATTCTCGTGGAAACCGCCTTTATCAGTAATATTGAAGAGGAGCGTAAGCTCAAAACGGCGAAGTTCCAGCAGGAAGTGGCGGAGTCGATTCTGGCGGGTATTAAAGCCTACTTTGCCGATGGGGCGACGCTGGCGAGAAGGGGATAATAAAAAAGCGCTGAAAGGCGCTTTTTTTTACGGACCGTAGAAACGAAAAAACACCCGTTAAGGTGTTTAATATTGGTTGCGGGGGCCGGATTTGAACCGACGACCTTCGGGTTATGAGCCCGACGAGCTACCAGGCTGCTCCACCCCCGCGTCCGTCTTTCTGCTTCGTATTTCAAACCACATCTGCGTTGGCTTTCCTCGTTCACCTCAGTCACTTACTGGAGTAAGCTCCTAAGGATTCACTGCGTCGCCGCCTTGTTGTGATTCGAACTACTTTGCAAAATATTACATCATATTTCAATTGGTTGCGGGGGCCGGATTTGAACCGACGACCTTCGGGTTATGAGCCCGACGAGCTACCAGGCTGCTCCACCCGCGTCCGTCTGTTACTCTTCCATCGAGTAACTTTTTCTTCACATTGTATTGGTTGCGGGGGGCCAGATTTGAACTGACGACCTTTCGGGTTATGAGCCCGACGAGCTACCAGGCTGCTCCACCCCCGCGTCCGTGGATGCGCACTATACTCTGCTAACATTTTCATGCCAACCCTTTTTTCACCCGGATCACGAAATTGGGATGATTGTGTGCAAAAACAACGCGCTTTGGTACGTTTTTTGTGCGTAATTTGCGTCAGGGGAGCGCTTCGCATTTCATTAGGTTCGGGGGTTTGTTATCTTCATAGCGCAAGATTTACAGCTAAAAGACGAGAACTCATGAAAGGACGTTGGGCAAATTACCTTCTTATGGGGGCGGTGGTTGCAATGCTTGCCGCCTGTTCCTCTAAACCGACCGATCGCGGCCAGCAGTATAAAGACGGAAGTTTACCCAGCCTTTCTCACTGGTGAACCAACCTGACGCCATTGGGGCGCCTATCAACGCAGGCGATTTCGCCGAGCAGGTCAACCAAATCCGCAGCGCGTCGCCGCGTCTGTATGGCAACCAGAGCAACGTCTATAACGCCGTGCAGGAGTGGTTACGTTCTGGTGGCGATACGCGAATGATGCGCCAGTTTGGTATTGATGCCTGGCAGATGGAAGGGGCGGATAACTACGGCAACGTCCAGTTCACCGGCTACTACACGCCGGTTATTCAGGCGCGCCATACCCGTCAGGGGGAGTTCCAGTACCCTATTTATCGTATGCCGCCAAAACGCGGCCGCTTACCGTCTCGTGCCGAGATCTATTCCGGCGCGCTGAGCGACAGCTACATTCTGGCGTACAGCAACTCGCTGATGGATAACTTCATAATGGACGTTCAGGGCAGCGGCTATATTGATTTTGGCGACGGCAGCCCGCTGAATTTCTTCAGCTATGCCGGGAAAAACGGCCATGCTTACCGCAGTATCGGCAAGGTGCTGATCGATCGCGGTGAAGTGAAGAAAGAAGATATGTCGATGCAGGCCATTCGCCACTGGGGAGAAACCCACAGTGAAGCGGAAGTGCGCGAGCTGCTGGAACAAAACCCGTCATTCGTCTTCTTTAAGCCGCAATCTTTTGCCCCGGTGAAAGGCGCCAGCGCCGTGCCGCTTATCGGCCGTGCGTCTGTGGCTTCCGATCGCAGCATTATCCCGGCAGGAACAACCCTGCTGGCGGAAGTTCCGCTGCTGGATAACAACGGTAAGTTTAACGGCCAGTACGAATTGCGCCTGATGGTGGCGCTGGACGTGGGCGGCGCGATTAAAGGCCAGCACTTTGATATTTATCAGGGGATAGGCCCGGACGCCGGGCACCGCGCAGGCTGGTATAATCACTATGGGCGCGTCTGGGTGCTGAAAAACGCCCCGGGAACCGGTAACGTATTTAGCGGCTGATTGCCTGATGGCGGCTTCGCTGAAGATTTAAATCGTAGGCCTGATAAGCGTAGCGCCATCAGGCCAAATCATGCCGGATGGCGTCGCAAGCGACGTATCCGGCCTACGATCGTATTACCCCTTTTTAATTCTGAGGTCGTATGTCTGTTGTAATTAGTGATGCCTGGCGCCAGCGTTTTGGCGGCACCGCCCGTCTGTATGGTGAAAAAGCGTTGCAGCTGTTTGCTGGTGCGCATATTTGCGTGGTCGGAATCGGCGGCGTCGGCTCCTGGGCGGCAGAGGCGCTGGCGCGTACCGGCATTGGCGCGATCACGCTCATCGATATGGATGACGTATGCGTCACCAACACCAACCGGCAAATTCATGCGCTGCGCGATAACGTCGGTCTGGCGAAAGCCGAGGTGATGGCCGAGCGTATTCGTCAGATCAACCCGGAGTGCCGGGTGACGGTGGGTGGATGACTTTGTCACGCCGGATAATGTCGCGGAGTATATGAGCGCAGGGTTTTCGTATGTCATTGATGCCATCGACAGCGTGCGGCCAAAAGCCGCGCTGATTGCCTGGTGCCGCCGAAATAAGGTTCCGTTAGTCACCACCGGCGGGGCGGGTGGGCAGATAGACCCGACCCCAGATTCAGGTAACGGATCTGGCGAAAACCATCCAGGACCCGCTGGCGGCGAAACTGCGCGAACGGCTGAAAAGCGACTTTGGCGTGGTGAAAAACAGCAAGGGCAAACTGGGCGTGGACTGCGTGTTCTCAACGGAAGCGCTGGTTTATCCGCAGGCTGATGGTTCCGTATGTGCGATGAAAGCGACGGCGGAAGGGCCGAAAAGAATGGATTGTGCCTCTGGATTCGGCGCAGCCACGATGGTAACTGCGACCTTTGGCTTTGTTGCTGTGTCTCATGCGCTGAAGAAGATGATGGCGAAGGCGGCGCGTCAGGCTTGATTGTGTCGGATGGCGCTATGCTTATACGACCTACGGTTCGTGCGGTGTTGTAGGCCGGATAAGACGCATCAGCGTCGTCATCCGGCTTGCTGGGCAGCCTCAAGAATCGCGTTATTCAGCGCATGCAGCCCTTGGCTGCGCGATGCGCTAAGTTGTGTTGTTAAGCCTAACTCATCAAACAACCCCAGCGGCGAGTGCGCCAGCAGTTCCGCCGGGGTCTTTCCCTCTACCGCCGTGAGTAAAACCGCCAGCAAACCGCGTACAATACGCCCTTCGCTGTCACCGAAAAAGTGCAGCGTTCCCTTCTCTGACAGGGTATGCCCCAGCCAGACGCGGTTCTCACATCCTGCGATCTCTTTTGCCTGCGTTTTTAGCTCATCCGGCAATGCCGGGAGTTGCTTACCCAACAGAATAAGCTGGCGATACTTGTCCTCCCACTGCGAGAGCGGGATAAAGAGAGCGCGTAACGTCTCTTCCGTTACGGTCGTGCCAAACGGGTGTCCGGCAAAAAGAGGGCTTGTCATTAATCCACCAGTATTTCCAGCGCGCGGTCAACGGCGCTGACCAACGCATCCACATCATGCTTTGTATTATACGGCGCAAAAGAGGCGCGCAGGGTGCCCGTTACGCCAAGCGCCGCCAGCAGCGGCTGCGCGCAGTGCTGCCCGGCGCGCAGGGCGATGCCGTATTCGGCCAGTAACGTCACCATATCGCTGTGATGAACGCCGGCAAAATCGAAGGCCAGCAGGCTGGAGTCCTGGCAACGGAAAGAGCGGAAACCCGGGCGCTTCGCCAGCGCGTCTTCCGCCAGCGTCGCCAGACCGCGACTCCAGCTTTCGGCCTGCGCCATATCCACTTCCGCCAGCCACTCCAGCGCGGCGCTAAGGCCAATAACTCCAGCCACGTTTTGGCGTGCCGGCTTCCAGACGCCAGGGAACGGCCTGGGTTGTGAATCCTTCAAAATTGACTTCAGCGATCATCTTGCCGCCGCCGAGCCACGGGGACATCTCTTCCAGTAAGGCCGGTTTGCCGTACAGCGCGCCGATGCCCGTCGGGCCGTACAGCTTGTGGGCGGAGAAGGCATAAAAATCAATATCCAGCTGCTGTACATCGGCGGGGAAATGCACCGCGCCTTGCGCGCCGTCAACCATCACCACCATCCCTGCCGCGTGCGCCAGCGTGATAGCGCGCGCCAGGTCCGGGCAGCCGCCCGTGACGTTCGACATCTGTCCCAGCGCCAGAATTCGGCTGCGTGGCGTGATGAGTTCAGGCAGACGCTCCACGTCGGGGAGGAAAAGGGCATTCAGGGGCAGTTTGACGATTTTTGCGCCCGTCTGCTGAGCGACCATCAGCCAGGGAACGAGATTCGCGTGATGCTCCGCTTCACTGACGATTATCTCATCGCCGGGGTTGCAGGCGCGGGCGGGCATAGCATTGCGCCACCATATTGATGGCTTCCGTGGTGCCGCGTGTCCAGACAATCGATGCATCATCAGGCGCGTTCAGCCACTGCGCCACTTTGCCGCGCGCCGCTTCATAGCGTGCGGTTAGCCGCTGTGCCTCGGCGAACTGGCTGCGATGGACGTTTCCGGCGCTCAGGCTGTAGAACTGATGCGTGGCGTCGATCACGGCCTGAGGCTTAAGCGCCGTCGCGGCGCTGTCGAGATAAACGCCCGCATCGGTAAGGGCAGGAAATTGCGCGCGAAACTGCGCAGGATTGAAAGCGTTCATGGTATTCCTCAATTCAGTATACCGATCGTGGCGCAAAAAGGGCTGTGATACAAGGTTTGTCCTAACCATCGGAATTGTCTGGTTATCCTGGTGAAGTCAGGGAAGCAGGTTATGCTAAATAGTGTTAGGCGAATGTTTTTGCCTGTTACGGAACCCGTTTTATTTAGCATAAACAGCTTTAAGGAGAAGAAGATGAAAATGAAAAAGACTGCCGCAATGATCTCTGCATGTATGCTGACTTTTGCCCTGAGCGCCTGTTCCGGTCCGAATTATGTGATGCACACAAATGATGGCCGTACTATCGTGTCAGACGGTAAGCCAAAAACCGATGATGAAACCGGCATGATTCTTATAAAGACGCTAACGGCACAAACAGCAGATCAATCGTACTGACGTTAAAGAGATGGTCGAACTGGATCAGTAACCGGTCGGTCATGGACAAAAAAAAGCACCGCAATTGGCGGTGCTACATTAATCACTATGGACAGACAGGGGTAAATGTACAGGAAGTGAAAAAGGGTAGCTTCGCTACCATGGTCTGAATCGCAGACCAATTGCAAACACAACAACACAACATCACAACCGGTAAGCCAAAAGCCCATCAGAACACGCATTCCGATAAAACTTTTCGTTCCGGCTCAGGAAGTGTCGCCACTATAGGTATTTGCTGGTAGAACCTCAACGGACAAATTATAATGGCTCAGATTAAAAAAAACTAATAGGTTACACAAGGTTGCCTAATTGTTAAATTTATTTAACATCAAAGTCTAAAAAGCCATGTCAAAACGATTACCACCCTTAAATGCATTACGTGTTTTTGATGCCGCAGCGCGGCATTTAAGCTTCACTCGCGCAGCAGAAGAGCTTTTTGTGACACAGGCCGCAGTAAGTCACCAAATCAAGTCACTTGAGGATTTTTTGGGGCTAAAACTGTTCCGTCGTCGCAATCGTTCGCTTTTGCTCACGGAAGAGGGGGCAGAGCTATTTCCTCCGACATCAAAGAGATTTTTTCGCAATTAACCGAAGCGACGCGTAAACTTCAGGCGCGGAGTGCAAAAGGCGCGCTTACGGTCAGTTTATTGCCCAGTTTTGCGATCCAGTGGCTGGTTCCTCGACTCTCAAGCTTTAACTCAACTTATCCGGGAATCGATGTCAGAATTCAGGCCGTGGACCGTCAGGAAGATAAGCTGGCTGATGATGTCGACGTCGCTATTTTTTATGGGCGTGGCAACTGGCCGGGCTTGCGCGTCGAAAAATTGTACGCAGAATATTTACTGCCGGTGTGTTCACCGTTATTACTGACGGGCGATAAGCCGTTAAAGACGCCGGAAGATCTGGCAAAACATACATTACTGCATGATGCTTCGCGAAGAGACTGGCAGACCTATACGCGTCAGTTGGGGCTGAATCATATTAATGTGCAGCAGGGACCTATTTTCAGCCATAGCGCAATGGTGCTACAGGCTGCCATCCACGGACAGGGGGTTGCGCTGGCGAACAACGTCATGGCGCAATCAGAAATTGAAGCCGGGCGTCTTGTCTGTCCCTTTAACGACGTTCTGGTCAGTAAAAATGCTTTTTATCTGGTTTGTCATGACAGTCAGGCAGAACTGGGTAAAATAGCCGCCTTTCGTCAGTGGATTCTGACCAAAGCGGCCGCTGAACAAGAAAAATTCCGCTTTCGTTACGAACAATAATTTATTTAGGGTACTACCATGACCAGCCGTTTTATGCTGATTTTTGCCGCGATAAGCGGCTTTATCTATGTTGCTCTGGGTGCCTTTGGGGCGCATGTCCTGAGCAAAACTCTTGGTGTGGTTGAAATGGGCTGGGTCCAGACCGGCCTGCAATATCAGGCATTTCATACGCTGGCCATTTTTGGCCTGGCGGTTGCGATGCAGCGACGCATTAGCATCTGGTTTTACTGGAGCAGCGTTTTTCTGGCGTTAGGTACGGTGCTGTTTAGCGGCAGCCTGTATTGCCTGGCGCTGTCTCATTTACGCCTGTGGGCGTTTGTTACTCCTGTCGGCGGCGTGAGTTTCCTGGCAGGCTGGGTGCTGATGTTAATTGGCGCCATCCGTTTGAAACGTAAGGGCGTTGGTCATGAATAAGGTTGTATTGTTGTGTCGCCCTGGTTTTGAAAAGGAGTGTGCTGCCGAAATGACGGATAAGGCGGCGCGTCGGGAAATCTTTGGCTTCGCTCGTGTTAAAGACAATGCCGGATACGTCGTCTTTGAGTGCTATCAGCCGGACGATGCTGAAAAAATAGTAAAAGAGTTGCCTTTTTCCTCGCTCATTTTTGCGCGTCAGATGTTCGTCGTCGGCGAGCTGCTGCGCGACCTGCCGCCGGACGATCGCATTACGCCGATTGTCGGGATGCTACAGGGCGTTGTGGAAAAAGGCGGCGAGCTGCGTGTTGAAGTCGCAGACACCAATGAAAGCAAAGAGTTGATGAAGTTTTGCCGTAAATTTACGGTGCCGCTGCGGGCCGCGCTGCGCGACGCGGGGATTCTGACAAACTATGAAACGCCAAAGCGTCCGGTGGTGCATGTTTTCTTCATCGCGCCGGGTTGCTGTTATACCGGGTATTCGTATCCTGACAACAACTCGCCGTTCTATATGGGGATTCCGCGGCTGAAATTCCCGGCCGATGCGCCAAGCCGTTCGACGCTGAAGCTGGAAGAAGCGCTGCATGTTTTTATTCCGGCCGATGAGTGGGATGAACGTCTGGCGAACGGGATGTATGCCGTGGATTTAGGCGCCTGCCCTGGCGGTTGGACCTACCAGTTAGTGAAGCGCAACATGTGGGTTTACTCTGTCGATAACGGCCCAATGGCGCAGAGCCTGATGGATACCGGGCAGGTGACCTGGCTGCGCGAAGATGGATTCAGATACCGTCCGAATCGCAATAACATCTCGTGGATGGTTGTGCGACATGGTGGAAAAGCCTGCTAAGGTTGCCGCGCTGATGGCGCAGTGGTTAGTAAACGGCTGGTGTCGCGAGACGAGTCTTCAATCTCAAGCTGCCGATGAAAAAACGCTATGAAGAGGTGTCGCAGAACCTGGCATACATTCAGGCGCAGCTTGATGAACACGGCATTAACGCGCAAATTCAGGCGCGACAGCTGTATCACGATCGTGAAGAAGTGACCGTGCATGTCGTCGGCTGTGGGCCGCCGTGGGCGGGCGTCGCGACGAGCGGTAATACGATGAATTGCCGGATAGAGGCGTAAATGCCTTATCCGGCCCGCGCCGGGTATTTGTTGTCCTGATAAGCGGCAACGCCATCAGGCGTGAATCACCCCCTGGCGCTCATCGGAAATGATGTGCGTCACATCATCCAGATGCCCGATGCAGGCCTCTCCCGAGCGGTTGAGCTTACTCTTGTCGATCAACAATAAAGACTGTGATGCGCGCCTAAGCAGCGTGGATTTGAAATCCGCGTTGATCGTATTTGAGTCCCAGAGCGCGCCGCCGCGGTCAATCCCCTCGCAGGAAAAAATAAACAGGTCAATGTCGAGCGGCTTAAGCTGAGAAATAAGCGACGGATTGACGTAGCAGCCATATTTACGCTCAAGCTGGCCGCCGGAACTGATGAGCTGAATATGCTCGCGTTTGCCCAGCTCCTGGCAAATCGGTGACTGTTGGTAAAGACGTGAATATCAATGTCCGGCAACTGGCGGGCCAGATACCAGCAGGTTGAGCTGGCGTCCAGAGCGATCACCATGCCCGGTTCTATCCATGCCAGCGCCTCCCTGGCGATATCCGCTTTATGCGCATAGTGGCTTTTCAGCCGGATGTGGAATGGGTCGCCGCTGTCCTGGTTTTCCCGGTGAATATACTTGGCGCGCCCGTGATTGCGCAGCACTTTTCCCTGCGCCTGTAGCTCGCTGAGATCGCGGGCGAATGGTCTCTTTGCTGACGTTAAGCTGTACCGACAGCGCCTCGGTGGTCAGACTTTTATGGTTGATCAGCAGGTCTACTATCGCTTGTTGGCGTGCCGCTTTCATCTTTTCTCACCCCATCATTCGATGAACGCCCGCATCATGCGGGCGCACCGGCAAGAGATTACGGCGTTACCCCTTTTTTTAAAAGAATATTCCCGTACTTCGCGCACTCTCCTGTGATAACGATCGCAAAAGGCTTTTTTGCGCCCGCTCATAAAACGCATAGCGGTCGATGCGGACAATCTCCGGGCACGGCGTCTGCAATGAGAGCGCATCGCGATAACGCGCTTCAACCGTCGGGTCGAGCGAATCGCCCTCTACGGCGGCCATCATCACCAGCGGCGGCGCGTAGCTGTCCAGTTCAAAACAGCGGGATAATCGCCGGAGCAGATCGCTGACTTTCAGACCATCTGCGCGAATACCTGCGGTCCCATGCTGTGCGCGGGAAAGTGGGCATCGGAAAAAATAATCTCATCCCCGTGCCCCATTTCAGCCAGCACCTTTCAGTAACTCAGGGGATATTAATGGCGAAATAGTTTTTAGCATCTCACACTCCCTCAATAAATTCGGGTTCAGTTTGCGGCCAGAAATAGCGGTACTGATAGCGCACCTGGGCTCGGGCCTGTTCCGGGCTGGCAAATTCGCCTACGCCATACCAGCCGAACATGGCGGCCCCGGCGACGGTAGTTTCCGCGTCATCCAGCACCTTAATCGGTATATCAAGCAGATTGGCTTTGATTTGATTCCACAGCGCGTTGCGGCTTCCGCCGCCAACCAGCAGAAGCTCAGTTGCCTGGAAGTGACCAATCTTTTCCAGCGTTTGCAGATTACGTTGCAGTTGCGCCGTGAGCCCTTCCAGCGCGGCGCGGTAAAAATGACCACGCGTTGTGTTCAGCGTCACCCCCTGCCAGCCCGCGTTTTGACAGGTGAGGAGATCGCACTGCATCTTCACGCCTTCAGCTCCCGGCGGAATGGCGTGCGCCTCGTCAATCAGCGTCTGCCACGGCGTTTCTGGCGTCCAGAGCAGTTTGCGCACCCATTCGAGCACGCCGGAAGCCAGCCACTGCATGCCTGGGTTATAAAGCCCGGCCTGGCTGTCCAGTTCACAGGTGGAACCGGCGTAATGGCTGAGCAGCGGTGTGTTCACCTGCGCGCTGCGTACCATCAGGATTTCCCACGTACCGGACGAGAGTACCGGTTCATCCTGTTCTGCGCCGGCGCCAAAGAGGGCAAACTGCGTGTCATGCCCGGCGGAGATCACCGGGATACCCGCCTCAAGCCCAAGCAGGTTTGCGGCGTCGTTTTGCAACGTGCCAATCCGTTCGCCCGCTTCAACTAACCGTGGAAACAGACGGCGGGGTAAACCCGTGGCCTGTAAAATCTCCGGGCTGAAATCCCGCTGGTGGATATCCAGCATCTGGCTGGTGCCCGCCATGGTGATATCGGTGGTGAATTCACCGGTTAAACGGTGGTTGATCAGCGATGAAATAAACAGCCAGGCGTGCGCCTGTTCGAGCAACTGTGGGTGGTTCTCTTTCAGCCACACCAGTTTATACAGCGTATTAAAGGCGAATGCGCCGACGCCGGAGATCGCCTGCAACTGCTGCGGCGGCATAAAGCGGCCGATGTTTTCCATGACGGCAAGGGTGCGGGGGCATTTCCAGCTGATGACCGGATAGCGTAACTGACCCTGTTCATCAACCAGCGCGCCGTCTACGCCGAACGTCGTGACGGTGATGCCGCGAACCCGGCAGGCCGCCAGTTCCGTCTTCAGTTGCTGACAGCAGTCCGCGAAGCGTTGCAGAATGGCCGCCAGCGACCACTGATGCCAGGCGCTATTTTCCGTGGCGATGTCGCTGGCATTCGCTGTTGATGCGCGGGCGACAATGTTTCCCTGACGGTCAACGGCCATTGCCCGTACGTTGGTGGCGCCGCAGTCGAGAACCAGAATGACGTCTTGTTTCATAGTAGCTCCGAAACGTTGCCGGATGGCGCTTCGCTGATCCGGCCTACAAAATGCGAAATTGTAGGCCCGGTAAGCTTACGCCACCGGGCAAAGAAGTGACGCATTAACGTTTGTACAGCGGCCCATAGTTCTGGCAGGCGCGATAATCCTGGCCTTCAATATCCATACCGTGCGCAGCCCAGGCGGAAGGACGGTAGATTTTCGCATCGTCCACGTTGTGCATACAGACCGGAATACGCAGCATGGCGGCGAGCGTGATGAAGTCAGCGCCGACGTGGCCGATGGTCAGTACGCCGTGGTTAGCGCCCCAGTTCGCCATCACCGAGTAAACGTCGGTGAACGGGCCTTTACCGGTAAGACGTGGCGCAAACCAGGTGGTCGGCCAGGTCGAGTTGGTGCGGGCGTCGAGCTGATCGTGCATCTCTTTCGGCAGTTCCACGCTCCAGCCTTCAGCGATTTGCAGTACCGGCCCCAGACCCTTGATGATGTTCACGCGGGTCATGGTGAACGGCACGCCGCCTTCGGTCAGGAAGCGAGAGGAGTAGCCGCCGCCACGGAAGTATTCGTGGATCGCCGGGCACCATTCGGTGGCGGCCAGGCAGGCGTCCGCTTCCTGTTGGCTGATTTCCCAGTGCGGCTTCATGGTCGGTTTGCCTTCGCTATCGCGCTGTTTGCAGGAGCCGTCCAGCGCCGCAGAGCCAGAGTTGATCAGGTGAATGATGCCGTGCTCCGCAAGGCCGGTGAGCGGCTGGCCTGTGACGCGCTCTACCGCTTCCGGGGACCAGTAGGTTCGCACGTCGGCAAAGACCTGCGCGGTTCCGGTGAGTTGATGGCCCAGCAGCATCGCTACGCCGTTGAGGCTGTCGTTTTCGGTAGCGACGACAAACGGTTCGCGCACGCCGTTCCAGTCAAAGGAGCTGTTCAGCAGCGCTTCGGCGGTGTCGCCGTTCGGGTATTGATCGGTCCAGTGGCGCTGGCCCTGGAAGCCTGCCGCAATGGCGTTATAATCCCAGCGACTCTTCGACCAGCCCTTTTTCCGCCAGCTTGTTGTTGCCCTGCATCATGTCGCGAATGCACATCGCCATCAGCAGGCTCTCTTTCAGCACCGCGCGGCTTTGTTCTTCATTACGTTTGTACTGCTGCGCGTTCTGATCCTCGCCATAGCGGAAGTTTTTATCCGCCCACGCCAGCGCCATCTCCAGCTCGGCTTCGTCATAGATTTTCTGGTCGATGCGACGGCGCAGCTCGGTCATGTCCACCGCCTGCACTTTCATCCCCAGCCAGGACTCAAAGAAGTTGTGATCGACGATGGAACCGGCAATCCCCATTGAGACACCACCCACAGAGAGGTAGCTTCTGCCTTTCATGCTGGCGACCGCCAGACCAGCGCGCGCAAAGCGCAGCAGTTTTTCTTCAACGTCGGCAGGGATCGAGGTGTCGTCGGCATCCTGTACGTCATGACCATAAATAGAGAATGCCGGAATGCCTTTCTGGCTGTGCGCGGCCAACGCGGCGGCCAGATAAACGGCGCCGGGACGTTCCGTACCGTTGAAGCCCCAGATGGCTTTCGGGCGCATTGGGTCCATATCGATGGTTTCGCTGCCGTAGCACCAGCACGGTGTCACGGTAATGGTTACGCCAACATTCTGGCTGCTGAATTTCTCTTCACAGGCGGCGGATTCCGCCATTCCGGCAATGCAGGTATCCGCAATCACGCACTCAATCTGCGCGCCGCAGGCATGGCGGAGTTTTTCGGTGATAAGCGCAGCGGTGGCTTTCGCCATATTCATGGTCTGTTCTTCCAGCGACTCGCGTACCCCCATGCGACGTCCATCAATAACCGGGCGAATGCCAATTTTCGGTAAGCTGATTTTTTTCATTACAGGTTCCTCACGTTATTCGGAAAAATGTTCAGTTAGTTGCCGCTTGTGAACGGAAACGGGCAAAGATGAAGATGACGGCAAAGCAGAGCGCCGGGACCAGCTCAGCCGTTGGGATGTTGCCCGCCGCATCGCTGACAAAACCCATGACCGGCGTGACGATGCCGCCGCCCAATGATGGTCATGACGATGAACGACGAGCCGTATTTGGTGTCCTGTCCCAGATTTTTAATACCCAGCGAGAAGATAGTGGGGTACTGAATCGACATAAATGCGCTGCACAGCGTCAGGGCCAGCAGACCGATATGGCCGCCGCTAAAGGCTGAAATCAGACACAGGATCATGGAGAGCAGGGCATAGGGCCGCCAGCACTTTATGCGGCGCAAAGCGGCTGATAAGCCAGGTGCCGGAGAAGCGGCCAATAAAGAAGCACACCATCGTGCCGGTCAGGTAGTTGGCGGCAAAGCCAGGCGTCATGCCGGGGATCTCTTCGATAGCGTAACGGATCAAGTAGCTCCAGCAGGCGGTTTGCGCGCCGACGTAGCAGAACTGCGCCAGCACCGCCCAGCGCCAGTGGCGAATACGCACCAGGCGGGCAAGCGAAGCGGTGAATGAACTTTGTTGGGCGTCACTGTGATCGTCGCTCTGTAGCGCCGGGAATTTGGTCAGCATGATCAGCAGGGCAACCAGTAAAACGATAGCCACGATGATCATATAAGGCGTCTGTACCGATAAAACCAGGCTGTGTTTATACGTACTCAATTGCTCAGGCGTCATTTTATCGAGCACGTCCTGAGATTGATGTGGGACGTTAGACAAAATAAGACTTTGCCCGAACACCACGGCGATAATAGCGCCGAAAGAGTTAAATGTTTGCGCCAGATTGAGACGGAAATGGCCACCGCTTTCTGGCCCTAATACCGTAACAAAAGGGTTCGCGGCGGTTTCAAGACAACCAAGTCCTGCGGCAATAATAAAAAGACCAATCAAAAATAAGGTGTAATTCATCACTTCAGCAGCCGGCCAGAATAATGCCGCGCCAAAAGCATATAAGAATAGTCCGGTAATTATCCCCGCTTTATAACTCAGCTTTTTCATCAAAATACCCGCGGGGATGGGAATAACAAAATAGCCGAAATAAAAAGCAGACTGAATCAAACCTGCCTGGAAATTAGTTAACGTAAAAGCTTGCTGAAATTGTGGTAATAAAATGTCATTCAGGTTATTGGCAACCGCCCAAAGGAAAAACAGTGAGCAGAGTAAAGCGAACGGAATGATATAGCGTTTGCTTTGCCCTGTATCCACCGCACGAAAACTCTGCGTCTGTATTGTTGTGTTTCCCATAGCATCCTCATTGGCTCAGAAGCGTGTTCAACATTTTAGAAGTACGACCGGTGTTTCTCACCAGATCGACAAACCAGGCGAGTTCCTGTTATCTGCCAGAGAAAATTGGCTGTTGATGGTGAACTCATGAATTCATTTTCAAATAAAAAACGCTGTTTAATATGATGGTGGTCACATTTAGCACCTGGAGGGTGGCTTTATGTGATTATCATCACTTTAATTTCTGAAAAATGATGCCCGTTTGAGTAAATAAAATTAAAAACCCACAGCGTTGATGACCGATTTAATTTATTACTGCGAAAACGGGCATTTGTTACAAATATTATGAAAATGCCCGTTTGGATAAATAATATTAAGAGCGGTCATTTTGGCGAGAGTGAATCCGGCGAAAACGGTATTTAACTGACGTGATTAATTGATGCGTATCACAAAATAAAGTCATGTAAATTCCTTTATCGCTATTCAATATGATGATGGTTACCAAATGTTCAATTAATTCAGCAGAGCAACGTGCTGTTCTGTTGTCGCGTTTTGAATGACTGAGAGAGGTAACTAATGGAACGAAACACACTGGCCCGCCAGATTATCGACACCTGCCTGGAGATGACCCGGCTGGGGCTGAACCAGGGGACCGCAGGCAATGTGAGCGTGCGTTATCAGGGCGGGATGCTGATCACGCCAACGGGCATTCCGTATGACAAACTCACCGAATCACATATCGTCTTTATTGATGCAGAGGGTCAGCATGAGCAGGGAAAATTGCCTTCCAGCGAGTGGCGTTTTCATATGGCGGCCTACCAGACGCGCCCGGATGCTAACGCTGTCGTCCATAACCATGCCGTTCACTGCACGGCGGTGTCGATCCTCAATCGTCCTATTCCAGCCATTCATTACATGATTGCGGCGGCGGGGGGGGAACTCCATTCCGTGTGCGCCTTACGCCACGTTCGGCACGCGTGAACTTTCTGAATACGTTGCCGTTGCGCTCAAAAATCGCAAAGCGACCCTGCTACAGCATCATGGGTTGATCGCCTGCGAAGAGAACCTGGAAAAAGCGCTGTGGCTGGCGCATGAAGTGGAAGTGCTGGCGCAGCTGTACCTCAGTACGCTGGCGATTACCGATCCGGTGCCTGTACTGGATGATGAGGCTATCGCCATTGTGCTGGAAAAAATTCAAAACCTACGGATTACGTATCGAAGAGTAATTTCGCACAGCGAAGGAGACGGGCTATGGCGAACAGAATGATCCTGAACGAAACGGCATGGTTTGGCCGGGGGCGGTGGCGGCGTTAACCGATGAGGTTCAACGCCGGGGCTATCGCAAGGCGCTAATTGTCAGTGACAAAACGCTGGTGCAGTGCGGTGTGGTCAGAAACGTCACGGATAAGATGGATGCCGCAGGGCTGGCATGGGCGATCTACGATGGCGTGATCCCAAATCCAACCATCGGCGTGGTGAAAGAGGGGCTGAACGTATTTCAACAAAGCGGGGCAGACTACCTGATTGCCATCGGCGGCGGCTCTCCGCAGGATACCTGTAAGGCGATTGGTATTATCAGCAATAACCCTGAGTTTGCTGACGTGCGCAGTCTGGAAGGTCTGTCGCCGACCCGTTATCCGAGCGTGCCGGTGATGGCGATCCCGACCACTGCGGGAACCGCAGCGGAAGTGACCATTAACTATGTGATCACCGATGAAGAAAAGCGGCGTAAATTTGTTTGTGTCGATCCGCATGATATCCCGCAGGTCGCGTTTATTGATGCCGACATGATGGATGGCATGCCGCCCGCGCTGAAGGCGGCAACCGGGGTGGATGCGTTAACCCACGCGATCGAAGGATACATCACCCGTGCCGCGTGGGCGTTGACGGATGCGCTGCATATTAAGGCCATTGAGATTATCGCCGGGGCATTGCGTGGTTCGGTTGAGGGCGAGCGTGAAGCGGGCGAAGCGATGGCGCTGGGGCAGTACGTTGCCGGGATGGGCTTTTCCAACGTGGGGCTTGGGCTGGTGCATGGGATGGCGCATCCGCTGGGCGCGTTTTATAACACTCCGCACGGCGTTGCTAATGCGATTCTTCTGCCGCATATCATGCGCTACAACGCGGAATATACCGGTGAGAAGTTCCGTGATATCGCGCGTGCGATGGGCGAGAAGGTCGAAGGGATAAGTTTGAGCGAGGCGCGTAATGCCGCCGTGGAAGCGGTATTTACCCTCAACCGGGACGTCGGTATTCCGTTGCATTTACGCGATGTCGGCGTGCGTAAAGAGGATATTCCGGCGCTGGCGCAGGCGGCATTTGACGATGTTTGCACCGGTGGTAATCCGCGTGAAGCGAGTATTGCCGATATCATCGAGTTGTATCATACCGCCTGGTAATTTTGCCAGATGGCCTTATCCGGCCTACAGGATTGCACGAAATGTAGGTCGGATAAGCGTAGCGCCATCCGGCAACACAGCTACCGCGTCAGCCGTAGCTGCTGCAAGTTCCCGTCGATATGGAGATCCGTTTGCAGGCGCGCGATATCGCGGCACAAAAATGCCATCTCTTTATGCGCTTCAAGCTTCTTGCGCCACTTTTCCGCCACCTCGTCGAGGTGTGTATAAATCCCTTCCAGAGTCTGAAACTGAACCAACAATTGGGTCGCGCTTTTGGGGCCGATGCCCGCCACGCCGGGGACTTTTGAACTGCTGATCCCCGCCAGCCCCCAGTAGTCCGGCAACTGTTGGGGAAGGACGCCGAACTCTTTCTCAATGAATGGCGCATCCAGCCAGCGTTTCTGGAAATAATCGCGGATACGCAGCGTCGGGGAGAGCAACTGACAGTAGCCTTTGTCGGTAGAAACGATAGTGGCCTGATGCCCGGCCTGTGTGACCTTGACCGCCAGCGTGGCGGCTAAATCATCCGCCTCATTGCCGCTGGAAACCCAGCATTGCACGCCGCGCTGTTCGAAGGCGGCGCGTATTGCGGGCATTTCATTGTGCAACTCGTCAGGCATGGGAGGACGACCGGCTTTGTAGTCCGGGAGACGCTGATGACGCCAGCCGCTGTTGCGCGCTTCATCGTCAAATACGGCGACGGCGTGCGTCGGCTGACTGTGTACAATCAACTGCTCAAGCGCATGCAGGCAGGTCTCCGCGCAGGGCGAGCCTTGAACCGCATGAATACGGCGAATTAAATTCAGTGCATCGACGATAAGCAGATGGACGGCCACGGTGTTCTCCCTGACAAATTTGGGGACAGGGTAACATCCAGGGCGACAGGAGGCGAGTGTTGCGAAATAGCGCGATCCGTAGGCCTGATAAGCGAAGCGCCCTCAGGCAATAAATGCCGGATGGCGGCGAGCGCCTTATCCGGCCTACAGATCCTGAAACGTGGTAGGACTTAATCGCAGGCGACAATCTTCATCGCCAGGCCGCCGCGAGAGGTTTCACGGTACTTGGCGTTCATGTCTTTACCGGTTTCGTACATGGTCTCAATAACTTTATCGAGGCACACGCGCGGCTCGCTGGTACGACGCAGCGCCATACGCGCGGCGTTGACCGCTTTCACGGAGGCAATCGCGTTACGCTCAATGCACGGTACCTGTACCTGGCCCGCAACCGGGTCGCAGGTCAGACCCAGGTTGTGCTCCATGCCGATTTCCGCAGCGATGCACACCTGTGTCGGACTGCCGCCCAGCAGCTCTGCCAGACCCGCCGCCGCCATAGAGCAGGCCACGCCGACCTCACCCTGACAGCCCACTTCCGCACCGGAAATGGAGGCGTTCATCTTGTACAGAGAGCCGATCGCGCTGGCCACCAGCATGTAGCGAGCCAGTGAGTTGGCGTTAACTTCGCGGATAAACTTGTCGTAGTACGCCAGTACCGCCGGAACGATGCCGCATGCGCCGTTGGTTGGCGCAGTCACGACACGCCCGCCCGCCGCGTTCTCTTCGTTGACCGCCAGCGCGAACATGTTGATCCAGTCGACAACCGCCATCGGGTCGGTCGTGGTTTTATCCTGGCTGACCAGCATACGACGCAGCGCCGCGGCACGACGTGGAACGCGCAGTTTCCCCGGCAGTACGCCTTCCGTCGTGATGCCGCGTTCAATACCGCCGCGCATCACTTCCCAGACGTTGGCAAAGTGCTGTTCCAGCTCTTCTTTGCTGTGCAGCGCCAGCTCGTTTTGCATCATCAGGCCGGAAAGCGACAGACCGGTTTCCTGGCAGTGTTTTTGCAGATCGGCTGCGGATTTGTACGGATACGGCACGTTGACCGGCGCACTGTTCGACAAACCGAAATGTTCTTCATCAACGATGAAACCACCGCCAATGGAGTAGTAAGTTTGGCTGTAGAGGACCTTATCGCCCGCCAGCGCGCTAATACGCATCCCGTTCTCATGCAGAGACAGGTTGTCGGCATGGAAATTCATGCACTTATCGACCGGAAACTCCACTTCATGCTGACCATTCGCCAGCAGTAAACGTCCGTGGGTATTCACGTCCTGAATAAAGAACGGAATGGCGTCGATGTCGACGGTATCCGGCAGATTTCCCGCCAGACCCATAATAATGGCAATGTCAGTGTGGTGACCTTTACCGGTCAGTGACAGTGAACCATAAACATCCACCACGACGCGGGTGACATCGGTCAGGATATTGCGGGCAATCAGATCATCCGTGAATTGTTTGCCTGCTTTCATTGGCCCGACGGTGTGAGAACTGGAAGGGCCAATGCCGATTTTGAAAATATCGAATACGCTAATCATAGGGCATCCATTGCTTAAATCTCAGGGAGGAAGCGCCGCCCGAAAGCGGCGCTACAAAACTTAGCTGAACAGGGAGTAGAAAATAGCGGAGATAGCGATCAGACCCATAACAACAACGAATACGTTGCTGATGTGGCCGCTGTACTTACGCATTGCCGGGACTTTCTGGATGGCATACATCGGCATCAGGAACAGAATCATTGCGATGATTGGGCCGCCCAGGGTTTCAATCATCCCCAGGATGCTTGGGTTCAGCGTGGCGACAATCCAGGTCGTAACCAGCATGAACAGCGCAGTGATTTTGTTCAGTTTGTTGATTTCGATGGATTTGCCTTTGCCGCGCAGAGACTTGATAACCATGCCGTTGAAACCTTCACGAGCGCCCAGGTAGTGGCCGAGGAAGGATTTCGTGATGGCGATAATCGCGATGATCGGCGCCATCCAGGCGATAACTGGTGCGTTAAAGTGGTTCGCCAGGTAAGACAGAATAGAGATGTTCTGCTCTTTCGCTGCCGCCAGGTCCGCCGGCGTCAGGCTCAGTACGCAACTGAAGACGAAGAACATAACGGTCAGCACCATCATGATGTGAGCGAATGCCAGGATCTTAGAGCATTTCTTCTCAGCCGCATCGCCGTACTCTTCACGCTTCGCGACCGCGAAGGAGGAGATGATCGGAGAGTGGTTGAAAGAGAACACCATTACCGGAATTGCCAGCCACAGCGTCATCCACAGACCATTGCCGGTAGAGGCAGCGGAATCAAAGGAGAGCGTTTCCAGCGCTGCGCCGCTCCACTGAGGGATCAGGTACAGGGCCAGCAGCATCAGGGCCGCAACAAACGGGAATACCAGAATACTCATCGCTTTAACGATCATCTGCTCACCGAAGCGCACGATGGTCATCATGCCGACAATCAGGATCAGAGACAGAATCGCGCGCGGCGGCGGGGTGATGGCCAACTGGTGGGTCATGAAGCTTTCCACGGTGTTGGTAATCGCCACACTGTAAACCAGCAGAATCGGGTAAATCGCGAAGAAGTAGAGCAGGGTGATCAGTTTACCCGCGCCAATACCGAAGTGCTCTTCAACCACTTCAGTGATGTCTTCGCCAGGGTTTTTACCGGACAGCACGAAGCGAGTCAGGCCACGGTGTGCGAAGAAGGTCATCGGGAAAGCGATAATCGCCATGATGATCAGCGGGATCATACCGCCGACGCCTGCGTTAATTGGCAGGAACAGTACGCCCGCGCCGATTGCCGTGCCGTAAAGGCCCAGCATCCACATGGTGTCCGTCTTGCTCCATCCGCTTCGAGAATCAATCGAAGCAATAGTGCTGGTTTGAGTGGTTTCCATCTGTTTCTCCTGGAGGAAGCTAAAAGTCAGGTTTGTGGTCTAATCCAATGAAAAAAGACCTGACCGTAAAATGAAATTCGTTTAATGACGATTTTTATATAATTTTTCGCCGTAATAATTTGCGGGCGGAAAGATACATTTAACTTATGAATGTATCAGTGATCGCGATCCCAAATGCAATAATCCACCTGTTATGTGGATAAATTTGGACCATTAATCTGTTAAAAAAACGTCAAAGCGAATTTACGGGCGCGAAGGCTACCATTAACGACATATGCCCTAAAAGATCGGGGCGCAATATACGGAGGTTTGGCTATAAAAAACAATGTTTTTGGAGGATTGTCGCGACTAATAAGAATTACGGCTGATAAATTACTATTGGTATTGTAAGGTAAACGTTTGCGCATTAATGCTTTTATTTTGAAATATAAGCAGCATTTATAAACTTAGCTTCACTATGTGACTGGTATCAATGAAAAAACCGGGCGGTGAAAACACCAGACCCGGTCTGAGAAAGCGGACGATCGTCTGACCCGGCGGATGTGCTCCACCGGGCGCTGCGCGTTATGCGCAGATTTCGTAGCAGGGAATGTAAGCCGAGCCGGGCAGTTTCATACGATGCTGCGCGACAAAGCCCTGGAGCAGGTCGTCCATGCGACGCATCATCTCGCGGTCGCCGTGGATTTTATAAGGCCCGAACTCCTCAATCGCACGGATGCCGACCTCCTTGACGTTACCCGCAACGATGCCGGAGAAGGCGCGCCGCAGATCCGCCGCCAGAATTTCAACCGGTTGATCGGGGTAAAGTTGCAGATTCGCCATATTCTCATGCGACGGTTCGAACGGAATTTGCAGGTCCGGCGCGATGCGAATCGACCAGTTGAAGCTGTAAGCGTCGCCAGTGTCGCGGCGATTCTCTTTCACCAGCGGCATCGCTTTTTTCATCAGCCGCGCCACTTCCGTGGCGTCATCAATGATGACGCGGTAGTAACGGCGGGCGTCTTCTCCCAGCGTATGCACGATAAATTCGTCCAGCACGCGGAAGTAATCCGCACTCTCTTTCGGCCCGGTGAGGATCAGCGGCAGCACCTGATCTTTATTCGCCGGGTTCATCAGAATCCCCAGCAGATAGAGAAGTTCTTCCGCCGTACCGACGCCGCCTGGGAAGATGATGATGCCGTGGGCGATACGCACGAAGGCTTCGAGGCGTTTTTCGATATCCGGCATGATGATCAATTCATTGACCAGCGGGTTAGGCGGTTCTGCCGCGATGATGGAAGGTTCCGTCATACCGATAAAGCGGCTGTCTTTGTAACGCTGCTGCGCGTGGCCTACCGCTGCGCCTTTCATTGGCGCTTCCATTGCCCTGGCCCGCAGCCGGTGCAAATGTTCAGCTCACGCAGACCCAGCTGGGTGCCGACGCGGCGGGCATAGAGATATTCATTTTCGTTAATGGAGTGACCGCCCCAGCAGACGACCATGTTTGGCGCTTCGCCGACGTGCAGCGCCCGGGCGTTGCGCAGGATCGAGAACACCAGGTTGGTAATATGCACCGAGCTTTCGAGATCCAGATGCTGGAAACGGCCTGCATTGTGAATCTGACCGTTGACGAACAGGATGTCGCGCAACACGGCGAACAGGTTAGCCTGCAAGGCGCGGATGATGCGTCCGTCCACAAAGGCGTCTTCAGGCGGGTTAATCAGTTCGAGCTTCACGCCGCGTTCACGACGCAGCACGTTGATGTCGAAACTTTCAAAACGAGACAGCAATTCCTTGCTGTTATCAGTCAGACTGCCGGAGTTCAGTACGGCAAGCGAACAGTTACGAAACAGTTGATACAAGTCGCTGCTGGCCGTGCGTTTAAGCATATCGACTTCCAGCTGCGACAACATGTCCATTGAGCCAAGCGGGCTAATATGTGTAATCAAGTAAACTCCTTATGGGACGCAAGACGTCATTCCCTGTTGATTACAATAGCGCTGGCTTATGACCTTTCACAACCTTGCGCGCGGAATCCGGCGCGCAAAATTGAGAAAAAAAAGATTACTGACGCACCAGTCTGCCCGTCGCAGGCACAAAAATCGGTGTTGCTGCGCCACGGGTTGATATCCAGACCGCCACGACGCGTATAGCGCGCGTACACGCTCAGTTTTTCCGGCTGGCAGAAACGCAGAAGGTCGTTAAAAATGCGCTCTACGCACTGCTCGTGGAACTCGTTGTGATGACGGAACGAGACCAGATAACGCAGCAGCTTCTCGCGGTCGATTTTGCGCCCGCGATAACGAATTTGTATGGAGCCCCAGTCCGGCTGGTGGGTGATCAGGCAGTTTGACTTCAGCAGATGGCTGACCAGCGTCTCTTCCACGACTTTTTCGCCGCTGGCGGCATTCCCCAGATAGTCGGTGCTGAACTGATAGTTATCGATGGTGATATCCTGGTCATCAATGCAGGTGCCGTGAAAATGGGCGACAGGTTGCCCTTCCAGCTCATCGAGACGGTACAGCGCGACGCTGACTTCGCCTTGCGCACAGGCGCGCAGGTCGTTTTCCAGCGTCTGGCGCACGGCGTCCCAGGAGTCAAAACGGGTCTGGTTAAAGCTGTTCAGGTACAGCTTAAAACTTTTCGACTCAATCAAATTGACGCTGGTGTAGTCCAGTTCCACATGACCAACGGCGACCTGCGGCACGCCTTTCGCGTTCAGCCATGACAGTTCATACAGCGTCCAGATATCGGCGCCGTGAAAAGGCAGGTTATCCGCTTTTAAATCCAGCGGATCGCGATTCAGGCTGCGCGGAACGCCCCTGTAGCAGGCTGGCGTCATAATTATCCCGGTAATCCGTTGATTTTCCGAGAGTCAGGCCATCAAGCGCCTGATGGTTTTCATAAGAAGACATGTTTCACCGTCATAAACCAGATACACTATGCGTCAAGTGTATCCTGGCTTTTATGAAGAGAGAAATCGGTGGACGAACTGACATCGCAAGCCCTGACGGCATTTACGACGCGTTATTGCGACGCATGGCATGAGAAACACAACAGCTGGCCGCTCAGCGAAGAGCTGTATGGCGTGCCTTCCCCGTGCATTATCTCTTCGACCAGCGATGCCGTTTACTGGCAGCCGCAGCCGTTTGAAGGCGAGGCGAATGTAAACGCGGTTGAACGCGCATTTGATATTGTGATACAACCTGCGGTCCATGCTTTTTACACCACGCAATTTGCCGGGGATATGTACGCGCAGTTCGCGGATGAAAAGCTGACGCTGCTGCAAACATGGAGCGCAGATGACTTCAGACGCGTTCAGGAAAACCTGATCGGCCATCTGGTCACGCAGAAGCGCCTCAAGTTACCGCCTACGCTTTTTATCGCCACGCTGGAAAATGAACTTGAGGTCATTTCGGTGTGTAATCTCTCTGGGGAAGTTTGCAAAGAGACGCTGGGAACGCGCAATCGTACCGTTCTGGCCGCCTCTCTTGCGGAATTCCTGACTCAGCTTAAGCCGCTTCTGTAATCCACTTTGCCAGACACCGTGTGAGAGATCTCTTACATACCCTGTGAGAGATCGCCAGATAATAAGCGAATACTTATCTCATGGTGTTAACTATAACTCCTTTAATATTAATGAGTTGAGTTAACAATCCTGCCTTTCATATGAAAATATCCTTAAGGCATTGTCTGTAAGTGTCTTGTAAGACAAGGCGAAACAGGCGATTCTATACCTGTCGACAAGGAGTCGCACAACGAAGCGAACGTCAGGATGATGGCGCTTCAGCAGGACACGCCAGGATGGTGTTACAAGGACAGGCTTCAGGATGAAGCAAAGTGGAAAACGCCGGATGCGTTAAGGGACACCTCCAGGACGGAGAACGAGAGCCGGGCAGGATGTTCGGTGGGTCAGGATGGCCAGGATACTTCAGGATGAAGTCGATTCACATCGGGGTGATGTGAGCAGGATGCAAATTGTTCAGGATGAGCAGGTCGCAAGACCACAGGAAAAGTTGTCACGGATGAGCAGGGAGCACCAAAAGTAGCCGGAATGCTGCGAAACGAACCGGGAGCACTGTTTTTACAGTGCTCCCTTTTTTTATTTCGTCTTCACTGATGCTATTCTTCGCGCCAGTTTTTCATCACTGAGGTTAATTTCATGACGACTCATGACCGTGTGCGCCAGCAACTCCACGCGCTGGAAGCCCTGCTGCGTGAACATCATCACTGGCGGATGGACGAGCCGCAGGCCCACCTGTTTACCAGCACGCAACCTTTTTGTATGGATACGATGGAACCGCTTGAATGGCTGCAATGGGTGCTGATCCCCCGTATGCACGCGTTGCTTGATAACGCGCAGCCGCTTCCGCAAGCCTTTGCTGTCGCGCCGTATTATGAAATGGCGCTGACGGCCGATCATCCTCAACGCGAGGTGATCCTGATGACATTGCAGGATCTGGACGCGCTGTTTACGCGCGATAACGTCTGATGCTGGAAATCCTCTATCAGGATGAATGGCTGGTGGCGGTGAATAAACCGTCTGGCTGGCTGGTTCACCGCAGCTGGTTGGATCGCGACGAAAAAGTCGTGGTGATGCAAACCGTACGCGACCAGATTGGTCAGCACGTCTTTACCGCCCACCGGCTCGACAGGCCGACTTCCGGTGTCCTGTTGATGGGCTTTCCAGCGAAGCGGGGCGCCTGCTGGCGCAGCAGTTTGAGCAGCATCAGATTCAGAAACGCTACCATGCGATTGTGCGCGGCTGGTTGATGGATGAGGCCGTTCTGGATTATCCGCTGGTGGAAGAACTGGATAAGATTGCCGATAAATTTGCCCGCGAGGATAAAGGCCCGCAGCCTGCCGTGACCCATTACCGGGGGCTGGCGACGGTCGAAATGCCGGTGGCGACCGGGCGTTATCCGACAACCCGCTACGGCCTGGTGGAACTGGAGCCGAAAACGGGCCGTAAACACCAGCTCAGACGTCATCTCGCGCATTTACGCCATCCGATTATCGGCGACAGCAAACACGGCGATTTACGTCAGAATCGCAGCGCCGCAGAGCATTTTGGTTGCCAGCGCTTAATGTTGCACGCCAGTCAACTGACGCTTACCCACCCCTTTACCGGTGAGCCGCTGATCCTGCGCGCCGGTCTGGACGACGTCTGGATGCAGGCGTTATCACAGTTTGGCTGGCGCGGACTTCTCCCTGAGAATGAAAGGGTTGAGTTTAGTGCGTTGTCCCGGCAGGATGAAAATAATCAGGCTTAAATCAGGGAGAAAACGTTAATGGCGGAAATTGGTATTTTTGTCGGCACCATGTATGGAAACTCGCTGTTGGTTGCCGAAGAGGCCGAGGCGATCCTTACCGCGCAGGGGCATAAAGCAACCGTCTTTGAAGATCCGCAACTGAGCGACTGGCAGCCGTATCTGGATAAAGTTGTGCTGGTTGTGACGTCGACGACGGGGCAGGGCGATCTCCCGGACAGCATTGTGCCGCTGTTCCAGGGAATAAAGGACAATCTCGGTTTTCAGCCAAATCTGCGTTACGGCGTGATTGCGCTGGGCGACAGCAGCTACGTCAATTTTTGCAATGGCGGCAAACAGTTCGATGCGCTGTTGCAGGAGCAAAGCGCGCAGCGTGTTGGGGAGATGCTGTTGATTGACGCCAGCGAACACCCGGAGCCGGAGAGCGAATCCAACCCCTGGGTCGAAAACTGGGGAACATTGCTCTCCTGAGCAAAATCCAGCCGGATGGCGACGTCCGGTCTACATGCGCAGTCTGTTGGGCCTGATAAGCGTAGCGCCATCAGGCATTTGCCCTAAAACCCTTTCATACGAAAGGGTTTTCAGAGGCATTTTCATAGGGTCAAGCGACCCGTTTCACACTCCTCTTCTTTTGCTTCTCGCACCCTGTCTGTTTACCTCTTCGTTTTTCATTTCCGTGAAGTGGCTTCCATTGCCCTGGGCTTTTGCCACAAACATACGTGATACGCTGCCGAAATACTGTGTTGTTGCACGGTGAGAGTGCGAGGTGTGCTTTTTATACTTCTCGTGCCAGTTATTAAAAATGCAGTACACAAGGCAAACGACCTCATAAAAAGCTGCAAAAAAACACGAAACGTCATCTCTGATTCCCTACCGGTTGTGCAGTTCAGAGTGAGCGTAGATAACGCGAAAATTCAGGAGTGCAACAATGAGTTCATTAAGTCACGCGGTGAGCGGCGCGGAAAAACGCACCAATGCCCGCTACTGGATAGTGGTGATGCTGTTTATCGTCACATCCTTCAACTATGGCGACCGCGCCACATTGTCCATTGCCGGATCGGAAATGGCCAAAGATATTGGTCTCGACCCGGTAGGCATGGGGTACGTGTTCTCCGCTTTCTCATGGGCCTACGTGATCGGGCAAATCCCCGGCGGTTGGCTGCTCGACCGTTTTGGTTCTAAACGTGTCTACTTCTGGTCCATCTTTATCTGGTCCATGTTTACCCTGTTACAGGGCTTTGTGGATATCTTCAGCGGTTTTGGCATCATCGTGGCGCTGTTTACCCTGCGATTCCTGGTCGGGTTGGCCGAAGCGCCATCTTTCCCCGGCAACAGCCGAATCGTCGCGGCCTGGTTCCCGGCGCAGGAGAGGGGAACGGCGGTGGCGATTTTCAACTCCGCGCAATACTTTGCCACCGTTATCTTTGCGCCAATCATGGGCTGGCTGACCCATGAAGTGGGTTGGTCGCATGTCTTCTTCTTTATGGGCGGTCTGGGGATCGTGATCAGCTTTATCTGGCTGAAAGTGATCCATGAACCAAACCAGCATCCCGGCGTTAACAAAAAAGAGCTGGAGTACATTGCTGAAGGCGGCGCGCTGATCAATATGGATCAGAAAGATACGAAGGTGAAAGTCCCGTTTAGCGTGAAATGGGGCCAAATCAAACAGCTGCTGGGTTCCCGCATGATGATCGGCGTCTATATCGGCCAGTACTGCATTAATGCGTTGACCTATTTCTTTATCACCTGGTTCCCGGTTTATCTGGTGCAGGCGCGTGGCATGTCGATTCTGAAAGCGGGGTTCGTCGCTTCCGTCCCGGCTATTTGCGGCTTCGTGGGCGGCGTGCTGGGCGGCATTATTTCCGACTGGCTGATGCGTCGTACCGGCTCGCTGAACATCGCCCGTAAGACGCCGATCGTGATGGGGATGCTGCTGTCGATGGTGATGGTGTTCTGTAATTACGTCAACGTCGAATGGATGATTATCGGCTTCATGGCGCTGGCCTTCTTCGGTAAAGGCATTGGCGCGCTGGGCTGGGCAGTCATGGCGGACACCGCGCCGAAAGAAATCAGCGGCTTGAGCGGCGGCTTATTCAACATGTTTGGCAATATTTCCGGCATCGTAACGCCAATTGCGATTGGCTACATCGTCGGCACGACCGGCTCGTTCAATGGCGCGCTGATTTACGTTGGCGTCCATGCGCTGGTGGCGGTACTGAGTTACCTCGTGCTGGTCGGGGATATTAAACGCATCGAACTGAAACCTGTAGCAGGACAATAAATATGACAACGCAATCAAGTCCCGTCATTACCGATATGAAAGTCATTCCGGTGGCCGGACATGACAGTATGTTACTCAACATCGGTGGGGCGCATAACGCGTATTTCACGCGCAATATCGTCGTCCTCACCGATAACGCCGGTAACACCGGCGTGGGTGAAGCGCCCGGCGGCGAGGTGATTTACCAGACGCTGGTGGATGCGATTCCGATGGTTTTAGGCCAGGAAGTGGCCCGCCTGAATAAAGTGGTGCAACAGGTGCATAAAGGTAATCAGGCTGCCGACTTTGATACCTTTGGTAAAGGCGCCTGGACTTTCGAACTGCGGGTGAATGCGGTAGCGGCACTGGAAGCGGCGCTGCTGGATCTGCTGGGCAAAGCGCTGAATGTACCGGTGTGCGAACTGTTAGGGCCGGGCAAACAGCGCGATGCGGTGACTGTGCTGGGCTACCTTTTCTACGTGGGCGATCGCACCAAAACGGATTTGCCTTATCTCGAAAAAACGCCGGGCAATCATGACTGGTATCACCTGCGCCATCAGGAAGCGCTCACCAGTGACGCGGTTGTGCATCTGGCGCAGGCGGCGCAGGATCGCTACGGCTTTAAAGATTTCAAACTGAAGGGCGGCGTGTTGCCCGGCGAGCAGGAGATCGACACGGCCCGCGCGCTGAAAAAACGCTTCCCGGATGCGCGAATCACGGTTGACCCAAACGGCGCCTGGCTGCTGGATGAAGCCATCGCGCTGTGTAAAGGGCTGAACGATGTGCTCACGTATGCTGAAGATCCGTGTGGCGCAGAACAAGGATTCTCCGGGCGTGAAGTGATGGCGGAGTTCCGTCGTGCGACGGGGCTGCCAGTCGCGACCAACATGATTGCCACCAACTGGCGTGAAATGGGCCATGCGGTGATGTTAAACGCGGTGGATATTCCGCTCGCCGACCCGCACTTCTGGACGCTCTCCGGCGCGGTGCGCGTGGCGCAATTATGCGATGACTGGGGGCTGACCTGGGGCTGCCATTCGAACAACCATTTCGATATTTCCCTGGCGATGTTCACTCATGTTGGCGCTGCCGCGCCGGGTAAACCGACGGCGATTGACACCCACTGGATCTGGCAGGAGGGCGATTGTCGCCTGACGAAGCAACCGCTGGAAATTAAAGACGGAAAAATTGCAGTGCCGGATGCGCCGGGTCTTGGCGTGGAGCTGGACTGGGGAGCAGGTGCAGAAAGCGCATGACGCTTACAAGAAACTGCCCGGCGGCGCGCGCAATGACGCAGGCCCGATGCAATACCTGATCCCCGGCTGGACTTTTGATCGTAAACGCCCGTTTTCGGCCGTCGCTAATTCATATAAGGACTGAATGATGAGTACACAATTTACGACCCCTGTTGTTACCGCTATGCAGGTTATCCCGGTTGCGGGGCATGACAGTATGCTGATGAACCTGAGCGGGGCGCATGCGCCGTTCTTCACCCGTAATATCGTCATTATTAAAGACAATTCTGGTCACACCGGCGTGGGGGAAATCCCTGGCGGCGAGAAAATCCGCCAGACGCTGGAAGAGGCGATCCCGCTGGTGGTGGGTAAAACGCTGGGTGAGTACAAAAACGTGCTGAATGCCGTGCGTCATCAGTTCGCCGATCGTGATGCGGGCGGGCGCGGCTTACAAACCTTCGACTTACGTACCACCATTCATGTGGTCACTGGCATTGAAGCGGCGCTGCTCGATCTGTTAGGCCAGCACCTGGGGGTTAACGTGGCATCCCTGCTGGGTGAGGGGCAACAGCGTAGCGAAGTGGAAATGCTTGGCTATCTGTTCTTTGTCGGCAACCGTAAAGCGACGCCGCTGCCGTACCAGAGCCAGCCGGATGAGAAATGCGACTGGTATCGTCTGCGTCACGAAGAGGCGATGACTCCTGATGCGGTCGTCCGCCTGGCGGAAGCGGCATACGAGAAGTATGGCTTTAACGACTTTAAACTGAAGGGCGGCGTTCTGGCGGGAGATGAAGAGGCGGAATCCATTGTAGCGCTGGCGAAACGCTTCCCGAATGCCCGCGTGACGCTGGACCCGAACGGCGCCTGGTCGCTGAACGAAGCAATCCAAATCGGTAAGTACCTGAAAGGCTCGCTGGCCTATGCGGAAGATCCGTGCGGGGCGGAGCAGGGTTTCTCTGGCCGCGAAGTGATGGCGGAGTTCCGTCGCGCGACCGGCCTGCCGACGGCCACCAATATGATCGCCACTGACTGGCGTCAGATGGGGCATACGCTCTCCTTGCAGTCTGTGGACATTCCGCTGGCTGACCCGCATTTCTGGACGATGCAGGGATCTGTGCGCGTCGCGCAGATGTGCCATGAGTTCGGCCTGACCTGGGGTTCGCATTCCAATAACCACTTTGATATTTCCCTGGCGATGTTCACGCATGTGGCCGCCGCCGCGCCAGGCAAGATCACCGCGATCGACACCCACTGGATCTGGCAGGAAGGTAATCAGCGTCTGACCAAAGAGCCGTTTGAAATCAAAGGCGGTATGGTGCAGGTGCCTGATAAACCAGGTCTTGGCGTTGAGATTGACATGGATCAGGTGATGAAGGCGCACGAGTTGTATCAGCAACACGGCCTGGGCGCGCGTGATGATGCGATGGGAATGCAGTATCTGATCCCGAACTGGACATTCGACAATAAGCGCCCGTGCATGGTGCGCTGACTGTATTGAACCGGTTTCGTCATGGGGTCGGTTCTTCTCCTGGTGTATGCTTAGTACAGTCAACATGCGTAAGGATGCTTTATGAAAATAGTGATCGCACCGGACTCTTATAAGGAAAGTTTGAGCGCTCTTGAGGTAGCGACCGCCATTGAGGAGGGGTTTCGTGAAATCTGGCCTGATGCGGATTACGTAAAACTCCCGGTTGCTGATGGTGGTGAGGGAACGGTTGAAGCGATGGTCGAGGCCACGGCAGGCCGGATTGTTGATGTTGACGTGACGGGCCCGCTCGGTGACAGCGTGCGGGCATTTTATGGGCTTTCTGGCGACGAGCGTTCGGCCTTTATCGAAATGGCCGCCGCCAGTGGGCTGGAGTTGGTTCCACCGCAATTACGCGATCCGCTAAAAACCACCTCGTGGGGAACCGGCGAGTTAATTCGCCACGCCCTCGATGCCGGGGTGGAACATATTATTATTGGCCTTGGCGGTAGCGCGACGAATGACGGCGGCGCCGGTATGGTGCAGGCGCTGGGGGCGAAATTGCTGGATGCGCAGCACCAGGAGATTACGCAAGGCGGCGCGGCGCTGGAAGCGCTCTCAAAGATTGATATCAGCGGTATTGATAAACGTCTTGCCGCGTGTCGTATCGAAGTCGCCTGCGATGTCACGAATCCGCTGACCGGGAAAGAGGGGGCATCTGCGGTATTTGGTCCGCAAAAAGGCGCCACGCCGGAGATGATTCAACGCTTAGACGACGCGCTGACGCACTATGCCCGGCTGATTTCCCGCGATCTGGATATTAACGTATTCGAACTGGCGGGCGGCGGCGCGGCGGGCGGTCTGGGAGCCGCATTATATGCGTTTTGCGGCGCGGAGTTACGGCGCGGCATTGAGATCGTGACCGATGCTTTGCATCTGGAGGAGTGCGTTGCTGATGCGGATCTGGTTGTTACCGGAGAAGGGCGCATTGACAGCCAAACGATTCACGGCAAAGTGCCTGTCGGCGTGGCAAAGGTCGCGAAACGACATAATAAGCCCGTGATTGGTATTGCAGGTAGCCTGACGGCGGATGTGGGTGTTGTACACCAACATGGGCTGGATGCTGTTTTCAGCGTGATTTATACTATCTGTACGCTGGATGAGGCGCTGGAGAATGCCGCAGAAAATGTGCGTATGGCTGCGCGCAATATCGCCGCCACCCTTAACGTGGGGCAACATTTACGTTAACTGCCTGATGGCGCTGCGCTTATCAGGCCTACGGTCACGCACCTGTAGGCCGGTCACGTTGCGCTTATCAGGCCTACGGCCACGCACCTGTAGGCCGGATAAGACGCGCTAGCGTCGCCATCCGGCATCCCCTCATCCTAATATTTTCTTTGCTTCGCGCGCGACGTTGTCCATCTCATCAAGCAGCTCCAGAAACTCGGGTTCAAGCTCCTCTTCTTTGGTGCCGCTGCGTAACTGCTGCTCAATTAACTGGCACAAGTTTTTCATGCGCGGCACCCCGCTGTAGCCGCAGCTGCCGTGCAGCGTGTGGATGAGATCCACCAGCCCTTCGGGCGCCTCTCCCACCAGCTGTTCTTCAATTTTGTTACGCACTTCCGGCAGGAAGTCGATGAGCATTTGCAGCAGATCCCGCGCCAGATCGGATTTTCCGGCCGCCTGGCGTAGCGCCAGTTGCCAGTCGAGCGTTGCGTTCGGGTTGACGATAAACTCTGTCGATTCAGCGGCGGGTAATCGGGTCGCTACCACGGCCCCGGCTTATAGCGCAACAGCAGGCTGTGCAGCTTTTCTTCTTCTATCGGCTTGGCCAGATAGTCATTCATCCCCGCGCTCAGCAGCTTCTCTTTCTGACCCGCCATCGCATGTGCCGTCACGGCGATCACCGGCGTTTGCTGCTGATGCGGAAGCTGATGAATCAGCTCACAGGCGCGGATACCGTCCATATCCGGCATCTGAATGTCCATCAGGATCAAATCAAACTGCATCTGTTTGGCCCGCTCCACCGCCTGATGCCCGCTGTCGCAAAGCTCTACATGCTGGACTTTGTCCTCCAGCAGCGCGCCGATCAGCTTCAGGTTAGCCGGGTTATCGTCGACCGCCATTACCGTCATGGCGATTTTATTCTCATCCGTCAGCAGCGGTTCAACATGCTGATTCAAATGGCAGTATTCCGTCAGCGCAGGCAGTAAACGCGTTGAGGTGAGCGGTTTTAACAGACATGCCGCCGCGCCGCCTTGCTTGAGTTTTTCGGCGTTAATCTGGGCATGGCAAGGCAGCGCCAGCAGCAGGAAGTCCGTCATGGCGGCGGCTTTTGCCAGCCGTTCTTGCTGCATGGTGAGCGGTTCGTTAAAGGTCACCGGAACGCTGATGAGCAGGATATCGTAGTGATCCAGCGGCAACGCTGAGAACGTCGGGCTGTAGATCACCTCCAGCGGCGTGTCGCTCAGCATATCCAGCGTGCATTGCGCGGCGGTGGCGTTCGGTTCGACGTAGGCCAGCCGTTTTCCGACCAGACAGCGCGTTGGCGGCGCGTCGCTTATCACATTCGGGTTGAGATCGAGATTAATGTGGAACCAGAAAGTGGAACCGCGATTGGGCTGACTGTGGAACGAGATATCGCCGCCCATCTCATTGACCAGTTTTTGCGTAATCACCAGCCCCAGACCGGTTCCGCCATGACGGCGTGAAATGCTGGCGTCCGCCTGGCGGAAAGCCTGGAACAGACGCGACTGGTCGCGCTCGGGAATGCCGATGCCGGTATCGCGGATCTGGATTTCAATCTGTACTTTGGTATTACTGAGCGCGCGCTTTTCAACCAGAATGTCGATATTGCCGCTTTCGGTAAATTTAATGGCATTACCGACCAGATTGGTAATGACCTGCTGTAGGCGCAGCGGGTCGCCGATGACGTTATCCGGTACGTCATTTTTGATGTTTAGCGTGAGCTCCAGCCCTTTGTCATGGGATGAATGCGCCAGCAGCGTCACCACTTCATCCAGCGTGCTGCGTAGCGGGGAAGGGAATGCTTTCCAGAATCAGCTTGCCCGCTTCCAGCTTGGAAAAATCGAGCACGTCATTGATGATCGCCAGCAGGTTGTTGGCCGAACGCTCGATAGTATTGAGGTGATCGCGCTGGGTTGTATTAAGTTCGGTTTTTAGCGTCAGACGGGTAAAGCCAATCACGCCGTTAAGCGGCGTGCGCAGTTCGTGCGACATGTTGGCCAAAAACTCAGACTTAATACGCGCCGCTTCCTGAGCGCGCTTCTTCGCCAGATCCAGCTCAACGTTCTGGATCTCCATCTGTTCCAGCGTTTCGCGCAGATCCGAAGTGGCCTGATCGATATTATGCTGCATCTCTTCATGGTAAGCGGCAAGCGACATCGCCATCGAGTTGATGCCGTTTTTCAGCATATCCAGCTCGCCCAGCATAAAGCCCTCGACGCGGCTGTCGAGCTGCCCACGACGAATGCGGTCAACGGTATTGACCATATTACGAATGGGGCCGGTGACGTCGCGCATCAGACGCCAGCCAAAAATTAAGGCAATGCCGATACAGAACAGCATCATCACGCTGGAGATGAAAATCTCTTTGTACTGTTGCAGGCGGACGGACTTGAGATCCAGTTCAAGCGCCACATATCCCAACATATTTCTCGGCGTTTTGGCGTCTGTTACGGGGGATTCGTCCGGCGAATACCTTTCGGAGATAATCGGCGTTCGCAGGATCATAATGTCCCCGTGGCGGGTCACGCTCAGCCTGCGGGGAAACGGCTCCCCGGTGGCGAGCTGCATTTCTGACGGATCGAGATGGAAATTGGATGTGACAAACAGCCGGTTATTCTCGTCATAAACGGAAATGGCGCGCACGATGTCGGAGTGGCGGCGATGGAGAACGCTGATGAGCTGCCCGATTGATTCGCGGTTTTGCAGGTTCATGCCATATTCGCTGGAGACCGCAAGAGGTTCGATAATGCTGGCGCCAGCATCTTCCAGTTGACGCTGCAAGTCGTTATAGCGATGCACAACGAAAAAGATACTGAGCAGTAAACCAATGAGGACGGTCGGGGCCAGGATCAGAATCATCATGCGTGCGCGCAGGCTGTAGTTGGTCATGGAGTTCCGTTATGGGACAATTAGGGTCACACTGTTAAATTGAGAAATATCTCGTCGATGGCGCAATTCTACTCTGCAAAACGACGCGTGACGACGCGTCAGATCATAACCGTTACGGTCAATGACCTCGATCCTTTCGGTCAGGGCGTGGCTCGCCATAATGGAAAGGCGCTGTTTATACCGGGATTACTGCCCCAGGAAAAGGGCGACGTCGTCATTACCGAAGATAAAAAACAGTTCGCCCGCGCGCAAGTTAAGCGTCGCCTGAATGATAGCCCGGAACGGGAAACGCCGCGCTGCCCACACTTTGGCGTCTGTGGCGGCTGCCAGCAGCAGCATGCCAGCGTCGCGCTGCAACAACGCAGCAAAAGCGCCGCGCTGTCGCGCTTAATGAAATGCGATGTCGCCGAGGTGATCGCTGATACGCCGTGGGGCTATCGACGCCGTGCGCGTTTAAGCCTGAATTATCTGCCTAAAATTCAGCAATTGCAGATGGGATTTCGCAAGGCGGGCTCCAGCGATATCGTGGATGTCAGGCAGTGCCCCATTCTGGTGCCCCAGCTTGAGGCGCTGCTGCCCCGCGTCAGGGCGTGTCTGGAAAGTTTGCAAGGAAACCGCCACTTTGGCCATGTCGAGCTGGTACAGGCGGGGAATGGCACCCTGATGGTGCTGCGTCATACGGCGCCCTTGAGCGCGGCGGACAGAGAAAAACTGGAACGCTTTTCGCATTCTGAGGGACTGTCTCTGTTTCTGGCCCCCTCAAAGCGACATACTTGAACCGCTTACCGGGGAGGCGCCCTGGTATGATTCAAACGGGCTACGCTTAACCTTCAGCCCGCGCGACTTTATTCAGGTCAACGAAGGGGTGAACCAGAAAATGGTCGCCCGGGCGCTGGAATGGCTGGATATTCAACCTGGCGACCGGGTTCTGGATCTGTTCTGCGGCATGGGGAATTTTACTCTGCCGCTGGCGACGCGCGCCGCCAGCGTTGTGGGCGTTGAAGGCGTTCCGGCGCTGGTGGAAAAAGGCCGGGAAAACGCGCGGCGTAACGGATTACAGAATGTGACATTCTTTCACGAAAATCTCGAAGAAGATGTCACGAAGCAGCAATGGGCGAAAAATGGTTTTGACAAAATTTTGCTCGATCCCGCTCGTGCCGGGGCGGCAGGCGTGATGAAACACATTATAAAGTTAAAACCAATTCGTATTGTTTATGTATCCTGTAATCCTGCTACGCTGGCACGGGATAGCGACGCCTTGTTGAATGCCGGATACCAAAATTCAGCGGCTGGCGATGCTCGACATGTTCCCACACACTGGGCATCTGGAATCAATGGTGTTGTTTGAGCGTTTGTAATGAGTCATGGCTTGCTGACTTCGGTAGGCCTGGTCCCTTAAGGAGAGGACAATGGTTGCGGTAAGAAGTGCACATCTTAATAAAGCTGGTGAGTTTGATCCGAAAAAATGGATCGCGAGTCTGGGTATCTCCAGCCAGCAGTCGTGTGAACGCTTAGCCGAAACCTGGGCGTATTGCCTGCAACAGACACAAGGACATCCCGATGCGGAACTGTTGCTGTGGCGTGGCGTGGAGATGGTGGAAATCCTCTCTACGTTAAGTATGGATATCGACACGCTGCGGGCGGCGCTGCTCTTCCCCCTGGCTGACGCCAATGTTGTCAGCGAAGATATCCTGCGCGAGAGCGTGGGGACATCGATCGTCAATCTGATTCACGGCGTGCGCGATATGGCGGCGATTCGTCAGCTGAAAGCGACGCATAACGATTCCGTCTCCTCCGAGCAGGTGGATAACGTTCGTCGGATGCTGCTGGCGATGGTGGACGACTTCCGCTGCGTGGTCATCAAGCTGGCGGAACGCATCGCCCATCTGCGCGAGGTTAAAGACGCGCCGGAAGATGAACGCGTACTGGCGGCGAAAGAGTGCACCAATATCTATGCCCCGCTGGCTAACCGGCTGGGCATCGGGCAACTGAAGTGGGAGCTGGAAGATTACTGCTTCCGCTATCTGCACCCGGCAGAATACAAGCGGATCGCCAAACTGCTGCACGAACGCCGCATTGACCGCGAGCATTACATTGAAGAGTTTGTCGGGCATTTGCGTTCTGAAATGAAAACCGAAGGCGTGAAGGCGGAGGTCTATGGCCGCCCGAAACACATCTACAGCATCTGGCGCAAAATGCAGAAAAAGCATCTGGCGTTTGACGAACTGTTTGACGTGCGCGCCGTGCGTATTGTGGCTGAACGTTTGCAGGACTGCTATGCCGCGCTGGGGATTGTGCATACGCACTATCGCCATCTGCCGGACGAGTTCGATGATTACGTCGCCAACCCGAAACCTAATGGCTACCAGTCAATCCATACGGTGGTGCTTGGCCCTGGCGGTAAAACCGTTGAGATCCCAGATTCGTACCAAACAGATGCACGAAGATGCCGAACTGGGCGTCGCGGCGCACTGGAAGTACAAAGAGGGAGCAGTCTCCGGGGGCGCGCGCACGGGCCATGAAGACAGAATTGCGTGGCTGCGTAAGCTGATCGCCTGGCAGGAAGAGATGGCGGATTCTGGCGAAATGCTGGATGAAGTGCGCAGCCAGGTCTTTGACGACCGGGTGTATGTCTTTACGCCAAAAGGCGATGTGGTGGATCTGCCCGCAGGCTCCACGCCGCTTGACTTTGCCTACCATATCCACAGCGATGTGGGGCATCGCTGCATCGGGGCGAAAATCGGCGGGCGTATCGTGCCGTTTACCTATCAGTTGCAGATGGGCGATCAGATTGAAATCATCACCCAGAAGCAGCCAAAACCCTAGCCGGGACTGGGCTCAACCCGAACCTGGGCTATGTGACGACCAGCCGTGGCCGTTCTAAAATCCACGCCTGGTTCCGCAAGCAGGATCGGGACAAGAACATTCTCGCCGGGCGGCAAATCCTCGACGATGAACTGGCGCATTTGGGCATCAGGCCTGAAAGAGGCCGGAAAAACACCTGCTGCCGCGCTACAACTTCAATGAGCTGGAGGAACTGCTGGCGGCGATTGGCGGCGGGGATATTCGCCTTAACCAGATGGTGAACTTCCTGCAATCGCAGTTTAATAAGCCGAGCGCCGCTGAACAGGATGCCGCCGCGCTGAAACAGCTTCAGCAGAAAACATACGCCCCCGCAGAATCGCCGTAAAGACGATGGTCGCGTGGTGGTGGAAGGGGTCGGCAACCTGATGCACCACATTGCGCGCTGCTGCCAGCCGATTCCTGGAGATGAGATTGTCGGGTTTATCACCCCAGGGGCGCGGGATCTCCGTTCACCGGGCGGACTGCGAACAGCTTGTGGAACTGCGTTCTCATGCACCGGAACGTATCGTGGATGCGGTGTGGGGCGAGAGCTACTCTGCGGGATATTCGCTGGTGGTACGCGTTCAGGCCAACGATCGTAGCGGCTTGTTGCGGGATATCACCACCATTCTGGCTAACGGAGAAGGTGAACGTGCTGGGGGTGGCCAGCCGCAGCGACACCCGGCAGCAGCTCGCTACCATCGATATGGACCATCGAAATTTACAACCTGCAAGTGCTGGGGCGCGTTCTCAGTAAACTCAACCAGGTGCCGGATGTGATCGACGCGCGTCGTTTGCACGGCAATTAATTTTTCCAGGCCGGATACGCTTTGTAGGCCTGATAAGACGCGTCAGCGTTGCCATCAGGCATTGCCAGTTGCCGGATGGCGGCTGTCGCCTTATCCGGCCTACGTTGGTGACAATTTTCAGGATATTCCAATGAATCAAATCGATCGCCTGCTTGGCATCATGCAACGCTTGCGCGACCCGGAAAACGGCTGCCCGTGGGACAAAGAGCAGACGTTTGCCACCATTGCGCCGTATACCCTTGAAGAAACCTATGAAGTGCTCGACGCCATTGCCCGTGAGGACTTTGACGACCTGCGCGGAGAGCTGGGCGATCTGCTGTTTCAGGTCGTGTTTTATGCGCAGATGGCGCAGGAAGAAGGGCGCTTTTGGACTTTAATGATATTTGCGCCGCCATCAGCGATAAACTGGAACGTCGCCACCCACACGTCTTTGCGGACGTAGCCGCTCACAACAGTAACCGAGGTATTAGCCCGCTGGGAGCAAATCAAAACCGGACAGGAGCGCGCGCAGAAAGCGCAGCATTCGGCGTTGGATGATATTCCCCGCAGCTTACCGGGCGTTAATGCGCGCGCAAAAAATCCAGAAGCGCTGTTCGAACGTCGGCTTTGACTGGACGGACGTTAGGGCCGGTTGTCGATAAGGTGTATTGAAGAGATCGACGAGGTCATGTTCGAGGCGCGGCAGGCTGTCGTAGACCAGGCTAAACTGGAGGAGGAAATGGGCGACCTGCTCTTTGCCACCGTCAATATGGCGCGTCATTTAGGGACAAAAGCAGAGACCGCGTTACAAAAAGCCAATGAAAAGTTCGAACGGCGTTTTCGTGAAGTTGAGCGGATTGTTGCGGCGCGAGGCCTGGAAATGACGGGAGTTGATCTGGAAACAATGGAAGAAGTCTGGCAGCAGGTAAAACGCCAGGAAATTGATCTCTAACGAATTTAGGCAGTCAAGGGCGTTTTGGTGTGATTTTTTAAATAACAAGCTCTTGATTTACGTCAAAAACATTTACCCCAAAGGGGCTATTTTCTCTTCCCGTTATGTTGATGGAAACACCTTGTATACTGCCTCTTCGAGTTATTCGAGTCGCAACAAGGCGGCGACTGAAAGAATCCCCAGGAACATAGAAATGCGATGTGACTGGGGGGGAGTGAAGGAAGCTAACACTGGTGCGGCTTGAAGAACGAAGGAGAGGGGATAATGAAAGTTTGTGGCGTACGCCATGTTCGGGTATACTGCTTTCCCGTCCTGGTTATTCCATCGTCTTTTAAACCTAACTTCTCAGGTTCAGCATGACAACGAACTATATTTTTGTGACCGGCGGGGTCGTATCCTCTCTGGGTAAAGGCATTGCCGCAGCCTCCCTCGCAGCCATTCTTGAAGCCCGTGGCCTCAACGTGACCATCATGAAACTGGATCCGTACATCAACGTCGATCCTGGTACTATGAGTCCAATCCAACACGGGGAAGTGTTCGTTACTGAAGACGGCGCCGAAACCGATCTGGACCTGGGTCACTATGAGCGCTTCATTCGCACCAAGATGAGCCGCCGCAACAACTTCACCACGGTCGTATTTACTCCGACGTTCTGCGTAAAGAACGCCGTGGCGACTATCTGGGCGCAACCGTACAGGTTATCCCGCACATCACCAACGCGATTAAAGAGCGCATCATCGAAGGCGGCGAAGGCCACGACGTGGTGCTGGTCGAAATCGGCGGTACTGTCGGTGATATCGAGTCCCTGCCGTTCCTGGAAGCGATTCGTCAACTGGCGGTTGATATCGGTCGTGAGCACGCGCTGTTTATGCACCTGACGCTGGTGCCGTACATGGGCCGCGGCAGGCGAAGTCAAAACGAAACCGACGCAGCACTCCGTTAAAGAACTGCTCTCCATCGGTATCCAGCCGGATATTCTGATCTGCCGTTCCGATCGCGCCGTTCCGGCCAATGAACGTGCGAAGATTGCATTGTTCTGTAACGTTGCTGAAAAGGCCGTTATTTCTCTGAAAGACGTCGATTCTATTTATAAATTCCGGGCATGTTGAAATCTCAGGGCCTGGACGATTATATTTGTAAACGATTCAGCTTAGACTGCCCGGAAGCGAACCTGGCCGAATGGGAACAGGTTATCTACGAAGAAGCGAACCCGGCGGGCGAAGTGACTATCGGTATGGTCGGCAAGTACATTGAACTGCCGGATGCCTATAAGTCGGTGATTGAAGCGCTGAAACACGGTGGCCTGAAGAACCGTGTCACCGTCAACATCAAGCTGATCGATTCGCAGGATGTTGAAACGCGCGGCGTCGAAATTCTGAAAGATTTGGACGCTATCCTGATCCCTGGCGGCTTCGGCTACCGTGGCGTTGAAGGTAAGGGTCGCGACGGCGCGTTATGCGCGTGAGAACAATATTCCTTATCTGGGTATTTGCCTGGGTATGCAGGTTGCGCTGATTGAATTTGCGCGCAACGTAGCGGGTATGGAAAACGCCAACTCAACGGAATTTGTGCCAGACTGTAAGTACCTGTTGTGGCGCTGATTACCGAGTGGCGTGACGAGAACGGCAACGTTGAAGTCCGGTACGGAGAAGAGCGATCTGGGTGGCACCATGCGTCTTGGCGCGCAGATGTGTCAGCTTTCCGATGAGAGCCTGGTTCGCCAGATGTACGGTACGCCGACAATCACTGAGCGCCATCGTCACCGCTATGAAGTCAACAACATGTTGTTGAACCAAATTGAAGCTGCGGGTCTGCGTATTGCGGGCCGTTCCGGGGATGATCAGTTGGTCGAGATCATCGAAGTGCCGAACCATCCGTGGTTCGTTGCCTGTCAATTCCACCCGGAATTTACTTCAACGCCGCGTGACGGGCATCCGCTGTTTGCAGGCTTTGTGAAAGCCGCCAGCGAATATCAGAAGCGTCAGGCGAAGTAAGAAGTAAAAAAGTTAGAACGGCAACGCGTACCAAAGGTACGCGTTGTTTGTCTGGAGTTTTAGTTTAACTTGTACTGAGGAAAACCTAATGTCCAAAATCGTTAAAGTCATCGGTCGTGAAATCATCGACTCCCGTGGTAACCCGACTGTTGAAGCCGAAGTACACCTGGAAGGTGGTTTCGTTGGTATGGCAGCCGCTCCGTCAGGTGCTTCTACGGGTTCCCGCGAAGCGCTGGAACTGCGCGATGGCGACAAATCCCGTTTCCTGGGTAAAGGCGTAACCAAAGCTGTTGCAGCGGTTAACGGCCCGATCGCTCAGGCAATCCTTGGCAAAGACGCCAAAGATCAGGCTGGCATTGATAAAATCATGATCGACCTGGACGGTACTGAAAACAAATCTAACTTCGGTGCGAACGCGATCCTGGCTGTGTCTCTGGCTAACGCCAAAGCCGCTGCGGCCTCTAAAGGTCAGCCGCTGTACGAGCACATCGCTGAACTGAACGGCACCCCGGGCAAATACTCCATGCCGGTTCCGATGATGAACATCATCAACGGCGGCGAGCACGCTGACAACAACGTTGATATCCAGGAATTCATGATTCAGCCGGTTGGCGCTAAAACCCTGAAAGAAGCAGTGCGTATGGGTTCTGAAGTGTTCCACAACCTGGCTAAAGTTCTGAAAGCTAAAGGTATGAACACTGCTGTTGGTGACGAAGGCGGCTATGCGCCGAACCTGGGCTCCAACGCTGAAGCACTGGCTGTTATCGCTGAAGCGGTTAAAGCTGCTGGCTACGAGCTGGGCAAAGACATCACTCTGGCGATGGACTGCGCAGCATCTGAATTCTACAAAGACGGCAAATACGTTCTGGCTGGCGAAGGCAACAAAGCGTTCACCTCTGAAGAATTCACTCACTTCCTGGAAGACCTGACCAAACAGTACCCGATCGTTTCTATCGAAGACGGTCTGGACGAGTCTGACTGGGACGGTTTCGCATATCAGACCAAAGTGCTGGGCGACAAAATCCAGCTGGTTGGTGACGACCTGTTCGTAACCAACACCAAGATCCTGAAAGAAGGTATCGACAAAGGCATCGTTAACTCCATCCTGATCAAATTCAACCAGATCGGTTCTCTGACCGAAACGCTGGCTGCTATCAAGATGGCGAAAGACGCTGGCTACACTGCCGTTATCTCTCACCGTTCTGGCGAAACTGAAGACGCGACCATCGCTGACCTGGCTGTTGGTACCGCAGCAGGCCAGATCAAAACCGGTTCTATGAGCCGTTCTGACCGTGTTGCTAAATACAACCAGCTGATTCGTATCGAAGAAGCGCTGGGCGAAAAAGCGCCGTACAACGGTCGTAAAGAGATCAAAGGTCAGGCGTAATCCTGCTCTCCACTCTTAACGTAAAAAACCCGCTCCGGCGGGTTTTTTTATGGCGTGCGTTTGGCGCAGCTGCTGTGCATGACCTTAGCGAGGCTTTCTGCGATAATCACTGATTATCCCCTTAACAGAGAATGCTATGCAGTACCCGATTAACGAGATGTTCCAGACCCTGCAAGGTGAGGGTTACTTTACCGGCGTCCCCGCCATTTTTATCCGTTTACAGGGATGCCCGGTTGGCTGTGCCTGGTGCGATACCAAACACACCTGGGATAAGCTTGAAGATCGGGAAGTGTCGTTGTACAGCATCCTGGCGAAGACCAAAGAGAGCGACAAGTGGGGCGCGGCAAGTAGTGAAGACCTGCTGGCGGTGATAAGCCGACAGGGGTATACCGCGCGTCATGTCGTGATCACCGGCGGTGAGCCCTGCATCCATGACCTGATGCCATTGACCGATTTACTTGAGAAGAATGGATTCAGCTGTCAGATTGAAACCAGCGGTACCCACGAGGTGCGCTGTACGCCCAATACCTGGGTGACGGTCTCGCCGAAGGTGAATATGCGCGGTGGCTATGACGTCCTGTCGCAGGCGCTGGAGCGAGCGAATGAAATCAAGCACCCTGTTGGTCGCGTCCGTGATATTGAAGCGCTGGATGAGCTATTGGCGACGCTGAGCGACGATAAGCCGCGAATCATTGCCTTGCAGCCAATCAGCCAGAAAGAAGACGCGACGCGTCTGTGCATTGAAACCTGTATCGCGCGTAACTGGCGCTTATCAATGCAGACGCACAAATACCTGAATATTGCGTGATAAAAAATCGTTAGCGTGCTCGCCGGGGGCGCTTCGCTTGCCCGGCCTACGGTCATGCTCATTTGTAGGCCGGATAAGACGCAACGCGTCGCCATCCGGCACGTTCGCCCGTTCATTTACAGGCCGGATAAGACGCGAGATAAGGAATACTACGCGTTCGACCAGCTTTGAATCGAATCGACGTTATCCAGATTGCCATGCAGTACTTCATACGACTTTTTCAAAATCACATCGGTGTATTGCGTTAAGTCGCAGAAAATCCCTTTATTCAGCGCGTCATAGCGTCTGGCATTGCTCTCTATCGGCATAAACACATCTTTTACCCGCACCATTTTTTCAACCGCGGTCTCATAGTTCGGGTACAGACCAAGCCCTATGGCCGTGTTAATTGCCGCTCCCAGACTCGCGCAACCATTTATCACATTGCGTCTGGCGGGGAGATTGAACACATCGGCAAAGATTTGCATAAACAGGTCGCTATTCGAACCACCCCCGGTGATGATCACATGTTTAGCAAAGTGGTTCATTTCATTGCACATATTGTCGTAGTTGTTTTTCAGCGTCAGCGCAACGCTCTCCAGAATAGAACGGTAAATCCATGCGTAATCCATGCTGGAATCAAAGCCGATCATGATTCCTCGCTTGAACGGTTCCCAGGGATTGGTCAGCCAGTCGAGAACCGTCATTAAACCGTTACAGCCAGGCGGTACGCCGGCCGCTTTCTTATTGAGTAAATCTTCCGGCGACAGCCCCTGTGCTTTGGCGTCCTGAATCAGTGATTCGCCCAACATATCCCGCAGCCAACTGACCGTCCACATGCCTTTACGAATACCGTAGCCTTCATAGAGCAGGGTTTCGGGAATAGAAGACATAATCGGCCAGTAAGCGACCGGATCTTTGGGGAGCGCTTTGCCGTTCATCATCAGGGCGATATAGGTGCCTAATGAGATAACTGCGGTTTCATCGTCCAGCAATCCTGCGCCCAGTGCTTCCACCGGTTTGTCGCTGGTAGTGCAGACCACGGGCAAGCCGACAGGGAAACCCGTTACCAGGGCGGCGGCTTCAGTCAGATGACCGAGCACGCTTCCCGGCATCTGGACGTCAAACAGCATCCTGCGCGGAATGTTGAACTTCTTCATCACCTCATCGTCATCGCTCCACGCCCAGGTTTTGTAATCCACCGGCCACTGCCCAAAGTAGTTGGCGATATTGTCTTTAAACTCACCGGTTAAGCGATGCGACAGATAACCTGAAAATGAGGTGACATAAGCCACATCGGGGTTGGTATGCTCGTAGGGACGGGTTACGCGCGCGTCCTGCCAGCTAATCAGCGGAACTGCGGGCGTGCCGTCGGCTTTTAATAATGCGCGACAGCAACGGATGGAACCCAGACCGATTCCAACAATGTCTTTTCTGTCACCCGAAAACTGACTCATCAGGTCTTGCCCTGCGGAGCATAAAGACGTCCATAAATCATCATCAGGATGTTCTGCCGTATTGGCATCGGGTGTATACATGGGCTGTAACAATCCTTTCCCTTCGCACACCACATTCCCTTCGAGATCGTACATCACGACCTTCGTACTCTGACTTCCGCCATCAATTCCAATGATGTATTTCGTCGACATTGTCATTCTCCTTAATTTTCTCTCTTCACTCGCCGGAGGCTTCTGCGGCCAGCGATGTCATCTTTTCCGGTGTGGCGTTAGCGGTACGAATTTTGCGAAAGAGCAAAAAGGTAAACAGAATCACCATACACAGCGCCGCCAGTCCCATCAGCCACATGTTGCGATAGGCTTCCGCTGCCGGGAGCGTGTCCTGCCAGTGGCCTACGATCGGATAAACAAAAACGTCGGGCAGAAAACCGATAACCGAGCAGATACCTACCGTCGTTCCCATGATGTAAGACGGCGTTCTGGCTTCACCAGGGCAGGCCCAGTAAAGCCCGCGTGAGGCGTAGCAGGTGAAGCCCAACAGCAGAATCAGGCCGATCCCCATCACGACAGACTGCGGATTTGAGTTGGTGACCAGCAGCGCAATAAGCGCGACGGCTCCGACAATGGAGAGAAGCTGAATGACGCGCGTCGGCGATTTAATTTTGCTGTAAGTGGTAATGATGCCGCCCAGCGGGCCGCAGATAGCGCGGAAAATTTTGTTGATCACAATGCCCATGTAACTCGCGGCGACCAGCGACATGCCATACATTTCGGTCAGGTAGTTGGTGGAGTAGCTGAGGATGGCATAGATCGTAAAGACGCCGAAGATGACCATGCTGCAATACCAGGTGGTGCTGATGCGTAACACGGCCAGAATATCGCTGAGTTGGAATGATTTTTTCTCTTCTTTCGCCGCGCTGCTGTGATGATGACCATCGCTGACGAAGAACCAGCACAGGATACCCAGCAGGATATAGACCACGCTGTAAATCAGAATCACCGTTTTCAGGCTGTTGCTGTCATCCGGCGCGAAGCGAGAAAAGACCCACATGGTAAACACTGCCAGCGACATCACGCCGACGCCGCGCAGCCCTTCCATCCAGCCCATAATTTTGCCTTGTTCACTGTGATCGCCAAGCAGCGACGCGGCTTTAATGGATACGGACCACAGCATCAGGATTGTCGTAATCGCGAACGCGACCTGAATGCACAGCATGACCCATAGCGGTGGATACGTCGCCATGACCAGACCGAGTAGTCCGGTAATAATCATTGCGGAGGTAATCATTTTGCGATGGGAAAATTTATCGGCGATGATTCCGCTGGGCGCATAAAGAATAATAGCAGCAACACCAAAGGTACTCATTATTAGCCCTATTTCGGTATTGCTAAATCCCATAAATTTTGCCATGGGAATTTGATATATATAGCGTAAATAAGCCAGATCAAAACTGACGCCACCGCTAAAACTAATAATGGCGAGGGTTATCCAGCGGCGATATGAGTTGTGTTGCATATCGAATTCCCATTTGTAATGGACAAAAAAAAGAGAAAAGTAAGCCGCCTTTTCAGGAGGATTACTTTTCTCAGGTCTCTAGTAATTACGTTAGAAATAGCATGGAAGGGCAGCTTATAGTGTGAGAATAATCACGCTTCTTGTTTTTTACCATAATTACAAAGCGAACGGCTCATCTGTGATTACGATCACATTAGATGTCTGGAGGTTGTGCTAAAAATTTACGCCAGTTACCAGAGATAATGAGAAAGGTAACTTCCCTCTCGCGGGGGAAGTTACCTTTCTTTTTTTTTGCCTGAAGGAATTTGGAGCCAACTATGTCGATCGAATCTCTCAATGCATTCTCAATGGATTTTTTCTCCCTGAAAGGGAAAACGGCAATTGTAACGGGCGGGAACAGTGGTCTGGGTCAGGCTTTCGCAATGGCGCTGGCGAAAGCCGGAGCCAATCTTTTTATTCCCAGCTTCGTAAAGGATAACGGTGAAACGAAAGAACTCATTGAAGCACAAGGTGTTGAAGTGGCGTTCATGCAAGTGGACATCACCGAGAAAGGCGCGCCGCAGAAGATTATTGCCGCCTGCTGCGAGCGTTTTGGCACGGTAGATATTCTGGTGAACAACGCCGGGATCTGTAAGCTGAATAAGGTTCTGGACTTTGGCCGCGCGGACTGGGACCCGATGATTGATGTCAACCTGACCGCGGCGTTTGAGCTGAGCTATGAAGCGGCAAAAATTATGATCCCACAAAATAGCGGGAAAATTATTAATATCTGCTCTTTGTTCTCTTATCTTGGCGGGCAGTGGTCTCCGGCTTATTCAGCAACCAAGCATGCGCTTGCTGGTTTTACCAAAGCATATTGCGATGAACTTGGGCAATATAATATTCAGGTTAACGGTATTGCGCCGGGTTATTATGCCACTGATATTACGCTGGCAACCCGCAGTAACCCGGAAACTAATCAGCGTGTACTGGATCATATTCCGGCCAATCGTTGGGGTGATACTCAGGATCTTATGGGGGCGGCGATATTCCTCGCCAGCCAGGCATCAAATTATGTTAATGGTCATCTTTTGGTTGTCGATGGCGGTTATCTGGTGCGTTAATTTTAATATCGGTGGTTTCTGGTTTTTATTTTATTCTGCATTGACTATCAGGAAGGATTTATTATGTCATTATCCCGTGAAGAGATTGTTGACCAGTTAAAAGAAATTGTGGGTTCCGGGCGTGTTATTACGGATGAAACCGTATTAAAGAAAAACAGTATTGACCGTTTTCGCAAATATGCGGATATTCACGGCGTTTACACGCTGCCCATTCCGGCGGCCGTGGTTAAGCTCGGTTCGACGGAGCAGGTCTCTCGCGTTCTGGCATTCATGAATCAGCATAAAATCAATGGCGTGCCGCGTACCGGCGCGTCTGCGACGGAAGGCGGTCTGGAAACTGTCGTCAAAGATTCTGTGGTGCTGGACGGCGCAGGGATGAATCAAATCCTGAGTATTGATATCGAAAACATGCAGGCAACCGCGCAATGTGGCGTACCGCTTGAGATTCTGGAAAACGCGCTGCGTGAAAAAGGCTATACCACCGGGCACTCGCCGCAGTCTAAGCCGCTGGCGCAGATGGGCGGTCTGGTCGCCACTCGCAGTATCGGCCAGTTCTCCACGCTGTACGGCGCGATTGAAGATATGGTGGTGGGGCTGGAAGCCGTACTGGCGGACGGAACCATTACCCGCATCAAAAACGTGCCTCGCCGGGCGGCCGGGCCGGATATCCGCCATATCATCATTGGGAACGAAGGCGCGCTGTGCTACATCACTGAAGTCACAGTGAAAATCTTTAAGTTCACGCCCGAAAACAACCTCTACTACGGCTATGTGCTGGACGACATGAAAACCGGTTTCGACATCCTGCGTGAAGTCATGGTGGAAGGCTATCGCCCCTCCATTGCGCGCCTGTACGACGCCGAAGATGGAACCCAGCACTTCACGCATTTTGCCGACGGCAAATGTGTGCTGATTTTTATGGCTGAAGGCAATCCGCGACTGGCGCAAGCCACCGGCGAAGGGATTGCGGAGATCGTGGCGCGCTACCCGCAGTGCCAGCGGGTGGACAGCAAACTTATCGAAAACTGGTTCAACCATCTGAACTGGGGGCCGGAAAAAGTGGCTGCCGAACGCGTACAGATCCTGAAAACCGGCAATATGGGCTTTACGACGGAAGTATCTGGTTGCTGGAGCTGCATCCATCAAATCTACGAAAGCGTGATCAACCGTATCCGTACCGAGTTCCCGCATGCGGACGATATCACCATGCTGGGCGGCCACTCTTCTCACAGCTATATCAACGGCACCAACATGTATTTTGTGTACGACTACAACGTGGTGGACTGCAAGCCGGAAGAGGAGATTGATAAGTACCATAACCCGCTCAACAAGATCATCTGCGAAGAGACGATCCGTCTTGGTGGTTCAATGGTGCATCACCACGGCATTGGTAAGCACCGCGTTCACTGGAGCAAGCTGGAACACGGTAGCGCCTGGCCGCTGCTGGAAGGTCTCAAGCGCCAGTTTGATCCAAACGGTATTATGAATACAGGCACGATCTACCCGATTGAAAAATAGAGAGTTATACGCAAAATCCTTTAAGCTGCATCAGGCAGCTTAAAGGGCGAAGCGTATAAACGGCTTCTCAACCGGGAAGCCGCGACTTTACCGGACAATGAAGGGGCTACGATGAACACTTCACCGGTGCGAATGGATGATTTACCGCTGAATGGTTTTCATTGCCGCATTGCTGCGCTGACATTCGGCGCGCATTTGACCGATGGCTATGTATTAGGCGTCGTCGGCTATGCCATGATCCAACTGACCCCCGCCATGCAACTGACGCCTTTTATGGAAGGGATGATTGGCGGCTCGGCGCTGGTTGGACTTTTTCTCGGTAGCCTGATCCTGGGATGGGTATCTGATTATATCGGGCGTCAGAAAATTTTTACCTTCAGCTTTATGCTGATAACCATCGCCTCTTTCCTACAGTTTTTTGCCACAACGCCGGAACAGCTTATTGGCTTGCGCATTCTGATTGGTATCGGCCTTGGCGGTGACTACTCGGTTGGTCATACATTGCTGGCTGAATTTGCGCCGCGTCGCCATCGGGGAATATTACTGGGCGCATTCAGTGTGGTGTGGACTATCGGCTATGTTCTGGCGAGCCTGGTGGGGCATCATTTTATTCAGGAAACGCCGGATGCCTGGCGCTGGCTGCTGGCATCGGCATCATTACCCGCGCTGTGCATTACGTTCTTACGCTGGGGAACGCCGGAGTCGCCTCGCTGGCTGATGCGTCAGGGGCGGATAACAGAAGCGTATGCGATTGTGCACCGCTATTTTGGCACGCATGTGCTGCTCGGCGATGAGGTGGCGGCGCCGACGAGCAGACATATCAAAACGCTATTTTCAACGCATTACTGGCGAAGAACCGCGTTTAACAGCGTGTTCTTTGTCTGCCTGGTGATCCCGTGGTTTGTGATTTACACCTGGCTTCCCACCATTGCACAAACGATCGGTCTTGAAAATGCGCTAACCGCCAGCCTGATGCTTAACGCGCTGCTGATTGTTGGCGCGCTGCTGGGGCTGTTGTTAACACACCTGTTGGCGCACCGCCAATTTCTGCTCGGCAGTTTTATGCTGCTCGCCGCGACGCTTGTCGTCATGGCTTGTTTACCGGCGGGAAGCAGCCTGACGCTGTTGCTGTTTGTGTTGTTCAGTACCACCATTTCTGCCGTCAGCAATCTGGTGGGGGGTTCTGCCAGCGGAAAGCTTCCCGACGGATATTCGTTCCCTGGGCGTCGGGTTTGCCACGGCAATGAGCCGATTAGGGGCGGCGATCAGCACCAGTTTGTTGCCCTGGACGCTGGCGCAGTGGGGAATGCAGGTTACGCTATTACTGCTGGCTGGGGTATTAGTCATCGGATTTGTGGTGACCTGGCTGTGGGCGCCGGAAACCAAGGCGCTGCCGCTGGTGGCTGCCGGGAATGTGGACAAAAGACAGGGAGGTGTGAATGAACATTCTGTTAGCGTTTAAGTCAGAGCCCGATCCCGGCATGTTGGCGGAGAAAGACTGGCAGGCGGCGACGGCGGATACCCACGGCCCGGATGTTTCCTTGCTGCGTTGCTCCCCAGGTGCGGATGAACAGGCGGCGGCAGCGTTGCTGCTGGCTCAGCGCAATGGGGGCTGTGAGATGACGTTGACTGCGTTAAGCATCGGCGACGAGCGGGCGCTCCACTGGTTACGCTATTTTGTCGCGCTGGGTTTTGAGACGCCGGTGTTGCTGGAGACGACGGCAGACCTGCGGTTTGCTCCCGAATTTGTCGCCAGGAACATTGCCGACTGGCAGCGTAATCACGGTGCGGATCTGATTATAACGGGCTGTCAGAGTAGCGAGGGTCAGAACAGTCAGACGCCATTTCTGGTTGCTGAAATGCTGGCGTGGCCCTGTTTTACCCAGGTGGAGCGTTTTACGCTTGAGCCTCCTTTTATTGTGGTTGAGCAGCGAACGATGACCGGGCTTCGGCGTTGTCGGGTACGGTTCCCGGCCGTCATCGCCGTCAGGCAGTGTGGTGAAGTGGCGCTTCCCGTACCGGGGATGCGCCAGCGTCTGGCGGCGGCGAAAGCAGACGTCGAGCGTCGGAACGTTGTGGTTGAGACAACACCAGCGGTTCAGTGCCTGCGTCTGGAGAGACCGGAACAGCGGCGGCATGCAACGATTATCAGCGGCGCGACGGCACAGGAAAAAGCCCGGAGGCTATGGGCGGATTATTTGCGCCAGAGGATGCCGTCATGAAAATTGCTATCATTACTGACTCGCATGAGTGTGCGGCGATGGCGAGCTGGATCGCAGAGAATGCGCTTTGCACCGCAGAACTGGAGCGCTGGATTATCGATCCCGTGCCGGATGTTGCAGAGCAGGTACTGGATGCGCTGGCGGCGCAATGGCTGCGGACACCTGTTGATATGCTGATCTTTCCGGCAGGTAGTCCGGGCGATGAACTGGCGACGCGACTCGCCTGGCGCCTGCATGGCGGCAGCCTCTGTCAGGTTCTGGCTGTGGATGTGCGACAAGGCCTGGTGAAAAAATCCCACTGGGGGAATGCGCTGACGGCAACGTTGCAAATTACCGCACGCCCTTTGTGCCTGTCGCTGGCGCGACAGCCGGAGGTGAGCGCTTCTGGTCATTCCTTGCCTGTGATGACGGAATATCTGATTACCCCCCACGGCGCCCCCGACTGGCTGGATAAGGTGGAAAGCGTAAATAGCGTCGCTACCCATCCTTTGTTACGTGCCGGGCGCGTACTGGTGGTTGGGCAAGGGGGAAGTGAAGCGGATGCAGATAAGATTTACCGCGCTTGGTCAGGCGCTTGATGCTGAGGTAGGGTACAGCCGTGCGCGGGTGATGAACGGCGGTTTTGATGCCGATCGCGTGACTGGAATATCGGGGCATCTGCTGTCGCCGGATGTCTGTATCGTGGCTGGCGCGTCAGGAGCGGCGGCGTTGATGGCCGGAGTACGCCAGAGCCGTTTTGTTGTGGCGATAAACCACGATGCCCAGCGCGCCGGTTTTTGCGCAGGCGGATGTCGGGATTGTCGATAACTGGCTACCGGTGCTGGAAGAGTTGGTCCGCTGCAAAAATGCCTGATGGCGCTACGCTTATCAGGCCTACGTGTAGGCTACAAAAATGCTTGATGGCACTATGCTTATCGGGCCTACGTGTAGGCCGGATAAGACGATTTATCGTCGCCATCCGGCGTTGCCCGGCTTAATTAAGGTGTTTCGCTAACGTCCAGACATCGGTATTGGTGGTGGAAAGCGCCGCCACACCGGCTTTCATCGCATTGCGGGCGTCTTCTTCATCGCATACCAGCCCCCCGGCAATCAGCGGCTGGCGTATCTTCTCTGTCACCCAGCCCAACACTTTCGGCATACAGCCCGGCAGGATCTCAATACAGTCCGGGTTTGACTGCGCGACCTGCTTATCAATATTGTGAAATGAAATGGAATCAACGATAAACAGACGGTGAATACAGAAAAAACCTTCCGCTCTGGCGGCTTTCAGCATTGCCGCTTTCGTGCTGATGATGCCATCCGCTTCGGTGACCAATTTTAAAAACTGGATCACGACCTCTTTATTTGACGCCCCCTCCAGCAGATCAACGTGGATAAACGCATATTTACCCGCATTTTTTATTTTCTTCACAATCGCGCTGATGGTGCAAATGTTCCCGTACAGCACGGAGATGAACTGACATTCGGAATCAATGGCTAACTGTAGGCTGGCGTTATCTTTAACGGCGGCAATCACCGGATTCTGGCGGAGCAGGTGTAACAGGGGCATAGATTATCCTTATATACTCGTCATACTTCAATTTGCTGGTGCGTTGGCTTTCCTCGCAACTCGAATTATTTAGAGTATCAAATTAGCCAAATCGGTAAGTGATGCCAAACCCAGATGCCGGGTAGCGCCACTGTTGCAGCGTTTTTTCATCACACAGTAGTCGACAGGCGCCACACTCCAGGCAGCCGCGAAAGTCGACTTGCAGGCCCCCTTCCGGCGTGCGGGAAAAGAGTCCGGCGGGGCAGGACGTGATCAGCCGTTCTGCCGTTTTGCTGTCGACAGCGGCAGCCGTAACGATATGGGAAATATCGGCGGGGCGCCAGATGTTGCGGGCTACAGACATCGTAAGCTCCTGATAATATCGCCTGCCAGATGGCGCAGGCCGTGACGGCGAAAATGACGCCAGACGATCTGGCGCAGCGGCGGCACAGGATGATGCCCCTGATGCCAGAGCTCGTGAGAAATATCCTGCATTAATGCAGGCCATTGACGATACCATCCCGGGCGCTGCAACAGCGCGGGAACATCCCGATAGCGTTGCAAAACCTCCCACAGCAGACTGTGCCGGATGTCCTGATGATAGGCCGGGAACAGATTTTTGCGGCGCATGTTTCTGGCAGGCGTTAATCAGGGTTTGCGCGGCCGCCTGAGCGCCGATGAGCGCCATATCCATACCCGCGTACGGAGAAGCCGGTATTGACGCAGCTGCGCAACGCATCGCCTGTCAGCAGCCAGCCTTCGCCTGCGTACTGGACGGGCATGCTGTGTAAGCCGCCTTCCGGCACCAGATGCGCGCCGTACTCCAGCGTTTCGCTGCCTCTGAGCAAAGGACGCAGCGCTGGGATGCGCTTTGAGCCGTTCCAGCATTTCGACTGTCGGAATGTCGCTCTGCGCAACAGAAGAGAGTGGACACACTACGCCTAAAGAGAGCGTCTCCTGGTTGGTATAAAGAAACGCGCCGCCGGGGAGATCGCCGCAAATTTCTCCGCTAAACAACATGGCGGCACCTTCCGCCCCGGACAATCGGAAGCGCTCTTCAAGCGTTTGTTTATCCAGCGCCAGCACCTCCTTGATCCCCAGCGCCATTGATGTCGCGGCGGGGCGAGGCAGGAATCCATACCGTTCCGCCAGTACGCTGTTTGCTCCTTCGGCCAGCACGACATAACGGGCGCGCAGCGTTTCATCTTCGCACATGACGCCGCAGACTCGGCCATCTTCAATATGGAGCGCTTCAACCGTAATGCCGTTAACGCACTGTACCCCTGCGGCCTCGGCCTGAGCGACAAACCAGGGATCGAAGCGGGCGCGCAGCAGGCTCCATGAGTCACCGTCTGGTTGCAGGCTGGACCAGGTTGTCGCGCCATCACGGGTTAATAGCGTGAGGTTTTCCTGAGTGATACGGCGTTCAAGGGGGGCGGACTGGTGAACGTCGGGAAGAAGTTCGGCGAGCGCATGACAATATAAACGACCGCCGGAAAGATTTTTGCTGCCGGGAAACTCACCGCGTTCAAGCAGCAGGACTGAGAGTCCAGCCCGCGCACAGCGTAAAGCACAAGCGGTGCCCGCTATCCCTGCACCGATGATGATGATATCGAAATCGTCAGCCATGTTGTGCTCCAGAAATCCTGAGAACACAACCCTAACATAACGTTATTTAAGGAAAATTGACCCGCGACACAAACGAAAAAATCACTCGCCGCGATACACGCAGCCTGCTGTGCAGGTCTCTTTCACCATTACTGCGCTCAGTAGCGGTACGGCAGGTTTAACCTGATCCCAAATCCATTTTGCCAGCACTTCGCTGGTTGGATTTTCCAGACCTGGAATATCGTTCAGATAATAATGATCCAGACGATCGTACGTCGGTTTGAACGCGGCTTTCAGTTCGGCGAAATCCATGATCCAACCGGTATGCGGATCGACGTCACCGGTAATTTCAAGGCGCACCATAAATGAATGACCATGCAGGCGGCCACATTTATGCCCTTCCGGTACGTGGGGCAGGCGGTGAGCGGCTTCAAAGGTGAAATCTTTAAACAAGGTGGTGGACATGGATGATTAACTCTCAAGAATACAAAAACCGCCGTAGGGTACCGGAAAGCACATTTTTTATCATTAACTAAAACGGCGTTGACGCGCGGATAATGAGATTTGCACAAGAATTGTGAATTATTTCTTTCTATTTCAATGGGTTGTTTAATCGCTTTTGTTGTTAATAACTATAACTAAAACAGGTTAGTCCATTTGGTTATTTGTTATTTCCATCCCTTCTTTAATTGTTATTATCCCCGCCGTTAACCTTATCGCTAGTTTGGTCTTTTTGCATAAATTCCGCTTTGCTACTGGAACATAACGACGCATGACAACACAGGCCCCACCATCCGCTTTGCTTCCGCTAAACCCGGAGCAGCTGGCACGCCTTCAGGCGGCCACAACCGATCTTTCTCCCACCCAGCTTGCCTGGGTTTCCGGCTATTTCTGGGGAATGCTGAACCAGCAGCCGGGCACGCTCGCCGCCACGCCAGCGCCTGTCGCTGAAATGCCGGGTATTACGCTTATTTCTGCATCGCAAACCGGCAATGCGCGGCGCGTGGCGGAAGCCCTGCGCGATGACCTGCTGGCGGCGAAACTGAGCGTCACGCTGGTTAATGCGGGCGACTACAAATTCAAACAGATCGCCAATGAGAAGCTGCTGGTTGTGGTCGCGTCCACGCAGGGCGAAGGCGAGCCACCGGAAGAAGCCGTTGCGCTGCGTAAGTTTCTGTTCTCTAAAAAAGCGCCGAAGCTCGACAACACCGCCTTCGCCGTCTTTGGCCTCGGTGATACCTCCTATGAATTTTTCTGCCAGGCGGGTAAAGATTTCGACAGCAAGCTGGCGGAACTGGGGGGGGGAGCGTCTGCTCGATCGCGTCGATGCGGATGTGGAATACCAGGCGGCGGCACAAGAATGGCGGGCTCGCGTTGTTGACGTACTGAAAGCGCGTGCGCCGAGCGCATCGGCAGCGCAGGTCGCTGTCGCGGCAACGGGGGCCGTGAATGACGTGCATTCCAGCCCTTATACCAAAGAAGCGCCGCTGAGCGCCTCGCTCGCCGTCAATCAGAAAATCACCGGCCGCGACTCAGAAAAAGATGTGCGCCATATCGAAATCGATCTGGGCGATTCTGGCCTGCGCTACCAGCCGGGCGATGCCCTGGGCGTCTGGTATCAGAACGATCCTGAACTGGTCAAAGAGATCGTCGAACTGGTCTGGCTGAAAGGTACGGAGCCGGTTACCGTTAACGGTAAGGTGCTGCCGCTTGCCGAAGCCTTGCAGTGGCATTTTGAGCTGACGGTGAACACCGCCAATATCGTGGAAAACTACGCCACGCTGACCCGCAGCGAATCGCTGTTGCCGCTGGTGGGTGATAAAGCCCAGTTGCAGCATTACGCCGCGACGACGCCTGTCGTTGATATGTTGCGTTTCTCTCCGGCTCAGCTGGATGCTGACGCGCTGGTGGGGCTGCTGCGCCCGCTGACGCCGCGTCTTTACTCGATAGCCTCTTCCCAGGCGGAAGTCGAGAGCGAAGTGCATATCACCGTAGGCGCCGTGCGTTATGAAATAGAAGGCCGGGCGCGGGCGGGCGGGGCATCAAGCTTCCTGGCCGACCGCGTGGAAGAAGAAGGGGAAGTGCGCGTATTTATCGAACACAACGATAATTTCCGTCTGCCGGCCAACCCGGAAACACCGGTGATCATGATTGGTCCAGGCACCGGGATCGCCCCTTTCCGCGCCTTTATGCAGCAGCGTGCGGCAGATGAAGCGCCGGGTAAAAACTGGTTGTTCTTTGGCAACCCGCACTTTACCGAAGATTTCCTCTACCAGGTGGAATGGCAGCGCTACGTCAAAGAGGGCGTCCTGAGCCGCATCGATCTGGCCTGGTCCCGCGATCAAAAAGAAAAAATATACGTACAAGACAAACTGCGCGAACAGGGCGCAGAGCTGTGGCGCTGGATTAATGACGGCGCGCACATTTATGTCTGCGGCGACGCGAATCGCATGGCGAAAGACGTTGAGCAGGCACTGCTGGAAGTGATTGCCGAATTCGGCGGTATGGATGCCGAAGCGGCGGATGAATTTTTAAGTGAGCTGCGCGTTGAGCGCCGTTATCAGCGAGATGTCTACTAATGAGCGAAAAACATCCAGGCCCACTGGTGGTCGAAGGTAAACTGGCAGATGCCGAGCGCATGAAGCTTGAGAGCAACTACCTGCGCGGCACCATTGCTGAAGATTTGAATGACGGCCTGACCGGCGGTTTTAAAGGCGACAACTTTCTGCTGATCCGTTTTCACGGTATGTACCAGCAGGATGACCGCGACATTCGCGCCGAGCGCGCCGAGCAGAAGCTGGAGCCGCGTCATGCGATGCTGCTGCGTTGCCGTCTGCCGGGTGGGGGTTATCACCACCAGACAGTGGCAGGCGATCGATAAATTCGCCGCGGAAAATACGATTTACGGCAGCATTCGCCTGACTAACCGTCAGACCTTCCAGTTCCACGGCATTCTGAAAAAGAACGTGAAGCCGGTACATCAGATGCTGCACTCCGTTGGGCTGGACGCGCTGGCGACCGCCAACGACATGAACCGTAACGTGCTGTGCACCTCTAACCCGTATGGAGTCTGAGCTGCATGCCGAAGCCTATGAGTGGGCGAAAAAGATCTCCGAGCATTTGCTGCCGCGTACTCGCGCCTATGCGGAGATCTGGCTTGATCAGGAAAAGGTCGCCACAACGGATGAGGAGCCGATCCTCGGCCAGACCTATCTGCCGCGTAAGTTCAAAACGACCGTGGTGATCCCGCCGCAGAACGACATCGATCTGCACGCCAACGACATGAACTTTGTCGCCGTGGCGGAAAACGGCAAGCTGGTGGGCTTTAACCTGCTGGTCGGCGGCGGGCTTTCCATTGAGCACGGGAACAAGAAAACGTATGCCCGCACCGCGAGCGAGTTCGGCTATCTGCCGCTGGAGCATACCCTGGCGGTGGCGGAAGCGGTTGGTGACGACTCAGCGCGACTGGGGTAATCGTACCGATCGTAAAAACGCCAAAACCAAATACACTCTGGAGCGTGTTGGGGTCGAGACGTTCAAGGCGGAAGTCGAGCGTCGTGCAGGCATCAAATTTGAACCGATCCGCCCGTATGAATTTACCGGGCGCGGCGATCGCATCGGTTGGGTGAAAGGCATCGACAACAAATGGCACCTGACGCTGTTTATTGAGAATGGCCGTATTCTGGATTATCCGGGGCGCCCGCTGAAAACCGGTCTGCTGGAGATCGCGAAGATCCACAAGGGCGAATTCCGTATTACCGCCAACCAGAACCTGATCCATTGCCGGCGTGCCGGAAAGCCAGAAAGCGAAGATTGAAAAACTGGCGCGCAACCACGGCCTGATGAATGCGGTCACGTCGCAGCGTGAAAACTCGATGGCCTGCGTATCGTTCCCGACCTGCCCGCTGGCGATGGCGGAAGCGGAGCGTTTCCTGCCGACCTTTGTCGATAAAGTGGACGCGTTGATGACCCACCACGGCGTGAGCGATGAGCACATCGTGCTGCGCGTGACGGGCTGCCCAAATGGCTGCGGACGCGCCATGCTGGCGGAAGTCGGCCTGGTGGGGAAAGCGCCGGGCCGTTATAACCTGCATCTGGGCGGCAATCGCATCGGAACGCGTATCCCGCGTATGTTCAAAGAGAATATTACCGAGCCGGAAATTCTGGCGTCGCTGGATGAACTGATTGGGCGCTGGGTGAAAGAGCGCGAATCGGGTGAAGGCTTCGGCGACTTTACGGTGCGTGCGGGCATTATTCGCCCGGTGCTCGATCCCGCCCGGGATTTCTGGGAATAACGTGCATCGCCGGGATGGCGGCATAAATGCCTTATCCGGCCTACGTAGACGGTAGGCCTGATAAGCGCAGCGCCATCAGGCAAGGCAAACAGTGAGGAACTTATGTCCGTACTCGATCTAAACGCCCTGAATGAATTGCCGAAAGTCGAGCGCGTCATGGCGCTGGCTGAAACCAACGCGCAGCTGGAAAAGTTGGGATGCTGAAGGACGCGTGGCGTGGGCGCTGGAGAATCTACCCGGTGAATACGTGCTCTCGTCGAGCTTTGGTATTCAGGCGGCGGTCAGCCTGCATCTGGTTAACCAGATTCGCCCGGATATTCCGGTTATCCTGACCGATACCGGCTATCTGTTCCCGGAAACCTACCAGTTTATTGATGAGCTGACGGAAAAGCTGAACCTGAACCTGAAAGTCTACCGTGCGACGGAAAGCGCGGCCTGGCAGGAAGCCCGCTACGGAAAACTGTGGGAGCAAGGCGTTGAGGGCATTGAGAAATACAATGACATCAACAAAGTCGAGCCGATGAACCGGGCGTTAAAAGAGCTTAACGCGCAAACGTGGTTTGCTGGCCTGCGCCGCGAACAATCCGGGAGCCGGGGCGCATCTGCCTGTGCTGGCGATTCAGCGTGGTGTTTTTTAAAGTGCTGCCCATCATCGACTGGGATAACCGGACGGTGTACCAGTATCTGCAAAAACACGGTCTGAAATACCATCCGCTATGGGATCAGGGCTATCTGTCGGTTGGCGATACCCACACCACCCGTAAATGGGAGCCCGGCATGGCGGAAGAAGAGACGCGATTCTTCGGGCTGAAGCGCGAGTGCGGGCTGCACGAAGGGTGATTGTTGCCTGATGGCGCTGCGCTTATCAGGCCTACCAGACAGTGTCTGTAGGCCGGATAAGGCATTTATGCCGCCATCCGGCAAGTGCTGCGCTTGTAGGCCGGGTAAGGCGTAGCTGCCACCGGGCGACACATCAGGCTTTACCGGCTTTCGCCAGTTCTTTTACCAGCGGCAACATGATGCGCACGACATCGCGACTGCGGTGTTCAATTCTTCCTGGTAGCGCCTTGTCGATGTGCTGTTGGTTATCCAGACGCACATCGTGCCAGCTGTTTCCGGCCGGGAATGAAGGCGTTTTCGCACGCTGCTGATAGCCGTCTTTTTTCCCCAGATTCCAGTTGGTGGCTTCAACCGACAGCACGGAAATACCGGCTTTATCGAAGACTTCGGCGTCGTTGCAGCAGCCTGTGCCTTTCGGGTAATCCTTGTTCAGACCCGGATTGGTTGCGGCGGCGATACCGTGGCTGCGCGCAATCGCCAGCGCCCGGTCGCGCGTCAGTTTGCGTACGGCTTCCGGCGTTTGCTGCCCGCTGTTGAAGTAGAGTTTGTCGCCGACAATCAGGTTATCAAGGTTAATCACCAGCAGCGTATTTTTCTTCTCAGCGGCGCTCATCCGCTTAAGCAGGTTTTCTGCGCCCAGTTTTCCCTCTTCTTCACCGCTGGTAGCGATAAAGCGGATGCCGTACTGCGTTGGGATGTCTTTCAGGCGTTCAGCCAGTTCCAGCATCACGCCCAGCCCGGCGGCGTTATCGTCAATGCCCTGCAAGGTTAAACCGCCGAGATTGGCGTCGGTATCGGCATCGCTCAGCGGCGCATAGGTATCCAGGTGCGCCATAATAATAATTTGTTGCGGCGCTTTCCCTTCGTGCGCCGCAATAACGGTACTGCCCGTCACGTTATGCCAGTTCTTGCGATTATTCCTGGCGGTATAAATATAGCGGCTATTAAATGTTCGGATATCGCTGCGATATCCCATCTGCTCAAATTGCTGACGTAAATAATCGGCAGAGAGCATCTCCGCCGGTGTTCCGGTCATTCTGCCGGGAAAGAATGTTGCAATGTGTCGTGCCTGAATATTGGCGATATCGCCAGGCTTCGGTGACGTTGCCTGCGCGGGAAGGATAAAGCATACGCCGAGCGCCAGGAGCGCTGCACGGAGGCGCGATGCGGAAAACATAGTGAGTCCTTAAATACAGAGCAGAAATTTTTACCCGCTTAGTATGAAACCGTGATTGCCGTAAAACAATTTCATTTGCTCTGAAATGCCCTAAATTCGGTGGGTTAAGCACTTTTTGATATTTGCTTTCTCAAATCGTTATTCCTTTGAGGAACTACTCATTCCAATTCGTAATTTCATTCGTTCTCCTGCGCTCCCTATAGTCGTGTTATCTGAATGTTTAGCAAAATAGCGGTATTGCAAAGGAACGGTTATGGACCAAAAACGACTCACCCACCTGCGGCAGCTGGAAGCGGAAAGCATCCATATCATTCGTGAGGTGGCCGCCGAATTTTCTAATCCGGTGATGATGTATTCCATCGGTAAAGATTCCAGCGTCATGCTGCATCTGGCGCGTAAAGCGTTTTATCCAGGCACGTTGCCGTTTCCGCTGCTGCACGTTGATACCGGCTGGAAGTTTCGTGAGATGTACGAATTCCGCGATCGCACCGCAAAGGCCTACGGTTGTGAACTGCTGGTGCATAAAAACCCGGAAGGGGTGGCGATGGGGATTAACCCGTTCGTTCACGGCAGCGCTAAACACACCGATATTATGAAAACCGAAGGGTTGAAACAGGCGTTGGATAAATATGGCTTTGATGCCGCGTTCGGTGGCGCGCGCCGCGACGAAGAGAAGTCGCGCGCCAAAGAGCGTATTTACTCCTTCCGCGACCGCTTTCACCGCTGGGACCCGAAAAACCAGCGCCCGGAGCTATGGCACAACTATAACGGGCAGATTAACAAAGGCGAAAGCATCCGCGTTTTCCCGCTCTCTAACTGGACCGAGCAGGATATCTGGCAGTACATCTGGCTGGAAAATATCGAGATCGTGCCGCTGTACCTGGCCGCTGAGCGCCCGGTGCTGGAGCGCGACGGCATGCTGATGATGATCGATGACGATCGTATTGACCTGCAACCCGGCGAGGTGATCAAAAAACGCATGGTGCGTTTCCGTACCCTCGGCTGCTGGCCGCTCACGGGAGCGGTGGAATCCAGCGCGCAGACGCTGCCGGAAATTATTGAAGAGATGCTGGTCTCGACCACCAGTGAACGTCAGGGGCGCGTGATTGACCGCGACCAGGCGGGCTCAATGGAGCTGAAGAAACGTCAGGGGTATTTCTAAGGAGCCGCCATGAACACCACACTTGCACAACAAATCGCTAATGAAGGCGGCGTCGAAGCCTGGATGGTTGCCCAGCAACACAAAAGCCTGCTGCGTTTCCTGACCTGCGGCAGCGTCGATGACGGTAAAAGCACGCTGATTGGCAGACTGCTGCACGATACGCGTCAGATTTATGAAGATCAGCTTTCGTCGCTGCATAACGACAGTAAGCGTCATGGCACGCAAGGTGAAAAACTCGATCTGGCGCTGCTGGTCGACGGGTTGCAGGCTGAGCGCGAGCAGGGAATTACCATTGATGTGGCATACCGCTATTTCTCGACCGAGAAACGCAAATTTATTATTGCCGACACGCCAGGGCACGAGCAGTACACGCGTAACATGGCGACCGGCGCATCGACCTGCGATCTGGCGATCCTGCTGATCGACGCCCGCAAAGGCGTGCTGGATCAGACCCGCCGCCACAGTTTTATCTCTACGCTGCTGGGCATCAAGCATCTGGTGGTGGCGATCAACAAGATGGATCTGGTGGGGTTCAGCGAGGAGACGTTCGCCCGTATTCGCGAAGACTACCTGACGTTTGCCGGGCAGCTGCCGGGGAACCTGGACATCCGCTTTGTGCCGCTCTCTGCGCTGGAAGGGGATAACGTCGCGACCCAGAGCGCCAGTATGCCGTGGTACAACGGCCCGACGCTGCTGGAAGTGCTGGAGACGGTTGAGATCCAGCGGGTTGTCGACACCCAGCCGATGCGCTTCCCGGTACAGTATGTGAACCGTCCGAACCTCGATTTCCGTGGTTATGCCGGAACGCTGGCCTCCGGCAGCGTGAAGGTCGGGCAGCGTGTCAAAGTTCTGCCGTCCGGCGTTGAATCCAACGTGGCGCGCATCGTCACCTTTGATGGCGATCTGCAAGAGGCGCACGCCGGTGAAGCGATTACGCTGGTGCTGAAAGATGAAATCGACATCAGCCGTGGCGATCTGTTGCTGGATGCAGGCGAAAACCTGCCAGCCGTACAGAGCGCCGCCGTTGATGTGGTATGGATGGCGGAACAACCGCTGTCGGCCGGGCAGAGTTATGACATCAAGATTGCCGGTAAAAAGACCCGTGCGCGCGTCGATGCCATTCGCCATCAGGTTGATATCAACAACCTGACCCAGCGCGAGGTGGAAAGCCTGCCGTTGAACGGTATCGGCCTGGTCGAACTGACTTTTGACGAACCGTTAGTGCTGGATACATACCAGCAGAACCCGGTCACTGGCGGGTTAATCATCATCGACCGGCTGTCCAACGTGACCGTTGGCGCGGGGGCTGGTGCGTGAGCCTATTGAGCGCACCGCCGCGACGCCTTCCGGGTTCAGCGATTTTGAGCTGGAACTGAACGCGCTGATCCGTCGCCACTTCCCGCACTGGGGCGCGCGTGATTTGCTGGGAGGCAAGTAATGGCGCTGCATGACGAAAACGTCGTCTGGCATGCCCATGCGGTAACGCGCGAAGATCGTGAAGCGCTGCATGGGCATAAAGGGGCAGTGGTCTGGTTTACGGGACTTTCCGGTTCGGGGAAATCAACGATTGCAGGCGCGCTGGAAGAGGCTCTGCATAAGCTGGGCGTCAGCACCTGGCTGCTGGATGGCGATAATGTCCGTCACGGCCTGTGCAGCGATCTTGGCTTTAGCGACGCAGACCGTAAAGAGAATATCCGCCGGGTGGGGGAGGTTGCGAACCTGATGGTGGATGCCGGGCTGGTGGTGCTGACGGCGTTTATTTCGCCGCATCGCGCGGAGCGGCAGATGGTGCGCGAGCGCATCGGGGGAGGGGCGGTTTATCGAAGTTTTTGTCGATACGCCGCTGGCAACCTGTGAAGCGCGCGATCCTAAAGGGCTGTACAAGAAGGCCAGGGCGGGTGAGCTGCGTAATTTCACCGGCATTGATTCGGTATATGAAACGCCTGAATCGCCTGAAGTTCATCTGGATGGTGAACAATTAGTAACAAATTTGGTTGCCCAATTATTAGATCTACTGAGACAGGGCGATATTATCAGATCCTGAGACACCGCCGGGCTTGTATGCCCGGTGAGTCAAGGTTACAGGATTCGATATGCGTAATAGCCATAACATTACTATCACAAGGTCAGATGCCCTCACGACCGACGACGACACAACCTGGTCACTGCCGGGCGCCGTGGTCGGTTTTGCCTCGTGGCTGCTGGCGTTGGGAATTCCCTTTCTCATCTATGGCCCTAACACGCTGTTTTTCTTCCTCTATACCTGGCCCTTCTTCCTGGCGCTCATGCCCGTTGCGGTTGTGGTCGGCGTGGCCCTGCATTCAATCATGAGCGGCAAACTGTTCTACAGCATTACGGCTACGCTATTAACGGTAGGCGCGATGTTTGGCGCGCTCTTCATGTGGCTGCTGGGGTAGGTCAGCCCTCCCTTTTCATGACGGGCGAGAGTGGCCATAATTCAAACCGTAACCAACAATAAGATTATGTTCTCCCTGCACGAGATATGCGGATCGGCGGATAAATGTGGTACATTTGCCCGCGTTGTCGCGGCATTCCCGCCTCAGAGTAGAGTCTCTGGGAAAGTTATGGGATGATGGTGCCGTTTTTCAGGGGGCAGGATGGGTAAACTAACGCTGCTGCTGCTGACTTTACTGGTCTGGTTGCAGTATTCGCTGTGGTTCGGTAAGAACGGCATACATGACTACAGCCGCGTCAACGATGATGTGGCTGCGCAGCAAGCTACGAATGCGAAACTTAAAGCGCGTAACGATCAGCTTTTCGCCGAAATTGACGATCTCAATGGCGGCCAGGAAGCGATCGAGGAGCGCGCGCGTAATGAACTCAGCATGACCAAACCGGGCGAAACTTTTTACCGTCTGGTGCCTGACGCGTCTAAACGTGCTCAGGCTGCGGGGCAAACTAATCGATAAATCAGCCCAGGAAATGACATGGCAGCCACTTTATTGGACGTTTGCGCTGTGGTACCGGCTGCCGGATTTGGCCGCCGAATGCAAACGGAATGTCCTAAGCAATATCTCTCTATTGGCAATAAAACCATTCTTGAACACTCGGTGCATGCGCTGCTGGCGCATCCCCGGGTGACGCGCGTCGTTATCGCAATCAGCCCTGGCGACAGCCGCTTCGCCGAACTTCCTCTGGCGCAACATCCGCAGGTCACCGTCGTGGACGGGGGCGACGAACGCGCCGATTCCGTACTGGCAGGCTTACGGGCGGCTGGTGACGCGCAGTGGGTGCTGGTGCATGACGCCGCCCGGCCTTGTCTGCATCAGGATGACCTGGCGCGCCTGCTCTCGCTTAGCGAAACCAGCCGCACGGGCGGAATCCTCGCCGCTCCGGTACGCGACACCATGAAACGCGCCGAGCCGGGTAAAGCCGCCATTGCGCATACCGTAGAGCGTACCGACCTGTGGCACGCGTTAACGCCGCAATTCTTCCCACGCGAGCTGCTGCATGATTGCCTGAGCCGTGCGCTGAACGAAGGCGCGACCATTACCGATGAGGCGTCCGCGCTGGAGTATTGCGGTTTTCATCCCCAACTGGTTGAAGGCCGGGCTGATAATATAAAAGTCACCCGCCCGGAAGATCTGGCGCTTGCGGAATTTTATCTGACCCGAACAATCTAGACACAAAATCATTCAGGCTGCATCGAGGCGGCAACTGAGTGCATCCCCAGGAGCTTACATAAGTAAGTGACTGGGGTGAACAAAGGCAGCCAACAAAGAGGCAGCTTGAAGGATGATGTGTATATCAGGAGAATGCATAATGCGAATCGGACACGGTTTTGACGTACACGCTTTTGGCGGAGAAGGCCCAATTATCATTGGTGGCGTGCGCATCCCGTATGACAAAGGGCTGCTGGCGCATTCTGATGGCGACGTGGCGCTGCATGCGCTGACCGATGCGCTGCTCGGCGCGGCGGCGCTTGGCGATATCGGCAAACTTTTCCCGGATACCGATCCGGCCTTTAAAGGCGCGGACAGCCGCGAATTGCTGCGGGAAGCATGGCGACGCATTCAGGCCAAAGGCTATACCCTTGGTAACGTGGACGTGACCATTATCGCCCAGGCGCCGAAGATGCTGCCGCATATCCCGCAAATGCGCGTGTTTATCGCGGAAGATCTTGGTTGTCATATGGATGATGTCAACGTCAAGGCGACCACCACGGAGAAACTCGGGTTCACCGGGCGTGGGGAAGGGATTGCCTGCGAAGCGGTGGCGCTACTGATTAAGGCCGCGAAATGACCGAGTTTGAAAACCTGACGTACCTCCACGGAAAGCCGCAGGGCGCCGGGCTGCTTAAAGCGAACCCGGAAGATTTTGTGGTGGTTGAAGATTTAGGTTTTGAGCCAGATGGCGAAGGCGAACATATTCTGGTTCGCATTCTGAAAAACGGTTGTAACACCCGTTTTGTGGCCGATGCGCTGGCGAAATTCCTTAAAATTCATGCCCGTGAAGTGAGCTTTGCCGGGCAGAAAGACAAGCATGCCGTCACTGAACAGTGGCTGTGCGCGCGCGTGCCGGGCAAAGAGATGCCAGACCTGAGCGCATTCCAGATTGAAGGCTGTAAAGTGCTGGAGTACGCGCGTCACAAACGTAAGCTGCGTTTAGGCGCGCTGAAGGGCAACGCGTTTACGCTGGTGCTGCGTGAAGTCAGCCATCGTGATGATGTCGAAGCCCGGCTACAGGCCATCAATACGCGCGGCGTACCAAACTATTTTGGCGCGCAGCGATTCGGTATTGGCGGCAGCAACCTGCAAGGCGCGCTGCGCTGGGCGCAAAGCAATGCGCCGGTGCGCGATCGCAATAAACGCAGTTTTTGGTTGTCGGCGGCCCGCAGTGCGTTGTTTAATCAGATCGTCAACGAACGCGTGAAAAAACCAGACTTTAATCAAGTTGTTGATGGCGATGCGCTACAATTAGCGGGGCGCGGGAGCTGGTTTGTGGCCACGCAGGAAGAACAGGCGGAATTGCAGCGTCGCGTTGACGAAAAAGAACTGATGATTACGGCGGCGCTTCCCGGTAGCGGCGAGTGGGGAACCCTGCGCGACGCGCTGGCGTTTGAAGAGGCTGCCATTGCGGATGAGGGCGAACTGCAATCGTTACTGCTGCGCGAAAAGGTTGAAGCGGCGCGCAGAGCGATGCTGCTCTATCCGCAACAATTACGCTGGAACTGGTGGGATGACGTCACCGTTGAGCTGCGCTTCTGGCTACCGGCTGGCAGTTTCGCCACCAGCGTCGTAAGGGAACTGATTAACACAATGGGTGATTATGCGCATATTGCTGAGTAACGATGATGGGGTCCACGCGCCCGGTATACAAACGCTGGCGAAAGCGCTGCGTGAGTTTGCTGACGTACAGGTCGTCGCCCCGGATCGTAACCGCAGTGGCGCGTCAAACTCGCTGACGCTGGAATCCTCGCTTCGTACCTTTACCTTTGATAACGGCGATATCGCCGTGCAGATGGGCACACCGACCGACTGCGTCTACCTGGGCGTGAACGCGCTGATGCGTCCGCGCCCGGATATTGTGGTTTCAGGCATTAACGCGGGCCCTAATCTGGGCGATGATGTCATCTATTCCGGGACCGTCGCCGCAGCGATGGAGGGCCGTCACCTGGGTTTTCCCGCGCTGGCGGTATCGCTTGACGGCCATCAGCACTATGAGACGGCGGCAGCGGTAACCTGCTCTATTTTGCGTGCATTACGTCGGGAGCCGCTGCGTACCGGACGCATTCTGAATATCAATGTCCCGGATCTGCCGCTGGATCAAATCAAAGGCATTCGCGTAACCCGCTGCGGCAGCCGCCATCCGGCCGATCAGGTTATTCCACAGCAGGACCCGCGCGGCAACACGCTGTACTGGATCGGCCCGCCGGGCGGCAAATGCGACGCCGGGCCGGACACCGATTTTGCAGCGGTGGATGAGGGCTATGTCTCCGTTACCCCCGCTGCATGTGGATTTAACGGCGTATAGCGCGCATGATGTGGTTTCGGACTGGTTAGACAGCGTGGGAGTTGACGCGCAATGGTAAGCAGACGCGTACACACTCTTCTTGAACAATTGCGCGCTCAGGGCATCAAAGATGAGCAAGTGCTGGATGCGCTTGCCGCCGTCCCGCGTGAAAAGTTTATTGATGAAGCGTTTGAACATAAAGCCTGGGACAATATCGCTTTGCCGATTGGCCAGGGGCAGACCATTTCGCAGCCCTATATGGTGGCGCGAATGACAGAATTGCTTGAGCTGACGCCGCAATCCAGAGTGCTGGAGATCGGCACTGGCTCCGGGTATCAGACGGCGATTCTCGCGCATCTGGTACAGCATGTGTGCTCGGTGGAGCGCATTAAAGGGCTGCAATGGCAGGCGCGTCGTCGCCTGAAACAGCTTGATTTACACAATGTTTCAACTCGTCATGGCGATGGATGGCAAGGTTGGCAGGCTCGCGCCCCGTTTGACGCCATCATCGTGACGGCAGCTCCGCCGGAAATTCCGACGGCGTTAATGACGCAACTGGATGAAGGCGGGATTCTCGTTTTACCCCGTGGGTGAGGAGCATCAGTTCTTGAAACGGGTGCGTCGCCGGGGAGGCGAATTTATTATCGATACCGTGGAGGCCGTCCGCTTTGTGCCTTTAGTGAAAGGCGAACTCGCTTAAGCATCCTTTAATACCCGGATTTTTCCTGGTTATTTTATAAAGGGTAAGCGTATTGTGGGGACGTTTCCAGCGTCCAGGCCGATGCCTTGCACGGTTATTACGTCACTGGTTGTTAACCAAATTTTTCCTGGGGGGATAAATGAGCGCGGGAAGCCCAAAATTCACCGTTAGCCGCATTGCGGCATTGTCGCTGGTTTCGCTATGGCTGGCAGGTTGTTCCAATTCTTCGAATCCTCCTGCGCCGGTAAGCTCAGTTAATGGTAATACCCCGTCGAGCACCAGCTCCGGGATGCTGATCACGCCGCCGCCCAAAATGGGGACAACGGCGCAACAAACGCCGCAGATTCAGCCCGTGCAGCCTGTTCAACCGGTTGCTCAGTCCCGGCAGATTCAGCCGGTCGCTGAGCAGCCTGTGCAAATGGAAAATGGCCGTATCGTGTACAACCGCCAGTATGGGAACATTCCGAAAGGCAGCTACACCGGCGGCAGCACATACACCGTTAAAAAAGGCGACACGCTTTTCTATATCGCCTGGATCACCGGGAACGATTTCCGCGACCTTGCTCAGCGTAACAACGTTCCGGCCCCATACGGCCTGAATGTGGGGCAAACGCTCCAGGTCGGCAATGCCTCAGGCACGCCAATTACCGGCGGCAACGCGATTACGCAGGCGGATGCAGTAGAGCAAGGAGTTGTGACCAAACCTGCACAAAATTCCACCGTTGTAGTTGCGTCGAAACCGACAATTACGTATTCTGAGGATTCAGGTGAACAAAGTGCTAATAAAATGTTGCCGAACAACAAGCCTGCTGGGACCGTGGTCACAGCGCCTGTAACGGCACCAACAGCGAGCACAACCGAACCGACTGCAAGCAGTACGTCAACCAGTTCGCCAATCTCCACATGGCGCTGGCCGACTGAGGGCAAAGTGATCGAAAACTTTGCGGCTACCGAAGGTGGCAACAAAGGGATCGACATTGCAGGCAGTAAAGGACAGGCTATTGTCGCGACCGCAGATGGACGCGTCGTATATGCCGGTAACGCGCTGCGCGGTTACGGTAATCTTATTATCATCAAACACAACGATGATTACCTGAGTGCCTACGCCCATAACGATACGATGCTGGTCCGGGAACAACAAGAAGTTAAGGCGGGGCAAAAAATCGCTACCATGGGTAGCACCGGAACCAGTTCTACACGCTTGCATTTTGAAATTCGTTACAAGGGGAAATCCGTAAACCCGCTGCGCTATTTACCGCAGCGATAATTCGGCGGAACCAGGCTTGCACTTGCTAGTTCCGTCCAGGGATCACGGGTAGGAGCCACCTTATGAGTCAGAATACGCTGAAAGTTCATGATTTAAATGAAGACGCGGAATTTGATGAGAACGGAGTAGAGGCTTTTGACGAAAAAGCCTTGAGTGAAGAGGAACCCAGTGATAACGACCTGGCTGAAGAGGAGCTGTTATCGCAAGGGGCCACCACAGCGTGTGTTGGACGCGACTCAGCTTTACCTTGGTGAGATTGGTTATTCGCCACTGTTAACGGCCGAAGAAGAAGTTTATTTTTGCGGCGTCGCGCACTGCGTGGAGATGTTGCCCTCTCGCCGTCGCATGATTGAGAGTAACTTGCGTCTGGTGGTAAAAATTGCCCGCCGTTATGGCAATCGTGGACTGGCGTTGCTGGACCTGATTGAAGAGGGCAATCTGGGGCTTATCCGTGCCGTCGAGAAGTTTGACCCTGAACGTGGGTTCCGTTTCTCAACATACGCTACCTGGTGGATTCGCCAGACGATCGAACGGGCCATTATGAACCAAACCCGTACGATTCGACTGCCGATTCACATTGTTAAAGAGCTGAACCGTCTATCTGCGTACCGCACGAGAGTTGTCGCATAAACTGGACCACGAACCGAGCGCGGAAGAGATAGCAGAGCAACTGGGATAAACCGGTTGATGACGTCAGCCGTATGCTTCGTCTCAACGAGCGCATAACCTCGGTAGACACCCCGCTGGGTGGTGATTCCGAAAAAGCGTTGCTGGATATCCTGGCCGATGAAAAAGAGAACGGCCCGGAAGACACCACGCAAGATGATGATATGAAACAGAGTATCGTCAAATGGCTGTTCGAACTGAACGCCAAACAGCGTGAAGTGCTGGCACGTCGTTTCGGTCTGCTGGGGTATGAAGCGGCGACACTGGAAGATGTGGGGCGTGAAATTGGTCTCACCCGTGAACGTGTTCGTCAGATTCAGGTTGAAGGCCTGCGTCCGTCTGCGCGAAATTTTGCAGACTCAGGGGCTGAATATCGAAGCGCTGTTCCGCTGAGTAAGTGATTATTCGTCAAAAAAAGGCCAGTCGTGAGACTGGCCTTTTTCTTTGGGCGTCAGTTCGTAGGCCGGATAAGGCGTAGCCGCCATCTGGTACTTATTGCCCGATGACGCTTTGCTTATCGGGCCGACAAAAATATCCCAGGCTGACTTTATCCCATCATCTTACGCACCAGCTGCGTGAACTGTTTGCGCTCATCGTCGCTCAGGCGCCCTAAAAATTCATCATCCTACACGATCCCCCAACGGCATGGCGCTGGTCAGCAGCGTTTCTCCTTCGCCAGTAAGATAAAACAAAGCGGCGGCGTTTATCTTGTGGATCGCTTTCCCGCGTCACCAGTCCCCGGCTTTCCATTCGACTCAGCATCTCCGCCAGCGTCGCTTTTGTACTGACCGCCGCCCTCCATTAGGGCAATCTGCTCAATGCCTGGATGCTCAGCAATAGCGCGCATTACCGCATACTGTGGCTTGGTCAGTTCCGGTAATTCGTGCTGCCAGCGGGACGTATGCTGTTGAAAAAGCTGACGTAACAGATGAAACGCTGTGTTTCGTAACTCCATGTGCGCTCCTGGCAAAATATCTGTTGCTATCATAACGGGTTGTAGCCAATTTTTATAATGCTCAATCTTTTAGCTCTCCGTGCGGCTATGGGGAATGAAGCTTGTCCAGGTATTCCGGGTAGCGTATTTTATCTAAAACGTTCGTATACGAACAAAAGTGGAGTAATGAATGAGACTGATTGTGGGGATGACCGGCGCAACGGGGGCGCCGCTAGGCATTGCGCTGCTACAGGTGCTGCGGCAAATGCCGACAGTAGAAACACACCTGGTAATGTCTAAGTGGGCCAAAACGACCATTGAGCTGGAAACGCCTTACAGTGCGCGTGATGTTGTCGGACTGGCTGATTACTGCCATAACCCGGCGGATCAGGCGGCGACGATCTCTTCCGGCTCATTTCGCACCGACGGCATGATCATTATTCCTTGCAGTATGAAAACGCTGTCGGGGATTCGCGCAGGATATGCCGAGGGGTTAGTTGGCCGTGCCGCCGACGTGGTGCTGAAAGAAGGGCGCAAACTGGTGCTGGTACCGCGTGAAATGCCGCTCAGCACGATCCATCTGGAAAACATGCTCGCCCTTTCCCGCATGGGGGTCGCGATGGTGCCGCCCATGCCTGCTTTCTACAACCATCCGCAAACCATTGATGATATTACGCAGCATATTGTGGCGCGTGTGCTGGATCAGTTTGGTCTGGAGCATCCGCGTGCCCGGCGCTGGCAGGGGTTGCAGCAGGCGCAGAATTTTTCACAGGAGAATGAATAATGGCATTTGATGACTTACGCAGCTTTTTGCAGGCGCTCGACGAGCAGGGGCAACTGCTGAAAATCAGTGAAGAAGTGAATGCAGAGCCGGATCTGGCTGCTGCGGCTAACGCAACCGGGCGCATTGGCGACGGCGCGCCTGCGCTGTGGTTCGATAATATCCGTGGCTTCACGGATGCGCGCGTGGCGATGAACACCATTGGTTCCTGGCAGAACCATGCCATCTCTTTAGGCTTGCCGCCTAATACGCCAGTAAAAAAGCAAATTGATGAATTTATCCGCCGCTGGGACACGTTCCCCGTCGCCCCCGAGCGCCGAGCCAACCCGGCGTGGGCGGAAAACACCGTTGATGGCGAGGCGATCAACCTGTTTGATATTCTGCCGCTGTTTCGCCTCAAACGATGGCGATGGCGGCTTCTATCTGGATAAAGCCTGTGTCGTCTCCCGCGATCCGCTCGACCCGGATCACTTCGGCAAGCAGAATGTGGGTATCTACCGGATGGAAGTGAAAGGCAAGCGCAAGCTGGGTCTGCAACCGGTGCCAATGCACGATATCGCGCTGCATCTGCCATAAGGCGGAAGAGCGTGGCGAAGATCTGCCGATTGCTATTACGCTCGGTAACGATCCGATCATCACTCTGATGGGCGCCACGCCGCTGAAATACGATCAGTCTGAGTATGAAATGGCGGGCGCGCTGCGCGAAAGCTCAATACCCGATCGCCACCGCGCCGCTGACCGGCTTTGATGTGCCGTGGGGTTCAGAAGTGATCCTTGAAGGGGTGATCGAAAGCCGTAAGCGTGAAATTGAAGGGCCGTTTGGCGAGTTTACCGGCCACTATTCTGGTGGGCGCAATATGACGGTGGTGCGCATCGACAAAGTGTCTTATCGCACTAAACCGATTTTTGAATCGCTCTACCTCGGGATGCCGTGGACTGAAATCGACTACCTGATGGGGCCAGCGACCTGTGTGCCGCTGTATCAGCAGTTGAAAGCGGAGTTCCCGGAAGTGCAGGCGGTTAACGCCATGTATACCCACGGTCTGCTGGCGATTATCTCGACCAAAAAACGCTACGGCGGATTTGCCCGCGCGGTCGGCCTGCGGGCAATGACCACGCCGCACGGTCTGGGCTATGTGAAGATGGTGATTATGGTTGATGAGGATGTCGATCCGTTCAACCTGCCGCAGGTGATGTGGGCGCTGTCGTCGAAGGTCAACCCGGCAGGCGATCTGGTGCAGCTGCCGAACATGTCGGTACTGGAACTGGACCCAGGCTCAAGCCCGGCGGGGATCACTGACAAACTGATCATCGACGCCACAACGCCGGTTGCGCCGGATAATCGCGGCCACTACAGCCAGCCGGTATGTGATTTACCGGAAACCAAAGCCTGGGCTGAAAAGCTGACTGCCATGCTGGCCAACCGTAAATAAGGAGTAGCAGATGATTTGTCCACGTTGCGCTGATGAACATATTGAATTGATGGCGACCTCTCCGGTCAAAGGGATCTGGACGGTGTATCAGTGCCAGCATTGTCTGTACACCTGGCGTGATACCGAGCCGCTACGCCGTACCAGCCGTGAACATTATCCGCAAGCGTTTCGCATGACGCAGAAAGATATTGATCAAGCGCCGATGGTGCCGGGCATTCCACCGCTGCTGGCGGAAGATAAGCGTTAATAAAAAAGCCGGGATGGCGGCTGACGCCTTATCTGGCCTACGGATTGTGGTTGTGTTTTTGCTGGCCTGTACACTGGGCGTTGTGCCGGATGGCGGCTGACGCCTTATCCGGCCTACGTATTGTGGTGTGTCTTGCTGGCCTGTGCATCGGGCGTTGTGCCGGATGGCGGCTGACGCCTTATCCGGCCTACGGATTGTGGTGTGTCTTGCTGGCCTGTGCACCGGGCGTTGTGCCGGATGGCGGCTGACGCCTTATCCGGCCTACGGATTGTGGTGTGTCTTGCTGGCCTGTGCACCGGGCGTTGTGCCGGATGGCGGCTGACGCCTTATCCGGCCTACGTATTGTGGTGTGTTTTGCTGGTTCGTGCACCGGGCATTGTGCCGGATGGCGGCTACGCCTTATCCGGCCTACGGATTGTGGTTGTGTTTTGCTGGCCTGTGCATCGGGCGTTGTGCCGGATGGCGGCTACGCCTTATCCGGCCTACGTATTGTGCTGTGTCTTGCTGGCCTGTGCACCGGGCATTGTGCCGGATGGGCGGCTACGCCTTATCCGGCCTACGTATTGCGATGCTTCTTGTAGGCCCGGTAAGCGTAGCGCCACCGGGCGTTTCTGATTTACACCAGACTCTTCAACCGGTAGATCCACTCCAGCGCCTGGCGTGGCGTCAGAGAGTCAGGGTCGAGGTTCTCCAGCGCTTCAACGGCAGGAGAGGTCTCTTCCGCAACCGACAGCAGCGACATCTGCGTACCGTCCACCTGGGTCGCAGCGGCATTCGGCGAGAGGCTTTCCAGCTCGCGCAGCTTCTGCCGCGCGCGTTTGATCACCTCTTTCGGCACGCCCGCCAGCGCAGCTACCGCCAGACCGTAACTCTTGCTTGCCGCCCCGTCCTGCACGCTGTGCATAAAGGCGATGGTATCGCCGTGCTCCAGCGCGTCCAGATGCACATTCGCGACGCCTTCCATTTTCTCCGGCAACTGCGTCAGTTCGAAGTAGTGGGTGGCGAACAGCGTCAACGCTTTGATCTTATTCGCCAGATTTTCCGCACACGCCCACGCCAGCGACAGGCCGTCATAGGTCGATGTGCCGCGCCCGATTTCGTCCATCAAAACCAGACTGTTTTTCGGGGTCGCGTTGTGCAAAATATTGGCGGTTTCTGTCATCTCGACCATGAAGGTTGAACGACCGGAAGCCAGATCGTCCGCCGCGCCTACGCGGGTAAAGATGCGGTCGATCGGGCCAATCTCAACGCTTTGCGCAGGCACGTAGCTGCCAATATACGCCAGCAGCGCAATCAGCGCGGTCTGACGCATATAGGTGCTTTTACCCCCCATGTTCGGCCCGGTGATAATCAGCATCCGGCGCTGCGGGGAAAGGTTCAGCGGGTTGGCGATAAACGGCTCGTTCAGCACCTGCTCGACAACCGGATGGCGACCTTCGGTAATACGAATGCCGGGCTTATCGCTAAAGGTCGGACAGGTATAATTCAGCGTATACGCGCGTTCAGCCAGGTTGACCAGTACGTCCAGCTCAGCCAGCGCATTGGCGCTCTGTTGCAGCTCTGCCAGGTGAGGGAGCAGCAGATCGAACAGTTCGTCATAAAGCTGTTTTTCCAGCGCCAGCGCTTTGCCTTTAGAGGTCAGAACTTTGTCTTCGTACTCTTTCAGCTCGGGAATAATGTAGCGCTCGGCGTTTTTCAGCGTCTGGCGGCGGACGTAGTTAATGGGCGCCAGGTGGCTTTGCCCACGGCTGATCTGGATGTAATAACCGTGTACGGCGTTAAAGCCGACTTTCAGCGTATCCAGCCCGGTACGTTCACGCTCGCGGATTTCCAGACGATCGAGATAGTCGGTCGCCCCGTCAGCCAGCGCGCGCCATTCGTCCAGCTCTTCGTTGTAGCCCGGCGCAATAACGCCGCCGTCGCGTACCAGAACCGGCGGCGCGTCGATAATGGCGCGTTCCAGCAGATCGCGCAGTTCGGTAAACTCGCCCATTTTCTCGCGCAGGTTCTGCACGGGGGCGCTGGTTACGGTTTCAAGCTGTGCGCGCAGTTCCGGTAACTGCTGGAAGGCGTGACGCATACGGGCGAGGTCGCGTGGTCGGGCGGTACGCAAGGCCAGACGGGCGAGGATACGCTCCAGGTCGCCCACCTGACGCAGCACCGGTTGCAATTCACTGGTCACATCCTGCAACGCGCCAATGGTCTGCTGACGTTCGATCAGGGTTTTCGTGTCGCGCACCGGCATATGCAGCCAGCGTTTGAGCATACGGCTGCCCATTGGCGTGACGGTGCAGTCGAGCACCGAAGCCAGCGTATTGTCCACGCCGCCCGCCAGGTTCTGGGTGATCTCCAGGTTGCGGCGCGTGGCGGCATCCATAATGATGCTGTCCTGCTGGCGTTCCATCGTAATGGAACGAATGTGCGGCAGTGAAGTGCGCTGGGTGTCTTTGACGTACTGCAACAGACAGCCTGCGGCGCACAGTCCGCGTGGTGCGTTCTCTACGCCAAAGCCGATCAGGTCCCGCGTACAAAATTGCAGGTTTAGCTGCTGGCGAGCGGTATCGATTTCAAATTCCCACAGCGGGCGACGGCGTAAACCACGGCGGCCGTCGATCAGCGCCATTTCGGCAAAATCTTCGGCGTACAGCAGTTCTGCCGGGTTAGTGCGCTGTAATTCTGCGGCCATCGTTTCACGGTCAACCGGTTCGCTTAAGCGAAAACGCCCGGAGCTGATGTCCAGCGTGGCGTAACCGTAGCCTTTGCTGTCCTGCCAGATGGCGGCCAGCAGGTTGTCCTGGCGCTCCTGCAACAGCGCTTCATCGCTGATGGTGCCAGGCGTAACGATGCGCACGACCTTACGTTCAACCGGGCCTTTGCTGGTGGCCGGATCGCCAATCTGTTCACAGATTGCGACGGACTCCCCTTGATTGACCAGCTTCGCAAGGTAGTTTTCGACGGCGTGATGCGGGATGCCCGCCATCGGAATCGGTTCGCCCGCCGATGCGCCGCGTTTGGTCAGCGAAATATCGAGTAATTGCGAGGCGCGGCGTGCATCGTCGTAAAACAGTTCGTAAAAATCGCCCATGCGGTAAAACAGCAGGATCTCCGGGTGCTGGGCTTTCAGCTTGAGATACTGCTGCATCATGGGGGGTATGGGCGTCGAGATTATCGATTGTACTCATGGAGTCGTGTCCAGTTCCCTGATTTTAAATGGATTGCGATGCTTTTTCTTTTCGTTGTTATCACATAAGGGGCACATGATAACGGAGATACGCATTTCAGGGAAAGCAGCGATGGACGACTTATCGATCCTTATTCCGTTTCTGATTTTTATAACTGCTGTTTGAGCTGCATTTCGGAACGCCGCTCCCGCAACGTAGCGTAAATAAATGCCACGATGAAGATCGCAGTGAACAATACTACGATGGTTGGCGCAGGGGCGCTGTCGAGGAAAAACGACAGATAAACGCCGAGAAAAGAGGTGACGACCGACAGCGTGACCGCCAGCATCAGCGCGCGGGCAAAACGCCGCGTCAGCAAAATCGCAATCGCGCCAGGGGGCGATTAACAGCGGAGATGGAAAGAATAATCCCCACCGATTTCAGCGGTTGCGACGATGGTCAACGCGATCATGCACAACAGACCATAATGCAGCAGGGAGGTATTGAGGCCGCTGGCTTTTGCCTGGTGCGGATCGAAGGGCATGCAGTAAAAAATCTTTCCATTTCAAACCGATAATCAGCGCAATACCCAGCGCAATCAGCGTCGTTTGCAGAATATCGCTGATGGACACGCCCAGCATATCGCCGAACAGAATATGATCCAGATGGACTTCAGACTGGATAGAAACGTACAGCACCAGCCCTGCGCCAAACATTCCTGAGAAGACGATTCCCATGATGGTATCGCGCTTAATGCGGCTGTTATCGTCGAGATAGCCGGTGGCAACCGCGCAGAATAGCCCGGCAATAAACGCGCCGATGGCCAGCGGAATACCGGCGATATAGGCCAGCACAATGCCGGGGAACACGGCGTGACTCATGGCGTCGCCCATTAACGCCCAGCCTTTCAGCACCAGAAACACCGACAATAACGCGCAGGGGATCGCCACAATTGCCGAGACCATGAGCGCGTTGATCATAAAATCAAACTGGAAGGGTTCCAGTAAGGCGGTTAAGCGCATGGGGTCTCCTTATTCAGGCGCGCACGACGGCGGTTGGCAAGCAGGCCGTGTTTCGGGGCGAAGATAAACGCCAGCAGAAACAATAGCGTTTGCAGGACGACGATGATCCCGCCGGTCGCACCATCCAGCCAGTAGCTGAGCCAGGCGCCGAAAAAGCTGGTCAGGCTGCCGATGGCGACGGCGATGGTTAACAGGCGCGGAAAACGATCGGTCAGCAGCCAGGCGGTGGCACCAGGCGTGACCACCAGACAGATCACCAGAAAAGCGCCGACGGTTTGCAGAGCGGCGACGGTGGAGACCGACAGCAACGTGAAAAACAGCAGCTTCAGCCGGGCGGGGTTAAGCCCAATCGATCGCGCATGGTTTTCGTCGAAAAAAGTCACCATCAGATCTTTCCACTTCAGCAGCAAAATCACCAGAGAGACCGTACCGATGATCGCCAGTTGCAGAATATCTTCCGGCGCAATAGCCAGCACGTTGCCGAGGATAATGGTCTGGATGTTGACCGACATCGGATTGAGCGAAACCATAAACAGCCCGATGCCAAAGAAAGAGGAGAAGATAAGACCGATAATCGCGTCTTCCTTCAGGCGTGAACGCTGGTTGAGAAAAAGCATGCTGCCCGCCGCCAGGCCGCCGGAGAGAAACGCGCCGAGAGAGAAGGGCAGCCCCAGCATATACGCGCCCGCCACGCCGGGGACGATGGAGTGGGAAAGCGCGTCGCCAATCAGCGACCAGCCTTTAAGCATCAGATAGCAGGAGAGAAAGGCGCACAGGCCGCCGACCATTGCCGAGACCCACATGGCGTTGAGCATGTACTGGTAGCCGAACGGTTCCACAAGCCAGTTCATGATGATTCTCCTCCGCCTGCTGCGCGCCGTGAGATAAAGGGGCGCTCGTCGTCGGTGATGATATGCTCCTCGCCGCCGCTCAGCGCCACATGACGCAATACGCCGCTGAACGCCAGTTCGAGGTTTTCAGCGGTGAAGGTGGTTTCCGTCGGGCCGCTCGCCAGCACGGTGCCTTTGATCATCACCGTGTAATCGCAAAACTCCGTTACCGAGCCGAGGTTATGCGTTGAAACCAGCATGGTGCGGCCTTCATCGCGCAGCTCGCGCAACAGGGCAATAATGCGGGCTTCGGTTTTCACGTCAACGGCCGGTAAAAGGCTCATCCAGAAGAATAACCTGCCCGTCCTGGGCGATGGCTCTGGCCAGAAAGACGCGTTTTTTTCTGCCCGCCGGAAAGCTCGCCAATCTGTCGATAGCGATATTCCAGCATGTCCACCCGCGCCAGCGCAGCGTCCACGCTTTCACGATCGCGCGCGCTGGGGCGGCGCAGCCACCCCATATGGCCGTAGCGCCCCATCATCACCACATCTTCCACCAGTACCGGAAACGACCAGTCCACCTCTTCAGATTGCGGGACATAGGCGATCAGATTCTGTTTCAACGCCTTTGTTGACGGGCTGTTGCAGGATGGCGATTTCTCCCTTCGCCAGTCGGACAAACCCCATCAATGCTTTAAACAGCGTCGATTTCCCTGAACCGTTGACGCCAACCAGCGCGGCAATCGAACCGCCAGGCACCTGAAACGTCGTGTCCCGCAGGGCAGTGTGACCATTGCGATACGTCACCGTGACGTGATCAACGGTAATCGCAGATTGACTCATTTCTGGCTCCTCAGCCCGTCAGTGATGCCGCTGACGATGGTTTCAGTTGTGACGCGCAGCAGATCCAGATACGTCGGCACCGGGACCGTCGGCAGCGCTCAGAGAATCAACATATAGCACACCGCCGTAGTGCGCGCCGGATTCACGCGCGACCTGGCGGGCTGGTTTATCGGAAACGGTACTTTCGCTGAACACCGCCGGGATGTGATGTTCCCTGATCGCGTCGATCACTTTGCGTACCTGTTTAGGCGTGCCTTGCTGATCGGCGTTGATCGGCCAGAGGTACAGCTCTTTCAGGTCGTTATCGCGCGCCAGATAGGAAAACGCCCCTTCACTGGTCACCAGCCAGCGTTTTGGTCGGCAGGAATCTTCGCCAGCGCGTCGCGTAGTGGATCGAGCGTCTGGCGGATTTGGGCTTTATAGTTTTCGGCGTTTTTTCTGGTACGTCGCGGCGTTATCTGGATCGTATTTCACCAGCGCATCGCGAATGTTATCCACGTAAATCAGCGCATTTTCCGCCGACATCCAGGCGGTGCGGGTTGGGTTTGCCGTTATACGGCCCTTCGGTAATGCCCCATCGGCTTCACGCCGTTGGATACCGTAACTTCCGGCACGCCGGATAAGTGCTGGTAGAACCGGGCGAACCACAGCTCCAGGTTCAGGCCGTTAGAGGAGGATCAGCTGCGCGCCCCTGCGCCCGCTTAATGTCGCCGGGCGTCGGCTGATACTCGTGGATCTCCGCGCCAGGCTTCGTGATTGAACTGACGTCCGCCGCATCGCCCGCTACGTTTTTCGCCATGTCGGCGATGACGGTAAACGTTTGTGATGACCTTAAATTTATCTTTTGCATAAGCAGGCGACAGCGCAAGCATCGCCAGCGCGCTGGCAAGGAGAATGGATTTCAGACGGAGCAAGTGCGGCATAGTATCCCTCATCATAATGCGGTTAATTATTCATCGAATATAGCCTTTGCTATGTTATATAGCACAAGGTATAGATAAATGAAAATAATTCTTATTTACGTAGGGCGCTAAGGATGTGTCACCTTAGGGTGATAGTCCTGAGGAGAAGATAAGGTGTATTATTTATGCAACTTATTTGTGGAGGCATCATGTCCGGTAAGCGTATTGCTCGTGAAAAACTGACGATTAAAAAAATGATCGCGCTGTACGAGAGCCAGTGCCCGCAGGCCTCAAACGAGCAAAGGTCATTACGATGCGCTGTTTGCCTATGCGCAAAAGCGGCTGGATAAGTGCGTGTTTGGCGAGGAAAAACCGGCCTGTAAGCAGTGTCCGGTACACTGTTATCAGCCAGCGAAGCGTGAGGAGATGAAGCAGATCATGCGTTGGGCAGGCCCAAGAATGCTCTGGCGCCCATCCGATTTTGACCATCCGTCACCTTATTGATGACAAACGCCCCGTCCCGGAATGCCGGAAAAGTATCAGCGCAAGAAATAAATGTGTCTTACCGGATGGCGGGAGTTAATCGCAGTTGCGTAGGCCCGATAAGCGTTAGCGCCATCGGGCAACACCATTACGCTTTGGTCGCAATCAGAATCGCTGACGCCTTAATCAGCGCAATAACGCGACTGCCCTGCGCCAGTTTCATCTCTTCCTGACTTTCATTGGTGACAACGGCCACAATCTCAAAACCAGCGTCGGTTTTGATGTGTACAGTCGCGTTGACCGCGCCTTCCGTTACCTGAGATACGCTACCGGCAAACTGGTTGCGGGCGGAGAACTTCAGGCCGCAATCTTCGCTTGCCAGAGTAACCCAGGGGGCTTTAATCAAAGCAATGGCGTCTTTTCCGTTTGTCAGACCCAGCGCCTGCTGGCTGCTGTGAGTGACAATCGCCACCAGTTTTGCGCCGCCCGCCAGCGTCAGTTCAACTTCATCATTCACCGCACCCGTTGCGACTGCGCTAACCGTACCGGTCAGTTGATTACGTGCTGATACCGCCATACTGCCTCCTTTCGTTGAGATATCTGCCAGTATAGCCAGAGATGCTATACCAATGCATCTTTATCAATGCCTAATCGTTTCATGCGAGAGAGCAGGGTGGTGCGCTTCAGCCCCAGACGCTGCGCGGCGCCTTTTGGCCCCGCCACCACGCCATTTGTCTCTTTCAACACGCGCATAATGAGCTGAAATTCATCCTCGCCCTCCTGGGCGACTTCGGTGGCGACCGGCGGCGCGCCCGGCGTGAGCATTCCCATGTCCGGCAGCGAGAGTTGCAGCACGTTGCCCCGCGTCAGCAGAACGGCGCGCTCGACGACGTTTTCCAGCTCGCGGACGTTCCCCGGCCACTCCATATTGCTCAGCGTGCGCAGCGTTTCGGCAGGAATACTGTTGATGTTGCGCCCCATCCGGCGGGCGATTTTAAAGGTGAAGGCTTTGACCAGCAGCGGAATGTCCTCCGGGCGCTCGCGCAGCGGCGGGAGCTGGATCGGAAAGACGTTCAGACGGTAATAGAGATCGTTGCGGAACTCACGATCGGCCACCATTTTTTTCAGATCGCGGTTGGTGGCGGCGATCAGCCTGACGTCCGTCTGGATCAGTTTATTGCTGCCCAGACGTTCAAATTCCTGCTCCTGGAGCACACGCAGCAGTTTCGGCTGTAGCTCCAGCGGCATGTCGCCCACTTCATCAAGAAACAGCGAGCTTTTATCCGCCAGCTCAAAGCGGCCAATACGCTGCGCGCTGGCACCGGTAAAGGCGCCGCGCTCGTGACCAAACAGATCGCTTTCCAGCAGCCCGGCGGGCATCGCCGCGCAATTCATCTTCACCATTCGCCGTGCGTTACGCCCGCTCAGATTATGAATCGCCCTGGCAATCAGCTCTTTACCGGTTCCTGTTTCACCGAGGATCAGGACGGTGCTGTCGCTTTGCGCCACCATCTCCACCTGCTTGAGCACGTTGTACATGGCTTCGCTGCGACCGATTATCTCGCCAAATTCGCTATCCACGTTATTGAGCTGCTCGGTAAGCGCCAGGTTCTCGTCGACCAGACGCTCTTTCAGCCGGTGAATCTCCTGATAGGCGAGGGCGTTGTCCACGGCAATCGCCACGCGTTCGGCAATCTGGCGCAGCAGTTTGAGGTTGGCGGTGGTAAACACTTTCTCTTCGCATTGCGCCAGCTTCAGCACGCCGAGCATTGTATTGCCGGACATCAGCGGCAGCAGACACAGGGTCTGTATCTGGTTGCCCCAGGTGTCGAACAGCATGCGTTCGTACGGCGCAAGCGTATCCCGCTCGTTCAGGTTAATCAGCAGCATCTCTTTGCTTTTGAAAACCCGTTCAGAGAGCGTTCCCGCTTCGTCCACTTCGCTTTGTTCATGCGCGGGATTATGTTCATCCAGATAATGTGTGGAATAGATACTCAGCTTGTTTTTGCGGGCGCTGTGCAGGACGATGCTAATGGCATCGATATTAAAGTAGTGGTGGATCTCTTTCGCGACTTCGCTCACCAGTTCGTCGATGTCCAGCCGTGAAAGCACGGGCATTGGTGATCGCCACCAGAATGCGGAAGTTGTCGCGCTCACGGCACAGGAGATCGTAGTCAACGTTATTGCTGACCCGACACTGAATTTGCTCAGCGACCACTGCGACAATCTGGGTGAAGGTTTGCAGACGTTCGTACTCTTTCTCGCTCCACGGCTGGTCGTTTTGGCGGATGAATTCGCAGCCGCCAAAAATGCGCCCTTCAGCGGCCAGCGGCAGCAAACAGTAGTGGCCAAATTCACCGTACAGCCCGTTTGTCGCCAGTTGTGGCCAGGTTTCGCTGAATTCGTGATGATTGCAGTGCAGCGCATCGGGGCGCGAGAGAATGCGCCGAACCGGGCCATGTGCCAGCACGGTTTCGTCTTCATACGCGACAGGTTTACCATTTTCGCGAGTTGCATAATAACGCGCGCGTTGTGTCTGTGGCTGCCATAACACAATAGCCGCGCTGTCGGCCAGCGCTGAGCGCTTGACCAGTTGCGAAAGCGCTTCACTGAGCGACGCCAGGTCGGGCTGCTGCAATAATGTACGAGTGATGTCGAACAAACCTTGTTGTCCGAGATCGCTCATCGGTGTATACGACATGTTGCTTTTCCAGAAAAGCACCGCGATGCGGTGCGAAAACGGTAATAAATTATAGATATAGGTAATATATTTTGGGTATCACCGCAGGCCTGTCCATCCGTAGGCCTGATAAGCGCAGCGCCATCCAGGCGCCTTTGCCGGATGGCGGCGTAAACGCCTTATCCGGCCTACAAACTTCGTTGAACCGCAGGCCTGATAAGCGCAGCGCCATCAGGCACCTTTGCCGGATGGCGGCGTAAACACCTTATCCGGCCTACAAACTGCATTGAACTGTAGGCCTGATAAGCACAGCGCCATCAGGCGCTAGCATATACGCGGCAACGGTTCGGCGTGGGGTAAATCAAGGGTACGTTTCACGCCATACAGACCGGCCAGGCGAACGCCTCTGCGTTCAACCACCTCGCCGATCGGCGTCGCATCGCGGCCCAGCGGGTGCGCGCGCAGCGCGTCAAGCACCGCGTCTGCGGCCTGGCGCTCAACGGCGATCACCAGTTTGCCTTCATTGGCAAAGTTAAGCGCATCCAGCCCCAGCAGTTCGCAGACGCCGCGCACCGCCGGTTTGACCGGCAGCGCGGATTCAGACAGCTCAATACCGAAGCCGCAGGCGGCGGCAAACTCATGGGCGACCAGCATTCACGCCGCCGCGCGTCGCATCGCGTAAGGCTTTCACGCCAGGAATATCACGCAGCGGCTGAATAAGCGGGGTTAATACTGCGCAGTCGCTGACCAGCTCGCCATCCCAGCCCCAGTTGTTCACGCAAATTGAGGATCGTTGCGCCATGATCGCCGAGCGTGCCGCTGACCAGCAGCACATCTCCCACGCTTAATGTCTGCGCCCCCCAGTGAATATTGGCGGGAATCGCCCCCATTCCGGCGGTGTTGATGAATAGCTTTATCCGCCGCGCCGCGCTGAACGACTTTGGTATCACCGGTCACAATGGCGATACCGGCTTCACGCCGCGGTTGCCGCCATGCTGTTCACCACGCTTTTCAGCGTCTCCATCGGCAGACCTTCTTCGAGGATAAAGCCGCAGGAGAGATAACGCGGGATCGCGCCGCTGACCGCCACGTCGTTGGCCGTGCCGCAAATCGCCAGTTTGCCGATATTGCCGCCGGGGAAAAACAGCGGGTCAATAACATAGCTGTCGGTGGAGAAGGCCAGGCGGTCGCCTTCCGCCGCCAGTTGCGCCAGTTCAAGACGCGCCTGATCTTCCTGCTCAGCCAGCCACGGGTTGGCAAAGGCTTCCATAAACAGGCTGTTAATCAGCTGCTGCATGGCCAGACCGCCGCTGCCGTGGGCAAGTTGTACGCTGTTCATGCTTCACACTCCTGCTGACGATATTGATACCAGGCGGCGCATGCCCCCTCGGAGGAGACCATTAACGCGCCGAACGCCGTCTGCGGGTTACAGGTCGTGCCAAACAACGGGCACTGGTGCGGTTTGCACTTGCCGGTGAGCACTTCTCCGCAGCGCGCACGCGGATCGTCGCACACCTGTTGCGGCGCCGGGCGGAAGTGCGCTTCGGCGTCAAACCGCTGGTAGTCTGGCGTCAGGTGGACACCGGACGATTCAATCACGCCCAGCCCGCGCCATTCGCTGTCGCCGTTGACACAAAACACCTCGGCGATAGCCTGTTGCGCCAGTAGATTACCGGCATCCGGCACCACGCGACGGTACTGGTTCTCAACCTGGCTATGGGAGGCTATTTTCTGCTCAACCAGCATGACGACGCCTTGCAGTAGATCAAGCGGTTCGAATCCCGCCACCACCAGAGGACGATGGAAATCCGTCGCGATGAAGCTATAGGCGTCGGTGCCGATCACCATGCTGACGTGACCCGGCGCGAGAAATGCGTCAATTCCGTTATCCGGCTGCTCCAGCAGGCTGCGCAGCGTTGGAATAAGCGTGATGTGCTGGCAGAAAAAGTAAAAGTTCTGCACGTTGCGAAGCTTCGCCTGTTGCAGCGTGATGGCGGTGGTCGGCATGGTGGTTTCAAATCCCAGACCGAAGAAAACGACTTTGCGCGTTGGGTTTTCCTGCGCCAGTTTCAGGGCATCCATTGGCGAATAAACAATGCGGATATCTGCGCCACGGGCTTTGGCCTGCAATAGCGAACCCTGTTTCCCCCGGTACGCGTATGGCATCGCCAAAGGTGCAGAAAATCACCTCAGGATGGCTGGCGATCTCCACGCAGCTGTCAATTCTGCCCATCGGCAACACGCACACCGGGCAACCGGGGCCGTGGATAAACTCCACGTTGTCGGGCAGCAGCTGGTCGAGGCCGAACTTGAAAGATGGCGTGCGTATGACCGCCGCACACTTCCATAATGCGTAGCGGACGTTCGGCGGTATAAGGGAGATGCGCGGCACGTTCACGCAGGTGATCAATCAACTGCATCACCTGTTCCGGCGCGCGATATTCGTCAACAAAACGCATTATTTTTCCTCGCCATACCAACAAAGCGCCGACGTCCGGTTCGACATCAAACATGTTTTGCAGCGCGTCGAGGGTGTCGCGCGCTTCCGCTTCGTTAATCACACTCATGGCAAAACCAACGTGAACCAGCACCCACTGGCCCAGACGCGGCTCACCGCTCTCATCGCAACTGCCAACCAGCGTCAGGTCGACATCGCGCTGGATGCCGCAGACATCGACTTTCGCCTGATTGCCGTCAATGGAGCGAATTTGCCCCGGAACGCCTATGCACATCGCTGTGCCTCCAGCCAGTTCAGCCACCGATCCATCCCTTCGCCGCTGGTGGCGGAGATGAGGATGATCTCAATGTCAGGATTGACTTCCCGGGCGCTGGCGATGCACTTCTCAACGTCAAAATTGAGGTACGGCAGCAGATCAACTTTGTTCAGGAGCATGAGCGAAGCGGCGGCGAACATATGCGGGTATTTCAGCGGCTTGTCTTCGCCTTCGGTGACGGAAAGCACCGCCACTTTATGGCGCTCGCCGAGGTCAAAGCTGGCCGGGCAGACAAGGTTGCCGACGTTTTCGATAAACAGAATACCGTTGTCGGCCAGCGGCAGACGCGGAGCGGCATCGGCAATCATTTGCGCATCAAGATGGCAGCCTTTGCCGGTGTTGACCTGAATAGCGGGCGTACCGGTCGCGCGGATGCGGGCGGCGTCGTTGACCGTCTGCTGATCGCCTTCAATCACCGCGCACGGCACACTGTCTTTTAACTTCATCAGCGTTTCGGTCCAGCAGGGTGGTTTTACCGGAACCGGGGCTGGAGACAAGGTTGAGCACCAGATGCTGGCGGGCGGCGAAGCGGGGCGCGGTTGCGCTCGGCCAGACGGTTATTTTTGTCCAGCACGTCAATTTCGACTTCCAGCATCCGGCGCTGGCCTCATACCCGGCGCATGGGTTCCCGCTTCACCGTGACCGTAGTGCAGATCGCCTTCTGCGGTCTGGCTCGGGGTAAAGGCGGATGTCTTCACGCCCGGTGATGTTCAGCGCCGGGCGAGCCGCCGGGGCAAAAGGCGCGCTACGAAACGCCGAATGGGGATTATGCTCATCTCCCTCTATATAAAGGTTGCCTTCACCGCAACCGCATGTCGTACACATCGCTCACTCCTGATCTCTATCTTGCGGTAAATCTATTGCCGGATGGCGGCTTTGCTTTATGCAGCCTACAACTCAGGCTATTCCTGTCGGCCGGATAAGACGCTCAGGCGTCGCTATCCGGCGTTGGATTACTGTCTATTTCAATTCGGCGAATCTGCAACCCGTCATCGGCCACAATGCGTAACGTGTCGCTCTGGCATTGCGGACAACGGCGCACGCGCTGCGTCAGTAACGTGACGTACTGCTGACAAGACTCGCACCAGCATTCGGACTTCTTGTTCTTCGAGGTGGAGTTTACAACCTTCCCGCCAGGGTGCCACGGCATACCAGATCAAAACAAAAGGCGAGAGCGCTGGTTTTACGCAAGAAAATGCGCCAATTTTGAGCCAGACCCCAGTTACCCGTTTTGCACCGTGCGCTGCGGCCTGTTGTTCAATTAATTCCAGTGCCCGTTGGCAGAGAGTTATTTCGTGCATATCGCCTCCCCGAATTCATTGCCCTGAATAAGCAATAAATATGCCAGTTATTTTTCCCTTGCTTGTGACAATGACGACGATGACGAAATGACATGTCGTCACAGCGTCGAACGTGATGGCTGTTTTTGTATCATCATGAAAAATAAAGGTTTAAAAACTGGCATGGAAAATGCTTAAGGCTGGCTATCTCTGCTAACCGGGTAACCTGACATGACTATTTGGGAAATAAGCGAAAAGGCTGATTACATCGCGCAGCGGCATCATCGCCTGCTGGACCAGTGGCGAACCTACTGCAACTCACTGGTTCAGGGGATCACCTTATCAAAAGCGCGTCTGCATCACGCCATGAGCTGTGCGCCGGACAAAGATCTGTGCTTTGTGCTTTTCGAGCACTTCACGATTTACGTCACCCTGGCGGACGGCTTTAACAGCCACACCATCGAGTATTACGTCGAAACCAAGACGGTGAAAGATAAGCAGTTGATTGCACAAGCGCAATTGACCATCGACGGCCTCGTTGATGAGAAGGTCAGTAACCGCGAGTCGCGAGCAGGTGCTGGAGCACTATCTCGAAAAAATCGCCAGCGTTTTACGACAGCTTATACACCGCCGTGGAAAACAATCGCCCGGTGAATTTACGTCAACTGGTAAAGGGAAATAGCCCGGTGGCATAAGCACGAGGCGCTGCCCGTTGTTACTCGCGGCGTGCGCTTCACGCTGCATATGAATGTTTGAGGGGGATGGGAATGTCGATAAGTGTCGAAAATGACATTTTTCAGACATGTTTTCGTCAAAAATGACTATCACCTGAGGAATGCCTGGTGAATCGTTTTGTAATTGCTGACTCCACGCTCTGTATTGGCTGCCACACCTGTGAAGCAGCCTGTTCAGAGACGCATCGCCAGCACGGCCTGCAATCAATGCCGCGGCTGAAAGTGATGCTCAATGAAAAAGAATCCGCGCCGCAGTTGTGTCACCACTGTGAAGATGCGCCCTGTGCCGTGGTGTGCCCGGTAAACGCCATCAATCGGGTAGACGGCGCCGTACAGTTGAATGAAAGCCTGTGCGTAAGCTGCAAGCTGTGTGGCATTGCCTGCCCGTTCGGCGCGATTGAATTTTCCGGCAGCCGTCCGCTGCATATTCCGGCGAATGCCAATTCACCGAAAGCCCCGCCGGCGCCTCCCGCGCCGGCACGCGTCAGTACGCTGCTGGACTGGGTGCCGGGTGTGCGCGCCATCGCGGTCAAATGCGATCTGTGCAGCTTCGACGAACAAGGCCCGGCCTGCGTGCGGATGTGTCCGACCAACGCGTTACACCTGGTGAATAACATGGATATCGCCCGCGCCAGCAAGCGCAAACGTGAGCTGACCTTCAACACCGATTTTGGCGATCTCACCTTGTTTCAGCAGGCGCAAAGTGGGGAGGCAAAATGAACGCAATTTCATTGATCAATAGCGGTGTGGCCTGGTTCGCGGCGGCGGCCGTACTGGCATTTCTGTTCTCCTTTCATAAAGCTCTGAGCGGCTGGGTCGCCGGTGTCGGCGGCGCGGTCGGCAGTCTGTATACCGCGGCGGCGGGTTTTTCCGTCCTGGTGAATGCGACAGCGGTCAGCGGCGTGATGCCGTTGATCGGTCATGGTTTACAAATCACCCCGCTGAACGCCATCTGGCTGATTACGCTGGGGCTGTGCGGGCTGTTCGTCAGCCTGTACAACATCGACTGGCATCGTCACCCACAGGTGTTAGCCAACGGGCTGCTGGTAAACCTGCTGATGGCGGCGGCAGTTTGCGCGGTCGTCGCCAGCAATCTTGGTACGCTGGTGGTGATGGCGGAAATCATGGCACTGTGCGCGGTGTTTCTTACCGGTTGCAGCAAAGAGGGCAAACTGTGGTTTGCGCTGGGGCGTATCGGTACGCTGCTGCTGGCTGTCGCCTGCTGGCTGGTGTGGCAGCGTTACGGCACGCTGGAGCTGCGTCTGCTCGATCTGCGCGCCCAGGCGCTGCCGCTCGGTTCTGACATCTGGCTGCTCGGCGTAGTCGGTTTTGGTCTGCTGGCCGGGATTATCCCGCTGCACGGTTGGGTGCCACAGGCGCACGCCAACGCCAGTGCGCCGGCGGCGGCTCTGTTCTCTACCGTGGTGATGAAAATGGGTCTGCTGGGCATTCTCTCTTTATCGCTGATTGGCGGCAATGCGCCGCTGTGGTGGGCGTTCTGCTGCTGGTGCTCGGCATGATCACCGCGTTTGTCGGCGGTCTGTATGCGCTGATGGAACATAACATTCAGCGTCTGCTGGCGTACCACACCCTGGAAAACATCGGCATTATCCTGCTCGGTCTGGGCGCGGGCGTCACCGGTATCGCCCTTAATCAACCGGCGTTGATTGCGCTCGGCCTGACCGGCGGTCTCTATCATCTGGTCAACCATAGCCTGTTCAAAAGCGTGCTGTTTTTGGGCGCGGGCGGCATCTGGTTTCGTACCGGTCACCGCGACATTGAAAAACTGGGCGGCATCGGCAAGCGTATGCCGGTGATTTCTGTCGCGATGCTGATTGGCCTGATGGCGATGGCCGCGCTGCCGCCGCTGAACGGGTTTGCCGGTGAGTGGGTTATCTATCAGTCCTTCTTCAAGCTGGGCAACAGCGGCGCGTTCATTGGCCGTCTGTTAGGGCCGCTGCTGGCCGTCGGGCTGGCGATTACCGGTGCGCTGGCGGTGATGTGTATGGCGAAAGTCTATGGCGTCACTTTCCTCGGCGCGCCGCGTACCAAAGAGGCGGAAAACGCCTGCTGCGCGCCAATCCTGATGGGGGTGAGCGTCGTCGCGCTGGCCATTTGCTGCGTGCTGGGCGGCGTTGCCGCGCCGTGGCTGCTGCCGCTGATCTCCACCGCCGTGCCTCTGCCGCTGGAAACGGCGAACACCACCGTTTTCTCAGCCGATGATCGCGCTGCTGCTGATCGCCTGTCCGCTGCTGCCGTTCATCATCATGGCGATTTTCAAAGGCAACCGTCTGCCGTCACGTTCACGCGGCGCGGCCTGGGTCTGTGGCTACGACCACGAGCAGTCGATGGTGATTACCGCCCACGGTTTCGCCATGCCGGTGAAAGAGGCCTTTGCCCCGGTACTCAAGTTGCGTAAATGGCTTAACCCGGTATCGCTGGTTCCGGGCTGGCAGAATGCGGCGGCACCGGTTCTGTTCCGCCGCCTGGCGCTGATTGAGCTGGCGGTGCTGGTGGTGATTGTGGTTTCACGAGGAGCCTGAGAATGAGTGTGTTATATCCGTTAATTCAGGCGCTGGTGTTATTCGCCGCAGCGCCGCTGCTGTCCGGTATTACCCGCGTGGCGCGTGCCCGGTTGCACAACCGTCGCGGGCCGGGCGTTTTGCAGGAGTATCGTGACCTGATCAAGCTGTTGGGGCGCCAGAGCGTTGCGCCTGCCGATTCCTGCTGGGTCTTTCGCCTGACGCCGTTTGTGATGGTCGGCGTCATGCTGACTATCGCCACCGCGCTGCCGGTGGTGACGGTTGGTTCGCCGTTGCCGCAGTTGGGCGATCTGATCACCCTGATCTACCTCTTTGCGATCGCCCGTTTCTTCTTTTCTATTGCCGGTCTGGATACCGGGAGTCCGTTTACCGCGATCGGCGCAAGCCGCGAAGCGATGCTCGGCGTACTGGTGGAGCCAATCCTGCTGCTCGGCCTGTGGGTGGCGGCGCAGGTGGCCGGTTCCACGCACATCAGCAATATCACCGACACGATTTACCACTGGCCGGCAGCACGCAGCATTCCGCTGATGCTGGCGCTGTGCGCCTGCGCGTTCGCCACCTTTATCGAGATGGGCAAACTGCCGTTCGATCTGGCGGAAGCGGAGCAGGAGTTGCAGGAAGGCCCGCTGACCGAATACAGCGGCAGCGGCTTCGCGGTGCTGAAGTGGGGCATCAGCCTGAAACAGCTGGTGGTGCTGCAAATGTTTGTCGGCGTATTCCTGCCGTGGGGACAGATGGAGACCTTCAGCGCAGGTGGGCTGCTGCTGGCGCTGGTGATTGCCATCGTCAAGCTGATCGCTGGCGTACTGGTGATTTCCCTGTTCGAAAACAGCATGGCGCGCCTGCGTTTTTGCGCCACTTCACGCGTGACCTGGGCCGGTTTTGGGTTTGCGTTTTTAGCATTCGTCTCCTTGCTGGTGGCGTGATTTAAGAGAGTTTGAGCATGTCTGAAGAAAAATTAGGTCAACAATACCTTGCGGCGCTGTACCAGGCTTTTCCGGGCGTGGTGCTGGACGAAGCCTGGCAGACCAAAGATCAGCTGACCCTCACCGTGAAGGTGAACTACCTGCCGGAAGTGGTGGAGTTTCTCTACTACAAACAGGGCGGATGGCTCTCGGTACTGTTTGGCAACGACGAACGCCAGCTGTGCGGCCACTATGCCGTTTACTACGTGCTGTCGATGGAGCAGGGGACGAAGTGCTGGATTACCGTGCGCGTTGAAGTCGATGCCAACAAACTGGAGTTTCCGTCCGTGACGCCGCGCGTGCCTGCTGCGGTGTGGGGCGAACGCGAAGTGCGCGACATGTATGGCCTGATCCCGGTCGGCCTGCCTGATGAACGCCGCCTGGTGCTGCCGGATGACTGGCCGGATGAACTCTATCCGCTGCGTAAAGACAGCATGGATTACCGTCAACGCCCGGCGCCGACCACCGATGCCGAAACCTACGAATTTATCAACGAGCTGGGTGACAAGAAAAACAACGTGGTGCCGATCGGCCCGCTGCACGTCACCTCTGATGAACCGGGCCACTTCCGTCTGTTTGTTGACGGCGAAAACATTATCGACGCCGATTACCGCCTGTTCTACGTCCATCGCGGCATGGAGAAACTGGCGGAAACCCGCATGGGTTACAACGAAGTCACCTTCCTGTCGGACCGCGTGTGCGGCATTTGCGGCTTTGCTCACAGCACCGCCTATACCACCTCCGTCGAGAATGCGATGGGCATCGTGGTGCCGGAACGCGCGCAGATGATCCGCGCCATTCTGCTGGAGGTGGAGCGTCTGCATTCGCACCTGCTGAACCTCGGTCTGGCCTGTCACTTCACCGGCTTTGACTCCGGCTTTATGCAGTTCTTCCGCGTGCGTGAAACGTCGATGAAAATGGCGGAGATCCTTACCGGGGCGCGTAAAACTTACGGGTCTGAACCTGATCGGCGGGATTCGTCGCGATCTGCTGAAAGAGGACATGATCCAGACCCGTCAACTGGCGCAGCAGATGCGCCGCGAGGTGCAAGAACTGGTGGATATGCTGCTCAGCACGCCGAACATGGAGCAGCGCACCGTCGGCATTGGGCGCCTCGACCCGGAAATCGCCCGCGACTTCAGTAACGTGGGGCCGATGGTGCGCGCCAGCGGCCACGCCCGCGATACCCGCGCCGATCACCCGTTTGTCGGTTACGGCCTGCTGCCGATGGAAGTGCATAGCGAGCAGGGCTGTGACGTCATCTCCCGTCTGAAAGTGCGCATCAACGAAGTGTACACCGCGCTGAACATGATCGATTTCGGCCTGGACAACCTGCCGGGCGGCCCGCTGATGGTGGAAGGCTTTACCTATATCCCACACCGTTTTGCGCTGGGCTTTGCCGAAGCGCCGCGCGGGGATGACATCCACTGGAGCATGACCGGCGACAACCAGAAGCTGTATCGCTGGCGCTGCCGTGCGGCGACCTACGCCAACTGGCCGACCCTGCGCTATATGCTGCGCGGTAACACGGTCTCCGACGCGCCTCTGATCATCGGTAGCCTCGACCCTTGCTACTCCTGTACCGACCGCATGACCGTGGTGGATGTGCGTAAGAAGAAGAGCAAAGTCGTGCCGTACAAAGAACTTGAGCGCTACAGCATTGAGCGTAAAAACTCGCCGCTGAAATAAGGAATCGCCATGTTTACCTTTATCAAAAAAGTTATCAAAACCGGCGCGCCGACGTCGTCGTATCCGCTGGAGCCGATTGCGGTCGATAAAAACTTCCGTGGCAAACCGGAGCATAACCCGCAGCAGTGTATTGGGCTGCGCAGCCTGCGTCAATGCCTGCCCGTCGAATGCGCTGACGGTTGAAAACCTGCCTTGTTACCGGCGAGCTGGCCTGGCAATTCAACCTCGGGCGCTGCATCTTTTGCGCCCGCTGTGAAGAAGTGTGCCCGACAGCGGCGATTAAACTCTCGCAGGAGTATGAGCTGGCGGTGTGGAAGAAAGCGGACTTTCTGCAACAGTCCCGCTTTACGCTGTGCAATTGCCGCGTGTGCAACCGTCCTTTTCGCGGTGCAGAAAGAGATTGATTACGCCATCGCGCTGCTGAAACACAATGGCGACAGCCGCGCGGAACATCACCGTGAAAGCTTTGAGACCTGCCCGGACTGCAAGCGTCAGAAATGCCTGGTGCCGTCCGACCGTATTGAACTGACTCGCCATATGAAAGAGGCCAGCTGATGAGCAATTTATTAGGCCCACGCGACGCCAACGGCATTCCGCTGCCGATGACGGTGGATGAATCCATCGCCAGCATGAAGGCGTCTTTGCTGAAAAACATTAAGCGTTCGGCGTATGTCTACCGCGTGGATTGCGGTGGCTGCAACGGCTGCGAAATCGAAATTTTTGCCACCCTTTCTCCGCTGTTTGACGCCGAACGTTTTGGCATCAAAGTCGTCCCGTCGCCGCGTCATGCGGATATTCTGCTGTTCACCGGGGCGGTGACGCGCGCGATGCGTTCTCCGGCGCTGCGCGCCTGGCAGTCCGCGCCGGACCCAAAAATCTGTATCTCTTACGGCGCCTGCGGCAACAGCGGCGGTATCTTCCACGACCTGTACTGCGTCTGGGGCGGCACCGACAAAAATCGTACCGGTGGATGTCTACATTCCGGGCTGCCCGCCGACGCCTGCGGCAACGTTGTACGGTTTCGCGATGGCGCTGGGTTTGCTGGAACAGAAAATTCACGCCCGCGCGCCGGGTGAACTGGACGAGCAGGCGGCAGAGATTCTGCATCCCGATATGGTGCAGCCGCTGCGCGTGAAGGTGGATCGCGCGGCGCGTCGTCTGGCGGGTTATCGCTATGGCCGTCAGATCGCCGATGATTACCTGACCCAACTGGGGCAGGGTGAACATCAGGTGGCGCGCTGGCTGGAAGCGGAAAACGATCCGCGTCTGACCGAGATCGTCACTCACCTGAATCATGTGGTTGAAGAGGCGCGTATCCGATGAGTGAAACGGTGGTGTTCAGTCAACTGAGCCGTAAGTTTATTGATGAGAACGATGCGACGCCCGCCGAGGCGCAGCAGGTTGTCTATTACAGCCTGGCGATTGGCCACCACCTTGGGGTCATCGACTGCCTGGAAGCGGCGTTAACCTGCCCGTGGGAGGATTATCTGGCGTGGATTGCAACTCTGGAAGAGGGAAGCGAGGCCAGACGTAAAATGGAAGGCGTGCCGAAGTACGGCGAGATCGTCATCGATTTTAACCATGTGCAAATGCTGGCGCGCGCTTTTGACGGCGTGCTCGCTGCGCAAAAACCCACAACAAGCAGGCGTGGAGCAAGCTGATGCTGAGTATGCTCCACGATATTCATCAAGGAAAGCGCCATCTATCTGATGGTGAGGAGACACCGTGACTGACGTTTTATTGTGCGTCGGCAACAGTATGATGGGCGATGACGGCGCCGGGCCACTGCTGGCCGAGATGTGCGCCGCGCAGCCTAAAGGCAACTGGGCTGTTATTGACGGCGGCAGCGCGCCGGAGAACGATATTGTCGCGATCCGCGAACTGCGCCCGGATCGTCTGCTGATTGTCGATGCGACCGACATGGGGCTGAATCCGGGCGAGATCCGCATCATCGACCCGGATGACATCGCCGAAATGTTTATGATGACCACCCACAATATGCCGTTGAATTACCTGGTGGATCAGCTGAAAGAGGACGTTGGCGACGTGATTTTCCTCGGCATCCAGCCGGATATCGTTGGCTTTTATTATCCGATGACGCCGCCGGTGAAAGAGGCGGTGGAAGTGGTTTATCAGCATCTTGAAGGGTGGCAGGGGAATGGTGGATTTGAGCAGTTGGTTGCTGAGGGCGAGGAGTAGGCGTCGTTTGTGATGCCGGATGGCGCTAACGCTTATCCGGCCTACATACTTACCGGGCCTACGGTTTTGTAGGCCCGGTAAGGCGAAGCCGCCACCCGGCAAAACGGGCTACGCCAGATCTTCCCCGTTACTCGCAATCACTTTCTTGTACCACCAGAATGATTTTTTGCGGGTACGCGCCAGCGTGCCGTTGCCAGCGTCGTCACGGTCGACATACACAAACCCGTAGCGTTTGCTCATTTCGCCTGTCGAGGCGGACACCAGATCGATGCAGCCCCAGGTGGTGTAACCCATCAGCGGCACGCCGTCTTCAATGGCGTCGGCCATCGCCCGAATATGCTCACGCAGGTAGCTGATGCGGTAATCATCATGGATCTCACCTTTCGCGTCCGGCTCATCTTTCGCGCCGAGGCCGTTTTCCACCAGAAACAGCGGCTTCTGGTAGCGGTCATACATCATATTCATAGTGATGCGCAGACCAAGCGGGTCAATCCCCCAGCCCCATTCGCTGACGTCAAGGTGCGGATTGCGCAGCGATTTCACCACGTTGGCGGCGTTGGTGTTATTGGCGTTCATCTCCGCTGAGGCGCAGCGTGACGCGTAGTAGCTAAACGAGACGAAATCGACGGTGTTCTTCAGGATAGCGTCGTCTTCCGGGGCTTTTTCAATCACCACGCCTTTCTCGCGAAAAACGCGGGCGGAATAGGCCGGGTAAGCGCCGCGCGCCTGCACATCAATAAAGAACAAGTTTTCGCGGTCTTTCTCCAGCGCGGTCCAGACGTCCTGCGGTTTACAGGAGTAAGGATAAAAATTACCGCCCGCCAGCATACAGCCGACCTGGTTTTGCGGGTTGACCTCATGGGCGATTTGGGTCGCCAGCGCGCTGGCAATCAGCTCGTGATGCGCGGCCTGATACTTCACCTGATCCTGATTTTCACCTTCCTCAAACACCAGGCCCGCGCCGGAGAATGGGCTGTGCAGCATGATGTTGATTTCGTTGAACGTCAGCCAGTATTTCACCAGACCGTCAAAGGCTTCAAAGCAGGTTCGCGCGTAGCGGGTAAAGAATTCCACCATTTTGCGATTGCGCCAGGAGCCGTACTCCGTCACCAGGTGCATCGGCACATCGAAGTGGCACAATGTGACCAGCGGCTCAATACCGTACTTTTTACACTCTTCAAACACCGCGCGATAAAACGTGATGCCTTCTTCGTTCGGCGTCAGCTCATCGCCGTCAGGGTAGAGACGGCTCCAGGCGATCGAGGTGCGAAACACCGTGAAGCCCATCTCCGCCATCAGGGCGATATCGTCTTTATAGCGATGGTAAAAATCAATCGCGTCATGGCCTGGATAAAAATTCGTCATCCCGCAGTTGAAAGCGTTTCTCCAGCCCCAGTTTTACCGGCATCCGGTGCTCGCCGTGCGGGATCATATCGACGGTGCTCAGCCCTTTGCCGCCTTCCCGGTATGCCCCTTCAGACTGGTTGGCGGCCAGTGCGCCGCCCCATAAAAATCCTTGCGGAAATACAGACATAGTCATCCTCAATATGCGCCAGTCAGATGCTGGCTTCTTTTGCAGTAGTCGGTTGCGCGGCCTGGTTTTTTCTTGCCTGCGCGGCTGCGTCTTCCACGGGGATATCTTCAAAGCCGAGGAGCAGCGTCAGAACAAAAGAGAGCACCACGGCCAGCGCCATCACGCCAAACACCCAGGCGATGGTCATCGGGTTCGCCGGGTCGAAGAACTGGACGCTGGTGAACAGGCCAGGCGCCGCCATCGAGTGGCTGGCAAGCCCCGCCATACCTGCCACCGCGCCGCAGATAAAGCCGCTGATCAGGCTCGCAATCAGCGGACGCTTCAGACGTACCGCCACGCCGTACAGCGCTGGTTCGGAGATCCCCGCCATAATTGCGGAAGCGGCGGCGGCAAGCGCCGTCTGGCGCAGTTCCGGGTTTTTGGTTTTCCATGCGACGGCCAGAGAGGAACCGCCCAGCGACAGGTTAGCGCCAATTTCAGACGGCATGACCATGCCTTCTTTGCCGGTTTCAGCAATGGTCTGGATGATGGTTGGGGTAAAGACGCGGTGCATCCCGGTCATGACCAGCAGCGGCCACAGCGCGCCCATGATGGCGACGGAAAGCCAGCCCAGATAGCCGTGAATGGTGTAAACCAGCGCGGAGATGGCGCTACCGATCCAGATCCCGATTGGGCCGATTAAAACAATGGCGAGCGGGGCGGCGATCAGGACGATCAGCATTGGTTTCAGGAAGTTTTTCGTGACGGCTGGGGTAATGCGATCCACCCAGCGTTCGATGTATGAAAGACACCATGTCATCACCAGCGCCGGGATCACCGTGTAGGTGTATTTCACCGCCGTCACCGGGATCAGGGCAAATTCAACGTGTTCACCTTCGGCGGCTTTCGCCATCAGGTCGATAAAACTCGGGTGAACCAGCACGCCTGCGATGGCAATCGCCAGCGACATGTTCGTTTTGAACTTGATTGCCGCTGACGCCGCCACCATCAGCGGCAGGAAGAAGAACGCGCCGTCGCCAATCACCGTCAGGATGGTCAGCGTGGAGGCGCCTTTTTCCAGCAGCCCCGTCATTTCGAGGATCATGGCCAGCAGTTTCAGCATCGATCCGCCGATAATCGCCGGGATCAGCGGGGACATGGTGCCGATCAGCGCGTCAAGTATTCCCGCGCCGATGCGTTTAAAGGTGAGTTTAGGTTTGCCGACGGGCGCTGCGGGCTGCATATCGGTCGGCAGCAGACTGACGACTTCGCGATACGCCTGTGAAACGGTGTTGCCGATAATCACCTGACACTGGTTGTCGCTGCGAACCACGCCGAGAACCGCCGCTGAGGGTTTTCAACGTCGCGCTGTCGACCTGCGCGTCATCTTTGAGAACGAAACGCAGACGCGTCATGCAGTGTGTCACGGCGGTGATGTTATCCACACCGCCCAGCGCCGTCACCACGGAGCGCGCCAGTGCCGCATAATTCTTAGACATCGGATTTTATCCTGTTTTATCAATAGGGTAGTTTTATCGTCTTACGCCTTTTCGCTAAAAAACGTGGGCAATGAAACGCAAAATAGGAAACCGGTTCCACAAAATCATGAATAGTTTCACTGAGTGATACAAGATCACAATTCGATCATTTTTTATAATTGTGAGAATGATCACTTGTTGTTTTGGGCGGTGATTTACCATCAAGGACAACAACGGTACGGTGAAGTACACTGCGTGTCATTGAGTGCTAATGGATGAGTAATATGACGACGATGCTGGAGGTGGCGAAGCGCGCCGGGGTGTCGAAAGCGACGGTTTCCCGGGTGCTTTCAGGTAACGGCTACGTCAGCCAGGAGACCAAAGACCGCGTGTTTCAGGCCATTGGAGAGAGCGGCTATCGACCCAATTTGTTAGCGCGCAGTCTGGCGGCGAAGAAAACGCAGACCCTCGGTCTGGTGGTGACGAACACCCTTTACCACGGCGTTTATTTTAGCGAGCTGCTGTTTCATACGGCGCGGATGGCAGAGGATAAGGGGCGTCAGCTTCTGCTCGCGGACGGCAAACACAGCGCGGAAGAAGAGCGTCAGGCGATTCAGTATCTGCTCGATCTGCGCTGCGACGCCATTATGATTTATCCCCGTTTTCTCAGCGTGGATGAGATTGACGACATTATCGACTCACACGCCCAGCCCATTATGGTGCTTAACCGTCGGCTGCGAAGAAACAGCAGCCACTGCGTTTATTGCGACCAGAAGCAGACCAGTTTTAACGCGGTGGAACAGTTGATCGCCGGGGGGCATCGCGAGATTGCGTTTATCACCGGTTCGATGGATTCCCCTACCGGCGTGGAGCGTCTCTCAGGGTATAAAGACGCATTGACGCGACACGGCATCGTTATCAATAACGAATTGATTGTCAACGGAAAGTGGACGCCCGCCAGCGGTGCTGAAGGGGTGGATACGCTTCTGGCGCGCAAGGTGAGTTTTACCGCGCTGGTAGCCAGTAATGACGATATGGCGATTGGCGCCATCAAACAGTTACACGAGCGTGGCATGAGCGTGCCTGCGCAGACCTCGGTCATCGGATTCGACGACATCGCGATGGCGCCCTATACCATCCCGGCGCTTTCCAGCGTTAAAATTCCGGTCACGGAGATGATTCAGGAGACGATTGGACGTCTTATCTTCATGCTGGACGGCGGTGAATTTACGCCGCCAAAAACCTTTATCGGTTCGCTGATCCTGCGCGATTCGGCAGCGCCGCTGCCTGCCCGCTGATCTCGCTTTACATTGTCATTTGTCATCGTCATTCGTGACGATGACAGTGCCTGGTCACAATGTCATCATCAAATATCAAGCAATAACAATCAGTTAAAAACTGGCACGATTTATGAATGTTTCGGCACATAATCTGTCATTGCTGGAGAATTTGATGAACCGTTTCATCATTGCCGACGCCAATAAATGCATTGGTTGCCGTACCTGTGAAGTGGCCTGTGTGGTGTCTCATCAGGAAAACCAGGACTGCGCGTCGCTGACCCCTGAAACTTTCTTACCCCGCATCCATGTGATCAAAGGTGTGAATGTCTCCACGGCGACGCTGTGCCGCCAGTGTGAAGACGCGCCGTGCGCCAATGTCTGCCCGAACGGCGCCATCAGCCGTGATAAAGGTTTCGTACATGTGATGCAGGAGCGTTGCATTGGCTGTAAAACCTGCGTGGTCGCTTGCCCATACGGCGCGATGGAAGTGGTTGTGCGTCCGGTGATTCGCAACAGCGGCGCGGGTCTGAACGTCCGGGCGGAAAAAGCGGAGGCCAACAAATGCGACCTTTGCCACCACCGCGAGGCCGGCCCTGCCTGTATGGAGGCCTGTCCGACCCACGCGCTGATTTGCGTCGATCGCAACAAACTTGAACAACTGAGCGCGGAAAAACGTCGCCGTGCGGCGCTGGACTCCTCCGCGTCTTTGCTTTTCTGATTCCTGAAAAACCGCGTAAAATACGGTGGTATTCATGCCGGATGGCGACCTTGCCTTATCCGGCCTACTGTTCGTATCCCCGTAGGCCTGATAAGCGTAGCGCCATCAGGCAAACCGGGATAGATGACTGCGGGAACGACTTCATGACAATAAACAACCACTCCGGCGTACAGTTGCGTATTCGTGGCAAGGTGCAGGGCGTTGGTTTTCGGCCTTTTGTCTGGCAACTGGCGCAGCGGTTACAACTGCATGGCGACGTGTGTAACGACGGTGACGGTGTGGTTGTGCGCTTACAGGAAGATCCGGCGGAGTTTATTGTGCAGTTACATCAACATTGCCCGCCGCTGGCCCGTATTGACAGCGTCGAGAGCGAGCCGTTTGCCTGGTCTCAACTGCCTGCCGATTTCTCCATCCGCCAGAGCGCGGGCGGAACGATGAATACGCAAATTGTGCCCGATGCGGCCACATGCCCGGCCTGTCTCGCCGAAATGAATACGCCCGGCGAGCGGCGCTACCGTTACCCTTTTATCAACTGCACCCACTGCGGCCCGCGTTTTACGATCATTCGTGCGATGCCTTACGACCGTCCGTTTACCGTGATGGCATCGTTTCCGTTGTGCAGGAAGTGTGCGACGGAATACCGCGATCCGTACGACCGCCGTTTCCACGCCCAACCTGTTGCCTGCCCGGCCTGCGGCCCGCATCTGGCGTGGCGCTCTGGCAGCGCGCGGGCGGAAAAAGACGCTGCGCTACAGGCTGCCGTCGCGATGTTAAAAGCGGGGGGCATTGTCGCCATCAAAGGTATTGGCGGCTTTCATCTGGCCTGCGATGCGCAAAACGATGAGGCGGTGGCGATGCTGCGGGCGCGTAAACGCCGCCCTGCGAAACCGCTGGCGGTAATGTTGCCAGATGCGGAAGGCTTGCCGGATGCGGCGCGCCGACTGCTGACTACGCCGGCCGCCCCCATCGTGCTGGTGGATAAACAGCATGTCGCGTCGCTGTGCGGAGGGGATCGCGCCGGGGCTGGCGGAAGTGGGGGTAATGCTGCCCGCGAATCCGCTCCAGCATCTGCTTTTACAGGCGCTGAATTGTCCGCTGGTGATGACCTCCGGCAACCTTAGCGGTAAACCGCCGGCCATCACTAACCAACAGGCGCTGGACGACCTGAAGGCGATCGCCGACGGTTTTCTGTTGCACAACCGCGATATCGTGCAGCGAATGGATGACTCGGTCGTGCGTGACAGCGGCGAAATGCTACGCCGTTCGCGGGGCTATGTGCCGGATGCGATCGCGCTGCCGCCGGGATTTCGCGATGTGCCGCCGATGCTTTGTCTGGGCGCCGATCTGAAAAATACCTTCTGCCTGGTGCGCGGCGAGCAGGCGGTGGTAAGCCAGCATCTGGGGGATCTCAGCGATGACGGTATTCAAACGCAGTGGCGTGACGCGCTGCGTTTGATTCAGAACATTTACGATTTTACGCCGCAACGCGTTGTCTGCGACGCGCATCCGGGCTACGTTTCCAGTCAGTGGGCCAGCGAGATGACGCTTCCGACCGAAACGGTATTGCACCACCATGCGCATGCGGCGGCATGCATGGTCGAGCACGGCTGGCCGTGGAACGGCGGCGATGTGATTGCCCTGACGCTCGACGGCATCGGTATGGGAGAGGGCGGCGCGCTGTGGGGCGGAGAGTGTTTACGCGTTAATTACCGTGAATGCGAGCATCTTGGCGGCTGCCGCCGTCGCGCTGGCGGGGCGGCGATCTCGCCGCGAAGCAGCCCTGGCGCACCTGCTGGCGCAGTGTCTGCGCTTTGTTCCTGACTGGCGGGACTATCCAAAACGGCTGCGCTGCAACGACAGCAGTGGAACGTGCTGGCGCGGGCCATTGAGCGCGGAATTAACGCCCCGCTGGCGTCGTCGTGCGGACGCCTGTTCGATGCTGTCGCCGCCGCATCAGGCTGCGCGCCTGACACACTCAGTTATTGAAGGAGAAGCGGCCTGTGCGCTGGAGGCGCTGGCTCGCGATGCAATCGCGTTGAACATCCGGTGACGATGCCGGTTAAAAACAACCAGCTGGATTTAGCCACGTTCTGGCGCAGTGGCTGAACTGGCAGGCTGCTCCCGAGGAGCGGGCGTGGGCCTTTCACGACGCGCTGGCGCATGGGTTCGCCGCGCTGCTACGTCAGGAAGCGACCGCTCGCGGGATCACCACGCTGGTATTCGGCGGTGGCGTGCTGCATAACCGCTTGCTGTGCAGGCGTCTGGCGTTCTGTCTTGCTGATTTTACCTTACTGTTCCCGCAGCGTTTACCAGCCGGGGATGGGGGAGTGTCGTTAGGGCAGGGAGCGATTGCCGCAGCGCGCGAGCTGGCGCAGAAATAAAAAAAAGCCCCGGGACTGGGCGGGCGAAACGTGTCGGGGCATACCGACAAGCAGCAGCGCACTTCCGTGTGCGTGAGGTTAATAAATCAGTGGCAGTATCGCCGGATGGCGACGTACAAACAGGCGCTTCCCGTAGGCCGGATCAGGCGTTTACGCCGCCATCCGGCAAAGATGTTCGAACATTGCCTGATGGCGCTGCGCTTATCAGGCCTACGGCGTCATGATTTGCAGGCCAGCCGCCATCCGGCACAATGAACTTACGCGGGCAGCGTTTTCAGCAGCGCAAAGGCTCCTTCATGCGGTCTTCGCTCACCACAAAGGCGCAAAGCTGACCTTCGGTATTTATGCCTCGGGCGACCATCCCTTCGGACTCCGCCGCAATGTGCCAGTTCAGGTCGCAACGCTGGGTTTCGCCTGCAAGATGTAACGGCAATTCCGGCGTTTTGATTTTCACCAGCATGGCGGGCAGCTTCAGCGGCGCGTTCCCGCCGAGCAGATTTTTCGCCAGATACATGGCGCTTAACTGAATCGTTGCAGGAAAGGCAGAACCTGACCGTTAATTTCCGCGCAGTCTCCCAGCGCATAAATATCCGGGTGGCTGGTTTGCAGATAGCTGTCAACGCAGACGCCACGGCTGATGGTCAACCCGGCACGGCGCGCCAGCGCGGTTTCCGGGCGTAGGCCGGTCGCGGCGATGACCGCATCCACCTCTACCTGACGATCGCGATCCAGCGTGGCGCGAATACCGGTAGCGGTTTTCTCCAGACCCTGCCAACTGCGATTTCAGCAGCAGATGTACGCCCATATCGGTCAGACGATGCTGCAAACGGCTGCTCACTTCCGGCGGCATCAGCGAGGCCAGAATGCTGGCGGCATTGTCAATCAGCGTGACGGCTTTACCCGCACGGCAGAAATCCATTGCCAGTTCGCTACCAATCAGACCGCCGCCGACAATCAGTACGCGCTGCGCGTCACGCAGTTGCGTTTCGCAGGCGCGATACTCCTGCTGGCTGTTCAGTGTGAGCATTAACTCACGTCCGGCAACCGGCGGAACAAAGGCTGATGCCCCTGTCGCCAGTACCAGTTTGTCGAACTGCCATTGCTTGTCCTGGCTTTTTACCACATGGGCGTCGGCATCAATGTCCGTAATCCAGGTGTGTGGGAACAGACGCAGATTAAACTGTTCGGCAAACTCCCCCGCCGACTGGCGGGTGAGGTCGTCGGCGCGCTGCGCCTGGCTGATGACGTGACTGAGGTCGGGTTTGTTGTACTCGTCCATACTGTCAGCGGCAATCAGGGTCAGCGCTACGGTCGCGTCCTGTTTACGGATGTTTTTGACTAACTGGCGGGCGGCGAAGCCCGAACCAATAATGACAATTCCCCGGCTCATTTTGCCTCCGTTGCCAACACATCAAAGACGTCTTTACCTAATGAACATTCCGGGCACAGGAAGTTATCCGGTACGTCGCTCCACGGCGTACCCGGCGCGACATCCTGCAACGGCTTCACCTTTTGCAGGGTCGTAAATCCACTGGCACACGCTGCACTGCATGCTTGGGCCGAGGTCAGGCCGCAGCGGCGGCGGCACAGGCGCACTCTTCTTCCTGGGTTGTCGCTTTCACATTTGTTTCCGGCAGCGAGCGAGCGCCCACTGACGGGCAATATCGCGGCCGTGCTGGCGGCAAAGTTCCAGGGCATCAATATCAGGACGCCATTTCGCTTTCAGACTCAGTGACATCTCGAAACCGGCATCTTGCAGACGGGTGGACAGACGGTCTACCGCGCCGCGCTCCAGCCGTGGGAACCGAAAGCGCTGGCGCGTTTTGTTACGAAGCGCAGGCCAGTCATCTCTTCAACGAGACCGGCGATTTTCGGCATCATCACGTTGTTTCATCGTAGAAGTACCGACCAGCACGCCTTTGGAGCGGAACACGTTGGTCAGCAATTTCGTTTTTATCGCTGCGTGCGACGTTAAAGATTTTCACCGCACGTTCGGGGTCAACTTCGTTGATGCCTTGCGCAATCGCGTCGGCCATCATGCGGGTGTTGTTGGACATGGTGTCGTAGAAAATGGTGATGCGATCTTCCTGATAATCCGCCGCCCATTTCAGATACAGTTCAACGATCTGGGTTGGGTTGTCGCGCCATACCACGCCGTGAGAGGTTGGCAATCATATCTACCGGCAGGTTGAAGCCGAGGATTTCGGTGATTTTTGGCGTAACCAGACGGCTGAACGGCGTCAGGATGTTGGCGTAGTAACGCTGGCACTGCTCGAACAGCTCGGTCTGATCGACTTCATCGTTGAACAGACGTTCGTCACAGTAGTGCTGACCGAAGGCGTCGTTACTGAACAGTACCGCGTCGCCCGTCATGTAGGTCATCATGCTGTCCGGCCAGTGCAGCATCGGGGTTTCAACAAAAATCAGCTGCTTGCCGTTGCCGATATCCAGCGTGTCGCCTGTTTTTACGACGTTAAAGTTCCATTCCGGGTGATGGTGGTGACCGGTAATGGAGTCAATGGCGTTTGCGGTGCAGTAGATCGGCGTATCCGGGATTTGCGCCATCAGTTCGGTCAGCGCGCCCGCGTGGTCTTCTTCCGCATGGTTAATAATGATGTAATCAATGTCGGCCAGGTCGATTTCGCTACGCAGGTTTTGCACGAATTCGCGGCTGAATTTATGGTCTACGGTATCGATCAGAACATTTTTTTCTTCCACGGATGAGATAGCTGTTGTAGCTGCTGCCGCGCAGCGTTTTATATTCAGTCCCGTGAAAATCACGAACTTCCCAGTCACGTTGGCCAACCCAATGAATGTTATTTTTAACCAGAATAGACATAGCAACCTCAGTAAATACAGTTTTTTTAAGAAAGATGTATTGCTAATAGCAGGATGCGTGCCATCTTTTTAACTTATTGATTTTAAATAATTTAAAAATTTATACTCATAAAATGGTAGTCAAAAAGACTATTCAATTAATTGTCAATATGACACTATTGATTGTCAAAATGACAATGAGGTAGCCATGAGCTTTTCAGTTGATGTCCTGGCGGGCATCGCCATTGAATTACAAAGTGGTTATCGGGCATCAGGACCGCTTTCAGCGCCTGATCACCACGCTGCGTCAGGTGCTGGAGTGCGATGCGTCGGCGCTGCTGCGCTATGAGGGGCGGCAGTTTATTCCGCTGGCGATCGACGGTCTGGCGCAGGATGTACTGGGCAGGCGCTTCACTCTGGAAGGGCATCCGCGACTGGAAGCCATTGCCCGTGCCGGGGATGTGGTGCGTTTTCCGGCCGACAGCGACCTGCCGGACCCGTATGACGGGCTGATCCCGGATCAGGAGAGCCTGAAGGTACACGCCTGTATCGGGCTGCCGCTGTTCGCCGGGCAAACCCTGATTGGCGCACTCACGCTTGACGGCATGGAACCCGATCAGTTTGATGTTTTCAGCGATGAAGAACTGCGGCTCATCGCAGCGCTGGCGGCGGGGGCGCTGAGCAATGCGCTGCTTATTGAGCAATTAGAAAGCCAGAATATGTTGCCGGGATCTTCCGCCTCTTTCGAACAGGTGAAAGAAACGCAGATGATCGGCCTGTCGCCAAATATGATGCAGTTGAAAAAAGAGATTGAGATTGTGGCGGGGTCGGATCTCAACGTGCTGATCAGCGGCGAAACGGGAACCGGGAAAGAGCTGGTGGCGAAAGCGATTCATGAAGGCTCGCCACGGGCGGTGAACCCGCTGGTGTATCTGAACTGCGCCGCGCTGCCGGAAAGCGTGGCGGAGAGCGAGCTTTTCGGCCACGTCAAAGGGGCGTTTACCGGGGCAATCAGCAACCGTAGCGGTAAGTTCGAAATGGCCGATAACGGCACGCTGTTTCTTGATGAGATCGGCGAGCTGTCGCTGGCGTTGCAGGCGAAACTGCTGCGCGTTTTGCAGTATGGCGATATTCAACGCGTCGGGGACGATCGCAGCCTGCGCGTCGACGTACGCGTGCTGGCGGCGACTAACCGCGACTTACGTGAAGAGGTGCTGGCCGGGCGTTTTCGCGCCGACCTGTTCCACCGTTTGAGCGTGTTCCCGCTCTCCGTGCCGCCGCTGCGTGAGCGTGGTGAGGATGTGGTCTTGCTGGCCGGGTATTTTTGCGAACAGTGCCGCCTGCGGCTGGGGCTTTCCCGCGTGGTGCTGAGCCGGGGGCGCGTAGCCACCTGCTGAGCTATGGCTGGCCGGGGAACGTTCGCGAACTGGAACATGCGATCCACCGTGCGGTGGTTCTGGCAAGAGCGACCCGGGCGGGGGATGAGGTGGTGCTGGAAGCGCAGCATTTTGCCTTACAGGAGGAGGTTTCTCCCGCTCTGCCTGACGACAGTACGCCGACGCTACTGGCAAATCACAATTTGCGCGACGCGACCGAGGCTTTCCAGCGGGAGATGATTCGCCGTGCGTTAGCGCAAAATAACCACAACTGGGCCGCCTGCGCGCGGGCGCTGGAGACAGACGTCGCCAACCTGCATCGGCTGGCGAAGCGTCTGGGGCTGAAAAGTTAGATGATGCCTGCCTGGTAGAAATCTTGCAGGTTGATTGCGCCGGTGAGTTTACCGTTTTCATCCACCACCGGCGCGGCGGTGATCTTGCGCTTCATCAGAAGTTCTTTGGCATCGATGGCGCGGCTCTGCTCCTGCAACGTAATGCCGTTGTGGGTCATCGCTTCGCTGACCGGCGTAGCCAGCGTGCCGCCGCCAACCAGCCAGCGGCGCAGGTCGCCGTCGGTAAAGACGCCTTTTACAACGCGCTGCGCGTCGCATACCGCAACCAGACCTAACCCGGTACGGCTCAGCTCCAGCATGGCGTCCATCACGCTGGTGGTGAGCTGAACCTGCGGCACCGCATCGTCACGGCGCATCAGGTGATGGACTTTGTTGAGCAGACGCGCGCCCAGCGCCCCGGCAGGGTGTGAACGGGCGAAATCCTCTTCATTGAAACCGCGCGCCTGCATCACCGCCATAGCCAGCGCGTCGCCCATCATCAGGGTGTTGACGGTGCTGGAGGTCGGCGCCAGGTGCATCGGGCAGGCTTCACGCTCAACGGAGATATCCAGCACAGCCTTTGCCGCCAGACCCAGCGGGGAGGTCGGCTTTCCGGTCATTGCCAGCAGGGTTATCGATTTATCTTCCAGGCGCGGAATAATGAGATCCAGCTCTTTCGCTCCGCCGGAATAGGAGATGAACAGCATCACGTCCCGGCTTTCGATCATGCCGAGATCGCCATGTAACGCTTCTGCCGGGTGGACAAAGAACGCGGGCGTACCTGTACTGGCGAGAGTCGCGGCGATTTTTTTGCCGATATGGCCTGACTTGCCAATACCGGAGACAATCACTTTGCCTTCGCAGTGGAGGATAGTATTGGCGGCACGGACAAAATCATCGCCCAGGCGTTCCGGCAGACGGCTTGCTTCCTGTAACTCCAGCAGTAATGTCTGGCGACCCGCGTTCAGTAATGCATCACTCATTGGTTTCTCCGGTTATGATCACTTCAATCCCTTTTGCTTCCAGCGCCTGACGAAACGCGGGGTCGATACCCGCGTCGGTAACCAGTTTGTCGACGCTTTCCAGACTGCACACAACGTTGGGGCTTTTACGCCCAAATTTTGAGGAGTCCGCCATCAGAATCACTTCGCGTGCGGCATTGCACATCGCTTTGCTGACGGTATAGACCTCATTAAAGGTGGTCACTCCGGCATTGAGATCGATGCCGTCGGTGCCCATGAACAGTTTATCAAAACTGAACTGCTCAAAGGCGTTTTCTGCCAGCTGACCGTGAAATGACGCAGATTTTTTGCGGAATGTGCCGCCGGGCATCAGGATGGTCTGCTCGTTGTCCAGCTCCGAAAGGGCGTTAACAATGTGCAGGCTGTTGGTCATGACGGTGATATTGCTAAAGCGGGTAAGCATCGGCACCATCTGCAACACGGTGCTTCCGGCATCAAGGATGATGGAGTCGCCATCGTGGATAAACTGGACGGCCGCTTGTGCGATCAACGCCTTTTTATGGGTGTTGATCAACGTTTTGTGATCGATAGGCGGGTCGGATTCATCTTTATTCAACACCACGCCGCCATACGTGCGAATAACGGTTCCGGCATTTTCCAGAATGACCAGGTCTTTGCGAATGGTGGTGCCCGTGGTGTCAAAGTACTGGGCCAACTCCTCAACCGAGCATTTTCCCTGCTTTTGCAGATGCTCCAGAATAGCAGCCTGACGCTGACGTGGTTTCATAGGCGTAATTACCCTGACTGATGTATAAGTTGTGAAATGATAATTTCGCAAGCAATTAGCATTCACAACGAAATTACCCATGTTTCAGTTTAAGCGCTAATGATAGTGCATTCTGTGAGAGCGAATCATGGGGAAAGATCACATCAGGCTGTAATTCATCAAGATGTTTGCCCTGTATTGCGGGAATTTTAACCGGTCGGGCAAAGACGGTGAGACCTTTCATGAATAAGGTATCCGTGACGCGCTGCTGGTCATCCAGAGCGATGGCGACCACCACTCGCGGTTTAAAGCGTCCGCTGGAGCGCCCGACGCCCACTCGCCCTCGTTGGCAAAGTTTGTCAAACGCCCGGTTAAAGCGGGAGATTTGCCAGCCGCCCAGCGCCAGTTGCGCACACCAGGCGATAACGGCGACGGTGATCAGTGCGGAAACCATAATGCGCTCCTTTGATTTTGCCGGATGGCGGCTGCGCCTTATCCGGCCTACATAATATTCGTAGGCCCGGTAAGCGTAGCGCCACCGGGCAATCATACCTCTTAAAACATCACCTGACCGCCGGTCACATTGATGGACTGTCCGGTGCAGTACGACGCCTTCGCGCTGGCGTAAAACAGCAGCATGTCCAGTACGTCCTGATAATCACAGCCGCGTTTTAACGGAACTTTGTCGATGTAATACTGCTCCACTTCGTCCGGCTTGATGCCAAGCTTGGCGGCGTACTGCGGTAGCAGCGACTGGAACATTGGTGATTTCAGCAGGTTGCCAAGCATCAGCGAATGCACGGTAATGCCGTATTCTGCCAGATCCAGCGCCAGCGACTGGGTTAAGCCCACGCCGCCGAACTTCGCCGCGCTATAGCCGGAGTTGTGTTTACTGCCCACTTTCCCGGACTTGGAGTTGATCTGGATAATGCGTCCCTGAATGCCGTCGCGGATCATCAGGCGGGAGAATTCGCGAGCGCAGAGGAAATACCCCACCAGATTCACCTGTAGCGAGCGGTCGAAATCGCCGAGTTGAAAATCGCTGATAAACGCCGCTTTGGCGATGCCCGCGCTGTAGACCAGCAGATCAACCCGACCAAAAATTTCATCGACTCCGCGAGAGAGCGCCAGAACGCTCTGTTCGCTGGTGGCATCGGCGCCAAAACCGTACGCCATGCCTTCGCCAAACGCGGCGTTAATCTCCTGCGCCACATTTGCGGCTTTATCACTCTGAATATCCACAACGGCGACGCGATAACCGACCTCTGCAAGCCCACGGCAGAGGAAGGCCCCCAGGGTCTGGCCTCCACCAATGACAAACGGCAACCTGATTCATTTTTCTCTCCTTAAACCTTTAAGCCACAAACTTCAAAATACAGCCCGGCGCGATGTCGTCCGGTACTGGCCCCGCAACGTGTACGGTGCCGGGAAATTCCGCCTCGTTCAGCCCGTCGAAGCGCAGGGTGATATGCCCCAGTTCACGCAGATTCTGCTCGGCCACGCTGCCCACAGCAGTCACCGGATAGCGATGCTCACCCAGCTGAAACTGTGCGCCGGGTTGCAGCGTGCCGTTCAGCTCGCCGTGGCAGTGGATAAAGCAAAACGCTTCGATATCCGCAGGCGCGCCTTCACGAAAGGTAATCAGCATCCTGTCGCAGAGCGCGTCCGGCGCGCTCTCGCCGATACGGGTGATGGTGGTCTGGTAAATCACGGTCATCTCTGAACCTCTTATTGATAAATAAAGCCGGAAACAAACCAGGCGATGAGAACGGTAGGCGCGCCGGTCAGGAAGCGGCTCACCAGCACGGAAGGCACGCCGACGCGAACGGTGTCCTGGCGGGCCTCCGCCAGCGATAAACCGACCGGAATAAAGTCGCACGCGGCCTGAGCGTTAATCGCGAACAGCGCGGGCAGCGCCAGATGGGGAGGGATATTACCCAGACCAATCTGCACGCCAATCAGCACCCCGATAACCTGGGCGATCACCGCGCCAGGGCCGAGGAAGGGCGACAGCAGCGGGAATGAACAGATGAGCGCCAGCGTGACCAGCCCCCAGCGGATGGCTGGCAAGCGGCGCCAGGCCGTGAGCGATCCAGTCGCCGAGACCGGAGGCCATAATGATGCCGATCAGCGCCGAGACGAAGGCCATAAACGGCAGAATGGTTTTCAGCACCGTATCGATGGTGTCGCGCCCGGACTGGAACAGCACCGCTACCGCTGAGCCCATCCCCATACCGACTTTCGCCAGCAGGCCATCGCTCTGTTCGGTGATTTTTTTGCTGGCGTCGTAATCGCGGCCCGCAGGCGAGGCGACAGGCTGCGCGTTTGCAGGCGCCTCGCCGCTCAGCGTGATGTTCTCTTCTTTTACCCCGGAGACGTAAATATCTTCCATGATGTATTGCGCCAGCGGCCCCGACTTCCCGGTAGAGTGGATGTTGATGGTTGGAATGCGCCGCTTCGGATAAATCCCGCAGCGCAGCGTGCCGCCGCAGTCGATGATCGCCGCGCCGATCTCTTCCTCAGGCGGTTCGCCCTCTTTAAAGCCATCCACCGCCTGCCAGCCTGTCAGTTGCGCCAGTTTGTCGACAATCCCCGGACGCGTCCCGGCGGTGATGTAGACGATTTTCTTTCCGGGGGTTGCATCCAGTTCAAGCGGGCCGCCCCAGCCGCCGGTGCCTTTCTCAATACGAATACGCGTCATGATGTTGCTCCAGCCAGGTGGACTTTCTGCTCAAGTTGAATGCCCATTTTTTTCTCAAAGATGGATGTGGTGAGGTCAGTCACCCAGCCACGGAAGAAGTTGGTGACCAGACCGACCAGCAGATAGCTGACGGCGAGCGGGCCAAGCGGGAGGCCGAGTGTCGTCAGGCCGCTGGCGATGCCCAGGTAAACAAACAGCTCGCCGGGGTTGATGTGCGGGAACAGTCCGTTCATCGAGTGGCAGCTGTAGGAGGCCGCCGCGTAGTAACTGGGCTTGTATTTTTCTGGCATAAAGCGGCCCAGACTCAGCGTCATCGGGTTACAAAACACAAACGTACCGATGCACGGCAACAGCAGGTAACGGGATAACGGGTTCCCGGCGCAGCGCTGGGCAAAACGTTCAATACGCTGCTGGCCAATGAAGTTTATTAAGGCATTCATGATGACCAGCAGGCTTATCAAGAGCGGAAGGATACCGGTCACCATACTGGTGAACACCTCTCCGCCTTTCTGGAACAGCCCGATAAACCACTCCGCACCATGTGTAATGGTTTCGATCATTGTTCTCTCCTGTAGGGTTTGTTGTTATCTTGCCAATTGGTGAGTTATTTTAATCAGATCGAAAGATTTAAAAGTGTTATTTTGATCTCAAAATGAAAGATAAATATTTTAAAGTGAAAGTTTGCGTTTGTTGCGGAGAAAAAAAGCAGGGATGTTACGGGAGAATAGTGCGTATTCTGTGAAGAGCGCTTCCTTGTGCGAAGCGGGATGCTTTACATACTTCCCCCTGGCTGAATCTGTTTAATGGATGTCTCATGTTCAAGCGTCGTTATGTAGCACTACTTCCTTCTCTTTGCGTTGCTTGCTGGCCTGTAGCAGCAAACCACAGTCTTCAGAAATTCAAACGACAACGGGAGCGCCGTCCGGCGGTTTCCTGCTTGAGCCGCAGCACAATGTCATGGTGATGGGCGGTGATTTCGCCAATAATCCGAACGCGCAGCAATTCATTGAGAAGATGGTGAACAAGTACGGTTTTAATCGCCAGCAGTTGCAGGAGATCCTGTCGCAGGCGAAGCGCCTGGACTACGTTCTGCGACTGATGGACAGACAGGCGCCGACCACGCAACCGCCAGCGGGGCCGAATGGCGCATGGTTGCGCTATCGCAAGCAGTTTATTACCCCGGACAATGTGCAAAACGGCGTGGCGTTCTGGAATCAATATGAGGATGCGTTGAACCGTGCATGGCAGGTTTATGGCGTCCCGCCGGAGATTATCGTCGGCATTATTGGCGTGGAAACCCGCTGGGGCCGCATCATGGGTAAAACGCGAATTCTGGATGCGCTGGCGACGCTGTCGTTTAACTATCCGCGTCGGGCGGAGTATTTCTCCGGCGAACTGGAAACGTTCCTGCTGATGGCGCGTGATGAACAGGACGACCCGCTGGATCTGAAAGGCTCTTTTGCCGGTGCGATGGGGTACGGACAGTTTATGCCGTCGTCCTATAAGCAGTACGCGGTGGACTTTAACGGCGACGGGCACATCAACCTGTGGGACCCGGTTGACGCCATCGGCAGCGTGGCGAACTATTTCAAAGCCCACGGTTGGGTGAAAGGCGATGTGGTCGCCGTTCCGGCCAACGGTCAGGCGCCAGGGCTGGCGAACGGCTTTAAAACCCAGTACAGCATTTCTCAGCTTGCGGCCGCCGGCTGACGCCGCAGCAGTCGCCTGGGCAATCATCAGCAGGCCAGCCTGCTGCGTCTGGATGTGGGTACGAGCTATCAGTACTGGTACGGGTTGCCGAACTTCTATGCCATCACGCGCTATAACCACAGCACTCACTATGCGATGGCGGTCTGGCAGCTTGGTCAGGCCGTCGCGCTGGCGCGTGTACCTGCGGCGTCGCCGTTTAGTCAGTAGCCGCCGCGTGTTTTCCGGGGGGCTACGCTTACCCGGTCTGGATTACGCTCCCTTTTCCCTGAGAGAAAGGGGAGCGTGCAGCGCCGCTGCTGGCGCTATTTCACGTCTGAAATATTTCGCCACACTCCCTTTTTTCCTGGCAATTTACATCCGCATCGTATTTTATTATTGTTATGTTATAACATTTTATTGTGGTGCGAATATGTCTGTTTCACTCTTCTCTCTTTCGGCCTCTGACTCGCCTGTTGATGGCTATCGCGCTTGTTTTGTTTATCGGACTGGCCGTGCGCTGGGCGGTGGCATTGCCATGATTATCCTGAATCAACTGGTGGCCGGTTACGGAGCGACAGCCGGTCACGTCGCCGCTGACCGGCACGCTGGAACGCGGCAGCATGGACGGCGATTATCGGCGCTAACGGCTGCGGCAAATCAACGCTGCTGAAAACGCTGGCCGGTTTTCTTCCTCCGGTGAGCGGCGCATTTCGCTGGCGCGGACGCCGCCCGGTAATTGGCTGGCTGGCGCAACGTCACGCGCTGGAGACGCAGTTTCCGCTTACCGTTCAGGACGTGGTGAGCATGGGGTGCTGGCCTGATATTTCCTGCTGGGGGGATTTCACCGCAAAACCCGTCTGCGTGTCGCCCACGCTATTGGAGCGCGTGGGGCTGGAGGCAATGGCGACGATGACCATTGATGAACTCTCTAGCGGTCAGTTTCAACGCATGCTGTTTGCCCGTGTGCTGGTGCAGGAAGCGCCGCTGGTCATGCTGGATGAACCCTTTACCGGCGTGGATGAGGAGACCTGCAACGTACTGATGGGGCTGATGCTGGAGATGTATCAGCGAGGGCAAACGGTGCTGGCGGTGCTGCACGACAGCGAACGGGTGGCGCGCTATTTTCCGCAGACGTTACGGCTGGATACGGATGTGTCTCACTGGATGACCGAGCGGGTGAGGGTGGCATGATCTGGCATATCTTCTTTCAGCCGTTTATTGAATACGGCTTTATGCGGCGGGCGCTGGTGGTCTGTCTGGCGCTTTCGGTCAGCACGACGGCGCTTGGCGTCTTTTTACTGCTGCGACGTATGAGCCTGATGGGAGACGCGCTGTCGCATGCGGTGTTTGCCCGGCGTGGCCGTGGGCTATCTGCTCAGTGGAATGTCATTGCTGGCAATGAGCATCGGCGGGTTTATCGCCGGGATTACGGTAGCGCTGGTGGCGGGAATGGTGAGTCGCCGTACGCCGCTAAAAGAAGACGCCAGCTTCGCCGGGTTCTACCTGGGATCGCTGGCGCTGGGGGTTACGCTGGTGTCGCTGCGCGGGTCAAATGTCGATCTGCTGCATCTTTCTGTTTGGTTCCATTCTGGCGGTCGATCGCGATTCCGCGCTGTTCGTGGCGGGGGTATGCGCATTCACATTGATCATGCTGGCGATTTTCTATCGTGGTCTGGTGAGTGAAGCGTTTGATACCGGCATGGTTGCAGGTTAACGCGCGCTGGCTGCCTTCCGCTGCTGCACGGGCTGTTTCTCTCGTTGCTGGTGTTGAATCTGGTGGCTGGCTTTCCAGGTACTCGGCACGCTGATGGCGGTAGGGCTGATGATGCTTCCTGCCGTTGCGGCCCGCTGCTGGGCGCGCACGTTACCGGGGCTGTTATTGCTCGCCGGCGGCAGCGGCGTCGTCTGTGCATGGCTGGGGCTAAGTCTTTCCTGGGCGGTGAGTTTACCCGCCGGGCCGTCGATTGTACTGACCGCCAGCGCGCTGTTCTTTATTTCCATTTTATTCGGCACGCGCAGCAGGCTGGCTGACAGTCTGCGGCCGCGCTTTTTTAATGCAAGGGGAAAAGATGAAACGTACAGGGGTAATGATTGCGCTCGCGTTGGGGTTGATGACGCAAGGCGCGCTGGCGAAAACGCTGAATGTGGTGACGAGTTTTTCTATTCTCGGCGACATCACCCAGGAGGTCGGCGGCAAGAATGTCAACGTCACTACGCTGGTTGGGCCGGATGGCGATCCGCATACCTTCGAGCCTTCGCCGAAAGACAGCGCGGCGTTGAGCAAAGCGGATGTGGTGGTAGTGAACGGTCTGGGGCTGGAGGGGTGGCTTGACCGGCTGGTAAAAGCCTCCGGTTTCAAAGGTACGCTGGTGGTGGCTTCCGACGGGGTGAAGACGCATACGCTGGATGAAGACGGCGAAACCGTCACCGATCCGCACGCCTGGAATAGCGCAGCGAACGGCGCGCTGTATGCGCAGAATATTCTTTCCGGGCTGGTCAACGCCGACCCGCAGGATAAAGCCGTGCTGGAGGCTTCCGGCAAACCTTATATCGCACAGCTGACTGAACTGGACGCGTGGGCGAAAGCGCGCTTTAGCCAGATCCCGCAGGAGAAACGCAAGGTGCTGACCAGCCACGATGCCTTCGGTTATTTCGGTCGCGCCTACGGCGTTGAGTTTTTGGCGCCGCAGGGGCTGTCGTCGGAAAGTGAAGCCTCTGCCGCGCAGGTCGCCGCGCTCATTAAGCAGATTAAAGCGGATGGGGTGAACACCTGGTTTATGGAAGAATCAGCTCGATCCGCGTCTGGTAAAACAGATCGCCAGCGCGACGGGCGCGGCCAGCCGGGCGGCGAGCTGTATCCTGAAGCCTTGTCGGCAAAAGGCGGCGTGGCGGATAGCTACGTAAAAGCGTTTCGCCACAATGTTGAGACCATCGCCAACAGTATGAAATAACCGTACGATTGGCCGATGCTTCGCATCGGCTTTTTTCTGAAGGCCTCCTCGTAAAATCCGCACCTCGTCCCCATATCTGCTCAGAAAGTGCTTATCTTGTGCTGCACGTTTTTCAGGAGCCTTAAGCGATGATGACTGACCATGAATTGATGCAGTTAAGCGAAGTGGTAGGGCTGGCGCTGAAACAGCGCGGCGCAACGCTGACGACAGCAGAGTCCTGCACGGGCGGTTGGGTAGCGAAAGTGATTACCGATATCGCCGGGAGTTCCGCCTGGTTTGAACGCGGTTTTGTTACCTACAGTAATGAAGCGAAAGCGCAAATGATTGGCGTGCGCGAACCGACGCTTGAGCAGCACGGCGCGGTCAGCGAACCGGTGGTGATTGAGATGGCGATTGGCGCGCTCAGAGCGGCCCGCGCGGATTATGCCGTTTCTATCAGCGGCATTGCCGGGCCGGACGGCGGCAGCGACGTGAAGCCCGTCGGCACTGTCTGGTTTGGTTTCGCAACCGCACAGGGCGAGGGGATCAACCCGCCGGGAGTTGCTTTAGCGGCGACCGTGACAGCGTACGTCGCCAGGCGACGGAATATGCGCTCAAAAACGCTCTGGCAACAATTTCTACAAAACACTTGATACTGTATGACTGTACAGTATAATCGCACCTAACAGTACAGAATTACACTATCCGGTACAAGCGCAAGCGGATCCCGGCTCATGACAGGAGTAGTTAATGGCTATCGACGAAAACAAACAGAAAGCGTTGGCGGCAGCGCTGGGCCAGATCGAAAAACAATTCGGTAAAGGCTCCATCATGCGCCTGGGTGAAGACCGTTCTATGGATGTGGAAACCATCTCTACCGGTTCGCTTTCTCTGGATATCGCGCTGGGCGCGGGTGGCCTGCCGATGGGGCGTATCGTAGAAATCTACGGGCCGGAATCCTCCGGTAAAACCACCCTGACGCTTCAGGTGATTGCCGCTGCACAGCGTGAAGGCAAAACCTGTGCGTTTATCGACGCCGAACATGCGCTGGACCCTATCTATGCCCGCAAACTGGGCGTCGATATCGACAACCTGCTGTGCTCCCAGCCGGACACCGGCGAGCAGGCGCTGGAAATCTGTGATGCGCTGGCGCGTTCAGGCGCTGTAGACGTTATCGTTGTTGACTCCGTGGCGGCGTTGACGCCGAAAGCGGAAATCGAAGGTGAAATCGGCGACTCTCATATGGGCCTCGCGGCGCGTATGATGAGCCAGGCGATGCGTAAGCTGGCCGGTAACCTGAAACAGTCCAACACCCTGCTGATCTTCATCAACCAGATCCGTATGAAAATTGGCGTCATGTTCGGCAACCCGGAAACCACTACCGGGGGTAACGCGCTGAAATTCTACGCGTCCGTTCGTCTGGATATCCGCCGTATCGGCGCGGTGAAAGAGGGCGAAAACGTCGTGGGTAGCGAAACCCGCGTGAAGGTTGTGAAGAACAAAATCGCCGCGCCGTTTAAACAGGCTGAGTTCCAGATCCTCTACGGCGAAGGCATCAACTTCTATGGCGAACTGGTTGACCTGGGCGTGAAAGAGAAGCTGATCGAGAAAAGCCGGTGCATGGTACAGCTATAACGGCGAGAAAATCGGTCAGGGTAAAGCGAATGCCACTGCCTGGCTGAAAGAGAACCCGGCGACCGCCAAAGAGATCGAGAAAAAAGTGCGTGAGCTGCTGCTGAGCAACCAGGACTCGACGCCAGACTTCTCCGTTGATGACAACGGTGAAGGTGTGAAAGAAACCAACGAAGATTTCTAATCGTTGCATTGCCCGGTGGCGGCGCTATGGCGTCTTATCGGGCTTATACTTTGAAGGGCTGCATATCTTGCGGCCCTTTTTGCATTTCTTTTTCCGAAGGTTTGTTATGAGTGAATCCACACCGCGACGCCCCGCATATAACCGTCTGCTGGATCGCGCCGGTACGTATTCTGGCGGTACGCGATCACAGTGAACAGGAACTGCGGCGTAAACTCTCCGGCACCGGTTATGGGAAAAAACGGGCCGGAAGAGATCGATGCGGCGCCGGAAGACTATGAACGGGTTATCGCCTGGTGCCATGAGCACAACTACCTTGATGATCATCGTTTTGTTTCGCGCTTTATCGCCAGCCGCAGCCGTAAAGGTTATGGCCCGGCACGTATTCGGCAGGAGCTGAATCAAAAAGGCATTGCGCGTGAGGCGATTGAGCGCGCAATGCGTGAATGCGAGATTGAGTGGTTGCGTCTTGCACGAGAAACAGGCGATCCGCAAATATGGTGAACCCTTACCAGCCGCATTTTCGGAAAAGGTCAAAGTCCAGCGTTTCCTGCTTTATCGTGGCTATCTGATGGAGGATATTCAGGAGATATGGCGAAATTTTGACGATTGACTGCAATACGGGATTTTACTTCCCCGTAAAGAAAACTTATCTTATTTCCCACTTTTTTCAATTGCCAGCCGGGCAGGGCATATGAGCGCTGAGGCGGGTAATGATATTTCGTTAGCTTGATTTCAGGATAATTATGAGCAAGAGCACCGCTGAGATCCGTCAGGCGTTTCTCGATTTTTTCCACAGTAAGGGGACATAAGGTAGTTGCCAGCAGCTCCCTGGTGCCAAACAATGACCCAACTTTGTTGTTTACCAACGCCGGGATGAACCAGTTCAAAGGATGTTTTCCTTGGGCTCGACAAGCGTAATTATTCCGCGCCACCACTTCGCAGCGTTGCGTACGTGCGGGTGGTAAACACAACGATCTGGAAAACGTCGGTTACACTGCACGTCACCACACCTTCTTCGAAATGCTGGGTAACTTCAGGCTTCGGCGACTATTTCAAACACGACGCGATTCAGTTTGCGTGGGAACTGCTGACCGGTGAAAACTGGTTTGCCCCTGCCAAAAGAGCGTCTGTGGGTGACCGTCTATGAAACTGACGATGAAGCCTACGAGATCTGGGAAAAAGAAGTCGGCATTCCGCGCGAACGTATCATCCGAATTGGTGATAACAAAGGCGCGGCATACGCGTCCGACAACTTCTGGCAGATGGGCGATACAGGGCCGTGCGGTCCATGTACCGAGATCTTCTACGACCACGGCGATCACATCTGGGGCGGCCCTCCGGGAAGCCCGGAAGAAGATGGCGATCGCTATATTGAGATCTGGAACATCGTCTTCATGCAGTTCAACCGTCAGGCTGACGGTACGATGGAACCGCTGCCGAAACCGTCCGTCGATACCGGTATGGGTCTGGAGCGTATCGCCGCTGTGTTGCAACACGTTAACTCCAACTATGAAATTGACCTGTTCCGCACGTTGATTGAAGCCGTTGCGAAGGTGACTGGCGCGACCGACCTGAGCAACAAGTCGCTGCGCGTGATTGCCGACCACATCCGTTCCTGCGCTTTCCTGATCGCCGACGGCGTGGTTCCGTCGAATGAAAACCGTGGCTATGTGCTGCGCCGTATCATTCGTCGTGCGGTTCGTCATGGCAACATGCTGGGCGCGAAAGAGACCTTCTTCTACAAGCTGGTTGGGCCGCTGATTGACGTTATGGGCTCTGCCGGTGAAGAGCTGAAGCGCCAGCAGGCGCAGGTTGAGCAGGTTCTGAAAACGGAAGAAGAGCAGTTTGCCCGTACGCTGGAACGTGGTCTGGCGCTGCTGGACGAAGAGCTGGCGAAGCTTTCCGGCGACACGCTGGATGGCGAAACCGCTTTCCGTCTGTATGACACCTACGGCTTCCCGGTTGACCTGACGGCGGACGTTTGCCGCGAGCGCAACATCAAAGTTGATGAAGCGGGATTTGAAGCCGCGATGGAAGAACAGCGTCGTCGTGCGCGTGAGGCCAGCGGTTTTGGCGCAGACTATAACGCGATGATCCGTGTTGACGGCGCGTCAGAATTTAAAGGTTATGACCATCTGGAACTGAACGGTAAAGTGACCGCGCTGTTTGTGGATGGTAAAGCGGTAGAATGCGATTAGCGCGGGTCAGGAAGCCGTTGTCGTGCTGGATCAGACGCCGTTCTATGCGGAATCCGGCGGTCAGGTTGGCGATAAAGGCGAACTGAAAGGCGCAGGCTTCGCGTTTGCGGTTAGCGATACGCAAAAATATGGCCAGGCGATTGGACATATCGGTACGCTTTCGACCGGTTCCCTGAAAGTGGGTGATGCGGTGCAGGCTGATGTGGATGACGCTCGCCGGCGCGTATTCGCCTGAATCACTCTGCGACGCACCTGATGCACGCGGCGCTGCGCCAGATTCTGGGCACGCACGTAGCGCAGAAAGGCTCGCTGGTTAACGACAAAGTCCTGCGTTTCGACTTCTCGCATAATGAAGCGATGAAACCGTCTGAAATCCGTGCGGTGGAAGATCTGGTGAATGCGCAAATCCGTCGCAACCTGCCGGTCGAAACCCAACATCATGGACCTTGAAGCGGCGAAAGCTAAAGGCGCAATGGCGCTGTTTGGCGAGAAGTATGACGATCGCGTTCGTGTGCTGAGCATGGGCGATTTCTCCACCGAACTGTGTGGCGGTACGCACGCCAGCCGTACGGGGGATATCGGTCTGTTCCGCATCGTTTCTGAATCTGGTACTGCGGCAGGCGTTCGTCGTATTGAAGCGGTTACGGGCGAAGGCGCGATTGCTACGCTGCACGCTGAAAGCGATCGCTTAAGCGATATCGCACAGTTGCTGAAGGGCGACAGCCAGAATCTGGGCGAAAAAGTCCGTTCTGTACTGGAACGTACGCGTCAGCTTGAAAAAGAGTTGCAGCAGTTGAAAGAACAGGCTGCCGCGCAGGAAAGTGCGAACCTTTCCAGCAAAGCGGTTGATATCAACGGCGTGAAGCTGCTGGTTAGCGAGCTTGCGGGCGTTGAGCCAAAAATGCTGCGTACGATGGTTGATGATCTGAAAAATCAACTGGGTTCTACCGTTATCGTTCTTGCAACGGTAGCGGAAGGTAAGGTTTCTCTGATTGCGGGCGTGTCGAAGGATGTGACCGACCGCGTGAAAGCAGGGGAGCTGGTCGGCATGGTCGCTCAGCAGGTGGGCGGCAAGGGCGGCGGACGTCCAGACATGGCGCAAGCCGGTGGTACGGATGCGGCTGCTCTGCCAGCAGCGTTAGCCAGTGTGAAAGGCTGGGTTAGCGCAAAAACTGTAATAACTATAAGCGTTATCTAACGCCGCAGGCCCCGGTCTGCGGCGTTTGCATCAACGTTATTGACAACGATAAAGTCAGGTTGAAGTTGTGTATATCGGCTAAACTTAGGTTTAACAGAATGTGATGCCGTGACTGCTTACACTTTACGTGTTTGTCATCGCTTACTTTTTGGCGTTATATGATGGATAATGCCGGGATACAGAGAGACCCGACTCTTTTAATCTTTCAAGGAGCAAAGAATGCTGATTCTGACTCGTCGAGTTGGTGAGACCCTCATGATTGGAGATGAGGTCACCGTGACAGTTTTAGGGGTAAAGGGCAACCAGGTGCGCATTGGCGTAAACGCCCCGAAAGAAGTCTCTGTCCATCGTGAGGAGATCTACCAGCGTATCCAGGCTGAAAAATCCCAGCAGTCCAGTTACTAAGGTTTTCGCGTCTCATCTCTTCCGATGAGGCGCAACCTGCTCCTCGCGTCCTTTCTCTTTTTCATTTTTCTTCACTCTTTTTCCGTATCGCTTCCCGTGCCGGCAGGCTCTTTCCTGGTTATTCTGTTTTTCTGCCTGCGCTCAGGCGGTGTAACACGCCGATTTATCTGTTGATAAAACACCCTTTTTGCCGTTTTTGCAGACTAATTGAGCGTGAAGTGTGCAAACGATAAAAGCGCGGGAAAAATTGTTTGACTTATAAGTCCCAGAAAGTAATATGTGCGCCACGCAGCGACGATGAGCAGAAACAAGTTCTTCGAAGCACTCGTAAGAGGCGCGTGGTGAGGTGGCCGAGAGGCTGAAGGCGCTCCCCTGCTAAGGGAGTATGCGGTCAAAAGCTGCATCCGGGGTTCGAATCCCCGCCTCACCGCCATTTGCATCCGTAGCTCAGCTGGATAGAGTACTCGGCTACGAACCGAGCGGTCGGAGGTTCGAATCCTCCCGGATGCACCATCTCTTACTTGATATGGCTTTAGTAGCGGTATCAAAATCTGCAATAAAGTAAGTTTCCCGATGCATCCGTAGCTCAGCTGGATAGAGTACTCGGCTACGAACCGAGCGGTCGGAGGTTCGAATCCTCCCGGATGCACCATCTTCCCCGATATAACAGCTACGCTGTTGTTTCATGGTCTGCGAAGTTATCGCAAGCACCAGGGAGGATAACGTTGCTTCAGCAACGGCCCGTAGGGAGAGGCGCAGCCGAGTAATCCTCCCGGATGCACCATCTCTTACTTGATATGGCTTTTGTAGCGGTATCAATATCGGCAGTAAATAAGTTTCCCAATGCATCCGTAGCTCAGCTGGATAGAGTACTCGGCTACGAACCGAGCGGTCGGAGGTTCGAATCCTCCCGGATGCACCATCTTCCCCGGTATAACAGTTACGCTGTTGTTTCATGGTCTGCGAAGCTATCGCAAGCACCAGGGAGGATAACGTTGCTTCAGCAACGGCCCGTAGGGCGAGGCGCAGCCGAGTAATCCTCCCGGATGCACCATCTCTTATTTGATACGGCTTTTGTAGCGGTATCAATATTGGCAGTAAATAAGTTTCCCGATGCATCCGTAGCTCAGCTGGATAGAGTACTCGGCTACGAACCGAGCGGTCGGAGGTTCGAATCCTCCCGGATGCACCATCTTCTCCGTTATAACAGCTATGCTGTTGTTTCATGGTCTGCGAAGCTATCGCAAGCACCAGGGAGGATAACGTTGCTTCAGCAACGGCCCGTAGGGCGAGGCGCAGCCGAGTAATCCTCCCGGATGCACCATCTTCTCCTGAATACCTCCATTACCTCTCTACCCTGAACAATCCTCATTTCTCTGTCAGCGACAAAATCAGTCAATTACGATAAAGTAACATCTGGTCATTTGGTTTGTGAGAACACGATGTACGAACGTTATGCGGGTTTGATTTTTGATATGGATGGCACCATCCTGGATACCGAGCCGACGCACCGTAAGGCGTGGGACGAGGTATTAGGGCGCTATGGCCTTCGTTTTGATCTGCAAGCGATGGTGGCGCTTAACGGTTCTCCAACCTGGCGTATCGCGCAGTCGATTATCGAACTGAATCACGCCGATCTTGACCCTCATGCGCTGGCGCAAGAAAAAACTGATGCAGTGAAAAGCATGTTGCTGGATAGCGTAGAGCCTCTGCCGCTGGTTGAGGTGGTCAAAGCCTGGTATGGCCGTCGACCTCTGTCGGTGGGAACGGGCAGCGAAAGCGCAATTGCCGAAGCGCTATTGACCCATCTGGGGCTGCGTCGTTATTTTGATGCAGTTGTCGCTGCGGATCATGTTCTGCACCACAAACCCGCGCCGGACACGTTCCTGCTGTGTGCGGAGCGTATGGGCGTTGTGCCGACGCAATGCGTCGTGTTTGAGGATGCGGATTTCGGCTTGCAGGCAGCACGCGCGGCGGGAATGGATGCCGTGGACGTTCGACTATTGTGAGTGACGGGCTGTCGCTCCTGTCACTGTTTGCCAGCAGTTTTCTCAGCGCCACGCTGTTGCCCGGTAATTCCGAAGTTGTTTTAGTTGCCATGTTAGTCTCCGGGGTAAGTCATCCCTGGGTCTTAGTCTTAACAGCAACAATGGGTAATAGCCTTGGAGGGTTAACTAACGTTATCCTTGGGCGTTTTTTTCCGTTGCGCAAAACATCGCGCTGGCAGGAAAAAGCCACTGGCTGGCTTAAGCGCTACGGTGCAGTCACACTATTATTAAGCTGGGCGCCGGTTATCGGTGATTTGCTGTGCCTGTTAGCGGGATGGATGCGCATCTCGTGGGGGCCAGTGCTCTTTTTTTTATGCCTTGGTAAAGCGTTGCGTTACGTTATCGTCGCAGCCGCTACGGTTCAGGGCATTATGTGGTGGCACTAATTGTGGGATAGACATTTACCGTCACCATTACAATTATGCTAATTAAAACGATTTTGACAGGCGGGAGGTCAATTTGATCCCGGACGTATCACAGGCTCTGACCTGGCTGGAAAGGCATCCTCAGGCACTAAAGGGGATTCAACGCGGGCTGGAGCGCGAAACGCTGCGTGTTAACGCTGATGGCACGCTGGCAACCACGGGTCATCCTGACGCGTTAGGCTCGGCGCTGACGCACAAATGGGTCACGACAGATTTTGCTGAAGCCCTGCTGGAGTTTATTACCCGGTAGACGGCGATATTCAGCATATGCTCACATTGATGCGCGACCTGCATCGCTATACGGCCAGAAATTTGGGTGATGAGCGGATGTGGCCGCTGAGTATGCCTTGCTATATTGCTGAAGGGCAGGATATTGAGCTGGCGCAGTACGGTACGTCAAATATTGGTCGTTTGAAAACGCTTTACCGGGAAGGGTTGAAAAACCGTTACGGCGCGTTGATGCAAACCATCTCCGGCGTACACTACAATTTTTCGCTGCCGATGGCATTCTGGCAGGCGAAGTGTGGCGTCCGTGGACGGGGAAGATGCGAAAGAGAAAATTTCCGCAGGCTATTTCCGCCCTGATCCGTAACTATTACCGTTTTGGGTGGGTCCATTCCGTATCTGTTTGGCGCCTCTCCGGCTATTTGTTCCTCCATTCTTGCAGGGCAAAACCCACCACGCTGCCGTTTGAAAAAACGGACTGCGGTATGTACTACCTGCCGTATGCAACGTCGCTGCGTTTGAGCGACCTGGGTTATACCAATAAGTCGCAAAGCAATCTTGGAATTACGTTTAACGATCTGCATGAATATGTGGCCAGGATTGAAGCGCGCGATCAAAACGCCGTCCACGGAGTATGCGGAGATCGGTCTGGAGAAGGACGGTAAACGCCTGCAAATCAACAGCAACGTGCTACAGATTGAGAACGAGCTGTATGCGCCGATCCGCCCTAAACGCGTGACGCGTAGCGGAGAAACGCCGTCAGATGCGCTTCTGCGCGGCGGGATTGAATATATCGAAGTGCGTTCGCTGGATATTAACCCGTTCTCGCCTATTGGCGTGGACGAGCAGCAGGTGCGTTTCCTGGATCTGTTTATGGTCTGGTGCGTACTGGCCGATGCGCCGGAAATGAGCAGCGACGAGCTGCTGTGCACGCGCACGAACTGGAATCGGGTGATTCTGGAAGGGCGTAAACCAGGGCTGACGTTAGGGATTGGCTGTGAAACCGCGCAGTTCCCGCTGCCGAAAGTGGGTAAAGATCTGTTCCGCGACCTGAAACGTGTGGCGCAAACGCTGGACAGCATCCACGGGGGAGAGGATTATCAGAAGGTATGTGATGAACTGGTTGCCTGTTTCGACAACCCGGAGCTGACGTTCTCAGCGCGTATTCTGCGCTCGATGATTGATACCGGGATTGGCGGCACCGGCAAAGCGCTGGGCGAGGCTTATCGCAATCTGCTGCGCGAAGAACCGCTGGAAATTTTGCGTGAAGAGGACTTCATTGCTGAACGTGAGGCGTCAACGCGTCGTCAGCTTGAGGTTGAAGCGGCGGATACCGAACCGTTTGATGCGTGGCTGGAAAAGCACGCCTGACAGAAAAGAAAAAGGCCACTCGTGAGTGGCCAAAATTTCATCTCTGAAAACAGGGATGATGATAACAAATGCGCGTCTTTCACATACTCAGACTCGCCCCGGAACGAAGAGTTCAGTTTATTTTAAAAAATATTATCGGAGGTGGCTAAATGCCGTTGTTAGATAGCTTCACAGTCGATCATACCCGGATGGAAGCACCAGCAGTCCGGGTCGCGAAAACGATGAACACCCCGCATGGCGATACCATTACCGTGTTTGACCTGCGTTTCTGCATCCCGAATAAAGAAGTGATGCCTGAGAAGGGTATCCATACGCTGGAGCACCTGTTCGCTGGCTTTATGCGTAATCATCTGAACGGCAACGGTGTTGAGATTATCGATATCTCCCCGATGGGCTGCCGTACCGGTTTCTACATGAGCCTGATCGGTACGCCTGACGAACAACGTGTGGCAGACGCCTGGAAAGCCGCGATGGCTGACGTGCTGAAAGTGAAGGAGCAGAATCAGATCCCGGAGCTGAACGTTTATCAGTGCGGTACGTATCAGATGCACTCTCTGAGCGAAGCGCAGGATATTGCACGTCATATTCTGGAACACGACGTTCGCATCAACAGCAACGAAGAGCTGGCCCTGCCGAAAGATAAATTGCAGGAACTGCATATCTAGTAGAATGCAATGCCCGGTGGCGCGATGCTTACCGGGCCTACAATGTGCGCGTTCTGTAGGCCGGATAAGACGCAGCCGCCATCCGGCATTATGCCCGGTGGCGCGATGCTTACCGGGCCTACAATGTGCGCGTTCTGTAGGCCGGATAAGACGCAGCCGCCATCCGGCATTATGCCCGGTGGCGCGATGCTTACCGGGCCTACAACGTGTGTTCTGTAGGCCGGATAAGGCGCAGCCGCCATCCGGCGTTATGCCCGGTGGCGCGATGCTTACCGGGCCTACAACGTGTGCGTTCTGTAGGCCGGATAAGGCGCCGCCGCCATCCGGCAAAAAAAAGCCAGTTCATCATGAACTGGCTTTTTCATTAATGCGCGCCTCCGCCGCCGCCGCCCGCGCCGAAAGGTGGTTTGGCGAACCAGACCAGCCCAAGCAGCACGAGGAAGATCCCGGCCGACATCCAGAAGATCTCATTGGCGGAAATAATCAGCCCCTGATTGGTAATCTGCTGGGCGATCCAGCCTGACGCCTGCTGCTGCGTCATCCCCAGCCCCTGTAGCTGATCGTACATCGCCTGGGCATTGGGGTTGTACGGATTCACCGACTCGGTCAATTGCGAATGGTGCATCGCTTCACGGTTGGTCCACATGGTGGTGGTGATTGATGTACCAATTGACCCCGCCAGCGTTCGCGTAAAGTTAGACAGGCTCGACGCCGCCGCCAGACGCTCAGGCGGCAAGCCGGAGAGCGTGATGGTGGTGAGCGGCATAAAGAAGCAGGCTACGGCGAAGCCCTGAATAAACTGCGGCCAGGCCGATGCGCCGAAATCCATACCCGGCTCAAACGTCCATGCACGCCAGTAAAAGCAGACGGCATACATGATAAAGCTGAACGTGACCAGCCTGCGCATATCCAGCTTGTGGGCGAAACGTCCGATAATCGGCGACAGGATCACCGGGATTACCCCGACCGGCGCTGAGGCCAGGCCGGCCCACGTCGCGGTATAGCCGTATACCTCCTGCAACAGCTGCGGTAACAACACAATCCGCGCCGAAATAGAGCATATAGGCGAGACTGATACACAAACAGCCAATCGTGAAGTTACGCGACTTGAACAAGGAGAGGTCAACGATTGGGTTATCGTCGGTCAGCTCCCAGACAATCAGGAAACTGATGGCAATGACGGCGACCACGGTCAGGATGATAATCTCTTGCGAGGCGAACCAGTCCAGCTCTTTCCCGCGGTCAAGCATGATCTGTAGACTGCCGATACCAATCACCAGCAGCGCCAGGCCGACAGCGTCGATACGTCGCTGCTCGGTGCGGGTCTCGCGACCGCGCAGGGTTTGCAGCGTCATCAGCACGACCGCAACCCCAATCGGCACGTTGATGAAGAAAATCCAGCCCCAGTGATAGTTATCGCTGATGTAGCCGCCCAGTATCGGGCCGCAGATCGGCGCGACAATCACCGTCATCGACCATAGCGCCAGTGCGATAGAACGTTTTGCGGGAGGATAGTTATTCAGCAACAGGCTCTGTGAGAGCGGGATTAACGGCCCTGCGACGACACCCTGAACCACGCGGAAGAAGATCAGCATGTTCAGACTGTTGGAGACCCCGCACGCCCATGACGCAATGGCAAAGGCGACGGTTGACCACATGAACAGCTTCACTTCCCCGACGCGTTTCGCCAGCCAGCCGGTAATCGGGATGGAGATCGCGTTCGCCACCCCGAATGAGGTGATAACCCATGTCCCCTGGCTCAACGATGAGCCAAGGTTCCCGGCGATGGTGGGGATCGCCACGTTAGCAATGGTGGAGTCCAGCACCTGCATGAATGTCGCCAGCGACAGCGCAATCGTCATAATGACCAGCTGCGCGCCTTCCAGCGGTTTTTGCTGTTGCATTACACGCACCTCAGGATTATCCCGCGTTGGCCTGCACAATCTCTTCGATCAGCTTATTGACCGGAGCGAGATTAATTTCTCGTGCGTTACTCTCCAGAAACCGGGGTACTACGAACCTGGCTTGCCAGCACTTGTCCGTCGCGATTCGACGTATCCACGGTGACGAGGGTTGATAAGCCGATACGCAGCGGATGCTGCGCCAGTTGCTGCGCATCCAGTTCAATACGTACAGGCAAGCGCTGCACGACCTTGATCCAGTTGCCGGTCGCGTTTTGCGCCGGAAGCAGGGAGAAGGCGCTGCCTGTCCCCATATCCAGGCCGACAACCTTACCGGTGTATTTCACGTCATCGCCGTAAATATCGCTGATGACCGTTGCCGGTTGGCCGATACGCATATGGGCGAGCTGCGTCTCTTTGAAGTTCGCGTCCACCCACAGGTTGGTGGCAGGCACGACCGCCATCAGCGGCGTGGTCGGGCTAATCTGCGCGCCAGGCTGTACGGCGCGGCGGGAGACGTAGCCAGTCATCGGGCTGACGATTTTGGTACGCTCCAGCGCCAGCCAGGCGTTGCGCACTTCCGTAGCCGCCTGTTGCACGGCAGGCTGATCTTCCAGCTTGCTGCCGAGGATCATCGCCTGGTTTGCGTTATATTGTTGAATTGCCACATCCAACTGCGCCTGCGCGCTGGCGACGGCATCACGCGCGTGTTGCAGCTCTTCGCGACCGATCAGGTTCGCATTGCCCAGCGGCACGCGACGATTAAAGTCGCTTTGTGCCTGCGCCAGTGCGGTTTTCTGCACTTCAATGCTGGCCTGGAGCTGCTTGCTATTGATCATCAACTGGTGCGTCTGGCGAACGCTGGAGGCCAGCGCCGTTTTCGCTTTTTCGAATGCCTGTCTGGCATCCGTCTGGTCGAGCGTGACCAGCACGTCGCCCTGTTTTACAAAGTCAGTGTTATCAGCCCAGACTTTCGTCACGCTGCCTGATACCTGCGCCATGATTTGAACCTGGTTCCCTGCCACGTACGCATCATCCGTCTCTTCGATATGACGCAGTACTAAAAACCAATAAATCCCATATGCCACGGCAATTGCGATAAAGAGCAAGGTTAAAAGGATTAGCGCGCTTTTACGTTTGCCATTCTTCTTAACCGGTTGCTGCGGGGTTTGAGTCTCCGCATTTGCGCTCATGTTGTTCTCCACGATCTTATTTTTCATATCGGCTGGGCCGACGTTTTTGTCAGAAAGGCCAGCAGTATGACGTGCTGGCCTGTCAGTTTTTTCTTTTATAAATCTGGATGATTGAGCGTGTCGACGCGTTAGCGTAGCGCCTCAAGAACGGCGCCATCCTGATCCATCTGATCGAGACGCGTCAGGAGCTTACGAGTGATGTGCTCAAGTTGATCTTTTTCGGCGGTGCTGAGAGAGGACCATAGCTGGTGCAGGCAGTGATGCTGAGGCGGTAACACCTCGCGCAAAAACGCGTGACCTTTCTCAGTCAGTTGCAGATGCAGGCAGCGACGGTCGTTATCGCTTTCACGACGTTCGATTCCAGCCGCGTTTCTCTAATTCATCTGCGATACGTGTTGCGTTGGTACGGGACGAGCCCAGCGCGCAACTCAGTTCAGATGGCTGAATACTGTGGTTTTCCTGAGACTCCAGCGTAATCAACGCCATAAACAACGTCTCGTTAATCCCTTGAGCTTTCAGCATCTTATTGCGGTTTTCCAGCAGTTTGCCTTGCATATGCATGCAAAGGCGGGTCAGAAGGATCTCCTGGTAAGGAAACTCTTCGTGGCGGCTGGCGCGAAATTTTAGCATTTGTTCAATGGGCGTAAACGAACTATCCATTTGGGCATGACCTCATTAATTTCAGCCCGATATAGTAACGACAGTGACAAATAAAGTAAATGTATTATTAATTTAAAATGATTCTTTTGGGTTATAAAATGACCCCTATCTTCCAGGCGAGTCCATAGCCCAGAGCGCTCAGTAGCGTTGGGATGATGATGCTGCGCGTCTTGTAGAAACTGACGCCCAGGACGGCAAACCCGACCAGCGTCGGAATGAACCGGCTGGCGTCGTGCATCACTTCGGGAGCTGTAGACACCACCAGCAGGGCGCAGATGGACGCGATGCCAATGGTGTCGAGCAACACGCCCGTTGCGCCGCGCCTGGCGGGACGGGTGTTTCCCATTCGCAGACGAAGCGGTAAATAACGAAAACAATAATTGGCGCAGCCAACCAGCAGTCCCAGCAGCAAAACCTCATAACTCATCGGGCGCTCCTTGCCAGAACGACTGGATCAAGGCGGTCAGACACCCGCTGGCGATACCCGCCAGGATAGCCGCTGGAATGGAAAACAGCGTGACGCCTGCCAGCGCGCCGATTAACGCCGCCGTGACGCACAGCGTTTGTTTGCGTTGAAAAGAAGCGAGCAAAAAACTCATAAACAGGGCTGGCAGCATAAAACTTAATGCCGCCTCAAACGGCGGGGGAAGCTTTTCAGCAATCCGCTCCCGGAAAATGCGCAATGACCGTGCCGAGCACCCAGGAGGCCCAGGAGCAGAACGCGATGCCGATCATCCAGTTTTCACTCCAGCGACGGTTATCCCGCACCAGTTTGCCGTGGCGGCAGCAAACACTTCATCGGTGAGACCAAATGCCCACAGGGCGGTTTTAGGTTTACTGAGCCGCTTTGACTGATGCGGCTACGCAGGGAAGGGCCGTACAGCACATGGCGCACGTCCATCGCCATCACGGTCAACGCGGCGACCCATAATGTGCTGCCCGCCGCGAGCATGGTGGTGATGACGAACTGGCTGGCGCCTGCGTAAATAATGCAGGAGAAAAAAACGCTTTCGAGGGGAGTAAAGCCCAGACGGGTGGCGTTAAGGCCAAACGCAAACGCCACCGGAATATAACTTATGACTATCGGTAAACTGTCTTTGAATCCTTCCGTTAATGTTGCCGGACGGGGCTCAGACTGGGGTGCAGGGCTTTCCATAAGATTATCTGATTCGTCACCGATGTTAAAATAACCAGCATAAATGAATCATATAACCTTAACAGAGTGGGGGACGCCTTAACACCCCTGGGGAGCTCAATCAAAGGTAAACGCTTGCCATCTGCTTAATTTGCGGCTTCTTGTCGGTGAAAACCTCGCCACCAGACCAGTAGATTGAGTGCGGCGACGGTGGTACCGGCCAGACAAACGCCGGCCCAGCCGGCATGCTGCCAGGCCGATGCCGAAATCAACGAACCGGCGGCGCCGCCGATAAAGTAGCTGGTCATATACCCGGCGGTGAGCCGGTTACGCGCATCCGGGTGGACGCGGTAAATCACCGGTCTGATTGGTGATGTGTACGCCCTGCACGGTGAGATCCAGCACCAGGATGCCAATAATCAGCGCCAGCACGGAGCTGTGTCCGTACCAGATAGCCAGCCAGGAGAGCAACAGCAACAGCAGGCCGAAAGTCGTGGGTGAGATGGGACTTCCCTTTATCGGCAAAACCGCCCGCCGGACGTGCGCCCAGCGCGCCAGCGGCTCCCGCCAGGACCAAACAGCCCAATCATCCCTTCGGAATAGTTAAACGGCGGCGCGGCCAGTAAAAAGGCCATCGATGTCCAGAGAATGCTGAAGTTGGCGAACGTCAGGCAGCCTAACAACGCGCGGGTGCGCAGGAGGCCGTCGTGGATAAACAGGCTGAACACGGAACCCAATAGCTGCGGATAGTTAAGATGCGTTTCTGATTTCACCTTTGGTAAACCGCGCCACAGCGCGACGGCCATCAGCGCCATCAGCACAGAAGCGACCCAGAAGACGGTGCGCCAGCCGCCAAGATTCGCCAGCAATCCGGCAACGGTACGCGCCAGTAAAATCCCCAGCAGCAGGCCGCTCATGATGGTGCCGACCACTTTGCCGCGCTTATCCGGCGTGGCGAGCGTCGCCGCCAGCGGCACCAGGATTTGCGCCACGACGGAGAACAGCCCGGTGAGCGCCGTGCCGAGAATCATCATACCGAGCGACTGGCTGCTGGCGGTAATCAGCATGCCGCCTGCGGCCAGCAGCGTCATGGAGACGATGAGCGTCCGGCGTTCGAACATATCGCCCAGCGGCACCAGAAAGAGCAATCCGGCGGCATAGCCCAACTGAGCGGCGGTAACGATAAAGCCGCCGAACTGGCGGAAAGCGAGAAATTGTTTGCGATAGTATCGAGCAGCGGCTGGGCGTAATAGTTACTGGCGACGGCCAGACCGGTTGCCACGGACATTAAAACAATCAGCGCCGGGCTAAGCCCGTGAGTGGATTTAGTCATTATTTTGAGTCAGATATGATTTCCTGGGGTATCAATCATAGCGGATGTTTATGAATGTGAGTGGTTTGTTGAGTGATGGATTGTGCGGTTGGGGGAGGGCGTATAGGCCGGATAAGGCGCATCGCGCCACCATCCGGCATTGGTGTGGTTACTGCGCCTGATGGCGCGCAGCTTTAAGGCCGACGAGTGGGTTATTTCTGCGCGGCCAGCGCTTCTTTTACCCAGCCGTCAAACTGCTGCTGGTGGGCTTTGATCCAGCCGTCAACGTGACCCTGAACATCGGCCTCGGACGATTTGCCTTCATGCATCATCGCGTTCTGCGCGTTGATATCCGCCAGCGGTACCTTCATGATGGCGAACAGCTTCGCCGCCGCCGGGTTTTTCTCTGCCCAGGCTTTGTTGGCGACAATGTGCATGGTGTTCACCGGGAAGCCATAGTTCGCGCCGTTCGGCAGTTTGGTATCAATGTCTTTCTGCTCGCCCGGCAGGGAAGAGAACGGCACCTGTAACCAGACAACATCTTTACCCGGCTTCATCACGTCGCTCACCCAGTACGGCGTCCAGGTGTAGTACAGAATCGGCTTGCCTTCTTTGAAGCGGGTGATGGTGTCGGCCATCATCGCGGCATAGTTACCGTGGCTGACGTCGACGGTTTTTTCCAGATCGAACGCTTTGTTCTGGTGGTTAATCACCGCTTCACAACCCCAGCCTGGCGAACAACCCATCATGTCAGCTTTGCCGTCGCCGTTGGTATCAAAGATTTTGGCGATTTTCGGGTCTTTCAACTGGGCGAGGTTAGTGATCTTGTACTGCTCAGCGGTTTTCTTGTCGATCAGATAACCCTGCGCGGCGCCCGTCACGAATATCCCCTCGCGATAGAACTTTTTGTCTCCGCCCGCAGCGGCGTACATATCATCATGCAGCGGCTGCCAGTTCACGGCGGTAAAAGTTGCATCGCCAGAGGCAATGGAAGTGTAACCAACGTTGTAATCAACTTCGCTTGGCTTATTAACGGTATAACCCAGTTTCTCCAGCGCGCGGCTGACCAGCAGCGTCTGGAAGGTTTCTTCGGTGATGGTGCTCTGCACCGGCTGTACGGTAACGCCTTTGCCCGGCAGGTCGGCAGCGAATGCGCTGGTAGAGACAAGGGTGGCAAACGCTGTGGCAAATAGAATGTTATGTCGCATCGTTGTTCCTTATTACACTTCATCTTTCAAGCTGCCTCTTTGTTGGCTGCACTCATGCACCCCGGTCACGTACTGCGTGTTCGCTCCTGGGGATACATTCGTTTGCCGCCGCGATGCAACTTGAACGATTTTGTGTAAGCTAATGAATTGTAGACCCGGTAAGCAATGCGCCACCGGGCAACGGGTGAATTACTTAACGAAAGGGCGAGTGATAAGCCCAACGGGACCGGTGGTATACCAGCGGCGGTTGCCACGGCTGCGCGAGTCGCGACCAACGGCCTGGGTCAGGCGGTCCAGAATGATAGCGAGGATCACAATACCGACCCCGCCGACGGTTGCCAGCCCCATGTCGAGGCGGCCAATACCACGCAGCACCATCTGACCAAGCCCGCCGACGGCAATCATAGAGGCGATCACTACCATGGAGAGGGCAAGCATGAGCGTCTGGTTAACACCCGCCATAATGGTGGGCATGGCCAGCGGTAGCTGTACTTTGAACAGCATCTGACGCGGACTGGCGCCAAATGAGCGTGAAGCTTCGATCAAATCCGCCGGAACCTGGTTAATCCCCAGAATGGTCAGACGCACAATCGGCGGCAGGGCAAAAGATAATGGTCACTACCACCCCCGGCACGTTACCGATACCGAACAGCATCACGATTGGCACCAGATAGACGAACGCAGGCGTCGTTTGCATCGCATCCAGCAGCGGGCGGACAATCTTCGCCGCACGCGGACTGCGCGCCAGCCATATCCCCAGCGGCAAACCGATGACCACGCAGAACAGCAGGGCGGTCAGCACCAGTGCCAGGGTAATCATCGCCTGTGACCAGGCGCCAATCGCGCCGATGGCAATCAGGGACACCAGCGTGGCGGCCCCATCCCCAGGCCGGAGATCTGCCAGGCGATCAGTGCGAAAATGATAATCGCCACCGGAGCTGGCATACCCAGCAACAGCTGCTGGAAGCCATTGAGAATGTAATCCACCCGGTACACGGATGCCCTGGAAAACGGGGCGGAAATGCGTAACGACCCCAGTCGATCCCTTCAGTGACCCAGCTGTCCAGCCGGGATCAGCGTCTTATGGAACGGGTCATAAATATTAAAATGTTCTGGCGCAGGCGCCGGGAGCGCTGGTCAGCCAGTCTGCGCCGCCGCCATCGGCAGGCGCGCCCCGAAGGCGCTCCCCAGGCGTCGGCGGATTTGCGCGGCGCTATCCGCCGCTGGCGCGGTATCCCACGGATTAGTTTGTTCAGCCATTGTTTGCCCCCCTCGCGATCTAAAGCCTGTAGCAGCATGCGTTTTGAAATAATGCCGACATACTGTTGTTCCTCGTCGACAACCGGCACCGCACAAGGCGCCTGGCCAACATGAGAGAGCAACTCGCTAAGAGGTGTTTGCGCATCCACCGCCAGTGACTCGTCAATAAGTGCTGCTTCAATACCTTGCGCCTGGCTTAATGCCGCTTTTAATGAGTCGATGGAAACAATGCCGACAAACTTATTACCGCGTTCAATCACATAACCAAATTCACGGTCTTCATCCTGCAATAATTTCAGTGCGGAACGCGGACCAAAACCTGGCGTTTTACGAATTAATCCCACCGGGCTGCGGCGGGCAATATCTTTGGCGCTGAACACCTGGCTAATATCGACCCCACGGAAGAAGGTGCGGACATAATCATTCGCCGGGTTATTCAGAATTTCATCTGGCGTTCCCCACCTGAACGACTTCGCCGTTTTGCATAATGGCAATACGATCGCCAATACGCATCGCTTCATCGAGATCGTGGGAAATAAAAACGACGGTACGCTGATGTTTTGCCTGTAGTTTTACCAGCTCATCCTGCATCTCGGTACGAATTAAGGGATCGAGCGCCGAGAAGGCCTCATCCATTAACAGAATGTCAGGGTTGATCGCTAATGCGCGGGCCAGACCGACACGCTGACGCATACCGCCGGAGAGTTCATCCGGGTAGCCGTGCGCATAATTCTCCAGCCCCACTTGGCGTAAGGCATCCAGCGCTTTTTCACGGCGCTCTTCAGCGGCAACGCCGGCTAATTCCATGCCGAATGCCGTATTATCCAGTACGGTCATGTGCGGCATTAATGCAAATGACTGGAAAACCATCGCAATTTTCTTTCTGCGCACCTCGCGAAGTTCGGCGTCAGATATTTTTGCAATATCAACGCCGTCGATCAGCACTTGCCCGCGGGTGGGTTCAATCAGGCGATTGAGAAGGCGTACCATTGTGGATTTACCCGAACCGGATAATCCCATGATGACAAAAATCTCGCCTTCTTCAATGGCCAGACTGGCGTCTTTAACGCCAAGCGATAGCCCTGTTTTATCCAGAATTTGCTCTTTCGAAAGTCCTTTTTCAATATATTTGAAAGCTCGCTGCGGATGCTCACCAAATATCTTATAGAGATTCTTAACTTCTAATTTAATTGCCATGCAATAGAAAGATTCCTGTTATTTATTATGTCGATACGATACCTGATAGAAATAGTCACCTTTTTCTACCCTAACATACTGAGAATCTGAGACAACCCTGAATTTCCCTCAGACACAAATATTGCCGGGAGGCCATTTGCCGGGATTTCCCATGATATAAGGGCTGAGGGGGAGTGGGGGAGAGCGATATTTTTTGTAACGACCACCGAAAATGCGCCTGAATTGCTGAAATTCAGGCGAATAATGTGGCAGATATTGAGTGTAGATCACACAGAAATAATTGTGTGATAAAAACGTGATCCCGTTAAAATATTATCGCGGAAGTGTGATCGATATTTACCGCGATAATCGCCGTCAAAAATTCCAGTCTTCGTCTTCGGTTTCGATGGCTTTTCCCATCACATAGGAGGAGCCTGAACCGGAGAAGAAATCATGGTTTTCATCCGCATTCGGTGACAGCGCAGCAAGTATGGCAGGATTGACCTCCGCCATTTCTGCGGGGAATAACGCTTCGTAGCCCAGGTTCATCAACGCTTTATTGGCGTTGTAACAGAGAAAGGCGTTAACGTCTGCCACCCAACCGGTTTCGGCATACAGTTCTTCCGTATAGCGAGACTCGTTGTCATACAGCTCCATCCAGCAAATCAAGGGCGAAATGCTTCAATTCGTCGCGTTCGGATTCCGACAGTTTCTCCAGCCCTTTTTGGTATTTATAGCCGATGTAATAACCATGTACCGCTTCGTCACGAATAATCAGACGAATCAGGTCGGCGGTGTTGGTCAGCTTGCCCCGGCTGGAAAAATACATTGGCAGCCAGAAGCCGGAATAGAACAGGAAAGATTCCAGGAATACGCTGGCGATTTTCTTTTTCAGCGGATTGTCGGCGGTGTAATGTTGCAGGATAATCTGCGCCTTGCGTTGCAGCGGCGCATTTTCCTCACTCCAGGCATAGGCCGCGTCTACGTCTTTCGTCTGGCAAAGCGTAGAGAAAATCGAGCTGTACGAGCGGGCATGTACCGCTTCCATAAAGCTGATGTTTGACAGCACCGCCTCTTCATGCGGCGTCAGCGCGTCCTGCATCAACGCGGGAGCCCCGGCGATATTCTGAATGGTGTCAAGCAGCGTTAATCCGGTAAACACGCGGATGGTAAGCTGCTGCTCGGCGGCGCTTAGCGTCTGCCAGGCGGGGATATCATTGGAAAGCGGCACCTTTTCCGGCAGCCAGAAGTTGCTGGTCAGGCGGTTCCACACTTCCAGGTCTTTATCATCCTGAATCTTGTTCCAGTTGATGGCGCTCACGCGTGATAGTTTCATCCTGCTCTCCTTATAGCGCGCATGATACGCAGCCTTCTATTTCAGTACCTTCCAGCGCCAGCTGACGCAGACGGATGTAATACAGCGTTTTGATCCCTTTTCGCCACGCGTAAATCTGGGCTTTGTTGATATCGCGGGTTGTCGCGGTATCCGGGAAGAACAGCGTCAGCGACAGTCCCTGATCAACGTGGCGTGTGGCTTCGGCATAGGTATCAATGATTTTTTCCGGGCCGATTTCATAGGCGTCCTGGTACATGTCCAGGTTCTCATTGGTCATAAACGGGGCCGGGTAGTAAACGCGCCCGGTTTTTCCTTCTTTGCGGATCTCTATCTTCGACACGATCGGGTGAATGCTTGACGTCGCGTGGTTGATATAGGAAATGGAACCGGTCGGCGGCACCGCCTGTAAATTCTGGTTATAGATGCCGTAGCGCATCACCTCATCCCGCAGCCGCGCCCACATTTCGCGGCCGGAAGCGTAATGCCGCTACGGGCAAAGAGCGCACGAACCGTTTCTGTTTTCGGCTGCCAGTCGCCCTGCAAATATTGTTCGAAATACTCGCCGCTGGCATAGCGCGATTGTTTGAATCCGGCGAAGGTTTTACCGCGTTCACGCGCCATCATCATTGAGGTATTCAGCGCGTGCCAGGTCACGGTGTAGAAATAGAGGTTGGTGAAATCCAGCGCCTCCGGGCTGCCGTAGGCAATGCCTTCTCGCGCCAGATAACCGTGCAGGTTCATCTGCCCCAGGCCAATCGCGTGTGATGCGGCGTTTCCGGCTTCAATTGACGGTACGCTGCGGATATGGCTCATATCCGACACCGCCGTCAGGCCGCGAATCGCCGTTTCCACCGTGCGGCCAAAATTCGGGGAGTCCATCGTATGGGCGATGTTCAGCGAACCGAGGTTGCAGGAGATATCATGCCCGGTCTGCGCGTAATCCAGATTTTCATCATAGGTGGAGGCGCTGTTGACCTGCAAAATCTCCGAGCACAGGTTGCTCATGTTGATGCGACCGGCAATCGGATTCGCGCGGTTTACCGTATCCTCGTACATGATGTAGGGATAGCCTGACTCAAACTGGATTTCCGCGAGCCGCTGGAAAAATTCGCGCGCGTTGATGTACTGCTTGCGTACGCGTTCGTCGGCGAGCAGCTCATCGTACCGTTCGCTAATGGCGATATCTCCGAACGGTTTGCCGTAAATGCGTTCGACATCGTAAGGCGAGAACAGCGCCATCTGCGCGTTTTCTTTCGCCAGACGGAACGTTACGTCCGGGATCACCACGCCCAGCGACAGCGTTTTAATGCGGATTTTTTCATCGGCGTTTTCGCGTTTCGTGTCGAGAAAACGCAGGATATCCGGGTGGTGCGCATGCAGATACACGGCGCCCGCCCCCTGACGCGCCCCTAACTGATTAGCGTAAGAAAAGGCGTCTTCCAGCATCTTCATTACCGGGATCACGCCTGAGGACTGGTTCTCAATACGCTTGATCGGCGCGCCCGCTTCACGAAGATTCGAGAGCAAAAATGCCACGCCGCCGCCGCGCTTGGAAAGCTGTAGCGCCGAGTTAACCGCCCGACCAATGGACTCCATATTGTCTTCAATGCGTAACAGGAAGCAGGAGACCAGCTCGCCGCGCTGTTGTTTGCCGCAGTTTAAGAAGGTCGGCGTGGCCGGCTGAAAGCGCCCGGAGAGGATTTCATCGGTAAGCTGCATCGCCAGCGCTTCATTGCCCTGCGCCAGTGTCAGCGCCACCATTGTCACCCGGTCTTCAAAGTCTTCAAGGTAGCGTTTGCCGTCGAACGTTTTCAGCGTATAGCTGGTGTAATATTTCCACGCGCCAAGGAACGTCTGAAAGCGAAAACCGCTGGCGTGGGCGTGAGCAAACAGCTTCACCACGAAAGCGCGATCGTAGCGGGTTAAAACGCTTTCGTCGTAATAGCCTTCGCGAAGCAGATACTCCAGGCGCTCGTCCTGGCTGGCAAAGGCGACGGAATTGGGGCGGACATGGGTGGCAAAGAACACCTCCACCGCCTGCCGATCCTTATCGAACTGAATATGGCCTGCTTTATCGTACAGATTCAGCATGGCATTCAGCGCGTGATAATCCATCGTTTCTTGCTTCACACGTTCTGCGGTTGTCGTTGCCAAAATTCGCTCACTCCTTTTCGGACGTTGTCGATGTCGCTTTGCGTTCCCATCAGTTCAAAGCGGTACAGCCAGGGGACGCCGCATTTTTGTGAAATGACCTCGCCAGCGCGACCGTAAGCCTCGCCAAAGTTACGGTTGCCGGAGGCGATCACGCCGCGAATTAACGCCCGGTTATGTTCATCATTTAAAAAGCGGATCACCTGTCGTGGAACCGCGCCTGCCGTACCGCCGCCGCCGTAAGAGGGGACGACCAGAATGTAAGGTTCGTCTACCCTGATTCGCTCGCGTTCATTAAGCGGAATGCGAATAGCGGGCAGCCCCAGACGCTGCATAAAGCGGTGCGTATTTTCGGAGCTGCTGGAAAAGTAGACGAGTTGGCTCATGCGCTGGCCACGCGCGCATCAGGATGCAGACGGTTGATCATATCCGGGCGGAAGCCTGACCAACTGGTATCGCCCGCGATGACCACCGGCAGCTGGCGAAAACCTTTTTCCCGCAGGGTATCTGCCGCGTCGGGAACCAGATCGACGTTCACCATCTCAAAGTCAAATCCACGGCTTTCCATCGCCCGTTTGGTGGCGTGGCACTGAACACAGTCGTTACGAGTGTAAATAGTAATGCGCATGATTCGTATTTCCATTTAAAATGAGAGAACGGCGCGATGATATGCGTCGGGTTGTGTGTGTCTTGATAGAGAGAATACTAGATGTAGATGAATAAAGTTTCAACCACACAAGATATGGGAAATATCGATTAATTTGCTTCTGCTGATTAGCTCAGCGGGAATGGGGGGGTATGGTTAAACGTCGCCCGATGGCGCTTACGCTAACCGGGCCTACGGTGTAGGCCGGATAAGGCGTTTACGCCGCCATCCGGCAATAGCGGGATTACATCCGCATCCCAACGGCCAGTCGGTTGAAGCAGTTCATCAGACTGATAGCGAAGGTCAGATCGCTGATTTCACGGGGCGCTGAAACTTTCGAGTAGCGGCAGATACGCGTCATCTTCGGCATGCGTTCTTGCGATATCCGTGACGGATTCCGCCCAGGCCAGCGCCGCACGCTCCTGTTCGCTGAAGTGATGGCTTACCCGCATCCGGCCAGCGCATCCAGTTTGCTTTGCGCCACGCCGGATTTACGCAGGGCTTTGCTGTGCATCTCCAGACAAAATGCGCAACCGTTGATCTGTGAGATACGCAGATAAATCAGTTCCATCAGCGTGGTGTCCAGCGCGCTGTTTTCCAACGCTTTTTTGGCCTGGCCCAGCGCACTATAGACTTCAGGGCTAAGTTCATAATAGGGCTGACGTAATGTCGTCATCATACTTCTCCTCGTTTAGACGTCAGCAATGTAGCACTATAATGGACTGCTAAAGAGAGCCATATTTTTTATGAAAAAAGCAGACCATAAAGGATCGTTCACCTGTGCCACGCTACCAGCAAATCGCCCGTCAGTTAAAAAAACGCCATTGAGCATGGCGAACTCAAGGCCGGGGCGCGTTTGCCGTCCAGCCGGACATGGTCGCAAGAGTTAGGCGTTTCACGCTCGACGGTCGAAAACGCGTACGGCGAGCTGGTGGCGCAAGGCTGGCTGGAGCGGCGCGGGCAGGCCGGTACGTTTGTCAGCGGGCATGTACGTCCAGAAAAAACGGTCGCTACGCCTGCCGTTTTCGCCGGAGAAAGCCAGACGCCCGATCCATTTCAAATGGGATTACCTGCGCTGGATCTTTTCCCGCGTGAGATTTTGGGCGCGGGTGATGGGGCGTCGCCTGCGTACGCAGACCCGCTTTGATCTCGCATTAGGCGACGTCTGCGGCGAAGCGGTTTTGCGCGAAGCCATTGTCGATTATCTACGGGTGTCGCGCAGTATTGAATGCCTGCCGGAACAGGTGTTTATCACTTCCGGCTATGCGTCCTCAATGACCCTTATCCTGCGCGCACTGGCGAAACCTGGAGAAGGCATGTGGGTTGAAGATCCCGGGTTTCCCCTTATTCGCCCGGTGATTGCCCAGGAAAATGTCGGGCTGATGCCGGTTCCGGTCGATGATCATGGACTGAATGTGGCGGCAGGCATTCACGATTACCCGCAGGCGCGTTTTGTGTTGTTAACGCCGGCCCACCAAAGCCGCTCGGCGTGGCGCTCTCTTTAACCCGTCGCCGCCAGTTACTTGAATGGGCGGCGAGCGCGCAGGCATGGGTTATCGAAGACGATTATGACAGTGAATTTCGTTACCACGGCAAGCCGCTTCCGCCGCTGAAAAGCCTCGATGCGCCGCAGCGGGTGATCTATGCCGGAACGTTCAGCAAGTCGCTGTTCCCGGCGCTGCGTACCGCATGGCTGGTGGTTCCGCTTAATCAGGTGGCGCGTTTTCGTCAGCTGGCGGGGCTGATGGCCTGTAGCGTGCCGGTACTGTGGCAGCAGACGCTGGCGGATTTTATCCGCGATGGTCATTTCTGGCGGCATTTGAAAAAGATGCGCCAGCATTACGCCAGGCGACGGCTTTGGATGGAAGAAGCGCTGCGTGAGCAGGGATTCGCCGTTGTCCCGCAGGAAGGCGGCATTCAGCTGGTGGTTGCGGTGGATGCTGATGACCGGTTGCTGACGGCGAAAGCCAATCAGGCCGGATTAGCGGTGCAGGCATTGAGCCGCTGGCGGCTTCAGTCAGAAGGAAGGGGAGGACTGCTGCTGTCGTTTACCAACATCACTTCAGCTGAAATGGCAAAACAGGTCGCACGTCAGCTTCGGGAAGCCATAACCGACACGCCGTCGGCCGGATAAGACGCTCTGCGTCGCATCCGGCAAGATTCCCCGTTAACGGCGTAAACTTAACAGCGCCCCGACAACGATGCCGACAGCGGCGGCTGTCCCCATGCTGCACCAGGGTTTTTCTCGCACAAAGGTATCCGCGCATCCCACGGCATCACGCGCCGCCTGTTCTACTCGCGTGCGGCCATGCATACGGGCACGGGTTTCTTTCAGCAATGCCTGCGCTTTGCGCCGCGCGGTTTCCGCTTCATCTTTGGCATCGCTTCCCCATGATTTCAGCACGTCTTCAAGGGTATCGGCTAATTGACTGACATCGTTCTGAATATCCTGAACATTTTCATCGGCGTCTTTTCGGCTCGGTCGGTTAAACATATGATCCTCCATTGATTTCGATGTGAACTTCCAGTGTAGTCCATATTTTTTATCTTCTGAGGCGCGTCACGGTATATTCGCGAGTTTATGGATTTTTCTGAAAGCGTTGCTAATGCTGGATCGGGTAAGGTAAGCCCGCAGTAAAGGATAACGAGGATAAAATATGTATTTACGACCCGATGAGGTGGCGCGCGTACTTGAAAAAGTGGGTTTTACCGTAGATGTGGTAACACAGAAAGCATACGGTTATCGACGTGGCGAAAATTATGTGTACGTTAATCGTGAAGCGCGTATGGGGGCGTACCGCATTAGTGATTCATCCGACGCTAAAAGAACGCAGTTCTTCGCTGGCGGAACCCGCTTCGGAAATTAAAACCTGCGATCATTATCATCAGTTCCCGCTTTATTTAGGCGGAGAAATTCACGAACATTACGGCATACCGCACGGCTTTAGTTCACGGATTGCGCTTGAGCGCTATTTGCATGGACTGTTTGGCGAAGCAAAACCAAATTCAAACTAATGAAGCGACTGGCCTTGCCAGTCGCGAAGAAAGCGGGTCTCAGGCTTTGGCCTGGTGGTAGCTGCTGACTTTGAACAGGCGGCGGCAATAATCAAGGAAGTAGCCGTAAACCGCGCCCATCAGCATGGATATCACGATATTCGAACTGACTGCCGCTGTAATCTGGTGCCAGTCTGCGCCGACCGTCAACAAAATCGCGACATAAACCGGAGACTGGAAGGTGACGTAAGCCAGTACATCCGCCAGATTCTTCACCCAACTCGCCGGGCTCGCCTTACGCGCAACGCGCATAATCGCATCACGATACATTCCATAGGGCCACGCGATCAGAATATTGACCGGAATGGCGACCAGACGGGAAGACAACGACTGTTCAAAGGTCATTCCAGAGAGGAATATCTCGATCAACATGTTCACGACAGAACAATAAACAACCATCGCGAACGTGTCTGCGACTGCATGACGCAAGCGTGACTGCGGTGAGAACATGTTAATGCTCCTTGTAAAAGGGTAAAAATCGCCATTGAACGTGTGGTTGTAGTGATTTAGCGTAGTTCTTTCGCTAATGCATAGCGTATATCTCTACATAATAACTATCAACTAGTGTAAAATTTTTATTTATTGTCTTTTTGTCGATAAAATACTCTGCCAGTGTCTGTTTTTTGTTCGTTTCGGGATTTTCGTTGTCTGCCGTGACTAATGTTTTCCAAATCAATGGCTTAACTTTTATTGGTTTTTTCGGCGTTTTGCGCAAGCGAGGCGGGAGCGAAAGGGCATCGACGGCTGCTGTTGTGTACGCCGGGGAGGGGCCGCTTTTTTAATTTCGCAGGCGTGCGTTATTCAGGCTGAATATATAACAGCGAAGGCGAATAAATATAAGCGGCGATGTGCAGGCCAGATATTGCTGTATATCCTACTCTCTGGAAATATAATCAATAATCGAATATACTTTCTGGCGTAATACTTGTTTTTCCCTGCGTTAAAAGGTTTTATTGTTATGACTTTGATGTTACAGAATTTAAATAATATCCGTACACTGCGCGCAATGGCCCGCGAATTCTCCATTGACGTTCTTGAAGAAATGCTCGAAAAATTCAGGGTTGTCACTAAAGAAAGACGCGAAGAAGAAGAAGAGCAACAGCGTCTGCGCGCTGAACAGCAAGAGAAAATTAATACCTTTCTGGAGATGATGAAAGCCGACGGCATCAATCCAGAAGATTTATTAAATATGGGGGCGGCAACGCCGCGTTCAGGTAAAAAACGTCAGCCGCGCCCGGCGAAATATCGTTTTACCGATTTTGATGGTGAGACGAAAACATGGACTGGTCAGGGGCGTACGCCTAAGCCGATTGCCCAGGCGCTGGCGGCGGGGAAATCTCTGGATGATTTTCTGATCTAATTTCGCGGTATTTTGCCGGATGAGTCGGTGCTTATCCGGCGGATATCAACCCGGTCAGTACAAACCACCCGGCCCGCCGGTGACTGCGGCGATTCTGGCGCTACCGCTTAATGCGTTCGCCGGTTCCAGGGCATCTTTTCGAGCAGTCGCGCCATGCCGCAGAAACCCGTGAATCCCGCCAGCATTAACCCGGCGCCAACAAAGCCGCTGATCAGGAAGAAACCGCTACTGACGGTGTAACCCAGCGCAACGCCCAATAAAACCAGCCCTCCGGCGGCAATTTGCACCTGACGCATCAGCGGCAGCGGCTGAGACTTATCTTCCGCCACGGGCAGGCCCGCAGCTTTCCAGCCTTCGATTCCCCCCTCCAGCAGCCAGACTTCTGCGGGGGCGGCGACCGCCTGGAGCGTTGCGGCATTGCCGCTGGTACGCCTGCCGGACTGACAGTGAAAGATGACGCGTTCAGCCCGTAACGCCGCCGGAAAAGCGCCGTGCTCAAGCGTGGAGAGCGGCGCCAGTTGCGCGTCGGGAATATGTTCGCGCAGGTATTCATCGGCGTCACGGATATCAATCAGCGTTGCCCCTTGTGCTATCAGCGCCTGTGCTTCGCGCGGGGAAATCGTCCCGGTTGTCATGGTTTCTCCTGGTGGACAATACGGTGTATTTAGCAGCGTAAATCAGCTTCCTGGCAGCGTAAAGGGTGTAAATGAGGAATGTCTTGTTCGCCTTACAGTTTGCGCCAGCAATATGTCATGCCGTTTCCCTGTTAAGCCGCTTCCCTCTGCTACACTCTCTGGGTGTCTATTGTGTACAACCGAGGTAAATATGGGTCTCTTCAATTTTGTGAAAGATGCGGGTGAAAAGCTCTGGGATGCCGTAACCGGAAATCATGATAAAGATGATCTGGCGAAAAAGGTGCAGGAACACTTAAACAAAACCGGTATTCCTGACGCCCGATAAAGTCAATGTGCAGGTGACGGACGGTAAAGCGACGGTAACAGGCGACGGTTTAAGTCAGGAAGCGAAAGAAAAAATCCTCATTGCGATCGGGAATATTTCCGGGATCGGCAGTGTGGAAGATCAGGTTAAAACGTCAGCGCCTGCGGCGGAGAGTCAATTTTATACGGTGAAATCAGGCGACACGTTGAGCGCTATTTCAAAACAGGTTTACGGTAATGCCAATCTGTACAACAAAATCTTTGGAAGCGAATAAACCGATGCTGAAAAGCCCGGATAAAATATATCCCGGGCAGGTTTTACGTATCCCGGAAGAGTAACCGGACTCAGCTCTGTTCCTGTTGAAGTTTACCGGCCATCGCCTGTTGAATAATCGGAATTGGCGTCAGTAAATGCTGGCGCATTAATTCGCTGGCGCGTGCGGCATCGCGCGCCAGAATAGCCTCCATAAGCGCCCGATGCTGAATATGTTTATCTTCGAGCATTTCAACGGACAGAACCGTTTTGCGCAGCCAGATAAAACGGTAGCGTGCCGCCAGATCGAAAAGTCGCTCGCGCATTTGCAGCAGATAATGTGAGCCGCAACCGGCAACAATAGCCGTATGAAATGCCTGATGGCGCTGATCCCACTCATCCAGCATACGTTCGCTGGCATCGCTCGATTCCAGTTTGTTGAGCATATGCGCCCTGGCGAGAATATCGGCTTCCCACTCATCGCCGCCACGCGCAATAGCCAGTTGCACCAGCATGGCTTCCATATTGGCGCGGGCATCGAAAATATCGAGCAGTTCCTGCTCCGACATCGACGCCACGCGATAGCCTTTCTGGTTCACCACCGTGACCAGCCGTTCCGCCACCAGTTGAGAAAGCGCTTCCCGCAACGGCCCCACGCCTAACTCATAGCGTGATGTTAACAGACTCATGCGCAGCTTCTCATCGGGCTGATAAACGCCGCGAATAATATCGTTTTTGAGCCATCGGTATCCATCTATGGCCGTCGGTTGGGCAGAGGCGGTCATGGTACAACTCCTGAATAGCATTGGGCTGATATCCCGGCGCGCGCCGGGACACAGGTCTAACGCGTATTTTGCAACGGCGTTTTTGCCACAATACCAGTTTTTTCCAGCGGGACATAATCGGCACGGTGCAAATGATCCCCAGTCCTAACAGCCCGGTAGAAATCACCTCCAGCTGTTGCGCCGGTCGGAATAGCATCACCACCAGCACAAAGCAGATAAAAGCGATAACCAGCCAGGTCAGCCACGGATAGAGCCACATTTTCAGCTTAATTTCACTCCCTTCCGCCAGCAGGATTTTCCGCATTCTGAGCTGGGAAACCGCAATCACCAGGTAGACGAGCAGGGCGATCGCGCCGGAGCTGTCGATCAGGAATTTAAACACTTTCGCCGGGCGTAATAATTTACCACCACCGTGAGAAATGCCGCCCCCGTGGATAACAGCACCGCCACATACGGCGTCCTGCTGCGGTTGAGTTTGCCCATAACGGCGGGCGCATCGCCACGACGGCTGAGGGAGTAGAGCATTCTCGACGCCGTATACAGCGCGGAATTCAGGCAACTGGTGACTGACAATAAAATCACGCAGTCCATGATCGCTTTGGCATAAGGAATATTCAGCAATTCCAGTACCGAACGGTAGGAACCAACGTCTTTGAGTCCCGGCATGTTCCACGGGATGAGCGCGACCACCACGAAAATAGAGCACAGGTAGAAGATTGAAATACGCCAGATCACCGAGTTGGTGGCGCGCACGATATGCTTATCCGGCGTGTCGGACTCGGCGGCGGCAATCGTGACAATCTCTGCGCCCATAAATGAGAACATGGTGATCAGCATCGCGCTCAGTACCGCGCCGAAGCCATTGGGCATAAAGCCGCCGTGATCCCACAGGCGTGAAACGCCGCTCACGTCTGCGTAGGGATAAAAGCCGCTAATTGCCGCCGCGCCCAGCGCGATAAACGCCAGAATGGCAATCACTTTGCACAGCGCCAGCCAGAATTCGAACTCGCCGTAATTTTTGACGCTCAGCAAATTACTGCCGGTTAATGCGATGGTTATCGCCAGAGAGAACAGCCAGATGGGGACGCCCGGTATCCATGAATGCAGGATGATGGCGGCAATATTGGCCTCCAGCGGGATAACCAGCACCCAGAACCACCAGTACAGCCAGCCGATGGTGTAGCCCGCCCAGGGGCCGATGGCTTTATCCGCATAGGTTGAGAAAGAGCCGGTATCCGGCGTGGCGACGGCCATTTCGGCCAGCATTCGCATAATCATAACGACCAGCAACCCGGCAAACAGGTAAGCCAGCAGTACCGCAGGCCCGGCTTGCGCAATCGCGACGCTGGAACCGACAAACAGACTGGCGCCAATGACGCCGGCGATAGACAGCATGGTGACGTGGCGGGATTTCAGTCCGCCACCTAAAGCATGTGATTCTGACAATTGCCCCATCTTCTTACCCCGTTATTGTTATTGAAGCTGTTGGCTGCTCTTGATGCGTAGGCCCGGTAAGCGGAGCGCCACCGGGCATCACAACATTGCCGGATGGCAGCGCAAGCGCCTTATCCGGCCTACAACGACCTAACCTTGCTTCGCCTCATCAAAACACTGGGCGATGATGTCCAGCCCTTGCTGAATTTGCGCTTCTTCGATAGTCAGCGGCACCAGAATGCGCAGCACGTTGTAGTACGGCCCGCAGGAGAGCAGGATCAGCCCTTTATCACGGGCGCGGGCGACGATGTCGGCGGTCAGCTTCGCGTCCGGTTTGCTGCGATCGCCATTTTCAAACAGCTCAATGGCGATCATCGCTCCCGGGCCGCGCACGTCGCCAATCTCGCGGTGCGTTTCAGCAATATTCAGCAGCCCTTTACGCAGGGCTTGCCCCAGGTCTTTGGCTTTTTGCAGCAGGTTTTCCTGCTCGAAAATGTTCAGTACCGCCAGCGCGGCGGCGCAGGCGAGAGGATTACCGGCGTAGGTGCCGCCCAGACCGCCAGGCGGGATGGCGTCCATCACATCGGCGCGACCGGTTACTCCCGCCAGCGGAAAGCCGCCGGCAATCGATTTGGCGAAGGTGGTGAGGTCCGGCGCGACGCCTGTCTGCTCCATCGCGAAAAGCGTACCGGTACGCCCCGCGCCGCTTTGCACTTCATCGGCAATGAGCATGATCCCGTGTTCGTCGCAGAGTGCGCGCAGACGTTGCATAAAAGCGGGCGAAGCCGCATAAAAACCGCCTTCTCCCTGTACCGGTTCAATGATGATGGCGGCAATATCTTCCGGCGCGGCATCGTTTTTAAAGATGCGCTGGATGCTGGCAATCGCGTCATCATCACTGATGCCGTGCAGGGCGCAAGGGTAGAGCGCGCGGTAAACGTGGCCTGGCATCAGCCCCATTCCGGCAGAGTAGGGATTGACTTTTCCGGTCAGTGACAGGGTGTAGTGGGTACGGCCATGATAAGCGCCGCTAAAAGCGATGGCGCCGCTACGCTTTGTCGCCGCACGGGCGATTTTCACCGCGTTTTCCACCGCTTCGGAACCGGTAGTCACCAGCAGGGTTTTCTTCGCGAAATTGCCCGGCACCTTCTGGTTCATGAGTTCGCACAGCTCCAGATACGGCTCGTAGGCGAGCACCTGAAAACAGGTATGCGACAGCTTTTTCAGTTGTGCTTCGACCGCCGAGACGATCTCCGGGTGCAGGTGCCCGGTATTCAACACCGCAATACCGCCTGCAAAATCGAGATACTCGCGGCCTTCCACATCCCAGACCCGGCAGTTTTCCGCGCGATCGGCAAAAATAGGGTGGATCTGTCCTACGCCGCGAGGGACGGCGTTACTGCGGCGATGCATTAATTCTTTATTGCTGCTCATCAGGTGTTCTCCAGTATTGTTTTTTTAAAGGCCGATGCACATGTATTTGATTTCTAAATAATCTTCGATGCCGTACTTAGAACCTTCGCGGCCAAGACCGGAGGCTTTAATCCCGCCGAATGGCGCGACTTCGTTGGAGATAATGCCGGTGTTGATGCCGACAATGCCGTACTCCAGCGCTTCACCGACGCGAAACACGCGGCTTAAATCGCGGGCGTAGAAATAGGCTGCCAGACCGAACTCGGTATCGTTCGCCTGCGCGATCGCGTCCGCTTCATCTTTAAAGCGGAATAGCGGGGCGAGGGGGCCGAACGTCTCTTCTTTAGCCACTTTCGCGTTATTGGGGACGTCCACCAGGATGGTGGGCTGGAAGAAGTTGCCGCCGAGCGCATGCGCCTTACCGCCGCAGAGCACTTTTGCGCCTTTCTCCAGCGCGTCGGCGATGTGCTCCTGCACTTTGGCTACCGCTTTTTCGTCAATCAGCGGCCCGGTGGTGACGTCTGCTTGCAGGCCGTCGCCGAGATGCAGCTTGCTCACCGCCTGCTGGAGTTTTTCCGCAAAGCGGTCATACACGCCGTCCTGCACATACAGGCGGTTAGCGCAGACGCAGGTCTGCCCGGCATTGCGAAACTTAGAGGCCAGCGCGCCTTCCACGGCGTTATCCAGATCGGCGTCATCAAAGACGATGAACGGCGCGTTGCCGCCCAGCTCCAGCGACACCTTTTTGATGTCTTTCGCACACTGTTCCATCAGTTGACGGCCAATTTCGGTTGAGCCGGTAAACGACAGTTTGCGCACCAGCGGGTTGCTGGTCAGTTCATTGCCGACCGCTCCCGCAGAACCGGTGACGACGTTAAAGACGCCTGCGGGAACCCCGGCGCGGCTCGCCAGTTCAGCCAGCGCCAGGGCGGAAAACGGCGTCTGGCTGGCGGGTTTCAGAACCATCGTACAACCGGCCGCCAGCGCCGGGCCGGCTTTGCGGGTAATCATCGCCGAGGGGAAATTCCACGGCGTGATGGCGGCGGTAACGCCAATCGGCTGCTTGATAACGATCAGGCGCTTATCGGCCTGGTGGCCTGGAATCGTGTCGCCATAGATACGCTTACCCTCTTCGGCAAACCATTCAATAAAGGAGGCGGCATAGCTGATTTCTCCTTTTGCTTCCGCCAGCGGCTTCCCCTGTTCCAGCGTCATCAGACGGGCGAGATCGTCCTGGTGCTCCATCATCAAATTGAACCAGCGACGCAGAATATTCGCCCGCGCTTTGGCGGTGAGCGCGCGCCAGGCGGGCAGCGCGCGGTTAGCGGCGTCAATGGCTTCGCGGGTCTCTTCTGCCCCCATTTTCGGTACGCTGCCTAACGGCTGACCGTTCGCTGGGTTGGTTACGGCGATTGTGTCGCCGCTTCTGGCGTCGCGCCATTGCCCCTCGATAAACGCCTGCTGGCGGAACAAGATGGGATCGTTAAGTTGCATGATTGCTTCCTGTCTTAAAAGGGTTAACGGGTGAATGCGGCGTTTAATGAGTCCACGCGACGCGCCGCACGTAGCGTGCGTCCGGGATGACTCTGGCTTGCCAGCAGCGTCTGCACTTTGCTGACGATATGCGCCCCGATGGGAATGGCTGATGTGGCCGCCGGAGAGGGCGCATTGCAGGTGTGAATGGATCGTGGCGTGGTGACAAACAGGAAATCGTCGATCAGCTTGCCATCCGGCGACACCGCCTGCGCCCGCACGCCAGCAGGCCACGGCTGCAAATCTTTTAAGGTCAGGCTGGGGCAATATTTTTGCACCAGCCGCAGATAGCCGCTTTTGCACAGTGAGTTCTTCATCTCGCCAAGCCCTGAGCGCAGATTGTTTTGCAGCACGCGGCGGACGCCGGACGAACCGAAAATTTCCAGCGTATCGGATAATGAAAAGTCGCCTTTCCGGTAGCCTTCTCGTTTAAAAGCCAGCACGGCGTTAGGCCCGACGGTAACGCTGCCGTCGATCATCCGGGTGAGGTGGACGCCCAAAAACGGCATCGCCGGATCGGGAATGGGATAGATCAAATGGTTAACGATTTGATTATGCTGCGACGCCAGGCGGAAATATTCGCCACGGAACGGGCAGATGATAAAACCGGGATCGACCCCCAGCATTTTAACCAGCCGGTCGGCCATCAGCCCTGAACAGCTAATCAGGGTTGAGGCTTCGTATATCTGCCCGCCCCGGGTTGTGATCACCACGCCCGCCGCATGTTCCTTCAGCGCGCTGACCTCCGCGTTGTAGACAATCTCACCGCCTTTGGCCTGGAAGATTTTCGCCATCGCCGCCGTCACGTCCCGGTAGCTGACAATTCCGCTGGAGGGGACAAAAATCCCGCCCAGACCGGTGATGTTCGGCTCCCGCTCCCGCAGTTCCGCCGCGCTTAACCACTCGCGTTCCAGGCCGTTTGCCGCCGTGCGATCCCACAGCGCCCGCATCCGCGTCATTTCCAGTTCGGATGTCGCCACCAGCATTTTTCCGCAGGTGTCGTAGCGAATGCCGTTTTGATCGCAAAAGGCTTTGGTGGCGCGATTTCCGGCGAGGCAAAACTGCGCTTTGAGGCTACCGGGAGTGTAGTAGACTCCGGCATGGATCACGCCGCTGTTGTGACCCGTCTGATGACAGGCCGGTTCGGACTCTTTTTCCAGCAGGGCGATGCTGGCGTCTGGATACACATCAATAAGCTGCATGGCGGTCGACATGCCGATAATGCCGCCGCCAATAATTACAAAATCATACATCCGCTCAATTCCTTCGTCTGACCGCGCTTATTGATGAGTCTGGTAGCAATGGGTGGAATAAGCGAAATAACCGCGCTGGCGCATCAGTTCACGGCGCAGATCCGGGTGTGGCGTAAAACGATCGCGCCCGTGCAGCCAGAACAGGTTGTTAATCAACAGGAATTTACCGACCGGCACCGGAACAGAGAGGATGTTTTTGCTGGTTTCCAGCGCATCGGAGAGATCGCTGAGCCAGACGCCCTCTTCAAAATCTTTTGGCTGGACGAACTGGTCGATATAGCGCATGACCGGGCGCCCCTGCTGGTCAACGTCAAATACCGGATGATAAACATCGTGACTGACGTTTTTGCTCGGCGGCGCGGCAAAACGCATGGAGCGACGCGCCAGCGGGTGGCTGAAAAAGCGCTCCAGATGCTCCCAGTCATCAAGGTGTAGCAACAGTGAATTTCCGCCCGCCATATTTTGTTCGTCGATTTTCATCATCAGCACGTAGTCGGTAACTTCCTCAACGTAGGTGCCGTCGTTATGCAGCTCCATCACGCGGTGCGGTTGTCGCAGGTAGCTGTCTGAATTATCGACGTTCTTCACCACAAAGCGCGCGTAGTACTGGCCGCTCATCGCATCGTAGTTAGAGCGCCCGATGAGGTGCGCCACCGCCGTCGCCAGCTTGACCATCTCGTCAGCCTGTTCTACGTTGTCGATCCCTTCGGCGTTGATCAGCAGTGCGCCTTCGGCGCGGTCCAGCAGCGTTTTAATAAGCAGCGGCTGTAGCTGGTTGCCACATAAGGCGTCGAGGATCTGACCGACCTTAAAACGTAAAAAGGATTTGTATTCCAGCGCCTGTACCGGCCACTGTTCCACCTGCTGCAAAAATTGCGCCGTCGTTTTTGCGCTAAAGGTCAGTTCCAGCAGACGCGGCGACTGTACGGAAGGGGCGAAGGTAAATCCGGCGTCGCTGCGGGTGACACTATCAGCATTTGTTTTTACGGCGGTCAGTGCATTCATCAGAATCGATCCTCTCAGTAAATGGTCAGGGAGACATGGCGATGCTCATTTCGTAGCCATAAACTAAAAATATCTACATTTTTGATAAACGCATACAAAACTGACGATTTGTTTAATTTTTGTGATCAAAAGCAACAAATATTTAACATTATAAATATCAGGGATTAAGAAATGAGACAGGATTTACATCCGCAGCCTAAACTGATTCTGTTTGTGAAATAGCAGATGAGCGGGAGACAGGGATTAAGCCATTGATAAAAAATCTATTCCGACGCCTTAAATGGATGAGTACCGGACTGGCATCGCTCATCAGGCATGTGGCGTTGACGCTGCTTGTGGTTCTGATCGTTTTTCTTGGCGTGCGGGTTTACCAGACAGAAAGCGGGCCCGATCTTCATCTCTGGCATACCTGGACCGGTAGCGAAATGTCTGCCAACGCGCTGGATAAGGCCACTTTTTCGCAGTACCTGGCGCGGGAAGAGGCGCTGTTTAGCCATCTGAAAACCGGAGTGACGGATAAGCTGAAGCCGGATGAGCAGACGCCCATCAACCGTTTTTACCATAACAGCCGGGTCTGGCCGCCGCAGTTTTCGCCCAACGGCAATCGCTCGTACGTACTCATGCCGCAGGGTAAACCGCGTGGCGTTGCCGTGTTACTGCATGGCTTAACGGATTCGCCCTACAGCATGAAATACGTTGCTAAGGATTATCAGCAGCGTGGCTTTATCGCCATTGTGCCGCGTCTGCCTGGGCACGGCACTGCGCCCGGTGCGTTAACGGCGGTGGAGTGGGAACAGTGGCTTGCCGCCTCGCGGCTGGCGGTTCGGGAAGCGACGCGGCTTGCAGGGCGAGATGTGCCGTTGCATCTGGTGGGCTACTCAAACGGCGGGGCGCTGGCGCTCAAGTACACGCTGGACGCGCTGGAAGACAACACGTTGCGGCGTCCTCAGCAGCTTATCCTGCTGTCGCCGATGATCGGCGTGACGGCATTTGCTCGTTTTGCCGGACTGGCGGGTTTGCCTGCGCTCTTTCCGCCGTTTGCCAAAGCGGCGTGGTTGAACGTCACGCCAGAATATAATCCGTTCAAATATAACTCGTTTCCGGTTAACGCCGCGCGTCAGTCTTATCTGCTGACAAAAGCATTACAACAGCAGATTTCGCGGGATGCGCGAAGTTCCCGCCTTAACGAACTGCCGCCGGTGTTGACCTTCCAGTCAATTATGGATTCTACGGTGAGCACCCGTGCGGTGGTGGATTCGTTTTATCGTTATCTTGGCAATAACGGCAGTGAGCTGGTGTTGTTCGATATCAATCAGGCCGCCAGTCTGCGTCCGCTGTTGCGCACCTCATCGTATACCGCCATTACTCAGTTGTTACCGCCTGCGCCGCGCAACTATCGCACGACAATTATCACGAATGCGACGCCGGAAACGCTGAATGTCGTGGCGCGCGATACCCCGGCCGGGGAGCATGTGGAGCAGGTTCAGCCGTTGCCGTTGGCCTGGCCGCAGGAGATGTATTCGCTGTCGCATGTGGCGGTGCCGTTTCCGCTCAGTGATTCGCTGTATGGTCTGCAACCGGACGAACTGAACCGCTATGGAATCAGTATCGGGACTATCGCGCTGCGCGGGGAAACGTCCACGCTGGCGGTGGGGCTGGATACGCTGATGCGCGTGACGTCGAATCCTTTCTTCCCGTATATGCTACAGCGAATTGAGGCGCGACAGTGATGATTGCCGGGATGGCGCAACACCATCCGGCAATCCGTTAGCCGATATCCACCTGTGGCTTATTGTTGCGTTTGCGGAGCAGGCGCAGCAGCGGCGGGATGATAATCACCGCTATCGCCATCGTCAGCAGCGCTTTCGTCACACCGCTCTCCCACAAAATCGCCATATTGCCGTTGCTGATAGAGAGCGCGCGGCGCAGGTTCTGCTCCAGCATTTCGCCCAGCACAAAGCCGAGGATCAGCGGCGACATGGGGAAGTGCATTTTGCGCAGAATGTAGCCCAGTATGCCGAGCGCCACCATCAGCACCAGATCGAACGTGGTGCTGTGTACCGCGTACACGCCGACCGCAGACACGGCGGCAATCGCCGGGACAAGGAACCACAGCGGGATGGTCAGCATACGGGTGAACATGCCAATCAGCGGGATGTTCATGACCAGCAGCATCACGTTGGCGATCAGCAGCGCGGCGATCAGCCCCCAGACGATATCCGGCTGTTCGGTGAACATCGCAGGCCCTGGCGTGATGTTATACAGCGTCAGCGCTCCCATCATTACCGCCGTGGTGCCGGAACCCGGTACGCCGAGGGTCAGCATGGGGATGAATGAACCGCAGGCCGACGCGTTGTTAGCGGCTTCCGGTGCCGCCACGCCACGGATATCGCCTTTACCGAAGCTGTCGCTGTTGCCGCTGATCTTCTTCTCGGTCATGTAGGTGATGGCGCTGGCGATGGTGGCGCCTGCGCCCGGCAGCACGCCGACGAAGAAGCCAATCACCGATGAGCGTAACGTTGCGCCCACGCACTGCGCTCCTTCTTTGGCGTTAAACAACATGCGCCCGGTTTTGCGTACCAGTTTCTGGCCGCTGCTGGTATGTTCCAGCATTAATAGAATTTCTGAGACAGAGAACAAACCGATCACCACCACGATGAACTGCACACCGTCGGAGAGATGTACGCTGTCAAAAGTAAAGCGATAAACCCCGGTGTTGGCGTCTACGCCGACGGTCGCCAGACCCAGACCGATCAGCGCTGCCAGAAATGATTTCAGTGGATTTTGCGCCATCATGCTGCCGAGGCAGGCGATGGCAAAGACCATCAGCGCAAAGTATTCCGCCGGGCCAAACGCCAGCGACCATTGCGCCAGCAACGGCGCGAACAGGATGATCCCGCCGATGGCGATAAGCGATCCAAAAAATGAACTGACCGCCGAGATGGAAAGCGCGACGCCGCCGCGCCCCTGTTGCGCCATCGGATAACCGTCGGAGCGCGGTCATGATAGCCGCCGCATCGCCGGGCACGTTGAGCAGAATCGACGAAATACGCCCGCCGTATTCACAGCCGATGTAAACCGTAGCCAGCAGGATCAGCGCGGACTCCGCAGGCAGATGCAGGGCGAAAGCCAGCGGCAGTAAAATCGCCACGCCGTTAATCGGGCCAAGACCCGGCAGCAGGCCGACAATGGTGCCGACGAAGCAGCCGATCAGCGCGATTACCAGGTTTTCCGGCGTCATTGCCACCGCAAAACCCTGAGAAAGATATATCCAGGTATCCATCGTTTCTCCGTTAACTCAGCCAGGCGCCGGAGAGGTAAGGTGACGTCAAGCAGACGGTCGAAGGCATACCACAGCAGGATGCCGAGAACCGCGCCGGAAATGCCCGCAGCCGGGATTGTTGCGCCGAACAGAATGCCGATGACCAGGGTGAGAATGGCGGTGGCAACCGGGAAGCCCAGCCACTCAAATCCCCAGGCGTACATCAGCAGGACAATCACCATCGTGAGTAGCTTTTGCAGCACATGGTGGTGAGGCCAGCTAACGGTATCGGGATGACGCAATAACAGCGCCAGCGCGCAGAGCGCCATCAGACCGATAATGCCCAGCGGAAACGGGCGAGGGCCGACCGGTTCGTAGCTGTATTCACTCTGAATCTGCCAGGCGATGAACAGCCCGGCAACGCAGAGCAACAGCCAGATACCTGCAAAAATACGATCGCTCATGATTGCCTCCTGGTTTATTTCGCGAGGCCGAAGGCTTTCGCCTGCTCGCGGTAATCGGCGACCTGCTTTTTGACGTAGTCGTCAAGCTGCTTTCCGGTCATGTCGAATGCAAACAGGCCGCGCAGCTCGCGCTGCTTTTTAAACTCGTCGGTCTGCTGGAGCTTTTTGAAGGTCTCTACCCACCACTGGTAGTCGGCATCGCTGACTTTTGGCCCCACGTAGAAGCCGCGAATGATCGGCCAGACCAGGTCGTATCCTTGCTCTTTGGCGGTCGGGACGTTGGCTAACTGACCCGGCAGGCGTTCTTCAGAAAATACCGCCAGCACGCGAATTTTATCGCCGCTCAGGTAAGGCACCATTTCACTGAGATCGCCGGAAACCACCTGCACATGGTTGCCCATCAGCGCAGTGACCGGTTCGCCGCCGCCTTCAAACGCCACGTAGCGCATCTTGTGCGGATCGACATTGGCTTTTTGCGCCAGCAGCGCCGACTTCATCCAGTCCTGGCTGCCAATCGATGCGCCAGCGCCAATCACCACGCTGTCAGGATTTTTCTCCATCGCGGCGAGTAGATCTTTTAGCGACTTCCACGGGGAGTCGGCGCGCACGGCGATCATGCCGTAATCAGTACCGGCGCTCGCCAGCCAGCGCACGTCATCCACGCCGTAACGACCAAATTTCCCCTGCGACAGATTAAGCAGCGAGCCGCCGGAGAAGGCGACGACCGTCCCCGGTTCGCCAGGACGCTGGGCGACGATAGCGTTATAGGCGACCGCGCCGACACCGCCCGGCATGTAGGTGACGCGCATCGGTTTTTCGATAGCGCCAGTTTCCATCATGCTCACCTGAATCAGCTTACAGGTGAGATCAAACCCGCCGCCGGGTTTGGCCGGGGCGATACATTCAGTACGCGACGGCGCGTCCTGCGCCAGTACAGCGGTGCTCATCAGTAAAACGCTTGCAGTAAGGGCACGAAGTAATTGTTTTTTCATTGTTTATCCTCACGCGGACGTCCGAGTTTTCAGATACGGAAGAAGATTTTTGTGATTATGTGAGCCGACATGTAGCAGTCCGGTTGCGTGATTGTTAAAACAATAACCTTTCAATTCCCTTTCAATGCGGCAGAAACTTTACAGGATGTGATATGCGTCTCTTATTAGCGGAAGATAACCGTGAACTGGCTCACTGGCTGGAAAAAGCGCTGGTGCAGAACGGTTTTGCCGTGGACTGCGTATTTGATGGCCAGGCGGCCGATCATCTTCTGCACACTGAGACCTATGCGCTGGCGGTGCTCGACATCAACATGCCGGGGCTGGACGGACTGGAAGTGGTGCAGCGCCTGCGCAAGCGTGGACAAACGCTGCCGGTGCTGCTGCTGACGGCGCGCAGCGCGGTGGCGGATCGGGTGAAAGGGCTGAACGTCGGAGCGGATGACTATCTGCCAAAACCGTTTGAGATTGAAGAACTTGATGCGCGGCTGCGGGCATTACTGCGGCGCAGCGCAGGTCAGGTGCAGGAGTTACAGCAGCTTGGCGATCTGGCGTTTCACGATGAAGGTTACTTTTTGCTTCAGGCGCAGCCGCTGGCGCTGACCCCGCGTGAGCAGGCGTTGCTGACGGTATTGATGTACCGCAGAACGCGACCGGTGTCGCGCCAGCAGCTGTTTGAACAGGTCTTCAGCCTGAGCGATGAGGTCAGCCCGGAGAGCATCGAACTCTATATCCATCGTCTGCGGAAAAAATTGCAGGGCAGTAACGTGCGGATCACCACCCTGCGTGGGCTGGGTTACGTGCTGGAGTGCGGCGATGAGGTGGGCTAAACCCCAGTCGCTGTACCTGCAACTGTTGCTGTTCCTCGGATTGCCGCTGGTGCTGCTGTGGGGATTGTCGGCATTTAACAGCTACGTTAGCGCGCTACAGGCCGCGACGCAGGCCTACGACAGGACGCTGCTCTCTTCTGCGAGAACGGTGGCGGAACGGCTGGTGGTGCGCCACGACAAACTGGAGGTGAATGTCCCCTGGGTGGTGCTCGACAGCTTTGAACTCAACATGAACGATCGTCTCTATTACAAAGTCGTGGACCCGGGCGGCAAGGTGATCTCCGGTTATGACGATCTGCCCCGCGATGCCGCCTTCCACCTCGCGAACCCGGCTCTACCCGGCGTTGGCGTGGTTTTATCACACCCAGTATCGCGGACAGGCTATCCGCGTGGCGCGTCTGCTCCAGCCGGTAAATGAAGGGGCGATATTCGGGATGGCGGAGATCTACGTTGCCGAGACGCTACAGTCCCGGCGCTATCTGGCCGGGCAACTGCTGTTCTCCTCATGGGTGTCGCAAGGGCTGCTGGTGCTGCTGACATTGATTCTCGTTGGCTGGCTGCTGCGACGCATTCTGAAGCCGATGCGCCAGCTCTCCTCGCTGATGGTGCGTCGTGAACCGGGCCTGCTGACACCCTTGCCGGAACTGCTGCCCTGGTCAGAGACCCGGCTGCTGATCGTCGCCTTTAACCGCTACATTGATCGCCTGCGCGCGCTGATCTCCCGTCAGGAACGCTTTAGCGCCGATGCGTCCCATCAGTTAAAAACGCCGCTGGCCGTATTGAAAACGCAGGCGGCCGGTGGCGTTAGCCAGTCAACAACCGCAGCAGTGGCACGAAAGTTTGCGGGCGATGAGCGCGACGCTGGATAGCACGATTTTGCTGACGGAGCGGCTGTTGCAACTGTCGGCGGTGAAACGTAAAGAGCAGGGGGAGCGACAGTTCTTGCCGGTTAATCTGTATGAGGTGGTGCAGATGAGCTGTTTTAGCCGTCTGGCGCAGGCGCGCAGCAAGGCTATCGATCTGGGGTATGAAGGTGAGCAAGAGGCGGTGTGGATTGAAGGGGATGACGTTTTGCTCGGCGAGCTGTGCGCGAATTTGCTGGATAATGCGCTGAAATATACGCCGTCGCAGGGAACGGTAACGGCACGGCTATTGCGGGATGGCGAGGCTGTTGTGCTGGTGGTGGAAGACAATGGGCCAGGGATTGACGCTGAGCAGATCCCGCAGGCGCTGATGCCGTTTCATCGGCTTGCTAACGTGGGGAATGAAAGCGGGGCAGGGATCGGTCTGGCGCTGGTCAACGACATCGCCCGCCTGCACCGTACCCATCCGCAGCTGTCGCGCAGTGAAACGCTGGGCGGTCTGCGTGTGCGGGTGCGGTTTTTAACGACGGCGCAGTAAATAAAAATGTCATCATCGCAGGCTGGATAAAGGGTGATTCGCGGGAATAAAAAAAGCCGCATTAGCGGCTTTTTTTCTCATGTCAGGCAAAATTATTCGCTGACTTTTTTCTCAAGTTCTGCTGCGCCTTCTTTGGTTTTGTTCCAGCCTTTCTCAGCACCTTCTTTCGTGGCATTCCAGCCTTTTTCGGTGCCTTCTTTGGTCTTATTCCAGGCCTTCTGCGAGCCTTCGCTCACTTTTACTGCTCAGGTTGTCGCTTTTACCTTCAGCGGCATGTTCAGATTTCAGTTTCAGTTCTTCACCCTGATTCTGCGCCTGGTGCAGTTTCTCTTTGGCGGTATTTGCGCTTTCATGAGCGGCTGCAACGTCGTTATCGGTCGCGTGTGTGGTCGCAGCAAAAACAGGGGAAGCCAGCAGAAGTGCAGATAAGGCGATCATTGTTTTTTTCATAAGAACCTCGCTTAACGTTATCAGTTATATGCGTGGTTAAGCATGACACGGCAGAAAGGCGGTGGCTTTAGGAATAAACTGTAATTGAATCAATGAGGTCTGGATGTGGGAGAAACGGGGGCTCCGTAGGGGGTCGTGAATATTGTAGAAACTGCCGTGATAAGCGGTCATATGGGTTGACAATCAGACAACGTTGATCTGGCAATCGGGAAGGTTGCGTGATAGGCTTTAACCGGAAAATTTGTGATTTTTTCACAAAAAAAGGAGTTATAAATGCTTATTGAATTTTCAGTGCAGAATTTTAAAGTTTTTAGCCAAAAACAAACTTTATCGGATGGCCTGCTAAAAAATCTTATAAAGAGCATCCAGAGACGACGGCAACAGCTGAGCATTTTGATGATCTGTTGATTAATAAGGTCGCAGTAATTTATGGTGCTAACGGCGCGGGCAAAAGTAGTTTTGTTGAAGCTTTAGATTTTCTGCAATCCTATATCCTTAGAGGGTTTGCTGATAGTTCACAGAATGATTCAATAAGAACGCGGTTTATCGACAGAGAAATACCTAAATTTATTTTGATGAGGAACAGTTAACCGCGCCTACTGATTTTGAGATCAGTTTTATCGGCACGACCGGTGAACGGTATCAGTATACGTTATCTATCGGTACAGACGCGATAGAAGCTGAAGGTTTATGGGTTTACTCAAAAAAAGGGGTAAGACCAAAGACGATTATCTCCAGAGTATATAATGCTGAAACCAATGAGTTCGAATACTACTGCCCATCGTTGCAGATAGATAAAAAAACGTATGAAGTGGCGATAGAAAAAGCCAATAACAGCAAACGCTCGCCATTCGTATCCATTCTGCATGCTTATGATGTCTCACAACTGGATGAGTTTATTAACTGGTTCAGAGGCGATTTAATTGTATCCAGTAATCGCAATGATGATGTTTTCCGAATGGCATCCAGATACTCTTTTTAGACGATCTGGCTGATGGCGATGAACAGAAAAAAAATAAAATACTTGAGTTTTTAAACAAGTTTGATCTTTCTATTTCTGATATTTCGGTAACGAAAAAGAATGTGACGTTACCTGATGAGATGCCAGAAGAAATGAAAAAAATGATATTGAGCGATGTCGGTTTTCAAATTGTTTTAGAACATACGACGTCCAGCGGTATCAAGAAAAACATCCCTTATGAAAGATTATCTTCGGGAACGAAGAAGTTATTCGATCTATCAGGCATTCTTTTACTGTGCTGTGAGGCCGGTGAAAAAAGCGTACTGGTTCTTGATGAGTTTGAATCATCGCTCCACCCTTATATCGTCAGAGCGATTTTTGAGTTAATGGTCAAACACTCTGAACGTCTTTTGCAGCTGATTCTCACAACGCATTCAAACGTTCTATTAGATACGGAAAAACTCGTCAGACGGGATCAAATATGGTTCCTGGAGAAAAATAGCGAGCTTGAAACCGTGCTTTATCCACTGAGCGATTTTGCCCCCAGGTTTGAGGACTCTATTATAAAAGGCTGGGATTTGGGTAAATTTGGTGGCGTTCCTTTTTTGGGGTGAATGATGGCCAGGAAAATGAAAGAGTTAATTTCTCCTTCTGCATTGAAAAAACGAGGCAGCGGTAAAGTTAAATCTGAGCGTAAGAAAACCCTGATCGTTTGCGAAGGTACGGAGACCGAACCAACCTATTTTAAGGATATGGTTAAAGACCTTAAAATAGCGAATACAGACGTTTATATTGAACCTGGGCGCCATTCAAACCCAAGTAGCGTTGTACGCACCGCCATTGATCTTTATGAGCAGGATCTTGAATTTGAGCTGATTTATTGCCTAATTGATACGGATGAGTTTGGGAAAGATATTGACCTGGCATCCAGTATGTTAAAAGAACATACTTTTTCACGGCGTAAAAAGTCCCTTGGTGGCGACCGGTATCCTCAGGCGAAGATCCTGCGTTCTGATCCCTGCATCGAGGTCTGGTTTTTACTCCATTATGAAGTGTTAAGACGGCCATTTGTTAAAGCAAATAAAAGCGCGGCACAGAACTGCAAGGAATACCTTAAAAATACGCATTTGAAAGATTATAGCGAAAAGTATAGTGGACTCTATAGCCTAATAAAGAAAAATGGTCTTAAGGCGTGTGAGGAAAGCGCCAGGCTCAGAGCATGGCTTGAGAAGAACGATTGTATCAATCCGTTTACGCAGATTGATGAGTTATATCTGGATTTACATGAAAAAGTTTTCGCGCCAGCGAAAAGATAAATAAAGAGTAATACTACACACGAAAAAACGTTGCGTTTGTGCCCTGTAAAGGGGCATTTTGAATTAACGCATGATCAAAAAATAACGCTATTTTAAGCAATATTATCTTCGTCCACGCCTTAACGATTATTTATGGCTGTTTCCCTGCCTGTAGGCCAGAGCGACAACCAATGACTGCACCAGACAAAGCGTCGCGGATTGTGAGCGAAAAGCGTCTACCTGCGCCTCTTTGACTACAAAGCAGAGATCGCTGAAGGTCGCCAGTGGGCTTATCTGACTGTCGGTAATGACAATTTGCTTTGCGCCGACGCTGGCTGCGGTTTCGCTGACCATGACCGTCTCTTCTGCGTAAGGGGAAAAGCTGATGGAGATAACGATATCGCGACTCTTGATTCGGCTGATTTGCTCTCGCAGCATACCCCCCATGCCATCAAGCAGTATTGGGCGGCATTCAAGGTGGCTGAGCGCGTAGGTCAGATAGGCGGCCACGCTAAAAGAGCGCCGCAGGCCAGCGATATAAATCGTGTCGGCCTCCGCCAGTAATTGAACGGCGCGTTGCAGCATGTCGGGATCGGTACGCGACGCCAGCTGTTGCAGCGCCTGAGCATTCGAACGGGCAAATTCTTGCAGGATGTCTAACGGCGTTTCCGGTACGGATTCGCTCTCCATCTCTCTGAACAGCCGCGCGCGATCGCTGTAGCTGGCCGTTTCTTCCACCAGGTTCATACGAAACAGTTGTTTCATTTCGTTGAAACCGGTGAAGTCAAACGCGTTGGCGAAACGGATAAGCGTCGATGGCGGCACGTCCGCCCGCTCGGCGATGACGGCGACGGTATCGAACGCTACGCTGTTAGTGTTATCCAGCACATAGCGGGACACCTGCTGCAATCGTTTACTGAGACTATCGTAACGGTCGCGAATTTGCTGCTGTAGCTCGCTCAGACTGGATGCTGTCGTCATGTTATCCCCCATACTTAGTTTTCTGATTCTAAACGCAAAACCGTACATTTTAAATGTTAGCGATACATCCGGCCCGGCGATGCAGCCTGTTAACATAAAAATCCATTCCTGATCACAATAATCAATATTTATTTTATTTCAACTTAAAATAGAACGTTTGTTTCATATACAGTGTTCGGGTAACAGTCACGTATTAACAGCGAGAGGTTCAGGATGGAGACGGTAGCGAATTTTATTCACGGCGAATGTGTTACAGGCTCAGGCCAGCGCATTCAGGCGATCTTCAACCCCGCCACGGGCGAGCAAATTCGTCAGGTGGTGATGAGCACGGCGCAGGAAACGGAGCGAGCCATTGCCGCTGCGCAGCAGGCGTTTGCCGCCTGGTCAAGGCAGTCGCCGCTGAAACGCGCGCGAGTGCTGTTTCGTTTTAAAGCGCTGCTGGAGCAGAACATGGATTCGCTCGCCCGGCTGGTCAGTGAAGAACATGGCAAAGTGTATTCTGATGCGGTGGGCGAACTGACGCGCGGTCTGGAAGTGGTCGAGTTTGCCTGCGGCATTCCACACCTGCAAAAAGGCGAACATTCGGCGAATGTCGGCACCGGCGTTGACAGCCATTCACTGATGCAGCCTCTGGGCGTGTGCGCCGGGGTCACCCCGTTCAACTTCCCGGCGATGGTGCCGATGTGGATGTTCCCCATCGCACTGGCTACCGGCAATACCTTTGTGCTTAAGCCGTCGGAAAAAGATCCCTCGCTGCCGCTTGCGCTGGCAAAACTGCTGAAAGAGGCCGGTCTGCCGGATGGCGTTTTTAACGTCGTGCAGGGCGATAAAGAAGCGGTGGATGTTCTGCTGACCGATCCGCGCGTTCAGGCCGTCAGTTTTGTCGGCTCGACGCCGATTGCAGAATATATTTATCAGACGGCGTCGGCGCACGGCAAACGCTGTCAGGCGTTGGCGGGGCGAAAAACCACTGCATTCTGATGCCGGACGCCGACATGAATATGGCAACCAATGCGATTATGGGCGCGGCGTATGGTGCGGCGGGCGAGCGCTGTATGGCGCTCTCCGTGGTGCTGGCGGTGGGGGATAACACGGCGGACGAACTTTGCGCGCGGCTGGAAACGCAGATCGCCGCGTTACGCGTTGGGCCGGGGCTTGATCAAACGCCGGAAAATGAGATGGGCCCGCTGATCTCCGCCGCACATCGCAGTAAAGTGCTGGGCTATATCGACAGCGGCGAGGTGCAGGGCGCGCGGCTGCGGGTGGATGGTCGCGGCTTTAGCGTGAAGCGCCACGAACAGGGCTTTTTCGTCGGGCCGACCTTGTTTGATAACGTCACGCCTGAGATGACGATTTACAAAGAAGAGATCTTTGGCCCGGTACTCTCCGTGGTGCGGGTGAAGGATTACGCCAGCGCGGTGGATCTGATTAATCGCCACGAATATGGCAACGGGACGGCGATCTTTACCCGCGACGGCGGCTGTGCGCGTCGTTTCTGTGAAGAGGGTGCAGGCCGGGATGGTCGGCGTTAACGTGCCGATTCCGGTGCCGATGGCGTTCCACAGTTTCGGCGGCTGGAAACGGTCTATTTTTGGTCCGCTTAACGTTCATGGTAATGGACGGCGTGCGTTTTTATACCCGCATGAAAACCGTTACCGCCCGCTGGCCGGAGATGCAGCAGGATAGCGGCGCCGCGTTCTCCATGCCAACGCTGGGCTGACGGAGGGACTTATGACAACCGTACGTATGACCATGGCGCAGGCGCTGGTCAAGTTTCTCAACCAACAGTACGTCGATGTAGACGGACAGGAGATGCCGTTCATCGAAGGCGTGGCGACCATCTTCGGCCACGGCAACGTACTCGGCATCGGGCAGGCGCTGGAGCAGGACGCCGGGCACTTGCGGGTGCATCAGGGCTGTAATGAACAGGGAATGGCGCACATGGCGACAGGGTTCGCGAAACAGCACCGTCGCCAGCGCATTTACGCCGTCACCTCTTCGGTAGGGCCCGGCGCGGCTAATATGGTGACGGCGGCGGCCACGGCGACGGCGAACCGTATTCCGCTGCTGCTGTTGCCGGGCGATATCTACGCCAGCCGCCAGCCGGACCCGGTATTACAGCAAATCGAGCAGTACCACGATCTCAGTATCAGCACCAACGACTGCTTTCGCCCGGTTTCGCGCTACTGGGATCGTATCAACCGCCCGGAACAGTTGATGAGCGCGATGCTTAACGCTATGCGCACCCTGACCGATCCGGCTGATACCGGCGCGGTGACGATCTGTTTACCGCAGGATGTGCAGGCGAAGCCTGGATTACCCGCAGAGTTTCTTTGTCCGTCGCGTTCACCATATTGAAAGACGACCGCCGGACCCACACCGGCTGGCGCAGGCGCGGGCGCTGATTGCCCGTAAACGCCGCCCGCTGGTGGTTTGCGGCGGCGGGGTGCGTTATTCCGGCGCGCACGACGCGTTTCGTCAGTTTGTGGAAAACCTGCACCTGCCGTTTGCGGAAACCCAGGCCGGGAAAGGCGCGCTGGTCAGCGACCATCCGCTGAATCTGGGCGGTATTGGCGTTACCGGCGGGCTGGCGGCAAACCAGCTTGCGCCGCAGGCCGATCTGGTTATCGGCGTCGGCACGCGTCTGACCGATTTCACCACCGGTTCGAAAGCGCTGTTTGCACACCCGGACGTAGAGTTTCTCCTGCTGAATGTCGCCGAGTTCGATGCCCTCAAACTGGACGCCACGGCGCTGGTGGCCGATGCCCGCGCTGGTCTGACGGTGCTGACGGAAGGGCTTCAGGATTATCGCAGCGACTGGGGAGACGAGGTGGCGCAGGCGAAATCGGCCTGGGACGAGGAGTGCCGCCGGCTGTGGTCTCGCCAGTGGCGCCCGGATGACGCGCCGGAAATTGCCGGGCACCTTGATGCGCAACTGGCGGAATACAGTGAAGCGCTGAACACGCGGCTGACTCAGACTCGCGTTCTGGGGATTATCAACCAGCACATTGAGGATGACGCCATTGTGGTCGGCGCGGCGGGATCGCTGCCGGGCGATTTGCAGCGTCTCTGGCAGGTGAAAACGCCCGACAGCTACCACCTGGAGTACGGCTATTCCTGTATGGGGTATGAAATTGCGGCCGCGCTTGGGGCGAAGCTCGCGAAGCCGCAGCAGCCGGTCTATGCGATGGTGGGCGACGGTTCGTACATGATGCTGCATTCCGAGCTGCAAACGGCGGTGCAGGAGGGGATAAAAATCACCATCCTGCTGTTTTGATAACGGCGGGTTTGGCTGCATCAATAACCTGCAAATGGGGCATGGGATGGGCAGTTTTGGCACCGAGAATCGCGCTCGTCAACCACAATCCGGTCAGCTGGACGGCCCGCTGGTGGCGGTTGATTTCGCCCAAAATGCGCAAAGCTACGGCTGCCGGGCGTGGCGGGTACATGATGAGCAGAGCCTGCTGACGGCGCTGGAGGCGGCGCGTGCGCATCCGGGGCCGACGCTGCTGGATATTAAAGTGCTGCCAAAAACGATGACTCACGATTACGCCTCATGGTGGCGCACCGGCGATGCGCAGGTGGCCGATTCACCGTCGGTGCGAAAAGCCGCCGAGCAGACGTTCGATCAGGTGAAAAAGGCGCGTCAGTATTGAGTGAGTAATGCCGGATGGCGCTAACCCGTAGGCCGGATAAGGCGTTCGCGCCGCCATCCGGCAACCTGCGACAACGAAACTTTCATTTCATTTTTCCTGTTTTTTCATTCCTCGCCCTCTTTCTGAATGAAAGGGGGCCAATTTCTGCATCTTCTCCATCGTTGTGTTGTGAGATTGATAACAAAATTTACCTCAATCATCACAAGAATGTTAACTTGCGCGCAAAAATATAATTTTCACTATTTATAAAAATGAAATAAATGTTTTATTTAAGGGGTCGTTAGTTCACCGCATTCACCAACACCGGGAGCCGTTATGTTTAACATTGCTTTACTGGGAGCTGGCCGAATTGGTCAGGTACATGCCGCTAACATCGCAACCCACAAAGAGACTACCCTGTGGTCTGTCGTTGATCCGAACGAGACCTTTGCCTCCCGCCTGGCTACGCAATATCAGGCCCGTCAGCAAAGTCTTGATGAGGCGATGACCGATCCTGATGTTCATGCCGTGCTGATTGCCTCCGCCACGGATACCCACGCCGATTTGATTGAACTGGCCGCCCGCCACGGCAAAGCCATTTTCTGTGAAAAGCCCGTACATCTTGATCTTGCCCGCGTGCGCGACTGCCTGAAAGTGGTCAAAGAGTTCGACGTACCGCTGTTTATCGGCTTTAACCGTCGTTTCGACCCACAGTTCCGCCGCGTTAAAACCGAGGCGCAGAGCGGGCGCATCGGCAAGCCGGAATCATTGCTGATTATCTCCCGCGATCCTTCTCCGCCGCCTGCGGAATATGTGCGCGTCTCCGGCGGGATGTTCCGCGATATGACCATCCACGATTTCGATATGGCGCGTTTCATCATGGGGGAAGAGCCTGTTTCGGTCTACGCCCAGGGAAGCAATCTGGTCGATCCGGCAATTGGCGCGGCAGGCGATATCGACACCGCGTTTATCGTGCTCAAGTATGCCTCCGGCGCGCTGGCGACCATCGTTAACAGCCGTCGCTCGTCTTATGGCTATGACCAGCGTCTGGAACTGCACGGTTCCGAAGGTCTGCTTACGGCGGGCAATATCCTCGAAAACCAGGTGCAGCACTTTGGCCAGAACGGCTGCACCAGCGCGCTGCCTGAGCATTTCTTCCTGCAACGTTATCAGGCTGCCTATGCCGCCGAGTGGGAGCACTTTGTCGCCATCTTGCGCGGCGAGGCAGTGCCGGAGTGCAGCGGTGATGACGGTGAGCGTGCGCTGTATCTGGCTGATAAAGCGCTGGAGTCATTGCACAGCCAGCGTGAAGTTCTCCTCTGATTTTCCATAACAACACACCCTACACAGAGAGACATAACAATGAAAAAGCTGATTTTAGCCGCCTTCATCGCCATGACAGCCGGGGCGGCAATGGCCGAGAACGAACAAATTGTTTTCAGCACGCCGAACCTGGCAATGCCGTTTGAAGTTCACATGCAGCGCACGGCGGTGAAAGCCGCGAAAGAGATGGGCGTCAGCCTACAGGTTCTGGACGGGCAGGGAAGTTCGCCGAAGCAGGTTGCCGATCTGGAAAACGCTATCACCCGTGGCGCCCAGGGATTCATCGTCTCCCCGAATGATGTCAACGCAGTTTCCAGCGCGGTGGATGAGATTCAGGACGCTAAGCTGCCGGTGGTGACGCTCGATCGCTCCGTCGATAGCCAGAAGCAGGTTCCGCATTTTGGCGCGAACAACTACAAGGGCGGCCAGGCCATTGGCGACTTTGTCAAAAGCAAATTTCCTGACGGCGCAGACATTGTGCTGCTGACCGGCCAGCCGGGCTCTTCTTCCAATATTGAACGCACCAAAGGCATTCGCGACAGCCTGAAGGCGGGGGGCGATACGTACCGCATTGTTGCTGACCAGACCGGTAACTGGATGCGTTCGGAAGGAATGCGCATTGTTGAAAGCGTGCTGCCGTCGTTGAAAAAACGTCCGCAGGTCATCCTCTCCGCCAACGATGATATGGCGCTGGGCGCGATTGAAGCGTTGCAGGGGCAGGGGGTGAAACCGGGTGAAATTCTGGTGACAGGATTTGACGCGGTGCCGGAAGCGCTGGCGCGGGTACGCGACGGCTGGATGGCGGCGACGGCGGATCAGCGTCCGGGCTTCGCGGTACAGACGGCGATGAGCCAGCTGGTTGCGAACGTGCGTGAGAAGAAAGCCATCACCGGTGCGGATTATCCGCCGACGTTAATCACCAAAGAGAACCTGCAACAGGCCGAGCGTATCGGCGAAGCCGGTAACTGATTTGCCCGGAGCCGCCGTCGCTGCGGCGGCTCGCATTAAAGGAGGAGCAGACCGATGTTGCAACCCTTACTGAAAGTTACCGATCTGGCAAAGAGCTTTTCCGGCGTCTGGGCGTTGAGCAACGTACAACTGACCGTCGGGACGGGGGAGATTCACGCGCTGCTTGGCGAGAACGGCGCGGGGAAGTCCACGCTGCTGAAAGCGCTGGCAGGGGCGCAGCCGCAGACCCGTGGGGACATCTGGTTCAATGGCGAAACGCTGCCGGTGGAGGACTCGCCGGTTGAGCGGCAAAACAAAGGCATCATTACCATCTATCAGGAATTTAATCTGCTGCCCAACATGACCGTTGCGGAAAATATGTTTCTCGGGCGCGAGCCGCGTAAACGTAATGTGATCGTCGATGCGAAGGCCGTGAACCAGGAGGCGCAGGTGGTGCTGGACTATCTGCAACTGAATGTCGCGCCGACCACGCCGGTTGCCCGCCTGAGCGTGGCGCAGCAGCAAATGGTGGAGATCGCCCGCGCGCTGACCCTGAACGCGAAGCTCATCATTATGGATGAACCTTCCGCCGCGCTGAGCGACAGCGAAGTGGAAAGCCTGCACCGCGTCGTGCGGGAACTTAAAGGCCGGGGCGTGAGCATTATTTATGTCACCCATCGCCTGCATGAAGTTTTCCAGCTCTGCGATCGTTTTACCGTGTTTCAGGATGGCCGTTTTACCGGCAGCGGCGCGGTCGCGGAAACCAACGTGGAACAGCTGATCCGCCTGATGGTGGGACGAGATGTGGCCTTTAATCGTCGCCCCCCCAGCGAAACCCATCATGAAGACAAACCGATTCGCCTTGCGGTGAAAGGGCTGTGTCGTGAAAAGCCGCCGATGGACCCGCACGGCATTGCGCTGCACGACATCAGCTTTCACGTTCACGCCGGGGAGGTGCTGGGGATTGCGGGGCTGGTCGGCGCCGGGCGTACCGAAGTGGCGCGCTGTCTTTTTGGCGCTGACGGTTTTACTTCCGGGACGTTCGCACTGGACGGCGCGGCGTATCACCCCCGTGACCCGATGTACGCGCTGGATCAGGGCGTGGCGCTGGTGCCGGAAGATCGCAAAAAAGAGGGGGCGGTGCTGGGACTGTCTATTCGCGACAACCTGTCGCTCTCCAGTCTCTCTTCGCTGCTGCGCTGGCGCTTTTTCGTCAACACCCGCAAAGAAGATGACCTGATCGAATCTTACCGCCAGGCGCTGCAAATCAAGATGGTCAACAGCGAACAGGAGGTGCGCAAGCTCTCCGGCGGCAATCAGCAGAAAGTGATTCCTCGCGCGCTGTATGGCGCTCAATCCACGGGTGCTGATTGTTGATGAACCGACGCGCGGCATTGATGTGGGCACCAAATCCGAGGTGCACCAGGTGCTGTTTGATATGGCGAAACAGGGCGTGGCGGTGATTGTGATCTCTTCCGATCTGCCCGAAGTGATGGCGGTTTCCGACCGGATCATCACCTTAAGCGAAGGCCGGGTAACCGGTGAAATCCACGGCGATGACGCCACCGAAGAGCGGCTCATGATGATGATGGCCATCAACCATAACGCCCTGAACGCGGCATAACGGAGTTTCACATGACGCAGATAGTGACCAAAACGCAACCCCCTGCCAAACGTAGCGGACGTATCGATCCGATCGCTTTTTTCGAGCGCTTTGGAGTACTGATTTTTATGTTCCTGCTGCTGATTTTTTTCCAGACGCAGAACAGTAACTTCCTGTCAGAACGCAATATTTTCAACATCCTGACCGAGGTGTCGATCTACGGGATCATGGCCGTGGGGAATGACGTTCGTCATTCTGACTGCCGGAATCGATCTGTCTGTCGGTTCCATTCTGGCGGTATGCGCCATGACGGCAGCATACGTGATTAAAGGCGACAACTTCACCACGGTAGACCCGAGCGCCTGGGGCGGGATGAGCTGGCTGATTGGCCTCGGCATCTGCCTGGCGATGGGGACGGCGATTGGCTTCCTGCATGGCCTGGGCGTGACCCGCCTACGCCTGCCACCGTTCATTGTCACCCTCGGCGGGATGACCATCTGGCGCGGCCTGACGCTGGTGATTAACGACGGCGCGCCCATTGCCGGTTTTGACCAGGGCTACCGCTGGTGGGGGCGTGGCGAACTGCTCGGTATCTCCATCCCGATCTGGATTTTTGCGCTGGTGGCGATCGGCGGTTATCTGGCGTTGCACAAAACGCGCTGGGGCCGTTTCGTCTACGCCATTGGCGGCAACCCGGAGGCGGCGCGTCTTGCCGGGGTCAACGTCAAACGTGTGTTGGTCAGCGTGGTATGTCGTGATTGGCTGTCTGGCCGGGCTGGCGGGGTTTGTACTGAGCGCCCCGTCTGGGCAGCGCGGAGGCGGTGGCCGGGATCTCCTTTGAACTGCGCGTTATCGCCTCGGTGGTCATTGGCGGGACATCGCTGATGGGCGGCTATGGTCGCATCGGCGGCACCGTTATCCGGCTCGATCATTATGGGCATTCTGATAAACCGGTCTGGTGCTGATGAACGTCTCCGCCTACTACCAACAAATTATTACCGGGCTGATTATTGTGGCTGGCGGTGGCGTTTGATACCTATGCCAAGAGCCGCCGTGGCGCGCTGTGAGGGATAAATAATGAAACAAGTGCGAATTGGATTGATTGGGACGGGATACATCGGCAAGGCGCACGCCATTGCCTATGCCCAGGCGCCGACGGTGTTCAACCTGCAAGGCCGGCTGGTGCGCGAAATGGTGGCGGAAGTGACCGCCGGAGCTGGCGGCGGAACGGGCGCAGGCATTCGGGTTTCGTCGTTCGACCCGGCGACTGGCGTGAGCTGGTGGCAGACCCGAATATCGATGTGGTGGATATCTGTTCGCCCAAACCATCTGCATAAAAGAGATGGCGCTGGCGGCCATTCGCCACGGTAAGCACGTCTATTCGGAAAAGCCGCTGGCGCTGAACGCTCACCGATGCCCGCGAAATGGTTGAGGCCGCAAAACAGGCCGGGGTGAAAACGCTGGTGGGTTTTAACTATATGAAGAACCCGACGGCGGCGCTGGCGAAAGAGATCATCGCGCGAGGGGAGATAGGCGATGTGATCCACTTCTACGGCACCCACAACGAGGACTATATGGCTGACCCGCTTTCCCCTATTCACTGGCACTGCTTTAAGGAGACGGCGGGGTTAGGGGCGCTGGGCGATCTGGCGGCGCATATCGTCAATATGGCGCACTACCTGGTCGGCGATATTCGCGAAGTCTGCGGCGACCTGAACATTGTGGTGCCGGAGCGCCCGGCCAGCGCGGGATCGGCGCAGAAGGTGGCCGTGGAAAATGAAGATCAGGCGCACGCGATGGTGCGATTCCGCCAGCGGCGCGCAGGGGGTGATCGAAACCTCCCGCGTGGCCTGCGGGCGCAAAATGGGGCTGTCATACGTGATTACCGGCACCAAAGGCGCCATCAGTTTTACCCAGGAGCGAATGGCCGAGCTGAAGCTCTATCTGCATGACGATCCGGTTAACCGCCAGGGATTTCGCACCCTGTTGGTGGGGCCCGCGCACCCGGACTATGCCGCGTTTTGCATGGGGGCGGGGCACGGCATCGGCTTTAACGATCAGAAAACGGTGGAAATCCGCGACCTGGTGAACGGCGTTGCCGCCGATGCGCCGATGTGGCCGGATTTTGAAGAGGGCTGGAAAGTGTCGCGCGTGCTGGACGCCATCGCGCTCTCGCATCAGGAAGGCCGCTGGCTGAATGTGAACGATATTGTCTGACGAGGTATCAACGTGGAAAAGCAGTTTGATGTGATATGCATGGGCCGCGTGGCGGTTGACCTCTACAGCCAGCAGATTGGCGCACGGCTGGAGGATGTCTCAAGTTTTGCCAAATACCTCGGCGGTTCCTCAGGGAATGTCGCCTACGGCGCCGCGCGCCAGGGGCTGCGTTCGTCAATGCTGGCAAGAGTGGGCGACGAACATATGGGGCGCTTTTTGCGCGAAGAGCTTAACCATGTTGGCTGCGATACCAGCCATCTGATAACGGATAAAGAACGCCTGACGGCGCTGGTGCTACTCGGCATTAAAGACCGGGACACCTTTCCACTGATTTTTTATCGCGATAACTGCGCGGATATGGCGATTACCGCCAGCGATGTTGACGAGCAGTACATCGCTTCATCCCGCTGCCTCGCCATCACCGGGACTCATCTTTCTCATCCGCAAACCCGCGACGCGGTGCTGACCGCGCTGACCTGTGCCCGCCGTCACGGCGTGCGCACGGTACTGGATATCGACTATCGTCCGGTGCTGTGGGGGCTGACCTCGCTGGGCGACGGCGAAACGCGCTTTATTGCCGCAGAGCAGGTCACTCGCCAGTTGCAGGCGGTGTTGCACCTGTTTGATGTGATCGTCGGCACCGAGGAGGAGTTTCATATTGCGGGCGGCGCTACCGATACCGTGCAGGCGCTGGCGCAGGTGCGTGAGGTAAGCGCGGCGACGCTGGTTTGTAAACGCGGCGCGCTGGGCTGCTCGGTGTATACCGACGCGATTCCGCCATCGCTGGATGACGGGCTGACGGTGACCGGCGTGCGCGTCGAGGTGCTCAATGTGCTCGGCGCGGGCGATGCGTTTATGTCGGGGCTGCTGCGCGGTTATCTCAATGATGAAGGCTGGGAGCAGGCCTGCCGCTACGCCAACGCCTGCGGCGCGCTGGTGGTCTCGCGCCACGGTTGCGCGCCCGCGATGCCGAGTAAGGTGGAACTGGATAACTACCTCTCTCGCGAGCATCAGGTGCCGCGCCCGGATCTTGATCCACGGCTTAATCATCTGCACCGCGTCACTACGCGTCGGCGTAACTGGCCGGAACTGTGCGTGATGGCGTTTGATCACCGCAGTCAGCTTGAAGAGATGGCGCTACAGTGCGGCGCCTCCCTGAAGCGCATTCCGGCGCTGAAAACGCTGATCTTACAGGCCAGCCGCGATGCGGCGAACAGCGCGGGGCTGGAAGGAAAAGCCGGTTTGCTGTGCGACGGAACGTTTGGCCAGGACGCGCTGAATGCGATAACCGGCGAAGGGTGGTGGATTGGCCGCCCGATTGAGCTTCCCGGTTCACGGCCGCTGGAGATGGAGCACGGCAACATTGGCACTCAGCTTATCAGTTGGCCGCAGGAACATGTGGTGAAGTGCCTGGTCTTTTTCCACCCGGAAGATGCCCACGGTCTGCGCCTGGAGCAGGAGCAGAAAATCGCCGAGGTGTATCACGCCTGCTGTCAGTCGGGGCATGAGCTGCTGCTGGAAGTGATTTTACCTGTGGGTATGCCGCGCAGCGATGAGCTTTACCTGCGGGCTATCTCCCGCTTCTACAACCTGGGCATTTACCCCGACTGGTGGAAACTGCCGCCGCTCTCCTCTGACGGCTGGACGGCGCTGAGTGACATTATCGAACGCCGCGACCCGCACTGCTGTGGCGTGGTGATTCTTGGGCTGGATGCGCCAGCCGAACAGTTACGCGCAGGGTTCAGAGCCGCTGCCGGACATGAGCTGGTGAAGGGGTTTGCGGTGGGGGCGCACGCTGTTTGGCGAGGCTTCCCGCGCATGGCTGAAACATGACATTGACGATGCGCAACTGGTGACGCGCATTCGGGATAACTATCTGCAACTGATCGCCTGGTGGCGCGAGCGCGGGCAGGCATAACTTTAGGAGAACATTATGGCTGTGCAATTAGGCATTAATCCTCTGACATGGACCAATGATGATTTGCCCTCTCTTGGCGCGGAAACGCCGCTGGATACCTGTCTGAGCGAAGGTAAAGAGGCTGGTTTTGCGGGCTTTGAACTCGGTAATAAATTCCCACGCGAGGCGCGTCTGCTGGGGCCAATCCTGCAACGCCACGATCTGAAGCTGGTGTCCGGGTGGTATTCCGGTCGCCTGCTGGAGCGGAGCGTAGAAGAAGAGATTGCGGCGGCGCAGGCGCATTTGACGTTATTGCGCGAGCTGGGGGCGAAAGTGATGGTTTTCGCTGAGGTGAGCCATTGCATTCACGGCGGAACAGCAGACGCCGGTTCACCCTGCGTCCCGCGATTCCCGCAGGCGCGCTGGGCGGAGTATGGCGAGAAGCTCACCGCGTTCGCCCGCTATACACAGCAGCAGGGAGTGCAGATTGCTTATCATCACCATTATGGGGACGGTGATTGAGTCCGCAGAGGATGTGGACAATCTGATGACCCATACCGGCGATGAGGTTGGATTGCTGCTCGACACCGGTCATTTAACGTTTGCTGGCGCCGATCCGCTGGCGGTGGCGCAACGCTGGGCGAGCCGTATTAATCATGTGCACTGTAAAGACGTGCGCGCCGACGTGCTGGCAGATGTGAAAAACCGTAAAACCAGCTTTCTGGATGCGGTGCTCAGCGGCGTCTTTACCGTACCGGGCGACGGCTGCGTGGATTACCCGCCGATTATGCGATTGCTGAAAGAGCACGATTATCAGGGTTGGCTGGTGGTGGAGGCGGAGCAGGACCCGGCGATTGCCCATCCGCTGACTTACGCGCGGCTGGGATATAACAACCTGAGCCGCCTGGCGCGGGATGCCGGTCTTATCTGAGGAGGCGCTATGTCACGTTTACTGTCACGCTGGCAACAGCCTGACGCGCAGGGACGTACCCAGTCCGTCACCCCGGAGCGGGCAGGCTGGGGCTACGTCGGTTTTGACGCGTTTGAGCTTGAAGAAGGGCAGCAGTTGCATCTTCCCGCCGTTGCTGAAGAGCGCTGTCTGGTGCTGGTGGCGGGGAGGGCATCTGTCACCACGCCAACCGCGCAGTTTTCAGAGATTGGCGAGCGGATGAGCCCGTTCGAGCGTATTAAGCCGTGGGCAGTATACGTTACGCCCGGAGAAACGGTACAGGTACAGGCGTTAACTAAGCTGGAGCTGGCGGTATGCGCCGCGCCGGGCAAGGGAACGTATCCCACCCGCCTGATTGCGCCGCAGGATATCGACGGCGAGGCAAGGGGCAAGGGGCATAACCAGCGCTATGTACACAACATTCTGCCGGAAGATAAACCTGCCGATAGTCTGCTGGTGGTGGAAGTGTGGACTCACGAAGGCTGTACCAGTTCGTACCCGAGCCACAAGCACGACACTGACAATCCGCCTTACGAGACCCTTCTTGAGGAGACGTATTACCATCGCCTCAACCCGGAACAGGGATTTTGTATGCAGCGGGTATACACCGACGATCGCTCGCTTGATGAGTGTATGGCGGTCTACAATCGTGACGTCGTGATGGTGCCGAAAGGCTATCACCCGGTGGCGACAATGGCCGGGGTATGACAGTTATTACCTGAATGTGATGGCAGGCCCGGTGCGCAAATGGATTTTCACCTGGGAAGACGATCACGCGTGGATTAACCGCGATTACCCTGCGCGTTGAGAACGCGGTAAATAAAAAAGCCCCTGGCGTATGCTGAGGGCTTTTTGCTTTTCGCTGCTATCGTGAGGCGCCAAAAACCTGTACGGCCTGTTGCAGCCGTGACGCACGTCCCGTTAAATCCCCTGCGGCATCCGTTACCTGTTCCACCATCTCCGCATTGTTGTCCGTCATGGAACCAATTCGTGAAATTGAATTGTTGATCTGTTCGAGCGCTAAAGTTTGTTCCCGCGTCGCCAGGCTTATCTCTTTGATCATGGTAGACATCTGCAACACGTCATCGATCATCCCGGTAAGGTGTGTTTCCGTCTGCTCGACCATTTGCACTCCCGTATTGACGTTAGTGACGTTTTTCTCGATAAGCTGTTTGATCTCTTTTGCCGCAGACGCAGAATGCTGGGCGAGGTTACGCACCTCTGCGGCAACGACCGCAAATCCGCGCCCGGATTCACCGGGCGCGGGCCGCTTCGACCGCTGCATTCAGCGCCAGGATGTTGGTCTGAAAAGCAATACTGTCAATGACGCCGATAATGTCCACGATTTGACTGTTATCGCGTGAGATAGCCTGCATCATGGTGATGGTTTGCTTCATGATATGGCCGCCTTCAGTCGCATTGGCGCTGGTACTGTCGGCCATCGTCATTGTCTGGGCTGCGGTATCCGCGGTTTGTTGTACAGCGCTACCGATCTCTTCAATGGCTGCGGCGGTTTGTTGCAGGTCGGCAGATGTCTCTTCTGAGCGGCTCTGCAATGCCGTGCCTTCCTGAGACACGCGCTGACTGATAGCCTGAATACCGGATATTTGCGTGCTGACATCATCAACCAGGGAGCGTAGATTAAGCCCCGATTGATTCACCAGTCGCATGAGCATCCCTATTTCGTCTACGCGCTGCAAATGGCAATTATCAGGTTTACGGCCCGAAACCACTTTTTTCATCTGCACCAGCAGCGTATTAACCGGCTGACAAATTTGAACCTTAAGGTAAATAGCCAGGAGCAAAAATAATACGATGATGCTGCCCCCCTGAATAGCAGGAGGAACAGGTAAGAAAATAAATAACAGGGCTGCCAGACTGGTGATGGCTAAAGCATAATTGACGCGTTGGCTAACAGACAGCCATTTAAACATCGAAAGCCAGGACAGCGCTCCGCGACGGATAATTATGCCTTTAAAAAGTCGAAACCCTTTAATTCCATTATTGTTTATTTTCTGATAAAGCTGTTCGCTGTGCGAAATCTCATCCCGGGAAGGCACGGTGCGTACTGAAATATACCCCCGTTAATTTTTCATTTTGCCAGACAGGGGTAACATTTGCGCGTACCCAGTAATGATCGCCGTTTTGTCGCCGGTTTTTGACCAGCCCGGTCCAGCTATCGCCTTGCAGTATCGTGTGCCACATGTCAGCGAAAGCGGCAGAGGGCATGTCCGGGTGGCGAATAATATTATGTGGTTTACCCATTAACTGCGTTTCATTAAATCCGCTGGCGTCGATAAATGCAGAGTTAGCATAGGTAATATGACTGTCTTTTATCTGTGGTTGATAATAACGTTGTTTTATTGTTAAGCAAATATTCTTTTTGCGTGACAGCTGTGTTGTTTTTTCATGAAAACTCCATGACGCTATTTATATGAAATGCAAATTTCACCCATTGTGCATCAGGTAAATAATAGTAAATGGCGGTTTTATCTGAGGTGTTACATTCTCTACTAATCATCATTTATATGAAAGCACTTCAAATGAATTTTTATTTTTAATAAACCTGGCGTGTCATAAATATGAAACACATAAATGCAGGTTGATAATCTGGAATTGATATATATCGACTTAAACTAAATCTAAAAGATAAAAAAGAGCTGATTTATTGGGGCTGATAAATGCCCGCTTTCCTTGATGGGTTTTAGTCCACCCTCGAAACCCGCTGCCGCGTAGCGGTCAGTATTCTTACTCATGATGCGATCCCTTTGTGATGGGCTAACCCGATGTCATTTATAGACATCTGGATGGCTAATAATATTTTGCTTTATCTTATGCTTTTTATGTCGTTGTCAGTCAGGGAGAGCTGTGAAAAATTTCGTAAATCAAATGATTATCAGAAAGGATTTACAGCGGATGCTCTCCAGTCGCCTCGACATGCGCGGTATCAGCCTGGCCTTTTCCGGCTTTCAGGCGCTCTCCCGCGTTGATTTCACCCTGACGGGCGGTTCCGTGCACGCGCTGACGGGGGCGAACGGTGCGGGGAAATCCACGCTGATGGCGGTGCTCTGCGGCACGCACGACCATTACGAAGGGGAAATTGCAATTAATAACCAGCCGGTGCCGATACGCGAACCGCTGGACGCCAAACGGCTGGGCATTCATCTGGTGCAGCAGGAAGTGGATGTTGCGCTGATCCCGGGGTTGAGTATTGCGGAAAATATTATGCTCGATCAGCTGGCGCAGCCGGGACACCGCTACCGCTGGCGCGCTATTCGCCAGCAGGCGCGTGACGCGCTGGCCCAGCTTGATGTTCATCTGGACGTGCGCCGGGTCATCGATGGTTGCACGCTCGCCGAAAAGCAGCAGATCCTGCTGGCCCGCGCGCTCTCGCACCACTGTCGTTTTCTGATCCTCGATGAACCCACCGCGCCGCTCGATCAGCATGAAAGCGAACGGCTGTTTGCCGTGGTGAAACGCCTGCAACAACAGGGGATCGGCGTGGTGTTTATCTCCCATCGCATTCATGAGCTAAAGGCCATTTGCGACACCTTAACCGTACTGCGCGATGGCAAGTTGATTGAGTCCGGGCCGATGGCGGAACTGAGCTCTGACGCCATCGTTGAGAAGATGCTGGGTCATGAGTTAAACGATATCTATCCGCCAAAACGCCCGCCGCATGCTGATGAAACGCTGCTGCGCGTGGAAGGGCTGCACGATGAACGGCTGCTGAAAAATATCAGTTTGCACCTGCGTAAAGGTGAAATTCTCGGCATCGCCGGGCTGGCGGGGGCCGGGAAAACCGAGCTGTGCAAGGCGCTGTTCGGTGCGTCGAAAAGCCGCGTTGAACGCGGCGAACTCAATCATCAGCCGTGGACGCCGCGCGACCCGGTTGATTCGGTGACGCGCGGGCTGGCGCTGGTGCCGGAGGAACGGCGCAAAGAGGGCATTTTTATTGATGAGTCCGTCGCCATGAACCTGGCGGTTGCCGCTGATAACCGTTTCTCGCGCTGGAGCTTGTTTGGTCATCGTCAGGCATGGCGCTGGGCGGAAGCGGTGATTGCCCGCGTCGGCGTGCGCGCTCGCGGGCCGGGGCAAGTGTTGCGTCGGCTTTCCGGCGGCAACCAGCAGAAAGTGGCGATCGGCAAATGGCTGCGCGGCGACGCCCGCGTGCTGATTTTCGACGAGCCGACCAAAGGCGTGGACGTGAAAGCCAAAACTGACCTGTTTGCGCTGATCGACGGCCTGGCGCGGGAAGGCAAAGGGGTGATTTACGCCTCCGGTGAGTTCGCCGAACTGGTGGGGCTGTGCGACCGCATCTGCGTGTTGTGGGACGGGCGCATCGTGGCGGAAGTGGAAGGCGCGCAGGCCCGCGAAGAGACACTACTTTATTATTCAACCGGAGGAACGGCGTTGTGAGTAAGGCCCTTTCAGTCAATGCAGCGGCGTCTGGCCGCCAGCAGATTTTCGATTTTCTCTATAAGTGGGGCATGCTGCTGACGGTTGTCGCGCTGATCGCTATTTTTGGCGTCGCGTCGGATAACTTCCTCGATCCCTTCAATATCATCAACATCCTGCGCTCTATTGCGATCGTCACGGTGATTGCGATTGGCGTCTCCATCTCGCTTACCGTCGGCGGTTTTGATCTTTCCGTTGGCTCAACCGCGTCGCTGGCGAACGCACTGGTGATTTCGCTGTTCGTCTGGCACGGCTTTGGCACCACCGGGGCGATTGTCATTACCCTGGCGCTCTGTACGCTGGTGGGGCTGTTCAACGCTTTTCTGATTGTGGTGCTGCGTATTCCCGACATGCTCGCCACGCTTGCCAGCCTGTTTGTGATTCAGGGGGTGGCGATGACCTACAGCTACGGCGGTTCTATTACTGAAAACATGGTGCTGCCGAGCGGTGAAATGGCTGAGGGGCTTATTCCGGCGGCATTCGGCGCGCTGGGGCAGGTGCCGACTATTGTTGTCGTGATGCTGGTCGTGACGCTGGCGGCGCAGCTCGCGCTGTCGCTGACCACCCACGGGCGACGGATGTACGCCATTGGCGGCAACCCAGAAGCGGCGCGTCTCTCCGGTATTCGCACCACCCGCTATAAAGTGGCGGCCTACGTTATTGCCTCACTGCTGGCGGGGTTAGGGGGCATCCTGCTGGCTTCGCGTATTGGCTCTTCACAGGTTAACGCCGGGGGAGGCTATTTGATGGATGCCGTCGCGGCGGCGTGGATCGGCTTTTCGCTGGCCGGTTCCGGCAAACCGAACGCGCTTGGCACGCTGGTGGGGGCGGTGATCCTTGGCGTGCTCTCCAACGGGCTGGTGATGCTCTCGGTGCCCTATTACGCAATGGACATTATAAAAGGGCTGGTGCTGGCGGCGGCGCTGGCGATCACCTACATACAAAAACGTTAACAACACAACGGGAAACGATAATGAAAAAAACTGCACTTTCTTTGTTGGCGCTGGGATTACTGAGTTCGCTGCCGGGCTATGCGGCAACGCCTGCGCCGGTGCCAGCGGCCATTGCCGGGCATAATGGCCCGGTTCGCATTGCGGTGATCCGCAACCTTGGCTCTGATGACAACACGACCCAGTTCGTTGCGGGCGCGATTCAGGAGGGGAAAAAGCTCGGCTTTAAGGTCAGCACCTTTTTAAGCAACGGCGACGACGCGAAATTCCAGGATTTCGTTAACCAGGCGATCAGCCAGAAGTATGACGGTATTATTCTCTCTCAGGGCGCGATCCGTACTCCACCGCGCTGGTGAAGAAAGCGGTAGATGCCGGGATCAAAGTGGCGGTGTTTGATACCGCCGTCAACGGTGAGATCCCGGGCGTGACGGTAACTCAGCAGGATGACGCCTCGCTGACCCATCTCTCCTTCGGACAACTGGTAAAAGATTTCAACGGTAAAAGCCAATATTATCAAGCTGTGGGTCGCCGGTTTCCCGCCGATGGAGCGCCGCCAGGCGGCTTATCAGCAAATGCTGAAGGACAATCCGGGGATTAAAGAGCTGGAGTCTATCGGTGCGGTCTCTTCCGACGTGCAGGGCGATACCGCTAACAAAGTGGGCGCGGTGCTGGCGAAATACCCGAAAGGGAAAATCGACGCTATCTGGGGAACCTGGGACGCCTTTAGCCAGGGGGCGTACAAAGCGCTGAAAGAGAACGGCCGCACTGAGATTAAGCTCTACAGCATCGACATCTCCAACCAGGATTTACAACTGATGCGCGAAGCGGGCAGCCCGTGGAGGGTGAGCGTGGCCGTTGACCCGAAACTGATTGGCGCCACTAACGTGCGGCTGATTGCCAATAAGATTGCCGGTGAACCTACGCCTGCCACTTACGATTTTAAAGCCGCAGCCATTCCGCAGGCGCTGCTGGCAGCGCAGCCGGGGGCGGTTAACGTCGCCTCATTAGGCAAAATCATTCCGGGCTGGGGCCAGACGGAAGACTTTATCGCGCCGTGGTTTGCGACGCTTGAAGCGAAGAATAAATAATGCCCGGTGGCGCTGCGCTTACCGGGCCTACAATGTGCTCTCTGTAGGCCGGATAAGGCGGTTTCGCCGTTTGGCAAAAGGAGATTAAGGTGACTGAATTACCGCGCCCCGACTATAGCCGCAATATGCGGCTGATTGGCCATAGCGACCAGGGCGGTCGCCCGGACGGCGTACAGCTGATGGTACATCGCGGTTTTGCCTATATTGGCCATATGGTGTCGCAGGGGTTTTCGATTGTTGACGTGCGTGACCCGAAAAACCCACGGGCGGCGGGCTATGTGCCTGCACCGCCAGGCACCTGGAACGTGCATTTGCAGGCGCATGACGATCTGCTGCTGGTGATTAACGCCCGCGATTTGTTCGCCGATGCCCGCTTTGCCGATGAAAAGGTCTACTACACGCGGCAGGTCGGTGAGACGGTCAGCGATGTGCAGGATCGGGGCTGGAGCGCAGGGCTGCGCGTGTTTGATATTTCCACGCCGGATAAACCGCGTGAAATCGGTTTTCTCTCCCTGAATGGGATCGGCATTCACCGCATCTGGTACGTCGGCGGACGCTGGGCCTACGTCTCGGCGCTGATCGACGGTTTCACCGACTACATCTTCCTGACCATCGATCTGGCCGATCCGCGTAAGCCAGAGGTGGCCGGGCGCTGGTGGTTGCCAGGGATGAATCAGGCGGCGGGAGAGACGCCAGACTGGCCGGAGGGCAAACGCTATGCGTTGCATCACGCGATTATCGCTGGCGATACCGCCTACGGTAGCTGGCGTGACGGTGGTCTGACGCTGCTGGATGTGCAAGACCGTACGCAGCCGAAACTGATTAGCCATCGCAACTGGAGCCCGCCGTTTGGCGGCGGCACACACACTGCGCTGCCGCTGCCGGACCGCGATCTGCTGGTGGTGCTGGACGAAGCGGTGCTCGACAATCAGGAAGACGGCGAAAAGCTGATCTGGCTGTTTGATATCCGCGAGCCGTCGAATCCGGTGAGCATCGCCACCTTCCCGCAGCCGGATGAGGCTGATTACGTGGCGAAAGGGGCGCACTTCGGGCCGCATAACCTGCACGAAAACCGCCCTGGCAGCTTTATTAGCTCGACGCTGATTTTCGCCACTTACCAGAACGCAGGGGTGCGCGCTTATGATATTTCCAATCCTTATCGTCCGGTAGAAACCGGCGCGCTGGTGCCTGCGGCGCCTGAGAAGATGATGGATACGCGGCCAAATCGCCCGCAGGTGATCCAGTCCTGCGATGTGTTTGTCGATGCGCGGGGGATTATCTACAGCACGGATTACAACGGCGGGTTATCAGTGATTGAGTATCTGGGGTAAGTATTTGCCGGGTGGCGGCTTCGCCTTACCCGGCCTGCATTCGGATCGTAGGCCCGGTAAGCGTAGCGCCACCGGGCAAACAGCCCGCACTTAGCTGTACTGCCGCACCCGCGCGATCAGCGCTTCCACGCTCTCAATCCGGTCGGCAATCACAATCAGCGCTTTTCCGAGGGTAATGGCATGGCGCAGGCATTCATGGCGCATTTCCGCATCCTGAATGGTATCGATATCCGCTACGTGCGACAGCCCGACGCTGCGGCGAATCAGCTCAGTGCCGCAAAAGCCGATGGCGTCCGCCCAGACTTTTTTCAGAAATTCCGACGCATAGCCCGGTGCGCGTAGCGCCGCGTCGCGGGTTTTCTCCGTCGCCAGCACCTGAAAACGTTCAGCAAAGGTGTTCCACAGCTCCTGAATATCCGTCAGGCGCTGCTCGCGCGCGGCTGCGGCGTCGCGAATGCCCAGATGACCCGGCAGGCCGCAGAAGTTCAGCAGCAGGTTGCCGATGGCGGTGCCCACATCAAAGCCTATCGGCCCAAAGTAGCCGAACTCGGCGTCGATGGCTTTCAGGCGACCGTCAGCGACAAAGATCGAGCCGCTGTGGATATCGCCGTGCAGCAGCGCTTCGGCATGGGAGAAGAAACGATGTTTGAGCGCCGCCACCGCCAGCTTAAGCTGAGCGTCACTGCGCAACGCGGCGACGTCGCCTTCGATCTCCGCAGGATAGCTGTTGCGCTCGTGGATCTGGTAGGGATCGTTGAAGAACAGATCTTCGGTGATCTCACACATCTCCGGGTTAATAAATGTCGCCACCTGCGCTTTTTTGTCATGCGGGTGGAGATAAAAATCGCTGGTATGAAACAGCGTTTGCGCCAGATATTCGCCGAGCTGGCGTGCCGCCTGCGGATACCAGGCGCCTTTAATCAGTTCGTCGCGCCAGATGTTATGGTCGGAGAGATCTTCCATCACCATCACCGCCAGTTCAGGGTCGAAATGGTGGATTTTTCACCGTATGCTGCGGGCAGTGCTTGGTAATGCGCCACCAGCGTTTGCGCTTCAAGACGAGCGCGATCCAGCGTCAGCGGCCAGGATTCGCCGACGCAGCGCACGTAAGGCAGCGCCTGTTTGACGACAATGCGGCTTACGCCAGTGGTATCGAAAATCTTAAACACCAGATTAAGGTTGCCGTCGCCTACCTCCTGCGCCTCTACCAGTGTGGGATGGATCATCGATGCCGCCAAACGTTCGGGCGTATTCCACGGCATCCTGGGCGGTAAAGGTACGGTATTGCGACATTGCCTGTTCCTCACTCATTTCACTAATAAAGACATGTAGACGTCTATACATCTGTAATTCATCCTGACACAATGTGATACAACAACGCAACAGAGAATTAACGACATGCAGACATTACAGACGACCAGCCTGCGAGTGGCGGATAATCAATTATTTATTCTCGATCAGCAGGCGCTTCCGCAGGAGAAACGCTGGCTGGATGCCTCAACGGTAGAAGCGCTGGTGGGGCATATTCACGCGCTGCGCGTGCGCGGTGCGCCGCTGATTGGTCTTTCCGCCAGTCTGCTACTGGCGCTGCTGGCGGAGTCAGGCCATCGCCGGGATGAACTGGCGATAGCGCTGGAAACGCTGCGCGCTGCGCGCCCGACGGCGGTCAATCTGATGAACAATCTCGATCGCATGAAGCAGGCGCTGAGGCAAGACGACTTTGTCCCAGCGCTGGCGGCGGAAGCGCTGCGTCTGATCGATGAAGACAAACAACTCTGTGACGATATCGCGCGTGCGGGAAGTGCGCTGGTGAAGTCGGGCAGCCGTCTGCTGACCCACTGCAACACCGGCGGGCTGGCGACAGCGGGCACGGGGACGGCGCTGGGGGTGATTGCCCGCGCGTATGCACAGGGCAACGTGCAAAACGTCTGGGTGGATGAAACGCGCCCGTTATTGCAGGGCGGCAGACTCACCGCCTGGGAACTGGGCGAACTGGGGGTTCCCTATCAACTGATTACCGACTCAATGGCTGCCAGCCTGATGGCGAAAGGGCTGGTGGACGCGGTGTGGGTCGGGGCCGACCGTATCGCCGCAAATGGCGATGTGGCGAATAAAATCGGCACCTATTCGCTGGCGGTGCTGGCGAAATTCCACGGTATTCCGTTTTACGTTGCCGCGCCGCAAACCACGCTGGACCCCCACTGCCCGAATGGCGACGCAATCCCGATTGAGCAGCGCGCGGCAGGAGAAGTCACCGGCGTGGCGGGCAGTTTTGGCGCGGTACAGTGGGCGCCGGAAAATGCGCAGGTCTATAACCCGGCGTTTGACGTGACGCCAGCAGCGCTGATTAGCGGCTGGGTGCTGGATAGCGGTGTGGTGACGCCAGAAAACGTGGCGAAGGGAGTTTTCAGGACGGAGGCGGCCTGATGCAGAGCAGGCCAGGCGTACGATAGCGTCGCCCGGCCAGATCGTTAAAGCAGGCGCGGATAGGCATCCGCAATGGCGTCGCCAGTAAACTGCGCCACCCAGCCTTCCGGGTTATCGAAAATACGGATCGCGGTAAAGTTTGGCTCGGAGCCCATATCAAACCAGTGCGGCGTACCGGCGGGCACTGAAATTAGATCGTTTTTCTCACACAGCACCTGGTAAACCTGGTCGCCAATGTGCAGGCAAAACAGTCCTGCGCCTTCAACGAAGAAGCGCACTTCATCTTCGCCGTGGGTGTGTTCATTGAGAAACTTTGCACGCAGCGCCTCTTTTTGTGGATTGTCGGCGCGCAGGCTGATCACATCCCAGCTCTGATAGCCTTTCTCGGCAACCAGCTTATCAATCGCATGTTGATAGGCGGTGATCACCGTTTCTGGCGCGGGGGCCTGGCCTAAGTCGCGGTCTGCAACCCAGCGTTCGAAGCGGACGCCTTTCGCGTTGAGCTGTTGGGCGATCTCTGCGGCGTCGGTACTGTGCCACTGGGGCTGGCTGGCGTCTTTATCGGAATAAATAGTCAATGCGCTCATGAAAGGATCTGCTCCGGGTTAATGTCGTCGAATTGATGTACCTGGTGGTGGCGGCTGGCGCCATCACCCTCGCCACGAATCAGTTGCAGGGTGCGAAGACCCGCCTCTTCAGCGGCGTCCAGCTCCTGATATACATCGGAGAGGAACAGGATTTGCGACGGCGCGACGCCGATATACGACGCGATATTGCGGTATGACTGCGTTTCTCGCTTTGCGCCGATATGGGTATCAAAATAGCCGCTGAACAGATGAGTAATATCACCTTCGTCGCTGTAGCCAAATAACAGTTTCTGCGCCGCAACGGAGCCGGAGGAATAAACATAGAGATCAATGCCTTGTGCTTTCCATTTCTCCAGCGCTGGCAGAACGTCCGGGTAGAGGTGACCAGTAAAGTCGCCATTGACGTAACCGTCGTGCCAGATAATGCCTTGCAGGGCTTTTAGCGCCGTTGATTTGCGATCTTCATCCATAAAGGTGAAAAGCGTTTCGATAAGTTCTGCGGTACTGGCGTCCGGCCGGGCAATCTCGTTGCGCAGATTATCAAGAATTGATTTTACCGGTTCGGCATACTGCCGGGCGGTGACAAACGCCGCCAGCCGCTCGCGCGCATAGGGGAACAGAACATTGTGAACAAAACGGATATCGCTGGTGGTGCCTTCAATATCCGTCACAATCGCGCGAATCATAATCTCTCCAGTTGTCGCAAACGCATTTCGCATTCAAATAAAAATTCCAGCCCCTCCAGATGACGGCGGGCCTCCTCCACTGAGTGTCCCCAGCAGGTTAAGCCATGACCGCGCAGAAGAAAACCGTAATTCAGAGAACGCTCTTGCGCGTAATGCGCAATACGTGACGCCAGCGCGTCGATATCCTGGTCGTTGTCGAACACTGGCACGCAGACGGTATCAAGATGGGTGGTCTGCCCGCTAAGCGACTTTTGCATTTCAAAACCGCTGATATATAGCTCCGGCGTTTTAACGATGCGCGAGAGCACCGTGGCGTTGACGGTGTGGACGTGCAACACCGCGTTTGCCTGGGGAAAGAGGCGATAAATCAGGGTATGCAGCCCGGTCTCCGCCGATGGTTTGCGACCGGATGGTGCGTGACTGGTGGCGATTTCCACCTGCAAAAAATCGTCGGTAGTCAGGTTGCCTTTATCTTTTCCCGACTCGCTGAGCCAGCAAAATGCGTCGTCCTGGCGGACAGACATATTGCCGCCAGTAGCGGGAGCCCAGCCTTTTGCCCCTATCCAGCGGCAGGTCTCGACCAGTTGTGTGAGTTGCAGATTATCTGTCATCTTCCTTTTAGCCTCTCTCGGGGTCAGGAATGGGGTTTTTAGACATCTAAGCGTCTTGATTGCCAAATGCTAACATCGTGTTACGGCAGCAGCAACACAACTCTTCCGGGCAGGAGCAACAACATTGTCCTGGTGGCAGTGTGACTTGGTGGGGGAGGTGGCTGAGTTTGTCAGGGGCGGGAGTTTTGCGTATTGATTGATGCTTTCAATGGAAGCTGTAGGGGGGCGCCCATAGCAGACCTGATAGCCCTTCGTTCAGGCCGCTTTGTGCCAGGAGGGGGCATCCCTAAAACTACTACAGGTATTAATCGGCAAGGTGCCGGTGGGCTGCTTAAATGTTCAGGGAAAGCAATGCAGGAAGTGCGCGGTTTTTTATCATGTTATTTAACAGACTCAGATACCAGACATAAATCTCCTCCTTGATATTAAGAACATTCGGGTGCACGGATGGAAAGTGGTTTATTCTCTTTTTCACAGAACAGGAATGTCAGGGCCGGGAAGAGGGGATTAGCGAGAGATTAAAACAGGCAACTCAGGAGTTCAGTAAATGGATACTAAAAAATGGCGCTGTGTTTGCGCCATTTTACCACATTAAGAATTTGTCACCGGCTTGTTCCCAAAGGGATCTCCGGGTCTGGTTGATGAGTAATCCTGTTACGCAGATCCCGACGGATAATTTCGATGGACCAGAACCAGATTAAATGTCCAAAAATTTCGGATACATTCTCATACCATGGAAAGGTCAACCAAAGGTGGAGTCAGCCCCATGAGAGGGAAGGAAATCATATGGACGAAAAGCTGTGCCAGCGCACCAGCCAGCAAACCCTGCCAGAGTTTAATTTTGGGGAAAAACTTCAGCAACAACACAGTAACCCACTGCGAAGACAATCGAAAAGATGATGTGTGTTACACCAACCCAGTTAAACACATGCCCGGCAAAGGTGTAGACGGCAGCGTTAGGATCAGCAAGCCCCATCCAGTCACGAAGGAAAATATAAGGGGGATTCAGGAAATTACGGGAACAGTCAATTTGCCCGGCAGCCCTGATTAATGATTCCGGCCCGCATGCAGCAGTGAACATATCAGTCGGACTGCGGGGGTGGCAAAGGTACTTCAGCGCCCCATTTAACAAATGCTGATACGATACCAGCGATTAACCCAATAAATGCAGCCAGGCCATAACGCCTGCGGTTTGGTGGAGTTTGTTCAAATATATTCATATTTCATCCGTTGAATTTCATCGTGTTAACATAATCATTTAGTAGTATTCATGAAAACCACCAAATGTAAAGATGTGTATGTGATTGTATGTTCCGTATTTGCGTCAGTAACTGGAAATTCCCAATCAAGTTGCTTTATATGGCGTAACAGGAAGGCTGTGAAAGTGGTGAGAGCGGCAAGGTCGTATGCGATCTACAGCAATATTCTCATCAGTAGAATTAATAGAGCAGCAACCACGTCGCATGGAAGAGCATGGTGCGAACAACTGGCGTGCGAATATAGACTGGTTGCCAGCCGCCGTGGATTGTATCTTCCCGGCATGACGGATCAATGTGTTTTAAGTATTAATGCCACGTCTTTTTGCTCAGGCTTGTTATAGCTGAAATAGCATGTGCTGAATCATCAAAAAGCCGGGTCAGTACAGGAACCCACTGCCTGTTTTTGTACTCAAGCACCAGATGTCCAGACAGGTCTTTGCTGATGATGGCAAATGTCCTGAGTTCAGGCGTTGGAACAGGGAGTTCGGTGCCAGGCGGGAAATATATTCTTACCCCGGCAATAATCATGTTGCCCATGCTCATCATTCGTTCACCAGCCACATATCGGCTTCTTCAAACATCTCTTCCAGCATACGGTTAAGTCGTTCTTTTTCGGTCTTTGTGCAATCGCTGTTTAATGCGTTAGCCTGCATTGGCTTAACTCTCACGTCGGCATCGGGGAAGATCCGGTGTACGCGCTTTGTCAGCTCGTTAAGAATGATGTTTCTTGCGTCCGGTAGCCCCTCGACATTACGCTTGTCATAAACCAGTTCAACGAACATAAAAGCCCCCCGGAAAATTACTGTGATTGTATACAGTATTTTTTACTGTAAAAATAAACAGTGTCAAGGTGAGCGGAGCGCGAAAGGGGGATGTGTTTTTGTTACCCTTAGTTACAAATAGAAAAACCCCAGACCGTGAGATCTGGGGTTCTTTTAAAGTGCACGTGCATTTCACGTGTATATTTTTGTCTTTTCTCGGTCTGCGCACTGTCTGGTCAGTGTCCTTAAGTGGCTGTTTTTATTGCCGCTGTCCGGTTGCAGTCCTATCAAAAGTGGCTGGCGGAGTCTGAATTGGTTTTGTAACTTGTTGTTTATTAGCTGATAACTTTGAGTTCAATTTTCATTTTGGTCCTATTGTTGGTCCTAAAAGAAAATGTCAGGTTTTTTGCAGGGGAGGGGAGGTTATAGCAGGAGTCTCTTCGTCTAAGAGATTAGCATTTTGCTTTCCTTTAGTCTGCTCTGTATTTAAGCGTTTATTTCACATTAGTTTTTAGCAAGCCGGTATTGCGTCTTGCTCGTAGAATATCCACTACGGAAATATACGGAGTCTGTTGTTGCCACGAAAATCCCTTCCGATCGATACGGATAAGCTCGTATTTTTCGACAAGAAAGTTCACCGCATCGCTGAGCGATACTCCAGCATCAATATGTTCTCGTATGGTGGTTTCATTACTGAACGGTGTGTCATTCAGCGTCAGGCCATAGTGCTGCGAGAATAGATGAGTCAGCAGCCGTTGCCAGGTTTCAACGGGTGACAGATAGGGCTGAGTCGCCCGTGTCGGGTGTGATGATAAGGTTTGCATGATGTTTGCTCTATGAGTTTAAGGGATAAGCGTAGAGTTAATGGGGTTCAGGCTGGTCGGGATAAATAGCGATGTAGACATAGCCACAGGAGCCGAGTGTGTCGGCTTCGCAAGTCAGTCCATTGTGATATAGCGTGACGCAGTGCTGATGCAAGGGAGAGAGTTCTCCGCTGGTGAGCATCAAACTCCAGTTGTTTGAGCATCAACGGAAAGGCCTGGTCGAGGCGCAATGCATCGTTGTCGCTGAAAGCACCGTTGAATCCGGCCCGGTCAGCGAGAAAATGCACCCGGTTGCCTTCCTGCACCAGACGAGCGCCAAAACAGGGTGTGATCGTGCGCTTTAGTCCCCACTGCTGGCAGGTAAGATTCTCCGGTTTGGTACCGGATTCAGAGTGATTGTTCATTATTGTTCCTGATTAAAGGGAAGGATTAATTAAGAGTGACACTTCGAAGAATGACATAGGGACCATTGCGATCCTGACGGCGCTCAGCAAAGACGGCCAGAACGCCGCGTATGTCCTGAACTTCTAGGCCAGCATAATGGCAGATACTGCCAGACCATTTATATTTGCCGGTACAGAAGCGAAACAACCGGGAGCCTGGATGCTGTCGGTACAAAGCCATTGCCTGACGTTTACTGATGATTTTCATATCCAGCCTCGTTCTGCAAACGACACAATCCCATCCTGGCCGACAACCAGATGATCGAGCGTTTTCACATCAACCAGTCCCAGAACCTCTTTTATCCTGTCAGTCAACTGGCGATCGGCTTTGCTGGGCTCTGGATCGCCGGACGGATGGTTATGTGCCAGCACGACAGCAGCAGCATTGAAGCGAAGCGCTGACTTCACCACCTCACGAGGATGGACCTGTACATGGTTAACCGAACCGGCAAACAGCGTTTCGCTCTCCAGTAAACAGTGCTGGTTATCGAGATAGAGCACCATAAACACTTCCCGTTCTTGCCCTGCCAGCTGTAACTGAAGCCAGTCACGGGCAGCAGTACTTGAGGTAAAGGATATACCGGGCTGGCGCAGATATTTATCCAGCAGATTGATAGCGCGGCGAATGGTGCGTTGGGCATAGGGTGTTAATCCGGATGTCGCGGTAAGCAGGTAATCATGTTGAGCCATAACCGCCAGCGGAAAAAGTTCAGGCTGCGATGGCTCCGGGGATAATACAGTATTCATGTCAGGCATTCCTTAGTCGATAAGATGCATAATGGCGCTGCATTCCGGATGGTTCAGCGCGTAGTCGCGTAAGCGATAATAGTGCTCAGTCATAGCGTCACATTCGGTACGACAGGCATGGTGGCTGTATGCCATCAGGCAGGCGACTATCCCTGTAGCTTCACTGGTGAGTTCTGCTCCATTGCCGTTCATACTGTTGAACAATGTCCACTTCTCGTTGCTCTCTGCCTCAGGGGCCATAAACGCGCCGCCGTTGCTGAGCGTCGAAAAGTTCCAGATACCGCCGTGATAGTCAGTGCACAGGCGGTCCATCCAGGTAAAGATTCGGGGTTCAAGGGTTATCCATTGCGGGATGGAGCCAAAATGTTTCGGCCAGAAGTCAATGCGTAACTCGTCCGGGACCACTGAGGCTGTAATTGCTCCCTGCTCAGCGAACTGAAGGTGCTGTGTATCCATTAAACTATCTCCTTATGCTGTCACTGTTGTTTAACACCCGAAAAACTCGAGCATGTTTTCTGCCATCACCCACAGGGCGCGGTTGAGCTTCACATCGCCGTTAATACCGGTAACAGCACGGGTGCGATTACTTTTTCCCTGCGCGGTTCGCCCTGACAGACCACCTTTCATCAGGTTCTCCTGCACGCGCTGGTAGACAGTCCACAGGTCATCGCTGTAGTCCTCCCGACGACGCGGAGTCAGCAACTGCGATACCGTGACCGGCTGGTGGTCTTCCCCAAATCGATACTTCAGTGCGGCATTCGCCAGGGCGTTACGGGCTGGTTCTGGCAGTGCCAGTGACTGCATCGCATCGCGCTTCTCCTCCACCCGGTCAAAGACCCCAAGCACTTCGTAAGCCCCTTCAATCACCTTCTCGACGACATTCCCTTTATGTGGTACCCGCACTTCGCCGAATGACTGACCGCAGACCAGACCGTTGGTACAGACGCCACGAAACAGCCCCGGCAGCATCTGGTAGCTCGAGGAGCCGTCATGGCTGTTGAGCAAAATGATTTCCGGAACCTGGATGCCCGGTCAGTTGCCCGGCACGACGAAGACGAAGCATGTGTTTGGTGTGTTCACGCTTGCTCTGGTCGCGAACCTTTGTCTGGCAGGCAAAGAACGGCTCAAAGCCTTCACGCTGCAGGCTTTCGAGGATGGTGATGGTCGGGATGTAGGTGTACCTGTCTGAACGAGATTCATGTTTGTCACTCCCGAACACGCTGGGAACATGACTCATCAGCTCTTCGTGGGTCAGAGGCCGGTCACGGCGTATCTGGTTTATACGGCCAAAGCGGCTGGCTAATCGCATGGGTAACTCCTTATGCAGTGGGTAAAAAGACAAAAGGCCACACTTCCCGAAGGAGGTGTGGCCTGACTTTGTTTATATCGATGATGTGCTGGTGGTGGTTATGCAGGAAATTTGCGGATGCCATAACGAGTGATATACCGGTTCAGCCAGTAACCGGCATCCGGCTCAAAGTTCCAGGCTCTCCAGACCCATGCAACGCTCATGATGGATAACCAGACGGAAATGTGTCCCCAGGTCGTCCTCTATAGCAACGTTGGAATATTGAGACGCAACCGCCTCTGCCTGCTGGCGAGTAAACGGTCCCATCAGGCAATTCAGTGAGTTCAGTCATACAGGCTCCCTAAAATAAAAAGCCCCAGTGGCATAAGCGACAGGGGCTGAATCAAACGGGTAAAGAATTGGCTAAGACGCCTTACCTCCGACAACCGTGACTTGCAGCGGTTGGTAATACTGCGGGTCGAAAACAGACAGTGGCAGGTCAATCTGGTAACCATTACGCTCTTCCGTTGCCTTCATGATTTCGACAGAGCTGACGTTTTCCACGCATTCGTTCTCCAGCGAGGCTTCCTGAGAGCGAGTCGCATCGCTCTCCACCAAATGCAGCCACCGCCATATTCCCCATAACCAGCGTGTTTCCGCCTTTGTCTTTCAGACGCAGGGAGAGTGTCAGAGGCCCGAATCCTTCGCCACTTCCGCCGTTGTCCAGGCGAAACTGCCACACGCAGACATTGCCCGGCACCCAGACCATGTCTGTGTTGCGGATACTGATGTAACGCTGTTCTTCGGCCTTAGCAGGTGACAGCAAACTGAGGCTCAGAGCGAAAACTGAGATAACGCCTTTCAGCTTCATCATGGATTTTTCTCCTGATTCTCCCGGCAGATAGAGTTTCCCCATTTCCTTACCATCGTGTGAATACACTACCGATTTCTCACCCGTGTAGCTGTCGGTTTCAATCCTGAAACTCAGAGTGATATTGTCGGCAAGGCACAGAGCTGCCATCAGTGGCTGCACCGTTTTCTGCTGCATATCCGCAATGTAGTAATAATTGCCTGACTCACATCCTTCTGGTGACTGGCGGGTTTTCATCACCGTATATTGCGGTGTACCGAAGGCATCCTTTTTTACCCATTCCTGGGCAATATCGGATTTATGCGAGACAACCTTGCTGAATGGTGGTGGGGTCAAATCCTTAAATCTGGCTATCGTTTTCACGCCTGCATCTTCCTTGCTGTCGCAGCCAGAGACCAGCAGCGTGCCGATGACCACCAGTAAGGTCGTCAGACGCGTATTATATATATTCATGTTAAAACTCCCTGTTATGGTTGTTTTCAGCGGGTCAGCAGTTGCCTGTACGACGGCATAATTCCGCCAGGCTTTGTTGCGCCACCCACTGCTGTAATTTCCTGTCGTCTTCCGAACTCTTGGCTGCAAGATCGGCCTGCTGATGTTTATTTGCACAGTTATCCGGAATTGTCATGACTACTTTTGGGCTAAATTGCTGCCATGCAAGCTCTATGGCTTTTCCTGGATCCTCTGCCACTACAGCATCTCGCTCAGCTTCATCCCTCAGCCGGTATTGACTATCAATAATGGCGAAAGAACAGCCTTTCCCCCGGTTCTCCCCCTGGTACACCGAGGTCAGGTCAGCGTAGTAGCCGCTGGCCGGTTTCACATCCAGCCTGCGTACCGTGTGCGTTTTCTTGTCGCAAGGTAATAGTCACCGCCACCACGTGCACGCAGCAGAAACTGTTTCGTCCAGGGATAATTGCCTATTACATCAGCCTGATAAAGTGCGTTATGCAGCGTGTTGTTATCCGTACCGTCAGCCGATTTCCAGCCATCAGCCTGCATGTACTGCCAGGCCCTGACTGAACCAACGATATTTTCTGCGAGAACCGGGCTCACAGAGATAATGCAGAGGCTGGCGGCCAGCGCCGCCGTGGTGAGTAATTTCATACCTGATCCTTATGGGTAAGCTGCCCGTAACTGCCGTCAGCGAGTAATGAATGAAAAACATGAAAATGAGGCAACGCCTGTAAAAAATCAGGGCGGGACAGAATGCGGATGAAATGCCCTTCTGGTGTGAACGTTTCCGGGTGAAACGTCACGGAGTGAACGGTGCACAGCGCAAAAATGGTTATTCGGGCAAGGTGTTCCCCCACCAGAAACCACTCACCGGCGCTGAAAATCAGCCGGTAGGGAGCAAGGCTGTCGCAACGGCACCCGTCGGCCAGCAGGGTTACCCTCCTGTTTTCTGATACCGCCCGGACCAGTCGTGTGAAGATGCCCGGTCGGGAAGGCGGTACGGAGCCCCCCCTGATGCCAAATAAGGCATGGCGAGGAGTCCTGGCCGCTGAGCAACGAACTGACCAGATGGTGGTCCATATCAGGAAACAACACGCCAGTGCCTGACTGCCGGGCGAACTGCAATGCAGCCTCCTCCCGAATCTCGTGACGGCCCCCGGTCAGCAGACGGCAGCAGCCATCCCGGTATTCGAGATCGAGATAAATCAACCGCTCCCGAAAATCACGGTGCAGGGTGCGTTCTGAAACCCCGAATTCTGCCGCCAGATGACGCACATTCAGCGTTTCCCCCGCGAGCAGACGGCTGATAATCAGCGACAGCCGGACAGACAGGCGGTCATAACGACGCTCAGCCTGAGACATGTATTATCTCCGTATTAGGTAAGTAATTAATAAAGAAGGTATTACTGTAAAGGAGGGGATTGACAGGTTGTGTCCACAGCACGTGGCGAAATACCTGGCACAAAAAGGAAGCACTGATGCACCACAGAGAGAGATGATGCGCTTATGTCTGGTGGTATATGCTGCTGGTGAGGACAGGTTGTGTCTGATGAATGAAAATCATCGGTTCAGCATCGAATAAACGAAATAATCCACCACCTCCCTGAGGGTGTTTTATTGATTCAGAAGAATATCCAGTCCCAGACGGCCCGTGCGACTGACACAACGGTTTCCCGTACGGTACGAATGACCGCCCGAACCGGGACCGGAAGCAGAGGGGATGACTCCACGCCATCAAACACCTTTCCCACGGCATGGCTGAAACTGTCCCTGGCCTGCTTTTTTACCGGGCTCCGTGCAGAGCCTGCCATGCAGCTGTGTCGTCAGTGGGCTGGTGGCCCGGTCAGGCAGGCTGCGCATCATTGTCTCGACCATCGCATCCAGCCCCCAACCAGTTCGGGCCGATACAACACAGACTGGATGGTGCGGCAGGAAGATCTGTTGTACAGCGCTCTGCTTGGCCTCAATTGTCGACTGTTGGCTATGGGATGGTGTATTGCTGGGTGGTATTCCATTGATGGCAGGGTTCGGCCTTGTCAGCTTGATTAACCACGAACAGAACCCTCTTCTGATAATCCTGCATCACCTTGCGATAGAAGTGTTCATCCACTGACAGTGCCCGGTCATCGGTTTTGATAACCCACAGCACTAAATCCAGTTCTGGCAGAATGTGACGATAAAGTGCTGTATATTCCTCGTCACGTTGCTCGCTTTCACCCACACCAGGTAAATCAACAACCATTAGGCTGTGATTGCCATTACGAAGTCTAAAGTGTAGCGCCTCACGCGTGCAGGCCTCCACATTGCTGATCGGAGTGACTTCACCCTGGAACAGAGCATTGCAAAGTGATGATTTACCGGCACCTGTTTTGCCCATAATGCCAATGACGGGTTCGTAGTGAGTCAGATGTTGGAGACGTTCAAAAACGAGATTGCGTAGGGTATGCGGTAACGAAGCCAGTGGTTTTTCAAGGGCCTGAAGGCCGACAGATTTATTCATACGGATATCTCAGCGTAAAAAACAAAAATCCCCGCTATCCGGTAAGGATGCGGGGGGATTCACCGAGATGATATCTGTCTGAAATAATTTTTAATGCAATTATTTTTTCATCGGCGGGATCTTCGGGCCACTCACAGGGGCAAAAGTACCCTGAGATGTTGTCTGAGCAGAAGTTTGACGACCATACCCCGGAATTTGATTACCTTGTTGCGGACGCGCAACCATCTGGATTCCCCTGGTTTCAACTTGAGCACCATTCACTGCCATTTGTAGCCCGGCCTGTGCACCTAACTCCCGGCCATCAAAGGTCGGCATTCTGGTTATTTTCGGCATCTGATTCTTTGTCATGTGGAACCTCAATGTAATTTTCAAATACGACCATTTTACCGTATTCTTTTGAAAGATAGATAAATCCCGTCGTCCAGAGAACTGTACCTGTTTCCGAACTGAGTACAGTAGCATTTAGAAGCCCCAGCTCCTGCGTTTTCTCATTTTCGTTATACAGATAGACTGTTCCATGAATGAGCATATTATTTTCATGCAACAGAACGTAGCATTGCCCTGTATTTCTGTGCATGATCTCAACTGACCGTATAAAGGCATTATCATCACCGTATTTATTTGAAATGCCCTTTACGCAGTAACAGTTCATGAAATGTCCGTTTGGTCGCAAGATAGACAGCAATCAGCCCTAAGGGGATAGCACAAAGCCCGCCCAGTAAGATCTCCAGTGGATTAATCGCTATCTTTTCCTCATTGGGAATTGACCAGACTGACAGTAATCTCCAATTAATGGATTTGGTATCACCGATCCCAGCAATCAGTTGAAATAAGCTCACTGCTGCCTGCATTGCCAGATAAGTAACGATACCAAATACAACCGACATCAGAACATATCGAAATGAATCCCAGGATTTATGTTGAGTGTAAGTATCATAAATTAGTGCCATAATGACACCAGGGATCATTATTGTTACCAGAGATACTGTCAGTGTGTTCATTTACATTCCTGATAATTTGCTCTTGAGAACAAACATTCAATAAAAACATCAATTTATAACGTTAATCTCAGTAACCTTGAAACTATCAGGCTTAACAGCAAAACTATTATAAGGAGCCTGTACTTTCCAGTTCTGTCCGGCCTCAAGATTCTCTACCATAGCGATGGTTTGCCCCACTACAGTATTATTTTGAAGAAGGTTAAATTTCACAAACACATGCTTGAGTGTCTGACTAGTAGTATTAATACCATTACCTTCAATTTGCTGCATTCCATTTGGTGTTGTGGCAAAATGAAGATCAGAAAGTGCGACCTTCTGGCTACTATCTGCTGCGAATACTGAACCAGAAACCACAGCTGTAGTAAGAATGACATTACGAAGAATTTTTTTCATTGCATTACTCTTAAAATAGAAGTTGAGCTATGTATAGCAATTAAAGGCAGGCCACATTGACCTGCCTGGCACTGGTTGAACTATTTAGTCTTACGACAAGCCGTACAATGAGGAATGACAAGGACTTTACCCTTTTTCGGCAAAATTACCTTACCCGTCTTTTCATGAATGGCTTTTGTAGCAAAAGAGATTTCACAATCCTGTTTACAGCGTGGGCAGTAGCCCATTCGTGGTGTGGTCATTTACCACTCCTTATGTTGCAAGGAGTGTCATTTCACCAGAGGCAGGCTTGTCGGCTACGCTATAATTAACGTATACTCAACATTCTGATCAGCAAGACTCAGTGGTGAATGACGCTCCGCAGAGTTTTTGTTTTTCTGGTGAGGGATTGTTTGCAGACAGTCCCTCACTCCCCCCTCAGTGCTAATCCAACCAGATCAACGACTTCACCTGAATGAACCTTCCTGAGCTATCATGTCGATTTGATTACTTTCTCGACTGAGATAATCCTATCTCATTGCGTAAAGCAGTGCAACATGTGATAATGAACAGTATATTTAATAGATCATAAAGCGGAGCGTATCGATGACAATGTTTCATGATGTTCATCTGGAACTGCTGGTCGACGCCTATTCACTTCCCCAGGCAGAACGACTTGCGTACATAGACCTCTGTATTCGCTATCTTGGCAGCATCTCCAGAGCTGAGATTATGGCTGAGTTCAAGGTTGCTCAGGCTGCAGCATCTAAGGATCTTGCTCTCTATCGGGAGCTAAAACCGGATAACTGCAGCATTGATACTGCAACCAAAAGAACAGTTATCCTTGCAGACAGCTATACCCCATTAATTAGGATTGGTGTTCACACGGCCCTTAACCTTATTCAGTATGGGTTTACACGCTCCGAATTAATGCAAAAGCGGCCAATGCTACCCATTGATGAAGTGGACCCGCTCTATCAGCCGGAACGTCTCAAAGAAGAACAGGTAGCGGCCGGTAACAAGGGCAATAAAGGGACAATGTGCCATTAGATGTTCCTACGGTTCAAAAAGTGGTGATCACAGGGAAAGGATACTGTTTCCATTAGCATTGTTTGTTGACCGTAAGAACTGGTATTTCAGAGCTTATGACCGAAATGAGGAACAACCACAGCGCAGTGGTTTTAAGAACTTCAAACTATCCAGGCTTTTTGATGCTCATTTAGATACAACAATTTCGCCGACTCTTGCTGAGAAGACGGATAGAGAGTGGGACGAAGAAGTCACTTTTATCATTGAATTTAAAAAGAATTTACCAAAAGAAACAATTAATGAGATATCGCGCGAGTTCTCTATAAATGGTAACGTCCATTCCGTCACTTGCCGTGCAGCATTGGCCTGTTATGTAAAAACCAATTGGAAAATTGACTTGGTCAATGATGAAAAATAATAAGTGGTTATACTTTGATGTACTAAATGCAGAGGCTTTACAAGACGTTCAGTGTTTAGCTCCATTGTTTGAACAAAAAAACAGTTAATTATTACCAGATATTGATCGTGGCTGAAAAAGCAGCCACGATCAATCACCTACGGGCTGTTCTCATCTTAACTAACAAGCCATAGTTTGCTTATACCCTGCTCAGTAGCTTTGCAATTAAGCTCATCCATCACATCCCTCTATCAGTCTCTTACCGGAAAAAATACCGCCAGAATCAGTTCTGCTATTCGTAAAAATGCGGGTTTACAGTCGGCATCACCTTTTTGAGGTCGCTCGTTTGTGTAGAGTGAGATAGCTATCTGTTTGTAATTTTAGAGGGATATATGGCAGCAGAGAATCGTTCAAAATTGCTTCGCATGACCATTCGGAACATTGGATGTATAGGGAATGAAGGCATCGATATTGCACTTGATAACATTGTTTGTCTTGTAGGTAAAAACAACGCTGGTAAATCAACAGTCTTGCGAGCATATGAGTTAGCTAAGGGGCCAACAGCATTTGATGCCAGTAGCGATCGACATCAGCATGCTTCAGAGGATGAACATTCAGAGATTTTGCTCGAAGTTCACATTCCTGACGGTATTCGGTAATGTAGATGCAAAATGGAAAGAAGAAAGGGACGGTTTTCTCGTCGTTAAAAGCCGTTGGCAGTGGAAAGCACCTGATTTTTTGAAAGTCCGTACAACTTGGGATCCTACCGCTGGAGAACATGGTGAAGGGGACTGGGCAGAGGACACTAAAGCAGGCGGCGCTGATTCAGTTTTCAACTCACGTCTGCCAAGACCTTTTGCGTATAGGATCTCTGGATGATGCAGGGAAAACAGAAGATGTGCTTTTGAGTTTTGCTCTCGCCCCTTTACAGAAAGAGCTTGAGAACGCGCGGGCTTAATCCCGAATCGCCATTAGCAAAAGCGATTGAAAGTGTTTCTGGAAGTATCAACTTGCTTAGTGAACAGCATCAAGAACATTTTAATGGTATTGCAGGCCGAGTTTCCGAAGGGTTTAAAGGTATTTTTCCGGGGGCTGGATGTTAGTCTGAGCATCGGTGCTGCCCCCTCTGGCTCCTAAAGTTGCGGATCTCATCAAGAATGGCTCCAGTTTTAAAAATCACTGACGGGAGGGCTAATACCTCTCTTAGTCAGCAGGGCACGGGGCGCTCGCCGCGCACTATTCTGGTCAATGTTGCAAGTTCACAATGAACTTAATCGCGACAAAGAAGTACGTGCTGAATTCCGCAAGCGGCTTGAGAAAGAAGTAACTGAACTTGAGAAGAAACTAAAAAAGCCGCCTAAAAACGCTGATTTGAATGCCCTCCATGATGAGCTTGCTCAGGTTAGAGCTCAACTGGATGCCCATGATAGCGGTGCTCCGATCCCTGATAGTCCTGATGATCCAGCTTTCCCCGGCTATTTACTGTTAATTGATGAACCCGAGAATGCCCTTCATCCTATGGCTGCTCGTGCAGCACAGAGACACATCTGTATCAGTTGGCTAAGAACCCAGACTGGCAGGTGATTATGACTACTCACTCTCCGTGCTTTATCAATCCATTTGAAGATCACACAACCATTGTGAGGCTTGAACGCGATAATCCGGAAGAAAATTCAGCAGTTACACCAAGAACTTACCGCTCTGACCATATAGCTTTTGAGGGTGATGAAAAACAGTGCTTGCAGGCATTGCAACATATTGACCCCAGCTTTTCAGAGGTATTCTTCGGTTCTCATCCAATTCTCGTTGAAGGAGATACCCGAACATGCTGCAGTTATGGCCTCGATCATCGAGCGTGATAATGCATTGATGGATCAGATTTGCGGTCATACGAGCCAGAGGAAGGCCATACTGGTACCGCTAATCAAGTACTGACTCACTTTAAAATCCATTTCAGTCTTGTCCATGATTCGGATTCACCTAACCGCTCCGATGGAGTTAAAAATGGAATGTGGACTGAAAACCGAAAAATCCATGAAGCATCTGTGTCAAGCCAGAAACGCGGGACTAACAGTCCGCCATCGAGTCAGTGTACCTGACTTCGAGCGCTTCCTTGGTCATCGGGAAGCATATAAGGATAAGCCATTGAATGCTTACCTCCAGATCAAGTTGGATGATGAGTTAGCGGAACGGGTACAGAGGCTCATGGATTCCCTTCTGAACTCTGATGAACATTGCTCGTTTGGGAATGAAATCGATCACGATCGCTATATGGAAAAGCTACAGGGAGTTGTTTCTGGGTGGGCCGAGGCGAATGGATATGCGGAGGATCTGCGCTTTAAGAGCCAAAGATAAGAGAATCGGCATGTGTATGATTTTTCAGTGGTAGTAGAAATCTAACGGGATGGATTACGTCAGAAATGTGGCTACTAACACAGTAGCCACAATTACCTTGCTCGGTCCTTGTAAGCAATCACTAGACATCCCCAACATGAGCTTTAAAATAGGTATTAATTCAATCCTGAATACCAAGAAAATCAATGCAATCAATCCAATTCGACCTACACAAACTTGGATGGAAGGCTTTCGAGGATCTCGTGTCATGTATCTTGAAAGAGACCTTTGGGCAGACATTTCAAATATTCTCTGACGGTGTTGATGGCGGTCGCGACGGGGCTTTCTATGGCACTTGGTCTGGAACTGGGTTCGGCGATGGCATAAGTAATAGCTTTACTACCCAATGTAAACACACTAGCAAACAAGGTATGAAGCTTTCAAAGGGAGTTGTTAGTGATGAACTTCCTAAGATTGAGCGGCTTGTGAGTGAAGGGCTAGCCGATGTGTACCTTCTATTCACTAATTGTTCAGTTTCCGCAGAAACAGCAGCTGTGATGAAGAGGATATACGTAAAACTGGTGTAAAGTTCGCAAAGATTTATGGGGCAGAATGGATAAACCACAAGCATATCCTTATACCCAAGTCTTAGGCGCTATGGTACCCCCGAATATATGGCCTTGGTGACCTTTCTCAAATAATTACTAATCAGGCATTTAGGCAGGCGAAAAGTGTTCTCGATTCAATTGCTCCAGATCTTGCATGCTTCGTCCCCACAGAGGCATACCGCCGTTGTGCACACGCTATCAGGGATTACGGATTTGTAATGCTGATAGGTGAGCCAGCAAGTGGTAAAACGATGATAGCTAACTTGTTAGCGCTCTCAGCGGCTGATGAGTGGGGACTGCAAACGTTGATTTTAAGTTCGCCGGAAGATTTGGATAGGCAATGGAATCCAGATGATCCAGGACAATTTTTTTGGGTTGACGATGCTTTTGGATCTAATCATTGTGACTTTAACCGAGTCCAGGAATGGAATCAAAGGCTCCCTAAGTTGAAAGCTGCTATACACAAGGGAGCACGAGTGATTTTCACTTCACGCAGCTATATCTTCCGTGCAGCTCAGAATCGCTTAAATACAAATAAATTCGAGTTATTCAGAGATAGTAGAGTCACAATTGAAGTTGAGAAACTCTCCGATCCTGAAAAAGGCCATGATTCTGTACAACCACTTGAAGCTTGGGAAACAGACTAAGACTTTTCGAAGGGCAATAAAAAATTTTCTACCGTCGGTAGTATCAGTACCCAAATTTCTTCCAGAAATTGCCCGGAGATTCGCCAATCCGCAGTTCACAAATAAGCTTGTGCCTAACGAAGCTGCAGTCGTTGGTTTTTTTCTCAAATCCTACAGGGATCATGGCAGATATTATTGGTGGACTAGCGCCCGCTGAAAGAGCGGCATTAGCCCTTGTATTTTCAAATGGAGGGGAACTACCAATCCCACTTCGGATTGAAAACCCTCAGACAACCAATATCATCACGTCCATGCAATCAAATCTTGGCGACGTAAAAAGCAGCATTGTCAGCATTGGATGATTCACTTATCAGAATAAGTAAAACACAAGACGAACACTACTGGAAATTCCGCCATCCAACCATTCGCGATGCTTTCGCAACTGATGTTGCGGGGAATCCAGAACTCATCGATATCTACCTTTCAGGAGTCACAAAGGAAAGATTAATCGAGGAAATCAGTTGTGGGGATATGGGGATCGAGGGGATAAAACTGGTTGTGCCGCACAGTATGTTCAACAGTGTTCTGAACATCATCGATCCCAGTGGTAACAGAGCCCTCATCAGTAGGCCAATACTCACATTTTTGGCAAGTAGATGTTCAACTGATTTCTTGGGGCTTTATTTCAATAGCGACGAAGCAAAGACATATTTGCTTGATTTAATTAGCTCTGCGAGAAGATACGATAATAGCCTGACAATATTGAGTAGGCTGAATATAAATGGTCTACTCGGGGATGACCTCAGAAGAAAAGTGCTGGATAAACTGAGCGTTCTTGCCTCAATAAACCATTCAGATTGTTTCATTGACGCCGACTTTGTCGGAGTTTTACTTTCAAAAGAAGAGAATGAAGCCAGACTTTCTGTCCAAAAAGTCGAGTTTTACTCTAATATGAATGAAATAATCCAAGATATAGAGGACTCTTGGGCTACTGACGACGATGTAGACGAAGCATTTTACGATGTCACACGCCTTTTGGAGCGATTTCGTGACGAGAACAATGAATTGTACTGTGAGGATTTTTATGATGAAGATGAATGGCAAAAATCTGAACAATTCATTCGTGAAATCGAAATTAGGAAAGATAAGCTCAAGCTTCAGCAATCCGAAGCAGTGGATTACGATGAACTAGAAGCTGAAGAAGCCCAGAGTACAGATTTGCAATTGGGGCGGAGTATTTTCGATGATGTTGACGAGTAAGTTCTTGGGGAATTCTTGGTAGCCTGTCTGGCATGTTTAGAGATTCAAAGATTTTAAATGCAACATTACGATATATTGTGATTTTAAAATGGGCTTAATTTGGGGTTAGTAGTATTAACTCAGGTCTGAGCTAATACAGATTAATCGATCAAATATAGCGTGAGATAGATTTTCTTAATGTTGGTTATCTATATTAATATTAACTGAAATTTTGAAAAAAAATCCAGTTCCCCCCTGCTACAGCCGCTACATGTAGCGGCTGTAGCAGGGGGAACATGTCTCTGGTTTACCCTGCATTGCCTTCCCCCTTAAGATCAGCAAGCTTTTTTGATAGCGAGTTGTAATGCCTTACATATCTTCTCTCTAACATGTTGCGATCTATCTGTTGTTCCTGCAAACATCACAATATTTACCATAGGTTCTTTAGGATATCTCAAATAATGAATAAGAATGTTCAGACTAGTAAGACAATTATGTAGTGTACAGTTATCAAGAAAACCGATCAGATTTTCACTCAGTTCGCGTGCTGTCAAAATTTTATTTTGTAGAATAAGTTCAGAAAGTTCTTCGCTTTGAATATTCTCATCGGTTTCTTTAAGCAATCGATTCAATTTATCTAATGCACATTCTATCTCATCCAATAGACCATATATAGCCTGTGGATAAATGTCAAAGGGCTCCGCCTCATCGGGGGCGTTAATTTTTATTATCATACAGTTGTATGTTTTTATTGCACGCATGATAATCATGTTATTTGCGCACGAAACGACTGGACTTTCTATTTCCCCTTAGTTAATGCAATATGATCTGGTGTAATGCTTTGATTAACCATTGCGCCGTTTATAAGTGACAGCAATGTTTTGTTTCTGATTGTATTCCTTTTAATCTTTATTTTTAGAGCAAGCTTTATGATCGCGAAGGCTGATGGTAAATAGCCAAATGGTAAATTTTTAAAATCAATGTCATTAAGCAATAGATATGCTTCATTAAGTTTGTTATGGCAGAGGAAATAAATTATGTTTGATAGTTTTGCGTAAGGTTTTAGAACATCGGAATGTACGGTGTGATTTAAGGTATGAAGACATATCTAAAAAGATAGAATGATGCCAGGAGTATTCGGTGTTAGCACTGAAAACAATTCTCTTTAAAAGTTGGATGTAATAAAACTCTCTATCTTTTATGTTAATTGTTATGGGCCAGATAGCCTCTTTAAAGAATGCCAGTGTTATGTCATGAATCAGTGTTTCATCATAACCTGAAGAGTAGAGGTACCGACATAAAATGCCATAGCTAGAATTATAATTGATTCCGTTAGTAACAGTGTATCTGTAATTTCTGGATAACGGGTTTACTGCTGAAGTTTCTCGTTCGAAGACCAATAATAGATTGAGTGATAAATAGGCTCGCTCGATGATGTCTAAATTATGTTCGTGAGCAGAGACATCTTCTCTGGGGATCATGTTTTCTTTATGCTCGGCTCGGCATAAATTTATTTTTTGTTTAATACTTGCATTGCTTTGTCCACGATCTAATTTTATGTTTGAAATGAAGTTCTTAATTGAGCCGAGATTGGCTTCGGTTGAAAATTGAAGATGGCTTATAAGTTCTCGCAGATATTTTTGTACGCTCTTATAAATAGGTCTCGCGTCATCTAATTCGAAAGGGCAATGTTCGCTTGTTAAAAAACAATGGATATGATAATAGAAATGTGACTCATCATCTGGTTCTAAGGTGTTGTATATATCCAAAGCCACAATCGGAGGCAATGCAGAACGGATATATCGTTCTGCTACTTTTTTGTTGTCTAAATGCGAAAAAACAGGGATACGCATTAACGCATTATACAGTTGCTCATATTTGAAAAAAATCGCTCGCCTTTTATAGTGATCAAAAACTTGTTTGGGGTCTATTTTTTTTTATGATGTCATCATAGCCGCTATCAAAAATATCACCATCACCATCACCATCACCATCACCATCACCATCACCAGACTCAGCTTTTTCCTCATCAGGAGTATTACGAGTTTTGCCAAAAAAAGATTGATGGTACGAAAAGTTGCCATTCCTGAGCACAGCACGCCCGCTTATCGCCTTTTTCGAATAAATCAAAGGCCTGGTACAGATGATGCATCATATCTGCAAAAACATGAGTCGCCATTTTCCCTCCGGTTGGTTTCCATTTTTTGACGAGGACAGTATCTCAGATGGTGTGAGAAAGTTCGAATCCAGCTAAAGACATCCAACAGGAGAAGTGAAAATGTCGAACATTAGTGAACAAAAAGCACAATCGCTACGCATCCTGCGCATGACTGAGTTGACAGTAATACTGGGGATCTCACGCTCAAGTATCTACGAGAAATTGAATCCGAAATCCAGGTACTACGATGCCGAGTTTCCCAAACCGGTCCGGTTAGGGGCTGCATCCGTAGGGTGGCGATCTACTGCTATTGACGAGTGGATTGCTTCCCGAACCGTCTAATTTTTTTGCAAAAAAACAAAGGATGATGCAATGAACAAAAAAAAATGCACACAAAAATAATCAAGAGCATAACCTGCGATTTGAGCTGCTACCCAGCCACTTTAGGCGTTGGGCCTTGCATTTACACTACATAACTGGAGTGGCTGTCGAGATAATCGTTGTTACGTTATTAGCCTTTTTAGGACTGGCCTGTCAGGATTTGTGCTGTGTTCAACTGGGCAATAAACAGCGATCTCCTCTGGCATTATATCTGCTGCTACTTTCAAGGTCTGGCAGTGGCAAGTCACGGATATTCAGATTGCTAAAGGTTCCTGTTGAACAACTGGAGCGGGAGTTTGAAGATGCTTATCGTGCTGAGCCTTGAGGAATATGAACGAAAAATTATTCTCTGGGAGGCTGAGTTTAAAGTATTAAACAAGCTTTATAAAAAAGAGCTGAGCCAGCGGGTAGATTCCACCGCGTCGATGAAGAACCTTGACGAATGTCTCCGCCGAAAGCCGAAGAAACCCATAAGGAAATTTATTATTTTAACAAACCCGACATCTGAAGCTCTCGCCAAAGAACTCGGGCTGGGATATCCAAATAAGGCACTCTTTAACGATGAAGCAGCAGGTGTATATACGAGCGGTTTGTATAATGATCCAGCACCTTTCAATACATTCTGGTGTTGGGATAAAGTCACCATTAACAGGGTGTCACGGGAAAGCTTTGTTATTGAAAATTATGTTTTTTCATCTTTTTTGATGATGCAAACCTTATCCATATAACAATGGCAGCAGACAGAAAAGATCAAAAATCAGATATACCGGATTGCTGGCCCGTACTCTAAATGATAGATCTGGAGCAGATTACAGAATTGTGCACCTTCAATGAGCACTATGCACAGGATGAAGTTGCGATGGATGAACTTTATTCAGTGATGACGGAACTTATGAAGGCTGGGGTTGAGCGTAGAGAAAATAACGATGAATATACAGATCTTACCCTGACACCTGATGCACAGGTACTACTGGATAATACTTCGTCGAATTTACAGCAACACATGAAGCCTGGAGGTTCCCTGCATCATTATGATGATATAGGTGCTCGTTATATCGAGCAAAGCCTCCGAATCGCTGGTGTATTCCAGATTTCTTGTGACCCTGACTCGACAGCAATTACAAATGAAAATCTGCTATCTGCCTTGCATCTGACGGACTGGTTTATCACTCACACCATCACAAAAATTGGATGCAACAAGGGAGCTCAGCGATGTTGAAAAACTACTGAACTGGCTTGAGGCTGAGCTTGACAGCAATCGCTCTTTCGTTTTTCAAAGAAATAAAATCATCAAATATGGTCCAGCTGCAATCAGAAGTTCAGAACGGCTTATGCCTGCGCTGGAGAAACTTGAAGAGGATAGTATGGTTCAACAGTATAAAGAGAGCGTTACTGGGATAAATTGTGTCAAATTTGTCGGTTCGGAGACCACTCCTGATGAATTATGGGCCCGATTGAATCTTCCATTAGAAAAATTGCCTGAAATTACGCGAAGCAAGCTACCTAGGTAAGTATAACTTCAGAGTAATTAGTGTTAAATATCAACTGGTTATGCATTTGTCCTGACCAGGTGTGCAGCGGCTTCCCTTATCACTAATCAGTTGTATTAGGCACCTGGTAAGTCCGGTATATGTAATATATGTCCGTCTTCCATACATACCTATGTCAACCAAGAATAAGTATATAAAACAGCATAATACACACCAGTGAATTAAGGTGATCCTACTGCAATAGGGTACCGTAACCACAGCTTAAACCATCCCCACAATAACCTGGGTAGCTATCGGCTACCCATTACCCCAGTGAACTCATATTATGAAATCACCTTACAGATTAACTGAAAAAGAATTTAAGGCCCCTGCAACAGGAAGCAAAAGAGAAATATGACTCTTCGATATCATGGCATATGCTCCGTAGAACGCTCGATGTCATATTTAACTTTTCAGAGAAACATGACCGGATATTCACGTTACGGGCTGATTTTCGGTTTGCTCAGTCCCATGTGTCTGGAGAGCCAGATATGCCGATATGTTTTCAGAAAGATGATGAGAAAGCCATTACTCGGGCTATAGAATCCCTGAAAAGCCAGCTACGGGAAGAACACAAACGTTCAGGTCGGGCTGGTAAGCCTTCACCATTCGGGTATATCTGGGCAAGAGAGCGTGTAACCGGGGAACGCCCTCACTACCATCTGGTTCTGCTGTTCAACAAAGACGTTTACGGTTATCTGGGCGATTATAGTAAGCCTGACGCTGATAATATGGGGACCCGGATACAGAAAGCATGGTGCAGTGCGATTGGTCTAGAATATCCTTACTATGCCAGTCGGGTTGAATTCCCTGAGAATCACAGTGCCTGGTTCACCCGGCAGGATGCGTTAACGTTAAGTCCCGATTATTACGACTTCCTGCTGCGGGTTGCTTACATGGCAAAAGAGTACAGTAAAGATTTCCATGATGGTTATCGTAACTTCGGTACAAGTCAGCTTATAGTTTGATTATTTGATAACGAAAGGGGCTCATTGCCCCTGTAACTCTGTTTTCAAATCAAATTTGACCTGACGCACCTATGACATATACCTGACCTGATTGGCCGCTATGAGCGAAGAGCGGAAGTTATGCTTGCTGATTTCTCTTAAAATGAATAGCTCGTTTTCCAAGATACTTACAGTTGCAGCCTAGCCGTAGCGGAGCATTAATGCTGGACCGGACAGTGGCAAATTGTGGGTAAGCTCCAGCATATTGCCAACAACATGTACAAGCGCTTCGACTTAGGAGCGCGTTACTATGCTGTGTTACTTGGTACCAGTTCACAATGACGGAGCCAAATCAGGTGTGGTACAGCGGTGTGTTCTTTATCTGAACTCGAAGATGCAAAGGGTAACTTGTAGCTGTTCCTGCTATGTTTGCCAGAAAGTATGTGGCTAAGGCCGTGTCATGATCCCCAGTGATGCCTTCTCATACATGCCAAATGTGAATTCGCATGAGTAACTCAAAAAAGAGTATGTTTTCATCGTGTTAAAACGCTACGATATAACCATCAGGATTATTCTGGGCGTCACTAAACACAGTTGGAATTTACTCTTATCGTAATCGGGTATTGGCAAAATGGAGTCGCTGAATGAGCGTGTTGAGCTGGGCAATAGGTCTGTGCAGGAAGACGGAAGCATGGCTGGTTAAGCGCCAGGCAAAAGATCAGCTACAGCGTGCAGAGCTGGGGCTGAGTCTGACGGAAGGAGAGTTAGATGACCGCTATGACACCTTAGCGCCGAAAACTATCAATGATGCCAGTATGCGAGAGTATTTCATTGCCCTGAAATACGCTTTGTTGCAGAAAGATGTGAGAAACATTGCCATTACAGGTAGCTACGGAGCAGGGAAAAGTACGGTTATTTCATCATTTATGAAATATCACTGCGATGATAAGTACATCAATGTATCACTTGCCGGATTCGATATGACGGAAAATGAAACAACCGTCAGCCCAACTCATCAGGAGGTTGAATTCAGTATCCTGCAACAAATTCTTTATAAAGAGAATAGAGAGAAACTTCCCGACTCAAGGATAGACAGAATAATCGATAGAGGCCCCCACTATGTCAGAGGAACCTATCGGGCCTTACTTAAAGTCATTGCGCCCATCGCGGCTGCCGCATTTATTATCTATTTTAAAACAATTGCAGAGTTTCTAAGCCTTCCACTAACTTGGGCCGAGGTATTTAATGAACACTATATTATAAAAAGCATTATATTAGTTTTGCTGGCTTTTACGGCGCTATACTTTATAACTGCCAGTGCATCACGAATCGGTATTTTTGATAAGAAACTTAAGTTGAGCAAGATCGCCCTTTTAAGCGGGGATGTTGAAGCAAGCGACCAAGAGACGCCATCTTTACTGAATAACTGCCTTGACGAGATTGTGTATTTTTTTACCAAGTTGGAATATAAAGTGGTTATCTTTGAAGATCTTGACAGGCTAGGAACGCCTGAGATTTTCGTTAAGTTGCGTGAAATTAACAAAATAGTTAATAACAATATTGTTGATGGCAATCCAGTCAGGTTTGTTTATGCGGTAAGAGACGACCTGTTCCTTGGTGCTGATGCCAGAACTAAATTCTTTGATTTCATTCTTCCCGTTATTCCATTTATGGATAGCAGAAATGCGTTTACTCTATTAAAGAGGAAAATGTCGTTCGATACGCATAATGATAAATATCTGAAAGACATTTCGGCATATATAAATGATATGCGCAGCCTGCAAAATTTGGTCAATGAATACCATGTATTCAGCAATATCGTTGATAACGGAAATGATAAAATCAAACTGTTGTCGCTGGTTTTTTATAAAAATATCTACGCCTTAGACTATTTTCTTACCGATAAGAAAACAGGGGTTTTATATTCATTTATTCGCGACTATCGCACTCGCAAACTTCACCGTAATCATTTCGATTCTCTGGAAACAAAAACTGGATCTTTTACAGTCCGAAATAGAACATCTTAATCATGAACCTATGTATGATCATAGGGGCATTAGAGAGGAAATAGTTTGTCGATATATTCCAAAAATACTCTGGGATGGCATTCATTTTGGTACGGGGAATGGATATAGTAATTTTTACCCCCTAACAACTTTTGCTTTAATTGATGATGAAAATGGTTTTTTAGAATTTTTATCGCAAAAGGAAAATTTATATATAGGCTACTTTGTTAGTCATCAGAGATATTCACTCTCACTTTTTGATAGGGCATTAAGAGAACAACTAAAAGAAGAATACCTGAAACGAAAAACAAAAATGGGTAAAGATAAAAACTCGGCTTTTAGTGAGCTGCAGATAAAAATAAAGAAACTTAAAGAGTCAATAAAATTAAAAAATGCCCTTTCGCTGCGAGAACTCACGCTAATCATCGGGGCGTGAAAAATTTGAAGATATTGCTCAGGGGTATCTTGAGGCGATGGAGGGTCATGACTTCGTCTCTGAGCAGCAGCTCCATGCTTTGCGTACCGATATGCGCAATGGCGGGTTAGACGCCTTGTATCTGCTGCTGTCTGATGGTCTGGTGATGCAAGACTTCATGGCCTACCGCTCTATTTTCCATGAAGGATCGATGACCGTAAATGATAACGACTTCCTGAAAGCCGTTGGTCAGGATCTGAGCTACGCAACCTCAAACGGTGAATATTTTATCGATGATGAGAACAGAGTCACCAGCGAACTGGTTGAACATAACCGTATTTATGCCGGATGGAGCGCTTCATCATCAACTGGTGACACATCTGATTGATAACGAGGATGAACATCTGGCTGGTATGATCACTTCGCTATTCAGCAAGTCTGATGAACATATCCTTGCTGTTTTTTTCTGAGCTTTATAGCAGATTTGGCAAACCCGAGACCTTCGATAAGTTAATCGTTACTGCACTGCAAAAAAATGGTTATCTTGACAGAATGGTTGCCGTTCTCGCAGGCCAGCCTGGTGAAAAATTCACCAATGATATTGCTATAAGTATGATAGCCTGCGTATCGCCTGAACATGCGCTAGATAAATCGCAATACCGCCAGCTTATTCATTCGCTGGGCTGCCGTATCATCTCTCAGCTCACCGAGGAGAATCAGGAAGAGTTCATGCGTCACGTACAACAGGCGGAGGCATGTTATGACGAGCTGTTCGAACCAATGACGCTAACGGAGCGGTATTGCCTGCAATTTATTGCACAAAACAGTCTTTATCAGTTAACTCGGCACAATGTTGGCATTGCCGTTTCGTGTCTTATTGAAAACATAACGCCTGAAGAGGCGGAAAGGAAACCTTGGACGCTCGCCTATGAGCATAAACTCAATGCGGTTTCTGATTACTTCAGTCAAAACATCGATACATTCGTAAGGGATGTGTTTATCTCCTCTGCTGAGGATGCCGAATGTATCCGCTACGTCCTGACCCGCACCTCCCTAAGCGATGGTTCCAAAGGCAATATCGTCAGAAAAATGACCTTCTCGTTTGCTGATCTGTCCGGGATATCGGCTAAAGAAGAATTTACCGAAGACCAGCTAACGATCTCCTATCACGACCTGTTTTACCGTTATGACCGCGTCGTGCCGGGATGGGGCGCGCTTATAGACTATATCTGTGAAGACTGCAACATGGCGATACTGACGGCGTATGTGACAAAGCATGTGGCTGCATTAGGTCAGTCCCCCCTAGAAGTCTATGATGGCGACCGCTATGACCTGCTGTACATGAAAATTATCTGTAATGATGACCTAGACGAGTGGACTTATCAGAACCTGGTTGCACCGATTGAGATTAACATGCGGGAAATTGATGAGCACCTCAGCGCCCGTAATTTCTGCACATTGATAGCTATGTTGAAACTGCCTCTCGACGCGGATGTGTATGAAAAAATTGCGGCTCAATACGCGGATCTGGATGAGAAAATCAGTGATGCCTTCGTCTATTGGTTCAGTCAGTATAAAAGTGAATTTTTGGAGCAGCCCGAGTTCTATCTAAGAAAAGAAAAAGATGCGCGCTTCTTTAAAGCCATGTTCACAAAAGTCATGACTTACGCCCCCTTTACTGTGCAAGAAAGAGCGGACCTGGTGTCGCTATTTATTGATTATTTCATTGTGTCTGATATCGCTGACCTTAATTTCCCAAATGATGTCCTGCTGCAGGTGTTTAACAGCACTAGTAATGAAGAATTCAAGGGCATGCTGTTTACGCGATTTATTGTGACAGGTCTCAATAAACATCAACTGGCCGGGCTTTGTCATCATTTAGGTGAAGATGAATTGAAAAATATATTCCTTAATCGAACCCGAGCGACAATTGCTGTTGCAAACAGGGAGCGCGTGATATCAATTCTTCAGCATCTGCAAGCAGTACGCATCATCAGAGATTTCAAGGAACGTGAGGATGGGAAATTCTCTGTCGTTATCGAACCTAACCCAGAGGATGAAGATTAGCTATTTAACCTTTGCTGGCCGGGACCGGGTAGGTCTCTGCCGGTCTTTGTTAATCTGTTAACGAACCTAGATTGTCTCTATTCATGTTAGATTCTTTCAGCAATATGTTGCTGAACAGTCCGCTTTTGGCACAAACCAGACTGTCAGATTCGATGGCGATCTATTCCAGGACAGGTTTGAGCCAATGCACCTTTGCTGGGAAAACACCAGTCCAGCTCAAAATTCAGCCCACAAGTTTTAACCCCGTTTTCCCAGTTTCAACAATGCTCCCTCTGTCGGCCTTGCTAACAAAATCAGCCCACCACTGCATCATCGGACGGCGTTGCTCAAGGTAATCGCTGCGGTTATAAGCGCGACGTACCTCATTTTTGTCCACATGAGCCAGTGCTGCTTCAATGACATCAGGCGGAAATCCTTCCTCATTGAGTGCCGTACTAGCGATAGAACGTAAACCGTGTGATACGAGAACGCCTCCTAAGCCAGCACGCTTAAGAGCTGCATTCACTGTCTGGCTGTTCATCGGCTGGATTGGTTTGATGCGACTGGGAAAGATAAATTCTCGGCCACCACTGAAAGACTTCATCAATTCCAGAATAGCGAGAGCTCCATCAGATAATGGAACCGTATGGTCCCGGTTCATCTTCATTCGAGCAGCAGGAATTTTCCATTCGTTGGCATCAAAATCGATCTCATCCCATCTCGCTTCAGAGGCTTCGGCAGGGCGGGTAATGGTGAGAAGTTGCCACATGAACAAACACCGTGTTGACAGACTGATGCTGGCCGTACGCATAGTCTGCATTAATTGTGGAAGTTGATCCGGGTGGATACTTGGCATGTTTTTCTTCTGCGGTTTCTCGAATGCTTTCCCGATGTTTACGCTGGGAACCGCATCAATTAGGCCTGTGTTCTGCGCATAAATCATCACTTCGTTAATACGCTGACAAAGGCGGCGAACAGTCTCTAATGCACCTCTGGCCTGAACCGGCTGAACAGCTTTAACCAGAGTATGAGCCTTAATCTCAGTGACGCTGATATCACCGATTGCTGGGAAAACATCTCTCTCAAGCGAGCGCCAGATATCGTCGGCATAGTCCTCTGTTACGCTGGTTTTCTTCACATTCCACCAACGCTCGGCAACTAACAAGAAGGTGTTGGTTTTGGCCTCTTGAGAATTCCTCACCTGTTCTTTCTGGTGTTCCTGAGGATCAATATCTTTTGCCAATAAAACTCGAGATTCGGCTCTGAGTTTACGCGCATCAGAAAGTGAGACAGCAGGGTAGGCACCGAAGCTCTGCTTGGTTCGCTGCTTTGTCAGAGGTCGATAGTAACGGAACTGCCAGAGCTTACTACCACTGGACTTGATTAACAGAGTAAGCCCGTCACCATCATACAGCTGGTAATCGGCATCTTTAGGTTTGGCGGCTTTGATTTCCGTATCGGTTAACGGCTTGGTTTTTCTTGCCATGGGAGTCTCCATGCGTTTAGGCCCAACGAAAACAATAGAGCTTTTCGTTGGGCCTATCAATGGGCCTAAAAGGTTCGGATTTAATTAGTTCTCTTCGGACTTCGCGGGACAAATTGAGGGCACAAAAAAGCCCGCAGGGCTTGCGCCGTGCGGGCTCTTAGGACTTCATCGGATGACTCTGGTAATCACCGATGGAGAATTTTGGTGGAGCTGGCGGGAGTTGAACCCGCGTCCGAAATTCCTACATCCTCGGTACTACATGCTTAGTCAGTCTTTACATTCGCCTGGCACCTGCGGACGGACACGCCACTACCAAACTAGCCTGATTAGTTTTAACGCTTCAACCCCAGGCAGGGCATCCACGCGATCTCTTTTGGGTTTGACCTCTCTTTGATCCCCGTCTTAAGAGCGGAAGCTAGGGAGAGAGGGCTCAGAGCAGGTTATTAAGCTGCTAAAGCGTAGTTTTCGTCGTTTGCGACTATTTTTTGCGGCTTTTTACGAGGCCAACCGCCCCTCGGCATGCACCTTGGGTTTCGCAAATCCCGTCGAATCCAGAATCAGCCCCAATGTGTTACGTTAAGTATAACAGAGTTGTGACACGCGTGACCAGCCCCCGATTTTCCTTATCTTCAAGGATTTACCGCTCATTTCGCGTGATGGAACGATTTGCTTAAATAGCCAGCAACGAAAGCGGTGTTATCAGGGAACGTTTAGCGGCCTGCATTCTTCATGATACGGGCTTTATCCAGTTGCCACTCACGCTCTTTCAGGTCTGAGCGTTTATCATGCTGTTTCTTACCTTTTGCGACGCCGATTTTCACTTTGCACCAGGCGTTCTTCCAGTACAGTGAAAGCGCGACGACGGTATAACCTTCACGATTGACGCGTCCGTACAGGGAGTCGAGTTCGCGCTGGTTCAGTAGCAGTTTACGGGTGCGAGTGGGGTCGCACACGACGTGCGTTGAGGCGACGGCCATTGGCGTAAAGTTTGCGCCGAACAGGTACGCTTCGCCATCCCTGAGAAGGACATAGCTATCGCTAATATTTGCTTTGCCCGCGCGCAGGGATTTAACTTCCCAACCTTGCAGGGCGAGTCCAGCTTCGAACTCTTCTTCAATAAAGTATTCGTGTCGGGCGCGCTTATTCAACGCAATAGTGGCTGAGCCAGGTTTGTGTGCTTTTTTCTTCGTCATAATGCCGCTCAGTATAGGTAATCTGAAATCGAAAAACACCCCATTTCATCCTGCGGGGGATAAGGCGTTATCTTAGCATGAACCTGCGTAGGCCCTGTTGAGGTATAGCGTTTTTTTTACCTGGGGATAAATGGTATTATTTGTTCGATTTATGTTGATGGAAATTGCTATGCCTCAGATTAGCCGGACCGCTTTAGTCCCTTATAGCGCGGAACAGATGTATAAGTTAGTGAATGATGTTCAGTCCTACCCTCAGTTTTTGCCGGGATGTGTCGGCAGCCGTGTGCTGGAATCGACGCCGGGTCAGATGACGGCGGCCGTGGATGTGTCTAAGGCAGGGATCAGCAAAACATTCACGACACGTAACCAGTTGACGAATAACCAGAGCATCCTGATGCATCTGGTCGATGGCCCTTTCAAAAAGTTGATTGGCGGGTGGAAATTTACGCCGCTCAGCCAGGAAGCGTGCCGCATCGAGTTCCACCTCGATTTTGAGTTCACCAACAAGTTAATTGAACTGGCGTTTGGCCGCGTCTTTAAAGAGCTGGCTTCTAATATGGTGCAGGCGTTCACCGTTCGGGCCAAAGAGGTTTACAGTGTCGGCTAAAATTGTCGTCGAAGTGGCGTATGCGCTGCCCGAGAAACAGTATTTACAGCGTGTGACGTTGCAGGAAGGCGCGACGGTTGAAGAGGCGATTCGTGCTTCCGGTTTGCTGGAACTGCGCACCGATATCGATCTCGCTAAAAACAAAGTCGGTATATATAGCCGCCCGACAAAACTTGCCGACGTGGTTCATGACGGCGATCGGGTAGAGATCTATCGACCGCTGATTGCCGATCCGAAAGAGTTGCGCAGACAGCGCGCGGAGAAATCGGCAAATAAATAATCATGGATGCCTGAACGCTTATCAGGCCTGCATTCTTTCGGCAAAGCGGGTTCAGGTTCGTCAATAATTAAAAAAGGTGCCAATGGCACCTTTTTTAACACCAGAAAACAATCTTACTTGTTGTCGGTCAACGCTGGCTTATTGTCGATGTTGGTCAACACGCCGTTGCTGTTAAAGGTCAGCGTTAAGGTTTGTTGCGTTACGCCTTCATGACCCGGTTGCTGACGGAACACATAGAACCATGTGTTAGTGCCAAAAGGATCGGACATCATCGGTGTACCCAAAGCATAAGCAACCTGCTGTTGCGTCATACCGACGCGCACTTTGGCGACATCGTTAGCGGTCAGATAGTTCCCCTGGTTGATGTCAGGGCGGTAAACCACTCGCTCCAGAGTGGAACAGCCTGCGGTCAACATCAGTAGTACTGCTGCGGCAGCAGTCAGCGTTTTACAGCGCATAGTGATTTGATTCCTTTTCGGGCCCGAGCAGTACGCGGCTCATATGTAATATGCCGATGATAATAGACCTTTCACCACTTTAAAACCTTTTGGTGTCGGGTCTTACGGCGATTTTGTTTTGTACTCAGACCTTAAAGGGTCAAAAAAGTTTACGCAGCCAACAGTTCTTTCGCATTTGCGAGGGTATTACGCGTCACTTCGCTGCCGCCAAGTAAACGAGCCAGCTCCTGTAACCGCGAGCGTTTATCCAGCGACTGCATATGCGTTTCGGTCATGGCGCCGTCCGTTTCTTTGCTGACAAAGAAGTGCTGATGGCCACAACCGGCAACTTGCGGAAGGTGGGTGACGCACATTACCTGAGTCGACTCACCTAACTGGCGCAGCAGTTTGCCGACAATGGCCGCAGTAGGGCCGCTGATACCGACATCGACTTCATCGAAAATGAGCGCCGGGGTTTCCATTTTACGGGCGGTAATGACCTGAATTGCCAGCGCGATACGGGACAGTTCGCCCCCGGAAGCGACCTTTGCGATTGGCTGCAATGGCTGACCCGGGTTTGTGGTGACTTTAAACTCTACGCGGTCGGCACCGTCGCTGCTCAGATGATGCTCATCAAATTTTACATCAATAGTGAACTGGCCATGCGGCATCGACAGCGCATGCATGCTTTCGGTGATCAACTGCCCCAGTTCCTGCGCGTCATGCTGACGCTGAGTATGCAGCGCTTTTGCCGTCTCCAGCGCCTGCTGGCGATGTTTGTTCACCGCCAGCGTCAGGGTTTCCAGTGAGTCGGCCTGATCGTCAAGCTGCTGCTGTTCTTCGAGCAGTGACTGATAAAACTGCGGCAGCGCTTCCGGGCTGACGTGATGTTTACGCGCCAGTGAAATCTGCTTAGAAATGCGCTGCTCAAGTTCGAACAGGCGATTGGGGTCTAAATCCAGACGGTCGCAATAGTGACGCAGTTCGTCGCTGGCCTCAGTTATCTGGATTGTGGCCTCCTCCAGCATATCCAGAATGCCAGACAGTTTGCTGTCCATGCCCGTCAGTTCGGTGACTAACTGTTTTGCCGTGTACAGCTGGCTTTGCAGATTGACGTCTTCGCCATCAGCAAGCAACGTCAGCGCATTCTGGCTGGTCGTCAGCAACTGGCCGCTGTTTGCCAGTCGTTTATATTCTTCATCAATTTGCTCAAACTCACCGGGCTGCGGGTTAAATTCGTTCAGTTCTTTCAACTGATATTGCAGCAGCTCCATACGTGCGGCGCGTTCCTGGCTTTGCTGTTGATGATGCGCCAGATCGCGGCAGCTTTGATGCCACAGTTGATAGCGTGAGGACATTTCCTGAATCAGAAGCGCTTCGTTGGCGTAGCCGTCGAGCAGGGATTTTTGATGTTCAGACTTGGTCAGTAGCTGATGCGCATGCTGGCCGTGAATTTGAATGAGCAACTGGCCCAGTTCCCGTAACTGGGAGAGAGGCACGGCGGTGCCGTTGATGAAGCCGCGGGAGCGACCGTCGCTGCTAATGACGCGGCGAAGTAAGCACTCACGCCCTTCTTCCAGTTGGTTTTCTTCCAGCCAGCGCAGCGCTGCTGGCGTATCTTTCAGTGAGAAGCGGGCGCACAGGTCTGCGCGGGTTGCTCCCACCCGCACCATGTCGGCGTCTGCACGGCCACCCAGACACAAGCCGAGCGCATCAATCGCAATAGACTTACCCGCGCCGGTTTCACCGGTAATGACGGTCATTCCGCTCTGGAAATCGATCTCAAGTTCACGAACGATAGCAAAATTGCTGATGGTCAGTTGTGCCAACATAGCTGTTTTCCTGTATGAAAAACCATAACTGTGATTACATACAGTATAAACTGGTTTTTTATACAGTAAAGAGGGCGGCGTTAAATTAGAATAATTTTTTTGACCAGCCTAATTTTGTGCTTAATGTGTTGAAATAACTGTAATCTTTAGGGTGTATCAGGTTCAGATGGTAGTCACAGCGGCGGATCAATACATCTTCGCCTTCCTGTATGGGCAGGGCAATCTGACTGTCGCAACTGATTTCGAGGTCGCTACGGCGGTGTGAGAAACGCAAACGAATCGTGCTGCTGCCGTTAATGACCAACGGGCGTGCGGATAGGGTGTGCGGGAACATCGGCACCAGCGTGATGGCGTCCAGCGACGGCGTCAGAATGGGGCCGCCTGCCGAGAGTGAATAGGCGGTGGAACCGGTCGGCGTGGAGATGATCAGGCCATCGGAACGCTGAGAAAAGGCGAAGGTTTCGTCGATATACACTTCAAATTCAATCATGTGCGCCACTTTTCCCGGGTGCAGCACGACTTCATTGATGGCGGTACTGATGCGTTTCTGGCAGTTTTGCTGGCAGACCTGAGCTTCCAGTAAAAGCGTTTCTCGGCGATATAATGGCCTTCCAGTACGTCCGCGAGTTGTTGCAGGGCGTTGTCCGGGTCAAGGTCGGTCAGGAAGCCGAGATTGCCACGGTTAATGCCGATCACTTTGATGTCATAGCGCGCCAGCGTGCGCGCCGCGCCGAGCATATTGCCATCCCCGCCGACAACGACGGCGAGATCCGCCAGTTGACCAATTTCCGCCAGCGTGCCGGTTTTTACATTTTTCAGCTGTAATTCGTGGGCGATCTGCTGGCTCCACGATGACCTCGTAACCTTTTGTGCATAGCCAGCGGTAGAGCATTTCATGTGTCGTCAGTGCAGTGGGGTGACGTGGATGTCCCACAATGCCAATACACTTGAAATGATTGTTCATTTTCTCGAGGTCCTTGTAGCGAAGATTGATGACAATGTGAGTGCTTCCCTTGAAACCCTGAATCTGATCCCCCATAATAAGCGAAGTTAGCGAGATGAATGCGAAAAAAAACGCGGAGAAATTCATGAGTAGTAAAGAACAGAAAACGCCTGAGGGGCAAGCCCCGGAAGAAATTATCATGGATCAGCACGAAGAAGTTGAGGCGGTTGAATCAGACGCTTCTGCTGAGCAGGTGGATCCGCGCGATGAAAAAATTGCGAATCTGGAAGCGCAGCTTGCTGAAGCCCAGAATCGCGAACGTGACAGCGTGTTACGTATCAAAGCGGAAATGGAAAACCTGCGCCGTCGTACCGAGCTGGACGTAGAAAAGGCGCATAAGTTCGCGCTGGAAAAATTCGTCAATGAGCTGTTGCCGGTTATCGATAGCCTGGATCGTGCGCTGGAAGTGGCGGATAAAGCGAATCCAGATATGGCGTCAATGGGTCGAAGGCATTGAGCTGACGCTGAAATCCATGCTGGATGTCGTGCGTAAGTTCGGCGTAGAGGTGATTGCTGACACCAACGTACCGCTGGATCCGAACGTGCATCAGGGCGATTGCGGATGGTGGAGTCTGAGGATGTTACCCCGGGTAACGTGCTGGGCATTATGCAGAAAGGCTATACGCTGAACGGTCGTACTATTCGCGCGGCGATGGTGACGGTGGCGAAGGCGAAAGCGTAATTTGCCATTCGTAGCGCCGGGTGGCGGCATTCGCCGTACCCGGCCTACAGCATTACTCTGAGATACTCTCTCCCGCAACGGTTTTACCGGCAAGACTTTAACCTGCTTAATCATATTGTCCTGGACGTCGAGAATATCGATATCGTACTGGCCAATGCGTACGCGCGTTCCGGCGATGGGGATCTCTTCCAGCGCTTCCAGAATCACGCCGTTTACCGTTCGCGCATCGTCTTCCGGCAGGTGCCAGTTAAAGGCTTTGTTGATTTCCCGCACGTTGGCGCTGCCGTCGATAATCACTGAACCGTCATTCTGCGGCGTGACCTCTTCTGCCAGCGTTGGCGACATCGAGGTAGTGAAGTCGCCGACAATCTCTTCCAGAATATCTTCGACCGTCACCAGCCCCTGAATATCCCCGTATTCGTTGACCACCAGCCCGACTTTCTTTTTATTACGCTGAAATTTTACCAGCTGCGTGCTGAGCGGCGTGCCTTCCGGGATGAAGTAGATCTCATCGGCGGCGCGCAGCATGGTCTCTTTAGTGAACTCTTTTTTCTCGGACATTAACCGCCAGGCTTCGCGTACGCGCAGCATGCTGATGGCGTCATCCAGCGAGTCGCGGTAAAGCACAATGCGCCCGTGCGGTGAGTGAGAAAGCTGGCGGACGATCGATTTCCAGTCGTCATTGATATCAATGCCGATAATTTCGTTGCGCGGCACCATGATGTCATCCACGCTGACCTTTTCCAGATCCAGCACTGGAGAGCAGCATGTCCTGGTTGCGGCGGGAGATTTGCGAGCGGGATTCATTCACGAGCGTGCGCAGTTCGTCTTTACTCAGAGAGCCGCTGATGACGATATCCGTTTTAATGCCCATCATACGCATCAGCAGCCGGGTAATGGTGTTAAGCAACCAGACCAGCGGCATCATCAGCACCTGCAAAGGCGCCAGCAGAAAACTGCTGGGGTAGGCCACTTTTTTCCGGGTACAGCGCGGCGATGGGTTTTCGGCAGCACTTCCGCAAATACGAGGACGACAAACGTCAGTACGCCGGTGGCAATTGCCACGCCCGCATCGCCGTACAGGCGCATACCGACGATGGTGCCGATGGCTGAGGCGAGAATATTGACCAGGTTATTACCGGATCAGAACCAGGCTTATCAGTCGATCCGGCTTGCGCAGTAGTTTTTCCACGCGCTTTGCCGGACGGTTGCCCTGTTTTGCCAGGTGGCGAAGACGATAGCGGTTCAGCGTCATCATGCCGGTTTCGGAACCGGAAAAATAGGCTGAAATAACCACCATGATGATCAGTGTGACGATCAGCGTGGTAGTGGAGATATGTTCCAGGGGGTGCTCCTTTAAGACTTAGCTTACAAACTGCTGCAATACGCGGCTGCCGAAATAGGCCAGCGTCAGAATGCCTGCGCCCGCGACGTTAAACCATACGACCGACGTCCGCGCCAGCCTTCGTGGTAATGTCCCCACAACAGAACAATATAGACAAACCATGCCACGATAGAGAGAACGGCTTTGTCGATATTTTCCATGCTGAACAGGTTATGCATGTAAAACAGGCCAGTACACAGCGTGAGCGTCCAGCAGCACCACGCCAATCTGCGTGATGTGAAACATTTTGCGCTCAATGCTCATCAGCGGGGGCATTTCATTATTGAACGCCAGCTTTTTTGTTTTTTGAGCTGATAGTCGATCCATGCCAGCTGCAACGCATACAGCGCGGCAATGATCAATGTGGCGTAAGCGAACAGCGACAGGCCGATGTGTATCATCATACCTGGCGTGGCTTCGAGGTGGGTGATGTACTCGTTCGGCATGAACGTGGCGAAGGCCAGGTTAATCAACGCAAAGGCGTAGACAACAGGCAGCAGCAGCCAGCCGCGATTGCGTGAAGCGACAATTGTCATGACGGTACAAATCATCAGGCTGACCAGCGAACCGACGTTCAGCAGGCTCAGGTTTTGACCGCTTTCGCCGCCGGGCAGGATTCGGGCTTCCAGCGCAAAAGCATGGCACACCAGCGCGATGACCGCAGAAAGGATAGCCATACGCCGCCAGCCGCTGTTTTTTTGCAGCAAAGCAGGAACGATCAGCGCGAGGCTGATGGAATAGGCGACAAGAGCGAGTAAAGCAAAAACGGGCAATAGGAGTGTCGACAGTTGGCCAGTGAGAGAGAAGCAGTAATAGCGTTACGTGACCGCTGCTCCAACCGTTGCATAAACAACAAAGGCGGCTTCATGTTATACTGCGACAAAATTCTGTATATGTGTCGCGCTAGCGACCAACCGTTTCCACCCCAGGCGAGAGACAATGTTTGATAATTTAACCGATCGTTTGTCGCGCACGCTGCGCAATATCAGTGGCCGTGGACGCCTTACTGAAGACAACGTTAAAGAGACGCTGCGCGAAGTGCGCATGGCGCTGCTGGAGGCTGACGTTGCGCTTCCTGTAGTGCGAGAGTTTATCAATCGCGTAAAAGAGAAAGCGGGTTTGGTCATGAAGTTAACAAGAGCCTGACGCCGGGGCAGGAGTTCGTCAAGATTGTGCGCAACGAACTGGTTGCGGCGATGGGCGAAGAGAACCAGACCCCTGAATCTGGCCGCGCAGCCGCGGCCGTTTGTGCTGATGGCGGGCTTGCAGGGCGCCGGTAAAACCACCAGCGTCGGTAAGCTGGGTAAATTCCTGCGCGAGAAGCACAAGAAGAAAGTGCTGGTCGTCTCTGCCGACGTTTATCGCCCGGCGGGCGATCAAACAGCTGGAAACCCTGGCGCAGCAGGTTGACGTCGATTTCTTCCCGTCTGACGTTGGTCAGAAACCGGTTGATATCGTCAATGCCGCGCTGAAAGAAGCGAAACTCAAATTCTACGACGTGCTGCTGGTGGATACCGCCGGTCGCCTGCATGTCGATGAAGCGATGATGGACGAAATCAAACAGGTCCACGCTTCTATTAATCCGGTAGAGACCCTGTTTGTGGTCCGATGCGATGACCGGTCAGGATGCCGGCGAATACCGCGAAAGCGTTTAACGAAGCGCTGCCGTTGACCGGCGTGGTGGGCTGACGAAAGTCGACGGTGACGCCCGTGGCGGTGCCGCGCTCTCTATTCGTCATATCACCGGCAAGCCGATTAAATTCCTCGGCGTTGGCGAAAAAAACCGAAGCGCTGGAGCCGTTCCACCCGGATCGTATCGCGTCCCGTATTCTCGGCATGGGCGACGTGCTGTCGCTGATCGAAGATATTGAAAGCAAAGTTGACCGCGCGCAGGCTGAGAAATTAGCCAGCAAACTGAAAAAAGGCGACGGCTTTGATCTGAACGATTTTCTCGAACAGCTCAACCAGATTGAAAAACATGGGCGGTATGGCGAGCCTGATGGGCAAGCTGCCGGGCATGGGCCAGATTCCTGACAACGTGAAATCGCAGATGGATGACAAGGTGCTGGTGCGGATGGAGGCGATCATCAACTCGATGACGCTGAAAGAGCGCGCGAAGCCAGAAATCATCAAAGGTTCCCGTAAACGGCCGTATCGCAGCCGGTTGTGGCATGCAGGTACAGGACGTTAACCGTCTTCTGAAAACAGTTCGACGACATGCAGCGCATGATGAAGAAAATGAAGAAAGGCGGAATGGCGAAGATGATGCGTGGCATGAAGGGGATGATGCCGCCTGGCTTCCCGGGTCGTTAATCAGCCTGGCTTGTTTTGCCATTTCGGCACCGGGGTGTGCTCGCCATCCTCACGTACTGCGTGTACGCTCCGGTGGCTGCGCGCACGCCGGCACCGAACTGCCTGCACCGCCGACGGCCTTTTATAGCAGAGTTATCAACTGCTGATTGCATTTTCCCCAGAAATCAGTAAAATTTTCGGGCTTTTAATATGACACCCGGGCTCCGTTCCTCGATGGGGCCTGGGTGTTTTATTCACACAAGAGGATGTTATGGTTACTATTCGTTTAGCTCGTCACGGCGCTAAAAAGCGTCCGTTCTACCAGGTTGTTGTTACCGACAGCCGTAATGCACGCAACGGTCGCTTCATTGAGCGCGTTGGCTTCTTCAACCCGATCGCCAGCGAAAAAGAAGAAGGCACCCGCCTGGATCTGGATCGCATCGCTCACTGGGTTGGCCAGGGCGCGACTATTTCTGATCGCGTTGCAGCGCTGATCAAAGCAGCAAACAAAGCAGCTTAATCTGTCACGGTGGTCATGATGAGCAAGCAACTCACTGCGCAAGCGCCCGTTGAACCCATCGTTTTGGGGAAAATGGGGTCGTCTTACGGTATTCGTGGGTGGCTCAGAGTGTTTTCTTCCACCGAAGACGCCGAAAGCATTTTTGACTATCAGCCCTGGTTTATCCAGAAGGCGGGTCAGTGGCAGCAAGTACAGCTGGAAAGCTGGAAGCACCACAATCAGGATCTGATCATCAAGCTGAAAGGCGTTGACGATCGTGATTCGGCGAATCTACTGACTAATTGCGAAATTGTCGTGGATTCCTCGCAGTTGCCTGCGCTGGAAGATGGTTCCTACTACTGGAAAGACCTTATGGGCTGCCCAGGTAGTGACCACTGAAGGCTACGATCTCGGTAAAGTCGTCGATATGATGGAAACCCGGTTCGAATGACGTCATCGTCATCAAGGCAAACCTGAAAGATGCGTTTGGTATCAAGGAACGTCTTGTGCCGTTCCTCGATGGGCAGGTTATCAAGAAAGTCGATCTCGCTACTCGTACTATCGAAGTAGATTGGGATCCTGGTTTTTAAACCACCGGATAAACGGTAAAAGTCGGCGTTATGGGGATTGGCTTGTGTTTATAGGTATCGTTAGCCTGTTTCCTGAAATGTTCCGCGCAATTACCGATTACGGGGTAACTGGCCGGGCAGTAAAAAAATGGCCTGCTGAGCATCCAGAGCTGGAGTCCTCGTGATTTCACGCATGACCGGCACCGTACCGTGGACGATCGTCCTTACGGCGGCGGACCGGGGATGTTAATGATGGTGCAACCCTTGCGGGACGCCATTCATGCAGCAAAAAGCGCGGCGGGTGAAGGCGCTAAGGTGATCTATCTGTCACCTCAGGGACGCAAGCTTGATCAAAGCGGGCGTCAGCGAACTGGCAACGAATCAGAAACTGATTCTGGTGTGCGGTCGCTACGAAGGAATAGATGAGCGCGTGATTCAAACCGAAATTGACGAAGAATGGTCAATCGGCGATTACGTACTCAGTGGTGGTGAGTTACCAGCAATGACGCTGATTGACTCCGTTTCCCGGTTCATTCCGGGGGTTCTGGGTCATGAGGCATCGGCAATCGAAGATTCCTTTGCCGACGGATTACTGGACTGTCCACACTATACTCGACCTGAAGTGTTGGAAGGGATGGAAGTACCGGCAGTATTGCTGTCAGGAAACCATGCTGAGATACGTCGCTGGCGTTTGAAACAGTCGCTGGGCCGAACCTGGCTTAGAAGACCTGAACTTCTGGAAAACCTGGCTCTGACTGAAGAGCAAGCAAGGTTGCTGGCGGAGTTCAAAACGGAACACGCACAACAGCAACATAAACATGATGGGCTGGTCTGAGACCCCCAAATATCAGTTTACCCAGGATAAGAGATTAAATTATGAGCAACATTATTAAGCAACTTGAACAAGAGCAGATGAAGCAGGACGTACCTTCCTTCCGTCCGGGTGATACCCGTGGAAGTGAAAGTATGGGTTGTTGAAGGTTCCAAAAAACGTCTGCAGGCATTCGAGGGCGTGGTTATCGCTATTCGTAACCGCGGTCTGCACTCTGCATTCACTGTTCGTAAAATTTCCAACGGCGAAGGCGTTGAGCGTGTCTTCCAGACTCACTCTCCGGTAGTTGACAGCATTGCTGTTAAACGTCGTGGTGCCGTTCGTAAAGCTAAACTGTACTACCTGCGTGAGCGTACTGGTAAGGCTGCTCGTATTAAAGAGCGTCTTAACTAAGATATCGCTCAGGCGACATCCTGTAAGAAAGGGCTGGCCAGTTGGCTGGCCCTTTTTTTATCTTCGTGAAGCTCACAACGTTAACCATTAGTTCATAAATCATTTACAATGCCCCGTTCGTTACGGGAGGGGCAGTGGTTATCGGTACATTTCGTCAGCCTGCGTATCAACGCAACGCGACATGGCTCGCGATGTTTGCGATCCTGCTGATCGTGGTGGCGCCGCTTATCTCCGTCTCGTTGCAAAAAGATCCCATGGGCGCCATGCCTGGTATGCATCATGACATGAGCATGATGGCTGAACATGTCGGACATCATGGGCTGTCTTCATCAATGCCGATGCCTGTCGATCACGGTGAAGCATGCGGATATTGCGTCCTCCTGACCCATGTTCCTGGCCTGATGCTGGCGCTGGTCATCCTGTTGTCCGGGATGCTGCTCAGACAAAAGCTGACGCCGCCACGCCCGGTTGTTAAACACTGGTATTTCTTCCCCTGGCTTTATCCCGATACGCGCGCGCCGCCGCGTTGGTCTGCTGTTTCCTGAATCTAACAATACGTTTGTGCGCATAAGCGTCACGACACATGTGTGCTTTCTCTGAGGAAAAGTATGACAACCTGCACTCCGCGCGCGGCATGGGTAACCCTGCTGCGACGTTTTCATTTCTATACAGGTCTGTTTGTCGGGCCATTTATCTTTGTGGCGGCCTTAACCGGTACGCTCTACGTTGCGACGCCGCAACTGGAAGAGGCGCTCTATGCACCGGCGCTACAGGGCACAGAGCAAGGAGAGCGGCAACCGCTGGCGGCGCAAATCGCCGTTGCCCAACAGGTGACGGGAGGGCATTTACGACTGCATGCCGTTCGTCCCGCTCTTGAAGAGGGCGCAACGACGCGGGTGATGTTTGCCGACCCCGGACTTGCCGCTTCTGAGAACCGGGCGATTTTCATCGATCCAGTGACGCTGGCGGTGAAAGGCGATATGACGGTCTATGGCACCAGTGGCATTTTGCCCCTGCGTCAGTGGATTGATTATGCTCACCGCTCTTTGTTATTGGGGGATATCGGGCGAATTTACAGCGAGCTGGCGGCCTCCTGGATGTGGGTTGCGGCGACTGGCGGCATAATGCTCTGGTATTTCACCCGACCAAAACGTCGGCTGAATAATCGGGTGCAAAATAACCGGCGTTTACACGTAATGCTGGGGTGGTTACTGCTGGCGGGGATGCTGCTGTTCTCGGCAACCGGTTTAACCTGGTCCCAGTGGGCCGGGGGCAACGTGGATAAAATGCGTGCGGCTTTTGGCTGGCTGACGCCGCAGGTGAATACGCAGCTTTATGGCGACGAACGCCCTGCTGATGAACATGCCGATCATCATGCCGGGCAGGAAATGCCGGTTATGCATATGGATGTCAGCCAGTTTGATGCGGTTCTGCATACGGCGCAGGCGGTGGGAATTGATGCTAAAAAGCTGGAGATTCGTCCGGCCAAAGATGCGCAACATGGCTGGACGGTAACTGAAATTGATCGCCGCTGGCCGACACAGGTTGATGCGGTATCAGTAGACGCCGCAACCTTGCATGTTATCGACCGGACGCATTTTGCTGACTTTCCGCTTATGGCAAAGCTGACGCGCTGGGGCGTCGATTTCCATATGGGCATACTGTTTGGTCTGCCAAATCAGTTACTGCTGATCGCCTTTGGCATTGGGCTTTGCCTGATGATTATTATTGGCTACCGTCTGTGGTGGATTCGCCGACCAGCCAGGTCAGGCGTTAACCCGGCGCAAACGCTGATGCAGTGTTGGCTTACGTTAGGTTGGCCGGGAAGGTGCGGGGTTCTGATGCTGGCTGTCGCCCTGGGGATGGTGATGCCAGTGCTGGGAGGCAGCCTGCTGGTATTTATCGTTATCGACTGGCTGCGCTGGTTCAGCACGTCTCGCGCCGCCCTTGCGCAGCCAGTTGACTAGCATTACGGCGTGCTGATGACGACGGCAACGCGGCGGTTTTCAGCACGACCTTTCGCGCTCTGATTGCTGGCGACCGGGTGTTTTTTACCTAAACCCTGCGTCGTCCAGATTGCTGCGTGGGATGTTGGCGCCTTCGGCCCCAGGCGTCAGCAACCACATTGGCGCGCTTGAGCGACAATGCCTCGTTATAACTGTCTTCCGCCGTAGTTGTCAGTATGGCCATCCATACGGGCATGTTTCAGCCCCGGTGGCTGCCAGCCTGGAGGCCATCTCGCGGATTTGCTGCTGGCTTTCCGGGCGTAACTTATAGTCGTTTTTATCAAATAAAATGTTGTCAGACAGCCCAGAGACCCAGTCCGCCTGCTGATTCAGTAAACCCATAGGATTTCATTGCCGCAACTTGTTCGGGGCGTAAATTTCCCCTGCGGCGTCTGGCAACCCGCCAGAATCAACGCTATCAGAATGATCGGGGAGAAAAGTCGCTTTAGCATATATCTATTCCTGTTATTTAAATTGAACGTTCAGAACGCTGATGTTTGGCCTGATACATATTACGATCGGCCAACTCTTGTAATTTTTCTGCGGAAGCATGTTCCCACGTCAGCGCGAAACCAATACTCAGCGTCATACTCGCCAGATGCCCGTTATGCAGATCAAAGGGGCGATTAAATTCTTGCGATAATGCCGAACAAATGCGTTTAACTTCGTACTCCGAATGCACGTTGTAAAGCACCATGGCGAATTCATCTCCGCCAAGTCGATATGGCTGGTGGTGATTGCCGCCAAACTCCGCCAGTCGCCGGGCGACCTCGATCAAAACGCGATCTCCTGCGGCATGCCCCCATGTATCGTTAATGAATTTGAAATTATCGCCGTCCAGAAATAGCAGCGCCGAACAGCTACGGGCGGAGCTGTCGTTCATCAACTCGGTTATGCTGTTACGAAAGGCGGCACGATTAGCAAGACCAGTAAGGGGGTCGTGCAGCGCGGTACGCAAAAGCTGGGCGTTTTTAGCCTGTAGCCGCAGTTGCCACTCTTCCATCTCATCCAGCAGGCTGTTGAAATCCTGGGCAAAAAGATGGAACTCTTCAATGCGTTCCTCAGAAACGCGACGTGAAAAGTTACGGTTCGTGCGTACATCATGTACCACATCGGTGATGTTTTGCAGCGCGTCCACCACGCCATTATGCAAATAACGCGTGAGCATTAACGCAATGCCGGATGCGAGCAAAATACACCCGGTAAGAACCGCCAGCGAGAGCCAGATAAAATGACCAATCAAGCTGTCGCGCGCGGTCAGGCAGACCTCGCCGATAATTTTGCCATTGTGCCAGACGGGCTGAGTTACCGGCAGCGGAAAAGCCACTGGCTGATCAGGCCATTGAGCTTATCGTCCGACGCTTGTGCGTCATAGTACCAGGAGGCGATCACCTTCTGGTTTTTATCGCGAACCTCTGCGGCCGAGAACTGCCCCTGGCGCCCCCAGCGCGGCCAGCGTTTCTGTCGCGGCGACGCCCATCGGAAAACACCAATGCGGCCTCAAGACTATGGGTCATTGTCGCGGCAGTCAGATCCAGATTTTTTTGCGCATATTGTTTCAGCGTCAGGACAGAGGCGACGCAAAGCAGCAGCCAGATCAGCAACATGGTGACCAGTACGCTGATCATGTTGATCCGGCGTAATGTACGCTTAAAGGTCGGGCGCGTTGTAGGGAAAAAATCCTTATCCATGCTTTTGATTCCGTGCAAGCATCAATACGTCGGGGTTCACTCTTACGCCACTGCGTGACAGGGAATCCAGATTTACGGAAAATCTGACTTCATCATTGTTTATGATCAGACAAAATGCGCTGCCAATAATGCATTCAGTATTTTGTTCGGCAATTAATAACAATGCCTTAGACGGATATTTATTCGTTAATTCTACCTGATACGCCGGAGATTCACTGCCGAAATAAAAGCCATCGCAACGGCTGTCAGAGCTTCCTGCTCCGTGCGGATGATGACGGGCAGATAAGGTAATGACCTGGCGCTGTTGTCGTTCAGCACATCGGCAAAACGAGACGAGGCGAAAATACATAGCCGTGGAGGCCAGATAATGCAGGCCAGCGTGTATAGCTGACGATACCGGAAACGATTGAGCGTACAGATTTCGCTTCTTCTGTGATGCCCTGAGCATACAGTGGTAATCCTGCCAGTAATAGCGTTAGCAGGAGTATGAGTCGGTGAGAAAAGCTCATAAACAGGTGCCCACCAGCGTCAGTCAAAAAGCATCAAAATACATCCGTGATTGTTTGCAGCAAAATAACATTATTTTGCCTGTCAGTCATTACACCATGCCGATTAATGGTATTTCCTTAAGTTAAATCCCATACTTATTTATTGGTAAGGTCTTAATTAATTTAGCCGCATTGAGCGAACACCTTCGTCTGCGCCTTTTTGCCAGGCATCATGTAATTGACTGGCGTTTTCAACCGTGTCGCAACTGGCGGGAAATGTTTTTCCGGCCAGTCCTCTGGCGTGGACAAAGTTTAACTGGCAGGTTTTTCGCTGGCCTTCGGCGTAGCCCTTAAGATATTGCGTTCGCTCCACGTCAGGATCGTTCCAGGCGTCAGCCAGTGTTTCGTTATCTTTGACGGCAACGCCTGAAATCGCATCTTCGATACCGGCGCTATACCAGTCGGTCGCGGTCCAGGTGGGAGTATGCGTGTAAGGATCGATCTGACATCCGCTGATGAATAAAACAAATAAGGCGCCTGCGAAACGCTTCATTGCCTGTTCTCCTGTGTTTTTTCAAAGCATAGTGGATGCGCAAATATAATGATGTAAATTTTTATGTACGATTTGAATGGCGTTAATTGTGAGATAAATGGTTTGTGTAAAGTAAAATTTACGGAATGTGGATTGAAATCTTTACCGATTATGTTATCGTTACGCCATCCTCTGTGAGGATCATTTATCGCAAACGAGCTAAACAGGATCGCCATCATGCAAAAAGACGCGCTGAACAACGTACACATTACCGACGAACAGGTTCTGATGACCCCGGAACAACTCAAAGCGGCGTTCCCGCTGAGTTTGTCGCAAGAGGCGCAAATCGCCCAGTCACGTAAAACGATTTCTGACATCATCGCCGGTCGCGATCCGCGTCTGCTGGTGGTGTGCGGCCCTTGTTCTATCCACGATCCTGAAACCGCTCTGGAATACGCTCGTCGATTTAAAACTCTTGCCGCAGAGGTCAGCGATAGCCTCTACCTGGTAATGCGCGTCTATTTTGAAAAACCCCGTACCACTGTTGGCTGGAAAGGGTTGATTAACGATCCTCATATGGATGGCTCGTTTGATGTGGAAACTGGCCTGAAGATTGCGCGTCAACTTCTGGTGGAACTGGTGAATATGGGCTTGCCGCTGGCGACGGAAGCGTTAGATCCAAACAGCCCGCAATACCTGGGCGATCTGTTTAGCTGGTCGGCAATCGGCGCGCGTACGACCGAATCCCAAACCCACCGTGAAATGGCCTCTGGCCTTTCCATGCCCGTTGGCTTTAAAAACGGGACGGATGGCAGTCTGGCGACGGCGATTAACGCCATGCGTGCCGCTGCTCAGTCACACCGTTTTGTCGGTATCAACCAGGCGGGGCAGGTCGCTCTGCTGCAAACGCAGGGCAACCCGGATGGCCATGTCATTCTGCGCGGTGGGAAAGCGCCAAACTACAGCCCGGCAGATGTCGCGCAGTGTGAAAAAGAGATGGAACAGGCAGGACTCCGCCCGTCTCTGATGGTAGATTGCAGCCATGGTAACTCGAATAAAGATTACCGTCGCCAGCCTGCCGTGGCAGAGTCTGTGGTCGCGCAGATCAAAGACGGCAACCGTTCCATTATTGGCTTGATGATTGAAAGTAATATTCACGAAGGCAACCAGTCCTCCGAGCAACCGCGCAGTGAAATGAAATACGGCGTGTCTGTTACGGATGCGTGTATCAGTTGGGAAGCCACGGATGCACTGCTGCGTGAAATTCATCAGGACCTGAACGGCCAACTGGTGGCGCGTGTAGCATAAGAGGTTGGTTATGGTTGCTGAGTTGACCGCGTTACGCGATCAAATAGATGAAGTGGATAAGGCGCTGCTGGATTTACTGGCTAAGCGCCTGGAGCTGGTGGCCGAAGTCGGTGAAGTGAAAAGCCGCTTTGGGCTGCCGATTTACGTGCCTGAGCGTGAAGCGTCTATGCTGGCTTCGCGCCGTGCGGAGGCGGAAGCGCTTGGCGTTCCTCCCGATCTGATTGAAGACGTCTTGCGTCGGGTGATGCGTGAGTCTTACTCCAGTGAGAATGACAAAGGGTTTAAGACGCTTTGTCCTTCTCTGCGCCCGGTGGTTATCGTCGGCGGCGGCGGTCAGATGGGCCCGTTTGTTTGAAAAAATGCTCACGCTGTCGGGATACCAGGTACGCATACTTGAGCAACAGGACTGGGGACGGGCGCAGGAGATCGTGGCCGATGCCGGGATGGTGATCGTAAGTGTGCCGATTCATATCACGGAGCAGGTGATCGCGAAATTACCGCGTTTGCCTGCGGACTGTATTCTGGTCGATCTTGCATCGATTAAAAACGGACCGCTACAGGCGATGATGGCGGCGCACGATGGCCCGGTACTGGGCTTACACCCGATGTTTGGCCCGGACAGCGGCAGTCTGGCAAAGCAGGTGGTTGTCTGGTGCGATGGCCGTCAGCCGGAGGCGTACCAGTGGTTCCTTGAGCAAATTCAGGTGTGGGGCGCGCGGCTGCATCGGATTAGCGCCGTTGAGCACGATCAGAATATGGCGTTTATTCAGGCGCTGCGTCACTTCGCGACGTTCGCTTACGGTTTGCACCTGGCGGAAGAGAATGTCCAGCTGGAACAACTGCTGGCGCTGTCGTCACCGATTTACCGTCTCGAACTGGCGATGGTTGGGCGACTGTTTGCGCAGGATCCGCAGCTGTATGCCGATATTATTATGTCGTCGGAAAATAACCTGGCGCTGATCAAACGCTACTATAAACGTTTTGGCGACGCGATTGGTTTGCTGGAGCAGGGCGACAAGCAGGCCTTTATCGACAGTTTCCGCAAGGTTGAGCATTGGTTTGGTGATTATGCCAAACGCTTCCAGAACGAAAGTCGCACGTTGTTACGCCAGGCTAACGATAGCCGACAATAAGTGAGATGCCTGATGGCGACGCAGGTGCGTCTTATTCGGCCTACAAAATTGCATGAATCGTAGGCCGGATAAGCGTAGCGCTATCCGGCATTATCAAACAGTTAGTTCGGATCGACAGGCACAACGTTCCTCGCTGGGGTAGCAGCCCAGTACCTTCATTGAGCGGGTAATTTCCCCTAACTCTTTCAGCGCTTTTTTCATCTCCGGTGATTCTAGGTTGGCCTGGATATCGAGATAAAACATCTCTTCCCACGGGTTGCCGTGAATCGGACCGGGACTCCAGTTTGGTCATGATCAGGTTGTGGTTGCGCAGCACCAGCAGCGCCTCAACCAGTGCACCTGCCTGTTGACCCGTGGCGATCAGCAGCGTGGTTTTCGCCGGGACCTGGTCGGAAACATTGACGGCTTTGCGCGCCAGCACCACGAAACGGGTAATATTCTGCGTCTGGTTGGCTTCGATTCTTTCCAGCACCTGTAGCCCATGCAGCACGCCACCGGCTTCGCTACCCAGTGCCGCCACGCGTGGAGAGTTCGCCTGCGCCACTTTTTCCATCGCCGCAGAGGTGCTTTCAGTGTACTCAATTTTCCAGTGCGGATAGCGGTTAAGGAATTTACTGCACTGCTGGAACGGCTGCGGGTGGCTGTAGACCGTTTCAATGGTGTTTAAATCGGTCGTCCCTGAAACCAGCACGCAGTGGTCGATGGTAATGGTCATCTCGCCCACGATAGAGAGGCTGGTGTGCTGCAACAGATCGTAGACGTCGTTGATCGCGCCTGAACTGGTGTTTTCAATCGGCACGACGGCGTAGTCCGCTTGCCCGGTTTCGACCTGATTAAAGATATCAGCGAATTTTGCGCAGCCGCTTTCAATAAACTGTTCAAAATGGCGGGCGGCATACTGACGCGCAGCGAGGTGCGAGTACGACCCTTTTGGTCCAAGAAAGGCAATACGCGCTGAATGCGGGTTAATTTTGTTCAGATGTTGCTGCAACAGCGCCTGCTGGGTAAGGACGGAATCTTCAATGATGAGTTGGAACAGGCGAGTAATATAGTGCGCGTCCAGATGATGGGCTTTGCCAAGCGCGATCAGTCTGTCCAGCAGGTCGCGCTCGCGATCGATATCACGCACCGGGCGATGAGAAAGCAGCTTCGCTTTCCCGACTTCAACGGCCAGCTCACGACGCTCCGCCAGTAAGGCCAGTAATTTTACATCCAGAGCGCTTATTTTCTCTCGCAGCGCCAGTAACGGGTTTTCCGATGTCATAGTGTTGCCTTTCTTGTTATCAATAAAAAAGGCCTCCCGTGTGGGAGGCCTTATTGTTCGTCTTCGCATTCTTTTTCACACGACGAAACGCCTCCCATTCAGGGGAAGGTAAAAAAGAATGCGAAGAAGAACGGGATAAGTTTCATGTCAGTTTCCTTTAGCGACTTCAGTAAAGTACCCGTACTGTTTTAATCCTGTCAACAAAAAACGCGCCCGAAGGCGCGTTGGCGATACACTCAATGTAAGGGACTACTCTTCTTCTGCTTCGACGAAGTTGGCGTCCTTTTACTGAAGTTGTGGCACGACGGGCTTCGCCTTTGTGCTGCACTTTATTGAGCTGCCGTTCCAGCTTGTTGATCAAATCGTTAATGGCGGCGTACATATCTTCGTGTTTTGCGCTGGCGACCAGATGTCCGTTCGGGGTATTGATGGTGGCATCAGCGATGAAACCCTGTGGCTCCTTAGACAGAATGAATATGTGGATTAATCAGGTGAGTTTGCCATTTTTCTAGTTTGGCGAGACGGTCTGCGACATGCTGGCGTATTGCCGGAGTAATTTCCATTTGTTTACTGGTAATGTTCATTGTCATAAATTTTACCTCTTGTCTTTCCCGTCTTGGTGATTCCAGCATACCGTTCCCAATGTCAAAAAGCGTGATTTAAATCACATTATTTTGTCACTTTTTGTCAAGGAAGCCCTTTTTGTGAGTTATCGCAGGAACAACGGATTTTTTACTTGAGGAATAGCCGAAAGGGAGCCATATTTGACGGGATGCGTTGTACTGAAACCGCTTCAGCAACAGCGTAAAATGGATAAAAAAACGGCAGCCTTCGGGCTGCCGTTTTGCGTTCAGTACGCAATCAGGTGTTGCGACCATTGGCGGCGATAATTTTTGCCACTTTGTCAGCCTGAGTCGTCATCTGCATCTGACGATAAGCGTTTTCCATCAGCGGCAGAGCGTCGCGCGTCGCCTGCGTATCCGGGAAAGTCGCGCAGCATACCTTCCACACGGTTTTACCACGGCAACCCATGCGCCGCGAGCGGTGTAGTAGTCGGCAACGGAGTATTCATACTTCGCCAGACGATCTTTCAGGAAGACCAGACGTTTGGTGGCGTCGGTTGTGTACTGGCTGTTCGGATAGCTACGCACCAGCTTTGAGAAATCATTGAATGCAGCTCGGGCGTGCTGCGATCGCGATCGCTACGATCGACGCCGAAGAAACCTTGCAGCGCGCTGTCATCCAGCGCCATATTGGTCAGACCGCGCATATACATGACATAATCAATATTCGGGTGCGTCGGATTGAGGCGAATAAAACGATCGATGGCGGCCTGAGCTAACGGCAGATCGGCGTTTTTGTAGTAGGCGTAGATCAGATCCAACTGCACCTGCTGAGAATACGGTCCAAATGGATAACGGTTATCCAACGCTTCCAATTGCGTTATTGCCTGTTTCCAGTTACCGTCCTGCAGCTTTTGCTGGGCAGTCGCGTAGATTTCGTTAGGCGGATTATCGGGCACCTCTTCCTTTGAACCAGAGCAACCCGCCCAAAAACAGGCTCAACGTGGCTGCTGCCACCAGATATTTCATGCGCGTCATGACGTTTTTGACTTTCCTCAAAATGTTTTACGGGAGATTCTCTGTTCCTGCTCCCGGTTAAGACCAGCTACAATAGCACACTATATTAAACGGCAAAGCCGTAAAACCCAACGTTAAACGAAGAAGCTGTATATGGCACAACGAGTACAACTCACCGCAACGGTATCCGAAAACCAACTCGGTCAACGCTTAGATCAGGCTTTGGCCGAAATGTTCCCGGATTATTCACGTTCGCGCATAAAAGAATGGATTCTCGATCGGCGCGTGCTGGTCAACGGTAAACTTTGCGATAAACCGAAAGAAAAAGTATTGGGCGGCGAACAGGTTTCCATTAACGCGGAAATCGACGAAGAGATCCGCTTTGAGCCGCAGGATATCCCGCTGGATATCGTCTACGAAGATGACGATATCCTTGTCATCAACAAACCGCGCGATTTAGTGGTTCACCCTGGCGCCGGTAATCCTGATGGTACGGTACTGAACGCGCTGTTGCATTACTACCCGCCGATTGCTGACGTACCGCGCGCGGGTATTGTGCATCGTCTGGATAAAGACACCACAGGTCTGATGGTGGTGGCGAAAACGGTTCCGGCGCAAACGCGACTGGTGGAGTCTTTGCAGCTGCGTGAAATCACCCGTGAGTATGAAGCGGTCGCGATCGGACATATGACGGCGGGCGGTACGGTAGATGAACCGATCAGCCGTCACCCGACCAAACGAACCCATATGTCAGTGCATCCAATGGGGAAACCTGCGGTGACTCACTACCGCATCATGGAACATTTCCGTGTGCATACGCGTCTGCGGTTGCGTCTGGAAACCGGACGTACGCACCAGATCCGCGTGCACATGGCGCATATCACGCATCCGCTGGTGGGCGATCAGGTGTATGGCGGTCGTCCGCGTCCACCGAAGGGGGCATCGGAAGCGTTTATCTCCACGTTGCGTCAGTTTGATCGCCAGGCGCTGCACGCGACGATGCTGCGTCTTTACCATCCGATTTCCGGTATTGAAATGGAGTGGCATGCGCCGATTCCGCAGGATATGGTGGAGCTGATTGACGTGATGCGCGCTGACTTCGAAGAACATAAGGATGATGTAGACTGGCTATGAGTAAGCTAATTGTTCCGCAGTGGCCAATCCGGAGGGGGTTGCAGCCTGTAGTTCTGTACGTACAGGCGGTGTCAGCTTACCGCCTTACGATTCTCTGAATCTGGGCGCCCATTGCGGCGATAACCCGGAACATGTGGAAGAGAATCGCAAGAGACTCTTTGCTGCGGGCAATTTGCCGTCAAAACCCGTCTGGCTTGAAACAGGTGCATGGCAAGGACGTGCTGAAACTCACCGGCGAGCCTTATGCATCCAAACGGGCGGATGCGTCGTACAGCAATACCCCCGGCACCGTTTGCGCGGTGATGACGGCGGACTGTTTGCCCGTGTTGTTTTGTAATCGCGCGGGAACGGAAGTGGCGGCGGCTCATGCGGGCTGGCGCGGATTATGTGAAGGTGTGCTGGAAGAAACGGTCGCCTGCTTTGCCGATAAACCTGAAAACATTATCGCCTGGCTGGGTCCGGCTATTGGCCCTGCTGCTTTTGAAGTGGGGGCTGAAGTGCGTGAAGCGTTTATCGCAAAAGATGCGAAGGCGAGCAGCGCATTTCAGGCGCGCGGTGAAAAATATCTGGCGGATATTTATCAGCTTGCGCGTCAACGTCTGGCGAATGTGGGAGTTGAAAGCGTCTATGGCGGCGATCGCTGTACTTACAGCGAAAGTGAGACTTTCTTCTCTTATCGTCGCGACAAGATCACAGGTCGTATGGCAAGTTTTATTTGGCTGATATAACCTAAAGAATCAAGACGATCCGGTACGTGTAATTTTCTTTTCACATAATTCAGGTCATTCACCTTGAATAATTGAGGGATGACCTCATTTAATCTCCAGTAGCAATTTTGACCTGTTATGGGAGGAGTTATGCGTCTGGATCGTCTTACTAATAAATTCCAGCTTGCTCTTGCCGATGCCCAGTCGCTTGCACTGGGGCACGACAACCAATTCATCGAACCTCTTCATTTAATGAGCGCCTTACTGAATCAGGAAGGGGGATCGGTACGTCCTTTATTAACGTCCGCTGGCATTAATGCTGGCCAGTTACGCACGAGTATTGATCAGGCGCTGAGCCGTTTACCGCAGGTGGAAGGCACCGGCGGCGACGTACAGCCGTCTCAGGATCTGGTGCGTGTACTGAATCTTTGCGACAAGCTGGCGCAAAAACGTGGGGACAACTTTATTTCGTCGGAACTGTTCGTTCTGGCTGCGCTTGAGTCTCGCGGCACGCTGACCGACCTACTGAAATCGGCCGGGGCGACCACCGCCAATATCACTCAGGCAGTTGAACAAATGCGCGGAGGTGAAAGCGTGAACGATCAAGGGGCTGAAGACCAACGTCAGGCCTTGCAAAAATATACCGTCGACCTGACCGAGCGCGCGGAGCAGGGCAAGCTCGATCCGGTGATTGGTCGTGATGAAGAAATTCGCCGTACCATTCAGGTACTGCAACGCCGTACTAAAAACAACCCGGTATTAATCGGTGAACCGGGGGTCGGTAAAACGGCGATTGTCGAAGGGCTGGCGCAGCGAATCATTAATGGCGAAGTGCCGGAAGGGCTGAAAGGCCGCCGCGTACTGGCGCTGGATATGGGCGCGCTGGTGGCCGGGGCGAAGTATCGCGGTGAGTTTGAAGAGCGTCTGAAAGGCGTGCTGAACGATCTCGCCAAACAGGAAGGCAACGTCATCCTGTTTATCGATGAATTACACACGATGGTCGGCGCGGGTAAAGCCGATGGCGCAATGGATGCCGGGAACATGCTGAAACCGGCGCTGGCGCGTGGGGAACTGCACTGTGTGGGCGCCACGACGCTGGACGAATATCGCCAGTACATAGAAAAAGATGCGGCGCTGGAACGTCGTTTCCAGAAAGTGTTCGTCGCGGAACCGTCTGTGGAAGATACCATCGCTATTCTGCGTGGTCTTAAAGAACGTTATGAGCTGCACCACCATGTGCAGATTACTGACCCAGCGATTGTGGCGGCGGCAACCTTATCTCACCGCTACATTTCCGATCGCCAGTTGCCGGATAAAGCCATCGACCTGATCGATGAGGCTGCATCCAGCATCCGTATGCAGATTGACTCCAAGCCGGAAGAACTGGACAGGCTCGACCGCCGTATTATTCAGCTCAAGCTGGAACAGCAGGCGTTAATGAAAGAGTCTGATGAGGCGAGCAAAAAACGCCTCGATATGCTCAACGAGGAACTGGATGATAAAGAACGCCAGTACTCTGAATTAGAAGAAGAGTGGAAAGCAGAGAAAGCCTCTCTGTCCGGTACGCAGACCATTAAGGCTGAGCTGGAGCAGGCGAAAATCGCCATCGAACAGGCGCGTCGTGTGGGCGATCTGGCGCGGATGTCTGAACTTCAGTACGGCAAAATCCCCGAGCTGGAAAAACAGCTGGAAGCGGCGACTCAATCTGAAGGTAAAACCATGCGTCTGTTACGCAATAAAGTGACGGATGCGGAAATAGCTGAAGTGCTGGCGCGGTGGACGGGGATTCCGGTTGCCAGAATGCTTGAAGGCGAACGTGAAAAACTGCTGCGTATGGAGCAGGAATTACACAGCCGCGTGATTGGGCAGAATGAGGCCGTTGAAGCGGTATCGAATGCCATTCGCCGTAGCCGTGCGGGACTGGCCGACCCGAATCGTCCAATTGGTTCGTTCCTGTTCCTTGGGCCGACCGGGGTAGGTAAAACCGAACTGTGCAAGGCGCTGGCAAACTTTATGTTTGATAGCGATGACGCGATGGTGCGTATCGACATGTCTGAGTTCATGGAAAAACACTCCGTGTCTCGTCTGGTTGGCGCGCCTCCGGGATATGTGGGTTATGAAGAGGGCGGTTATCTGACGGAAGCGGTACGTCGTCGTCCTTATTCCGTCATACTGCTGGACGAAGTTGAGAAAGCGCATCCTGATGTATTCAACATTCTGTTGCAGGTGTTGGATGATGGCCGTCTGACGGACGGGCAAGGGAGAACGGTCGACTTCCGCAACACGGTTGTCATTATGACCTCAAACCTCGGTTCCGATCTGATCCAGGAGCGTTTCGGTGAGCTGGATTAACGGCCATATGAAAGAACTGGTGCTTGGTGTGGTCAGCCACAACTTCCGCCCGGAATTCATTAACCGTATAGATGAAGTCGTGGTATTCCATCCGTTGGGTGAAAAACATATCGCTTCTATTGCACAGATCCAGTTGCAACGTCTGTACAAACGTCTGGAAGAGCGCGGGTATGAAATCCACATCTCTGATGATGCGCTGAAATTGCTGAGCGCGAATGGTTACGATCCGGTTTACGGGGCGCGTCCATTGAAACGTGCAATTCAGCAGCAGATTGAAAACCCGCTGGCGCAGCAAATCTTGTCTGGTGAACTGATTCCGGGTAAAGCGATTCGTCTGGAGGCGAATGACGATCGCATTGTGGCAGTGCAGTAAGTCACAAATAATAAAAAAACGGGCCCATTTGGGCTCGTTTTTGTTTAAAAACCAGGCAAAAATAAAAGGGTGATATGCAAAACGTCCAAAAAAACGAACGGTTGATAAGTTTTTTCTAATTTCCCCTTGTCAGGCCGGAATAACTCCCTAATAATGCGCCTCCACTGACACGGAACAACGGCACACAGGCCGCCGGGTCAGCGGGGTTCAGCGATGAATGCCGGCAGAGAAAAGCAAAAATAAATGCTTGACTCTCAAGCGGGAAAGCGTATTATGCACACCCCGCGCCGCTGAGAAAAAGCGAAGCGGCACTGCTCTTTAACAATTTATCAGACAATCTGTGTGGGCACTCAAAGTGACATGGATTCTTAATGTCTTCGGACAATAAATGAATACCAAGTCTCTGAGTGAACACGTAATTCATTACGAAGTTTAATTCACGAGCATCAAACTTAAATTGAAGAGTTTGATCATGGCTCAGATTGAACGCTGGCGGCAGGCCTAACACATGCAAGTCGAACGGTAACAGGAAGCAGCTTGCTGCTTCGCTGACGAGTGGCGGACGGGTGAGTAATGTCTGGGAAACTGCCTGATGGAGGGGGATAACTACTGGAAACGGTAGCTAATACCGCATAACGTCGCAAGACCAAAGAGGGGGACCTTCGGGCCTCTTGCCATCAGATGTGCCCAGATGGGATTAGCTTGTTGGTGGGGTAACGGCTCACCAAGGCGACGATCCCTAGCTGGTCTGAGAGGATGACCAGCCACACTGGAACTGAGACACGGTCCAGACTCCTACGGGAGGCAGCAGTGGGGAATATTGCACAATGGGCGCCAAGCCTGATGCAGCCATGCCGCGTGTATGAAGAAGGCCTTCGGGTTGTAAAGTACTTTCAGCGGGGAGGAAGGTGTTGTGGTTAATAACCACAGCAATTGACGTTACCCGCAGAAGAAGCACCGGGCTAACTCCGTGCCAGCAGCCGCGGTAATACGGAGGGTGCAAGCGTTAATCGGAATTACTGGGCGTAAAGCGCACGCAGGCGGTCTGTTAAGTCAGATGTGAAATCCCCGGGCTCAACCTGGGAACTGCATCTGATACTGGCAGGCTTGAGTCTCGTAGAGGGGGGTAGAATTCCAGGTGTAGCGGTGAAATGCGTAGAGATCTGGAGGAATACCGGTGGCGAAGGCGGCCCCCTGGACGAAGACTGACGCTCAGGTGCGAAAGCGTGGGGAGCAAACAGGATTAGATACCCTGGTAGTCCACGCCGTAAACGATGTCGACTTGGAGGTTGTGCCCTTGAGGCGTGGCTTCCGGAGCTAACGCGTTAAGTCGACCGCCTGGGGAGTACGGCCGCAAGGTTAAAACTCAAATGAATTGACGGGGGCCCGCACAAGCGGTGGAGCATGTGGTTTAATTCGATGCAACGCGAAGAACCTTACCTGGTCTTGACATCCACGGAAGTTTTCAGAGATGAGAATGTGCCTTCGGGAACCGTGAGACAGGTGCTGCATGGCTGTCGTCAGCTCGTGTTGTGAAATGTTGGGTTAAGTCCCGCAACGAGCGCAACCCTTATCCTTTGTTGCCAGCGGTCCGGCCGGGAACTCAAAGGAGACTGCCAGTGATAAACTGGAGGAAGGTGGGGATGACGTCAAGTCATCATGGCCCTTACGACCAGGGGCTACACACGTGCTACAATGGCATATACAAAGAGAAGCGACCTCGCGAGAGCAAGCGGACCTCATAAAGTATGTCGTAGTCCGGATTGGAGTCTGCAACTCGACTCCATGAAGTCGGAATCGCTAGTAATCGTGGATCAGAATGCCACGGTGAATACGTTCCCGGGCCTTGTACACACCGCCCGTCACACCATGGGAGTGGGTTGCAAAAGAAGTAGGTAGCTTAACCTTCGGGAGGGCGCTTACCACTTTGTGATTCATGACTGGGGTGAAGTCGTAACAAGGTAACCGTAGGGGAACCTGGCGGTTGGATCACCTCCTTACCTTAAAGAACCTGCCTTTGCAGTGCCCACACAGATTGTCTGATGAAAAACGAGCAGTAAAAACCTCTACAGGCTTGTAGCTCAGGTGGTTAGAGCGCACCCCCTGATAAGGGTGAGGTCGGTGGTTCAAGTCCACTCAGGCCTACCAGATTTTCCCTGAATACTGCGTTGTGAAATGACTCACATACTTTAAGTATGCTTCGTCATTCCACGCCTTGTCTCAGGAAAAATCATCGGTAAGAGGTTCTGACTGTAACTGTATGGGGCTATAGCTCAGCTGGGAGAGCGCCTGCTTTGCACGCAGGAGGTCTGCGGTTCGATCCCGCATAGCTCCACCATATTTTACTGCTCATATAAGAAAACTTCAGAGTGTACCTGAAAAGGTTCACTGCGAAGTTTTGCTCTTTAAAAATCTGGATCAAGCTGAAAATTGAAACGACACACGTAAAGTGTGTATGAGTCTCTCAAATTTTCGCAACGCGAAGTGTTTCACGAAACATCTTCGGGTTGTGAGGTTAAGCGACCAAGCGTACACGGTGGATGCCCTGGCAGTCAGAGGCGATGAAGGACGTGCTAATCTGCGAAAAGCGCCGGCGAGGTGATATGAACCCTTGACCCGGCGATGTCCGAATGGGGAAAACCCAGTGTGACCTGTCACACTATCGTTAGCTGAATACATAGGCTAACGAGGCGAACCGGGGGGAACTGAAACATCTAAGTACCCCGAGGAAAAGAAATCAACCGAGATTCCCCCAGTAGCGGCGAGCGAACGGGGAGGAGCCAGAGCCTGAATCAGCTTGTGTGTTAGTGGAAGCGTCTGGAAAGTCGCACGGTACAGGGTGAAAGTCCCGTACACGAAAACGCACAGGCTGTGAGCTCGATGAGTAGGGCGGGACACGTGGTATCCTGTCTGAATATGGGGGGACCATCCTCCCAAGGCTAAAATACTCCTGACTGACCGATAGTGAACCAGTACCGTGAGGGAAAGGCGAAAAGAACCCCGGCGAGGGGAGTGAAAAAGAACCTGAAACCGTGTACGTTACAAGCAGTGGAGCCTCTTTTATGGGGTGACTGCGTACCTTTTGTATAATGGGGTCAGCGACTTATATTCTGTAGCAAGGTTAACCGTATAGGGGAGCCGAAGGGAAACCGAGTCTTAACTGGGCGTTAAGTTGCAGGGTATAGACCCGAAACCCGGTGATCTAGCCATGGCAGGTTGAAGGTTGGGTAAACACTAACTGGAGGACCGAACCGACTAATGTTGAAAAATTAGCGGATGACCTGTGGCTGGGGGGTGAAAGGCCAATCAAACCGGGAGATAGCTGGTTCTCCCCGAAAGCTATTTAGGTAGCGCCTCGTGAATTCATCTCCGGGGGTAGAGCACTGTTTCGGCTAGGGGGCCATCCCGGCTTACCAACCCGATGCAAACTGCGAATACCGGAGAATGTTATCACGGGAGACACACGGCGGGTGCTAACGTCCGTCGTGAAGAGGGAAACAACCCAGACCGCCAGCTAAGGTCCCAAAGTCATGGTTAAGTGGGAAACGATGTGGGAAGGCCCAGACAGCCAGGATGTTGGCTTAGAAGCAGCCATCATTTAAAGAAAGCGTAATAGCTCACTGGTCGAGTCGGCCTGCGCGGAAGATGTAACGGGGCTAAACCATGCACCGAAGCTGCGGCAGCGACACTATGTGTTGTTGGGTAGGGGAGCGTTCTGTAAGCCGTTGAAGGTGGCCTGTGAGGGTTGCTGGAGGTATCAGAAGTGCGAATGCTGACATAAGTAACGATAAAGCGGGTGAAAAGCCCGCTCGCCGGAAGACCAAGGGTTCCTGTCCAACGTTAATCGGGGCAGGGTGAGTCGACCCCTAAGGCGAGGCCGAAAGGCGTAGTCGATGGGAAACAGGTTAATATTCCTGTACTTGGTGTTACTGCGAAGGGGGGACGGAGAAGGCTATGTCGGCCGGGCGACGGTTGTCCCGGTTTAAGCGTGTAGGTGTGTGCTCCAGGCAAATCCGGTGCACTTTAACACTGAGGCGTGATGACGAGGCACTACGGTGCTGAAGTGACAAATGCCCTGCTTCCAGGAAAAGCCTCTAAGCATCAGGTAACACGAAATCGTACCCCAAACCGACACAGGTGGTCAGGTAGAGAATACCAAGGCGCTTGAGAGAACTCGGGTGAAGGAACTAGGCAAAATGGTGCCGTAACTTCGGGAGAAGGCACGCTGATATGTAGGTGAAGTGATTTACTCATGGAGCTGAAATCAGTCGAAGATACCAGCTGGCTGCAACTGTTTATTAAAAACACAGCACTGTGCAAACACGAAAAGTGGACGTATACGGTGTGACGCCTGCCCGGTGCCGGAAGGTTAATTGATGGGGTTATCCCTCGGGAGAAGCTCTTGATCGAAGCCCCGGTAAACGGCGGCCGTAACTATAACGGTCCTAAGGTAGCGAAATTCCTTGTCGGGTAAGTTCCGACCTGCACGAATGGCGTAATGATGGCCAGGCTGTCTCCACCCGAGACTCAGTGAAATTGAACTCGCTGTGAAGATGCAGTGTACCCGCGGCAAGACGGAAAGACCCCGTGAACCTTTACTATAGCTTGACACTGAACACTGGTCCTTGATGTGTAGGATAGGTGGGAGGCTTTGAAGTGTGGACGCCAGTCTGCATGGAGCCGCCCTTGAAATACCACCCTTTAATGGCTGGTGTTCTAACGTGGGCCCGTAATCCGGGTTGCGGACAGTGTCTGGTGGGTAGTTTGACTGGGGCGGTCTCCTCCTAAAGAGTAACGGAGGAGCACGAAGGTCAGCTAATCCTGGTCGGACATCAGGAGGTTAGTGCAATGGCATAAGCTGGCTTGACTGCGAGCGTGACGGCGCGAGCAGGTGCGAAAGCAGGTCATAGTGATCCGGTGGTTCTGAATGGAAGGGCCATCGCTCAACGGATAAAAGGTACTCCGGGGATAACAGGCTGATACCGCCCAAGAGTTCATATCGACGGCGGTGTTTGGCACCTCGATGTCGGCTCATCACATCCTGGGGCTGAAGTAGGTCCCAAGGGTATGGCTGTTCGCCATTTAAAGTGGTACGCGAGCTGGGTTTAGAACGTCGTGAGACAGTTCGGTCCCTATCTGCCGTGGGCGCTGGAGAACTGAGGGGGGCTGCTCCTAGTACGAGAGGACCGGAGTGGACGCATCACTGGTGTTCGGGTTGTCATGCCAATGGCACTGCCCGGTAGCTAAATGCGGAAGAGATAAGTGCTGAAAGCATCTAAGCACGAAACTTGCCCCGAGATGAGTTCTCCCTGACTCCTTGAGAGTCCTGAAGGAACGTTGAAGACGACGACGTTGATAGGCCGGGTGTGTAAGCGCAGCGATGCGTTGAGCTAACCGGTACTAATGAACCGTGAGGCTTAACCTTACAACGCCGAAGATGTTTTGGCGGACTGAGAGACGATTTTCAGCCTGATTACAGATTAGAGTTTAATGCCGGAGGCATTAGACGAACAGAATTTGCCTGGCGGCCGTAGCGCGGTGGTCCCACCTGACCCCATGCCGAACTCAGAAGTGAAACGCCGTAGCGCCGATGGTAGTGTGGGGTCTCCCCATGCGAGAGTAGGGAACTGCCAGGCATTAATTAAGTGAAGAGGCCATCCTGAGGGATGGCCTTTTTGCGTTTATGCGCCCGGGTGCAGCCGGATGACGCTGCGCTTATCCTGCCTGCAAAAAACCTGTGCTGCCCGCGTACTATCGTCCCAGCCAACGCAAAACAAATGTAGCGATCTGTGGTATATCATTGATATCTAATAGCGGGACGTCCAGGGAAAGCGGAATGTCGCTGGCGACGGCGATCACATGTTCATCAATGGTCAGCTCATCCACTTCATGCCCACACCCCTGTCGGAATAATAAGATCTTCGCCACCGCTTCGTGCTTAAAACCTTCAACAAGCACTATATCCAGCTTAGAAGCATCCATTCGACTCACCAGATACGTTAAATCCAGCTCAGGTTCTTCCGGTGTTTCTGTCATCAGCGCCCAACGTTGCTGACTGGCGACAAGCGTTTGTGCTGCGCCTGCCTTGCGTAACTCGTAACTGTCTTTGCCGGGCTTATCTACGTCCATATTGTGATGGGTATGCTTAATTAACCCTGGGCGAACCCCTCTGGCGCATAACGCTGGAATCAATTTCTTGAGCAGCGTAGTCTTACCGGTGCCGCTCCATGCGGCTATGCCGAGTAGTGGGATCATGGTTTCTCCTGCCATCTGGCGAGTTCTTCCGGCGTATTCACATTCACAAATGCCTGCTTAAAATCACTGAAATCAACAGCATGACCACCGGCCTGGCGCATAAAGACCATGACCCGCCGTTCACCTGACCGGAGATACTCCTGTAAGAAAGGTGCTACGGAGCGATTAACCAGTGCAATTGTCGGGTGGTCCCGCTCGCCGTCGTGAACCCATACGACAGGCGCGTTATTACGCTGAGCTTTTAAACGTGCAACCAGATCGCGGGGAATGTAAGGCGTGTCGCAAGGGCAAAACAGAAACCAGTCTCCCTTCTCTTGCTGTAAAACAGACAACATACCCGCCAGAGGCCCCGGAAAATCGGCCAATGAATCGGGGATCACTTTCAGACCGCTTTGTTGATAAATATCCTGATGGCGATTCGCGTTAATCACGACGGTTTCAAGCTGAGACGCCAGCGTATCAGCAACATGCTTCCAGAGAGGTTTGCCATCCAGCTCAAGCAGACCCTTATCTGCCCCCCCCATTCTCCTGGCCTTACCACCTGCCAGCACAACCCCCGTTATTGCACTCTCCAGATTCACTGATATCGCCTCTTTTATTGTGGGATTGACCCTGCTAACGTATCTACATCAAATTAAGGAGCACAGCCATGAAATGTAAACGCCTGAATGAAGTCATTGAACTTCTGCAACCAGCCTGGCAGAAAGAGCCCGATCTTAATCTGCTGCAATTTTTACAGAAACTGGCGAAAGAGTCAGGTTTTGACGGCGAACTGGCGGATTTAACCGACGACATTCTGATCTATCACCTGAAAATGCGTGACTCCGCAAAAGATGCGGTGATTCCTGGCATTCAGAAAGATTATGAAGAAGATTTCAAAACGGCGCTATTACGCGCACGCGGCGTGATTAAAGAGTAAAACCTTGTAAGCGGCGCCACCGAAATCGCCACAAAATGATATCCTGAATCATTCGTAGTATTTTCCGGATGATGGGATGAACGATAACGCTTTTACTTTCCAGACATTACACCCGGATACCATCATGGATGCGCTGTTTGAACAGGGAATCCGGGTGGATTCCGGTCTTACCCCGCTCAACAGCTATGAAAACCGCGTCTATCAGTTTCAGGACGAAGACCGTCGACGCTTTGTCGTTAAGTTTTATCGCCCTGAGCGTTGGTCTGCCGACCAAATACGGGAAGAGCATCAGTTTGCACTGGAACTGGTAAAAGATGAGGTGCCGGTCGCGGCGCCGCTTGTCCTCAATGGCCAGACGCTACTGAACCACCAGGGATTCCACTACGCGATTTTCCCAAGCGTCGGCGGGCGACAGTTCGAAGCGGATAATATCGATCAGATGGAAGCGGTAGGACGCTATCTGGGTCGCCTGCATCAGACCGGGCGTAAACATTCTTTTGCCTTCCGGCCGACAATGGGCCTGGAAGAGTATCTCATTGAACCTCGTAAACTTTTCGAAGGCGCATCACTGATTCCCGCAGGGCAAAAAGCGGCTTTCCTGAACGCGACGGACACTCTTATTGCTGCCGTTACCGAACGTTGGCATACCCGTTTTGAGACGCTGCGTTTACACGGGGATTGCCATGCCGGAAATATCCTCTGGCGCGATGGCCCGCTGTTTGTCGATTTAGATGATGCCCGCAATGGCCCTGCCGTTCAGGATCTGTGGATGCTGCTGAATGGCGATAAAGCCGAGCAGCGGATGCAGCTTGAAACGATTATCGAGGCTTATGAAGAAGTTAGTGAGTTCGATACCGCTGAAATAGAACTTATTGAGCCTTTACGCGCGATGCGTTTGGTTTATTATCTTGCCTGGCTGATGCGTCGCTGGGCTGATCCTGCGTTTCCTAAAAATTTCCCGTGGTTAACCGGGGAAGATTACTGGCAACGGCAGACTGCGACATTTCTTGAGCAGGCAAAAGTGCTGCAAGAACCCCCTTTACAATTAACGCCAATGTATTAAACGGACACATCAGGAGAGAGTTGATCATGAAAAAGATTTGGCTGGCGCTGGCTGGTATGATTTTAGCTTTTAGCGCATCGGCAGCGCAGTTCAGTGATGGTAAGCAATACATCACACTGGATAAGCCCGTTGCTGGCGAGCCTCAGGTTCTGGAGTTTTTCTCCTTCTACTGCCCGCACTGCTATCAGTTTGAAGAAGTGCTGCACGTTTCTGATAACGTGAAGAAAAAGCTGCCTGAAGGCACCAAAATGACCAAATACCACGTTGAGTTCCTGGGCCCATTGGGTAAGGACCTGACGCAGGCATGGGCTGTGGCGATGGCACTGGGCGTGGAAGATAAAATCACTGCGCCGATGTTTGAAGCAGTACAGAAAAACCAGACCGTTCAGTCTGCTGCCGATATTCGCAAAGTATTCGTTGATGCGGGTGTGAAAGGTGAAGACTACGATGCGGCATGGAACAGCTTCGTGGTGAAATCACTGGTTGCGCAGCAAGAAAAAGCGGCCGCTGATCTCCAGCTTCAGGGTGTACCGGCGATGTTTGTAAACGGCAAATATCAGGTTAACCCGCAAGGGATGGATACCAGCAGCATGGATATCTTCGTACAACAGTACGCCGATACCGTGAAACATCTGGTTGAAAAGAAATAAAAAAATCGCCGGTCATTGACCGGCGTTTTTGTTTTCCGCTTTAATCTTTTCTATCTGTTCGTCTTTTTCATTCCAGAGTGCATTCAACCAAAGCTGGAAACGGCGTTTGAATCCTTTGTCATTCACATAGTCACCGTGTAGCTCTTCTTTAATCGGCTCCAGATCGATACGTACCACGATGCGCGTCAGTTTACCGCTCAACATATCGTAGAATGGTTTCCGATCGTTTTCCGGGTAGCAGAGGGTAACGTTGAGCAGCTTATCGAACTGAGACCCTAAGACGTTTAGCGCCATCGCGATCCCCGCCGCTTTTGGTGGGAGAAGGTTTTTATATGGCGAGCGAGTTTGCCGACGTTTCTCTTCGGTAAAACGCGAACCTTCGACAAAATTTACGATCGTTGTGGGATGCGCGCGAAATTTCTCGCAAGAACGGCGGGTTGTTTCTACATCTTTACCGCGTTGTTCGGGATGACGGAGCAAATAAGCGCGCGAGTAGCGTTTCATAAACGGCATATCCAGCGCCCAGCAGGCCAGGCCGATAAACGGCACCCAGGCCAGCTGCTGCTTAAGAAAGTATTTATTCATTGGAATGTGCTTACGGAACAGAACGCAAAGCACCACGATATCGGCCCAGCTGTGATGGTTACAAATAAGCAGATACCAGTTTTTCTTGTTCAGGCCTTCCAGCCCTTCCACGTCCCATTTAAGCCACGGATTGAGATGCAGCAGCAGCGCCAACCCTTCACACCAGCAGTACATCATGAAATTACAAAAAACGGATACCTTGCGCCAGACGACGGGAATGGGCAAAAGGAGCTTCACGATCCCGGCAAGGATGATCGGCACAGAACAAAAAATAGTGACCAAAATGGTCAATACGATACTCAGCAACAGCGTTATCGCAGCGAGTATTCTTGTCATAATTAAATTATTCAACGGGTTAGCCATAAATAGTGCGCGAAAGAGACGCAAGGGGCTGATTTTATCAGAAAACGCATCAAATGACGGGTCTTAGCGAAACAGAAAAAATATTGATATCTATCCACACACTGAGATAACGCTGAATAATGGGATAAAGTTCTGGTGATTTAATTAACATTTTGAAAAACATGGGTAAGTTTAATGAAAATTAAATCATCAGGATGAAATTAAATGAAATGTAATAATTTATGCACAAAGTTATCCACAGATCGCTTTGCGAGCGATCCAGAAGATCTACAAAACTTTTTCGACAAATGCGGCGAAAAACTCATGTTTTCATCCTGTCTGTGGCATCCTTTACCCATAATCTGATAAACAGGCACGGACATTATGGTTCAGATCCCAGAAAACCCACTTATCCTTGTAGATGGCTCATCTTATCTCTATCGCGCGTATCACGCCTTTCCTCCTCTGACGAACAGCGCAGGGGAGCCTACAGGGGCGATGTACGGTGTTCTCAACATGCTGCGCAGCCTGATTATGCAGTATCAGCCGACGCATGCCGCAGTGGTATTTGATGCCAAGGGTAAAACCTTCCGTGATGAGTTATTTGAACATTACAAATCGCATCGCCCGCCGATGCCTGATGACCTGCGTGCGCAGATTGAACCGCTGCATGCGATGGTAAAAGCGATGGGCCTGCCGCTGCTGGCCGTTTCGGGCGTGGAAGCGGACGACGTTATCGGTACGCTGGCGCGTGAAGCCGAGAAGGTGGGCCGTCCGGTGCTGATCAGCACCGGCGACAAAGATATGGCCCAGCTGGTGACGCCAAATATCACGCTGATTAATACCATGACCAATACGATTCTGGGCCCGGATGAAGTCGTGAACAAGTACGGTGTTCCACCCGAATTGATCATCGATTTCCTGGCGCTGATGGGCGACTCTTCCGATAACATTCCTGGCGTGCCGGGCGTGGGTGAAAAAACCGCCCAGGCGCTCCTTCAGGGGTTAGGCGGGCTGGATACCCTGTATGCCGAATCAGATAAAATTGCGGGCTTAACCTTCCGTGGCGCGAAAACCATGGCCGGGAAGCTTGAGCAGAATAAAGAGGTGGCTTACCTCTCTTATCAACTGGCTACCATCAAAACGGATGTCGAACTGGAGCTAAGCTGCGATCAGCTTGAAGTACAACAACCAGCGGCTGAAGAGTTGCTTGGCCTGTTTAAGAAATATGAATTTAAGCGCTGGACCACCGATGTGGAAGCGGGTAAATGGCTACAGGCGAAAGGTGCGAAGCCCGCAGCAAAACCGCAGGAAACCATTGTTATTGATGAAACGCCAGACGTGCCTGCGACCGCGCTTTCTTACGATAACTACGTCACCATCCTGGATGAAGCGACGCTGGAAAGCTGGATTGAGAAGCTGAAAAAGGCGCCCGTTTTTGCATTTGATACCGAAACGGACAGCCTGGATAACCATGCGGCGAATCTGGTCGGTCTCTCTTTTGCTATTGAACCGGGCGTGGCGGCCTACGTTCCTGTGGCGCATGACTACCTGGATGCACCCGATCAGATTTCCCGCGAGCGAGCGCTGGAGCTATTGAAGCCGCTGCTGGAAGATGAGAAGGCGCGTAAGGTTGGGCAAAACCTGAAGTACGATCGCGGCGTATTGCAGAACTACGGCATTGAGCTGCGCGGTATTGCTTTTGACACTATGCTCGAATCCTACATCCTGAACAGCGTTGCTGGCCGCCATGATATGGATAGCCTGTCCGAACGCTGGTTGAAGCATAAGACCATCACTTTTGAAGAGATTGCCGGTAAAGGTAAAAATCAGCTGACCTTTAACCAGATTGCCCTGGAAGAGGCCGGACGTTATGCCGCAGAAGATGCGGACGTTACGTTACAGCTGCATTTGAAAATGTGGCCAGAGCTACAGCAGTACAAAGGGCCGCTGAATGTCTTCGAGAATATCGAAATGCCGCTGGTGCCGGTGCTTTCCCGCGTAGAGCGTAACGGTGTAAAAATCGACCCTGCCGTGCTGCACAAGCATTCAGAGGAGATCACGCTGCGTCTGGCGGAGCTGGAGAAGAAGGCGCATGAGATCGCCGGAGAAGAATTTAACCTCTCTTCTACCAAACAGTTGCAAACCATTCTGTTTGAAAAACAGGGTATTAAGCCGCTGAAGAAAACGCCGGGCGGTGCGCCGTCCACCTCGGAAGAGGTGCTGGAAGAGCTGGCGCTGGACTATCCGCTGCCGAAGGTGATTCTGGAATATCGCGGGCTGGCGAAGCTGAAATCAACCTACACCGATAAACTCCCGCTGATGATCAACCCGAAAACCGGGCGAGTGCATACCTCTTATCATCAGGCGGTGACCGCGACGGGGCGTTTATCGTCTACCGATCCTAACCTGCAAAATATTCCGGTACGTAACGAGGAAGGACGCCGTATTCGTCAGGCATTTATCGCTCCGCAAGATTACGTCATCGCATCAGCGGACTATTCGCAGATTGAGCTGCGTATTATGGCGCACCTTTCCCGCGATAAAGGTCTGTTAACCGCCTTTGCCGAAGGAAAAGATATCCACCGGGCGACGGCTGCTGAAGTGTTTGGACTGCCGCTGGAGAGCGTTACGGCTGAACAGCGCCGCAGCGCCAAAGCGATTAACTTTGGTCTGATCTACGGCATGAGCGCATTCGGTCTGGCGCGTCAGCTCAATATTCCGCGCAAAGAGGCGCAGAAGTACATGGATCTCTACTTCGAACGCTACCCTGGCGTACTGGAATATATGGAACGCACGCGCGCTCAGGCAAAAGAGCGAGGCTATGTTGAAACGCTGGAAGGGCGTCGTCTCTACTTGCCGGATATTAAATCCAGCAATGCTGCGCGTCGTGCCGGTGCGGAACGTGCCGCCATCAACGCTCCGATGCAGGGGACGGCAGCAGACATCATCAAGCGCGCTATGATTGCCGTCGATAAATGGCTGCAAGATGAACAGCCGCGCGTGCGTATGATCATGCAGGTACACGATGAACTGGTGTTCGAAGTGCATAAAGATGATCTCGACGTGGTATCGAAAAAGATCCATCAACTGATGGAAAACTGCACGCGTATTGATGTGCCGTTGCTGGTGGAAGTGGGTAGCGGCGAAAACTGGGATCAGGCGCACTAAGGCTTTACTGAATAACGCGCTTTTTTCGTAACTAAGCAACATAAGATAGAACGTTTTGTGATGATCATTAGAATTCCCTATGTAAAGAATGAAAAAAAATTACAAAAAGTGCTTTCTGAGCTGCTCAAAAAAGAGTAAAGTTATTCGCGTAGGGTACAGAGGTAAGATGTTCTATCTTTCAGACCTTTTACTTCACGTAATCGGATTTGGCTGAATATTTTAGCCGCCCCCAGTCAGTAATGACTGGGGCGTTTTTTATTTTGCTCGTCATACTTCAAGCTGCATACACGTTGGCTTCGAATTACTCGGCTCATCCATGAGCCTCACCCTTACGGGCCGCCGCTTCGCGGCGTTCAAATCTGTTCCAGACAGATTTGTCGCTCACCCCAGTCACTTACTTATGTAAGCTCCTGGGGATTTGCTGTGTTGCCGCCTTAGAGCAAGAATAAAGAACTGTAGGCCGGATAAGACGCGCAGCGGCGCCATCCGGCATATCGGTGGGTTATTCCCCGTCCTGCGTCTCTTCCACGGGAGCCAGATCGTTAAACCAGCTATCCAGTTTCTGACGTAATTTATCCACGCCTTGCTTCTTCAGGGAAGAAAACGTTTCTACCTGCACATCGCCGTTAAAGGCCAGTACCGCTTCACGCACCATATTCAGCTGCGCTTTACGTGCGCCGCTGGCCAGTTTGTCCGCTTTGGTGAGTAAAACCAGAACCTGAATGTTGCTCTCTACGGCCCACTGGATCATCTGCTGGTCGAGATCTTTTAACGGGTGACGGATATCCATCAGTACCACCAGGCCTTGCAGGCTCTGACGTTTTTCCAGATATTCGCCCAGCGCGCGTTGCCACTTACGCTTCATCTCTTCCGGGACTTCTGCATAGCCATAGCCGGGCAGGTCAACCAGACGTTTGCCTTCAACCACCTCAAACAGGTTGATGAGCTGAGTACGGCCCGGTGTTTTGGATGTACGCGCCAGACTCTTCTGATTCGTAAGCGTGTTCAGCGCGCTGGATTTGCCTGCATTGGAACGGCCAGCAAAAGCCACTTCGATTCCGGTATCGGAAGGTAAATGGCGAATATCAGGCGCACTCATCACAAAGTGCGTCTGTTGATAATTCAAATTAGTCAAAGCGGTCGTCTCCGTCAGTCAAAGCTTTGCAGCGATTATACCTGAACAGCGGCAAAAGACGGATTTTTCAGCATGCGGGGTGTGTGTAAGCTAAAACCATGCTCTTTGTGAGACATTGCCGATTGTTCTTATGCGAAATTTCAGAGTAAGCGCAGACCGAAAATTAAGATAAAATAATAAAATCATAACGTTATGTTTCAGGCAATATTCTGAAAAGTGGACATTCGCGTTTCGATTACTTGTGCGTTTATGCCAGAAGAGTAAAGTAGCATCCATAGCGAGGAAGCTGTCAGGATTACGACTCAGGATGAGGGTCAGGAGCGCCAGGAGGCGAAGACGCAGGATTTGTCAGGAAGACAAACGTTCGGAGACGTTAGTAAAAGGAAATGGAAACAACACGGAATGTTTCAGGCTAAGGGAAAAACAGGGCGTGTTGGTAGCCAACAGGGATCGTAGAGCCCGTTAGGGTTGTTAGACAGCAAAAAAGGCGACAGATTACTCTGTCGCCTTTTTTCTTTATAGGGTTTCTGCTAGATTCCGCGGCAAATGAAACTCGTCATACTTCAGGTTGCATGTGCGTTGACTTCCTGCAACTCGAATTATTTAGAGTATATACTGACTAAAACAGCCAAAGACGAATCACTATGAAATCAACTTCTACACCACGCGGTAAAGGTCCCGCAAAAGCGCGTCGTAAAACACGCGAAGAGCTGAATCAGGAAGCGCGCGACCGTAAGCGTCAGAAAAAACACCGTGGTCATGCGGCGGGGAGCCGTGCGACAGGTGACAACGCGGCTTCAGGCGGTAAAAACCAGAACAAGCAGAAAGATCCACGAATTGGCAGTAAAACCCCCATTCCCCTGGGTGTGACCGAAAAAGTCACCAAACAGCACAAACCGAAGAGTGAGAAACCTATGCTTTCACCGCAGGCTGAGTTGGATTTACTGGAAACGGATGAGCGCCTGGATGCGCTGCTGGAACGTCTGGAAGCAGGCGAAACCCTGAGTGCGGAAGACCAAACCTGGGTAGATGCCAAACTGGATCGTATTGATGAGCTGATGCAGAAGTTGGGCCTCTCTTATGATGACGATGAAGAAGAGGAAGAGGACGAAAAGCAGGAAGATATGATGCGCCTGCTCCGGGGCGGTAACTAACGGGTTTACACCGTGGGCCTTCCCGTCCTGCTTATAACCCTTCCGGTTGTATGTTATCTGGTGTGGTTATTCGTTAAACTACAGCGGTTGTCGCGGCGACAGAAGTGGCTGCGCAACCGGTTTATTACCCGTAGTGGGGTAAAGCCGGTACGCCGTACCCGCCAGCGACGCCATCGGAAGGAGTGAGCATGTCTGAACAGTTGATAGACTGGGATCTGGCCCTGATCCAGAAATATAACTATTCCGGGCCACGATATACCTCGTATCCCACAGCGCTGGAGTTTTCGGAAGACTACGGCGAAGAGGCATTTCAGCACGCTGTGGCGCGTTACCCTGAACGTCCGCTGTCTCTGTACGTTCATATCCCGTTTTGCCATAAATTGTGCTACTTCTGCGGTTGCAACAAGATTGTGACCCGCCAGCAGCATAAGGCCGACCAATATCTCGATGCGCTTGAACAAGAAATTATTCATCGCGCGCCGCTGTTTGCCGGACGTCGCGTTAGTCAACTGCACTGGGGCGGCGGAACGCCAACGTACCTGAATAAAGCGCAAATCAGTCGGTTAATGACGCTTCTGCGTGGAAACTTTCATTTTAACGACGACGTCGAAATCTCGATCGAAGTCGATCCCCGTGAAATTGAGCTGGATGTGCTCGATCATTTACGCGCGCAAGGGTTTAACCGCCTGAGTATGGGGGTGCAGGACTTCAATAAAGACGTTCAGCGTCTGGTTAACCGCGAGCAGGATGAAGAGTTTATCTTCTCGCTGCTCAATCATGCGCGCGAGATAGGCTTCACCTCGACGAATATCGATCTGATTTACGGGCTGCCAAAGCAAACGCCGGAAAGCTTCGCCTTTACGCTCAGACGCGTGGCAGAGCTGAGCCCCGATCGCCTGAGCGTCTTTAACTACGCTCATTTGCCCACGTTATTCGCCGCTCAGCGCAAAATCAAAGAGGCTGACCTGCCCAGCGCGCAGCAAAAACTCGATATCCTGCAAGAGACCATCTCGTCGCTGACGGAGACGGGTTATCAGTTCATCGGGATGGATCACTTTGCCCGCCCGGATGACGAACTGGCCGTTGCCCAGCGTGAGGGCGTTCTGCATCGTAACTTCCAGGGCTATACCACTCAGGGCGATACGGACCTGCTGGGGTTGGGCGTTTCCGCCATCAGTATGATTGGCGACAGCTACGCGCAGAACCAGAAAGAGCTGAAGCACTACTATCAGCAGGTGGATGAGCTGGGGAATGCGTTATGGCGCGGCATTGTGCTGACCCGCGATGACTGCATTCGTCGGGATATTATTAAGTCGCTGATCTGCAACTTCCGTCTCGATTACGCAGCGGTTGAACAGCAGTGGGATCTCAACTTCGCGGCGTACTTTGCGGAAGATTTAGCGCTGCTGGCGCCGCTGGCGAAAGATGGGCTGGTGGATGTGGATGATAAGGGGATTCAGGTTACGCCGAAAGGCCGTCTGCTGATCCGTAACATCTGTATGTGCTTTGATGCTTATCTGCGCCAGAAAGCGCGGATGCAGCAGTTCTCACGGGTGATTTAGTGGCGTTGCCCGGTGGCGCTACCGCTTACCGGGCCTACAAGTTAACATCAACCGTAGGTCGGATAAGCGTTAGCGCCATCCGGCACGCATTTAGCTAAACAGCCCAACCAGCGCTGCACACAGCACTGCGGCAACCGCAGTTTGTGGCGTGTGGCTGTCGACCGCTCCGCTCGATACCAGATTGATTAATGATTCCAGCATGATGATTCCCCCTGTTTGCCGGGCATGATCATACTCAACTCATCGGAACAGTAAAGCGCAAAATAACGGCAATTTGCGCTTAAATATTAATCTTTACACAACGACGAATCGTCACTCCATACCCAGCTCTTTTAGCTTGCGAGTCAGGGTGTTACGACCCCATCCCAGCAGCCGTGCCGCTTCCTGTTTGTGCCCCTGGGTATGACGCAGCGCGGTGGTTAACAGCGTACGCTCCAGCTCAGGCTGCGCTTCAGAAAGCAGGTTTTGATGACCGGAACGCAACGCGCGATCCGCCCACTGCGCCAGCAATGTGGCCCAACTGTCTGACTGTATGTGCGACTGGCTGTCTGGCACCGTGGCTTCAAACAGCTCGCCGGGTAAGTCCTGAATCAGAACCTCCTGTCCGGCGGCCATCACCGTTAACCAACGGCAGGTATTCTCCAGTTGACGCACGTTGCCAGGCCAGGCCAGACGCGTCAGCGCCGCTTCGGTTTCCGGGTGGAGCAATTTGGCTTCGACACCCAGCTCGCGGGCAGCCACTTGCAGGAAATGCCGCGCCAGGCGTGGAATATCTTCCCGACGCTCGCGCAGCGGCGGCAAATGTACGCGAATCACGTTCAGGCGGTGGAACAGATCTTCACGGAACTTACCTTCCTGTACGCGTAATTCCAGGTTCTGATGGGTGGCGGCGATAATCCGCACATCAACCTTCACCGGCGCATAGCCACCAACGCGGTAAAACTGCCCATCGGCTAAGACGCGTAGCAAACGCGTCTGCACATCCAGCGGCATATCGCCGATCTCATCGAGAAACAGCGTGCCGCCGTCGGCCTGCTCAAAGCGCCCCTGACGAATGGTATTCGCCCCGGTGAACGCCCCTTTTTCATGACCAAACAGTTCGGACTCGATCAAATCCTTCGGAATAGCTGCCATATTCAGGGCGATAAAGGGAGCTTTAACGCGTGGGCTATGGCGATGCAGCGCATGGGCGACCAGCTCTTTACCGGTCCCGGACTCGCCGTTGATCAGCACGCTGATAGACGAGCGTGAGAGGCGGCCAATAATGCGAAAGACATCCTGCATCGCGGGCGCTTCGCCGATGATATCGGTTGTCGGGCCGTTGATCTGGACATTGCGCGGCTGTTGCTGCTCCTGATAATGGCTGATAGCGCGTTCAACCAGCGCGACCGCTTCGTCAATATCAAAAGGCTTTGGCAGATAATCAAACGCGCCTTGTTGATAAGCGCTGACGGCGGCATCGAGATCGGAATGCGCCGTCATTATGATGACCGGAAGCATGGGGTGACGCTGTTTGATCTGTTTTAACAGCGCCAGTCCGTCCATTCCCGGCATACGGATATCCGACAGCAGGACATCCGGCGTTTTACTCGCCAGCGCGTCCAGCACTTCGTTGCCGCTTTCAAATGTGGTGCAATGTAATCCCGCCCCGGCGAGCGCACGTTCAAGCACCCAACGGATGGAACTATCGTCATCGACTACCCAGACTATCCCTCGTTGCATAAACGTCACCTTTATTTCCTGATAGGCAGGTAAACCGAAAACTCGGTATGACCCGGCCAACTGGTAAATTCAATTTTGCCGGAATGCTGATCAATCAAATTACGGGCAATGGATAAGCCCAGCCCGGTACCGCCTTCGCGACCGCTGACCATCGGGTAAAACAGCGTGTCCTGTAAATGGGACGGAATACCCGGCCCGTTGTCCTCAACGTCGATGCGTGCCGCCAGGCGATAACGCACGCCATGCAGCGTCAGCTGGAATGCGGTACGGGTACGCAGAATGATTTCACCGCCTTCCGGCCCTAACGCCTGTAAAGCGTTACGCACGATGTTCAGCAGGACCTGTTCAATCTGGTCCGGGTCGTGAGGCAGTTCCGGCAGACTGGGGTCATAATCACGAATCAGCGTGACGTTCTCCGGCAGCTCCATCGACACCAGTGCGACGACGCGTTCTGCGACTTTGTGGATACTCTCCGTGACGTGCATACCCGGCTGTTGCGGCCCCAGCAGTCGGTCAACCAGATTACGCAGCCTGTCGGCCTGCTCAATAATGACTTTGGTGTACTCCAGCAACGCCGGGTCAGGCAGGGCTTTACTGAGCAGTTGGGCCGCGCCGCGTAAACCACCAAGCGGGTTTTTGATCTCATGCGCCAGACCACGCACCAGGTCGCGGGCGGCGATTTGCTGGGCATGCTGAAGCTGTTCCTGGCTCAGGCGACGCTGGTTATCCATCGGCGCCATTTCCAGCAGGATGAAGTTATCCGGCAGGCGCTGGGCGGTTAGCGAGAGAATATGAGAGCGCCCGTCGATCACCAGCGTGACTTCGTTGTCCGTAAATCCCTGACCCGCCTCCAGGCTTTCGCGCATCAGCCCAATATTTAATGAAAAATAGCTCAACAGCTCAGGCAGCGGCGTACCAAACAGCTTGCGGGCGCTTTGGGCGAGCAGCTGTTGTGCGGCCGGGTTGGCGTAATGCACCGCCAGCTCGTCGTCAACCAGTAAAATGCTGTTGATTAAAGAATTGAGGATCTGCCCAGCATCGGGGCTGCGTGCCTGTTGCCATTTAGCAGTCTCCTGGAATAGTTTGCACCAATTTAGTGCATTATAGCTTTTTACGTGTAAAAAGCGCGTGGGATCAGAACGTTGGTGGAGAAAAAAGCCCATCGTGTGATGGGCTACAGATGAGTGGCAAACGTTGTGCCGGATGGCGGCTTTGCCTTATCCGGCCTACAAGGTGATGTTACCGGTAGGCCTGATAAGCTTGCGCCATCAGGCGTCTTATCATTCGCCATCAATCTCAAACCTGCCTGAACAGGCTAAAAGTTCCACGGCAACTCAACGATTAAACGCTGTAGTACAGCTCAAACTCTACCGGGTGCGGCGTCATGCGCACGCGGTCATTTTCTTCAATGCGCAGGGCGATGTACGCGTCAATCGCTTCATCAGTGAACACGCCGCCTGCTTTCAGGAATTCGCGGTCAATATCCAGCTCGTTGAGCGCTTCTTCCAGAGAGCCTGCAACCTGTGGGATCTCTTTCGCTTCTTCCGGCGGCAGGTCATACAGGTTTTTGTCCATCGCTTCGCCTGGGTGGATCTTGTTCTTAATACCGTCAAGACCCGCCATCAGCAGAGCGGCAAAGCACAGGTACGGGTTCGCAGCCGGGTCCGGGAAGCGCACTTCGATACGACGCGCTTTCGGAGAGGCCACAACCGGAATACGGATAGAGGCAGAACGGTTACGGGCGGAGTAGGCCAGCATGACCGGTGCTTCATAACCCGGAACCAGACGTTTGTAGGAGTTGGTGGTCGGGTTCGCCAGGGCGTTGATCGCTTTCGCGTGTTTGATTACGCCGCCGATGTAGTACAGCGCCTGCTCAGACAGACCCGCATATTTGTCGCCGGAGAACAGGTTAGTCCCGTTTTTGGACAGGGACATGTGGCAGTGCATACCGGAACCGTTATCGCCGAACATCGGTTTTGGCATAAAGGTCGCAGTTTTACCGAAACGGTGAGCGACGTTGTGCACAACGTATTTGTAGATCTGAATTTCGTCCGCTTTTTTGGTCATGGTGTTGAAGCGGGTTGCCACCTTCGTTCTGACCTGCGGTTGCCACTTCGTGGTGGTGTGCTTCTACAACCAGACCCATTTGCTCCATAACGGAACACATTTCAGAACGGATGTCCTGAGAAGAGTCTACCGGCGGAACCGGGAAGTAACCGCCTTTTACTGCCGGACGGTGACCTTTGTTGCCACCTTCGTACTGGGTGGAGGAGTTCCATGCGCCTTCGATATCGTCGATAGCGACGTGGGAACCGGAGATAGAAGAACCGAAGCGGATATCGTCAAACAGGAAGAACTCTGGCTCTGGCCCGAACAGAACGGTGTCTGCGATGCCGGTAGAGCGCAGGTACTCTTCCGCGCGCTTGGCGATGGAACGCGGGTCGCGATCGTAACCTTGCAGGGTGCCTGGCTCCAGGATGTCGCAACGAATAATCAGCGTAGAATCAGCGTAGAACGGGTCAATGACCGCAGTGGATGCGTCCGGCATCAGAACCATGTCGGATTCGTTGATACCTTTCCAGCCACCGATCGAGGAGCCGTCAAACATTTTGCCTTCTTCAAAGAATTCGGCATTCACCTGATGAGCAGGAATCGTGACGTGCTGTTCTTTACCTTTGGTATCGGTGAAGCGCAAATCAACAAACTTCACTTCATGCTCATTCAGCATCGTCAAAACGTGTTCAGCGGACATACTTAACTCTCCCGGATTGGTCATTGTCGTCGTGGTAACGAAGTCTTCAATTCTGCAAAAATTGGCCGTGTCGCCGTAAAAAATACAAAGCGAAATCTGTGCCAACTTTTAAATTGCCCCTAAAAGGCGTTATCATGCGCACCATCGTGCAAAAGGGCCGCACCATAGTGGATATGTTGCACCAATATAGTGCTTTAATGTGAACATTAAGCACCATGTTGGTGCAATGGACAGTGAGTGACCCTTTTAACGCTCCGTGAAAGCGATCACAAAGAAACTCTGCAATACTTGTTTGCGGAGGATCTCTGTGATCCTGTTTTGTAGTGCGATTAATCCGTGTACAATAACGCGCTATTTCTAATGCCTGAGGCAAAGTTGTGATCGAAAATTTGCGTAACATCGCCATCATCGCGCACGTTGACCACGGTAAAACTACCCTGGTCGATAAGCTGCTACAGCAATCCGGTACGTTTGATGCGCGTGCCGAAACTCAAGAGCGTGTGATGGACTCCAACGATTTGGAGAAAGAGCGTGGGATTACCATCCTCGCTAAAAACACTGCTATCAAATGGAATGATTACCGTATCAACATCGTTGATACCCCAGGACACGCCGACTTCGGTGGTGAAGTTGAACGTGTAATGTCCATGGTAGACTCCGTGCTGCTGGTGGTTGACGCATTTGACGGCCCGATGCCGCAGACGCGCTTCGTGACCAAAAAAGCCTTTGCTCATGGCCTGAAGCCGATTGTTGTTATCAACAAAGTTGACCGTCCTGGCGCGCGCCCTGACTGGGTTGTAGACCAGGTATTCGACCTGTTCGTTAACCTCGACGCGACCGACGAACAGCTGGACTTCCCGATCATCTACGCTTCGGCGCTGAACGGTATCGCAGGTCTGGATCACGAAGATATGGCGGAAGACATGACCCCGCTGTATCAGGCGATCGTTGACCACGTACCGGCACCGGACGTTGACCTGGACGGCCCGCTCCAGATGCAGATCTCTCAGCTGGACTACAACAACTATGTTGGCGTTATCGGCATTGGTCGTATCAAGCGCGGTAAAGTGAAGCCGAACCAGCAGATCACTATCATCGATAGCGAAGGCAAAACCCGTAACGGTAAAGTGGGCAAAGTGCTGACTCACCTGGGTCTGGAACGTATTGATAGCGACCTGGCGGAAGCGGGCGATATCATTGCAATCACCGGTCTGGGCGAGCTGAACATCTCCGACACCATCTGCGATCCGCAGAATGTTGAAGCGCTGCCAGCGCTGTCTGTTGATGAGCCGACCGTTTCTATGTTCTTCTGCGTAAACACCTCTCCGTTCTGCGGTAAAGAAGGTAAATACGTGACCTCTCGTCAGATCCTTGAGCGTCTGAACAAAGAACTGGTACACAACGTTGCGCTGCGCGTTGAAGAAACCGAAGATGCGGACGCGTTCCGTGTATCCGGTCGTGGTGAACTGCACCTGTCCGTTCTGATTGAAAACATGCGTCGTGAAGGTTTCGAGATGGCGGTTTCCCGTCCGAAAGTTATCTTCCGCGAAATCGACGGCCGTAAACAAGAGCCGTACGAAAACGTCACGCTGGACGTCGAAGAGCAGCACCAGGGTTCTGTGATGCAGGCGCTGGGCGAGCGTAAAGGCGACCTGAAAAACATGAATCCAGATGGCAAAGGCCGCGTACGTCTTGACTACGTGATCCCAAGCCGAGGTCTGATCGGTTTCCGTTCAGAGTTCATGACCATGACCTCCGGTACGGGTCTGCTGTACTCCACCTTCAGCCACTACGACGATATCCGTCCGGGCGAAGTGGGCCAGCGTCAGAACGGCGTACTGATCTCCAACGGTCAGGGTAAAGCGGTTGCGTTCGCACTGTTCGGTTTGCAGGATCGCGGTAAGCTGTTCCTGGGTCACGGCGCGGAAGTTTACGAAGGCCAGATCATCGGTATTCACAGCCGTTCTAACGACCTGACCGTAAACTGCCTGACCGGTAAGAAACTGACCAACATGCGTGCGTCTGGTACTGACGAAGCAACGGTTCTGGTTCCGCCGATCAAGATGACCCTGGAGCAGGCTCTGGAGTTCATCGATGACGACGAACTGGTAGAAGTGACTCCAACCTCTATCCGTATTCGTAAACGTCACCTGACGGAAAACGATCGTCGTCGTGCAATGCGCGGCGCGAAAGAAGAGTAATACGGGCTTACAAAATCGGCCTGATAACTCCGATTCGTAGGCCGGATAAGGCGTTAGCCGCCATCCGGCAACAAAAAGCCGCTGATTTCAGCGGCTTTTTTATTATCCTGTTCAGAAGAAATATTTTACCCCGACACGAATCTGGTTTTGCTCCCGATGGTAGGGCTCCACATTGCGATCCAACCAACGTAACTCTAAGTACGGCAGCCAGTTCTGGTTAATCCGGTATCTGAAAGTATTGGTAATTTCCCAGTGGTGTTTGGTTCCGTTGCTGCTGTTAAAATCATTCACATTATAAAAATAGTGTGGCTCAAAGGTATAAGAAAATTTATCAGTAATGATGAAATTCCAGTAGTTGCCGATTTCATAGCTATCGTTATTATCTAATTCACCATTTAAATCAGTAGAACTGTAGTTATTATGGTTGTAACGGTTACGAACCGTCAGGTTAAACCACGGCGTGAATTTATAATTGACGTCCAGATAAACAGCGCCGCCAGAACCGATGCTTTTATCGTTTATCAGACCACCGGGTTGAATGGTTAACCGGTCCGTCGGTTTAAATAACGGATACCAACCCTCAATTTCATTATAGCCATGCTTTAATTCATCATCACGCTGTAGCGTATAGGTGTTGGTCAACATAATTCCAGCCCCCATATCGGAGTTGTAACCAACGCGCAGCATGAATTCCATTTGATCGGATGCCAGATTATAGGCCTCGCGGTTTTCCACATACGCGCCCGCAAAAACAGAAGTGGAGATAACAGAGGATAACAGCATTATTGTGTTCAACGTTTTCATAGTAAATCCATTTTTTAAGCGTAGGTAGCCGCTATCCATCGAAATGGATAGAGCGGCAATTATTTTATTTAATTAGAACAGAGGTTTTTTAATGGCTTACAACGCCGGTTTGTATCGATTGTTTCTTTCGTTGGCTAATTTCCTCAATAATAAAAGCAAAACGTTTTTCATTGAGCTTATAAAAAAAAGCCCATTGTGAGAGCGGCGATAATCGCCAGGCCGCATGGCCAGAGAAATATCAACTGACGCAGGCCAAGTAACGTCTCCGCGCTTTGCGCTATGTTCGGCACGTAGCCAATTTGCGTCAGCATAATGCCGGCAAGAAACCTGCCAGCGCCGCAGAAATTTTTCGTGAGAAGGTATAACCGGTATAAACCGACCCTTCCGCACGAATGCCTGTTTTCCATTCGCCGTAATCGACCGTATCAGGAACCAGCGCCCAGTTCAGGCTGTTAACGAACGCGGTGCCGAAAAACGCCATGCAGGAGAAGATCACGAACAGGAAAGAGGTTCCACCCCAGAGAAAGTTCAGCACATCGCCGATAGCCCACAGCGTCAGGGCCGCCGAGATAGACCTGCTTTTTCCCAAACCGTTTTACGGTTACGGGTACCAGCAGTACGCCGACCAGAATGCACCCCATACTGAAAAATCCCATCCATGACAGCAAATGGATGTCGTTCAGCACGTACTGGGTGTAATAGACCTGAATCGCCAGTTTGATGTTAAACGCGGCCAGCGTACATAAGTTGGCCACGCAGAGCACCAGCAGCGGCGGATTGCGGAAAATCGCACAGAAGGATTTAAGAATGCTGGGCTTATGGTGAGCCGGAACGATATCGATATACCGTTCTTTCACCCCGCTGAAACACCACCACATACTGAACAGGCCGCAAACGGAGAAAATCAACGCGGCTACCAGATAACCCAGAGAAGATGACTGGGTGAAGAGCGCCTGAATCGGCATAAAGCCAACGGTACACAGCAACAGACCGAGCGTTGCGCCGCCCTGACGCCATGCTGCGAGTTGGGCGCGCTCATGCGGGTTTCTGGTGATAGCGGGCACCATCGCCCCGTATGAGCAATTCATCAGGCTGTAAAACAGGCCAAACAGCATGAACAGTACGGTTGCCAGCGCTGTTTTGACCGTCAGTGTAAAATCGGTGGCGAGAAACTGCGCGCTGGCAACCAGCGCGACAGGAAATGATGCATACAGAATGAAAGGGCGAAACTTACCTTTAGCGCCAATATGACGACGGGAATCCAGCAGCACTCCCGTCAACATATCGGTGAACGCGGTAAAGAACTTCGCCACCAGAAAGATAATCCCACCGTAATATGCGGGCATCCCCAGTTCATCGGTATAAAACTTAAGCAGATACAGCGTACCGATACACAGCATCAAATTTGAGCCGAAGTCACCCATGCCATAGGCATATTTTTCCCGTAGGCTCAGTTTTAGCGTCAGCGGATCATGGTCAGACATAATCGCTCCTCAATAACGCCCCGAAGGGCGCCTTTATTATCATTGTTAAGCCGTTTGTTTACGGGCTTCTATCTCTTCAACGATGCGGACATACATCTTCTCGTTGAGGTTGTAGAAACACCCCATTGCGATGATGGTTATCACCGCCAGCGCGCACGGATAAATAAAGATCAGCTGCCGCAAACCTTCGACAGTACCTGCCGATTGCACCACATTGGGCACGTAGCCGATTTGGGTCAGCATCCAGCCGGGGAAGAAGCCCGCCAGCGCCTGAGACACCTTACGGAAGAAGGTAAAACCGGTGTATACCGTTCCTTCTGAACGCACGCCGGTGCGCCATTCACCGTATTCCACCGTGTCGGAGACCAGCGCCCAGTTCAGGCTGTTCACAAACGCTGAACCGAAAAACGCCAGGCAGGAAAACGCGACAAAACTGACCGAGCCGCCGCCAAAGAAGTAGTTGAGAAGATCGCCGATAACCCAAACCAGCAGGCCGCCGATGTAGACCTTTTTCTTGCCGAAGCGTCTTACCGCGCCGGGCATTAAAAAGACGCCGATGAAAATGCAGCCCATGCTGAAAAAGCCCATCCAGGAGAGGAGGATCGGGTCATTCAGTACGTACTGGGTGTAATACACCTGGATCGCCAGCTTAACGTTGAAAGCGCCCAGGGTGCAGAGATTCGCGATACATAAAATGAACAGCGGACGGTTCCCGGCAATGGCGCGAAACGACTGGAGCAGCCCCGGTTTTTCGGTCGCTTCAACCGGTTTTACCTCCACATAACGCTCTTTGACGCCTGCGTAGCAGAGCCACATAAACAGCAGGCCAAACAGTGAGAACAGCGTGGCGGCGAAAATATAGCTTAGCTGTGCGTTCCCTTCGATCAGATTCATCACCGGAACAAAACCGACGGTGCACAGCAGCAGGCCGAGCGTGGCGCCGCCCTGACGCCAGGCGGCAAGTGAGGCGCGCTCATCCGGGTTTTTGGTAATGGCGGGCACCATCGCGCCATACGAACAGTTCATCATGCTGAAGAACAGGCCGTACAGCATAAACAGCACCGTCGCCATCACCGTCTTGCCGGTGATTTCAAACGGCGTGCCGACAAAGTTGGCGATGGCCAGCAGGGTCACCGGAAACGCGGCATAGAGCACGAACGGACGGAACTTGCCTTTCGGGCCGATTTTACGTCGCGAGTCGAGCATAATCCCGGTGCCCATATCGGTGAAGGCGGTAAAGAATTTGGCGATCAGGAAAATAATACCGCCATACGTGCCCGGTAGACCCAGCACATCGGTATAAAACTTAAGTAAATAAAGCGTACCAATATCCAGCAGGATATTGGAGCCTAAATCACCCATCCCATAGGCAAGTTTTTCTTTAAACGGCAAGCGTAGGGTCGCCGGATTTGATGACGTTTGACTCATTATTTTTCTCCATATGCCCGTGAGTTTCCCCACGGGCGAGCCGTATTAGATAGTGCGTAAAGAGGCAAACAGAGATGCCCACTCGCTCTCCTGCACGGTAAAAGACCGGAGGCTTGCCGAGCGGCGCGTCCACGGTAATCTCGCCGCCGCGAAGCGTTTCGCCCGTCCACGCGTTGATCCAGTTATCCTCAGGCAGATATAGCGTCCAGTCGCGGCGTCCTTGTTCGTGGACCGGCGCAACCAGCAGGTCGCGACCCAGCAGATACTGATATTTCAGGGTGTAGGTCTGCGCATCGTCCTCGTAGTGCAGGAACAGCGGGCGCATGACCGGCAGACCGGTTCTGGCGTTCTGCGCCACCGCCTGTTTGAGATACGGTTTCAGGGTGGTAAAGACGGTTGTCATACGGGCAAAGTGGGCGATAGTTTCCGCGTCGCCATCAAACTGCCAGTTATCGCCGGGGCGGTTCCCTTCGTGGGTACGCATCATCGGGGTGAAGGCGCTGAAGTCACACCAGCGCAGCAGCAGCTCTTTGCTGCGCTTCATGTCGAACAGGGTGGTATAACCGCCAATATCGCTGTGATGCAGACCGTGACCCGTCATTGCCAGCGACAATGCGGCAGGCACCACGGAGGCGAGACCGTCGTCCAGACTCCAGTCGACGTTCTGATCGCCCGCCCACATCATGGTGGAGTATTTTTGGCTGCTGGTATAACCCGCACGCATAAAGAACAGGATCTCGCCCAGCTTGCCGGTCTCTTGTAGCGCTTCGTAGTTACATTTCGCCCACAGCGCCGGCCAGGCGTTATGCATAATTTCCGCGCTGACGCCGTTATGCAGGTAAGTGTCGGTTGGCAGGTATTCCCCGAAATCCGCCATCCAGCCGCCCGCAACCCAGGCTCAATCATATTTTTCTTGATGACATTCTTGAACCAGTCATAGGCTTCAGGATTGGTCAAATCCACGACGCCGCCATAAAACTCGCCGAACTCAACCAGATAGTCATCGCCCGCAGCGTCTTTTGCCAGATAACCGTGTCTGGCCGCTTCGGCGCAAAGATCTTTATCGCTGGCGACATAAGGATTGATGTAGGAGAGGAACTGCACGCCTTCTTCTTGCCACTGCTTGATACGGGTATCCAGCTGAGGATAGTTGTCGCTGTTCCACTTCCAGTTCCACATCACGCGTTTGCCAAAAGAGGTCATGCGGATGCCGGACCAAGTCCTGCGCCCAGATGCCATTCACCTTCACGCCTGCGTTGCGCATGGTGTCCAGCTTCTGCTGGCAGACGTCGGTGCCGCCCTGAATGCCGAGCGTCACGCCGTCGTAAACCCAGTCCGGCAACACCGGCTGGCGGCCTAACAGCGCCGTCAATTTTTCCAGCAGGGCGATGTAGCTGTCGGCGCATTCAAAACGCAGGGTAGCATTGTCTTCCCATAGCGCCAGCTCATGGTATTCCGGCGCGCTAAAGTCGAAATTCATGTAGCAGCTGTTATCGACGTGGCAGTAGTACTTTTGCGTGCTGACAAAAGTGGGCTGTGGGAAAAAGGTCCAGTAGTAATCCCCGCCCGCGTTTTCTTTGCAGTCCGCCTGCCAGGTGACATAGCTGTTTTTGTTGCGCCGACGCCTTGTTCGCTGGTCCAGAGCGGGAAAGGCTTGCCGCGTAAATCGAAATAAGAGAATTGTTCGCCGCAGCCATAGATGTGATCTTCTGGCTGGGCGGCCAGGCGTAACCAGATGCGGTTATGGGTAAGATCGCTGTTTTGCAGTTTCAGCGTCAGGCGGCCCGCCTCATCGGTGGCGATGTGTAACGCCGCGCTGATGGCATCGCCGCGATTGAAATGGATCAACCAGCCATCCGGGGACTGGCTTATCGTTGCGTCAGTCAGCGCGATTTTCTCATTCAGCTTATCTTTTATGCTGAAATTACCGCGAAACATGTCGATATCGGCAACACCGGCGCCAATCCACAGGCAGGGATTTTCTGCGCTGTGGGATAGCAACAGACGATCTTGCCAGCTCAGGGTGAAGCCGTCATCGGTTGTTGTCAGGGTGATATTGTGTAGGGTATGCATAAGTTTTCTATCCTCAATGTTGCCGGACGGCAGCGCTCTTGCCTACGGTTAGCACGGCGCTCGTCGGCCGGATAAGACGCCTTAACGTCGCCATCCGGCATGTCATATTGTTATTTCGCGTTGCTATCCAGCAGGCCCGCAGCAACGGCGGGTGCCAGCCCCGGCGCCAGCGGCAGGCGCGGGATCACCAGGCAGTGCAGCAGGTGGTAAATATCCTGCTTGCCGTCCCACACTTTGGTGGTCACCTGGTTATTGGTATCTAACTCCTGCCACCACGAACCGTTCTCGTAGTCCATCAGATAAGTGATGCAGTAATCCCACCACTTCTGATACCAGGCTTCGTATTGGCTATCGCCGGTGAGGGTATACAGGGCGTAAGCGGTGCCCATTGCTTCCACAATCGGCCAGCGTACTCTTTCACGTACAATCGGTTTGCCGTCCCAGTCCACGGAGTAGACGAAGCCGTCTGCGCCATCGGGCGCCCAGGCGTCGCGAAGGGTGGCGTGGAATAACCCTTTGGCATCTTCCAGCAGCCAGGCGGGAGGAGTTTCAAAACGCGCTTCCAGGGCCGCATGCAGGTGCAGCATCAGGCGACCCCACTCGATCCAATGCCCCGGCGTGCCGCCGTAAGCGCGGAAACGGTGGGCAGGGTTATCTTTGTTGTAATCGCGGATGGGGTTCCACTGTGCATCGAAGTGCTCGTTGACGCGATAGTCGCCGTTGCGGGCCACATCGTGAATAATGACGGAGGCGATGCGCAGCGCGCGGTCGAGCCATTTACGATCGTGGGTCACGTCGTACACGATCAAAAAAGCCTCTACGGCATGCATGTTGGCGTTGCCGCCACGGTAATCTTCGGTCTGGCTGAAGGCTTCGTCCCAGGACTCCAGGCACATTTGCTCCTCTTCGCTCCAGAAGTATTTTTCGATGACCTCGATCGCGTCATCCAGCAGTTTTCTGGCCTGTGGATGGCCCGTGGTGACGGCGCTTGCCGCCCCTAACAGGACGAAGAAATGCTGATATCCCTGTTTGGAGGCGTCCATCACGCCTTCATCGTTTACACAGGCATACCAGCCGCCGTAGCGCCGATCGCGTAACGCGCCGTTCAGCGCGTTAATACCATGGTCGACTAACTGATATGCGCCCGGACGGCCCATCGATGCTGCAACGGAATAAACGTGCAGCATACGGGCGGTAATCCACAGGTGCGTACCCATCTCCGCTCTGATCTGTCCCTGATTTCCCAGCCAGCCGAAACCGGTAGGTACTGCGGATTTTTTCCCAAAGTCAAAAATGCGATCGGTTTCTTGCTCCAGCCAGCGGTTGTGGCTCAACGTGTTAAACCATTTCATGCTTTCATCCTCACATTAACGACGGCGGGCCATCATTTCGTCGACGATCTCACCCAAACGCTGCAACTTAGGCACAGAAATATCACGCAGCATCAGTTCGGTATCCGGCAGGCCAATCACCGATGACCAGACGGCGCGACCCGCCAGAAAACCGGATGCGCCTGCGGTCATTGCGACTCTGACCGCCCGAGGGAACAATTTTTCATCAATACCGGAGGAGAGGATGACCCACGGCATATTGATATGCTCGTTCAGGCGCTGTGACGCGGCGAGAAGGTCGTGCTGCGCGCCTTTGCCGTACAGCGGCATTTCAACTTTGTAGAGATCCGCGCCGCTGTCGCCCAACTCTTTCGCGGCATCAATGATGGCCTGTTCACGGTCGAACTTATCGCCACGGCGAGGTGGGCGCACAACCGGTTCGATAATGCTCACCAGACCATTGCTGTGGCACATCTCATTAAATTCTTTGACCATATCAAGACGCTGTTGGGCGTCTTCATCGCTGCGCCAGAGCACCAGCAGTTTTAGTGCTTTACCGCCATCTTGCTTTATCGCTTGTGGATTGATTTTTTTATCAATGACGACGCTATCGACAGGAATGCCATTGCCGGGAATGAACGCATCGGCGGCGACGATCATGGCGCAGTTTTTCGCAATCGCGTTTTGCTCCACCACCTGGCGGTAACAGAACTGTTGGTCAATCAGAATGGCGGAGGCATAAGGAGACAGCGCTTTTGCGGCATTCACTTTGAAATCCGTCAGCACGCTGTCGGCAACAGGAGACTTCGCACCAGCAGCTGCAAACATTAAGCGCATCGCTTCACGCTGATCGACCGCCAGCATGGCAAAGCCGCCGGATGCGCGCGTAATGTCTTTGATGGTGTAGTTGTTCATTCAGTTTTCCTTTATTCAGTCGTTACATTTTGAATTTGTTCGGTAATCCGGCGCTGTTACGCACCTGTTCGAGAATGGCTGTCCAGTCTTCCCGGCCACGACCGGCGGCGCGAGCCTGGTTATAAACTTCACGGGATGCGGCGCCGAGCGGCATCGGCACATGCAGTTGGTTGGCAACATCCAGCGCAATCCCCAGGTCTTTGTGCGCCAGATCGATCATGAAGGAGGGAGAAAGGTCGCCTTTCAGCACTTTGTTCGGCCAGGAGGTGGTGAAGTGGCCTTTGCCTGCCGGGGTTCCGCTCATCACTTTTAACGCGACGTCGAAGGAGAGGCCCAGCGCTTCGCATAACGCGGCGGCTTCGGCAGAAAGCGCATTCAGCGCGATGCCTCATATAGTTATTGATAAGCTTTACGCGAATCCCCATGCCGGGGCCGCCAGCGTTAATCAACTCATTGCCCATCGCCATCAGTACCGGCGTTGCGCGCTCCACCTGTTCTGCGCTGCCGCCTGCCAGTAATAGCAACGTCCCCGCAATGGCGTGATCGGACGTTCGACCGACCGGGACATCCATCATGCTGAACCCTCTGGCACACATATCTGCGATAAGTTTGTCCGTCTGTAGCGGATGGATGGTGGACATATCGATCACCAGCGCGTCCTGCGACAAGCCTTCGCAAACGCCTTGATCGCCGAATAACACGCTGCGAACGAGATCGCCATTAGGTAGCATTGTGATGACAAACTCGGCCTCTTTCGCCGCCTGCGCCGGGCTGCTGGCCGGACGAGCGCCTTTTTCCACCAGGGTCTGTATGGCGTCGGGGTTCACATCAAAGACGCTGAGCTGATGGCCCTGCTTGAGCAAATTACTCGCCATGGGCGAACCCATCTGGCCTAATCCGACAAATGCAATCACTGCCATATCGTTCTCCTGAAACGTGAATGTCATTTTTTGTCACTTGCGTGACGCTGATTTTGTCTGTTTTTGATCGTATTTGTAATTTATGGTCAAAAAATTGACAGCCGTCACTTTTTAAACATTTTGCGAAATTAAAATAATCGCATCCCGAAATGCTTAAGGAATGACCATGATTCGTGTTGCTTGTGTGGGTATCACCGTGATGGATCGCATCTATTACGTTGAAGGTTTACCGACTGAAGGAGGTAAATATGTGGCGAAACGTTATACGGAAGTGGGCGGCGGGCCTGCTGCAACTGCCGCAGTGGCTGCGGCGAAACTGGGGGCGCAGGTGGACTTTATTGGGCGTGTGGGAGATGACGACACCGGAAACAGCCTGCTGGCGGAGCTGGAATCCCTGGGGGTAAATACCCGCTATACCCGGCGTTACGCGGGGGCGAAGTCCTCACAGTCTGCGGTCATCGTTGATGCGAAAGGGGAGCGGATTATCGTCAATTATCCCAGCCCGGATTTATTGCATGACGCTGACTGGCTTAATGAGATCGACTTTTCTCAATGGGATGTGGTGCTGGCGGATGTTCGCTGGCATGAAGGGGCTAAACGGGCGTTCACGCTGGCGCGCCGGGCCGGAGTCATGACGGTTCTGGATGGCGATGTGACGCCACAGGACATCAGCGAGCTGGTGGCGTTAAGCGATCATGCCGCCTTCTCTGAACCGGGTCTGACGCGCCTGACGGGAATACAGGATACCGTAAGCGCGTTAAAAAAATCACAAATGCTCACAAATGGACATGTCTATGTCACGCGCGGCGGTGAAGGATGCGACTGGTTAGACGATAATGTCTTCCGGCATCAACCCGGATTCCCGGTAGAGGTTGTCGACACCACCGGCGCGGGGGATGTTTTTCACGGTGCGCTCGCCTTTAGCCTGGCGGGTGGAACGCCGGTCGAAGAGGCCGTCAGGTTTGCCAGCGGCGTGGCCGCACTGAAATGCACCCGACCAGGCGGGCGTGCCGGAATCCCTGACTGTGATCAAACCCGATCTTTTCTGTCACTTTTTGTATAAAATGTAAGGCAATGGTTTTTCGAGGAATTTGCATGAGTCTTACTGAACTGACCGGTAACCCACGGCATGATCAGTTGCTGGCGCTGATTGGCGAGCGCGGTTACATGAATATTGACGAACTGGCTGGCCTGCTGGATGTGTCCACGCAGACCGTGCGTCGCGATATCCGCAAACTGAGCGATCAGGGATTGATTACGCGTCATCACGGTGGCGCGGGACGGGCTTCCAGCGTTGTGAATACCGCCTTTGAGCAGCGTGAAGTCTCCTGGACGGAAGAGAAAAAAGCCATCGCGGAAGCGGTGGCGGACTATATTCCAGACGGCTCCACGGTCTTTATCACCATTGGTACGACTGTTGAACAGGTAGCACGGGCGCTGTTAAACCACAATCATCTGCGAATTATCACTAACAGCCTGCGTGTGGCGCATATTCTTTACAATAATCCGCGTTTTGAAGTGATGGTGCCCGGCGGAACGCTTCGCCCGCATAACAGCGGCATTATCGGCCCTTCTGCGACGGCGTTTGTGGCGGGGTTTCGTGCGGACTATCTTGTCACCAGCGTCGGCGCAATAGAAAGCGATGGCGCGTTGCTGGAGTTTGACGTCAATGAAGCCAGCGTGGTGAAAACCATGATGGCTCACTCCCGGCATATCCTCCTTGCTGCCGATCATACGAAATACCATGCTTCCGCAGCGGTAGAGATTGGCAACGTGTCGCAGGTAACGGCGCTGTTTACTGATGAGTACCCTGGCCCGGCATTGCATAACCTGCTTCAGTCACAGCAGGTTGAGATCGTCCAGGTTAGCCCAGGCCAGGATGACGCAACGTCAGTCTGAAGGGGTTATAAAAAGAACCGTCTTTTTAGACGGTTCTTTTTCACCTTTTTGCTAAATATATAATCATCCTGGTGGTGATATAAAAATCTTAAAATAAAACCGCCTGCTTATTGTTACCCTGATAGCTGTTGTTTTATAAGACGTTTATTTTCCTGCCAGGGATGCTTTTATTTTATAAAAATAGTTATTAAGAATAATGCCAATAAATAAGGTGCATTTTATTTACTGTTATCTCATGAGTCCCTGCCGTACATTGACAGATTAAATGAATACTTGTATTTATTCTGCTAAGGTGACAATTCATTACGCCTTTTGAACTCTGACTCTTTAATTATTTAAAGATGAGCGGATGGATTTCGCCTTTTATAAATATCTTATGCACGCGTCTTTGATGCTTTTATCCGAATAAAAAAGCCTTACGGAAAAGGTGGCTCTCATGAAATCTTCTCGTCTTATTCAAAAAACGCCGATCCCGGCAAAGCTCGCGCTCTGTATTGCCAGTGCGCTGGCGTTGAGCGGGTTGAGCGGACACGTTCTGGCAGCAGGATGTAGCCAATCCTCCAGTACGCAATTTTTCTGCGATGATACGACGATCTATTATTTTGGTAATCCTCTGAATGGTGGTTCTCGTGATTACACCACGTTTGATGAAGTATTAATTAATACCAGCCAGAATGGTATAACCACACCGCTTCAGGGGTGGGGAGTCTATCTTGATTCAACGGGGTACAAATTTAAAGACCTGGTAATTAACACCACGGGCTCTGAAGCTGACGGTATTCACTCTAAAAACGCAGGGGGGAGGCTGGAAGCGGAAAATATTAAGATTACCACGACTGGAACCAGTTCTGATGGGATTAATCTGGGACGCGAACTTAACAGCGCTTACTCTGTTGTTGAAGTCAGCGGTAATGTTTCTGTCGATGCTTCTGACGGCATGGGACTACGCGCAAATATCTCCAGAGTAAATACGAGTGCGAAATCTTCTATTATTATTCATGGGGATGCTGATGTTGTAACCCGAGGTAATGGTGGGTGCAAATTCTGGCTATGGTATTTACGCTGGTAAAGATCCTGGAGATTTATTTGGTAGCGCGGCGGGCGTTGCGGATGTCACGATCAATGGGACTGCAAAAATCACCACTTCTGGTTCGAATGCTCATGGGGTTTATGCGGGACGAAAAGGTGAGATTAACCTTAATAACACTGATATCACGACAACCGGGAACGGGGCGAATGGTATCTATGCTTACGCCAACAGTGACTTTTCCAGAGTAAATCTGGGTGGGAATACAACCATTAAAGCGACAGGCAATAATGCCTATGCGATGTATGCCTACCAAAGTAAAGGTTTAATCCGCTCCTGGGATGCCGCAACGGATACCGCAAGCTCTGGTATCTATGATATTGAGGGCAATTTGTATGCACGTTCGAGTGGCATTATTGACCTTACAATGGATGATGGCAGCCAGTTTGTCGGTATAGCCAACTCATCACAATTGGAAAATACAACATCGCTTCGTGCCACAATAAATCTCAACATGAACGGTGCAAACAGCGAATGGACGATGACCGGGAACTCTGTGGTCTCTACTCTGACGCTGAACCAGGCCACATTGCGTTATAGCGCAGATGGCGTGTCCCGCGATGACGAAAGTACCTTTAAAACCCTGACCGTGATGGGCAACTACACCGGCACAGATGCGTTACTGGTGTTGAACACCGTGCTTGAAGGCGATGACTCTTTTACCGATAAACTGATCGTTAAAGGGGATACCTCCGGCAATACCAACGTAGGCATCAATAACATCGGCGGTGTGGGCGATCTGACCCTTAACGGCATTGAGATTGTGGACGTTGAGGGCGTTTCCGACGGAACGTTCACCAAAGCCGGACGTATTGTGGCGGGCGGCTATGACTATGACGTGGTGAAAAATGCCAGCAACTGGTATCTCACCAGCCAGCTAAGCCCGGTGGAGCCAGAACCAGAACCTGAGCCGGAACCGGAACCAGAAAACCCGGACCCGGTCGATCCACCAACACCGCCGGGACCGGTTGACCCGGTGGACCCGCCAGCACCACCAGGGCCGGTTGATCCCGTGGAACCACCAACGCCACCAGGACCGGTCGATCCTGTTGATCCCCCCGCGCCACCAGAGCCACCGCTGCCGCCAGCGCCTGAACCTGGTGAACATCAATACCGCCCTGAGTTTGGTAGCTATCTGGCGAACAACTATGCCGCCAATACGCTGTTTATCACCCGTCTGCACGATCGCCTGGGTGAAACCCAGTACACCGACATGTTAACGGGCGAGCAGAAAGTGACCAGCATGTGGATGCGTAACGTAGGTGGTCATATGCGCTTTACTGATGGCAGCAAACAGCTGAAAACGCAGGCTAATCGCTATGTATTGCAGATTGGCGGCGACCTGGCGCAGTGGAGCAGCGATGGTCTCGACCGCTGGCATCTGGGTGTGATGGCAGGTTACGCCAATCAGAAAAGTAAAACGCATAACACCCATAATGGCTACGCTTCACGCGGTCATGTGAACGGCTACAGCGCGGGGGTGTATGCGACGTGGTATGCGAATGAAGCGGATAAAACCGGGACGTATCTGGATAGCTGGGTGCTCTATAACTGGTTTGATAACACCGTGCAGGGTGACCATCTTGCCAGTGAAAAATACAAATCTGACGGTATCACGGCATCCATCGAAGGGGGATACACCTTCCTGATAGGCGAAAGCGAGCGTACGAGTTACTGGCTCCAGCCAAAAGCCCAGGTGACCTGGATGGACGTGCAGGCTGACTCGCACCGTGAAAGCAACGGCACTCAGGTGAAAGACAAAACTGACGGCCACCTGATGACCCGACTCGGTGTGCGTGCATACCTGAAGAGCCATAACGCCATTGATGATGGCAAAGGCCGCGAGTTTCAGCCGTTTGTTGAAGCAAACTGGCTCCACAATACCCATAACCAGAGCGTCCAGATGGGGGCGATCCGGGATGAAATCAGCGGCACCAAAAATATTGGTGAGCTGAAAGTTGGTGTGGAAGGGCAAATTAACCCGCGTTTGCAGGTGTGGGGGAATGTAGCTCAGCAGGTAGGCGACAACAGTTACAGTGATACCGCAGCGATGTTGGGGGTGAAATACAGCTTCTGAACCATAACGGCGGATAGCTTACCGGGCCTACGGACTATTTTGTAGGCCGGATAAGGCACAGCCGCCATCCGGCAGGCGCCGGTGGCGCTACCGCTTACCGGGCCTACGGGCTATTTTGTAGGCCGGATAAGGCAAAGCCGCCATCCGGCAAAAAGTGTTAAGGCGATGCATTGCATCGCCTTTTTCCGTTTGCGTTAGTCGATTTTTTCCCTGTCCGGCGCATAGTCAAACTCCTGCTTTCCCGCTACAGTTATTCATCCACGGCTTGCAAGGAGAGGATCATGCTCTATATCTTTGATTTAGGTAATGTGATTGTCGATATCGACTTCAACCGCGTGTTAGGTGCATGGAGTGACCTGAGCCGTGTCCCGCTGGCTTCGTTGAAGCAAAGTTTTACGATGGGAGAGGCGTTTCATCAGCATGAGCGGGGGGAGATCACTGATGAAGCCTTCGCAGAAGCATTGTGCCATGAGATGGCGTTGCCGCTGAGCTATGAGCAATTTTCCCACGGCTGGCAGGCGGTATTTGTCGCATTACGGCCCGAGGTTATCGACATCATGCATAAGCTTCGCGAGCAGGGGCATCGTGTCGTCGTATTGTCTAATACCAACCGTCTGCATACGACCTTCTGGCCGGATGAATACCCTGAAGTTCGCCAGGCTGCCGATCATATTTATCTGTCCCAGGAATTGGGCATGCGTAAACCTGAGGTGCGGATTTACCAGCATGTTTTGCAGACAGAAGGTTTTTCCGCCGCCGATACGGTCTTTTTTGACGATAACGCCGATAATATAGAAGGGGCTAACCAGTTGGGGATCACCAGTATTCTGGTGACGGATAAAACGACCATCCCGGATTATTTCGCGAAGTTGTTATGCTAAAAAACGTGCATCAAAAAGCCAGGCATCATACGCGTCCAGTCAGGCCTGGCTTAAACTGTTGTGGCAGCGCATTGACGAGGACAATATGACCACCCTGGCGGGGAACCTGGCCTATGTCTCGTTGCTCTCGTTAGTGCCGTTGATCGCCGTCGTTTTTGCGCTTTTCGCCGCCTTTCCCATGTTTTCCGATGTCAGCCTCCAGTTACGCCATTTTATTTTTGCTAACTTCATCCCGGCGACGGGAGATGTTATTCAGCGTTATATTGAGCAGTTCGTCGCAAATTCCAACAAAATGACGGCGGTAGGCGCTTGTGGACTGATCGTCACGGCGCTGTTGCTGATGTATGCCATCGACAGCGCCCTGAACACCATCTGGCGTAGCAAACGCACGCGTCCAAAGGTGTATTCTTTCGCCGTTTACTGGATGATTCTGACCCTGGGGCCACTGCTGGCGGGCGCCAGCCTGGCGATCAGCTCCTATCTGCTTTCTCTGCGCTGGGCCAGCGAGCTCAACACGGTTATCGATAACGTCCTGAGGGTATTCCCTCTGATTCTCTCCTGGATTTCGTTCTGGCTGCTGTACAGCATTGTGCCGACCACGCGCGTACCAAACCGCGATGCCGTCGTCGGCGCTTTTGTCGCAGCGGTACTGTTCGAAGCAGGAAAGAAAGGATTCGCGCTTTATATCACCATGTTCCCGTCATATCAGTTGATTTACGGCGTGCTGGCGGTTATCCCCATTTTGTTTGTCTGGGTGTACTGGACATGGTGTATCGTCTTGCTTGGTGCCGAAATAACTGTCACTCTCGGGGAATACCGCAAACTCAAACAAGCCGCAGAACAAGAAGAAGCAGACCAATCATGATTGCATTAATTCAGCGCGTAACCCGTGCCAGCGTCACCGTGGAGGGCGAGGTGACGGGTGAAATCGGCCAGGGACTTTTAGTGTTATTAGGTGTCGAAAGGGATGATGACGAACAGAAAGCGAATCGCCTGTGCGAGCGCGTGCTCGGTTATCGAATTTTTAGCGATGCCGAAGGCAAGATGAATCTCAACGTGCAACAGGCGGGGGGAAGCGTGCTGGTGGTGTCGCAATTTACGCTGGCCGCCGATACCGAACGCGGTATGCGACCGGGCTTCTCAAGAGGCGCCGCGCCGGATCGCGCTGAAGCGCTGTATGAATACTTTGTTGAGCGCTGCCGCCAACAGGAAATGAACACGCAAACCGGACGTTTCGCTGCCGATATGCAGGTCTCGCTGGTCAATGATGGCCCCGTAACGTTCTGGCTACAGGTATGAGCCAGCTTCCGGCGTGGCCGCGGGTAACAAGAGAGAGTACAGCTATGTATCACCTTCGAGTACCGCAAACAGAAGAAGAATTAGCGCGTTACTACCAGTTTCGCTGGGAAATGCTGCGCAAACCGCTCCACCAGCCGAAAGGCTCCGAACGCGATGCCTGGGATGCGATGGCGCATCATCAAATGGTGGTGGATGAAGAGGGGAACCTGGTTGCGGTAGGGCGTTTGTATATCAATGCGGATAACGAAGCCTCTATTCGTTTCATGGCCGTTGAACCGTCTGTTCAGGATAAAGGGCTGGGAACGTTGATGGCGATGACCCTGGAGTCCGTGGCGCGCCAGGAAGGGGTAAAACGCGTCACCTGTAGCGCCCGTGAAGATGCGGTAGCGTTCTTCGCCAAACTTGGCTTTGTGAATCAAGGGGAAATCACGACCCCGCAAACCACGCCGGTTCGCCATTTTCTGATGATTAAACCGGTCGCGACGCTGGATGACATTCTGCACCGTGGCGACTGGTGTGGGCAGCTTCAGCAGGCCTGGTATGAGCACATCCCGTTAAGTGAAAAAATGGGGGTGCGCATTCAGCAGTACACTGGTCAGAAATTTATTACGACCATGCCTGAAACGGGCAATCAGAATCCGCACCACACGTTGTTTGCCGGAAGTTTGTTTTCACTGGCGACGCTTACCGGCTGGGGGCTGATCTGGCTCATGCTGCGCGAGCGTCATCTGGGCGGTACGATTATTCTCGCCGATGCGCATATTCGCTACAGCAGGCCCATCAGCGGCAAACCCAGCGCAATTGCCGATCTGGGGTCGTTGAGCGGCGATCTGGACAGGCTGGCGCGAGGCCGTAAAGCACGCGTGCAACTGCAAGTGGAGTTGTTTGGCGACGAGACGTCAGGCGCAGTTTTTGAAGGTATTTATATCGTATTGCCAGCAAAACCGTTTGGCCCTTATGAAGAGGGCGGCAACGAGGAAGAGTAGGATAAAGGGGGTAATCCTCCTTTATTCGATAAAGGCTTCAGCAGGAAGTTTAAAGCGCTCAGAGAGCGCTTTTATATGAGCGACGGTCATCCAGGCATTGATTGAGTGCTCTGAACTCTGGCGCGTGCTTTTCGTAATCACGGATGCGGGCAGATAGCAGCTCAAAAAACGGGTTTTCCAGATCGTTACGGTCAACCAGAAACTCTATCAACGACAATGTCCTACGGTATGTTTTCAAGATGAAAACAAAAGTGGATATTAATAAATCGTCCCTGTAGATGGGTTTCCAATACGCCAGGCGATATCCCGCATTACATTTCGTGCGGCATGGCTAACGCCGCCCAACTGGAAAAATCCATGAATCACGCCGAGGTAGCGTTGGCAGGTACAATCAACGCCCTGTTCCGTGAGCCGTTGATAAAGTGCTTCACCCTCATCGCAAAGTGGGTCAAATTCTGCCGTAATAATATGTACTGGCGGCAGAGTGCTGAAATCATCCCGCCAGAGAGGACTAACTTCAGGATGTTGACGGTCAGTCTGCTGTAAGTACATCTCATAGCCGGAAAGCAGCGTATCTCGGGTGATGATGTAATCCAGACCATGACGGGTGTAGCTGTTAAACCCTGCGGTTGCGTCAAGCATGGGGTAGATAAGCACAAGCTGTGCGGGTTGCCAGTGATTTGCCTGCTTCAGGCGTAATGCGGTGACCAGTGCCAGGTGTCCACCAGCGCTGTCGCCAGCAAGGGTAATACGCTTGCGATCGATGCCAAGTTCTTCAGCATGATTCCAGATAATGTTTGCCCCTTTTTCAGCATCGTCATGCGCGGCCGGGAAAGTATGCTCAGGGGCAAGGCGATACTGTACCGCAATAATCCGGCAACCGCTGTGGTACGCCAGTTGTCGCAGTTGGTTATCATGTGTAGCAAACCCGCCGCTGACGAAGCAGCCGCCATGATAGTAGATAACGCAGGGCAGCGTTTCAGAAGAGGCCTGTGGCGAAACCACGCGAAATGTCATTGCATCAATTTCAATATCGTCAACCTGTACACGCGTTTCTGTCTCTCCGGCAAGTACTGTACTGGCGATATAGCCAGCCCTCCGATCATCAATATTTTGCTCCCGTGAAGAGGGGCGACCCGCAGCGATAAACGCCTCAACCAGCTGTGCAATACCGCTTTCCAGTGCCATTTTTACTCCCTTTATCTGTATGGGTATACAGCGTTATAACCTGGTTTTTAGCGAAAAGAAACGGGGAGTTCTGACGAGGTTGCAATTCTGGAAAGCGGCTCGTAAAAGCAAAAATCGCGCTCATAAAGTCTTTTTTCTGGTCTTTCATCGGTGTATGTTGTTTGAAAATTAATCGCCAATGATATACTGGAGGTATATATGAGTATGATGGCTGGAATGGAAATGGGCAGAATATTACTTGATTTATCCGATGAAGTTATCAAGCGGCTTGATGACCTCAAACAACAGCGTAATCTTCCGCGAGCAGAGCTATTACGCGAAGCAGTTGAACAATACCTGGAAAGGCAGGGACAAGCCGAAACCACTATTTCCGATGCGCTGGGGCTCTGGCAAGGTTGCGAAGAAGATGGCGTTGAATACGAAAGGAAACTTCGCGAGGAGTGGTGATGATTAAAGGTCCGGTGTTGTTTGACACCAATATTCTCATTGATTTATTTAGCGGGCGTGACGAAGCGAAGAAGGCTCTCGAAGCTTACTCACCCCAGAATGCCATTAGTCTCATTACCTGGATGGAAGTGATGGTAGGGGCAAAAAAGTACCATCAGGAATCCCGTACACGTATAGCATTGAGCGCTTTTAACGTTATCGGCGTTTCACAGGATATTGCCGAAAGAAGTGTCAGTCTCAAGCAGGAATATGGGATGAAGTTGCCGGATGCGGTTATTCTGGCTACAGCGCACATTCATCGTTTTGCGCTCGTGACGCGCAATACAAAGGACTTCGCGGGGATTCCGGAGTCATTACGCCTTACCATTTATAAGCCGGGCGGCACGCGCCACCCGACCTGACGTCAGAATTACTCCCCTTCGCCCGGGAACAGGAACGGGTTGATGGAGCTGCGGGCAAAGCCCTCTTGCTCCATGCGCGCGTCGAGCACCAGTGAGGCGAGATCGTCGGCTACGGCTTCCACTTTCGGGTCTTTTTCCTGATACAGAATTTTCAGGTAAGTACCGCAGTCACCACAGCTTTCTGCTTTAATCGACGCCTGTTCGTTATCCAGCGACCAGTAGTGCAGATCGCGACTCTGCTCGCAGTTGCTGCATTTGACGCGCACCACATGCCACTCGGTTTCGCACAGGTTGCAGTGCAGGTAACGCAGACCCTGCGTGGTGCCGATTTGCACCATGCTGGAAACCGGCATTGAGCCGCACACCGGGCAATACTGACGCTGCTCGCCGTACTCCGCACGGGCTTTACCGGGAATCAGGCTGGCCATTTGCGCCCAATAGAGCGACAGCGCCGCCCAGATAAACGGGGCTTTATCACTGCTGACGGAGGCAAAATCGGATTCAAACAGCGCGCTCGCCATTTGCTCCAGTTCCTGTTCTGAAGCCTTCTCCAGATTTTCGATTACCGCCAGCGCGGGGCCGCTCATCTCCGGTTTCAGCTCAGCAATCAGCGAATGCAGCAGTTTCTGCCAGTGCTTATCGCGCGGTAAAACGTGAATGTCCAGCGGCGGTTTGCCCTGCGCGTTCGCTTCTTTGATGCGCGCGGTTAGATCCATCTCCAGCGGATGGTCGTACAGCACCACTTCCTGGGCATGTGCGATCAGCGCGGCAAAGCGCAGGTAATCGCCCAGCGGGTTGTTTTCGGCCAGCTCGCCGCAGACGCTCGGCGCGGCGGTTATACAAATTTTTGAGCCGGGGGAACAATAACGGCGGAATCATATCCGCCGTACGTTTCTCGCTCTTCTCCAGCTCATCTTGCGGGATTATGCGAATACTCATTCAGATGACTTTTCCTGTTTCTGGCGGACTTCACGGTACCAGCGCGGGTGATGTTTCTTCGCCCATGACCGGGTTACCCATCCCTCCACCATCGCGGTAATGGTGCCTTTCACCCAGAGGGCGGCGTAAATGTGCACCATGATAACCACAATTAACGCTACTGCGGCAAAATGAATGCAGCATTAACGCGAATCGGATCACCGGGATTGAGAAAGCAGGCGCAAAAATACGGACGCCAGATGATCACTCCGCTGACCAGCAACAGGACCAGGAAAATAATCGCCGCCCAGAATACGCATTTCTGGCCGAAGTTATAACGTCCGGTGTCGCCGACTTCCTCGTTGACGACGATCTTACGAATATTCTTCGCCCAAAAGATATCATCCCGATTGATTAGATTGTGGTGCCAGTAACGGAAAAACATGATGATGAATGAGGCGAACATGATCACGCCCACGAACGGGGTGCACAATGCGCGCCAGCTGTGGGGTGCCCATGATATGCATCAGCCAGTTGAAGGACGGGAACAAAAAGCCCAGTCCGCTCACCGCCGCCAGTACGAAACAGAAGGCGGTGATCCAGTGGTTGATGCGTTCCGGCGCCGTATAGCGCACGATGGTGTCACGTCGTTTCATTTGCGCACCTCGTCTTTCTCTTCATGCAGATTGTCTTCTTCCTCATCTGCACGGTTCGGGCCGACACCGACATAGTGGAAGATGCTGGCCGCAAAGGTCGCAGCAAAGCCGACCGCTGCGAGAGGTTTCCAGATGCCTTTCCAGAATTTCACCGTCGCGCTGATTTCCGGGTTTTCCGGCAGACCGTGGTACAGATTCGGTTTGTCGGCATGGTGCAGCACGTACATGACGTGAGTACCGCCGACGCCCGCCGGATCGTACAGACCTGCATTGTCGTAACCACGGGTTTTCAGCTCAGCCACACGTTCGCCTGCCAGCGTCTTCATCGCCTCTTTGGAACCAAAGTGGATAGCGCCAGTCGGGCAGGTCTTCACGCAGGCCGGTTCTTGCCCCACCACCACGCGGTCAACGCACAGCGTACATTTATAAACGCGGTTGTCGTCCGGGTTGAGGCGCGGCACATCGAACGGACAGCCGGCGATGCAGTAGCCGCAGCCGATGCACTGTTCAGACTGGAAGTCGACAATGCCGTTGGCATACTGAATGATAGCCCCTTCTGCCGGACATGCCTTCAGGCAGCCCGGATCGGCGCAGTGCATACAGCCATCCTTACGGATAAGCCATTCCAGTTTGTCGTCTTGCTCCACTTCCGAGAAGCGCATCACCGTCCAGGATTTTGCGGTCAGATCAGCCGGGTTGTCGTACACCCCGATGTTGCTGCCCACTTCATCACGGATGTCGTTCCATTCCGAACAGGCCACCTGACAGGCTTTACAGCCAATACAGGTGGTGACGTCGATAAGCTTCGCCACCTCTTGCTGGTGATCCCGCGCCTGTGGCGCGGGAGTGAAACCGTTAGTCGCGGAACGGCGAACGATGTCTTGCGATTGATAAGCCATAGGTCGTCTCCGTTACACCTTTTCCACATTCACCAGGAAGGACTTGAACTCCGGCGTCTGCGTGTTCGCATCACCGACGAATGGCGTAAGCGTATTGGCGATAAAGCCTTTTTTCGCCACCCCTTCGTAGCCCCAATGAATAGGAATACCGATGGTATCGATATCCTTGCCGTCTGCTTTCAGCGTGCGAATGCGCTTGGTCACTACCGCCTTGGCTTTGATATAGCCACGGTTGGAGGAGACTTTTACGGTATCGCCATGCGCGATGCCGAGCTTGTTCGCCAGCTTCTCGCCGATCTCCACAAACTGTTCCGGCTGCGCGATAGCGTTAAGCAGCGCGTGTTTGGTCCAGTAGTGGAAGTGCTCGGTCAGACGGTAAGTTGTTCCGACGTAAGGGAACTTATCGGCTTTACCCAACGCCTCTGCGTCGCCTTTAAAGATACGGGCGGCAGGGTTGGAGATAACGTTCGGGTGCAGCGGGTTCGTCCCCAGTGGCGTTTCAAACGGCTCGTAGTGTTCCGGGAACGGCCCTTCCGCCATCTTGTCGAGCGCGAACAGGCGACCCATCCCTTCCGGCTGCATGATGAACGGCCCGACGTTGCTACCCGGCGCAGCGGCGCTGTAGTCCGGGATATCCATCCCGCCCCATTTCGCGCCGTCCCATTTCAGGATTTGGCGCTTCGGATCCCACGGGTTGCCCTGTGGGTCTGCGGAAGCGCGGTTATACAGAATGCGGCGGTTCAGCGGCCATGCCCATGCCCACCCCAGCGTATTGCCGAGGCCTGACGGATCGGAGTTATCGCGGCGCGCCATCTGGTTGCCTTCCGGCGTCCAGCTACCGGCGAAAATCCAGCATCCACTGGAGGTGGTGCCATCGTCACGCAGCTGGGCGAACGAGCTGAGCTGTTGGCCTTTCTTCACGATCACCGCCCCCGTTGCCGGGTCGATAAGATCGGCCAGCGCCTTACCGTTACTTTCCATCGCCACTTCTTCCGAAGACGGTTCATGCGGCGTGGAGTAGTTCCAGGTCATATTCAGCACCTGTTCCGGGTTTGCGCCGCCTTGCTCAGCGTACATCTTACGCAGGCGTAAGAAGATACCGGCCAGGATCTCGCCATCGGTTACGGCGTCGCCGGGGGCGTCCGCGCCTTTCCAGTGCCATTGCAGCCAGCGGCCGGAGTTGACGATAGAGCCGTTCTCTTCGGCGAAGCAGGTTGACGGCAGACGGAACACTTCGGTCTGGATTTTCGACGGATCAACATCGTTCGACTCACCGTGGTTTTGCCAGAAGGTGGACGTTTCGGTATTGAGCGGGTCGATAGTCACCAGGAACTTCAGTTTAGAGAGTGACGCAACCACTTTGTTTTTGTTCGGGAATGAGGCGACCGGGTTAAAGCCCTGGCAGAGATAGCCATTGACCTTGCCTTCGTTCATCATCTCGAAGTATTGCAGGACGTCGTATCCTTTGTCCCACTTCGGCAGCCAGTCGAAGCCCCAGTCGTTTTCCTTCGTCGCGTTATCGCCAAAGAAGGCTTTCATCATAGAAACGAAGAATTTCGGGTAGTTGCTCCAGTAGTTGACCTGACCTTCCAGCAGCGGTTTTGGCGTGTTGGCGGCAAGGTAGGTTTGCAGGTCGGTCTGTTTTTCGCTGGGCAGCGTCATGTAACCCGTCAGGCTTTGCGACAGCAACCCTAAGTCAGTCAGCCCCTGAATGTTGGAGTGACCGCGCAGCGCGTTGACGCCGCCGCCAGCCATCCCCATGTTGCCGAGCAACAGTTGGATCATCGCCATCGTGCGGATGTTTTGCGCGCCGATGGAGTGCTGCGTCCAGCCGAGGGCATACAGGAACGACGCGGTTTTATCTTTGACGCTGGTTTCCGCAATGTATTCGCATACTTTCAGGAAATCGGCTTTCGGCGTGCCGCAGATATTTTCCACCACATCCGGCGTATAGCGGGAAACGTGCTGCTTGAGCAGGTTCCACACGCAGCGAGGATGTTGCAGCGTGGTATCGCGTTTAGCGAAGCCATTTTCATCCCAGTTCGTAGGCCCAACTGGTTTTTGTCGTACTTGCGTTTATCCGCGTCCATAGCCCGTAAACAGGCCATCTTCGAAGCCAAAATCTTCACGCACGATCAGGCCTGGCGTTGGTATAGGCTTCGGTGTATTCGCGGTTGTATTTTTCGTTGTTCAGCAGGTACAGCAGTACGCCTGACAGGAAGGCAATGTCAGTACCGGAACGGATAGGGGCATAGAAATCGGCCACCGACGCCGTACGCGTGAAGCGAGGATCAATCACAATCAGCTTCGCGCCGTTGTGAATTTTAGCTTCCATCGCCCAACGGAACCCTACCGGGTGGGCTTCAGCGGCGTTACCGCCCATCACCACGATGAGGTTGGCGTTCTTCATGTCGACCCAGTGGTTGGTCATCGCACCGCGACCAAATGTTGGAGCAAGACTTGCTACCGTTGGTCCGTGTCAGACACGCGCCTGGTTGTCGACCGCGAGCATACCGAGCGCGCGGGAGAATTTTTTGCGTTAAATAGCCGGTTTCGTTACTGGATGCGGAAGCGCACAGCATCCCGGTTGAGAGCCAGCGGTTAACGGTCACGCCTTCGGCGTTCTGCGCAACGTAGTTGGCGTCGCGGTCCTCTTTCATCAGTTTGGCGATGCGGTCAAATGCCTCATCCCAACTGATTTGCTGCCATTTATCTGAACCTGGCGCGCGGTATTCCGGGTATTTCAGGCGGCTTTCGGAGTGAATGAAGTCCACCAGACCGGCCCCTTTCGGGCAAAGCGCGCCACGGCTGACCGGATGATCCGGATCGCCCTCGATGTGGAAGATAGATGCTTTGGCGTTTTTTGCACCGTCGCCGAGGCTGTACATTAACAGCCCACAACCAACGGAACAGTAAGTGCAGGTGTTACGGGTTTCGCGGGTGCGCAGCAATTTATATTGCCGTGTTTCCGCTAGCGCTACGCTGGGTGCGAAACCCAGTGCCGCCGCCGTGGTGCCTGCCATACCGCCAGCGCAGATCTTAAAGAACTGCCTTCTGCTGACCTGCATGGTTTGCTCCTTGTTTCGACATTGCTATGTAGTTTTACTTTGCGGACCACCATGAAACTGGCCGCAAAGGGAAGAATTTGTGCATTCCCTCAGTTCCGGGAGGGATATAACTCAGGATACCATAATGTTGGTAGGTGTGTTCTGTTGCGGTTAAATAAAAGTGAATGAGTTTTCATGATGGCAATATGAAAATGTGATGTTTATCACATTGATGCATAATGACTGACGATCTTTGCAACCGAAAAAGCAGGAACTAATACTTTGGAGTTAATAAATTTCGCTGCGTAATCATCACTATGTTAAATAATTGTGTTGTTGTTCGAAAAGAGATGAGGTATCAGCATTCTTTATCGGTAGTTCTGGATGGATCGGCTTTTCTGGCGGTAGATAATATTTATTATTTATACAATAACGGGATTTAATCTTTTATATGAATCATTGTATATGTTTGATGAATATATATAAGGATTTCCTTTGAGGATTTTCCTGGAATAAATTCTTAAAAATAATCTTTCGATTGTATGGTTTTTTGACAAATGATAAATTTCGCCAACCAATATTGTATGTTGGTGTCATGTCAATTTTTTGAAATATGCAGAGGTCATCATTATATAAAGTGGCTTCTTTTATAAGGAAATAAAAATGAATGTTTTTTTTAAAAAAAGCCTGATGGTGTCTGTGCTGGCGCTGACGGCTTCTTCCGTTATGGCGGCACCGAGCGTTGATATTAAAGTATCAGGGAAAATTGTTCCTGCTTCCTGTATTCCGTCATTCCCAAGCGGCGGCGGTATCGCTGATTTTGGCACCATCAAAGTGGCGTCATTAAATTCAACTGCGCCAACCGCGCTGCCTGACATTAAAACCGTGCCAGTCGCCATTACCTGTGAAGAAGATACGCGTGTCGGCGTTTCTTTTACTGATATGCATAGCGCTTCTGCACCGACCACCGGTTATGCCATTAATTTCGCATCGACTGATTTCATTTCTTCTGCTAATTATCTTTTTGGCCTGGGGCTGTACGGTAGCCAGAAAATTGGGGCATATGCGCTGGGTATTCAGATTGATTCAGGAACGCTGACTAACGGCAATGGCGATAACCTGGTTGCCTATTTCTCAGCAAATGACGGCACTAGCTGGGGAACAAAAGCAGGCAACAGCTATATGCAGATCATAAATAATAACAGCGAGGTTTACAGCTTTGGTAAAAGCTCGGCTTCTGCGCCAGAACCGCAAACAAAAGTCAACTTTAACGTCGGTGTGTCCGCGATTATCAACCCGACAGACGATCTGCAAATTACCGATGAAGCGACGCTTGACGGCTTAACCACCGTAGAGCTGGTATACCTGTAATTACACTGCACGTATCGTAGATGCTCCCCATATTACTATGGGGAGCAGTTATGAATATTAATGGACTAATATTATGCTTTCCTTCAAGAAAACATTAATCTGCGCCTGTTTATTGGCGTCATTTAACTGTCTGGCTGCCGGGATGGTGCCCGACACGTCGCTGCTGCTGATTAATGAAGAAGAGCAAGGCGGCAGTATGGATGTCAAAAACACCGATGCTGATGCCCCAGCTCTTGTATACCAAAATCGTCAATCTTCCAGACGATCCTCAGCCTGGCCTGATTGTCACGCAACCCGTTACGCGTGTTGATGCCGGTAAGACGCAACGTGTGCGATTCGTTCTTAAAAATAGCGCGGAGCCGTTAAAAGTTGAGCATTTGAAGCGCGTTATTTTTACGACCATCCCGCAACGGGATAAAAACAAAGTTAAAGTGGTCTTTAGCCAAAACCTTCCCGTCATTATTCATCCTTCGGGTTTAGACGTGAATATGGAGCCGTGGAAAGATCTCCAGTGGCATATGCGCGGCGGAAAACTCAGCGTGGAAAATAAAACGCCTTATGTTATCCGTCTGGAGCAGAAAGTAAAATTATTGCCATCAGGCGCGCACGCTGATTTACCAAAGGCTTATATTCTGCCGGGTGAAACAATAAGTGCCCATGCCTCGACCACATTATCCGCACTGGATAAAAATATCGAAATGTATCCTGCTACGCGCTATGGCTATAAGGCGAAGAGTTTTGTCGCAGAAATAAAATAATTAATCTCAGTTTATTGTAAAACACATGGAGTGGTTATGATTCGCGGTTCCGGCTAAAAAAGGAATTATTGTGTTTTGTCTGACGGCAATCGCTTTCAGTATACGGGCGGAAATAATGCCGACCTCTACTGGAACGATGGAGTTGGCGAGAGCGGTATTTGATACTGATGCATTAGAATCTAATGGTCTCGATCCTGTGATTGCTGATTATTATTCCTTAGCGTCCCGGTTCACTCCTGGTGTCCATAATGTGACCGGTTATTATTAATGGCAAAAAACACAGTGTCATGTCGGTTAAGTTTAATGAGGAAGGGCAGCCCTGTATTGATAAAGCATTTCTGGAAAGCGCAGGACTCGTCACGAAAATAAAAAGAGAAACCTGCCCGCTGATCCATCAATACTGGTCTACGGCAACCGTTAGCGCTACGCCTGAAACAGAAGAAATGTCGCTGGTTGTTCCGCAGGAAGCGATTGATCCAGATAATAACCGACAGGTCGCGGACGTTCGCGGTGGTCATGCCGCAATGCTGAATTACTCCATGTTTGGCACGCATTATAAATATGACGACGATAATTCAGACCGCTTTCAGTCAACGTTTGAACTTGGTTTTAATGCGGGTGACTGGATTGTGCGCAGCACACAATTCGTCAGCGACGGCAGCGACCAGGAATTAGAGACCGACTCGTATTATACCTACGCGCAACGCACTTTCGCCGACTATGGCGTGATGGTGCAGGGCGGGCAAATCAACATTGCCAACAGCCGCTTTAGTATTCCATCGGTCTACGGTGTGCAAGTCATGCCGGATAATACCCTGCTGCCGAACGAGGGGAGCGGCATCGAGGTGACGGGGATCGCCAGATATTCTCAGGCGCGCGTGGATATTCGCCAGGGCGGGCAGATCATCTATTCAACGCTTGTTCCCGCTGGCCCCTTTACCTTAACCGATGTGCCCATTGCTAACCTCAACACCGACCTGAATGTCACGGTGACGGAGACCGATGGAAGCGAGAGCCATTTTACCGTATCGGCGAGCACGTTTCGTAGCAACCATGTCGGCAGGGCGCCGGGCTTTTCTCTGGCCGTGGGCGTGCGGAAGATATGGACACGAATTTTGAGCAGCCCTGGATTGTGTCGGCGTCTGATGGCTGGTCAGTGAATAATCGTATGAATCTCATGGCCGGAATGGTGATGGCGGATAACCACTATTACGGTTTCTCTGCCAATGTGGATACCGTTCCCGTACAGAATTTATATGCCTCGCTCGGGTTTCTTGGGTCGATCGATAACCGTAGCCAGACTGATGGGCACAAAACCACGCTGGATCTTGGGTATTCCTTGCCCTGGGGGGATGGGGATTTCGCTGGGCGGCAGCTACGGCACGGCGGACTATCGCGAAATGCAGGAACTGTATAGCGACGACGATGATTACTCCCCAACGAAATACGATACGAACGTCGCGGTCAGTTGGTCGGATACGCTTCTGGGGCGTTTTTCGCTCGGCTATTACCGTAATGAGGCCTGGGACAGCGACTATAATAGCCGCCGCATTATCTCTTCCTGGTCGCAAACCTATAAATATTTCAGCGTCAGCGTGAACTGGGAATCGGATATCAGTCGTGGGGATGAGAGCGATCACGATATGTTCTACGTGAACGTTTCTGTTCCGTTAGGCCGTACCGGTGTTTCAACGAACTCGTGGTATCGCGAGAGTGAAGGAAGAAGCTCTTATGGCACGCGGGCGATGGGGTCGCTGAATGACGACAACCAATACACGGTCGGCGTGTCTCGCGATCAGGACGAAAGTGTTACCGACTGGGATAGCTCGCTCAACAGCAATCTTCACTATACCACGCTGTCCGTGGCGGCTGGCGGCGATAACGACAGCAATACGAACTACTCTGCCGCATTGAGTGGCGGCATTGTGGCGCATGACGATGGCGTGACCTTCTCACCGTATCCGGTCGCGGACACGTATGCCATTACCCAACTGGACAAGCCTGTTGCCGGTATCGAAATCGTGACGTCGCGCGGGCCCGTCTGGACCGATAAATGGGGCCAGGCCGTCGTCCCGTCATTGACGCCGTTCCATGAAAGTACGCTGGAACTCAATACCCAAAGTCTTCCGGGCAATCTTGACGTCAATAATGGCCGGACGGCGATTAAAGCGTCGCACGGGGCGGTCGCGAAATGGCAATTCACCACGCTGAGTCAGCGGCGCGTGCTGCTCTCTGTTATGCGTGCAGACGGTACTCCATTGCCGAAAGGCGTCTCCATTGTTAACGACGCCGGGGAATACATCACTTCCGCGCCAGAGGACGGTTTGATCTTCCTGAATGATATCTCAGCAAGCCATCAGCTGTATGCGAAGGTGGACGGTGGACGATGCAAACTGAACTACACCCTGCCGGAAGCCGATCCGCAGAAATTCTACGAGGAGATAAAAGGGAAATGTCTCTAATGAAACAGGGAGCTGGCTCCATGAAACACCTTAGCGTTTTTATGCCTGTATTACTGGCGGGTTTCTTGTGTGGGAATGTGCCATCCGCACTGGCGGAAGAAGGCGACTGTCAGATTTTATCTTCGACAAAACAGGTCGACTATGGGCGGTTCCGCAGGGAGGATATGAGAGAGGGGAGCACCGAATACGCCGGGAATATGTATCACGGTTATGCCTCCGTCACCCGGGAGTTACAGGTCTCCGTCATCTGTACTGATGAACATAAAATTCGGCTCTTTGTGGATGGCCCCGCCCGGCAGGGGCAGGCCTGGCAGTTTTCTGACAACGGCGCGATGTCGATTAAAATGAAAAATGCCAGAGTCGATAACGCTCCCGTTCAGTTGGCTTCGGTTCCCCGGGGCGCGGCGCAGGTATCGGGCGGCGCTGCGGAAATGACGCTGTTGCCGGATATGTCCGCTGCTGCGGTAAACGGCCAGGAAGTGGCAGGAAAACAGTGGGGTTGCAACACTGATGATCACCACTTATCTTGCCGATAAAGCTTTCCAGACCAGCAATACGCAGGGATCTGGAAGAAACCTACACCGTGTCGTTTGACGCTCTCGCGGCTAACTAGCGTTCTCATCCTGCCGACCGGGGCGATTTTGCCCCGGTTTTGACCTCACAAAAATAATGGAGGACAATAACCGCAGTTAAATGCGCAAAGGCGCTCTCATCCTGCCTGAACGCAATCTCTCTTATCGTGAGTCCATACCAGGAAGCTGCTTTGTCTGACCATCAAAATTTATCCCCGGAGGGCGCTGTTTCTCATGCCGTCTGGACGCGCGGGTGCCTGACGCAATCAAAACCGGATATGCTGGCGACGGAAGTTCCTGTCGCGCTGGTCTATAACGGCATTTCCCATGTGGTGATGATGACCACGCCGAAAGATCTGGAGCAATTCGCGATCGGTTTTTCACTGTCGGAAGGCATTATTGAATGTCCGCAGGATATTTATGGCATGGACGTCGTTCCTTCCTGCAACGGCCTTGAAGTGCAGATTGAGCTTTCCAGCCGCCGTTTTATGGGGCTGAAAGAACGTCGTCGCGCCCTGGCCGGGCGTACCGGCTGCGGCGTTTGCGGCGTGGAGCAGTTGAATGACATCGGCAAACCCATTACGCCGCTCCCGTTTACCCAAACCTTTGACCTGGCGAATCTTGACCGCGCGCTGAAGCATCTGTTTGATTTTCAACCAGTCGGTCAGCTTACCGGCTGTACTCACGCGGCGGCGTGGGCGATGCCGTCCGGTGAATTAGCAGGCGGGCATGAAGATGTTGGTCGCCATGTCGCGCTGGATAAACTGCTGGGGCGCCGGGCGACGGAAGGCGAAAGCTGGCAGCAGGGCGCGGTGTTGGTTTCCAGTCGCGCCAGCTATGAAATGGTGCAGAAATCGGCGATGTGCGGCGTTGAAATCCTGTTTGCCGTCTCCGCTGCCACCACGTTAGCGGTTGACGTGGCTGAGCGCTGTAACCTGACGCTGGTGGGCTTTTGCAAGCCGGGCAAGGCGACAATTTATACGCATCCACGGCGTTTGATGACAGGTTGAGTTTTATTCAGTAAATTTGAAAAAGAATAGCAAATCCTTCCGCTTTTAGTTGTTCGAATACCGGCCTATTATTTATCACATCAAGGCACGGTGCCTTACTCAAACAACTAAGTTAAAGGGTTTATATCATGAAAAGCATCAAAACTTTTGTCGCAGTTATCGCTCTCGCTACTTCTTTCGGTTCTTTCGCCGCTCAGTCTGTTACCGCGACGGGCTCTACTCTGGAAAGCGCAGAAGCAAAAATCGCCGCTCAGGCTCAGCAGGCTGGCGCCAGTGATTACAAAATCACTTCCGCATACTCCGGTAACCGCGTGCATATGACCGCTGAACTGCTGAAATAAGTGATCCAAAACTGTCGAAAGAGCGCCTTCAGGGCGCTTTTTTCGTTTCTGCGTTTACTGTTTTACTATTCCGATAAATGCCTCATATTTAGTGCATACCCGCCAGCCTTAGCAGCGCTGTCACCACCGCCGCAGCGATAATCACCACAATCAGCGGCATTTTGCGCCACGCCAGGAAAACAGCGAACGCGACGCCCAGTACCCTCGCCATTCCGGCAAAATGTTCGCCTTCATAAAACGTGGTTGCCAGCGCCACTGAAAACAGCAATACCGTTGCCGCATCCGACAATAGCGCCTGAGAACGTTCGGAGAGCGCCAGCCGGTTGCCGAGCTTTGCTCCGCCAAGACGCATCAGATAGGTGCCTGCCGATAACACAGCAATACCGATGATAAACAGCGTCATGTTGCCCATTATTTTTTCCTCGTCAGTAAGCCAAGCAGAGAGAGCAGTACCGGCAACCCGACCGGTGCGAAGGGGACGGCGGCAAGCGACAGCCCGGCGCCGCTACAGGCGCGGATCAGCGTGGTGCGATTCCTGAACGCCGGGATCACTAACGCCAATAAAATGGCGGGAAATACCGCGTCCAGACCGATGGTTTCCGGTGCCGGGAGCAGTTTGCCGACCATCGCGCCAAGCAGTGCGCCCAGCGGCCAAAAAATTGCGACGCCCGCGCCGCACAGCCAGTAGGCGGCTTTGCGCTGTTGCCGTGTTTTTTGCGACAGACCAAAGACGACGCTTTCATCATTCATGATATGGCAGCCCAGAAAGCTGGCGGCGCGGGTGCCTACCAGTTCACGTACCGTTACGCCGAATGGAATATGGCGGGCATTCACCAGCAAACCGGCAGCGGCGGCGGCCAGTGGGTTCCCGCCGCTGGCGACAATGCCGATAAACATAAATTCGGACGCCCCCGCCAGGACAAAAATGGAGAGTACAAACGGCACCCAAATCGGGAAGCCGTAGGCCATCGCCAGCGATCCGTAGGACATCCCGACGACGCCAACGGCCAGACACACTAAAAATATCGCTTTTATCGTGTCTCCGCTGAGACATGAGAGGTGATGTTTCATACTATCTTAGCCATATCGAACGAATTTCCATTATAATGAACGCAACAGAATTGATTTACAAGTCGAACGATTCGTTCGATATAAAGAACGCGGAGTCGTGAATGACACAGCCCATTAGCGTGATCGCGAAAAGCCTGGTGCGCGAACGTCAGCGTACCGGCCTGTCGCTGGCGGAAATCGCCCGGCGTGCGGGGATTGCGAAATCTACCCTGTCGCAACTGGAAGCGGGCAATGGAAATCCTAGCCTGGAAACGCTCTGGGCGCTTTGCGTGGCCTTGGATATTCCCTTTGCACGTCTGCTGGAGCCGCAGGCGCAAAAAACGCAGGTGATTCGTCGCGGAGAAGGGACAAAAGTGGTGGCGGAACAGGCCCACTATCAGGCTATTTTACTGGCTGCCTGTCCACCAGGGGCGCGGCGCGATATCTACCTGCTGCTGACGCAGCCGGGGGCGGATCGTATTTCACATCCACATCCGCCGGGATCGGTGGAGCATATTATTGTGACGCAGGGGAAAGCGCTTGTCGGGCTGACAGAGGCGCCGGAAGAGTTAGGCGAGGGCGATTATATTTGTTATCCCGCCGATCAGGAGCACATTTTTAAAGCGCTGGAAGCGGATACGCAGGCGATCCTGGTGGCCGAGCAAAATTAATTCCGCGCGATGAGGTTTATGACGCCGGATGGCACTGGCGCTTATCCGGCCTACAATTTTGTGCCGTTTGCTACCTGTAGGCCGGATAAGACGCGTTAGCGTCGCCATCCGGCGTTGAGCCATCTGGCTTCAGACAGCCTACGCCAGGTAAAACACTTCTTTTAACTCTGCGCTCACCGGGCTGTTATCCGGGTTGGCAGGCATCACGTCGCGCATATGCTTCCACCAACGCTGGCACACGTCGGTACTGGCGATGGCATTCCAGCGCTCTTCCGATTCAATCTCGACGGTCGCGAACAACAGGTTGCGTTCTTTATCGAGGTAAATCGCATAGTGATGCGCGCCATGCGCTTTCAATACGCTTTCCAGCTCCGGCCAGATGGGATTATGGCGACGCTGATACTCCTCGTGTGCGTCGGCATTCACCTGCATCACAAACGGCTTTGCGGATCATAGCGCCTCCAGATACAACTCGCGGACGTCATCGCGGCTGGCGGTGCGTGGGATTGCACGGCGCGCACGGATCTGCCAGCGCTTTTGTCCAGCCAGCCTTCAATATCGTCTTTCGTGACGCCCAATGTGCTGAAACCTTCAGGAATGCCGACGCGTTTGCTCAATGCGCGGATTGCATTGATCGCTTCCATACTCGCCGCCTCAATGCTCATACCTTGAATATCGACGCCCATCGCCTGGGCGACGCGGGCAAAACGCGCGACCGCGTTCGGGCGGTTAAAGTTCTCAATGATCGGCAGCAGGATGGCGTTACAGACGCCGTGCGGCAGGTTGTGCGTGGCGCCCGGCTGATGCGCCAGCGCGTGTACCAGACCAAGGCCAGCGCTGTTGAACGCCATACCTGCCAGATACTGGCCAAACGCCATCTGCTCACGCGCTTCGAGGTTGTGGCCGTCATCAACCGCTTTCGGCAGCCACAGGTTAATCAGCCGAATGGCTTCCAGCGCATTGGCGTCGGTAAGCGGATGCGCGCCAACCGAGACATAGGCCTCAATGGCGTGGGTCAGCGCATCCATGCCGGTGGCGGCAGTGACGGATGGCGGGATGTCCAGCATAACGCTGGCGTCGTCCACCGCGATATCAGGGATGATATTCGGGTCGATGATGACCTCTTTGACCTGGCGCGCGGAGTCGATAATGACGGCATTGCTGGTCATTTCCGCTGCCGTACCGGCGGTGGTATTAATCGCCACCAGTGGAACGCCCGCGTTTTTGACTTTGCCGACGCCAGAATAGGCGGTAGAGGGGCCAGGGTTCGCCGTCAGAATTTTGACCGCTTTGGCGGTATCGATCGGGCTGCCGCCGCCGAAGGCGATGATGTAATCACACTGCGCGTCCTGATATGCCGAATACCCTTTTTGCACCAGTTCTTCAGTGGGGTTCGGGAAAACCTCGTCGAAAAGATGGTATGACATCTGATGCGCGTCAAGCGCGGCAAACAGGCTGTCCAGCAGGCCCAGTTTACCAGTTGCCCATCAGTGACGACCAGCGCTTTACCCCATTGCTTGTTCGCGACGAGGTTAAACCATATCGCCGATTGCGCCTGCGCCATGCAGGCTAATTTTGGGAAGTGGCCAACATGAAGCTCATGAATATTCTCCTTAAGATTGACCGTTACCCTATTGCCCGATGACGCTGCGCTTATCGGGCCTACGGCTTCGTAGGCCCGATAAGGCGAAGCCGCCATCCGGCATTGGATTGCGGGAAGAATCAGTACAACGCTAATGCGCTGGCAAGCGGGGTTACGCCAAAGCGTTTGCCAAGCGCTACCAGTTCTTCACGCGTGATGGTTTGCTTCATACCGCCCATCGAATAGATTTTGGACCAGCACCTCCGCAGACTTCTCGGCGGTATCGATCAGGCCGAATGTTTCATCCAGCGTCGGGCCGCTGCCGAACACGCCGTGGAAGGGCCACAGCACCAGCGAGTGCTTCTGCATTTCCTGCGCGGTGGCCTGACCGATCTCATCGGTGCCCGGCACCATCCACGGCAGAATGCCGACGCCGTCCGGGAACACCACCAGGCACTCGGTGCTGCCTTCCCACAGTTTGCGGGGTGAAAAGCGGCGTGTTGTTTTCCAGCACGTAGGTTAGCGCGATCAGGTTGGTGGCGTGGCAATGCATAATCACGCGGTCTTTGCCGTTGGTGGCGTTAATGCGCTCGCAGTGGGAGAGGAAGTGAGCCGGCAGCTCGGAGGTTGGAACCGCCTCATGATTCAGCCCCCACAGAATGTGGTAGCCCGCGCCGTCGCTGTCCACTTTCACCACGCCTAAATTCGCTGCCGGATCGAGCTGCACGTTGCGGAAGAATTTGCCGGAGCCGGTGACGATAAACGGCGTGTTCGCCAGCAGCGGCATTGGCTGACTCAGCGCGATATAGCGTGGCTCCTGGTGGAAATCGTCGGTAAACGGCGCGATATCCGCCTCATCCAGACGCAGCGTCAGGTTGCCGCCGTTGCGTTCGTCCCAGCCCTTCAGCCAGGCGTCGGAGGTGGCTTTGATCATTCCCTGGACAAACCAGGAGTGGGTAATGTTCTGCATGTTCGGTGTTCCCATTTATTGCCCGAACGTTATCGGGTCTTACGTAGGCCGGATAAGCGCAGCGCCATCCGGCTATCGTGTTTCATTTATTGCCGGATGGCGACGCGGAACGTCTTATCCGGCCTACAAGTCAGGCGTCGCGGTTAGCTACGTTTGCTCAGAATCTCTTTTTCATAGGCACGGACGCTTTCCAGCCACTGGCTGCCGGCTGGCGTGTCGTGACGCTGGCAATACATTTCCCAGACGGCTTGCCACGGCAGGGATTTCTGCTCTTCCAGCAGCGCCAGGCGGGCGGTGTAATCGCCGCTGGCTTCTAACTGACGCAGCTGCCCGGTTGGTTCCAGCAGCGCGCGCAGCAGCGCTTTCTTCATATTGCGCGTGCCGATAACCCACGCGGCGATACGGTTGATGGAGGCATCGAAGAAATCGAGGCCGATATGCACGCGGTCAAACAGGTTATGACGCACGATTTCGCTGGCAATTGCCTGGGTTTCATCATCCAGTAGCACGACGTGGTCGCTGTCCCAGCGTACCGGGCGGCTGACGTGCAGCAGTAGGCGCGGCACATACAGCATGGCGGCGGAAATCTTGTCGGAAATCACTTCGGTCGGATGGAAGTGGCCCGCGTCGAGGCACAGCGCGGTCTGGCGGCTGGTGGCGTAGCCCATGTAGAACTCGTTGGAGCCGACGGTATAGCTTTCCGCGCCAATACCGAACAGTTTGCTTTCCACGGCGTCGATGTGATGCGCTGGATTCAGTTTTTCGCTGATCACCTCGTCCAGCGCCTCCAGCAGGCGTTGGCGCGGCGCTAAGCGGTCAACGGTGATGTCTTTCATGCCATCCGGGACCCAGATGTTCATCACCGACGGCGTGCCCAGTTGCTCACCGAAGTACGCGGATACGCGGCGGCTGGCCTTGCAGTGGTCAATCCAGAACTGGCGAATGTTGTCGTCCGCGTGCGCCAGGGTAAAGCCGTCAGCGCTCAGTGGGTGAGAAAAGCAGGAGGGGTTGAAGTCCAGCCCTAACTGGTTCGCTTTTGCCCATTCCACCCAGTTTTTGAAGTGCTCCGGCTTGATCTGGTCGCGGGACACCGGCGTGTCAGACTCCAGATAGATTGCGTGTAAGTTCAGGCGTTTTGGCCCGGGATCAGGCTTAGCGCCTGTTCCAGGTCGGCGCGCAGCTCGCTGGCGCTGCGCGCTTTACCGGGATAGTTACCGGTGGCCTGAATACCGCCGGTGAGCGATCCTTCCGGGTTTTCGAATCCGGCGACGTCGTCGCCCTGCCAGCAGTGCATCGATACCGGCAGACGATCGAGCTGGCGTAACGCCTCCTCGACATCAATACCTACCGCAGCAAAACGTTGTTTCGCCAGTTCCCAGGCTTGTTCAAGTTGAGTGGTCATGCGCAAAGCTCCTTTGTCTGTCGTTTTGATTGAAACTGCGCAACGTGGCGGGCAATTTCACTGTCAGGATTTGGGGTAAAGGTCGTCAGGTCGTAGTTGGTTCTCACCACCTGACGGAAGTCGTCAACGTTGTTCAGTTCGTCCAGCGTCATGAGCTGGATGCCGATATTGCCGAGGGTGGAAGCCTCAATCGGCCCGGCCATCACGCGAATGCCGCAGGCATCCGCGCACAGCTGGTTCAGCAGGGCGTTCTGGCAACCTCCGCCGACGATGTGCAGCTGGCTAAAGGCTTCACCACGCAGGTTCGCCAGCTCCTGCAACACATCGGCATACAGCAGCGCCAGACTGTCGAAAATGCAGCGTGCCAGTTCGGCGTTACGGGTGGGTTCCGGCTGGCCGGATTCACGGCAGGCCGCCTGAATCTCCGCGCTCATATCGGCGGGGTTGATAAAGCGATCGTCATTCGGGTTTATCAGGAAACGGCAGGCCGGAAGCGACTGGGTCTCGGCGATCAGCGCGGGCAGGTCGGTAATCTGGCGCTCTTTCAGTACGCGCTGAAGCAGCCAAAGCCCCATGATGTTTTTCAGCACCCGGTAGCGGCCTTCTGCGCCGCCTTCATTGGTGATGTTCGCCGCCAGCGCCACGTCATCGGTGTAAGGCGTTCTGCTCTCGAAGCCCATCAACGACCAGGTGCCGGAAGAGAGATAAGCGCTGTTTTTATCGGCCAGCGGAGAGGCGATCACCGCGCTGGCGGTGTCGTGACTGGCGACGGCGACCACCGGAATCTGATTTTTCTGTGGGCAGATCCAGTAGCCGATCACGTTGCCCGGATGGGTAGGTCTGCCAAACCAGGCTTTGTTGGCGCCGGTCCAGTCCAGCAGGGTATCGTCCCAGTCATCGCTGTTGATATTGACGAGCTGCGTGGTGGTGGCGTTGGTGTATTCCCAGTTCATTTCGCCCGTCAGGCGGAAACTGAAATAGTCGGGGATCAGCAGGGCATGCGCCACCTGCGGGATAAGTTCAGGCTGTTGTTCAACCAGCGCGCGGAGCTGATACAGCGTATTGAACGGCAGAAACTGAATGCCGCTGCGGCGATAGATATCAATGCTTGCCGAGCTGCGCCAGCGCCTGCTGCATCACCCCCGTGGTACGGTTGTCGCGATAAGATACGGGCAGACCGACGCGCTGGCCGTGTTTGTCGAGCAGCACATAGTCCACGCCCCAGGTATCAATGCCGATGCTGTCAATACGGATACCTTCATCGCAGACTTTCTCCAGTCCAAGGCGAATTTCATTTTCCAGGCTGTCGATATCCCAGGCGTCGAACCCGTCTGTTTTTTGCAAACAGTTCGCGAAGCGGTGGATTTCACGCAGTGTCAGGGCGTGTTGTTCACTGTCGTAACGCGCCAGCATTACGCGCCCACTGGATGCCCCGAGATCGACAGCGACACAATGGCGAAAAGTCATGGTGAAGTCCTTCTGAGTTTCATTGCACTCAGTCTAAGAACCCCCAGGAAGGCGTACCTTCCTGTTACTGACAGGTTAAATTGGCCGCTGGCAAGGAGGCAAAGGTGAACGTGATAGCGTTCACAATTTCCGTTTATCAGCGTGAATTGGCCGGATGTGACGGCGTCCGCATTTCCTGATCTTTCCCGTCCTTTCTTGAAAAAACGACCGGGTTTGCGCGCTTTGGCGTTAAAAATTTAAGGTGAGGGTAGTAACCCTTAATTACTATTTCTGACATGTTTCTCATATCAGGAAGCCATCATGACCGTACTGCATAGCGTGGATTTTTTTCCGTCAGGTAAAGCGCCCGTGGCCATTGAACCCCGGCTTCCTCAGTCTGCTTTTCCTGAACATCATCATGATTTTCACGAGATTGTGATTGTTGAACATGGCACTGGCATTCATGTGTTCAATGGGCAGCCCTACACCATTAGTGGCGGTACGGTCTGCTTTGTTCGCGATCACGACAGACATCTGTATGAACACACCGACAACCTGTGTCTGACGAATGTGCTCTATCGCTCGCCGGACGCGTTTCAGTTTCTGGCAGGGCTGAACCAGCTCTTGCCGCAGGAACAGGATGGGCAGTATCCGTCACACTGGCGCGTGAATCAGAGCGCGTTGCAGCAGGTGCGGCAACTGGTGGCGCAGATGGAAAACGCCGGAGACGAGATGGACACACCTGCGGTCGCCAACCGTGAAATTCTGTTTATGCAGTTGCTGGTGCTGCTGCGTAAAAGCAGCCTGATGGAAGGGGCGGCCAATAACGATGCGCGGCTGAATCAGTTGCTGGCCTGGCTGGAGGATCATTTTGCTGAAGAGGTGTGCTGGGAATCGATAGCCGACAAGTTTTCGCTCTCGCTGCGCACGCTGCATCGTCAGCTCAAACAACAGACCGGCCTGACGCCGCAGCGCTATCTTAACCGTCTGCGGCTTATCAAGGCTCGCCACCTGCTGCGTCACAGTGATGAAAGCGTCACAGATATCGCGTATCGCTGCGGTTTTGGCGACAGTAACCATTTTTCGACGCTGTTTCGCCGGGAATTTGACTGGTCGCCCAGGGATATTCGCCAGGGGCGGGACGCATTGCTACAGTAACGCGAAAGCTATCACCGTTTTTTTGTCGCCAATTTGCTGATAATCGTCTCCTTCAATGCCGGATGGCGGCTTCGTCTTATCCGGCCTACGGCGGCGATCTGTAGGCCAGATAAGCGTAGCGCCATCCGGCAAGCATTCAACGTGAGGTGCTGCGGTGGCAAATCAGTTTAGTCCTTCTGAAAAAAGACTTTTTTGCGAATGACGGCCAGGCTGTCGCGGTTGCCGATCGCTATCCGCAAAATGTGTTCGCGGAACATACACACGAGTTTTGTGAACTGGTGTTGGTCTGGCGCGGCAACGGTTTGCATGTGCTCAACGATCGCCCTTACCGCATCACGCGCGGCGATCTGTTTTATATTCGCGCCGAGGACAGACACTCCTACACCTCCGTTAACGATTTGGTTTTGCAGAATATTATTTACTGCCCGGAGCGGTTGACCCTGAATCTTGGCTGGGAAAGCGCCATTCCGGGCTTTAACGGCAGTGAACGGCGCCCGCACTGGCGGCTGGGCAGCGTGGGGATGAATCAGGCGCGGCAGGTTATCAGCCAGCTTGAACATGAGAGCAATCAGGGCGATCCGCTGGCGAATGAGATGGCGGAACTGCTATTTGGTCAGCTGGTGATGACGCTAAAAAGACACCGCTATGCTACCGATGATCTCCCGACCAGAGCGAGCGAAACGTTGCTGGATAAATTGATTTACCGCGCTGGCCGGCAGCCTGGAGCGCCCCTTTGCGCTGGATGCGTTTTGCGACCAGGAGCAGTGCAGCGAGCGGGTGCTGCGACAGCAGTTTCGCTCACAGACCGGGATGACCATCAACCAGTATCTTCGCCAGATCCGCATCTGCCATGCGCAGTATTTGCTTCAGCACAGCCGCCTGATGATCAGTGAGATTTCAATGCAGTGCGGCTTTGAGGACAGTAACTACTTTTCGGTGGTGTTTACGCGGGAAACCGGGATGACGCCCAGCCAGTGGCGTCATCACAGTACGCAAAACGATTAGCTTGCCATTCCCATGCCGACGATGTTGGCGGCAATAATAATGACCACGCAACCCAGACTGAGAACGCTGACAGGACGACGACCCGCGTTTTTCCACTCTTTTAGCACCAGACCCACAATCCCACCGCACAGCACGTAGAAGCTCATGTGCAGCATCCAGCTGATGTAGTCATACTGCGGCGGAATGCGAGCGTGGCCCCAGGCGTAGAAAAAGAACTGCAAATACCACATCAGGCCACCCAGCGCGGACAGCAGGATATTGGTGATGATCATCGATTTTGCCAGCGAGAAGTCGGCTTTTATCGACAAGTTTTTCACTTTTGCCAGACGAATGAAACAGAAGCCCAGGTTGATCAGCGCGCCGCCGCCCATGATGACCACGTAGCTTGGCAGAGCGACATACAGCGGATCGACGTCGAGCGCGGCGGCGGCTTCATGCATCGGTTTGGCGGCGTTCATCGCAAAGGACATACCGGCGGAGAAAATACCGCACATCACCGCCAGCAGCAGACCTTTTTTTCAGGTTGAACTCCTCGGCGGTGATCCCCATTTTGCGCTCTTTTAACTGCCCGGCGCGGGTGACGATGCCAACGCCGATCAGCGCCACCAGGACGCCCCACAGCGTCATTCGTCCGCCTTCGGTATTGATCAGCACATCAAAGTTTCCATTGATGATGGGGGTCATCAGGGTGCCGACGATCAGCGTAATACCAATCGCGATGCCGATCCCCATCGACATGCCGAGATAGCGCATGGTCAGGCCGTAGTTAATATTACCGATGCCCCACATTGCGCCGAACAGAAATACGGGCAACAGGGTGGATAGGTTGAAGGAACTGTAATAGGCCCAGAAATCCGGGAGCAGCAGGGCGCTGATGGTCCAGGGCAGGATAAGCCAGGAGACAATCCCACCGATTGACCACATGGTTTCCCAGGACCATTGTTTAACTTGTTTGAACGGGGCATAAAAACAGGCTGCACTGGCCGCACCTATCAAATGCCAAAAGATACCCATCGTAATCGCGTTACTCATGACTTAATCCTCATCGTTTTTATTGCCGGTGTGACCCTCCCGACCTGATGAGTGTAAAAATTGCGCAGTTGATTAACCTTTTGAGGATTGCCGACATTTCTTCCTTCCTGGCAACCAGCACGTTATACGGGTGATTTGGCTCACATATTCAAGAACATAATGAAAAGTTATATCCTTATTAAAACTACGGCATTGATAAGCATTTTCAATATCATTTAATTAACTATAATGAACCAACTGCTTACGCGGCATTAACACTTCAGCCGCTCGACAATAATGGAGATGATTATGAGTTATACACTGCCATCCCTGCCGTACGCTTATGATGCGCTGGAACCGCACTTCGATAAGCAGACGATGGAAATCCACCATACCAAACACCATCAAACTTATGTCAACAACGCTAACGCGGCGCTGGAAAACCTGCCTGAATTCGCGAACCTGCCGGTTGAAGAACTGATCACCAAACTGGATCAGCTTCCGGCGGACAAAAAAACCGTACTGCGCAACAACGCGGGCGGCCACGCTAACCACAGCCTGTTCTGGAAAGGCCTGAAAAAAGGCACCGCTTTGCAGGGCGACCTGAAAGCGGCTATCGAGCGTGATTTCGGTTCCGTTGATAACTTCAAAGCGGAGTTTGAAAAAGCGGCGGCAACGCGTTTCGGTTCCGGTTGGGCCTGGCTGGTGTTGCAGGGCGACAAACTGGCGGTTGTCTCTACCGCTAACCAGGACTCCCCGCTGATGGGCGAGGCCATTTCCGGCGTTTCCGGTTTCCCAATCCTGGGTCTGGACGTATGGGAACACGCTTACTACCTGAAATTCCAGAACCGTCGCCCGGACTACATCAAAGAGTTCTGGAACGTGGTGAACTGGGACGAAGCTGCTGCGCGTTTCGCGGCGAAAAAATAAGTCTTTTTGCCTGATGGCGCTGCGCTTATCAGGCCTACGAAGAGGATTTGTCAATTTGTAGGCCGGATAAGGCATTAGCCGCCATCCGGCACAGAGTTTACAATTTGTAGGCTGGATAAGGCGTTAGCCGCCATCCGGCATTAGATTCAGCCCCCGCAGGCATAACCTGCGGGGGCTTTCTTTTAGGCGCTTTTGGGCTTGCCTGGTGTGACTTCCGTCAAATTAAAAACATCAATCCATAAAAAATGAAACATAGTTTTGTTATGTGGTTGGGATCACTTTTATTGTTTGAATGAATGTCTATCGTTTCTTCATCAACGCGGATGTGCCTCAAAGTAAGGCGCATTCGCCCATAAAAATTGCCCGTTTTTATGTCTACAGGTGAAGGAAATGCAGATTAAACGCACGATAGAAAAAGTCCCGGGTGGCATGATGCTCGTTCCGTTGTTCCTCGGCGCGCTATGCCACACCTTCGCGCCCGGCGCAGGGAAATACTTCGGCTCATTCACAAACGGTATGATCACCGGTACGGTGCCGATTCTGGCGGTCTGGTTCTTTTGTATGGGCGCGTCGATCAAACTGAGCGCCACAGGCACCGTGCTGCGTAAATCCGGGACGCTGGTGGTGACCAAAATTGCGGTTGCCTGGGTGGTGGCCGCTATTGCGTCACGCGTTATCCCGGAACATGGGTGGAAGCGGGCTTCTTCGCCGGGCTGTCGACGCTGGCGCTGGTGGCCTCTATGGACATGACCAACGGTGGGCTGTACGCCTCCATCATGCAGCAGTACGGCACCAAAGAAGAGGCCGGGGCATTTGTCCTGATGTCGCTGGAGTCAGGGCCGCTGATGACGATGGTTATTCTGGGAACCGCCGGGATTGCCTCGTTTGAACCGCATGTATTTGTGGGGGCGGTATTGCCGTTCCTGATTGGTTTCGCGCTGGGGAATCTCGACCCGGAACTGCGGGAATTCTTCAGCAAAGCGGTACAGACGCTGATCCCGTTCTTCGCCTTCGCGCTGGGCAACACCATTGATTTGAGCGTGATTGCACAGACGGGCGTGCTGGGGATTCTACTGGGTGTGGCGGTCATTATTATCACCGGCATCCCGTTAATCATCGCTGACAAGTTTATCGGCGGCGGTGACGGTACGGCAGGTATTGCCGCCTCAAGTTCTGCTGGCGCCGCAGTAGCCACGCCCGTGCTGATCGCAGAGATGGTTCCGGCGTTTAAACCGATGGCGCCCGCCGCGACCTCGCTGGTTGCCACATCGGTTATCGTGACTTCGATTCTGGTGCCGATCATTACCTCAGTCTGGTCGCGGAAGGTGAAGGCCAGAGCGGCGGAAATCGATATTCGCGGTACGGTGAAATAAACCCGTTTTGCCGGATGACGGCTTATGCCTCATCCGGCGCTTCCGGTCAGAATTAACGGCCAAACACCTCATCAATTGTGCGACGCTCGTGCTCGTTCAGTTCTCCTCCCGCATTACGCGACACGCCGGTACAATAGCCGAACTTACGCGATACCACGGTTTTAATCGTGGTCACAAAATCCTCGCCAATCGCGTAAATGGACATAAACGTGCCGATTTTCTCCTGGATATCGCGCAACGTTTGCAAATCACCCTGCTTAAACGCCTCCCGCGCGCTGACAAACAGCTCCGGCATCACGTTGTTTAAGCCGGAAATAATGCCTGCGCCGCCCGCCAGCAGGTTGGGGATGTAATACTCGTCATAGCCGGAGAGCACGGCAAAATCGTCGCGTACCGCGCGGGTGGCCTGAATCATGCTGCGGGTATGGGACTGGCAGTCGACGGTATCTTTAATCCCGGCAAAATTCGGGAATTCGGCGGCAAGGGTCGCCACCAGATCCGGCGTTAAATCGCAGCCGGTGCGTGCCGGGAAATTGTAGGCAAACCATTTGCCGCTCAGGGCGTTACCAAGCTGGCGGAAGTAGCTCAGAAGCTGCTTCGACGTCTGCCCGTAGTAATACGGCGGCAGAATCATCACCGCATCGTACCCGACGCGGTACGCTTCCTGCGCCATAAGCAGGATGTCGCTGGTGCAGGTGGAGGAGACATTGGCAACCATCTTCAGCGAACTCATCGCGCGGGCCTCGCGGATCAGCATCAGCCGCTCTTCCAGCGTGAAAGACGCAAATTCGCCAATGCTGCCCATCAGCAAAATAACATCAATGTTGGCCTCGGTAAGGCGTTTGAGATGCTGGCTCAGGCCGTTGAGATCGACTTTTCCGTCATTGTCCATCGGCGTAATGGAAGGACACCAGACGCCAGCAAACTGCGATTGTACTGTCACGTTGTTGACTCCTTATTATGAAATGGCGTTTCAAAATCACTTTAATTGATAGCACGTCTGCTGGCGCATCATGTGAACCCGGCTCTCATTTTGAGCGGCTGAGACAAAATAAATATGCTTCTAATGAGGATTATTTGTCGGGAGAGGGAAGCTGATGCGATATCCGGTCGAGGTGTTTACGGGCAAAATTCGGGACTATGCGGGAAGTCGTCCCAGCGCCATTGCGAAAATCCAGGTTGATGGCGAGCTGATGCTTAACGATCTGGGCCTTGCCGGTGATGAGCAGGCAGAGACAAAAATTCACGGTGGGCCCGATCGCGCGCTGTGCCATTATCCCCGTGAACACTATCTGCACTGGGCGCGTCAATTCCCGGCGCAGGCGGATCTGTTTGTCGCGCCGCGTTTGGCGAAAACCTTTCGACCGGACGGTCTGACCGAGCAAAATGTTTTTATCGGCGATATTTTTCAGTGGGGAGAGGCGCTGATTCAGGTGACTCAGCCACGTTCGCCGTGCTTTAAGCTCAACTTCCATTTCGGCATTAGCGATATGGCGACGCAGATGCAGAACGCCGGGAAAACCGGCTGGCTGTACAGCGTTATCGCGCCGGGGCAGGTATCGGCGGATGCGCCGCTGATTCTGGCGTCGCGCGTCAGCGATGTGAGCGTACAGGAGGCGATTGCGATAGCCTGGCATATGCCGTTCGACGACGGCCAGTATCATCGTTTGCTGTCGGCGGCGGGGTTATCGAAAAGCTGGACCAGAACGATGCAGAAACGCCGTTTGAGCGGCAAAATTGAAGATCAGTCACGACGTTTACGTGGATGATGTAATGCCCGATGGCGCTGCGCTTATCGGGCCTACAGCGTGCGGTTTCTGTAGGCCGGATAAGGCGTTCACGCCGCCATCCGGCACCACAGCGAGACTTAAGAACGCTTATACAACGGCAGCCAGATCACCAGCCGTAAGCCGCCCAGCGGGCTGTCTTCGGCTTTCACCCAACCGCGATGCTGCTGGATCGCGGTCTCAACGATGGCCAGCCCCAACCCTGTTCCACCGGACTCCCGATCGCGCGCTTCATCGGTACGATAAAACGGGCGGAAGATCTGTTCGCGGTCTTCAGGGCTAACGCCCGGGCCATCGTCATCAACCGTTATCGTAATGCCGTCTTTATCCACCGCGAAGCCGACTTCAATCTTCGTGTGTGAATAGCGCAGGGCGTTACGGACAATGTTCTCCAGCGCGCTTTCCAGGGTGCTAGGGTTGCCGTATAACGGCCACGGCCCCGGCGGGAAGTTCACCGTTAACGATTTGCCCATCTGCTCGGCTTCGAAGGCGGCGTTATCCAGCACGTCTCCCCACAGATGATTGGCTTTCATCGTTTCGCTGACCAGCGCGTTTTTCTGTTGATTACGCGACATCACCAGCAGGTCGTTGATCATGCTGTCCAGCCGCTGCGCTTCGGTCTCGATGCGCTCCAGCTCTTTACTCTCGCCGCTACGGCGACGCAGCAGCGCGGTACCCAGTTGCAGGCGCGTAAGCGGAGTGCGTAGCTCGTGCGAGATATCCGACAGCAGACGCTGCTGCGTGGTCATCATACGTTCCAGCGCGGTCACCATCTGGTTAAAGCTGGCGCCAGCCGCAAGAAATTCCTGCGGGCCTGCTTCCAGTTCTGGATGTTGTCGCAGATTACCCTGAGCCACTTCGTCCGCCGCGTTTTTCAACTTACGCGCTGGTTTCGCCAGGCTCCAGGCCAGCCAAAGCAACAGAGGCGAACTGACCAGCATGGTGACGATCAGCAACAAGAGCGGGCGGTCAAACAGCAGATTAATAAAATCGGATTGGGAACTGCTGGCCGGTCGAATCAGATAAAGCTGGTAGTTATCTTCCCCGTCTCTGACAGAGAACGGGCCTACCATCTCAACGCGGCCATATTTCTTCTTCTGCGGATGATCGGCGTTATCCGCCTGACCAATAAAGTTACGAATGATCTGCATTTCGCTGCGTTCTGCGCCGATCACGCGTCCTTCAGTGGTCACAAGCAATAACCGCTGTCCTGGCGGCGCCCACTTGTCGATCGCACGGAACAGGCGACGCCACCACATTAAATCGTTGGGTGGATCGTTCGCGAGTTCAGCTTCTACATGTTGCTCAATCATCAACCCCTGGCGCTGTTCGCTGTCCAGTAGCTCGGTCATCTGGCGTGAGTCGAGCTTGGGTAACATCAATACCAACATCAGCACCAGCGCCAGCGTCAACCAGAAGATGGCAAAGATGCGCGCGGTTAAACTGCCTATCATGAAGCGGAAACCATCAAATAACCGCGACCACGCAGGGTTTTAAACCACGGGTGCCCGTCTTTACGCTCCGGCAGCTTACGACGCAGGTTGGAGATATGCATGTCGATTGCGCGGTCGAACGGCGTCAGGCGTTTACCCAGCACTTCCTGGCTCAAATGTTCACGCGAAACCACCTGGCCGAGATGCTGCGCCAGCAAATAGAGCAGGGTAAATTCGGTGCCGGTTAACTCCAGGGTTTGACCATCGAAGCTGGCCTCCTGGCGACCCGGATTGAGGCTTAACGCATCCACTTCCAGCGTCGGCGAGCCGTTGTCGTTATTCTGCTGCTGTTCGCTCCAGTGCGAGCGGCGCAGAATCGCACGGATACGCGCGACCAGTTCGCGGTCGTTAAACGGTTTAGGTAAATAATCATCCGCGCCCAGCTCAAGGCCGAGTACGCGATCCAGTTCGCTGCCGCGCGCGGTCAGCATAATGACAGGGGTCTGGTGTGTCTGGCGAAGCGCTTTCAACGTATCAATACCGTTTTTCTTCGGCATCATGACATCGAGCAAAAGTAAATCAATGCTGTCGTCCAGAAGCTCAAGCGCCTGCTCCCCGTCATGGGCAACCAGCACATTGAAGCCTTCCATTTCGAGCAGCTCCTTTAACAGGGAAGTTAGCTCTCGGTCATCATCAACTAACAGGATTTTATTCATTGTTTAAGTACCTCCGAGGCAGAAATTACGTCATCAGGCGTCGCTAATCCATGACTTTACGTTGTTTTACACCCCCTGACGCATGTTTGCAGCCCGAATCGTAAACTGTCTCTCGTTGAATCGCGACAGAAAAGATTTTGGGAGCAAGTGATGCGCAAAGTTACCGCTGCCGTCATGGCCTCAACGCTGGCACTCAGTCCTTTAAGCCACGCTGCTGAAGTCGTTACAGGCGATAACTGGCATCAAGGTGAAGGACTTACGCAGCGCAGTACGCAGAGCCATATGTTCGACGGCATAAGTTTAACCGAACATCAGCGTCAACAGATGCGAGATCTGATGCAGCAGGCAAGACACGAACAGCCTCCTGTTAATGTTAGCGAAATGGAGACAATGCATCGCCTTGTCATCGCAGAAAAATTTGATGAAAACGCTGTGCGCGCTCAGGCAGAAAAAATGGCGCAAGAACAGGTTGCCCGTCAGGTCGAAATGGCCAGGGTTCGCAACCAGATGTATCGCCTGTTAACGCCGGAGCAGCAAGCGGTTTTAAATGAGAAGCATCAACAACGAATGGAGCAACTGCGCGATGTGGCGCAATGGCAAAACGGCTCCTCGTTGAAGTTATTGAGTAGTAGCAACTCACGTTCCCAGTAACAAACCCTGTTTTCCTTGCCATAGACACCATCCCTGTCTTCCCCTCCATGATGGAGGGGTTTTTTTTGTCCAAAATTTGTCATCCGGTTATTGCCTTACTGTTTTACTCCATCCGTTATACTACCGGCATGGAAAGGCAGGAGTGTTTATGAATCAAACCTATGGGCGACTGGTCAGCCGGGCGGCAATTGCCGCGACAGTGATGGCGTCACTGTTACTTTTGATCAAAATTTTTGCGTGGTGGTACACCGGGTCGGTGAGTATTCTGGCTGCGTTGGTTGACTCGCTGGTGGATATTGCCGCGTCGCTGACTAACCTGTTAGTGGTGCGCTATTCGCTGCAACCGGCGGATGATGAACACACCTTTGGACACGGCAAAGCGGAGTCGCTGGCGGCGCTGGCGCAGAGCATGTTTATTTCCGGCTCGGCGCTGTTTCTGTTTTTGACCGGTATTCAGCATCTGATTACCCCTACGCCAATGAACGAACCGGGCGTCGGGATCGTGGTGACGCTTATCGCCTTGGTTTGTACGATCATTCTGGTCACGTTTCAGCGTTGGGTTGTGCGCAAGACGCAAAGTCAGGCTGTACGGGCAGATATGCTTCATTATCAGTCTGATGTTATGATGAACGGGAGCGATTCTCGTTTGCGCTTGGGCTGGCCTGGTATGGCTGGCATCGCGCGGACGCCTTGTTTGCGTTGGGAATCGGCATCTATATTCTATACAGCGCACTACGTATGGGATATGAGGCAGTGCAGTCGTTACTGGATCGCGCGCTGCCCGATGAGGAACGTCAGGAAATTATTGATATCGTGACATCGTGGCCGGGCGTCAACGGTGCTCACGATCTTCGCACGCGGCAGTCAGGGCCGACCCGCTTTATTCAGATTCATTTGGAAATGGAAGATAATCTGCCGCTCGTTCAGGCGCATCTGGTGGCTGAACAGGTAGAGCAGGCGATTTTGCGGCGTTTTCCGGGTTCGGATGTCATTATCCACCAGGACCCCTGTTCAGTCGTACCCAGGGAAGGCAAGAGGTTTGAGCTTTCGTAATTCGTTGTAAAAAAGTGAGCAAGGCCAGCATTTTGTGTATAAATTACCGCCGTTTGGCCTGACCTGAATCAATTCAGCAGGAAGCGGTTGTTATACTATCTGCATATTCGTTGGATCATCCCGATGTGCAGTAACAGTATCGGCTTCCGGCAACAGATTTCATTTTGCATTCCAAAGTTCAGAGGTAGTCATGATTAAGAAAATCGGTGTGTTGACAAGCGGCGGTGATGCGCCTGGCATGAACGCAGCAATCCGTGGTGTTGTACGCGCAGCGTTGACGGAAGGACTGGAAGTAATGGGTATTTATGATGGCTACCTGGGTCTGTATGAAGACCGTATGGTTCAGCTCGACCGTTACAGCGTGTCCGACATGATCAACCGTGGCGGTACTTTCCTCGGTTCCGCGCGCTTCCCGGAATTTCGCGATGAAAATGTTCGCGCAGTGGCTATCGAAAACCTGAAAAAACGTGGCATCGACGCGCTGGTTGTTATCGGCGGTGACGGTTCCTATATGGGTGCAAAACGTCTGACTGAAATGGGCTTCCCGTGCATCGGTCTGCCGGGCACGATCGACAACGACATCAAAGGCACTGACTACACCATCGGCTATTTCACCGCGCTGGGTACGGTAGTGGAAGCGATTGACCGTCTGCGTGACACCTCTTCCTCTCACCAGCGTATTTCCATCGTTGAAGTGATGGGGCGTTACTGCGGCGACCTGACCCTGGCGGCGGCTATCGCTGGGGGCTGTGAGTTTGTTGTGGTGCCGGAAGTGGAATTCAGCCGTGACGATCTGGTTGCGGAAATCAAAGCGGGCATCGCGAAAGGTAAAAAACACGCGATTGTCGCGATCACCGAACATATGTGTGACGTTGATGAACTGGCGCACTACATCGAGAAAGAGACTGGCCGTGAAACGCGTGCGACCGTACTGGGTCACATCCAGCGTGGCGGCTCTCCGGTGCCTTACGACCGTATTCTGGCTTCCCGTATGGGCTCATATGCCATTGAACTGCTGCTGGAAGGCTTTGGCGGACGTTGTGTGGGCATCCAGAACGAACAACTGGTTCACCATGACATCATCGACGCTATCGAAAACATGAAGCGTCCGTTCAAAGGTGACTGGCTGGATTGCGCTAAAAAGCTGTACTGATCGTTGTGTGTATTGTGCCGGGTGGCGGCTTCGCCTTACCCGGCCTACAACAGTACGGCCTGTAGGCCGGATAAGGCGCTAGCCAGCATCCGGCAATATCCTTCATTTATTCCCTCAAGTTATAGCCAATCTTTTTTTATTCTTTAATGTTTGGATTCCTTTCTGGCACGCTTTACTCATCACAACACTACATAAGAGAGCTGGGCGATGAATAAATGGGGCGTGGGGTTAACATTATTGCTGGCATCGACCAGCGTTCTGGCGAAGGATATTCAGTTACTTAACGTGTCTTACGATCCAACGCGCGAGCTGTACGATCAGTACAACAAAGCGTTTAGCGCGCACTGGAAACAAGAAACGGGCGACAACGTGGTGATCCGTCAGTCGCATGGCGGTTCCGGTAAGCAGGCGACGTCAGTCATTAACGGTATTGAGGCCGATGTGGTGACGCTGGCGCTGGCTTATGACGTTGATGCCATTGCAGAGCGCGGTCGTATCGACAAAAACTGGATCAAACGTCTGCCGGACAACTCCGCGCCGTACACGTCCACCATCGTTTTCCTGGTGCGTAAAGGCAATCCGAAGCAAATCCATGACTGGAACGACCTGGTAAAACCGGGCGTGTCGGTGATTACGCCGAACCCGAAAAGCTCTGGCGGCGCACGCTGGAACTATCTGGCTGCGTGGGGATACGCCCTGCACCACAACAACAACGATCAGGCCAAAGCGCAGGACTTCGTAAAAGCGTTATTTAAGAACGTGGAAGTGCTGGACTCTGGCGCGCGCGGTTCAACCAACACTTTTGTTGAGCGTGGGATTGGCGACGTGCTGATCGCCTGGGGAGAACGAAGCGCTGTTGGCGACGAACGAACTGGGCAAAGATAAATTCGAAATCGTGACGCCGAGCGAATCGATTCTCGCGGAACCGACCGTCTCCGTGGTGGATAAAGTCGTGGAGAAAAAAGGGGACGCAAGCCGTGGCGGAAGCCTATCTGAAGTATCTCTACTCGCCGGAAGGGCAGGAAATTGCGGCGAAAAACTTCTATCGCCCACGCGACCCTGAAGTGGCGAAGAAATATGAAAATGCATTTCCGAAGCTGAAACTCTTCACCATTGACGAGGAGTTTGGCGGGTGGACGAAAGCGCAGAAAGAGCATTTCTCTAATGGCGGTACGTTCGACCAAATCAGCAAACGCTAATGTAAATTGCTTTTCCAGCCCGGTGGCATCGTGCGACCGGGCTTTTTTATTTGTCATCATTTTGCGTTACTCTTGCACGTCAATAAGAGACAGGGAATGAGTAATGAAAAAAACAGGTTATTTTTTGCTGGCGGTTGTGATTGTTGCCGCCGTCGCGGGCATTGGCTACTGGAAGCTGGCCGCTAATCCGAACGCATTGCGGGATATTGTTCTGCAACAATGCGTACCGAACCAACTGCAACAGCAAAATCCTGCGCCATGCGCCGAAGTGAAACCGGGATGCTGGGTATGTCGTGTTTAAAGATCGTAATGGCCCGTTGCAGTATCTGTTGATGCCGACGTACCGCATCAACGGTACGGAAAGCCCGCTGCTGGTGGAGCCCTACACGCCGAACTTCTTCTGGCTAGCCTGGCAGGCGCGCAGCTTTATGAGCCAAAAGTACGGCAAAGATATTCCAGATAGCGCCATTTCGCTGGCGATTAACTCACGCTCCGGGCGGACGCAAAACCACTTTCATATCCACATCTCCTGCCTGCGCCCTGATGTGCGAGCGCAACTGGATGATAATCTGGCGAAAGTGAGTACCCGCTGGCTGCCACTGCCGGGCGGATTGCGCGGGAATGAATATCTGGCGCGTCGGGTGACGGAAAGCGAGCTGGCGCAACGCAGCCCGTTCATGATGCTGGCGGAAGAGGTGCCGGATGCGCGTGAGCACCATGGGCAGCTATGCGCTGGCGGTGGTGCGCCAGAGCGACGACTCTTTTGTTTTGCTGGCGACGCAGCGCAACCTGCTGGCGTTTAACCTCGCTTCCGCTGAGGAAATTCAGGATCATCAATGTGAGATTTTGCAGTAACCCCACCTAATCTGGCGTTTACTCCACCTGCCTGTCTCCGTATTCTTGTTGAAAAAAAACAACAGGAGACAGGCATGTCGCTCTGGCTTACACACCCTCTGTTCATTCCTTCGCTGGTGGTCGGCGTGACCATTCTGCTCTGGGCAACCTCGCTGTTGCCGGAGTTTATTACCGCGCTGCTGTTCTTTACCGTGGCGATGGTGGCGAAGATCGCGCCGCCGGACGTCATTTTTGGCGGTTTTGCCTCGTCGGCTTTCTGGCTGGTTTTTAGCGGTTTTGTGCTGGGGGTGGCGATTCGCAAAACAGGGCTGGCAGACAGGGCGGCGCGCGCCTTATCCGCCAGACTGACCGACTCATGGCCGCTGATGGTGGCGAGCGTGGTGCTGCTCAGCTATGCGCTGGCGTTTGTGATGCCGTCCAATATGGGGCGTATCGCGCTGCTGATGCCCATTGTCGCGGCGATGGCGAAACGTGCCGGGATTGCCGATGGCACGCGCGCCTGGTACGGACTGGCGCTTGCGGTGGGCTTTGGAACCTTCCAGCTCTCCGCGACTATCCTGCCTGCTAACGTACCTAACCTGGTGATGAGCGGGGCGGCGGAAGGCTCGTATGGCATCCACCTGAACTATCTGCCGTATCTTCTGCTGCATACGCCTGTTCTGGGCTGGTTTGAAAGGCGCGCTGTTAATCGTCCTGATTTGTTGGCTGTTTCCCGGTAAACCGCATGCGCCTCGCGACCTGACGCCGCCTGCGCCGATGAGCCGTGCGGAGAAACGGCTGGCGTGGATGCTGGCGGTGGTGCTGGCGATGTGGGTCAGCGAAAGCTGGCACGGTATTGGCCCGGCGTGGACCGGGCTGGCGGCGGCGGTGATCACACTGTTGCCGCGCGTGGGGTTTATCAACGGGGAAGAGTTTTCCAGCGGCGTGAATATCCGCACCTGTATTTATGTGGCAGGCATTCTGGGGGCTGGCGATCACCGTGACGCAAACCGGCATTGGCAATGCGGTGGGCGAGGCGCTGCTGCATGTCATGCCGCTGGACCCGGAAAAGCCCTTCACCAGTTTCCTGGCGCTGACCGGCATTACCACCGCGCTGAATTTTATTATGACGGCGAACGGCGTTCCGGCGCTGTATACCACGCTGGCGCAGAGTTTTTCCGACGCAACCGGTTTTCCGCTGCTGTCGGTGATTATGATTCAGGTATTGGGGTACTCCACGCCGCTGTTGCCGTATCAGGCGTCGCCGATTGTGGTGGCGATGGCATTAGGGAAAGTCCCGGCAAAACCAGGTATGACGCTGTGTCTGGCACTGGCGCTGGCAACGTATCTGGTGCTGTTGCCGCTGGATTACGTGTGGTTTAGTTTACTGGGGCGTTTGTAAAAAAAGCCCGGTGGCGTTAACGCTTACCGGGCCTGTGATTTTGTGTGGCGGGTAAGCGCATGCGCCGCCCGCCACAACAGCATTAAGCTTGTTTAGCCGCTTCCGCTGCTTTAACGATCACCGCGAACGCGTCAGCTTTCAGGGAAGCACCGCCAACCAGCGCGCCGTCGATGTCCGGCTGAGCGAACAGTTCTGCCGCGTTAGCTGCGTTTACGGAACCGCCGTACTGGATGATCACTTGCTCAGCGATTTTCGCGTCAGCTTTGGCGATGTGGTCACGGATGAATTTGTGAACAGCCTGCGCCTGCGCCGGAGTGGCGGATTTGCCAGTACCGATCGCCCATACAGGTTCGTAAGCGATAACCACGCCTTCAAACGCCGCAGCGCCCTGAGTTTTCAGTACCGCGTCGATCTGACGAGCACAGACTTCTTCGGTTTTGCCGGCTTCGTTTTCTGCTTCGGTTTCACCGATGCACAGAACCGGAGTCAGACCCTGCTCTTTCAGCACGGCGAATTTCTTCGCGATCAGCTCGTCAGACTCTTTGTGGTAAGTACGACGCTCAGAGTGGCCGATGATGATGTACTGCGCGCCGATATCCTTCAGCATTTCAGCAGAAGTTTCACCGGTGAATGCGCCAGACAGGTTCAGGTCAACGTTCTGGCGCGCCCAGAATGATGTGGCTACCGGCAGCGGCGTGTTTCGCCATGTCGATATACATTTCCGGCGGTGCAATCGCAACTGCACAGCCAGCAACGCCAGCCAGTTCTTTACGCAGGTTAGCCACCAGCTCGTTTACCATGTGGCGGCTGCCGTTCAGTTTCCAGTTACCCATCACTAAAGGATGTCGCATTTCATTTCTCCACGCTTTGTCAGCGAATTAAGGAAGATGGCCGCCCTTCAGGGACGGCATGGTCTGTGAACAGTATAGAGATCCCTCCCTCGAAAGGCTTTGCTTTTTGTCACTTAATTCAGCCCTTCCAGATTCTCCGATAGCGCTAGCTTAATCGGTTCAACAGCGAAGGTCAGCCCTTTTTCCCCGTTGTCTGCGACAACATAGCGAATCGCGCCTTCCGTTTCGGCGTAGTAGTGCTTATTCTTGCCCGCTGTGAGTAATTTTTGCAGTTTTTGCTGGCTTTGCTCTTTTGTCAGAAGCGGGGCGACGGTGCGGATCACCGCCGCCATGTATTCCTGCGCTTTGACTTTGGCGGCTTTTTGCTCGGGCCCCTGAATGGGAAGCCAGGTAATCTGCATACTTTTGATTTTTAACGTACCGCGCTCCAGCGCCGTTGAGGCGTACAGATTTTCATTGATCTTGCTGGCGGCGCGGGTCAGGTTCGCCCTGTCGCGGCTGCTGTCGATAGCACGAAATTCGTTCAGTGGAAGCCGGGGATTTTGCTGATTAAAGTTTTCGCGAAACTGGCTGATGGAGAGATCAAACGTCGGCGCGCCAGCCAGCAGGTAGGGCGCGGTCGTCGCAGACGGCGATGCTCCGCCAGCACCGTTGTGCTCGCAGTTATGGCGGAAAACAATAATAAAAACAGTGTACACCCTGGCTTCATCAATCTTACCTTTCGTTAGGACTGCTCACGATTAAAACGATAACTGTCGGGCTTGTCAAAAGGGTAAACTGACAGCGAAGGCAATAATAAAGGAACTTACATGACCATACAGCAGTGGTTATTCTCATTTAAAGGGCGTATTGGACGCCGTGATTTCTGGATCTGGCTCGGTCTCTGGTTTGTCGGCATGCTGGTGCTGTTTTCGCTGGCGAGCAAGAATTTACTCGATATCCAGACGGCGGCATTTTGTCTGGTGTGTCTGCTCTGGCCCACGGCGGCGGTCATGGTTAAGCGTCTGCATGACCGGGGGCGCTCCGGCCTGTGGGCGTTATTGATGATTCTGGCGTGGATGCTGCTGGCCGGAAATTGGGTGATGTTGCCGGGAATGTGGCAGTGGGTCGTGGGGCGCTTTGTCCCGACGCTTATTCTGGTCATGATGTTTATCGATCTGGGGGCGTTTGTCGGCACTCAGGGCGAGAATAAGTTCGGCAAAGAAACGCAGGATGTGAAGTTTAAAGCAGAGCCTCAGGCAGGCGATAAACCGTAGGCCGGATAAGGCGTTTATGCCGCTATCCGGCAGATCGCCCGGTGGCGCTGGCGCTTACCGGGCCTGCAACCGTGCTTACCAGTAGTGCTCAGCGGTCATGTGCCCAGGACGACGACGCAGGTGTTTGGTCATGTGCCGGGTCTCCTTCAGCAGCTGTTGCGTATCGCGCACCATCTGCGGATTTCCGCACAGCATCACATGGCTAGTCTCGGTGTTCATCGGTAAACCGACCGCCGTTTCCAGCGCGCCGCTTTCAATCAGCGCGGGGACGCGCCCGGTAAGCGAGCCAGCGATGGTTTCCCGACTGACGACAGTTTGAATGCGCAGCTTGCCTTCGTAGCACTTTTGCAATTCCAGCATTAACGGCAGGTAACTTAAATCAGCGGCGTAACGCGCGGCATGCACCAGCACCAGGTTGTTAAAGCGCTCCAGGTCTTTACCGAGTTGCAGAATCGACAAATAAGGGCCAATGGCCGTTCCGGTCGCCAGCATCCACAAGGTGTCGCAGTCAGGCACTTCATCCAGAACAAAGAACCCCGCCGCTTCACTCACCACCTGTACTTCATCGCCAGGTTTAAGCGCCGCCAGACGTGGGCTGAGTTTGCCTTCGGGGACCGTCACCAGGTAAAACTCTAAATCGGGATTATCGGGCGCATTCACATAGGAATAGGCGCGTTGTACGCGTTCGCCATCGATCTCCAGTCCGAGTTTGGTAAACTGGCCTGCGGTGAAGGGATGAACGGGGGCGTGAACGGTCAGACTAAACAGGGCGTCGGTCCAGTACTGTACCTTCGTGACTTTTCCTGTTACCCAATCTGCCATGATCTTCTCCTGTCTGCTGCAATACCCTTATCTTCGTTCGTTGAACGAAAGATTTCCAGCCCCGAAGGGCCGGAAGGCTCAATCGAACAAATCAGTTACAGGATATGCGCCTGCACATCCGGGTCTTTGCGATCCAGATAGTGGATGGACTGAATACGGCGGATAGTGCGCGATTTGCCGCGAATCAGCAGAGTTTCGGTGGTAGCGATATTGCCTTTGCGGCTAATCCCCTCCAGCAGATCGCCTTTGGTGATCCCGGTGGCGGAGAAGATGACGTTATCGCTGCGCGCCATTTCGTCCAGACGCAGCGCTTTACCGGCGTCAATGCCCATAGCTTTACAGCGTGCCAGCTCCTGCTCGCCAATGCGGCGGTTCTCTTCGCTGTCGCCTTTGACGTCGTGACGCGCCAGCAGACGGCCCTGCATGTCGCCATCCAGCGCACGGATTACCGCTGCGGAGACAACGCCTTCCGGCGCGCCGCCAATGCCGTACAGCACATCCACTTCACTGTCCGGCATACAGGTCAGAATAGAGGCCGCCACGTCGCCATCAGGAATAGCGAATACGCGCACGCCAAGCTGCTGCATCTCTGCAATCACCGCGTCATGACGCGGTTTGGCCAGAATTGTAACCGTCAGTTCGCTGAGTGGTTTGCTGAGGGCGGCTGCGATGTTGCGCAGGTTGTCTGCCAGCGGCAGATTCAGGTCGATAGATCCTTTAGCGCCCGGCCCGACGATCAGTTTTTCCATGTACATATCCGGCGCGTTCAGGAAACAGCCTTTGTCGCCGACCGCCAGAACCGCCAGCGCGTTCGCCTGGCCCATCGCCGTCATACGGGTGCCTTCGATAGGGTCGACGGCGATATCCACCGCATCGCCACGGCCGGTGCCGACTTTCTCACCGATAAACAGCATGGGCGCTTCATCAATCTCGCCTTCGCCGATGACAATGGTGCCGTCAATATTGACCTGGTTGAGCATAATACGCATGGCGTTTACCGCTGCGCCGTCAGCGGTATTTTTGTCGCCGCGTCCCAGCCATTTATAGCCAGCCAGCGCCGCCGCTTCCGTTACGCGGGAAAATTCGATGGCAAGTTCTCGTCTCATAGCAAACTCGTAGCAGAAAGGAATGGCGCGAAGTGTATCACAGGGGAGGATGGGAATAATTGATATGCTCGGGGGTAGATAACTTGCGGGTGGCGGCGTTGCCTTACCCGGCCTACACAAGCATGTAGCCTGTAGGCCGGATAAGCGAAGCCGCCATCCGGCAGGTCAGTATTACTCTTCGTGGTCTTCCCACGCCAGGGCGCGTTTGACCGCTTTTTTCCAGCCGCTGTAACGGAAGTTACGCTCGGTGGTTTCGATGCCTGGACGGAATTCACGCTCGATGACCGCTTTTTCCTGCAACTCATCCAGGTTCTGCCAGTAACCCACCGCCAGACCTGCCAGATACGCCGCACCCAGTGCCGTCACTTCGCGCACTTCCGGGCGCTCAACGCGCGTACCAAGAATGTCTGACTGGAACTGCATCAGGAAGTTGTTGGCAACCGCGCCGCCGTCAACGCGCAGGGCGTGCAGGCGAATACCGGAGTCCGCCTGCATCGCTTCCAGCACGTCGCGCGTCTGGTAAGCGATCGATTCCAGCGTTGCACGGATGATGTGGTTGGAGTTTACGCCACGGGTCAGACCGAAGATGGCGCCGCGCGCATACGGGTCCCAGTACGGCGCGCCCAGACCGGTAAAGGCCGGTACAACGTATACGCCGTTGGTGTCTTTCACTTTGGTGGCGAAATATTCAGAGTCGAATGCGTCGCTGATGAGTTTCATCTCATCACGCAGCCACTGAATGGATGCGCCAGCCATAAACACCGCCCCTTCCAGCGCATAGTTCACTTCGCCGGGTCGGGCCACAGGCGATGGTGGTCAAAAGTCCGTTTTCGGACTTAACCGCTTTCTCGCCGGTGTTCATCAGCATAAAGCAGCCGGTGCCGTAAGTGTTTTTCGCCATCCCCTCTTTGACGCACAGCTGGCCGAACAGCGCCGCCTGCTGGTCACCGGCGATCCCGGCGATTGGAATACGCGTGCCGCCTTTACCCCCGATGTTCGTCTGGCCGTACACTTCTGAAGAACGACGCACTTCCGGCAGCATAGCGCGCGGGATATCCAGCGCATCCAGCATTTTGTCATCCCAGTCCAGGGTATGGATGTTGAACAGCATGGTACGTGAAGCGTTGGTGTAATCCGTGACGTGTACGCGTCCCTGCGTCATTTTCCAGATAAGCCAGGTATCCACCGTACCGAACAGCAGTTCACCGCGACGTGCGCGCTCACGGGAGCCTTCTACGTGATCGAGAATCCACTTCACTTTGGTGCCGGAGAAGTACGGGTCAATCACCAGACCGGTGTTGTTGCGGATGTAATCTTCCATGCCGTCACGCTTCAGGCGTTCGCAGATTTCGGCGGTACGGCGGCACTGCCAGACAATTGCGTTATAAATCGGTTTGCCGGTTTCACGTTCCCAGACGATGGTGGTTTCACGCTGGTTAGTAATACCGATTGCTGCGATCTGATCGGAACTGATGTCTGCTTTCGCCAGCACTTCAACCAGCGTTGAGCTTTGGGTGGCCCAGATTTCCATTGGGTCGTGTTCTACCCAGCCTGCTTTCGGGTAGATTTGCTCAAATTCACGTTGCGACACGCTAACGATATTCGCATCGTGATCCATCACGACGGCGCGGGAGCTGGTGGTGCCCTGGTCGAGCGCAACGATATATTTTTTCTCAGTCATAATTTTTTTGTCCCGTAGTCACATTACAGCGAAGCTTTTTGTTGTGCGGTAGTGGTGGTGTCCTTCTCTTCAACCACGCAAGTATCACACGGCAAATGGCGGCCAATCAGTTTACGATAGGCGAATGCGCCCAGAATGGCGCCCGCAATCGGGCCGAACATCGGCACCAGGAAGTAAGGAATATCCTTACCGCCAGTCAAGGCAACGTTCCCCCAGCCAGCGAGCCAGGCGAACAGTTTCGGGCCGAAGTCACGCGCCGGGTTCATCGCAAACCCGGTCAGCGGCCCCATAGAGGCGCCAATTACTGCGATCAGTAAACCAATGAGCAGAGGAGCCAGTGGGCCGCGCGGCACGCCGTTACCATCATCGGTCAGCGCCAGAATAAGCCCCATCAGAATAGCGGTAATTACCATCTCAACCGCGAAGGCTTGCACAAAATTGATATGTGGATTTGGATATGTTGAGAAAGTGCCAGCCAGATCAACACTTTCGATACTGCCACGGACGATGTGGTGCGTTTGTTCAAAATCAGCGAAAAGATTGTAGTAAAGCCCGTAAACTAATGCCGCTGCGCAAAACGCGCCGGCAACTTGAGAAATGATAAAAGGAACAACTTTGCGTTTGTCGAAACAGGCAAACAGCCACAGTGCGATTGTTACGGCTGGATTTAAATGTGCGCCGGAGACACCTGCTGTCAGGTAGATAGCCATCGCCACCCCCAAACCCCAGATGATACTGATTTCCCACTGACCGAAAGTAGCACCTGCTACTTTAAGAGCAGCGACACAACCCACACCGAAGAAAATCAACAACCCAGTACCGAGAAATTCAGCAATGCACTGGCCTTTTAAGGTTGATGTTTGACTCATAATCGGATCCTGAAGAGAGTTTAATGTTTATTGTTTGCGAAGAGGTCACTGACGCCTTCGATGCCTGTAGGCATACTGTTAATTTATCGTTAACGAGCAAAAACGAGAAATATCGAAATCAAAATGTGTGTACTGCGTCAATAAAATGAGCGTTATCGCGCCATGAAGCGCGTTTTACGACAAACCAGGAGTGTGAGCTGAATCATTTCATTAACCAATATGTTAACACTTTAGAGTTATGTGAGTTATGTCACCAGGACAAGGATGAAAAGTGTTGCAAACCGCAATCTACGCGGTATGTCGCTGGACAGGGATGGCGCGGCTTCATACAATCGGCACTATATATTGTGCGCGTTTACGTGAAGCGTCGCCTTGCAATTCAGGAGAGGTATGGCCATGTCATTAGAAGTGTTTGAGAAACTGGAAGCAAAAGTACAGCAGGCGATTGATACCATTACGCTTTTGCAGATGGAAATCGAAGAGCTGAAAGAAAAAAACAACAGCCTGGCGCAGGATGTACAGTCTGCTCAGCATCAGCGTGAAGAGCTGGAGCGTGAGAACAACCATCTGAAAGAACAGCAGAGCGGGTGGCAGGATCGTTTGCAGGCGCTGCTGGGTCGTATGGAAGAAGTCTGAGCCGTAGCGGTGTTGGCTGTGCTCAGCGTTGTAGGCCGGATAAGGCGTAAGCCGCCATCCGGCACTGCAATATCGCCTGATGGCGCTACGCTTATCAGGCCTACAGTCGGCATCGTTTATGAGCGGCAACGCAATAAAAAAGGCACCTTACGGTGCCTTTTTTGATCACTCGATATCAAGTGGGTCTTCGGAGAGGATTATCCCGGTATTGTCGGCGTAGAGATGATCGCCGGAGAAGAAGGTCACGCCGCCAAAATTGACGCGGACGTCGCTTTCCCCGATTCCTTCACCTGCGGCGCCTACCGGAATCGCGGCAAGCGCCTGGATGCCGATATCCAGCTCTTCCAGATCGTCTACCTGACGCACCGCGCCGTAGATGACCAGCCCTTCCCATTCATTCTGCGTAGCCAGACGCGCCAGTTCGGCGTCGACCAGCGCGCGACGGACAGAACCACCGCCATCGACCAGCAGAATGCGACCACGGCCATTCTGTTCGAGCAGATCGTAGAGCAACCCGTTGTCCTCGAAACATTTTACCGTGATGATTTGTCCGCCAAACGACGACCGCCCTCCAAAGTTAGAGAACAGTGGTTCCACGACGTTGACATCTTCCTGGTAGATGTCACAAAGCTCGGAAGTATCGTATTTCATAGGCTTAACGTTCAGTTGCTGCGAGAATTTTTAGTATATCGCGCTATGCGTACTGTTTGCAAAATCATCAATTGTTCATTGATATTTGTCAGTTAAACCGCCCACTGGCTTAAGAAAATCCCGACGACAAACAGCAGGTTAGTCAACAGCGCGGCTTTAACGGTGCGTTCCAGCATCGGGCGCATCGCAGCGGGTTCCATTTCACGCATCACATAACGCGCCTGTTTAATCAGTAACGGTGCGGCCAGGATGAACAGCCATCCCCACAGGCTTTGCAGTGAAATCAGGTTAAACAGCGCCAGGCAGACCAGTGACCCCATCAACAGGCAGGCGTGATAACGACGTGCGTTAACCGCGCCTAAACGTACCACCAGCGTGTTTTTACCGTTTTCTTTATCGCTGTTGATATCGCGCAGGTTGTTGATGTTGAGCACGGCGGTCGCCAGCAGTCCGCAGGCGGTAGCAGGTAAGATAAGCGCAGGAATGAGCGTATGCGCCTGTAGATACCAGCTGCCCATTACGCTGAGCCAGCCGAAGAACACCAGCACGGAAATGTCGCCCAGACCAATATAGCCGTAAGGACGGTTCCCGACGGTGTAGGTAATCGCGGCGATAATCGACAGGCCGCCCAGCACCAGGAATCCGACAAAATCCGCCAGCGTATGACATGCAACAGCCACCAGCGCCAGACCGGAGAGGCAAATCAGCGCCACGGTAATGATCAGCGCCCGCTTCATCTCCTGCCGGGTGATCACCCCTTTTTGCATCCCGCGCAGCGGCCCGATGCGGTCAGGCTTATCACTGCCTTTGACGGCGTCGCCATAATCGTTGGCAAGGTTCGATAAGATTTGCAGCAGCCCGGCGGTGATCAACGCCAGCAGCGCAACCGGGGGATCGAAGTACCCTTGCCACCATGCCAGCGCTGTACCGACGATGATTGCCGCAAACGCGAGCGGCAGCGTTTTCGGTCGTAAACTTTCCAGCCAGGCCTGGGAGCGGCTAATTTGTTGTTGTTCAGTCATATTTAGCGCCAATAAAAATGGGGCTTTTCAGCCCCATCAACAGTGATGAAAATGCATTGAACGCGATTATAGGATAAAACGACTCAGATCTTCATCTGCGACCAGCGCATCCAGATGTTTGCTCACATATTCCGCATCAATTGTTATGCTCTGACCATTCAGATCGCTGGCATCATAGGAGATATCTTCCATCAGACGTTCCAGAACGGTATGCAGACGACGCGCACCGATGTTTTCGGTGGTTTCGTTTACCTGCCATGCCGCTTCGGCAATGCGTTTGATGCCGGACTCGGTAAACTCGATGTCCACGCCCTCGGTCGCCATCAGCGCTTTGTACTGAACGGTAACGGATGCGTTCGGCTCGGTGAGAATGCGTTTCGAAATCTTCCGTCGTCAGCGCTTTCAGCTCAACGCGAATCGGCAGACGCCCCTGCAACTCAGGGATCAGATCAGACGGTTTCGCCACCTGGAACGCGCCGGAGGCGATAAACAGGATGTGGTCGGTTTTCACCATACCGTGCTTGGTAGAGACGGTGCAGCCTTCTACCAGCGGCAGCAGATCGCGCTGTACGCCTTCGCGGGAAACGTCCGGGCCAGAGGATTCGCCGCGTTTACAGATTTTGTCGATTTCGTCGATAAACACGATCCCGTGCTGTTCAACGGCGTCGATGGCTTCCTGTTTCAGCTCTTCCGGGTTCACCAGTTTGGCCGCTTCTTCTTCAATCAACAGCTTCATCGCGTCTTTGATTTTCAGCTTACGCGGTTTTTGTTTCTGGCCGCCCAGGTTCTGGAACATGGACTGCAACTGGCTGGTCATCTCTTCCATTCCCGGAGGCGCCATAATTTCAACGCCCATCCGGTGCGGCTGCGAGATTGATCTCAATTTCTTTATCGTCGAGCTGGCCTTCACGCAGTTTTTTGCGGAATGCCTGGCGTGCGGCGGACGGCTCTTGCTGTTGCTCAGCCTGACCCCAGTTATTTTTCGCTGGAGGGATCAGCGCGTCGAGAATACGCTCTTCCGCCATTTCTTCTGCGCGGTAGCGGTTTTTCTCAATAGACTGAACGCGCACCATCTTGATCGCGGAGTCGGTCAGGTCGCGGATAATGGAATCCACTTCTTTACCCACATAACCGACTTCGGTGAATTTTGTCGCTTCAACTTTGATGAACGGCGCGTTGGCCAGTTTTGCCAGGCGACGCGCGATTTCGGTTTTACCTACGCCGGTCGGGCCGATCATCAGAATATTTTTTGGCGTCACTTCATGGCGCAGCTCTTCGTTGAGCTGCATGCGGCGCCAGCGGTTACGCAGTGCAATCGCCACGGAACGCTTGGCGTTGTCCTGGCCAATGATGTGCTTGTTCAGTTCGCTGACGATTTCGCGTGGGGTCATTTCAGACATGGGAGGATCCTTACGCTTTAGACGGTAATTCTTCAATGGTGTGGAAGTGGTTGGTGTAAATGCAGATATCGCCTGCAATATCCAACGCCTTTTCAGCAATTTCGCGGGCGCCCAGTTCGGTATTTTCTAACAGTGCGCGTGCCGCAGCCTGGGGCGTAGGGACCACCGGAGCCGATAGCAATCAGATCATTTTCCGGCTGTATGACATCGCCATTACCCGTGATGATCAGTGAAGCGGTTTCATCTGGCGACGGCCAGCAGCGCTTCGAGCTTGCGTAGCATGCGGTCGGTACGCAGTCTTTCGCCAGTTCAACGGCGGCTTTGACCAGGTGGCCCTGATGCATTTCCAGTTTACGCTCAAACAGTTCGAACAGCGTGAATGCGTCTGCGTTCCCCCTGCAAAGCCCGCAATGACTTTATCGTTGTACAGACGGCGAACTTTCTTCACGTTGCCTTTCATTACGGTATTGCCCAGTGTGGCCTGACCATCACCGGCGATTACCACATGGCCGTTACGGCGTACGCTTACTATTGTTGTCACGAGCAGACCCCTTGGTTACAAATGCAGAATACAGGCCCCGCACGCGGTACGGGGCATAATGCAAATATAAATGGGGGGGATTTTGGGGGTTTCAACCCCCGGAGGCGAGTCGAATGCAGTTTGTGTGACCCGCCATCTTCAGGCGGTTAAGGGTGCTGTCTGCATTCTCTTTGCCTTTGATAGGGCCGATGACCACACGATTCCACCCGTTGTTGGTGGTGATTTTGGGAGTCAAAGCCTTCAAAAGCCAACTGGGCGCGCACGGTTTCCGCTTGCTCGGCGCCTTTGAAGGAGCCGCATTGCACCATCCAGCGACGTTCATCTTTTTTCTCTGCCGTCTGTTTTGGCGCTTCAGGTTCACGCGCGATCGGCGCGGCCTGCTGCGTTTTAGGCTGAGAAGTCGTGGTGTGCGCAGGCGTCTGCAACAGGTCCTGATAAGGCTGCTGGGATGTCGTCTGCTTCGGCTGCTGCGTCTGGCGTGGCTGCTGTGCAGGCGCAGTCTGCGCCGTACGCGGTTGCTGCTGTGGCTGTTGGTACGGTTGCTCCGTCACGCGTGGCTGCGTACGCGGCTGTTGAACCGGCTGGGTGTTAGCCCACTGCTGCTGTTGTACCTGCTGCTGTGCCTGACGCTGGCGCTGCAATGTCTGCTGACGCTGTTCAGGCGTCTGTTCGTTCCACGGCACTTCGTTAAGCTGGGGTCGGCTGCTGGCGCATATCCGCCTGCATTTGCGCCAGTAGCTGACGCTGCTCGCTGGTGAGCTGCTCCGGGTTCATCACTTCGCCGCCCGCAGAAGGCTCGGTTGGCGCACGCACGCCCGGCTGGCGGGCTTTCCAGCTCTTTAATGTAGCGCCAGCGCTCTTCGGCTTCGGCGGCAGGCCGTTGCCGGTCACTTTCTGGCTTTGCAGCGTTTCGGACTCTTCTTTTTTGTGATGAGTAATGAAGTACAGACCCCCGATAAAGGCCACAAGGACAGCCGCCGCAATAGTGACCATTGCGGGTGAAAACCGCAGGCGTGTTGCGTTGCTTTTTCCGTGAGGTGCTCTTTTTGCGCCGCGAAGGTGCCGGTTGACCGCGACGTACATAATCTCGTTGTGCGCACTATCGTTTCGCTGTATTTATTCGTTCGTCAGCCCGCCATGTTACTTAAGCGGCGGGCTTTTGACCAGATACGTGAGTCTTAAAGGTTTAAGTTAAGGCTCGCGTCGAACCACGAATAATTAACTCGCAGTCCAGCAAACGCGAGCCGCTGCTGACATTTTGCCCTGTAACTGGTCGAGCAAGAGCAGCATTGCTTCGCGCCCGATATCGAAGCGCGGCTGTGAAACACGTCGTCAGAGGCGGGGTCGCAAAATCCGCCAGCGCAATGTTATCAAAGCCAATGATGGACAGATCGTCAGGGACTTTCAGACCATGACGCTTGGCCCAGGAGAGCGCGCCGAGCGCCATAACGTCGCTGTGACAGAACACGGCGGTCGGAGGCTGCGGAAGCGCAAGTAGCTGTTGCAGCGCGTGGCCGCCCGCCTCGTAGGTGAAATCGCCCCGGGCGATATAATGCGGGGTCGACGGTAATGCCGCAGCGACGCAGCGCCTGCACATAGCCTTGCAGACGGTAGTGGCACAGCGGCATCTCCTCCGGCCCGGCAATGCATCCGATACGCTGGTGCCCCTGTTCATGCAGATAATTTTACGGCGTTTAAAGGCCGCAGTCAGGTTATCAATATGAACGGTAGGCAGCTCCAGCTCCGGCGCGAATTCGTTGGCCATCACCATCGGCGGCAGATTTCGTTGCTCTTCAATGCTGGCGTCGAACGGCAGGCGTGAACCGAGCAATAACATGCCATCAATTTGTTTGGTGATGATCAAATTGATAAAGGTCTTTTCTTGCTGATTCTGGTGCGCGCAGTCACCAATCAACACCAGATATCCGTGGCTTGCGGCGGTAACCTCAATGCCCCGGATGATTTCACTGAAAAAGGGATCACAAATATCCGGGACGATCACCAGGATGGTGGCGTGATTCATTCCGTTTGCTATTTCGCCCCATTGATTGCGGTAAATATCCCACCTCCATCGCCGCCTGTTCAACCCGGTTACGGGTCGACTGGGAGACTTTATCCGGGTTCATTAACGCACGGGACACGGTTGCTGTTGAGACTTTCGCCTTCATAGCAACATCTTTCATTGTAGCGGCAGCAACCTGTTTCTTCGGTTTCACACTCTCTCCTCGCCTGGGAAATCAGGCGCAGAACTATCCTTGTTTAACTCACATCGAAAACATTTTTATCAGATAGTTAATGGAAGCGGTTACAGAATTTTCATAAAAAGTGTGATGGATATTTAATTTACGATCCGCCTCGCATCGTGACCCGTTATCCCTCAATGGGATCGACATCCAGCACCCATTTAACCTTGCGGGATTCGGGTAGCGTATTGATGAGCGCCAGCGTGCCGCTGACGATGTGTTGCAGACGAATTCGCGACGGATGCTGCAACAAAATTTGCCAACGGTAGCGGCCGCCGCGTTTTGGCGCGAGCGCAGGCACCGGGCCTAATACCCAGAGCTTGTCATCCGCAAGCGGGCTGGCCTGAATCAGATTACGCAGCTGTTGCAGGAACACCGGCGCCTGCTGGTTGTTATGATCTTCCGCCCGCACAATCACATGGCTGGTCCACGGCGGAAGTTGCAGCGTTTGCCGCTCGGCCAGCGCCTGTTCAGCAAAAGCGTCATAGCCTTTGTGCAGCAAGGTTTGCAGCAAAGGGTGCTCTGGATGGTGGGTCTGCAATACCACCTCGCCCTGTTTTCCGGCGCGTCCGGCGCGGCCGGAAACCTGAGTGTAAAGCTGGGCAAAACGTTCCGCCGAACGGAAATCCGCTGAGAACAGCGCGCCGTCAACGTCCAGCAGCGCTACCAGGGTGACGTCCGGGAAATGGTGCCCTTTCGCCAGCATTTGCGTGCCGATCAAAATGCGCGCGCCGCCGCGATGGACTTCCGCCAGATGCTGCTCCAGCGCGCCTTTACGGCTGGTGGTGTCGCGGTCGATGCGCGAGACCGGCACGCCGGGAAAGAAGGGCGCCAACGCCTGCTCAAGCTGTTCTGTCCCTAACCCGACCGGCACCATATGCGTGGAGCCGCAGGAAGGGCACTGACGCGGTATCGGGCGCTGGCTGTCGCAATGGTGACAGCGCAGGTGGTGTTGCGCCTGGTGCAACGTGTAATAGTGATCGCAGCGCGGACATTCGGCAATCCAGCCGCAGTCGTGGCATAACAGCGCAGGAGCAAATCCCCGACGGTTAAGGAAGAGAATGACCTGGTTATCTGCCAGCAGGTGCTGATGCATACGGGCGATAAGCGCGGGAGCCAGCCCGGCCTGGATCTTCTGGCCTTTTAAATCCAGCACATGCTGGAGGGCAGGGCGTGCATTGCCTGCCCGGCGCGTCAGGCGCAGCATGCGGTACTTTTTTTGTCGCACGTTGCATAACGTCTCCAGCGCCGGTGTTGCCGAGCCGAGAATAATCGGGATTTGTTCGCTGTGAGCGCGGTATACCGCCAGGTCGCGAGCGTGGTAACGCCAGCCTTCCTGCTGCTTATAGGAGCTGTCATGCTCTTCGTCGATCACAATGACGCCGAGGTTTTTAAACGGCGTAAACAACGATGAGCGGGTGCCGATGACAATCGCCGCCTCGCCGTTTTTGGCTTTCAGCCAGGCTGAGAGACGTTCGCTGTCATTTAACCCGGAGTGTAGAACTTCGACGGGGGCGTTGAAGCGCTCGCGAAAGCGGGCGATGGTTTGCGGCGTCAGGCCAATTTCCGGCACCATCACCAGCGCCTGTTTGCCCTGAGCGAGGACGTTTTTCCAGTACGCTGAGATAGACCTCTGTTTTACCGGAACCCGTAACGCCCGCCAGCAGCCAGGCAGAAAAGCTGTCCGACGCGCTGTGGATGGCGCCAACGGCGGTGGCCTGTTCGGTATTGAGACGCAGCCGATCGCCACAAACGGCGTAATGGGTGCGCCAGTCGCTAAAGCCGGGCGTTTCGCTCGCCAGCTCGCACAGTCCTTTTTTACGTAGCGCCTGGAGCGCCGCGTCATTAAATTCAAGATCCGCCACCTGGTCGCGCCAGATCTTCCCCTGCCGCAGCGCGGCCAGCGCCTGTTGCTGTTTTAGGCGAACGCTTCAGGCTATTGAGATCGATAGCGTGGCCGTCTTCGGTGGCAAACCAGTACCACATCGGGCGCATTGCTGGCGGGTTTCCCCTGGCGCAGCAAAATCGGCAGAGCGTGAAACAGAACGTCACCCATTGGATGATGGTAGTAATCCGCCGCCCAAAGCAGCAAACGCCAGACGGAGGGTGAAAAGACCGGCTCGCTGTCCAGTACCTCAACGACCGCTTTCAGTTCGTTAAGCGGCAGTTCGCTTTGTTCGCTGACCGACACCACAATCCCGACACGTTCCTGCTGTTTGCCAAACGGCACGCGCACCCGACACCCGGCTTTGACGGTCATGCCTTCTGGCAAGAGATAGTCAAAGGTGCGGGGTAGCGGAACGGGCAAGGCAACGTGCGCGACGGGCATGTAATCATCCTGGCTGACTTGAATTCTGGCGGGTTAGTATACACATTGTGATGAGGGAGCGCGGATCAGTTTGCATACGCTGGTCAAATTCTGTATGATTCGCCGCCTTTGATACACATTTGTATCATCGACCTATACTATCAACATCGCGTGGTGTCTGGCGTTAGGGCTGGAAGAGCGACGCGGCCTTAAACCGAGGTTTTCCCCATGAAAAAAGATATTCACCCGAAATACGAAGAAATTACTGCAAACTGCTCTTGCGGTAATGTCATCAAAATCCGCTCTACTGCAGGTCACGACCTGAACCTGGACGTGTGCGGTAAATGCCACCCGTTCTACACTGGCAAACAGCGTGATGTTGCTACCGGTGGCCGTGTTGACCGCTTCAACAAGCGTTTCAGCATCCCGGGCAGCAAATAAGTTATTGCTGTCAAAGAAAAAAGCGCCGAAAGGCGCTTTTTTTGTCTTTGCCTGATGGCGTTGACGCTTATCAGTACCTGCGGTACTGAATCCTTCCGCCGCTATCCGGCAAAAAAAATCAATACTCCCACGTATCCGGGTCGATCCCCAGTTCACGCATGATGATTTTGGCCTCTTCCGGTATTTCATCACTGCGCTCTTTACGCAAGTCTTCATCGTTCGGCAATGGTTGCCCGGTAAAGGCATGCAGAAACGCTTCACACAGCAGTTCGCTGTTGGTGGCGTGACGCAGGTTGTTCACCTGACGACGCGTGCGTTCATCGGTGAGGATTTTTAACACCTTCAGAGGAATGGAAACCGTAATCTTTTTGACTTGCTCACTCTTCTTACCGTGCTCAGCGTATGGGCTGATATATTCGCCGCTCCATTCAGCCATGAGATACCTTTAATCTTCTCGTCATTAGTTAAGGGGCCAGAATCGTCGTGCCTGGCCGTAATCCCGCATAGTTTACCGTACAGGCGATATCGTGACACGGGTTAAGCGTCTGTAGATGTGCGCTAATGCATATAATTTTAACGGCTATTTCCAGTTTGCTCAATCTATACGCAAAGAAGTTTAGATGTCCAGATGTATTGACGTCTATTGTAACAATGTTTACTCTGGTGCCTGACTTTTCACCGATTCAGCCCAGGAACTTCTCAACATGACGCGTAAACAGGCCACCATCGCAGTGCGTAGCGGGTTAAATGACGACGAGCAGTACGGTTGCGTTGTCCCGCCGATTCACCTTTCCAGCACCTATAACTTCACCGGTTTTAATGAACCTCGCGCCCATGACTATTCGCGACGCGGAAATCCGACGCGTGATGTGGTTCAGCGCGCGCTGGCGGAGCTGGAGGGCGGTACGGGCGCGGTGCTGACCAATACCGGGATGTCGGCCATTCTGCTGGTGACGACCGTGTTCCTGAAGCCGGGCGATCTGCTGGTGGCGCCGCACGACTGCTACGGCGGCAGCTATCGCCTGTTTGACAGCCTGGCGAAGCGGGGCTGTTATCGCGTGCTGTTTGTCGATCAAGGCGATGAGCAGGCGCTGAAAGCGGCGCTGGCGGAAAAACCGAAGCTGGTGCTGGTGGAAAGCCCCAGTAATCCGTTGTTACGCGTGGTGGATATTGCGAAAATCTGCCAGCTGTCGCGAGAAGCGGGCGCGGTGAGCGTTGTGGACAACACGTTTTTAAGCCCTGCGCTGCAAAATCCGCTGGCGTTGGGCGCCGATCTGGTGTTGCATTCATGCACGAAATATTTAAACGGCCATTCGGATGTGGTGGCTGGCGTGGTGATTGCGAAAGATCCAGAGATTGTCACCGAACTGGCATGGTGGGCCAATAATATTGGCGTCACCGGCGGCGCGTTTGATAGCTATCTGCTGCTACGTGGGCTGCGTACTCTGGCGCCGCGAATGGACGTGGCTCAGCGCAATGCCCAGGCCATTGTGGACTATCTGCAAACCCAGCCGCTGGTGAAAAAACTGTATCATCCGTCGCTGCCGGATAATCAAGGGCACGAGATTGCCGCGCGCCAGCAAAAAGGCTTTGGCGCAATGTTGAGTTTTGAACTGGATGGCGATGAGCAGACGCTGCGTCGTTTCCTGGGCGGGCTGTCGTTGTTTACGCTGGCGGAATCCTTAGGGGGTGTTGAAAGCCTGATCTCCCACGCCGCAACGATGACACATGCAGGCATGGCGCCAGAAGCGCGTGCTGCCGCCGGAATTTCAGAGACGCTGCTGCGTATCTCCACCGGTATTGAAGATGGCGAAGATTTAATTGCCGACCTGGAAAATGGCTTCCGGGCTGCAAACAAGGGGTAAACATGAGTGTGATTGCGCAGGCAGGGGCGAAGGGTCGTCAACTGCATAAATTTGGTGGCAGTAGTCTGGCAGACGTGAAATGTTATCTGCGTGTCGCAGGCATTATGGCGGAGTACTCGCAGCCTGACGATATGATGGTTGTTTCCGCCGCCGGTAGTACCACCAACCAGTTGATTAGCTGGCTGAAGTTAAGCCAGACCGACCGCCTCTCCGCGCATCAGGTGCAACAGACGTTACGCCGCTATCAGAGCGATCTGATCAGCGGGCTGCTTCCCGCCGACGTTGCGGATGGCCTGATCAGCGCTTTCATTAGCGATCTGGAGCGTCTTGCCGCGCTGCTCGACAGCGGCGTGACCGATGCCGTTTATGCCGAAGTCGTCGGGCACGGCGAGATCTGGTCTGCGCGTCTGATGTCCGCAGTGCTGAATGAGCAAGGACTGGCGTCGGCATGGCTGGACGCGCGTGAGTTTTTACGTGCTGAACGCGCTGCGCAGCCGCAGGTAGATGAAGGTCTCTCTTACCCGTTACTGCAACAGTTGCTGGTGCAGCATCCAGGCAAACGTCTGGTCGTTACCGGTTTTATCAGTCGCAGCAATGCGGGCGAAACGGTGCTGCTGGGCCGTAACGGTTCTGACTATTCCGCCACGCAAATTGGCGCGCTGGCGGGGGTTTCCCGCGTCACCATCTGGAGCGATGTGGCCGGGGTTTACAGCGCCGACCCGCGTAAAGTGAAAGATGCCTGCCTGCTGCCGCTGCTGCGTCTGGATGAAGCCAGCGAGCTGGCGCGTCTGGCCGCGCCGGTTCTGCACGCCCGTACCCTACAGCCGGTTTCCGGCAGCGATATCGATTTGCAGTTGCGCTGTAGCTACACGCCGGATCAGGGGTCCACGCGCATTGAACGCGTGCTGGCGTCCGGCACCGGGGCGCGTATCGTCACCAGTCATGATGACGTTTGCCTGATTGAGTTTCAGGTGCCCGCCAGCCAGGACTTTAAAACTGGCCTGGAGAGACGTCGACCAGATTCTGAAACGGGCGCAGGTGCGTCCGCTGGCGGTTGGCGTGCATAACGATCGCCATCTGCTGCAATTCTGCTACACCTCTGAAGTCGCTGATAGCGCATTAAAAATTCTTGATGAAGCGGGCCTGCCGGGCGAATTGCGCCTGCGTCAGGGGCTGGCGCTGGTCGCGATGGTTGGCGCTGGCGTCACCCGTAACCCGCTGCACTGCCACCGCTTCTGGCAACAGCTGAAAGGCCAGCCGGTTGAATTTACCTGGCAGTCGGAAGAGGGGATTAGCCTGGTGGCCGTACTGCGCACCGGCCCGACTGAAAGCCTGATTCAGGGGTTGCACCAGTCTATTTTCCGCGCGGAAAAACGCAATCGGCCTGGTGCTGTTCGGCAAAGGCAACATCGGTTCCCGCTGGCTGGAACTGTTTGCCCGCGAGCAGAGCACGCTCTCCGCGCGTACCGGGTTTGAATTTGTCCTGGCGGGCGTGGTGGATAGCCGTCGCAGCCTGCTGAACTACGAAGGGCTGGATGCCAGCCGTGCGCTGGCGTTCTTCAATGACGAAGCGATTGAGCAGGATGAAGAGTCGCTGTTCCTGTGGATGCGCGCTCACCCGTTATGACGATCTGGTGGTGCTGGATGTCACCGCCAGCGAGCAACTGGCCGATCAGTATCTTGATTTCGCCAGCCACGGCTTCCACGTTATCAGCGCCAATAAACTGGCGGGGGCGAGCACCAGCGATAAATATCGCCAGATCCACGACGCGTTCGAAAAAACCGGGCGTCACCTGGCTGTATAACGCGACCGTCGGCGCGGGCCTGCCGATCAACTATACGGTGCGCGATCTGATTGACAGCGGCGATGCCATTCTGTCGATCAGCGGGATCTTCTCCGGCACGCTGTCGTGGCTGTTCCTGCAATTTGACGGTTCCCATACCGTTTACCGATCTGGTGGATCAGGCCTGGCAGCAGGGGCTGACCGAGCCGGACCCGCGCGTTGATTCTTTCTGGTAAAGATGTGATGCGCAAAGCTGGTGATTCTGGCGCGTGAAGCGGGTTATGACATCGAACCGGACCAGGTGCGCGTTGAATCGCTGGTGCCCGCACACTGCGAAGAGGGATCTGTCGATCACTTCTTTGAAAATGGCGATGAGCTGAATGAGCAGATGGTACAGCGTCTGGAAGCCGCTCGTGAAATGGGGCTGGTGCTGCGCTACGTGGCGCGTTTCGACGCCAACGGTAAAGCGCGCGTTGGCGTTGAAGCGGTGCGCCCGGAACATCCGCTGGCGGCGCTGCTGCCGTGCCGATAATGTCTTTGCCATCGAAAGCCGTTGGTATCGCGACAATCCGCTGGTGATCCGCGGGCCGGGGGCCGGTCGTGACGTCACCGCCGGGGCGATTCAGTCGGATATCAACCGCCTGGCGCAGTTGCTGTAGTGTTTGTTGCCGGATGGCGCTGCGCTTATCCGGCCTACGGAACATGTAGGCCGGATAAGGCAACGCCGCCATCCGGTGCTTCACCGAGTTGCAAACACCTCTTTTGCGGCGAACAGACCGTTCAGCGCAGCCGGAAAACCGGCATAAACCGCCATCTGCATTATCACTTCGATAATTTCCTCCTGCGTTAGCCCCACATGTCGCGCAGCGGCAATATGTACCTTCAACTGCGGCGTGGCGTTGCCCAGCGCGGTTAACGCGGCGACGGTTGCGATTTCCCGACTGCGTAAATCCAGCCCTGGCCGGGAATAGATATCGCCAAACGGAAATTCGATCAGATAGCGGGCAAAATCTGGCGCAACGTCTTGCAAAACTTTCGATCACCGCATCGCCACCCTTGCCATCCACCTGTTGCAGCATTTTCTGACCGGTAATAAAGCGTTCTGAATGCATAGTGTATTCCTCGTTTGTCTGGAGTCTGTGGCGTGAGGATAGGGGGCGCGGAATGATTTGGATAATACCGTTTCCGTGATACCTTTTCGGTATGACAACATCCCCTCTGCACTCTCTGGATATCCGCCTGCTACGCTACTTTGCCGTGGTGGCGGAAGAGAACAATATGAGCCGCGCGGCACAGCGACTGTTTATGTCGCAACCGCCGCTGAGCCGCCATATTCGCCAGCTTGAAGAACGCCTGGGGGTGACGCTTTTTGTCCGTCATACTCGTGGACTCACGCTGACGGATGAGGGTCTGCGCGCGCTGGAAATCGTCCGCCCGCTACTGGCGCAGCAGGACAAAACGTATGCTGCGCTGAAATCAACTGGCGCAAACCGGCGCGCAATCGCTGCGTTTAGGGGCTGAGCACCGCGTTTGAGCAGGGGATTTTTGCCCCCCTGGAGGCGCAGCTGAATACGCGTGTGGAGAGGCTGCATATTGTGCGTCATGGTTCGCCTGAACTGGTACGCCAGGTACGTCGGGGGAAACTGGATGCGGCGCTGGTGGCGCTGCCGCTTGAGGCCACAGGGTTAACCGTCACGCCGCTCGACTGGCAAGAACCGTTGATTGCCGCATTACCCTCCGTCTGGCCGGAAGCGAGCCTGACGTCGCTCTCCTTAGCTGCGCTTAACCACCGCCCGCTGTTCTGGTTCAAACGGGAACGTAATACGGCCTTTTTTTGACTACACCCGGCACATTTTCCGTCGCGCTGGTTACGCCCCCTCCTGCCTTGAAGAACCGCTGGAACATGATGTGCTGCTCGCGCGAATCGCCCACGGTGATGGCCTGAGTTTTGCTCCCGGGCTCGTTTGCCGCTATTCAGCGCCAGGGCGTGATATTCCGCGTACTTAGCGACACTGAATTACGTATTCGTGCCGGGCTGGTGATGCTGCCTGAGAACGCTGTACGGTTGCGGTGGGTTAAATACGCTTGCGATGCAATCCTTCATTATTTCGGACTGATTTGAATTTTTTTCACGTTGTCTGAGTATTCCTCACCTTTAACAGTGATTTTTCTGTTGACGGCATCCCACTTTTCGGTCATTTTTACATCCAGACGTCTAAACGGATAGATGTTCACAACACAACATATAATGACATGCGATTGATGAGGTAAGGTATGAGCTTTTTTCACGCCAACCAGCGGGAAGCCCTGAATCAGAGCCTGGCGGAAGTTCAGGGTCAGATTAATGTTTCGTTCGAGTTTTTCCCGCCGCGCACCAGTGAAATGGAGCAAACCTTGTGGAACTCTATCGATCGACTGAGCAGCCTGAAACCGAAGTTTGTCTCCGTGACCTACGGCGCCAACTCCGGTGAGCGCGACCGTACGCACAGCATCATCAAAGGCATTAAAGAGCGTACGGGCCTGGAAGCCGCGCCGCACCTGACCTGCATTGACGCCACCCGCGATGAACTGCGTACCATTGCCCAGGATTACTGGAATAACGGTATCCGTCATATTGTTGCCCTGCGCGGCGACCTGCCGCCGGGGAGCGGCAAGCCGGATATGTATGCCGCTGACCTGGTCAGCTTACTGAAAGAGGTTGCCGATTTTGATATCTCCGTCGCCGCTTACCCGGAAGTCCACCCGGAAGCGAAAAGCGCGCAGGCGGATCTGCTCAACCTGAAACGCAAAGTCGATGCTGGCGCTAACCGCGCAATTACCCAGTTTTTCTTCGATGTGGAAAGCTACCTGCGTTTTCGCGATCGCTGCGTCTCTGCGGGTATTGATGTCGAAATTATTCCGGGCATTCTGCCGGTCTCCAACTTTAAGCAGGCGAAGAAATTTGCTGATATGACTAACGTGCGCATTCCGGCGTGGATGTCACAGATGTTTGACGGCCTGGATGACGATGCGGAAACCCGCAAGCTGGTTGGGGCGAATATCGCGGATGGACATGGTGAAGATCTTAAGCCGTGAAGGCGTGAAAGATTTCCACTTCTACACCCTGAACCGCGCTGAAATGAGTTACGCCATTTGCCACACGTTGGGCGTGCGGCCCGGCCTGTAACATGATTAGCCCTCTTCGGAGGGCTTTTTTATGCACATTTTGATCTGACGCCTGATACATAAATTTAAAAGATATTAGCTATCGAATCTGTGGGTTATTTCAACTATATCTTATCGTTGGTGATGTATATCGTAACGATAACACTGTAGAGGGAGCATATAGATGAGCATGTCTGACGATACCCATAATTCATTGTCTACCGGGAAGTGCCCTTTCCATCAGGGCAGCCACGACCGTAGCGCGGGTGCTGGCACCAGCAGCCACGACTGGTGGCCTAACCAACTCCGTGTAGATCTTTTGAATCAGCACTCCAACCGTTCGAACCCGCTGGGTGAGGACTTCGACTACCGCAAAGAATTTAGCAAACTCGACTATTCCGCCCTGAAAGGGGATCTTAAAGCTCTCCTGTCCGATTCTCAGCCGTGGTGGCCTGCGGACTGGGGCAGCTATGCCGGTCTGTTTATTCGTATGGCATGGCATGGCGCGGGCACTTATCGTTCCGTCGACGGGCGCGGCGGCGCCGGACGCGGGCAGCAGCGTTTTGCACCGCTGAACTCCTGGCCGGACAACGTCAGCCTGGATAAGGCGCGTCGTCTGCTGTGGCCTATCAAGCAGAAATATGGCCAGAAAATCTCCTGGGCCGACCTGTTTATTCTGGCGGGTAACGTGGCGCTGGAGAACTCCGGTTTCCGTACGTTCGGTTTTGGCGCCGGGCGTGAAGATGTGTGGGAACCGGATCTTGATGTGAACTGGGGGGATGAGAAAGCCTGGCTGACGCACCGTCATCCCGAAGCGCTGGCGAAAGCGCCGTTAGGCGCTACCGAAATGGGGCTTATCTACGTTAACCCGGAAGGGCCGGATCACAGCGGTGAACCGCTTTCCGCCGCTGCGGCTATCCGCGCGACGTTCGGCAATATGGGCATGAACGACGAAGAAACCGTGGCGCTGATTGGCGGCGGTCACACGCTGGGTAAAACCCACGGTGCGGCGGCGGCGTCCCATGTTGGCGTTGATCCAGAAGCCGCGCCGATTGAATTGCAGGGCTGGGCTGGAGCAGTGACTACGGCAGCGGCGTAGGCGGCGATGCGATTACCTCGGGCCTGGAAGTGGTCTGGTCGCAGACGCCGACCCAGTGGAGTAATTACTTCTTCGAAAACCTGTTCAAATACGAGTGGGTGCAGACGCGCAGCCCGGCGGGCGCGATCCAGTTCGAAGCGGTTGATGCGCCAGAAATCATTCCCGATCCGTTCGATCCGTCGAAGAAACGTAAACCCACCATGCTGGTGACTGACCTGACGCTGCGTTTCGATCCAGAATTCGAGAAAATTTCCCGTCGTTTCCTCAACGATCCGCAGGCGTTTAACGAAGCATTCGCCCGCGCATGGTTCAAACTGACGCACAGGGATATGGGGCCAAAAGCGCGCTATATCGGACCGGAAGTACCGAAAGAAGATCTGATTTGGCAGGACCCGCTGCCGCAGCCGGTATTTAATCCGAGCCAGGAAGACATCGTCAACCTGAAGGCCGCGATTGCCGCGTCCGGGCTTTCCGTCAGCGAACTGGTGTCGGTTGCATGGGCATCTGCGTCAACCTTCCGTGGCGGCGATAAACGTGGCGGCGCCAACGGCGCTCGCCTGGCTTTAGCGCCGCAGCGAGACTGGGATGTGAACGCCGCTGCGGCGCGCGTTCTGCCGGTTCTGGAAGAGATTCAGAAATCGTCCGGGAAGGCGTCTCTGGCCGATATCATCGTCCTTGCGGGCGTTGTCGGTGTGGAGCAGGCAGCAAGTGCGGCGGGTGTCAGCATCAGCGTGCCGTTCGCGCCAGGCCGTGTGGATGCTCGTCAGGATCAGACGGATATCGAGATGTTTGAGCTTCTCGAACCGATCGCAGACGGCTTCCGTAACTATCGCGCACGGCTTGATGTGTCGACCACCGAGTCACTGCTGATTGATAAAGCGCAGCAGCTGACGCTGACCGCGCCGGAGATGACGGCGCTGGTGGGTGGGATGCGCGTTCTGGGCGCTAACTTTGATGGCAGCCAGAATGGCGTGTTTACCGACCGCCCGGGCGTACTCAGCAATGATTTCTTTGTGAATCTGCTGGATATGCGTAACGAGTGGAAAGCGGCGGACGAATCGAAAGAGCTGTTCGAAGGCCGCGATCGCCTGAGCGGTGAGGTGAAATTCACGGCGACCCGCGCAGACCTGGTATTCGGTTCTAACTCGGTACTGCGTGCCCTGGCGGAAGTTTACGCCAGCAGCGATGCGCGTGAGAAATTCGTGAAGGATTTCGTCGCGGCATGGGTGAAAGTGATGAACCTGGATCGTTTCGATCTGCTGTAAGCCATCTCAGTCAAATGTGTAGGCCGGATGAGCGTCAGCGCCATCCGGCAAATAAAAAAAGCCCGCACGATCTGCGGGCTTTTTGTCTCTCCTGACCGTTATTCCCACTCTTGCAGGAAACGCTGACCGTACTGGTCGGCAACCAGCAGGGCGGCGTAAACCTGATCCGGCGTGGCGCCGCCAGGCATGTTGTGAATGGTTTCGCCTTCCGCGCAGGAGGCTTCCGCCACCGTGCGCATCTTCGCCGGAATATCCTGCTTAATATCCAGTTGCGCCAGCGTGATCGGCAGGCCAACGGAATGGCACAACGCCGCAGCGGTTTCGATCTCTTCAACCGGCGCGTTTTCCAGTACCAGTTGCGTCAGCGTGCCGAACGCCACTTTCTCACCGTGATAGTAGTGATGCGCGTCTGGAATCGCCGTCAGGCCGTTATGTATGGCATGCGCCGCCGCCAGACCGCCGCTTTCAAAACCGACGCCGCTCAGGTAAGTGTTGGCTTCAATCACGCGTTCCAGCGCCGGCGTGACGACATGCTGCTCAGCCGCCAGCATGGCCTTTTCGCCCTCTTCGATCAGCGTGTTATAGCACAACTCCGCCAGCGCGAGCGCCGCCTGTGTACACTTGCCGCCCGCCATCGTGGTCGCGCCGCTGCGTGAACAGGCGCGCGCTTCAAACCAGGTCGCCAGCGCATCGCCGATACCGGCAGCCAGCAGACGCGCGGGCGCGCCCGCAACGATTTTGGTATCAACAATCACCATATTCGGGTTACGCGGCAGCATCAGATAGCGTTCAAACTCGCCTGCATCGGTGTAGATCACGGAAAGCGCGCTACAGGGGGCATCGGTAGAGGCGATGGTCGGCGCGATAGCGACCGGGACATCCATAAAGTGGGCCAGCGCTTTCGCGGTATCCAGCGTTTTGCCGCCGCCGATGCCGAGAACGGCGCCGCACTGCGCTTTATCTGCGACGATACGCAGACGATCGATTTCATTTTGCGAACATTCGCCGCCAAATGGCGCGATTTCCAGAGCCAGTCCGGCATCCTGGAAACTTTTCTCCAGCGCGGACTGGGCAAAATTTAAGACAAACTTGTCTCCGACCACCAGCCAGCGTTCGGCCAGGGGTTTGAGATATTCTCCAAGACGTGTGATGACATCTGCACCCTGGATGTATTTACCAGGAGATTGAATAATGTGGTCCATACTTTATTTCCCTCACAGGTTGATGTGGCCAAATGCGTTATTCCAGTCTTGCTCAAACTTCCCTATAGCTGACTCTACCGCAGGGGTATTGAGCATTTGTTGAGCTACATCTAAAGGAAGGGTGATTGCTTCGCATCCTGCGAGTAAGCAATCCAGCGCCTGACGCGGCGTTTTAAAGCTGGCGGCCAGTACCATGCTGCCCGGCGCATGCATCTCCAGCAAGGTTTGCAGTTCCTGCACCATACGGATGCCGTCGCCACCCTGGGCATCAACCCGATTGACATACGGGGCGACGTATTTTGCGCCTGCCAGCGCCGCCAGCAAGCCCTGCGCTGCGCTGTAGACAGCTGTTCCCAGCGTCGTAATACCTTCTTTTTTGAGCTGTTTGATCGCCGCCAGACCTTCGGCAGTGACCGGAATCTTCACCACAATACCGGGAATGGCATTGCTCAGGCGTTTGGCTTCTTCCACCATTCCTTGCGCATCGCGGCTCATCGTCTGGGCAAATAGCGTTCCCTCTTCGCCGATGGCTTTTTGCAGGCGAGGCAGTACATCCCAGATGGATTCTTTACTCGCCGCCACAATGCTTGGGTTGGTAGTGACGCCAGCAACAGGGAAGATGCGCGCCAGACGTTCGACTTCCGCGACGTTCGCGGTATCCAGATAGAGTTCCATTTTGCTCCCTCTTAGAGTTCAAGTTCATGTTGCAACAGGCTGGCAATTGCCTCGGCAGATGCGGCGTTGACCAGCGCGTTGCGGAATTCTTCGTGCATAATGCGGCGGGCCAGGCGTGAGAAAATGCGCATATGCTGGTCGCCTGCGGCGTGTTTGTTGAGTGTCAGCATGATGATGAACTGCGCATCGTCATCGCCCCAGCGTACCGGCGCTTTCAGACGCGCCACGCTGATGGTGGACTGCTCAATGGTGTTCAGATTTGCTGTGCGGAATGGCGAAGCTAAACCCTAACCCGGTGGAGAAACACGGCTTCACGCGCCCACAGGTCGGCCTCCAGCTTGCGCGGGTAGCGACAGCGGCTTGCCAGCAGCAGGTTGTCGGTCATCCCCTTGATCACCTCTTCTTTGCTGCGCCAGTCGCTATCAAGCGTGATGCACTGGGCGGTGACCAGCGGCGCGTCCTGTTGGGCCATGCGGAATTGCGCCAGCAGATGCTCCACTTCCAGCGAGGTGCGACAGGCCATCGCCTGATTCAGCAACTGGCGGCAGGCACGACTGTCGAGCTGGGCCATCCGCGCTTTAGCGGCAGGAATTGACGGCGCGCTCATGCTGATCTCGTCCAGCCCAGTCCGACCAGCAGCGGCAGTACTGACCCTTTCGCGCCGAGTTCACCGCACAGGCCAATCCATTTCCCCTGACGATGTACCGCCTGTACGGCGAAATCCAGCGCGCGCAGGAAGGCTGGATTCAGGCTGTTGTAGTGACGGGTGACTTTGGCGTTGTCGCGATCGACCGCCAGCAGGTATTGCGTCAGGTCATTGCTGCCAATACTGAAGAAATCAATTTCTTCACAGCACTGGTCGATGATGAACATCACCGATGGCACTTCCAGCATGATGCCGAGGGGGATCTTCTCATCAAACGGGACGTGCTCGTTGCGTAACTGCTGTTTAGCCTCCGCCAGCTTCTCTTTGACCCACAGGATCTCTTCCATTGAGGAGATCATCGGGATCATGATTTTCAGGCTGCCGTGTGCGGAAGCGCGGAGGATCGATCGCAACTGCGTGGTAAACAGCGTGGCGTACTCTTCATAAATGCGTACGGCGCGATAGCCGAGGAACGGGTTGGCTTCCGCAGGAATGTTCAGATAATCAACGGGCTTGTCACCGCCGATATCCATCGTGCGCACAATAATGCTACGGCCCTGTGCGGACTCCAGCGCCTGGCAAAAAATGTTGTACAGCTCGTTCTCGCAAGGTGCGCTGGTTCTGTCCATATACAGCATTTCTGTACGGAACAGACCAACCGCTTCCGCGCCGTTGCCGAATGCCGCTTGCGCTTCGACGGAGTGCGCAATGTTGGCGGCCACTTCCATACGGATACCGTCGGCAGTGCGCGCTTGTTGGGTCAGCCAGATACGCTGTTGCTCGCGTAAAGCGTCCTGCACGCGGGCTTCCTGTTGGTAGTAACGGGTGACGGGTTCATCTGGCGCAACGACAATCGCACCGGCGTTGCCGTCGATATAGACCGTCTGGTGCAGCCACGGCGTTAGCGCCTCAATATCCACGCCAACCAGCGTGGGAATGTTGAATGAGCGGGCAAGAATAACCGTGTGCGAAGTCGTACCGCCGCTTTTTAACAACAAGCCTTTGAGGAACGTTTTGTCCAGTTCGAGGAACTGGCTTGGGGTGAGTTCATCGGCCATACAGACGGTGGGTTGGGTCAGTTTGCCTGGCGCCGGGAAGCGCTGTTCGCCATAAATTTGTTGCAGGAGCTGGAAACAGACGTCGCGTACGTCCAGCGCGCGTTCCTGTAAATAGCGGCTGCTGGAACGGGCAAACTCATCACAAAAGTGCCCGGCGCTTTCGACTATCGCCTGCGCACAGCTTAAACCGCGCGCAACGCCTGCCAGCAAATGTTGGCGCAGGGAGGTGTCGCCTGCCAGCGAACGGTGGGCTTCCAGAATAGCGCTGGTGGCGCCGTCGCTGTCGAGCTGGCGGAACGCAATATTCTTTATCAGCAGCGTTAAGCCGTTATCCAGCGCAGATTGCTCGGTCTCTATATCCACTGGCAGCAGGAAGTTCGCCGAGCGTATTGAGATCCAGCGAGGAGAGCTGCGTCAGAACGCCGCCCGCGCTGCCGGTGCAGACGGCGCGGGCGCGAAAAAAACAGCGGGTTCAGGTTTGTCAGCGATGCCGGAAGCGGCTCCAGCTCACTGTTTTTGATCTCCGCCAGAGGCGCATCGCAAAGGGGGAATTCATCGCGCAGCCATTGGCTCAGGCGCTGGTGGGCATCCTGTTCGTCCGTACCTGAAATCAATAACTGACAGGCGTCGCCTGCCAGCGTGTCGGTACCAATCAGCGCCAGCGCGCTTTTGGCGTTGCCTTTACGGTCGGTGCGCAGGTTATGCCACTCAATGTGTGAGGTAAAGGTATTGCACAGCGTCTCAACGTGGCTTGCCGGGCGGGCGTGTACGCCATTGGGCAGCTCACAGGTAAATTCCACAATCAGGGCCATTGCCTTTCTCCCATAACGATTCTCTGGCTACAGGATAAAAGGGCGTTGCCGCATAGTGCCATGTGACAAAACTGCCAAACGCTGGACAAATGTAACATACACGTCAAATTGCGAGACACTTCACAAGTCGGAATACGGCATCTTATTTCTGAGGTTTGATAAGTTATGAGGCGGATCGCATTTTTGTACTGATATTACAAAAATCCAGTAAATGGCCTTTTTATCCACTGTCTGCGCCGCGTTGGATTGCCTATTGTTTGCCACAACAACGTTATGGATAGGGGCCTGAAGTGGCCCGGGAGCGACTTATGAAAGAGTTGGTGCAGATCCTGAAAAACACCCGTCAACATCTGATGACCGGTGTTTCGCATATGATCCCCTTCGTCGTAGCGGGTGGGATCTTGCTGGCGGTTTCCGTCATGCTGTATGGCAAAGGCGCTGTTCCCGATGCCGCGACCGATCCTAATCTCAAGAAGCTTTTTGATATTGGCGTCGCAGGGCTGACGCTGATGGTGCCTTTTCTCGCCGCCTATATCGGTTACTCCATTGCTGAACGTTCCGCGCTGGCGCCTTGCGCGATCGGCGCCTGGGTGGGCAACAGCTTTGGCGCCGGGTTCTTTGGCGCGCTCATCGCCGGGATTATCGGCGGTATCGTCGTGCATTATCTGAAGAAAATCCCGGTGCATAAGGTATTGCGCTCGGTGATGCCTATCTTCGTTATCCCTATCGTCGGCACCTTCATTACCGCAGGCATCATGATGTGGGGGCTGGGCGAACCGGTTGGCGCGTTAACCACCAGCCTGACCCAATGGCTGCAAGGAATGCAGCAGGGCAGCATCGTGCTGCTGGCGGTCATCATGGGGCTGATGCTGGCCTTCGATATGGGCGGCCCGATTAATAAAGTGGCCTACGCCTTCATGCTGATTTGCGTGGCGCAGGGCGTATACAGCGTGGTGGCGATTGCTGCGGTGGGTATCTGCGTTCCGCCGCTGGGTCTGGGCCTGGCAACGCTGGTTGGTCGTAAAAATTTCTCTTCTGAAGAACGTGAAGCCGGTAAAGCCGCGCTGGTAATGGGCTGCGTTGGGGTCACGGAAGGCGCGATTCCTTTCGCCGCCGCCGATCCGCTGCGCGTGATCCCGTCCATTATGGTTGGCTCTGCCTGTGGTGCGGTAACGGCTGCGCTGTTTGGCGCGCAGTGTTATGCCGGCTGGGGCGGGCTGATTGTTCTGCCGGTTGTGGAAGGGAAACTGGGTTATATCGCGGCAGTCGCTGTCGGGGCGGTAGTGACGGCAATCTGCGTTAACGTGCTGAAAAGTCTGGCGCGTAAGAAAGTGTCTCAGGTTGATGAGAAAGAAGACGACCTGGATTTAGAGTTTGAGATGAATTAAGTGAGGAATGAGCCATGACGAAGATTATCGCAGTAACAGCATGTCCTTCTGGTGTCGCACACACCTATATGGCGGCCGAAGCGCTGGAAAGCGCGGCCAAAGCGAAAGGCTGGGAAGTCAAAGTCGAGACCCAGGGCTCGATTGGTCTGGAAAACGAACTGACTGCGGCGGATGTGGCGGATGCGGATATGGTGATTCTGACCAAAGATATCGGCATCAAGTTTGAGGAACGCTTTGCGGGTAAAACCATTGTCCGCGTCAACATCAGCGATGCGGTAAAACGCGCCGATGCCATTATGAACAAAATTGACGCGCATCTTTCGCAAATTGCTTAACGTTAGAATGCCCGATGGCGCAAGCTTATCCGGCCTACGATGTTAATCCCCGTAGGCCGGATAAGGCGCTCACGCCGCCATCCGGCAACAAGCTTGCCTACAGGAGTTCCTCATGACGAATCGTACCCAGCGCCTTAAAGCCGCACTTTTCCAGAATAACCGTGAAATTTCGCTTGAGCGCGCGCAGCTGTATACCGCCAGCTATCAGCAGACAGAGGGAGAGCCGGTCATATTGCGTCGTGCTAAAGCGACGGCGTATATCCTTGAGCATGTTGAAATTTCGATTCGTGATGAGGAGTTGATTGCCGGGAACCGCACGGTGAAACCGCGGGCGGGGATTATGTCGCCGGAAATGGACCCGTACTGGTTACTTAACGAGTTAGAACAGTTCCCGACGCGTCCGCAGGACCGTTTTGACATCAGCGAGGACGATAAGCGCCTCTACCGCGAGGTGCTGTTCCCGTACTGGGAAAAACGGTCGATGAAGGATTTCATCAACGGCCAGATGACCGATGACGTGAAAGCCGCCGTCAGCACGCAGATTTTTAGCGTTAACCAGACGGATAAAGGGCAGGGGCACATTATTATTGATTACCCGCGGCTGTTGAATCACGGTCTGGGCGAACTGGTGGCGCAAGTGCGGCAACACTGCCAGCAGCAGCCGGACAATCACTTTTACCAGGCGGCGTTGCTTCTGCTGGAGGCTTCGCAAGGCCACATTCTGCGTTACGCGATGCTGGCGGAGAAAATGGCGGAAAGCTGCCTGGATGCGCGTCGGCGTCAGGAGTTGCTCACCATTGCCGCGAACTCCCGACATAACATGCAGTACAAGCCGCAAACCTTCTGGCAAGCGTGCCAGCTGTTCTGGTACATGAACATCATTCTGCAATATGAGTCTAACGCCAGCTCGCTCTCGCTGGGGCGTTTTGACCAGTATATGCTGCCGTTTTATCAGGCATCGCTGAGCCAGGGCGAAGACCCGGCATTTTTAAAAGAACTCCTCGAATCGCTGTGGGTAAAATGTAACGACATCGTGCTGTTACGTTCGACCAGCAGCGCACGCTATTTTGCCGGATTCCCGACCGGTTACACTGCATTGCTTGGGGGATTGACGGAGAACGGACGCAGTGCGGTGAACGTGCTCTCTTTTCTCTGTCTTGACGCGTACCAGAATGTGCAGTTGCCGCAGCCGAACCTTGGCGTGCGTACCAATGCGCTGATTGACACGCCCTTCCTGATGAAAACAGCGGAGACGATTCGCCTCGGCACCGGTATTCCGCAGATCTTTAATGATGAAGTGGTTGTGCCTGCGTTCCTGAACCGGGGTGTTTCGCTGGAGGACGCCCGTGATTACGCGGTAGTGGGGTGTGTGGAGCTGTCGATTCCGGGCAGAACCTACGGCCTGCATGACATCGCCATGTTCAACCTGCTGAAAGTGATGGAAATCAGCCTGTATGAGAATGAAGGAAACCACGCGCTGACGTACGAAGATCTGTTGGCGCATATTCGCGCCAAAATCAGCCATTACATTACGCTGATGGTGGAAGGCAGTAATATTTGCGATATCGGCCACCGTGACTGGGCACCGGTGCCGCTGCTTTCCTCGTTTATCAGCGACTGCCTGGATAAAGGCCGTGATATTACCGATGGCGGCGCGCGTTATAACTTCTCTGGCGTACAGGGGATTGGCATTGCTAATCTGAGCGACTCCCTGCACGCGTTAAAAGGGCTGGTATTTGATCAGCAACGTTTACGTTTCGATGAACTGCTGGCGGTGTTAAAGGCGAACTTTGCGACGCCGGAAGGTGAGCGAATCCGTGCCCGGCTGATTAACCGCTTCGAGAAATACGGTAATGATATTGATGATGTGGATAACATCAGCGCTGAACTGCTGCGCCATTACTGTAAAGAGGTGGAGAAATACCAGAACCCGCGCGGTGGGCAATTTACACCGGGTTCATACACCGTCTCCGCGCATGTGCCGCTGGGTTCAGTGGTGGGGGCGACGCCGGATGGCCGTTTTGCCGGGGAACAGCTGGCAGACGGTGGGTTGTCGCCAATGCTCGGCCAGGATATGCAGGGGCCGACGGCGGTGCTGAAATCAGTAAGTAAACTGGATAACACGCTGCTTTCTAACGGTACGCTGCTCAACGTGAAGTTTACGCCCGCGACGCTGGAAGGTGAGGCCGGCTTGCGCAAACTGGCGGATTTTCTGCGCGCCTTTACCCAGCTTAAGCTACAGCATATTCAGTTTAACGTGTTGAATGCGGATACGTTGCGTGAAGCGCAATTGCGCCCGCAGGATTTCGCCGGGCTGGTGGTGCGCGTGGCGGGTTACAGTGCCTTCTTTGTCGAGCTGTCGAAGGAGATCCAGGATGACATCATTCGCCGCACCGCGCATCAGCTGTAAGAATCTGGAAACGAGCGCTGATGATGTCGCACGTATTTTCAACATTCAGCGTTATTCGTTGAATGACGGGCAGGGAATTCGTACGGTGGTCTTTTTTAAAGGCTGCCCGCATACCTGTCCGTGGTGCGCCAATCCAGAATCTATTTCGCCACGCATCGAAACGGTGCGGCGGGAGAGTAAATGTCTGCACTGCTCGCCCTGCTTGCGTGATGCGGATGAATGTCCTTCCGGGGCGTTTGAACGTATCGGGCGCGATATTACGCTGGATGAACTGGAACGCGAGGTGATGAAAGACGAACTCTTTTTTCGCACCTCCGGCGGTGGCGTCACGCTTTCTGGCGGTGAAGTATTAATGCAGGCGGCGTTTGCCACGCGGTTTCTGCAACGTCTGCGACGTTTCGGCATTTCCTGCGCGATTGAAACCGCAGGCGATGCGCCTGCCAGCCGGTTGCTACCGCTGGCTAAAGCGTGTGATGAAGTGCTGTTTGATTTAAAGATTATGGAGCCGCGCCAGGCGCATGAGGTGGTCAAAATGAATTTACCACGCGTGCTGGATAACCTGCGTTTACTGGTAAAACGAGGGGATTACGGTCATCCCCCGTTTGCCGTTGATTCCGGGCTACACGCTCAACGTTGAGAATATGCAGCGAGCGTTAGCAGTGTTGCTATCGTCAGGGATTAATCAGGTGCACCTGCTACCGTTTCATCAGTATGGTGAAGCGAAATACCGTCTGCTTGGGCAGCCGTGGGCAATGAAAGATGTGCCTGTACCCTCGCCGCAAGAGGTGGCGGAAATGCAGGCGTTGGCAGAGCGAGCCGGGTTTCTGGTCACTGTGGGAGGTTAATATGACAGTCTCAACTGTACGCTATCTGGTTGCCGTTACCGCCTGCGTCAGCGGCGTGGCGCATACCTATATGGCCGCCGAACGCCTGGAGAAGCTCTGCCAGCAGGAAAAATGGAACATTAAAATTGAAACCCAGGGAGCGCTGGGCACGGAAAATCGCTTAACGGAGGAGGATATCAACCGGGCGGATGTTGTGTTGCTGATTACGGATATTGAACTGGCGGGCGCGGAGCGTTTTGTTCAGAGTCGGTATGTTCAGTCAGGAATTAACGCCTTTCTTCGCGAACCTCAGCGGGTGATGAGCGCCGTGCGTAAACTGCTCACTGCGCCGCAGCATACGCATCTTATTCTGGAGTAGCCTTCTTTTCCGTCAATTGGCTGTGGTACTGCCGACGGTATTCCGACGGAGAACGCTCCGTATTTTTACGAAACAGGCGGCAGAAATAGTTGCTGTCGACAAATCCACAGGTGTGAGCCACTTCTTTGACTTTCAGATCGTAACCCTTCAGCAGCGTTTTCGCGTGTTCCAGCCGTGTGTGATTCAGATATTCGTTAAAGCCGATAGCGCCTGTTTTTTGAAACAGATGAGAAAGGTAGTTTGGCGAAATATAAAACGCCTGCGCCACCGATTCGCGGGTGAGCGGGGAAGCGTAACGCTCATCGATATAGTTGCGAATCGCTTCAAAAAGCGCCTGACTCCGTGACGCCGTCTGGATTTGGCTACCCAGCAGATCGCGGCAGTGGCTCAACAGGCTGGCGACAATTAATCGGGCCGTCTGCTGTTCCTGCGGCTGCATCTGCATTTCATTGAGCGTTTGCAGCAGGAAGGAGCCAATACGTGGGCCTCGACGTGCGACATGCTGCTTTGCAAGATTCTGATATTGTTTGCCGTCCCAGTGAACAACGCTGAAACCTAATTGCTGCTTGCCAAACAGGATGCTGAGTGTGGTGACGGGCGTTTGCCACTGCGGGAAGTTCCAACTGCCTGCCGGAACATACAGAACGTCGCCAGCGATGAGCGTCACGGGCGCGGCCGGGATGCCTGTATCGGTGAACTCCCCCTCCAGCACAATCTCCAGGCGTGGAAAATCAACCTGATACGCCAGTTCGGGCGCCGTACCGCTGGTATTGGCGAAAAAAACCTGCCGCAGCGCCATAGGGCCGTTAATCAGACGGGAGAGAAGGTGGCTGACGTCGTGATACATGTTGATCCCTTGCAGAGCGCAGACAGAGGAAACAGTAACGTTGAACGTAAACCGCCTCAAGCGATAATTGCCGGGTGGCGGTACACGGGTTATGCATTTTGCAGGCCGGATAAGCGTCAGCGCCATCCGGCGATGCAGTTACTGATTCCGACACGATCCCCGTAAGGCAGGGTATCGTAATCAATCAACGCGTTTTTCTTATACGGGTTGCCAATCCAGCGCGTGATCGCCTTAAACTGCGGGCTGGTGATGGAGCGCGTCGGGTCGAACCCGTCATAAGTCAGCCCCGCTAAGTCGGACCAGGTATGGATAAGTTCAGAGCTGCTGTATTTGCGGTCAACATACGCCGAGAGATCGCGCGGGTGTGCGGCCTGCCACTTTTCTGACGTCCATAACAGGAACGGCACCGTATACATATGACGCGTAGGGTTGTCTTCGTTACGTCCCTGCGTTTTGTGCGGCGGCGTGTCATACACTTCTTCACCGTGATCGGAGAAGTAGAGCAGAAAACCGTTCGGGTCAGTCGCTTTATAGTCCTTAATCAGGCTGGCGACGACATGGTCGTTATACAGATTCGCGTTATCGTAATCGTTATAAATATCCTGTTCGTCTTCGCTCACGCCCGCAGGGATATGATCGGTTTGACCGTCAAATTTTCCCTGATTCTCCGGGTAGCGGAATTTGTATTTGATATGTGTTCCCAGCAGGTGAACGATAATAAATTTCTTCGGCGCCGGGTCGGCCATCACGTCTTTAAAGGGCGCCAGAACGTTGGTGTCATATTCCCGCGCGCTTTGAGTACGCTGCTGATTCATATAAAACTGCTTGTCGGTCTGTTTCGAGAATACGGTCAGCATCGTATTACGCGCGGTCATCGTCTGCTGATTGGTGATCCAGAACGTCTTATAACCTGCCTGTTTCATCATGTTCATCAGCGACGGTTTCGTCAGATACAGATCCGGGTTCTTTTCATTGGCGAAGGTCAGCGCCTGTTGCAGAATTTCAATCGTGTATGGCCGGGAGGTGACGACGTTATTGAATACGGTCAGACCCGGATCGCTTTTATGCAACGCGTCCAGCTCTGGCGTGGTTTCACGCGGATAACCGTACAGACTCATGCGACCACGCTGGGTTGACTCGCCGATAACCAGCACTAACGTACGCGGCGCATCACCGGAGTTATCTTTTAAAATTCGTTAACGGAGGCAGCGCGTTGTTCTCGTTAAGCAGGCTATTCAGCGACGTGAGTTGCTGATTATATTGATAATAGCCATTGATAAACTGCCACGGCGCAGCGGGTTCCATACGCGAGGCGAGGCCGCCTAATGTCTGCTCAAACGGCTTATGCTTGATAAACGTCCCGACGGCGATCGGATGCAGAATAAGGCCGTATAACAATGCAAAGGAGACTAACCAGCGCCACGGCGCGGGAATATATATTGGCTTTAAACGCGTCCACAGCAGGATTGCCACGGCGGTATAGGCCAGGGCGATAAGGATAATCTTCAGACTGAAATACTGGCTCAAGTACTCGCTGGCTTCGTTCGCGTTTGTTTCAAACATGACATACAGAACGCTTTGCGAGAATTCCTGCCCGTAAATGACATAATAACTGAGCGCCGCCAGCGAAGAGGCCCAGAGTACAACGCCAATAGCGGCGGCAATCGCGCGGTATGACGGGGAAATAAAAATACCGGGATCAGCCAGAGCGAACTGAAAAGCAGTGAATCACGCAGCCCGTTGGTGCCGCTATAGCCGCTGATGCAAATAACGGCCTGAAGTAATGTAGAGAAGAACCAAAAATAGAGTAGCGCCCAGCCAAGGGCTTTCCAGCTAAACGAAGGTTTAGCAGATGTGTGTGTGAAGAACATATATGAAGCCTGTTTTTATTCGAGTCGCCAACGTAGCGACAAATCATTAAGAGAACCTTAAGTATGGCGATGCCAGTGACCTATTCTTGTTGATGGCGTATTCAGCAGAGTGAACAAAACGCAGGCAGGAATATATTGAAAAACAGGCGATTATTACAGAAATATTTCAAAGCCCTCTCGCCCGGGCGGGCGAGAGGGGATATGACGATGCGTGTGGGTTAGCCGGTATTACGCATCCCCGCAGCCACGCCCGCAATCGTGACCATCAGCGCCTGTTCGACGCGCGGGTCTGGATCTTTGCCTTGCTCTTCTGCCAAGACGAGAGCGGTGTAAAAGCTCCGCCTGCAATACGTTCAGCGGGTCGGTATACACATTCCTTAACTGGATAGACTCGGCAATCCACGGCAGGTCGGCCATCAGATGGGAATCGTTGGCAATCGCCAGCACCACTTTGATGTTCCTCTGCCAGCAGGTTTGCGTAACTCTTCACCCAGTGGCCACAGCGCTTTTTTGACCAGGCGTTGATCGTAGTATTCCGCCAGCCACAGGTCGGCTTTAGAGAACACCATCTCCAGCATGCCGAGGCGCGTGGAGAAGAACGGCCAGTCGCGGCACATGGCTTCCAGTTTCGCTTTGCTTGCCATCTTCAACGACTTTTTTGCAGCGCAGTACCCGCACCCAGCCAGGCCGGGAGCATCAGGCGGTTTTGCGTCCAGGCGAAGATCCAGGGAATGGCGCGCAGGGATTCAACCCCGCCTGTCGGGCGACGTTTTGCCGGGCGCGAACCGAGCGGCAATTTGCCCCAGTTCCTGTTCTGGCGTTGCGGAACGGAAGTACGGGACGAAGTCTTTATTCTCGCGGACATAGCCGCGATACAGGTCGCAGGAGATCACGGACAGCTCGTCCATGATATGACGCCACGAATTTTTCGGCTCCGGCGGCGGCAGCAGGTTGGCTTCCAGAATCGCGCCGGTGTACAGAGACAGGCTGCTGATGGTGACTTCAGGCAGGCCGTACTTAAAGCGGATCATCTCACCCTGTTCGGTCACGCGCAGGCCGCCTTTCAGGCTGCCCGGCGGTTGGGAAAGCAGCGCCGCATGAGCAGGCGCGCCGCCACGGCCAATGGAACCGCCGCGACCGTGGAACAGCGTCAGTTCAATTCCGGCTTTTTCACAGGTTTTGATCAGCGCGTCCTGAGCCTGATACTGCGCCCAGGAGGCGGCCATTACGCCTGCGTCTTTCGCTGAGTCAGAGTAGCCAATCATGACCATCTGTTTGCCCTGAATAAAGCCGCGATACCAGTCGATATTCAGCAACTGGGTCCATTACCGCGTCGGCGTTGTTCAGGTCGTCCAGCGTTTCGAACAGCGGCGCAACCGGCATGGCAAAGCTAATTCCGGCTTCTTTCAACAACAGATGCACGGCCAGCACGTCGGACGGCGTTTTCGCCATAGAGATAACGTAAGCGGCGATGGAACCCAGCGGCGCTTCGGCAATCACTTGACAGGTCTCAAGCACTTCGCGGGTGTCGTCGCTCGGTTCCCACTGACGAGGCAGTAGCGGACGCTTGGAGTTGAGTTCGCGGATCAGGAAAGCCTGTTTATCGGCTTCGGACCAGCTTTTCATAATCGCCGATGCCCAGATAACGCGTCAGCTCGCCAGCGCTTCGGTATGGCGGGTGCTCTCCTGGCGAATATCGATGCGCACCAGCGGCACGCCAAAGCATTTCACCCGGCGCAGGGTATCAAGCAGCTCGCCATTGGCGATGATGCCCATGCCGCACGCTTGCAGAGACTGATAACAGGCGTACAGCGGCCCCCACAGCTGCTCGTTTTGCGTCAGCAGGCCAGCGGGTTTCGGCAGTTTCTCGCCTTTCAGACGCGCTTCCAGCCAGGCTTGCGTTGCCATCAGGCGGGAACGCAGGCTTTTCATCAGGTAGCGGTAAGGTTCTGATGCGCCTTCTTCGCCGACCAGCGCCAGCAGTTCCGGCGTGGCGTCGACCATCGACAGCTCAGAAATCAGAACCTGAATATCTTTCAGGAACAGATCGGTGGCTTTCCAGCGGCTCAACAGGAGAACATGGCGGGTGACATCAGCCGTTACGTTCGGGTTGCCGTCACGGTCGCCGCCCATCCAGGAGGTGAAACGCACCGGAACAAAATCCACCGGCAGTTTGTAGCCCAGATGTTCTTCCAGTTGTTCGTTCAACTCACGTAGATAATTTGGCACCCCTTCCCACAGGCTGTTTTCAACCACCGCAAAGCCCCATTTGGCTTCGTCGACCGGACTTGGGCGGTTTTTACGGATTTCATCCGTATGCCAGGACTGGGCGATCAGCTGGCGCAGACGGCGCATGAGCTGATTACGTTCGTAATCCGCGATCTCTTTGTTATCGAGCTGCTTCAGACAGGCGTTGACTTCGCCCATTTTGTGAATCAGCGTGCGGCGAGTGATCTCGGTAGGGGTGTGCGGTCAGTACCAGTTCCAGAGATAACGACTCCACCGCGTTTTGATGGTGGCTTCGTCGAGATTGGGTTGATCTTTCAGTTTACGCAGGGTGCGGGCAATCACTTCCGGGTTGCTGGCAGCTTCGCCCTGCGGCGAAATGCTGTGGTACTGCTCGGCGGTATTGGCCAGGTTCAGGAACTGACTAAACGCGCGGGCAACAGGTAGCAGCTCGTCGTTGGACAGATTCTGTAGCGTGGTGAGCAACTCCTGGCGATTCGCTTCATTGCCAGCGCGAGATGATTTAGACAGCTTACGGATTGTTTCTACGCGATCAAGAATGTTCTCTCCCAGCGCATCCTTGATGGTTTCTCCCAGCACTTTGCCGAGCATACTGACATTACTACGCAACGCGGAATATTGTTCGTTCATATGATCCCAGACACCCCATCTGTTTTGAATATGTCCTGTATCTTTCGCGTCACAGCGGCGTTGGCTGCAACGTGAAATCTTTCGGACTTTAATTTTTTACATCACTTCTTATCTTTATAAAGCCACGTAAAACACCTGACGTCAATTGCTGCGAAATCGGTTCAGCAAACGAATAAATGACGGGAATTTACGTAATTTAATTCACATCGAATCAAATAAGCGTTGCTTATGGAAATGTTAATAAATCACCTCGTTTACCACTAAAGGGTTAGCGAGGTGATAAGCAGTTAATGCCAGCAGAAATGATGGACAACCTGCGTAATCAGCTCGCGGGTTGGCTTGATAAAACGCGTTTCCAGATATTCATCCGGCTGGTGCGCCTGATTAATCGAACCCGGGCCAAGCACCAGCGTTGGGCACAAGGTCTGGATAAACGGCGCTTCGGTGCAGTAGTTCACCACTTCGGTTTGCGCGCCCAGCAGTTTCTCGACCACTTCCACCAGTTGGTGGTCAGGCGGGCATTCGTAGCCGGGAATCGGCGGATGCAGTTCGGACACCGTCAGACGGCCCGGCCAGCGCTCGCTCACGGGCGCCAGCGCATCGTTGAGCAATCCGTTGAGATCGTTCAGCGTCATGCCCGGCAGCGGGCGAATATCCATATGCAACTCGCAACAGGCGCAGATACGGTTCGCGGCGTCGCCACCGTGAATGTGGCCCAGGTTTAATGTCGGATAAGGAACGGTAAACGCCGCGTAGTGATAACGTTCTTTCAGGTCATCGCGCAGCTGCATGATGCGGCCAATGGCGTCGTGCATCAGCTCAATGGCGTTAACCCCGCGCGCCGGATCGCTGGAGTGGCCCGATTGCCCCAGAATGCGGATGGCGTTTGAAATGTGGCCTTTGTGCCGCGCGCACCGGTTGCAGGGACGTTGGTTCACCGATGATCGCGCAGTCCGGGCGCAGGGCGGTGGTTTCAGCGAAATAGCGCGCGCCCGCCATGCTGGTCTCTTCATCGGCGGTAGCCAGAATATACAGCGGTTTTTTCAGCGTCGTCACATCCACGTCACGCAGGGCATCGAGGATAAAAGCAAAGAAGCCTTTCATGTCCGCCGTACCCAGCCCGTAGAGCTTGTTATCGTGCTCGGTCAGCGTGAACGGATCGCGCGTCCAGCGTCCGTCGTCAAAGGGTACGGTATCGGTATGGCCCGCCAGCAACAAACCGCCAGCACCCTGTCCGGTGCTTGCCAGCATATTGAATTTATTGCGCGTACCGGGGACTGCCTGAACCTCAACCTTGAAGCCCAGATCTTTAAACCAGTCTGCCAGCAGAGTGATTAAAGACGCCATTACTTTGATCGAGCGCTTCTTCGGTAGCGCTAATCGACGGTGTGGCAATCAGAGCGCGGTAAATCTCGATAAATGGCGGTAAAGTGTTTTTCATTGTTGACACACCTCGGGTCATGATAGTATCAATATTCATGCATTATTTGTGAATAAAAATACATTAACGTTGAGCGTAAGAAAACCCACCAACTGTAAGGTGAAGTTGTTACGGCTTAACCAGGCAACCAGACATAAGAAGGTGAACAGCCCCGATGTTGAATACGCTGATTGTGGGTGCCAGCGGTTACGCTGGCGCAGAGCTTGTGACCTATGTAAATCGTCATCCTGATATGACCATAACCGCTTTAACCGTCTCAGCGCAAAGCAATGATGCAGGAAAGCTAATCTCTGATTTACATCCGCAGTTAAAAGGCATTGTCGATCTGCCATTGCAGCCAATGTCTGATATTAGCGAGTTCAGCGGCGGGGTGGATGTGGTGTTTCTCCGCCACCGCGCATGAAGTGAGCCACGACCTGGCTCCGCAGTTCCTGATGCGGGCTGTGTTGTGTTTGATCTCTCCGGTGCGTTCCGGGTTAATGATAGCGCCTTCTACGAAAAATATTATGGCTTTACCCATCAGCACCCTGAGCTGCTGGAACAGGCGGTGTATGGCCTGGCGGAGTGGAGCGCGAACAAGCTAAAAGAAGCGAATCTGATTGCGGTGCCGGGATGCTATCCGACGGCGGCGCAATTGTCGTTAAAACCGCTGATTGACGCAGGCCTGCTGGATCTCAACCAGTGGCCGGTCATTAACGCAACCAGCGGCGTGAGCGGCGCCGGGCGTAAGGCGGCGCTTTCGAACAGTTTCTGTGAAGTAAGCCTGCAACCGTATGGCGTCTTTACCCATCGTCATCAGCCGGAAATCGCCACCCATCTGGGGGCTGAGGTTATTTTCACGCCGCATCTGGGGAACTTCCCGCGCGGGATTCTGGAAACGATCACCTGCCGCCTGAAAGCTGGCGTTACCCATACTCAGGTGGCGCAAGCGTTGCAGCAGGCGTATGGCGACAAGCCGCTGGTGCGGCTATATGACAAGGGCGTTCCGGCGCTGAAGAATGTGGTCGGGTTGCCGTTCTGCGATATTGGTTTTGCCGTTCAGGGCGAGCACCTGATCGTGGTGGCGACCGAAGATAACCTGTTGAAAGGCGCAGCGGCGCAGGCAGTGCAGTGCGCAAATATCCGTTTCGGCCTTTGCTGAAACGCAGTCTCTTATTTAAGGGTGCAATGATGAATCCATTAATTATCAAGCTGGGCGGCGTATTACTGGATAGCGAAGAGGCGCTGGAGCGTCTGTTTACCGCGCTGGTCAATTACCGCGAGTCGCATCAGCGTCCGCTGATTATCGTGCACGGCGGTGGCTGCGTTGTGGATGAGCTGATGAAACAGTTAAATTTGCCGGTGAAAAAGAAAAATGGCCTGCGCGTGACGCCCGCCGATCAGATCGACATCATCACCGGCGCGCTGGCGGGAACTGCCAATAAAACCTTGCTGGCGTGGGCGAAAAAACACCATATCGCGTCCGTTGGCCTGTATCTCGGCGACGGCGATAGCGTAAAAGTGACCCAACTCGATGAAGAGCTGGGCCACGTTGGACTGGCGCAGCCTGGTTCGCCTAAGCTGATTAACATGCTGCTGGAAGGCGGCTTCTTGCCGGTGGTCAGTTCCATTGGCGTGACCGAAGAAGGGCAACTGATGAACGTCAATGCCGATCAGGCGGCGACGGCGCTGGCGGCAACGCTGGGGGCGGATCTGATCCTGCTTTCTGATGTAAGCGGTATTCTGGATGGCAAAGGTCAGCGTATTGCCGAGATGACGGCGGCCAAAGCGGAACAGCTGATCGATCAGGGCATCATTACCGACGGCATGATTGTGAAGGTGAACGCGGCGCTGGACGCCGCCCGCACACTGGGGCGCCCGGTGGATATCGCCTCCTGGCGTCATGCCGAGCAGCTTCCGGCGTTGTTTAACGGTACGCCGATCGGTACGCGTATTCTGGCTTAAACTATTTTGTGCCCGATGGCGGCCACGCCTTATCGGGTCTGGGTGAACCGAACCTGTAGGCCGGATAAGCTAAGCGCTATCCGGCGTTGAAATTCAAGATATTAAGGAAGCATGTTATGGCACTTTGGGGTGGGCGTTTTACACAGGCAGCGGATCAACGGTTCAAACAGTTTAATGACTCATTGCGCTTTGATTACCGCCTGGCCGAGCAGGATATCGTCGGCTCTGTGGCCTGGTCCAAAGCTCTGGTCACGGTTGGGGTGTTGACTGCGGATGAGCAACTGCAACTGGAAGAGGCGCTGAGCGCGCTGCTGGAAGAGGTTCGGGTGAATCCGCAGCAGATTCTGGGAAAGCGACGCGGAAGATATTCACAGCTGGGTGGAAGGCAAACTGATCGATAAAGTCGGCCAGTTGGGTAAAAAGCTGCACACCGGGGCGCAGTCGTAACGACCAGGTTGCGACCGACCTGAAGCTATGGTGCAAAGATACGGTCACCGAGCTGCTGTCTGCTAACCGTCAGTTACAAAGCGCGCTGGTAGAGACGGCGCAGAATAATCAGGATGCCGTCATGCCGGGGTACACCCCATCTGCAACGCGCGCAGCCGGTGACGTTTGCCCACTGGTGCCTGGCGTATGTGGAAATGCTGGCGCGTGATGAGAGCCGCTTGCAGGATGCGCTCAAACGTCTGGACGTCAGCCCGTTAGGCTGCGGCGCGCTGGCGGGCACGGCGTATGAAATCGACCCGTGAACAGCTGGCTGGCTGGCTGGGCTTTGCCTCGGCGACGCGTAACAGTCTGGACAGCGTGTCCGATCGCGACCATGTGCTGGAACTGCTGTCCGACGCGTCTATCGGCATGGTTCACCTGTCGCGCTTTGCGGAAGACCTGATTTTCTTTAATACCGGTGAAGCGGGCTTCGTGGAACTCTCCGATCGCGTGACGTCGGGTTCATCGCTGATGCCGCAGAAGAAAAACCCGGATGCGCTGGAACTGATCCGTGGCAAGTGCGGCCGTGTGCAGGGGGCGTTAACGGCGATGATGATGACGCTGAAAGGCCTGCCGCTGGCGTACAACAAAGACATGCAGGAAGACAAAGAAGGGCTGTTTGATGCGCTCGACACCTGGCTGGACTGCCTGCACATGGCGGCGCTGGTGCTGGATGGCATTCAGGTAAAACGTCCGCGCTGCCAGGAAGCGGCGCAGCAGGGCTATGCGAATGCGACTGAGCTGGCGGATTATCTGGTTGCCAAAGGCGTGCCGTTCCGTGAAGCGCACCATATTGTGGGCGAAACGGTGGTGGAAGCGATTCGACAGGGAAAACCGCTGGAAGATCTGTCGCTGGCTGACTTGCAAAAATTTAGCGCTGTGATTGGCGATGATGTGTATCCGATTCTGTCGCTGCAATCATGCCTGGATAAACGTGCGGCGAAAGGCGGTGTTTCACCGCAGCAGGTTGCGCAGGCGATCGACTACGCGAAGGCGCGTCTGGCGTAACTGGCGTTGTGCCGGATGGCGGCTGATGCCTTATCCGGCCTACCAAAAAATTGTGAACCGTCCGCCATCCGGCAACAGTCATCAGAGCCTGGCATCACGTCGGGCTTATTTTATTTATGCAAAAAAAAAGCGGACCATAGGGTCCGCAAAAGTTCACGTTGGCTTTAGTTATTTCGAGTTGAGAAAAACTCTTTGAACGGGCGGTGACTTCAAGGGTTAAAGAGGTACCGCTCCGTTTCTGTGATGTATTATTAGACAGAAAGCTTGATAGGGATAATCGTTCGTTGCTATGCTACCTATCGCCATGAACTATCGTGGCGACGGAGGATGAATAATGAATATTCGTGATCTTGAATACCTGGTGGCATTAGCCGAACACCGCCATTTCCGGCGTGCGGCGGACTCCTGTCACGTCAGCCAGCCGACGCTCAGCGGGCAAATCCGTAAGCTGGAAGATGAACTGGGCGTAATGCTGCTGGAGCGTACGAGTCGTAAAGTTCTGTTCACCCAGGCGGGTTTACTGCTGGTGGATCAGGCGCGCACCGTGCTGCGTGAGGTCAAAGTGCTCAAGGAGATGGCAAGCCAGCAAGGTGAGACGATGTCTGGCCCATTGCATATCGGCTTGATCCCAACGGTTGGCCCTTATCTGCTGCCGCATATTATTCCGATGCTGCATCAGACCTTCCCGAAGCTGGAAATGTATCTGCATGAAGCGCAGACGCACCAGCTGCTGGCGCAACTGGACAGTGGCAAGCTTGACTGCGTGATCCTGGCGCTGGTGAAAGAGAGCGAGGCGTTTATCGAAGTGCCGCTGTTTGATGAACCCATGATGCTGGCGATCTATGAGGATCACCCGTGGGCGAATCGCGATCGTGTGCCGATGTCCGATCTGGCGGGTGAAAAACTGCTGATGCTGGAAGACGGGCACTGCCTGCGCGATCAGGCGATGGGCTTCTGCTTCGAGGCGGGCGCGGATGAAGACACCCATTTCCGGGCGACCAGTCTGGAAACGCTGCGCAACATGGTTGCGGCGGGGAGCCGGTATTACCTTACTGCCCGCGCTGGCGGTTCCGCAGGAGCGTAAGCGTGATGGCGTAGTCTACCTGCCGTGCATTAAGCCGGAGCCCTAAGCGTACGGTTGGGTTGGTTTATCGTCCGGGATCGCCGCTGCGCAGTCGCTATGAGCAACTGGCGGAGGCCATCCGTGCGGAGATGGATGGCCATTTCGACAAAGCGTTAAAACAGGCGGTTTAAGCCGTTTAGCGCCGCTACCCCGATAGGCTTCCGCCATTGTCGGGTAGTTAAAGGTGGTGTTAACGAAGTACTCAATGGTGTTACCGCCGCCTTTCTGTTCCATAATCGCCTGGCCGATGTGAATAATTTCGGCCGCGCGTTCGCCAAAGCAGTGAATCCCCAGAATCTCTTTTGTTTCCCGATGGAACAGGATCTTCAGCGTTCCCACGTTCATCCCGACGATTTGCGCGCGCGCCAGGTGCTTAAACTGCGCACGTCCGACTTCGTAAGGCACTTTCATCGCCGTCAATTGCTGCTCGGTTTTGCCGACGGAGCTGATTTCCGGGATGGTGTAAATCCCTGTAGGGATATCTTCAATAAGATGGGCGGTCGCTTCGCCTTTCACCAGCGCCTGCGCGGCAATTCGACCCTGGTCGTAAGCGGCGGAAGCCAGACTCGGATAGCCAATCACATCGCCCACTGCGTAAATGTGCGGCAGCGCGGTCTGGTACATGCTGTTGACCTTGAGTTGCCCACGGCTGTCGGTTTCCAGACCGATATTTCCCAGCGCCAGTGAATCGGTGTTACCAGTGCGTCCGTTGGCGTACAGCAGACAGTCGGCCTTCAGCTTTTTACCGGATTTCAGGTGCATAATGACGCCGTCGTCGCAGCCTTCGATCTTCTCGTACTCTTCGTTATGGCGAATAACCACGCCGCTGTTCCAGAAGTGGTAAGAGAGAGAGTCGGACATCTCCTGATCAAGAAACGCCAGCAGACGGTCGCGGGTGTTAATCAAATCAACTTTGACGTCCATTCCCCGGAAGATTGACGCATATTCGCAGCCGATCACCCCGGCGCCATAGATGATGACGTGACGAGGTTCGTGATGCAGGCTAAGGATTGAGTCGCTGTCGTAAATACGTGGATGCGCGAAATCAACGTCGGCCGGGTGATAAGGACGCGACCCCGCAGGCAATCACGAATTTCTCCGCCGTCAGGGTTTCGACCGTGCCGTCGTGGCACCTCCAGCGCGAGGGTGTTTTCGTCAACAAAATGCGCATTACCCTGCAATATTTCACAGTGGTTGCGCTCATAAAAGCCCTGCCGCATGCGCGTTTGTTGATTAATGACGTTATCGGCATGGTTGAGAATATCGGCAAAGGAAGAACGAAGTAGTCGGGAGTGGTCGCTGTAGAGGGGGTTCTGGTTGAATTCGATGATACGGCTGACGGCATGGCGGAGCGCTTTCGACGGGATGGTGCCCCCAGTGGGTACAACCGCCGCCAACGTTGTGATAACGCTCAATAACGGCGACGCGCGCTCCTTGCTTAACCAGACCCATTGCAGCGCCTTCGCCGCCGGGGCCTGAACCTATGACGATTGCATCATAATCCCAGGAATGTGGCATGGTATTACTCACCTGTTTTTATACATAAAATAAACACGATGATAACATTCGCGCGCCTTTAACCCAATTATCGTTGTGCTTTTTTGTGGAGCTGGAGCACAAACAGCCTGTAAACAATCATTCACAAAGCTGAACAAACAGATTAAGTTTGTTCTCTGGTATAGTGCCAGATAAGGCATATGGAAGGATTCAGACATCGTGATGGGCGTTAGAGCGCAACAAAAAGAAAAAACCCGGCGTTCGCTGGTAGAAGCCGCATTCAGTCAACTGAGCGCCGAACGGAGTTTCGCCAGTCTCAGTTTACGCGAAGTAGCGCGTGAAGCGGGCATTGCGCCAACCTCATTTTATCGCCATTTCCGCGATGTGGATGAGCTTGGCCTGACGATGGTGGATGAGAGCGGTTTAATGCTGCGCCAGCTGATGCGCCAGGCGCGTCAGCGTATTGCCAAAGGCGGCAGTGTGATCCGTACCTCGGTCTCCACATTTATGGAGTTCATCGGCAACAATCCTAACGCCTTCCGTTTATTATTGCGTGAACGTTCCGGCACCTCGGCCGCGTTTCGCGCCGCAGTCGCGCGTGAGATTCAGCATTTCATCGCGGAACTTGCGGACTATCTGGAACTCGAAAACCATATGCCGCGCGCGTTCACTGAAGCGCAAGCCGAAGCGATGGTGACGATTGTGTTTAGTGCAGGTGCCGAGGCGCTGGATGTTGGTGCGGAACAACGCCGACAGCTGGAAGAGCGGCTGGTACTGCAACTGCGCATGATTGCGAAAGGGGCATATTACTGGTACCGCCGTGAACAAGAGAAGATGGCACATCACTCCGAGTAACGTGAAAGGACGAGCAATGAAACAGTCAGGTCAAGATAAAGGTACGCTGTTGCTGGCGCTGGTCGCTGGCTTATCGATCAATGGCACATTCGCGGCGCTGTTTAGCTCCATCGTGCCGTTTTCTGTATTCCCGATTATCGCGCTGGTGCTGGCGGTTTATTGCCTGCATCAACGTTATCAAAACCGCACCATGCCTGTCGGCTTGCCGGGCTGGCTGCCGCCTGTTTTATCCTCGGCGTGTTGTTGTACAGCACCGTGGTACGTGCGGAATACCCGGATATCGGTTCTAACTTCTTCCCGGCGGTGCTGTCGGTGATTCTGGTATTCTGGATTGGCTTTAAGATGCGTAACCGCAAGCAGGAAGTCGCGGAATAATGCCGGATGGCGGCGTAACCACTTTATCCGGCCTACGTTTTACCTGGCAGTGAGTAACACGCCGCATTCCATATGGTGCGTATACGGGAACTGATCGAACAGAGCCAGACGTGACACATTGTGCGTCTGGCTTAATGTTTCCAGGTTCTTACACAGCGTCTCCGGGTTGCAGGAAATGTACAAAATACGCGGATATGCCTGCACCATTTTCTCGGTTTCACTGTCCAGCCCGCTACGTGGCGGATCGACAAAAATCGTTTCACACTGATAGCTCTTCAGGTCGATGCCCTGCAAACGGTTAAACTCGCGTACTCCGTTCATCGCCTGCGTAAACTCTTCGGCGGCCATACGGATAATCTGCACGTTATCAATATGGTTAGCGGCAATGTTGTACTGCGCTGCGGCGACTGACGTTTGGCGATTTCCGTTGCCAGCACCCGGTCGAAGTTACGCGCCAGAGCCAATGAGAAGTTGCCGTTGCCGCAGTACAGTTCAAGCAGGTCGCCTTTCGACGCTTTGGTTGCATCCAGCGCCCACTCCAGCATCTGAATATTCATTGCGGCATTGGGCTGCGTGAAGCTGTTCTCTACCTGACGGTAGATCATCTCTTTTCCCGCCACGGGCAGACGTTCGTCAATGTAATCCTGATCCAGCTCGATTTTGGTTTTGGTCGCCCGGCCAATCAGATGCACATTCAGGTTTTGCGCTCGCAGCGCATCCCGCAGCGTTTCCGCTTCCTGGCGCCACTCATCCATCCAGCTTTTTATGGTACAGCAGCGAAACCACCGCCTGATTGCTCATCGTGGTGAGGTAATCAATCTGGAACAGCTTATGGCGCAGGACGCGATTATGGCGCACGCCTTCAATCATCGCCGTCATCAGCTGGTTAATCAGCTCGCTGGCCGCCGGGAAGCTGTCGACGCGGATACGGCTTTTCGTCTGCTGATCAAAAATGATGTGATACAGGTCGTCGCCGTCATGCCACAGGCGAAATTCGGCGCGCATCCGATAATGGCTGACTGGCGAGCGAAACACTTCCGGGACCAGGTCAGAAAACGGCGCCATCCATACTCTGCAAGCGCACCACTTTTTCGGCTAGCTGCGCGTCATACTGTTCTGTCGGAAGGTGTTCGGGGGTCATGATGCATCCTGAAAAATAAAAGTACGCGGGGATTGTAGGGATTGCTCATCAGATGTCCAGTCATTGATGATTTCCGATATTGTGATATTGCGGTCTGGACGTAGATTGTTACAGAATGTAGCATCCGTGAGCCGGTCCTGTGAGTTAATAGGGAATCCAGGTGCGAATCTGGAGCTGACGCGCAGCGGTAAGGAAAGGTGAGATGAGAGCATAAGCAGACACTGCCACCCGGCGGGAAGTCATCATCTCTTGTATCCTGAGGATAACCTTCCAAGCCCGAAGACCTGCCGGCTAACGTCGCATCTGGTGTTCATCATCGCGTACTATCGATGAAGCCTGCGGCATCCTTCTTATATTGTGGATGCTTTACAATGATTAAAAAATCTTCGCTGCTGACGGCGCTCTCCGTCACGGCATTTTCTGGCTGGGCGCAGGATACTAACCCAGACACCCTGATCGTCACCGCAAATCGTTTTCAACAACCGGTTAATACCGTACTGGCGCCTGCTGATGTTGTGACGCGTGAGGATATCGACCGCTGGCAAGCGAAGAATTTGAATGATGTGATGCGCCGCCTGCCAGGCGTTGATATCAATCAAAACGGCGGCATGGGGCAGTCTTCTTCTTTATTTATTCGTGGTACGGAAGCCAAACAGGTATTGGTTCTGGTCGATGGTGTTCCCATGACCCGCCCCGGCATTACGAATAACCCCGATCTGAATCAGATTCCAATATCGCTGGTGCAACGCGTGGAATACATTCGTGGACCACGCTCGGCGATTTATGGTTCCGGCGCAGTGGGTGGGGTCATTAACGTTATTACGCACTCCGATCAAGAACAGTCAAAAATTACCGCGGGCGTTGGTTCAAAAGGTTATCAGCAATATGACGGTACGTTGCGCCATCGCTTTGGCGACACTGTCGCCACGGTAGCGGGTTCTTATGAGGGCAATAAAGGCTTTAACGTACAGCCCGGCTCAACCTGGGATCACGATCGCGACCGCGATGGTTTTCGCAGCAAGGCATTTTGGGGCAGCCTCGAACATAAATTTAATGATAATTTCGATGGTTTTTTCCGTGGTCACAGTTATACCAACAACTCTGATTACGATCTGGGAAGCCCGCCGTCTATTCCGGCCTACAGTGCTGATGAATCGCAACTCTACAATCAGAGCTGGGACGCAGGTCTGAAATTCAACTCCGGGATTTACTCTTCACAACTTCTCGCCAGCTACCAGAAGGTGAAGGACTATAACTACAGCAGTATTTATGGTCGCTATCATGACGGTACGACGCTCGATCGCATGACCCAGCGTAACCTGCAATGGGGTAATAACCTTATCGTGGGGCACGGTTCCGTTAGCGCGGGCGTAGACTGGCAGCAGCAGCGTTTGACCTCATCCGATACCGTGATGTCGGACACATATAAACGCGATAACACCGGTTTATACCTGACCGGTCAGCAACAATTCGGCGATGTAACGCTGGAGGCTTCAGGGCGTGAAGATCATGATGAACAGTTTGGCTGGCATGGCACCTGGCAGACGACGGCTGGATGGGAGTTTATCGACAACTATCGAGTAACTATCGGCTATGGTACCGGGTTCCTGTCTCCATCTCTGGGGCAGCAGTTTGGTTCTACCCGTTTTGGCATCAACGCGAATCCTAACCTGAAACCGGAAGAGTCTAAACAGTGGGAGGCCGGGCTGGAAGGGCTCACTGGTCCGCTGGACTGGCGCCTGTCTGCCTACCATTACAAGATTACTAACCTGATCACTTACTACTTTGATCCAAACACCTACCAGGGTGAGTATGACAATATTGATGCGGCAACCATTAAAGGCGTGGAATGGACGGGCAGCTTTGATACCGGCATCTTTAGCCATCGTGTTACGTTGCAATATGTCGATCCGCGTAATGACGACAACGGTGAAGTGTTAGCCCGACGCTCGAAGCGCCAGGCGAAGTATCAACTGGACTGGACGATGTTTAACGTCGATATGGATGTATCGTGGCAGTATTACGGCAAGCGCTACGATAACAACACCTCCCAGTACAATAACACCCAGCAAATCTTGCCGAGCTATAGCACTGTTGATGTTTCTGCATCGTATCCGATCACCGATCGCCTGACAGTTCGTGGTAAAATCGCCAACCTGTTCGATAAAGATTACGAGACAGCTTATGGCTACCAAACTGCAGGACGAGAGTACTACTTGTCTGGCAGCTACACCTTCTGATCCACGTCCCACCGTGCTGGTGTTTGATTCCGGCGTCGGTGGGTTGTCGGTCTACGATGAGATTCGGCATCTCCTGCCGAATCTCCACTATATATATGCTTTCGATAACGTCGCGTTTCCTTACGGGGAAAAGAGCGAAGCGTTTATTGTCGAGCGCGTCGTCGAGATCGTTACCGCATTGCAGCAGCGTTATCCTCTCTCACTTGCGGTAATCGCCTGTAATACGGCCAGCACGGTTTCTCTTCCTGCATTGCGTGAAAAATTCGCGTTCCCGGTTGTGGGCGTCGTACCTGCGATTAAACCCGCAGCGAGGCTGACCGCCAACGGCATCGTCGGGTTGCTGGCAACGCGTGGCACGGTAAAACGCCCTTATACCCATGAGTTGATAGCGCGATTTGCGAATGAATGTCAGATAGCGATGTTGGGATCGGCAGAACTGGTGGAGCTGGCGGAAGCCAAACTGCACGGTGAACCCGTATCGCTGGAAGAACTACGCCGTATCCTGAGACCCTGGCTGCGGATGCCGGAACCGCCCGACACGGTTGTTCTGGGATGTACCCATTTCCCTCTATTACAGGAAGAACTGTTGCAGGTCCTTCCTGAAGGGACAAGGCTGGTGGATTCCGGGGCGGCGATTGCGCGTCGCACAGCCTGGTTGTTAGAGCATGAAGCGCCGGATGCCAAATCAGCGGAGGCTAATATTGCTTTCTGCATGGCAATGACGCCAGAGACCGAGCAATTAATACCCGTTTTACAGCGTTACGGTTTCGAAACGCTCGAAAAACTGGCGGTTTGAGGTGGTTTTGCTTAAAAAGAAAGCAGTCGGAAAATAATTTTAAATTTCCCCTTGTCAGGCCGGAATAACTCCCTATAATGCGCCTCCACTGACACGGAACAACGGAACAACGGAACAACGGAACAACGGAACAACGGCACACAGGCCGCCGGGTCAGCGGGGTTCAGCGATGAACGCCGGCAGAGAAAAGTGAAAATAAGCACTTGACTCTGAATGAGGAAAACGTATTATACGTCACCTCGCAACGGTGAGCTGAAAGCCGCGTTGCAGCTGCTCTTTAACAATTTATCAGACAATCTGTGTGGGCACTCAAAGTGACATGGATTCTTAATGTCTTCGGACAATAAATGAATACCAAGTCTCTGAGTGAACACGTAATTCATTACGAAGTTTAATTCACGAGCATCAAACTTAAATTGAAGAGTTTGATCATGGCTCAGATTGAACGCTGGCGGCAGGCCTAACACATGCAAGTCGAACGGTAACAGGAAGCAGCTTGCTGCTTTGCTGACGAGTGGCGGACGGGTGAGTAATGTCTGGGAAACTGCCTGATGGAGGGGGATAACTACTGGAAACGGTAGCTAATACCGCATAACGTCGCAAGACCAAAGAGGGGGACCTTCGGGCCTCTTGCCATCAGATGTGCCCAGATGGGATTAGCTTGTTGGTGGGGTAACGGCTCACCAAGGCGACGATCCCTAGCTGGTCTGAGAGGATGACCAGCCACACTGGAACTGAGACACGGTCCAGACTCCCTACGGGAGGCAGCAGTGGGGAATATTGCACAATGGGCGCAAGCCTGATGCAGCCATGCCGCGTGTATGAAGAAGGCCTTCGGGTTGTAAAGTACTTTCAGCGGGGAGGAAGGTGTTGTGGTTAATAACCACAGCAAATTGACGTTACCCGCAGAAGAAGCACCGGCTAACTCCGTGCCAGCAGCCGCGGTAATACGGAGGGTGCAAGCGTTAATCGGAATTACTGGGCGTAAAGCGCACGCAGGCGGTCTGTTAAGTCAGATGTGAAATCCCCGGCTCAACCTGGGAACTGCATCTGATACTGGCAGGCTTGAGTCTCGTAGAGGGGGGTAGAATTCCAGGTGTAGCGGTGAAATGCGTAGAGATCTGGAGGAATACCGGTGGCGAAGGCGGCCCCCTGGACGAAGACTGACGCTCAGGTGCGAAAGCGTGGGAGCAAACAGGATTAGATACCCTGGTAGTCCACGCCGTAAACGATGTCGACTTGGAGGTTGTGCCCTTGAGGCGTGCTTCCGGAGCTAACGCGTTAAGTCGACCGCCTGGGGAGTACGGCCGCAAGGTTAAAACTCAAATGAATTGACGGGGGCCCGCACAAGCGGTGGAGCATGTGGTTTAATTCGATGCAACGCGAAGAACCTTACCTGGTCTTGACATCCACGGAAGTTTTCAGAGATGAGAATGTGCCTTCGGGAACCGTGAGACAGGTGCTGCATGGCTGTCGTCAGCTCGTGTTGTGAAATGTTGGGTTAAGTCCCGCAACGAGCGCAACCCTTATCCTTTGTTGCCAGCGGTCCGGCCGGGAACTCAAAGGAGACTGCCAGTGATAAACTGGAGGAAGGTGGGGGATGACGTCAAGTCATCATGGCCCTTACGACCAGGGCTACACACGTGCTACAATGGCATATACAAAGAGAAGCGACCTCGCGAGAGCAAGCGGACCTCATAAAGTATGTCGTAGTCCGGATTGGAGTCTGCAACTCGACTCCATGAAGTCGGAATCGCTAGTAATCGTGGATCAGAATGCCACGGTGAATACGTTCCCGGGCCTTGTACACACCGCCCGTCACACCATGGGAGTGGGTTGCAAAAGAAGTAGGTAGCTTAACCTTCGGGAGGGCGCTTACCACTTTGTGATTCATGACTGGGGTGAAGTCGTAACAAGGTAACCGTAGGGGAACCTGCGGTTGGATCACCTCCTTACCTTAAAGAACCTGCCTTTGCAGTGCCCACACAGATTGTCTGATGAAAAACGAGCAGTAAAAACCTCTACAGGCTTGTAGCTCAGGTGGTTAGAGCGCACCCCTGATAAGGGTGAGGTCGGTGGTTCAAGTCCACTCAGGCCTACCAGATTTTCCCTGAATACTGCGTTGTGAAATGACTCACATACTTTAAGTATGCTTCGTCATTCCACGCCTTGTCTCAGGAAAAATCATCGGTAAGAGGTTCTGACTGTACTGTATGGGGCTATAGCTCAGCTGGGAGAGCGCCTGCTTTGCACGCAGGAGGTCTGCGGTTCGATCCCCGCATAGCTCCACCATATTTTACTGCTCATATAAGAAAACTTCAGAGTGTACCTGAAAAGGTTCACTGCGAAGTTTTG